>CAVWVI010000004.1:0-1107183 GCA_963758495.1 Oligoflexia bacterium
TTGCTTTAAGTGGCCTTTCTGATTAGTCGAGTAATTGCAGTCCTTCACGTTACATACGAAAGGCTTCTCTCCTGTGTGAATCATTTGATGTTGCTGAAAAGGCGATTTATGATTAGAAGCGTACTTGCAGCCTTTAAAGGCACATTTGAATCGCTTCTTTTCTGTGTCGTTCAGTAGAGTGTCTAGGTCAATATTCAATTCTTCTTTGTTTTCTAGAATGTGAACAACTAAATCTTTTTGCTCTTCGAGGTATGGCCAGCATTGGGACGAATCAAGCTCTTCTGTATTTATGAGAAGGTCATTATCGCATAAATCTAGTTGTTCCTGAACTTCCTTCCACGCATTTTCAACACCTTCTTCAGTCAACTCCCCTTCATCTACTGAAAGAAATAGATCTAAACTTTGTTGTGAAATACAATATTGCGCTACAAGATCCGCTTGATCTTTATCCGCTTCTTGAGTTCTTTGTCTTTTGTTAGAATTTTCCTCATACTCACTCGAAACGGTATCGAATTGAATAATTAAATCCCTAGCAGTAAAAGCATCTTCGCTCACTTCAAGCATTCGTTTATGATCACTGACCGCAAAGGACTGAGACGAAAGTAAACATATGGACGATATGACTAATATAGCGTGACTTAAATAATTCATAATCCCTCTTATTCATTGAATTGAATAGTTTTTATTGTGTGAGCCAGTTGATGCCTCTTGAAGTTGCTTTTATGATTAGTCGAGTATTCGCAGTTCTTCACGTTACATACGAAAGGCTTCTCTCTTGTGTGAATCATTTGATGTACCTTGAAGTGGCCTTTATGATTAGTCGAGTAATTGCAGTCCTTCACGTTACATACGAAAGGCTTCTCTCCTGTGTGCATCATTTGATGTTGCTTGAAGTGGCCTTTATGAGTAGTTGAGTACTTGCAGCCTTTAAAGTCACATTTGAATCGCTTCTTTTCTGTGTCGTTCAGTAGAGTGTCTAGGTCAATATTCAATTCTTCTTTGTTTTCTAGAATGTGAACAACTAAATCTTGTTGCTCTTCGAGGTATGGCCAGCATTGGGACGAATCAAGCTCTTCTGTATTTACGAGAAGGTCATTATCGCATAAATCTAGTTGTTCCTGAACTTCCTTCCACGCATTTTCAGCACCTTCTTCAGTCAACTCCCCTTCATCTACTGAAAGAAATAGATCTAAACTTTGTTGTGAAATACAATATTGCGCTACAAGATCTGCATGATCTTTATCCGCTTCTTGAGTTCTTTGTCTTTTGTTAGAATTTTCATCATACTCACTCGAAACGGTATCGAATTGAATAATTAAATCCCTAGCGGTAAAAGCATCTTCGCTCACTTCAAGCATTCGTTTATGATCGCTGACCGCAAAGGACTGAGACGAAAGTAAACATATGGACGATATGACTAATATAGCGTGACTTAAATAATTCATAATCCCTCTTATTCATTGAATTGATTAGTTTTTTATTGTGTGAGTCAATTGATGCCTATTGAGGTCTTGTTTGTAATTAGTCGAGTATTTACAGTCGTTCACGTTACATACGAAAGCCTTCTCTCCTCTGTGAATCATTTGATGCCTCTTGAGGTTGCTTTTATGACTAGCCGAGAATTTACAGTCGTTCACGTTACATACGAAAAACTTCTCCCCTGTGTGAATCAATTGATGCCTCTTGAGGTCGTGTTTGTACTTAGTCGAGTAATTGCAGTCCTTCATGTTACATTCGAAGGGCTTCTCTCCTGTGTGAATCAGTTGATGTTTCTTAAAAGACCATTTATTATTAGAACCGCCGTAATTGCAGCCGTTAAAGTCACATTTGAATTGTTTCTTTTCTGTGTCGTTCAGTAGAGTGTCTAGGTCAATATTCAATTCTTCTTTGTTTTCTAGAATGTGAACAAATAAATCTTGTTTCTTTTCGAAGTATGGCCAGCATTGGAACGAATCAAGCTCTTCTGAATTTACGAGAAGGTCATTATCGCATAAATCTAGTTGTTCCTGAACTTCCTTCCACGCATTTTCAGCACCTTCTTCAGTCAACTCCCCTTCATCTACTGAAAGAAATAGATCTAAACTTTGTTGTGAAATACAATATTGCGCTACAAGATCCGCTTGATCTTTATCCGCTTCTTGAGTTCTTTGTCTTTTGTTAGAATTTTCGTAAGTAGTTCCTTTAGGGCTGCTTACAAGCCCGTCAAGGAGGCCTGTTGTGTCGTAAAGATTTGGATTCTCGGCGCAACAGGACTCCTTGACGGGCTTACAATTTTCTTCATCCTCACTTGAACCGGCATCGAGTTGAACAATTAAATCCCTAGCGGTAAAAGCATCTTCGCTCACTTCAAGCATGCGTTTATGATCACTGACCGCAAAGGACTGAGGTGAAAATAAACATATGGATGATACGACTAACATAGCATGACTTAAATAATTCATAATCCCTCTTATTAATTTAATATAATTTATATAAGCAAGCCTTAGACCATCCATAATGGATTGCGCAATATCTTAAAATTTCTGTTTAATTTTATATATTTATTTTAATAAATTTAATTAAGTGAACAATAGATCGACATTTCTGATCTGTAGAAGGATTTTACAATTGACGAATGGGTCAATAAAATTAATCAATAAAATCAGTTGTTAAACCCATTTTAATGAATGAAATTCGTTTTTTTAAAATCCGCAGTTCACTCTCCAACATCAGGATTGACCCCTAGACTTAAAGCTAACGCCAAAGTGAGCCATTGCATTTCTACAAGGGAGGAAACCCAAGACAACGCCCCTGCTCGAGGAACGCAGGTTCGATAATCAGCCTGTATCTGTTTCTCTCTCGGATCACCCGCAACCGAAACATGCCAAATTCTCTCTGCGGCGCCCCGTTTTTTAGTCAAAACCTGAGGCCCATGAAAAAACTCTTCGCTACTAAAAACAGGACACCGAAGAGAGGCCATTTCTGTTAATTTAAGTGCAATTTCGCGAGCAATCCACTCACCTTCCCACTCCCCCAATAAAACGGTAGGAGGATACTGAATGCGTTCTCGCAATTGTTTTAAATCTGGATTCGGCTTTGAACTCATCGAATTCCAAAACGCTATTGCCCTAGGTCCCAATAAAAGTGATGTTACTGCACAAATGGCACTCGTCATTCCAACAGTGTGTGGTTCACATTTTTCAACTTCAGATGTAGATAACATAAGTTGGGCTAATGAAGGTTTCGTAGTACCTTTAGCGGCTACAAAAACAATGTAGGCACCTGTGTGCGCACATTTTTCTAAAGCCTGAAGAGTAACTCGGGTTTGACCTCGATGACTCAAAGAGAATATCCAGTCGTCTTTTGCAGGAATGACATCGACCCCAATCCCAAGACTAGAGCAAGCAATGACTGGAATCGGGGAGCGTACTGAATCGAGCTGCATACTTCGAATCAGTGAATAAGCTATCAACTTCGCCGCAAAATAACTACTTCCTACCCCGAATAGGAGAATTCGACGAGGGGGCTGATGCGGTAAACTATGAATCCAGCCTCCGCTTACAACTTCTCGACTGATCACTCTCCACGTTTGCCGTTGAGACAAAAGAGCTTCTTCTACTAGACTCATTTTTTTATTTGAGAGAGTTCATTAAAAAGATGAACTTGACTTAAACAAGCACTCTGAAGGTCATGGATCAATACACTTTCATTCTCTCCATGTGCATTGGTGTATGGATCTTCTACTCCAATCAACAGCGCTGGAGCTCCTCCTAAGGCATCAGCAAAGGGTTGAACAAAAGGAATACTTCCACCTGCTCCAATTTTAAATGGAGCTTTCCCATACCCCAGGGTCAGCGCTCGTTCTGCAGCTTCAAAGGCCGGACCCTTTGCGTCAGTTGCCCAAGCTCCATTACAGGCCTCTACTTTCAACTGAACTTCTAATCCCCAGGGCACTTGTGCCTGGAGATGATCTTGGAGTTGCTGAAGTACTTTTTGAGGGTCCATATCAGCAACCACTCGAATTGTGACTTTTGCCCACGCAATATCATTAATAATATTTCCAGCCTGATGCCGGGAAGAAGCTTGAATAGCATTCACAGTAAGACTCGGAAGGCGCCAAAGTTGTACTAACGGCGATGGGTCCATTTTTAAAAACTGAGCGCTCGGTATCATTCCAGATTGTTCTCGAAAGTCTTTTTCATTAAATGGAATTTTTTGAAGCTCGGATTTTTCTTGCGGATGAATAGGTCGAACCTGATCTAATACTCCAGGTATAGCAATCTGCCCACCTGAGTCGACCAAGCTCGATAACATTTTTGCAAGTGCCATAGCAGGATCAGGAATAGGCCCTCCCCACATTCCTGAATGAACTGTTTTTGTGAGAGCTCTCACTTCCACTTCGACACCCACTAATCCTCGAAGCGCGACGGTTAAAGCGGGAATGCCACAATCAAAATTTCCAGTATCAGTCAATACAAGAATATCTGCATCGAGTTCATCACGATAAGACTCAAGGAAGTGAGAAAGATGAGAACTTCCCACCTCTTCTTCACCTTCAATAATGACTTTCACATTGACCGGCAATTCTCCCTGCGTTCTCAAATAGGAAGAAATAGCAGAGGTATGAACGATGATACCCGCTTTATCATCTGCCGATCCTCTTCCATAGAGTCGCTTGCCTCCTGGACCTTCTTTTTCTGTAGGCTCAAAAGGAGGAGTCTCCCAAAGCTCTTCCCTCCCTGGAGGTTGGACATCATGGTGGGCGTATAGAAGTAAAGTCGGCTTACCCGGTGCTCTCATTCGCTCCCCATAAACATAGGGGTGAGCTCCTGGAATTTTTAAGATTTTTACGTTTTCTAATCCGCGATTTTTTAAAAGCGCAGCGACTGCTTCAGCACTGTGTTGCAATTCTGACTCAGGAAAACCGGAAAAACTCACGCTAGGAATACGAACTAAAGTTTTCAAATCCTCCAAGAAGACATTAAAATTTTCTTTTAAATAACGGGTAGTTTCGTTCACTTTCTCATTCATGATGGCATTTTGCATACACTCGAGCATCTTGACAACAAGAAAGCTTCCGGTCAAAGTGTTTTCAACCTATGAGTACCCCCCCTACACGAATCAAATTGAACGCTTCCTTTTGGCGACATGCAAGCTGTATCCCCTTTTCCGAAGATGTCGTACCCTCGAGTCTTTTCCTTAAGCATAGACATTTTTTAATTATCGACGTGGAGACTCAAAAATTGGTTCAAGAGGTCGGAGGATGGGACCATGTTGATCAGTTAGGAATCTCTGTAGCGTGTGCCTATGACAGTAAAACGGATCAGTTTATAGCTTATCGAGAAAATGAACTTAAAAAACTGATTGAACTCTGCGAAGAACGTTTAGTGATCGGATATAATATCCGTGGATTTGACTTACCTGTCATGGTTCCTTATGGACTCAACCCTAAAAAACTGGATGTCTTTGATATCATGTACGATCTTGAAGCTCTGACTCGTCAAAGATTTCTGAAGCTCGAAGCGGTTGCCCGAGGAACATTAGGCACTGGGAAATCGGCAGACGGCCTCCTTGCTGTGGAATGGTGGAAGTCAGGACAAGTTCAAAAAATTATTGATTACTGTACCCAAGACGTCAAAGTCACTCGTGATATTTTCCAGTTTGGCCGACAAAATGGCTTTATCAGAATTCAACGTTCTGCTGAAGCAGATGCTAAGGTGACACAGGTTCCAGTTCAATGGAATTAAGGGTAAAGATTGAATAGGGTCCTGTGGCAGCGGGGAGCGGGATCTTTACGCTGCTACAGGACCCTATTCAATCTTTATCAACACCCCTAAAGGAACAACCCTAAAGGAAGGTCATAAAAAAACTTATCATTTCAACTCTCTGCGTCGTGACTCTTGCAAAACTTCGTTTACAATCTACTTAACCAGGGATGGGAAAATAGAACCCAAGGATGGGTTTTGTATTAATGATTCATTGTGCGCCTGTCACGAAGGATGAATTGCGAAAATCCATAAAAAATTCAAATACTCATCCAAGCAAAATGACGATATGAGCCCACTCACCATACAGTCATTAATAAAGGCGATGTCATCATGATGACTTAGCTTGAGTTCATCCTTCGTGGCAGGCGCACAATCAATGATTACCTCAATGACTCAATCAGATGGTTTGAAATTTCACTGGCAATCCGAGGCCACCCGAGCTGCCCCCTACAACCCTGGCGTTCAATCAAAACCCCATCCGCTCGTATGAGACTCACACGAACAGGATAGAGACAACCGTGAAAAACTCGCTCTGGTTCTTGCATAGCCGCATTTAAACGCGCTAACTCTTCCCGCACTGCCTCTGTGGATAACCCCTGTGAACCTACGCTTTCAGTTTTTTTCTCGGTGGCTTGAGGCTTGAGTATTTCAGGAGAAATCATAATTTGTGGCTTCCCTGGCCCTCGAATTGTCACATGAATCACAAAACTAAAAGGTCCTGCCCATTTCTCATGGGGACCGGGGTACTCAATATAAGCCTCCACTAACGGAGAGGAAGCTTCAGATGTAGGATGATCGGGAGTTATAATATCACTCGTAGGTGTAAAACAGCCTTGAAAAAGACTGCCCATCCCCAAAAGAATTAGGAAGAGAAGTACGAAGAGAATTGCGATTTTAAGACCATCTCGTATCATAAAGTATTTATCCTAATTCAGTTCTTTTTACTTTCTATCGGCTTCGTGTTTTCAAGAGAGGGATTAATCTGAGCCATTTTTTGCAAACATTGATTCTTTTGAGAATTGAAAAACAGTGGAACAGTGCATCCAGGAGGAGAGAGTTCAGTCGCCAGACTTGAAGATACGGCCCAACCCTCTTCTGAATAAGATCCAGCTCCACACGCAGATTCTTGATCAACCTCTAGACACTTGAGAAGAGGATTCCAAGGTGAATCGGCACCTACTCTTTTCAGTTCACAAGGAGCCCAACTTTGAGCGACTAATCGTGTCATTTCAAATAATGACCGTTTGGGCTCATGGCTCACCAGCTTTACAAAACCTCCACTGATGCGAAGAATTGGCATTCCTTGATTATCCTGAACCCAAATTCCAATCCCTCTCCAACTTAAATCGGGTTCTTCAATTGAGGGCGGTCGTTCGATCTTTAAATCTTGAAGCTGAGTCTCCATCAAGGTCACATTTTTATCAGAAAACCGCGCATGGTTTTTTAAGAGCCAGCCATGCAAAAGACGTTTTGCCTCATGAAACTGATCAGTGACCTGAACCCAATCTTCACGCGAAACCTTTGTATTTTGAAATCCTTCGCCCGGATATTCAACTTTCAAACAGGCGTTTTTATTCGAGCTCTCCGGAGTGAGATTCCCTTGAGGAGCTCCATTTTTTTTCAGGCTATTTTCTTTAACGACTTCCTGTTGCACAAGGCTTTTTTTATCAGAGTGATCTTCTAAAGCATCCTTCTTATCTGGCTTTTCTAGATCATCTGGCTTTTCTGAAACCCGATTTTCTGGGGTCATGACTTCGTTTTGAAGAGGGGTTTTCAATTTCAATACCACACTAGAGTCTTGAGTCGGTTGAGGAGTCATTTTCAGCTCTGATTCAGGCTGAAATGAACGAATTTTAAAAAAAACTCCCGCTGCAATTACCGATATTGAAAAAAGAAGAAGGAATAAAACAATCTTTCGACGATATTCACGCATCTTTATATAGCCTACCTAGTTATAGTCTAACAGCACAGCCCGCCAGCAACAAAGAATATAATTCTGAGCACCTCGCAAGCAATGCGTCATTATCAGGTAATATCAAGATAACAGACTGAGGAGGGCTGAGGCGGACTGAGACGAACTGAGATAAATACTTGGATTTACCTTGGCCGGCGTACACCTACAGCCGACAGTACAACACACCGGGCTGCTTCATCATCAACACGACCGTCTAAGATGAGAACGCCATGGGTGCCATTGAAGACATGACCAAAGTCAACAACATTTGGATAACTGAATGACGCCCAAAATATATTTTCATACAAATGAGGTAAAAACTGTGGAATGTAACCCATCAACACTCTCCCACCCATATCCTTTATCAGAGCATCGAATTCTTTTTCAGTCGGCAGATGAGCTCCAGTCGCATTGCAATAGAGTTCTGCGTCCTTGAAACTCATCTTCCGAATAGAACCATCTTCATTCCTAATCACATCACCCCAGATTACTCCTCTTGGATCCATCCAAGCATTCTCAAAGAACTTTCCATGATGAGCTATGAGAGCCGCCCTCCATTGAGGGTCATTTGAAATACGCGTGTATTTAATTTCTGGTTGATCTATTGCATGAGGTGGATACCCCCAGGGGTAGTCAAAGTCAGCCAACGTAGCAGAGAGTCGTTTTTGAGTGTAGCTATCGTCCATAGGAAGCTGTGCTTGCAACCTTTTTGCTATTGGATAAAGAGTATCCAAGTGGTTTTGAACAATTTTTTGAAATGCAAAAAGTTTTACTTCATTGGAAGAAAGGGGCAAAGAATAAATTAGATTGGTTTTAATAAGTTTTGAATTGACCTCCAATTGATCCCAGTTCTTCTCTGTAGCAAACCAATAGAGAAGTAATGGGGAGAACTGAGTATTGGATCTACTTGTCTCTCTACTTGTCTCTCTACTTATTCGTTTGGACACCTCTTGCGCTAATTGATCTTTCCAGCTTTCTCGACTACCATAAATTTCCTGGATGACAAAATGTCCTTTCTTAAATTGCCAGATAAAGCTGGACTTTCCATTAATACTAAACTCAATATCTGCATACTTCATTTCGTTGATCAGGTTATTACTTTGATCTTTATTAGGCAAACCTCTTAGGTTCCAACTGAGTTCAAAGTCATGCCTGGAAAGAGTTTTACAAAGTTCATCTAAATGCTCAGACCGCTTCTTGACTTGGGGGAGATTGAGTAATCGATCCAGAACCACCATCATATTGTCAATTCCGCTTCCCTCACTGCTGATTTCACATTGTGGGGTGACAGCCGGTTTTATGTAATTTACCCCCTCATGACGAGAGGTAATGGTTTCGCTCCATTCATCTCTCACTGCTTGATTCACTGAAGCAGCTGGGTCGGAATGCTTCTGGTAGAATAAAATTAAATTCGGGTTGATCTGTTGATCAGGATTTTTGTCTTGCCGTTGAGCCAAGTACCGAGCATTAAATTTTTCGCTGATTGGATCATAAACCACAATGTTTAAAAAATTTCTAAGGCTGGTCTCTCCACAATCAGCATAACCCCCTCCACCCAAACTTGAGTGTTTGGCTACACCATAAGATAGAATCGGAGCCAAAGACTTATTTGTTAGATTGTCTTGATGGGAATAAAAAACTAGTTTTTCCGGATGATCAAGAAAGTCCGCTACAACTCTCTGTACAGTCTTCTTCGAATCTCCTTTGAGATTCACTAAGAGACTCGCTAAATCAAAATCAGTTTTGGTATATTTCTGAGCAAGAAAGTCCTGCTGCTGCTGATCATCTTCCAAAAATGCTTCGTTTTTAAGGATACCCAAAAGAATGGCTGGCGAATGATTCAATAAACTGGCCGCTCTACTATGAGGGTGAGCCATCCCTTTCAAGAGTCGGATAAAATCTTGTTTTTCATTTCCTTTTTTCCAAAAGTAGGCAAGAAGGATTTGTTCCGGAAGATGCTTGGGATAAAGCCGCGACGAACCTCTAGACTCTTTGAGCGCATTCACCAGAAGACTCGCAATCTCTTCAAAGTCCCTTTCCTTGCCTTTTCCTTTTTTTGGAGAATTTAAAGCTGGAGGTTCTGAGCCAGGATTGAAGCTCTTGAGGATTATTTTAATAGTAGCAATCCGCTCTTGGAGTTTTTGGCATCCATCGCATTGTTTTTTTGCTGGTCTTCTGATGAGGTTTTTCAACTGAACTTCGGCATTTTTTCGTAACCTCACGTAATAGCTTTGAGGATTCATTTCCTCATAGAGAACGTCTTTGAGATTGGCGATCCATTCTTGGGTTTTTTCTGGACTTTCCAGTTCTGAATCTTCCATACGAGCCATCTGACCTAAAACCTTTCCGACGGTTTCAGGTCTCAAATGCGAAATAGGATCCGAGTTGATCTGGTTGGCAACGAAATTCACACCATCCTGAGATGGAAAAAGTCTTTGAATCAGCGCTGAAATTGCGTCTTGAGGACAATCTTCATTTTTAGCTAAGAGTTCATGAACTCGGGTCAATTTTTCGAGACAATCCAAGCCCTGTCTTTTAGGCCCGTAATTTCCATAAAATCTCATATTCTCAAGCGTCTTCGTGCCCAGCAGCGTAAATCCGTAAATAGGAGAAAGGTGCTCAAACTCAGGGTTGACTAAATCATGAACACCCTTCATATCCTGATAATTGATTTCCGCAAAGCAGGGGGGACTGACAGAAACCTCAAAAAAAATCCCAATATAAAGAAGTGGAAGAACATTCATCCTTTTCAAGAGTTGTGATTTCCATTTTGAATCCATTCTTCTTATCTTAGGAGAAGTATATACAAACAACAATAAATACGACTGAATGCCTAATATCCCTTAAGGAACTATCGACAATGAATTGACAGTACGGACCCATTTACAGCATGATACTGGGATGAAATCCTATTTTAAACGATTTGTTATTGGCATCCTTTTTCTTTCGTTTTCAGCCTGTAGCACTGAACCTGCAAAAACAGGCTCTCAGGAATCGCCTTCAAATATACCCAGCAGTGGAACTGAAACGATTGCTATCGTAGGAACCAATGATATCCATGGAACGCTCGCCCCACTCTCTTTAAAAACTCGAGAAACAGAAGGCTCAAAAGGAATCTCCTATGAGGCGGGTGGAGCTGCTGTTCTAGCAAGTTATATTAAAATTCTGCGTGAAGAGTTCGGCGATCATATGATTTGGCTAGATGGAGGTGATGAATTTCAAGGTTCAATTGAAAGCAATTTAGAATTTGGCGCACCCATGGTTCGGTTTTTTAATAACACTGGATTGAATGCTGCCGCGATTGGAAATCATGAGTTTGATTTTGGACTCCCTGTTTTAGAATCAAGAATGAGAGAAGCGCACTACCCTTACCTAGCAGCTAATATTAGCGACAAAGCAACCGGTAACCTTGCCTCGTTTCCAAATACGCTTCCTCACACTTTGATTCAAGTTGGAAATCTTAAAGTTGGAATTATTGGTCTTTCCACGCAAGATACTCCAACCACCACTCGTGCCGCCAACGTAGCTACGCTTAAATTTGATGATTTAAAATCTGCAACATTACTGGAATCAATTGCACTTCGTAAGCAGGGCGCTCACATCATTCTGATCACAGCTCATGCAGGCTTAAAATGCGAGCCGGGCCGAGTATCGGCAGGCAGATTAATGAGAAAATCTTCAGATCCTCAAGGAGAGTGTGGAGACCAAGATGAAATCGTCAAGGTTTTGCGTTCATTGCCTACAGGAATAGTAGACGGTGTGGTTTCAGGTCATACACACACTCTAGTTCATCATTGGGTGGCCAATGTTCCTGTGATTCAAGGAGGGGCTTTTGGCCGTTATTTAAACGTTATTTATCTTACATACGACTGGGCACAGAAGAAACTCCTGGATGATTTAACCCTGATTGAAGGACCTGTTCCCGTTTGTAGACGAGTTTTTCAAAATCAAAATGATTGTAATGGAGATCGACCCGCACCCAAAAAGGGGCGAGGTCCTTTAGTACCCTTAACGTTTCATGGCAAAACCATTAAACCCGACTCAAAGATTGACTCTTTGCTACAGCCAATTTTGGCTAAATCAGAAGTTGAAAAGCAAAAAATATTAGGAATGGCTGTCCAACCCATTGACATCAATCACAATGGAGAATCAGCATTAGGAAATTTAATGGCGGATGCCATTCGAAGTGCGGCAGGGACTGATTTTGCCTATGTCAATCGAGGTGGAATTCGTGCGCCCCTCGAAGCCGGTCCCATCACCTATGGCGCAGTGTTTCGATCTTCGCCTTTTGAGAACTCGATTGCAACTCTGCGCGTTACAAGCAAAGAATTAGAAATGATCCTCCGAGTCGCTGAAAGTGGCTCTCGCGGTTTTGGATCCGTGTCTGGACTTCGTTTAAGATTGATCAATCCTGCCTATCATGCACCGAATAATGATCTAAATGGAAATGGCGTGTCTGAACCGTGGGAAACCAATCGACTTTTGGAGATCACCCTACCCAACGGAAAGCCCCTGGATCCAAATCGGTACTACACCTTAGCCACTATTGATTTTTTAGTCACCGGTGGTGACGATATGGGCTGGCCTATGTCAAAAATTCCAGCAGACCGCATCCAAATGTCATCCAATCTTTTGGCGCGAAATGCGTTGATCCAATACATTCAGAAGAGCGGTCCACTCAACGATAGGGATCATTTATTAATGGACCCAGAGCATCCACGATTAAAATTTGAAAAACCCCTTCCTCAGAAAACAAAAAAGAAAGCAAGAAAAGGAGGAAGCAGGAGAAAATCCAAATAATATGGTAAAATCGTTCTATGAATAAAGAACAGGGTCCACTTTCTGGGCAAGAGACTTTAGGCTTCATCGATCAAGCTATAAAAAAGGATTTTGATTCGAATCGGAGAATATTAAGTTTTAAAGAATACCTGTCGCTTTTTTTAGAACAACCCAAACTACAAGCGAGGGGGTCAGCCCAATATTTAGTGGATATGATGGACTTCTATGGGACCACCTCTTTGGAAACAGGTTGTCGCTACAAACTCTTCGACTTCCCTATAGATGGAATCGCCCCTAAGATTATTGGACATGAGTGGGTTCAAAGCCAAATTTATCGAGCGCTCAAGGCATTTGCCAGACAAGGCCTGAATAATAAGCTGATTCTTCTTCACGGCCCCAATGGAAGTGCAAAGAGCTCAATAATTCATGCAATGATGGGTGGTGTTGAACGTTACTCAAAAGAACCCGAGGGAGCTACTTATAGTTTTAATTGGATTTTTCCGATTGAACGGTACACGCGAGAGGGTATAGGAATTAACACTTACTCACCTAGCAAAGAAACCCTCACTACTTATGCAAACCTTCCCGACGACGAAGTGGCAGCCCGAATACCATGTGAGATGAAAGATCATCCTCTTTTAGTCATCCCACAAGAGCATCGCAGAGATTTTTTGGAAAAACTCATGGGTGTAAAGAATATCCATCCAATCTGGGATTCTCTTCCAAGTTATTTAACGCGGGGAGATCTTTGCCATCGCTGCAAACAAATTTTTGATGCTCTCCTGATTTCAAATAGTGGAGATTTTCGAAAAATACTGATGAATGTGCAAATAGAACGACTCTATTTTTCTCGAAGATACCGGAAAAGCTTAGTCACTATTGAGCCCCAAATGCATGTCGATGCTCAATATCGACAACTCAGTTATAATAAGAGTTTAAGTTCACTGCCCGCTTCATTACAAGGGATTAATCTTTTCTCGCTGGATGGAGATCTTGTCGATGGGAATCGTGGCATTGTTGAATTCAGCGATTTACTCAAACGTCCGGTAGATACCTTTAAGTACTTATTAGGTGCATGTGAAACCGGTGCAGTGAACGTTGGAAATAGTATTGCCTATCTTGATTCCGTCTTGTTGGGATCTACCAATGAAGTTCAACTGGATGCATTCAAAGATTTCCCCGACTTTACAAGCTTTAAAGCACGGATCGAACTGGTCCGTGTCCCCTATTTACTCTCCGTCAGTGAGGAACAAGAAATCTATGCACCTCTATTGCCACAAATTGCAGGTGAAAAACATACGTCTCCTCATGTGGCATGGACTATCGCACTGTGGGCTGTTTTGAGTCGACTCAAAAAGCCAAATAGTATCAACTATCCTCCTCCAGTCAGCACTCTTATTTCAAATTTAACGCCAATGGAAAAAGCTCGCCTCTACGATTCGGGAGACCTGCCGAACTCAATTTCTGCAGAGGATCGAAAATTACTCAGGGCTTCTCTCCGAAAGTTAAAAGAAGAGTATGTCAACATCCCGTATTATGAAGGTCGAATGGGCGCATCCGCTCGAGAAATGAAAACCATTTTATTTGATGCGGCTCAAAATCCTGAATTTCATTGCCTATCACCTCTTGCGGTATTGCGCGAATTGGAAGAGTTTATAAAAAGAATCAGCGAATACGACTTCCTTAAGCAGGATGTTAAAGATGGCTTTCATGACTCAGCAGAATTTATCAATACTGTACGGAATGAATATTTAAATAAAATTGACCGGGAAGTAAAAGATTCAATCGGAATTTATAACTCAACCCAATGGGAAGATTTCTTAAAAAAGTATGTGTCCCATATTTCTCTTATTTTGAAAAAAGAAAAAATAAAAAACCCAATGACCGGAAAACTAGAAGATCCTGATTTCACTCTGGTTTCTGAATTTGAAAAAATCGTAGGTGCTCCGGATGATTCTAATGAGCGGGATTCATTTAGACAAAATATGATTTCTCAAATCGGAGTGTGGTCTCTCGATCATCCGAAAGACCCCATGGTTTATGCACGAGTATTTCCAGAATATTGGAAAAAACTAGAGAAACATTATTTTGAGACTCAAAAAAGCCTCCTCACAAATATGAGCAATGCACTCCTCGTTTATGGTACAGATGAGGACGATGCTACATCCGAGGGTGGCATTTTAGCCAGAAAAACGGTAGATAACATGAAGGCGAAACTGGGCTATTGTGAAGTATGCGCAAAAGAAGTAATCACTCTTTTAATGCGTCAACGATATTAAATTATTTTAGTTGTTAGGCCTTTTAAAAAGATGAATATTACGCACAGTATTACTACTGACCACTATTTGGTCACTCATTCGGTTGGTCCAAACCAACAGGGAATCCGATTAGACGCATTTCTCAAGGAACGCTACCACAGACGATCCAGAGAGCAGCTCAAACGCGCGATCGGATTAGGGGTGATATCAGTTCGCCGAAATCAAGGACCTCATCTCACAGTCGGGCGCGCCAAACCAAGTTCTCAACTCATTCCCGGCGATGAAGTTCTTGTCCTCACAGAGAGAAAACCAGAACCTACTGTTAACTTTGATTATAGCATTTTATTTGAAGACGAAAATCTGTTTGTCATTAATAAGCCCCCCCAACTCCCCGTCCATCCGGCGGGGCGATATTTTTTTAATACACTTTTGACTCACCTAAAAACTCAAGGGCATAAAACCCCTCTCAATGCTGATCAAGATTATTACCTCGTTCATCGAATTGATAAAGAAACGAGTGGAGTTTTAGTTTTAGCTAAAAATAAAGCAGCTTGTACGCATATCACTCAACAATTTGCCGATCGAACTACACTGAAGCGTTACATTGCAATTGTGCGGGGTCACTGTCCTGAAAGTTTTTCAATCGATGTTGCTTTACATCGAGCCACACACTCTTTAATTTCACTTAAAATGGTTCCTACATCTCTCAGTGAGGGAGGACTACCCTCTTTTACTTCTTTTAAACGACTTCAAATTGCGGGAGATTATTCCTTAGTCGAGTGTTTTCCTAAAACGGGTAGACAACACCAAATCAGAGTTCATTTAGAAGCTGCGGGACATCCTATTGTAGGAGATAAGCTTTACGGAATCCCTGAATCAGAAGCTCTTCGATTTTACGATCGGAAATACCTTACCCCGGAAGCCGAAGCAAAGCTATTGCTCCCACGACATGCTCTCCATGCCGCTTCCATTCAATTCGTCCATCCCATCACCAAAAAGATGATGGAATTTCAAGCCCCCCTACCTCGTGATCTCCGAGATTTTCTTGATTTTCAAAAACAGAAAGAAGTACCATGCTCCGCAAGTTAGAGGAACAAATGAATCCAGATCCAATGATCCAGTTTTTAGAATGGTATGATGAGGCGACTCAAGCGCAAGTTAAAAACCCAGACGCGATGACTCTCGCTACAGCAACACGAAGTGGAATCCCATCTGCGAGGATCGTACTCTTCAAAGGAATGAATAAAAAGGGCATTCGCTTTTTCACTAATTTTCAAAGTAGAAAAGGTAAGGAATTGCGATCGAATCCTCGAGCTGCTCTTGTATTTTATTGGCCCGAGGTCAATCGCCAAATACGAGTTGAAGGTAAAATTAAAAAAGTCACTCAGCTTGAGTCAGATCAATATTGGCAACTGAGACCGTTAGAAAGTCGTTTGGGCGCTCTTGCCTCTCAACAAAGCGCTGTCATTTCGAGTCGTGAAGAAATGATTCAAACCTTTGAACGATTAAAAAAGAAATTTACCGGTAAAGAAATTCCTCGCCCTTCACATTGGGGAGGCTTTTGTCTTCTGCCTCACCGGATTGAATTTTGGACTGAAGGGGAAAACCGACTTCATGATCGATTTTGCTATATCCATAAAAAAAACCAATGGGAACTCTATCGACTCTCTCCCTAATGTCCCTCAAAGCGATCGAGAAGTCTGGCAACCAGCATGTCACTCATCACATTGACGGTAGCCCGTAATCGTCCAATAAACCAATCCACTGACATTAAAGCGGGTACAAGAGCCAATGGAAGCTGAGAAGTGGTTAAAACTAACGACAAGGTGATTAAGCCCGCATCGGGAACACCTGCAATTCCTATCGCAGCAAAGACAGATGAGGCCATAATCACGGCCTTTTGAAACATCGAAAGATGAATGCCAAAAACTTGGGCAATAAAAAGTGCTGCAACCACTTCGTAGAGTAAAATTCCTACATGATTCAAATGAGAACCCATACAAGCCGATAATCGAGAAGATTCCTGCGACACCTTCATTTTTTCTTGCAATGTTTTTAAAGTAACAGGGAGTGTTACTAAACTACTTCCGGTAGCAAATGCTGTCACTAAAGCCTCTGCTCCCTCAGTCAAGAATAGAACTGGCGAAACACGCACCACAAAAAATAAAAGAATGGAATAATAAATTCCTATATAAATCCCAAATCCCAAAACAATCCACGCCACAAATGAAAATAAAAGAGAAAAGAAACGAAAACCATTCAGCCCCACTAAATTTGCAATCACACCAAATACTGCAAACGGCACTAGCTTCACAATGATCCCTAAGATACTTGAAAGAAGTTTAAATCCTGCACTGAAGAACTTCTCCAAGACCAAAATATCCGAAGTATTTTCTTTAACTTTCTTTAAATGCCGTAAGCCCAACCCCACTAAAAGTGCAATCAGGATCACTGAAATCACATTATTGGTTGCAAAGGGTTCGAGAATACTTTGAGGTACAAAACCACTCAAGGCTTTCATAAAATCCATTGAGAGTGCTTGCGATGGACTATCAGGCACTTTGCCTTTTATATTTTCAATTAAATGAGCTAAATCAAGGCTTCCACCAAAAGAAAATAACTCTGATAGAGAAAGAGCAATCAATCCCGCGATCACTGCATTAAAACCACTGACACAAAAAAGTCGAATCGCGCTTCTAGCCTGAATTTGGGTTTTACAAAATGCATCAATGATAGCAAAAAAAATGAGCGGAGTTGCGAGTGTCTTTAAAAGACGAATGAGTAAAGTTCCTAATTCACCTAGAATTTCCGCTTTGCTGCCAAATACGAATCCCACGAGAGAACCCAAAATCACTGCGGTAGCTATTTGGTAAATATAGAGTGACTTTTTATCATCTTTACCTTTTCTCATTCAGTCGTTTCGGACTCCATATAAGGTTGTCGAAACAGGTTTTTGAGAAATAAGTTTTTGAACCATCTCCGCAAAGCCATGACCACTCTCACCCGTCGTGATCCAGGTCGGAGGGTGAACCAACCGATCCAGATATTTTCCTAGGTTAGCCACACCGACTGAATACCGAAAGCTCGCAAACATAGGCTCATCATTAGGAGAATCTCCAATATAAAGCCATTGGTCTGGGTTTTTGCAACCCGAAGCCCCCTGCTCTAACCAATACTGAAATCCCTTACTTTTATCATAATTCCCAAACCACGCATTCACATGAATACTTGAAAGCTTGGCGTGAGCACCTTCTTGAGCACATAAAGCTAAGAGTTCATTGATGTCACTCATTTTCCAAGGTTCAACGTCTTCACAAATATCAATCGCAAGGTCGTACTCACGATAGTGTTGATCAGAAGCCCATATTGCCTTTGGAAATCGCTCTTTAATTTTTTTACTCAGTTGAATCAACTTCTCTTTTAATATTTTTTCATCCGCACCTGCAGGAGTATTCATTCTTTTTCTAATTTTCTGCTCCATGAAAAAAGTGAACGCTCCATTTTCGCCCACCACTGCATCCACTGGCCAAAATCGAGCGATATGATCACACCAGCCTGCAGGTCGACCCGTAATAGGAACAACAATAAAACCTGCTTCTTTTAACTGCCACAAAGCAGAATAAGCTTCGGAAGTTAACTTTCCATGTGTAGATAAAGTATCGTCAATATCCAAACAGATTGCCCGAATATTCTTCAGTTCATCTAAGCTCGCTTCACTCCAAGGCTTAGGCGAAATCTTTAATGGAGTGCTAGAAGCTTTTATTTTTTTTGAATCTGAACACAGGTCAGATGACATTGTAATCGCTCTCTCTCGCAGGGTTCGACATGAATATTGACAGATGCGCGTGGGAAAACCTCTATAATCTTAGACTCCAACTCATCACACATGGCATGTGATGCCTCCACTGACATCCCCCCGCAAACTACCAGATGAAAATCAATATGTCGAGTCGCACCACTCTTGCGAGTGCGAAGATCATGAGCCTCAATCAGGGTAGATTGAGAACTCACCAATAAGGATCGGATCGTTTGAATTTCATGCTCAGGAAGTTGAGTATCGGCTAATTCAAGTAATGCATCCTTCACCTGTTTTGCCGAAATAAACAAGATATAGGCCGCAACAACAAAAGCAATCAAAGGATCAATGAATAACCAACCCGTGAACTTGAGGACAAGCAAACCCAGTAAAACCCCAGCACTGGCTACAACATCCGAAAGAAAATGAAGAGCATTGACATGAAGAGCACTGCTCTCGGTCTCCTTCGCTGCTAAAGAATTATGACGATAGATCCAATAACTGACGATCAGAGAAAACACGATGCTCGCAATGGCCAATCCCTCGTAATGAATCGGCTCAGGTTGCCTCAGATGAATCACTCCTTCATAAGTAATTAAAAGAGCAGCAACAACGAGCAAAAGTGATTCAAAAAGACTAGAGAGCGTCTCAATTTTACCATGCCCAAACGGATGATCTTCATCTGCTGGTTTTCCCGCCTCTCTCACGGTAAAAAAGGACATAGTGGCAGAGATCAAATCTAAAAATGAATGAATCCCTTCCGAGAGCACACCTACCGAATGAGACATATATGCGACAAGTAATTTAAGTGCGGTCAACCCAATCGTTGCACAAAGCGCAAATGTAGCCGCTCGATGTCGAATTTTAATGGTAATAAACGACTCCTCCTGAAAAGTAGGTGTACGCGTTATTTAAATTCACTCCAAATTCCACCACACTTCTGATATGTTCGCTATGCTGAAATAATGACCCCACTACAACTGAGACAAGAGATTGATAAGCCCCTCCAGAAAGGGAAAGTCCCAAAGGGATCGACATAAAAGGTTCGATATTTTGAATATCCCCCTGAGTCATTTTTACACTCTTATGGATATAAGGAATAGCAGTGATTTCCAAACTTCCTGCATTCGGCAATTGGACAAATAAAGGTTGAAGAGCAATGCCAATACCCGGCTGTTTCTCAATATCGGGGAAAAAATCAAAAGTATAAGCCGCCCCCACTCTAAAACCTCTCACCCCTCCACCAGTGCCTATGATGCCGGTCAAATTACTGAGGTCATTGATGCCTTGGGAATAGCGAAAATTCGCCCCCACTGCAGCACCCCCTGTAAAATCCAGCTCAGGCTCCACCCCAATCGAAAACTCTCCTGGGTTTATAAAGTGTGGAATATTGAATACGCCTGTTGCATACACCTTCGAACTGACTCCGAGGGTATTGAGCAATAGAAAAGCTGTATAAAAGGAAATGAGGAATTTTAAGTTTTTCATAGTTAAGTCGCCTCCTGATTCCCTTTCAAATTCCGCCTCAAAGTCCTGTAAGTCAAGTAATTTACTTGCTTATTTCCTATCGAGGCCCAGGGCCAGAAATAGCTAATTCATATTTTTAGATTGAGAACAATTGACAGGACAATTAAGAGCGCGTAATAAAAGGACACTGAGTTTTAACATCAATGGGTTTAACATCAAGTTTTAATATGGTGGCCATAGCTCAGTTGGTAGAGCACCGGATTGTGATTCCGGTGGTCGCGGGTTCGAGCCCCGTTGGTCACCCCAACTTTCGGCCTCGGTTTTGATAAAAAGTCAGAATCGAGGCCTATTTATTTGAAACTAATAAACAAGTCATAGCAACCACTTATCAAAATCGTAATTTCTCAGTTGTCACAAAGCATCACCAAAAATCACAGCAAATCACAGAATTTTGTCTGATTTTTGTCAGACGCACGTGACTCCGATTTCAGTCCAAAAGTTTTCATGTCTACAAACTGAGTCGGGCGGAATGACAGTGCTTTTCGAATCGAGAGGACACTGTCGTCTACCTGCTGAGTAAATCCCACCTTCAAGGCCCTGACACCGGGACAAATCCCGGGTGTCCATTTCGGGTTCCCGAGATGCAACAAAACTCAAAAACGAGGGTCATCATGTCAAAATCCAGAAGTAGCCAAAAGCGAATCACAAAAGAAGCCATCGTCCTCAGGCATATGAGGCAAATGAAAAAGCTGTCGTTATCACAGGCCGGGGCAATCATAGGCATCACCGGGTCTGCGATTGCGCACATCGAGCACGGACGGATGGATTTGTCTCGGGCTCGGATCAAGACTATGGTCCAGGCTTATGGGTACACGACTGACGAGTACCTGGACTTCTTTGACCGCAAGGAGGTACCAATCAATCTTCGGGATGAGTGCATCCAGATCGTTAGGCTTTTGGATCATGCGAAACTTCAGGCCGTGTATGCGGTCCTGATTAACTTTATGCCTGGAGGATCTACCCGGACGGAACAGAATCCGAGCCGGTTTGGTGAGTGAGAATCCAGACCCCGTCTGCAAGGTAGCGTCCAGACATGAACCTCCCGCTTTCCCCAGAGGAAGCGGAAGAGTGCAGACGTGTATCCAAAATTTATGAGACGCAGGGCGCAGAATGTGAGATTGATTTGAACCAATGAAAAAGCTTAAGCTCAACAAAAAGTTCAAGCCCCTACCTTGTGATGAAGGAGAAGAATTTTGTCCCAACGGGATCTTCGAATTCAACGTCACCAAACTCCTTCGATACATCAAGGAAAATTCGGCTTTGTTTCCGGTTGAACAGATCAGTGTCTCAAAAGCCAGAGCATTTACATCTCCAAACCTGGATGAAAAAACAATCCAAACCGCAGATCTTTCGATTCCTATCATCCTTGCTGAAATTGCTCCTGGACGGTTTAACGCAATTGACGGTCGCCACCGTCTGGAGCGAGCATTCCGAGAGGGCATGAGCACCATTCCAACCTATCGAGTTACAGTAGACCACCATCCTGCTTTTCTTACATCGGAACGTGCCTATCAAACCTATGTCAAATACTGGAATGAGAAAATCGACGAACTGGAAGGTTGATGTATGCCCTCAGACAAATCTCTACCAACCGTAATTTCTTGGAAAGAGCAGAAAAAGCAATTTCCGCAGCTTGGATTGGATCGTTTGGTCAACCTTCTTTGGGATCGGTCTCAAGCAGAGTATTCGTCCTTGGATAGAGGACCAAACTGGGCAATATATGCCTGATATTCCTTTTCAAGTCGATCTGAGTGAGTCACAACGCTCTCTTTGAGATGTACGAGATGATCTTTGTTGATCAAGCTCACTGCTGCTAGGTACTCGTCATATCTAAAGTGCCTTCCCTGCCCTTAACTCAAACAACAATTAAAGTTCGGCTTCTATTTCCCCGAAATAGGAACTGCGCAGTTAATAAAAGTAAATGAACAACTATCTCCAAAGACATGAACCATAGCCAAAAACCCTCACAAAAACGTCAGCGAAGACTGGTTACCAGACGACAATTCCTCAAATCTTTAAACAAACGTACCAATCAGGATCTAGACTCAGATTCAAGTCTCCCACTCCCTCAAGTTGACAAACAAAGGAAACCATATTGGAAGCACGCACTGTCCACAATAACAGTACTTGTTTTCATACTGTTTCTAATTGTCTCAACCTACTATTTTTGGCGGTATCACAACACCGACGAAGGAATGGTTCCTATTAGATTAACCGACGAAAAGAAGCTAGCGATCAACTTAACTTTAGACGCCCTTAGATCAATTGGAAATTTATCAGTAGCCATGATTAGTGGGCTCATTAGCCTATTCTTTGTCTTTCCACGCTTGGTTTCCAATAGGAGACTCTTTTTTATAGCGTGGCTAACAAGCATTGGATTGCTCGTGATATCATTCTCTTTCTACTTCATTGGGTATAAAAAAATAATAGAGACACTATATCATCATGGAACAGTCGACATTACTTCACCTTATTTCCAATTCTGGATTGAGGCCCAAGTGAACCTCTTTCTTTTGGCCTTATTTAGCTCATTTCTGACGGTCTTAAACTCAATTACAGGGGGACGGCATGACAGTACGCCTTGACTTCTATTCTATAAGCGCTGCTTTGCTATTGGTGTTTTCCATAAATCAAACGTTTGCGGAAGAACAAATAGATACGCGATATGAAAACTCTTTATATAGAGCCTCCAAAACCTTACAAATAGAGGCAAACCCAAAAGCTATCAGTAAATTATGGCAAAGCATTCAATCTGGAAATGACTCTTATTTTCATACGGAAGAATACAAAGCTGACAAAATTCCAGCCTGGTTTGCACAGTATTTACTGGAAAAAAAGAAACTTGGCTATAATTCACTAGACGGCCAGAATGATCTATTTGATTTAGCATTATTAAAAGACCACAATATGAGTGGTGAATTAGTTGGAATTAAGCTCAAAGACAATCCATACGGATATGATATCAAATTAAGTAAACCAAATCGTACTCTTAAGATTTTTGGCAATCACAGTACTAATTTCCTCGGAGTTGTTCTACCAGTCTTTCAAGAAGACACATCTTTTGAAATAGCCTCTCTAGATCCAGTCCCACAACTAATACTATTTGATGGAAACCCTACTCCAACTTCTTTTCTCAACAAGGAACGATTCAATGATGCTGGTGCTACGATTTATGTAACAAGTGAGCCAACTGACGCAACCGTATTTTTCAATGACAAGGAATACTACAAAAAAACTAATACCGCCTGTATTCGAGACGCAGGTATAATTCACATAAGAATCGAAAGAATAGGCTATCATCCTTGGATACGAGAGCGATCTGTACCTCCAGGAGTCACATGGAACATAAATGCAAAACTGAAAAAGCTTTGAACTCCCTTATCTGTCCGTGCGATAGCGAGCATTCAAACCATATAGAAATCAATTCTTAAAGCTCTGGGCAGTGCTGAGTAATGAGAAGCCTCGTCAACTGTTCACCCCTATTTACAATTAACTCTAAGTCCAACTCTGACATCGCAGAAAGGTTGGTAGGATAAGAACAAACACTTTCCCTACTCACCAGATCAGCCGGAATATATGGCAGCCATTCATCATCTTGTCCGAGATAAGAGTAGATCAATCCTTTAATTCGACCTGTGGCAAGATGATCGTAAAGCCTTTTCGTGGCAGACTCCTGAACACGTCGAAAGACGGTTTCAAAACTTCTCACCACTCGCGAAAGCAGCCAGTACGGCCATGGTCCTGCACCATCGAATGATCCAGCACCGGCGTTGCAAGCAATGATGTATTCGCATGGAAAAGTATTCGTACTGATGCTCTCATCCCTGCCTGGCTCAAGAGGCGTAACTCCGATATTCTCGTAAACACCCCCGTCAGTCAAAAGTGCACGCTGACTCTTCACCAATCCTTTTCTTGAGCATGAAAATATGCGATCAAGAGCTGGCAAGAACGTCGGATAGCATGCCGAGGCCGCCTGTAAGAAAGCAAGCGATTTTTGATACACATCTCCAATCACCTTTGTTGATATTTTAATGATCAACGCTGGCGTCCCTGGACTCCGCACTAGCTCAGAATCTGATCCGTAAGTGAAATCGACGCAAATACGATCTTCAATAGAGGGACCACTTTTTTATGATTGCTTTTCAATTGTCTAAATAGAAAGTCCGTTTAAACACGCCTTCATTCGCCTGTTTGGGCCTCATTGCTGAACCGCGGATAGTATTGTTCGGCTTCAGGTCCAGAGTAACGGTTTTTAGGGCACCCTTAAAAGTGCCCCGTTACTCTGGACTCGTCGCCTGTGAAAAAATCGTCGACCGAACAATACGTATTTTTGAATACAGCCCGTGCCACGTAGGTAGGTGGGACATCTTGCGACGCCCACCCCCATTAGAACTGTGCATGCTCTATTAAAGCACACAGCTCCCTCACTAACACCGGACGGACTCCGGTTGTATCCTCGAGCTAAAGAACAGATTTCGCATACGAGGGTTTTCGGGAAATCGCACTTTTTCTAAGACTTTAGAGAATCTTACCCAATCAAAACTCCGTTTCTGACTTCGTCGATTTAGGTATTTGAAAAGCAATTTCTTCACTTCATGAATGAACTGATTGACTCGCTTCTCATTATCATTGATCGCAAAGTAGTTGATGTACCCTTCTGTCACCGATTTCATTCGAGGAAGAAGGTTCTTATCGTGACGGTGATTTTGAATATGGCTTTTGAGTTCTCCTATTTTCTTGCGAAAACGCTTGGGACACGTGCGCCGTTTCACACGCCAGAACCTCTTGCTATCCTTCTTCCTAATTGAGATACCCCAAACATGAAGAAATCCCAAAAAGGTGAAGGTTGGCATTTCGGAACCTTTCAGAGCATAGCTGGCTGCGGTTCTTTGTCCGCATGCCACAATTTTAGTCTTCTCCTCATTGAGACTAATTCCAAATTTATTTAACCTTTCTGTGAGTGATTTGAGAAATGTCTCTGCATCCACGAGGCTTTCGAAGGTGAAAACCGCATCGTCCGCGTAACGCACTATGCGTACTGTTCCTCGGTAAGACTTCTCGTTGATCCAGCAGAACCACATATCTATCACATAATGAAGGTATAAATTTGAGACCAGAGGTGAAAGAATTGAGCCCTGTGGAGAGCCTAATTCATTTCGCACTGGTATTCCTTTCTCATTCAAGGTGGGAGCTTTGAGTAGTTTCATAACTAATCTCAAGAACCTTTCGTCCGTTATCTTCATTTTGAGAAAACGAAGTAGTGGTTCGTGAGGGATTGTGTTGAAGTATTTTCGCAAATCAATGTCCAGTGCTGCAGCACATTTTTATCGCATCAGGTGCTCATTTAAGGCAATTAATGCCGTGTCACATCCCCTCTTGGGTCTGAATCCGTGGGAGCAATTCAGGAACCATGGTTCATATATTCTCTCAAGAATTCTTCGTACAGCTTCTTGCACAATTTTGTCTTCAAAACAAGCTATGGCAAGAGGTCTGGTACTCCCGTCAGCTTTCGGAATCTCTCGAATCCTAGAGGCTTGAGGATGATAACTCCCTCTGCGAATTTTAGTTAGAAGACCTGTCAAATTCCCATTGAGATTCTTTCCGTATTCCTCCTTTGTTATTCCATCTATTCCCACAGCTTTGTTTCCATCAAGGCTGTGATAACATTCGCGTAGGACTTCAAGATTAATAATATGTCCAAGGTTATTGAACACCGCCTTTCTATCCCCTCGCGATCTTTGCTCTACTCGGTCTAGTTTTGTTGGCAGGTCTAAGTGGGCCCTATGCTGAGTGGCTCGCATCCTGTTTCTCTTTTCCGATTGTTAGTTACTGGGGCCCTTCCCTCCACGGTCATTACTCGCTTCCCAGGTACTACAACCCCTCCGTCATCCCAAAGCTCATCACACCTCACTTAGGTTGCATCCGTTGTAAGGCATTACAGTATCCTACTGAAGTTTGGGACTTCCCAAGTTGACTCACTGGTCTCTCCACACATGCCAGGCTCTTTGACTCCGCTGGGTCCCGAGAGTCTCGCTTTAACGACTGCCAGGATTTAGGCTTCCATCTTGTCAACGACGTCGCCCATTTCAGAAATTCATCAAATTGTCGGAGCTCTTTCACTTCACGCTTTCGCATTCCGGCCTATGTGGTTCGCTCCATACGCTTGGTGCGCCCCGTTGCCGGGGCTGGTCACCCAATGTTCGCTATGACATAGAGTAGCTACCTCCTTTGTCAGCAGGACTCACACCTGCTAGACCAGTGGCCCTTCGCTTGGCGCACTGACAATTTTGGATATAATACGGGGGCGTGCCAGTCGCTACCTTTGGGCCTGTCTTATCGTTAGACGACCACGCTTCCTAATGGGCCTCATCCCCCATCCCAAGCAATCAGTATCCCTTCCAGAGATCTTCCACTGACCTTCAGTTTGAACGTCCTACAAGGAGGAACAAATTCGGTCTTCAGGATACGCCTATTTTCCATGCGTAATCAGATTACTTGAAATGTTTTCAAACGTCTTTATTTAGCATTTTACGAAATTGAGCTTTCTCCTCTTGTTGCTTTTCATAGTCATCTTGATAAGTTCCATTATTCTTAAGAAGGGCTATACTGAGTGCCGCAATTTTTCTAGCTAGAGCCCTTTTGGCGTCCTGATAAGGAATCTCTTTTCTTTGTTCTTCGTAATAATTTCGTAAGAACCCTTCACTTCTCATTGCACTTTCGGCTGCTCCTAAAAAAACTTCTTTTAGATCTGCCCTTCCATGAATTTTTTTATTTCCATAGATTTTTCCATCACTCATTTGGATATGTCTTGCCAACATACAATAAGCCCAGAATTGGTGTTTATTCTTAAAACGGTGCGGTGTGCAAACTACAGCTGTGATAATACTTGCTCGAACCGTACTAATCCCGGGAATAGTCATGAGATTTTTAATAGGTTTATATTTTTTAGAATTACGCTGAAGAACCTCACGGTATTCTCGTTTTCTTTTCTCTAAACCATCAATCTGCCAATAAAGATTCTCAGCAACAAACCGTGCACTCTCATGAGACAGTTCTTTTAATCGGTCTCTCGTTTTTTCATAAAAATCTGTTTGTGATGTATCGATCGCCTCGGATCTAAATACTGCCTTCAGTCTATTCTTAGTTCGAATGATTTCTTCTACTAAGGCCAAATAGCCGTACACTAGAACCCTCAGCTGGATCCAGTGACTTTCATCATGATAAACGGCAACCAAATGCCCCGTTCTAAGTTCCTGAGCTAAATGTAGAGCATCTCTAAAGTCTGTTTTTGCTCCCTGTTTTTCAGCTACATAAACAGGATTACAAACTACCAGGTGATCTACCTCTTTTTTTAGTATGATATACAACCACTGAGCCAGATGCATTTCTTCAAATGTCAGGAACTTCTTCCCCTTAATCTTTCTTATGAATCCAAGTAAATTTGCCTCTGTAGTGGCAAAATTTTGGCGATCAATATTTTTCCCTTTTTCATCCACGACTGCGACGGTTGTTGCTGCATGTGCATCCATTCCAATATAATAGTTCATAACAACGTTCCCTCCTTGGCACGCTGGTTAGACTGGTTGAAACTACTTTACGAAGCAGTTTCTATTATACCACTCCCCAGATTGAGGCCCATTGAGCGATTAGCCCACAAAGCTTACGGTCTTAGTACCGCAGCTCTGAGGGGACGTTGCTTTCTTACATTGTCGCTACCACATGACTCGAATCATGGAGAACCTGGCGAGACTTTCTGGCGACGTTGAGGCCGAGGTAGCAATTCATGTCAAAAACATTTCAAGCGGCTACGATTACCTTAAGATTGCAGAACTCTATGCTTTACACAAGAACTCTGACAAAGCTGTCGAGTGGGCCGAAAAGGGCCTGAAGTCGTTTTCCAAGCAGCCTGATGGGAGACTTAGAAAGTTTCTCGCGAAAGAGTATCATCGCCTTGAGCGTCATGACGAAGCAATGGCTCTGATCTGGGGTGAGTTCGTTGACAATCCTTCTCTCGACAACTTCAAATCTTTGAAAACTCACGCTGAGATAACTACCTCTTGGCCCGAATGGCGCAACAAATGCCTTGAACACATTCACTTGGGAATCCAGAAAGCAAAAGTCGCGAAGCCTCGCAGCTACAACTCGACAGACTATTTATGGGAGCAGAGCCGCAATAGCTCGACCTTAGTTGAGCTATACCTGTGGGAAAAAGATGCGAACGCTGCTTGGAAGCAAGCTCAGACCGATGGAGCCAATACTCAGCTCTGGCATCAGCTTGCCGAAATGCGGGAGAAAACCCATCCGGCTGATGCCGCTGCAGCTTACAGGAAAATTGTATTCGAGACAGTGTCTCGCGGAGATAATGATTCCTACCGTGAAGCCGTTAAACTTCTAGGTAAGATCCAGTCGCTCATGAAGGAAGCGAAGGTTCAAGATCGGTTTTCCGTATACCTTGAAGAGGTCCGCGCAACATTCAAGTCCAAGAGAAACTTTATCAAGCTACTTGATGCAAAGTTTTAAGGTTTTATTCTTTAAACCGCCACTCTTTCCCATTCCACCCCATTGCCCTTAAATAGGTCTGAACTCCTACAAGTTAATTTTTCATAGCCTCGGGCCTACATCCCTGCTTCAATTGAATTTTCAAATCACATTGGCCCGCAAAATAGGATACACATCCCTTCTTGGTCTTGAATTTATCAAAAGACCAGATCATCTCGCCATTCACAATATCTTTTGAATGTTTCTCCCAAAACTCCCCAGAAACGCAGATATGGGACTCCTCTTTCGTAAGTTTATTAAACTCATTTTGAAAATATTTACATGATTCAAGTCGAATTGCCCTGCGAGTGAGGTAGTCATGACTTCCATCTTTTTTTGATCGAATCTCCAAAGCTAAAATAACCATCATGGATTTCTCATCTTCATCATAATCAGGGTCATCACATCGAAGGGCGGCGTCGCTCGTAGAATAACATCTCCAATAGGAATAGATGGTATCTCCATCCAGAGCAAATGGTACTGCTTGAGCAACACAGGTATTTATGGCGAGGTCCTCTTCACTGAGAATGCCATAGTCATCACCAATTAATCCAAATGGGTAGGCTACTTTCAGTTTCTGTATATGGCTGAGTTGGTGAAAAGCGCACCCACTCAGAGCAAGAAAAATAGGTACAAGCGCTTTCATTTTTTGCATGAATTGTACTGCTTGTAGTATCTTTTAAATCTGTCAAACAGCTCCCGCGCGCGGTCTCGAATGCTTTTGGTTTTCGCTTTTAACTTCCTCGTAAGGCTCTTGTATTCAGCAACTCCTTCTTCCCAAGAAGCCTGCTTTCCAAGCTTCGCAGAAGCTCTTTCACGCTTATAAAAAAGCCATCGAATTCCGGCGCAAATATTAGTGCCTGGATCATTTAAGTCTTCTCGGGTCAGATCAAGATGATAAGCTTTGAGCTCTCCTTTTCTATTTCCCAAAATTATCCTGGTATCATCCGTAATCTGGGTCAAGCCGCGGGCGCTAGCAGGATTTTTAGGGTCTGCTAAACTTAGGGGATTAAAAGTAGATTCCGACTTAACTAATGCCTTTACTAAATTTGGATCAAGAGGCGGATCTGATTTAAAAACTTCGTTCCAATACTGGGTCCAACCAGCAATAAAATCATCAAATTCGCTACTCTCACCCTTTTTTGGTCTAAGCGCACAAGGCTTCTTTTGTGATTTGAATGTATTTGTGCTGGCAATTTTTTTGATATCCTGAGGAGAAAGACCCACTTTACTACTCGCTGGATTTCGCGCACAATGAGCCCTTCTAGTGGTTACACCGATAGGATTTTTCTTACTGGGGGGAACAGTTAAAGGATGCGTCTTCACCCAATGAGAGCCAATTGGGCACGGCTCAGACAAAATCGAATTTTTGATCTTCTTTTTCGAAGTCGTTGCTGTTCGCTTTCGTTTTGTCGACTTCTTATCTATTTTTTTTGCCATCTCCAACCCTTTATTATTTCCTCTCTGAGTCACAATGTGAATTTTCAGATTTCCTAGGCTCTTTACTTAAGAATCACACTCTGTTGAACTCCTGCTCAAACTCAGCAATAGTCTTCAAGATCAATTCCCAATCCGGAATTTCTCTCAAAAACATTTGCTTCATCAATCGAAAATCCTCCCCCAGTGCATTCAATGATCTCTCCTGAGGAGAAAGCTTTAAAGTCCCTCTCCGTGCGGTTCCATAGTTGGCCCATCCAGAAGCAAAATAAATGCTTTTGTGAGTCGCAACTCGCTCGAGCAGATCCACCTGCGCGAGTGCTTTTTCCTTAATGTCTGACCTCAGAAGGCAATAAAAATCATAAAGATGTCTTGAGATTCTTGGAGGAATACCTCTTCCTTCTGGCAGATGAGCATATTGATGGAGAATCGTAGCTTTTTCCCAAAATGTTCTCTCAGCATTGAGAACCCTAACTGAGACTTTGGCTTCTTCAATTTTGTCTTTTAAAGTCGACTTGGCGTAGCTCTGAATTGAATGCTGACTTACGGGCCAATGCTCTGACCGAGCACCCATCTCTATTTTCACAAATGGCCGAATATACCCACCACGCGATACTTGGGTTGGATACTCGAAAAGCAGGGTTTGTCCATCTGGATCCTCGGGATCAATCACAAGATCCCATCCGATTTCTGATCCAAGTACGTCCATAAAATTTGCCTTTAGATCAACCAACATTTCCTTTCGGACATAGTCCGAACAAGCTTTGCCCAGCTCCTCGATAGAAGCCCTTTGCTTTTTCTTTGACACCGCTTTTTCAGGATCATTGACATCGTCGAATCCAAAGAACCCTTTTTCAATGGACACATCAATGTCTTCAGAGAATCGATGAATGACCCCGTATACCTTCGAGAGAGATGTCCCACCTTTGAACGTCAAATGGGACTGGAGGTCATTCAAAGAAAAAAGGCGTTCCAACGTCCACACAACCCAAAAGTCCTTTTCGATAATTTCAAAGGAAATCAGGGATTCATCGGAAGCAAACCTAAAAAATAAACTTCTCTCTTCCGTCGATAACAAATGGAGTTTCTTCACTTGAGTGAATCTCCCATGATTTCAAAAATCAACGATCGAACCCACACTGGGGCATGTTTCAAGTTCTTACTCACCGCTTGTAGGCTCTGCCCTTGAAGGAATTTACGAGTTCTTCCACGAGCAGCCTGATCAATATTTTCCTTCTTCATAAATTTAAATGCCTGAATCACAAGCCCTTCCCTTGTGCCTGCGGCATGCATTGCTTTCGCTGTTGCTGTCCTAAATGAAATTTCAGTTTTTCCAATTTTGATCTTTTTTGAAGGACCATCGGTTAAGAAAACTACTTTTCCCGGTACCTGATCCGATATGCCAATCAAATTTGCTGCATAAGCTCCCGATGGTTGAACTTTGGTACCATTCTTTTCAGAAATTGCTCGAGCAACTTGGTTCAAATCTGGTGGGACCAGACCTAATACCTCATGGTGAATCGGATAGTCATAAACGCCCTGCACCAATCTTCTGATTACCTTCTCCCGCTCCAAGCGTGATAAAGCTGCTCTAATCCCAGTGTCTGTTCCCAAATCTAGAAAGTGCTTTGGTGTGAAGCACCATCCTTCTCCATGACGCACAATTCTACTTTTTATTGCATTTACGATACTTTGCGACATATATTCCTTGTCACAAAATATACCTATATTTTGTGACATATTCAAATCAATTCTGCCACTGAAAATAAGCCGAACTACCCAGAGTTGGATCTTCAAAATTTCGCCACCGATTGAAATCCCAGAAAGCTCGGTAAAGTCTCCCTCCATAACATCACCTGGGAAATGTTCGCGTTGAAAGAATACTGGCGCCGGATCCGATACCCTGGTTATACTCTCCAACCGTCTCAGAAGGGTCCGATAACTCCCCTTGTAACCTTCCCTTCTCAGTCGTGACAAAATGCTCTTTACTTGGGTTTTTGGGTATTGGCGAAGCATCTCATGTGCAATTTGGAGATGAGCTTCAGACAGGGGATCAGGGCGGGTAGATACAGTCCGTGTATAAGACGGAACTGACCCACTTTTAAGATAATTTCTCACAGTCCTTTCGGACAACCCTAGTTCAATTCCAATTTCTTTTTGGGTTTTGCCATCATTCCTTAGCTGAATAATCCTTTTGAACTCAGTCATTAAAATCATACTCCGGTTAACTCCAATAGAGCGAGTTCTACCCGAGAGACGACTGGAGGCAAAACCTCCAGGTACTGTTAACTATTTCAGTTAACCGGCAAATTTAATTGGCACTGGACCGGCAAGATTCATTGGCACTAGCCATTTGCTGTCCCGTCATCTTCTTCATGCCAAAACCTCCAGGTACGGTCTCAATCGATGATCTACTTTAAGTTGAACTGCCATATCCAATATTTTGCCAGGCGTAGTCTTCTTCTGTTGGATGGATCTCTTAAGTGCGTCGATAAAAGTCTGCAATCCCACCAAACGACGATAAATCAAGCAGTCCACTAAAGTGCGTTCGAGCGAAGTAATCCTATATCCATTCTCCTTTACTATTCCGATCTCCCACAATGGGCTTCGGCATCGTAGGAGCTTCAAATCTTTATGAGCGGTTCGTTTGGATACAGGAACCATGATCCATACTTTTCTAGGGATGGTATCTGTAAGATTGTACTGAACCAACGCTGATACGAGACAAATCGCCGATGGATACCCCATTCGCAGGGTTGCTGCATTGAGCTGATCTTCATTGGAAAATTCAGCGTTCACAGATTGATATATACCTCTCGCTACACGCTCAATTTGTCCCGACTCATATAAACTCTGCAACGTTCGCTTTGATAAGCCCAATTCTTCAGCTTGCTTCACTGAAAAGAGACGTTTCCTGAGCTGTTTCGGGAACTTAATGGCGACTGTCATATTGGTTAAAAGTTGACACAATTTTATTTTTGTGTCAACTTTTAACCTATTAAAAATGAAAACTTTGAAATGTCTCGATGCTCGGGAAAAACTCGCTACGGAACGCTTGCATGACTCCCGAAAAAAAATGAAATCGCGTCTGAAAAACATTTTGGAACCATGAATGATAAACTATTTGACAATCTGTACGACTAGTCAGACACTAAAAACGTAACGGGGTACTTATAAAGATGGCTAAAATTGCTACATCAAAAAAGCAAAAATCACCTGAGAAAAAGCCCCTCATTACCCATGTACAGGTAGAAGGTTCAGAACTTAAGAACTCCAAGTTGGTTAGCGAAACCCTACTGGAGTGTGTCCGAACCGGGGACCTAGATTCGTTTCGCGATGTTTTAGCCACCCACATCATGAGCAGTAACAAAGTGCACCTTGCCAAGAGATCCGGTCTCGGAAGACAAACCCTCTACGATCTTATCGATCCTAAGAGAAATTTTGACCCTGCTCTATCTACCGTGTCCGCCATTGTCCGAGGGCTAGCAGAATGCTGACCTCAATAGCCTACAATACCAGAGTCAAACACTTTGGCTATAATAGCCAAAAAAGAGACGTAAGTACGCAGAATTGTTCAGAAAGGGTCTGTCACCCCATTTTTAAATCAGAACTGGAATTTTCCTCCGCTGTCACAAAAACAGCGGGGGCAGTTCCATCCCGAATCACGAACTCCAGTCCCCTCATCCCATTAGAATCCAAATCACCCACCGCAATCGCGGTTCTCATCATTTCATAGTGGGTCCTCCTTCAAGAAGCGCTAGTGGCAAGCGTATAGCCGTCTTAAACGATAATTTTCGAAGTTCTTAAACCCGAAGGCCCGCCGCTGGACTAGCTTGGCAAGGTTGTTAAATCCTTCAGTTCTCGCATTGGTTAATTTCGTAGTAAAATAATTCAGTATTTCAGATTTCCATTTTGCAAGTGTTTCACTGAGTGTCTTGATCGGTTTAAGATTGGACTTGGAAGCAAGATCGATCAGTTTATCCATTTTCTTCTCAGCTCGGGTACGCCCGCGTGTGTTGTAGAGACGGTGGAGCCTCTAATGAAAATTGTAATACTCCTTCAACGTCTCATTCCCTTTGAGTTGTAGCATTTGAGCGATTTGAACCTTCTGTTCATGGTCCAACTTGTCCTCCCGTTTAAATAAAAGTCTTGCACTTGGGTGTGAGGTCAGATGTCCTACCTTCTCGCGTCTACAGCGACTTAGTGGTCGCGAGATGAGCTTTAAAACGTGAAATTTGTCGATCGTTAACTTCGCATTTGGGAAGTTGTTTTTTGAGAAATTCCGGAATGCTTCGCACATGTCTATAATCACATTTTTTACGTTCTCTTTACCTGGAATTGACTCTGTCTTCTTGGTTAGAATTGATTCACTTTTACCGTCTACTGCTTCAAATATTCTTTTGTTCTTATAGTCAATAAACACTGAAGCAAACTCCACAGTCCCTTTTACTCGACGAAAAGAATGTTCGTCGAGACCAATCGTTGCTGGCCACGGATACTGATTATTCATTCTCCTTTGAAGTTCTAGCTGTTGGTAAAAAACATTGAAAACATAGCCGGGGGAAATCCTGTACACCGATTGTACTTTTTTTAAGCTAGTGAATGTTTCACAACCCCACAGTACCGCTCTCTTAAAGCGTTCCGAGGTGCGATGCCCCTTTTTTATTCCCACTACCGGTTCAGTAAATGGTCTCTTACAATCAGTACACCAAAAGCGCCTCTTAATTAGTTCAAGTATCACCCCTCGATTGCCAAGAGGTTCATCACGTATTGTAACTTTCCTGCGATCATAAACGCTCATACTAGGGCTAGCGCATTTTGGACAAACTTCCATTTTTGACCTTTTGACGCCCGTCAAAATCACCGACTTCTTTTGAAACCGTTGTCCTGTAATTTCCACTTCCTTGAATGACAAAATTTGGGTACTTAGTTGGCCGGGCATAGTTGGACTTCCTGTTAAAAAAATTTAAGAGTTTGATCAACGAGGTCTACTATGCTTTTTTTATTTGTCAACTATTCTGCTTGCTTGAACCCACCATCAAAGTAGGAGAGCCGTTTCCTCCACCCAACAGTGGTTGAGAACTTCCTGTTTTATTTTTTATAGTATTTTGGTTTACAGCCTCTCTCCAATTGAATTCTTAAATTACATTCGTCGGAAAAATAGGAAACACAACCTTTTTTTGTCTTGAACTTATCGAACGACCAAATCATCTCAGCAGTCTCGGTATCGCCTGAGTGCTTTTCCCAAAACTCTCCAGAGACACAAAAATGTGATTCATCTTGCGTCATTTTATTAAATCGCTCTTGAAAATATTTACATGACTCTAGCCGAATTGCCCTTCGAGGGAGATAATCATGACTTCCATCCTTTTTTGATCGAATCTCCAGAACTAAAATAACCATCATGGACTTTTCGTCTTCATCATAATCTGGATCATCGCAGCGTAGAGATGCATCTTTTGTAGAATAGCATCTCCAATAGGGAAAAACGGTGTCACCATCCAAAGAAAAAGGTACTGACTGGGTAACGTTACAGGTATTTATGGCAAGGTCCTCCTCATTGAGAATACCATAGTCATCACCAATCAATCCAAATGGATAGACTTCTTTCAATCTTTGTAGATGACTAAGCTGTTGGGAAGCACATCCAAGCCAATGTAACTAAGGTAAGCGAGAGCGCTATTAGTTTTTGCATGATTTGTACTGCTTGTAATATCTTTTAAATCTACCAATCAGCTCCTGAGCTCGGCTACGAATACTTTTGGTTTTGGCTTTTAACTTCCTCCTAAGACTCTTATATTCAGCCACGCCTTCTTCCCAAGAAGCAGTCCTTCCAAGTTTTGCTGAGGCTCGTTCACGTTTATAAAAAAGCCATCGAATTCCAGCACAAATATTGGTACTTGGATCATTTAAGTCTTCTCTACGTTAGATCAAAGTAGTAATCTTTGAGTTCTCCCTTTTCTGTTACCCAAAATAACCCGTGTATCATCCGTAATCTGCATCAATCCTCTCGCACTTGCTGGATTTGTCAGGGTCAGCTAAACGTAATGGCTTAAAAGTTGACTCTGACTTGATTAGTGCCTTTATTAAATTGGGATCAAGAGGCTCATCCGGTTTAAACATTTCGTTCCAATACTGAGTCCAACCAGCAATCAAATCATCAAACTCGTTGCTTTCGTCAATTTTCGATTTAAGTGCACAAGGCTTCTTCTTGGATTTGAATGTATCCGAGTTGCCGATTTTTTTGATGTCCTGGGGACTGAAACTAATCCTGCTACTCGCAGGATTTCGAGCGCAGTGTTCTCGTCGGATTGTAATACCCAACGGACTTTTCTCACTTGGAGACACTTTCATGGGATGCTTTTGTATCCAATGCTTACCAATCGGGCATACCTTAGACGATACTCTTTTACGCTCCTTTTTTTCTATTTTCTTCAAAGATCGACTTTTTTTTGCAGTATTTTTATTTCTAGTCTTTTTGGCTGATTTCGACATTATGCTCTTATCTAAATTTTAAAAACCAAGTTTTCGTTTTAGCTTATTCAAAGAGTCTCCATGTTTCGTTCTATCCTTCTCCTTCAACAACCGAATATTCCTCAGCTTCCACTGGATCGCTGGCAACCTATCAACACCAGCAACCGCCAGCAATTTCCAATCTGGCTCACCTTGCTTCAAACTAATCAAAAATTTACGCTCTTCGTCGCTCATGGAATTTGAAATAATCTCAATATACTCTTCTCGAACTTTTATCAGTTCATCAAGAGTCAATTCACCCTCTACCATTCCAACGAACTCTCGCTCAAACGATTGCTTTATGTCCTTCCGATTAGGCTGAATGATTTCATTGATGGGTCTATCGTGACTCGAAAGATAGACCAAAAAGGCCTTCCGAATTTCATCGGTAATTCCTTCATTTTCGAGAAGTATCTTCATATCATAAATATCCCGAGGATGCTGCCGATCCAGGGCAGCGCAAAGTTTACCACCATACAGATCAGCAAACGATAACGTTGTGATTGAAACCGTTTTCTCAAAGAGAAGTTCCGCTCGATTGCACAGCTCCCTTTCTTGAGTCGGAAAAACAAACCCTCGAATGACTTCATTAGGTTCAATTTTTATTTGAGCTTCCCTATCAATGACAACGAGTTTAGATATCCTCTGATCACCCTTTGCTCGAGTCCGTTGCACCTTGAGATTTGGCCGGACCTTTTCAATTGAGGTAGCAATTCTATCAAGCGCTGCTGAAATATTAGCCAATGAAGTGTTCCGATCCTCAATCGGCAGATAGGTTAAGTCAAGGTCAACAGAAAGACGAGGCATATCCCGCCAGAAGAAGTTGATTGCGGTTCCACCTTTCAATGCAAAACAGTTTTCTTTAGCTACCTCTGGAATCATTTGAACCATGAGGTTAGCCTCTTTGTAAAATGGACTTTGTTTCATCAAGTGGATTCCTTTTCTTGATCTGATAATCGGGGGGAGACCATACTCCGAGGAACGGTAATTCCATACTTCGTATTCAGCACTCCCTCTTTTTCGATCACCCTCTTTCCGCTCCCAAGATTCACCTGAGATAGATCTAACTTTTTTACCCAAGGATGGTTGCATTCTTCTGCTAGAAAAAGAAAAAGTCGCTTTGCCTTGATCGACCGGCAGGAGACCAGGAGTTTTTGTACTATTTTGGGACGTAACGTAGTGAGTCCCTCCATTAAGAGTTTTGCTTCTTCAAATGATTCTTCATTTGGAACTAGAGAAAGAAACTCAAGAATTGCTCTTTCAGATGCGGAGACCAAAACGGTGAATGCACCCATTTCATGTGGAGAAACACCGAATCCAGAATCTACTCGCAAAAGGTCTGAAGTGATTAACATCGGCTTAACCCCCCAGTCATGCTTCTGAAACCAGGCAGGAAGCTTTGTATTGGGTTCGCCAAAAAGTGAGAGTATCCAGTCCTTTCCTTGCGGGATGAAGTGCCCCTGTCCCTTCAAGAGCAACGCTGTTTTACCTCCTACGTGAATCGAGAGTTTTAATTGGGACTGGATCGCATAGAGTCCCCCAGCCCACTCTACCTTATCTCCAGCTCGCACCACGGCTCCGTGGCCTATAGGCTTTAGCCAGCCACTCTTTCGGTACTTATAGATGAGATCAAATCCAAACCCTTGCTCATGGAGCCAGGAACATGCAAAAACACTCTGAGGGGGCCAATGGGAAAGAAGTTGGTTTAATTTTCCTCTTTTTTCTAGACTCATGGTCTATATTTTAGTGTAAATTTAAACTAAAAACAAGGTGTGGTTTACTTTAGATCGAATATATAGACTTTAAGTCGATATTATCTAGTATTTTCTGAACCGATCTAGCGTGCCATGCACCTCGCCCTGACTTTGTGGAGATTTTCATCGAATTCAGAATGTCAGCAATCTTCCAATAGCTGAATCCCTGTGTCCGAAGCTTTGTCATCTTCTCGATATTCTCTAACTCCCGCTGATAAACGACAACCTTGCGATTACGCCACGCCTCACCATAACGGAGCTGAGATCGAGTCTTATACTCCGCATCATTAGGCCTAATCGAAACGCCGTAGGCCTTCAAGTGGGAAGCCACCGCCGTCCTGGAGGAAAAAATTTCAGCTGCAATTTCCTGAGTCGAGAGCCTTTCCACCTCGTTTTGTAAGGGCTTTAACTCTCTATTGGATGCATATTTTGAAGAACTCTAATGGTAAAACCTTATCTATTTGATTTTATTAATGATAGTCAATTTCTGATCTATTTATGTGAAAGTTAAAACTATCAACTATTTTAATTTGTGATAGTTAAAACTACCAATATATTTTCATTTTGATAGTTTTAACTTATACTTTATTCATGAAAACCAAAAAGAAGATGCTTGTTAACCAGCGAAAAATTTTAGAAAAGAAAATTGAAGCATGGATTCCACTGCGATCAAACCGAGTACCTCCTTCAGGGTGGCTAAAGGCCATTCGAGGAGCATTGGGAATTAATGCAAGTCAAATGGCCAAATTTTTAGGGGTTACACACTCTGCCATTCGTCAGTTTGAGAAAAATGAAACTCAACATAAAATCTCTTTAGAAACGATCGAGAAAGTTGCTCACGCTATGCACTGTAAGTTGGTCTATGCAATTGTTCCGCAAGAACCCTACTCAAATTTTGAAGCAATCATAGATGAACGAGCCACCCAAGCAGCTCGATCTGTCGTTTCTAAAGTTGACCACACTATGAAATTGGAACAGCAAGGAATAAGCAGAGACAGACTGAATGAACAGATCCGAGAAATTGCTCGCGAATTAAAAGATAATATGGACTCCACACTTTGGGAATCTGCGAAAGACCTTTCGAGGCAGAGAAAATTAAAATGACCAAATTTGTGATCGAATATCCACCGGGCGCTACTCCTCTCACTCCCGACGAGAGAGACGGCCTGATTCCAGATTACATTAGCACCCATGGAGAATTGAATGAACTCGAACAACGGAACATTCAAGATTGTATTCTTTGGCTCCGTAGTCGCCAGTCTTTTGATCTTCTGACACTGAGTTTTGCTTTCGAACTCCACAAACGGATGTTCAACCAGGTATGGAAATGGGCGGGGCATCCACGGAGGTCTGGCAAGAATATTGGTATAGACTGGCCTCAGATTTCAAGCCAACTAGTATTACTCATGGAAGACGCTAAGTTTTGGATCGGGAATAAAACTTTTAAGATAGATGAAATAGGAGTTCGTTTTCATCATAGGCTCGTCCAAATTCATGTCTTTCCAAATGGAAATGGAAGGCATGCTCGACTCATGACTGATCTGTTTTTAGAGATAGAAGGACGAGAGCCTTTTTCATGGGGTGCGAGGACTAGTCTTGCTCCAATGGAGACCGAAGGAGAGCACCGCAAAAAATATATATTGGCTCTTAGAACCGCAGATAAGAATCAGTATGATTTACTGCTTTCCTTTGTAAGGTCATAGGTGCAATTGAAATCAAGACTTGAAGGGATCCTCCTCCTTATCCAACAAGCTTTTGCCAGCTTTTGAATTTTCCATCTCAAGCTCTAGCCGAGCATTACAGTCCAAGATTTGGGTAATAGTCCTCGCATGCCATTTACCGCCGTTCTTTGTTCTAACTCCCCCAGACTCTAATTCTAAAGCAATTACCGCTCTTCTTAATGTAACCCCTCAACTTATTGAGGGGTTACATTTTTTGATGCTGTTTTATAACCCTACGTGAGAGAGGACATTTACTTACCGTAACTATTTTCCCAATAAACTACTCTAACTCGCCCTGAACGGCACTCCCCATGTGGGGACTGATTCCTCTTCAACGTCAGACTACAATGATTTCGAGGCAGAGCTTGCTTTGGATTTCATTCGAGTCACTACTGGAGCCTTGGCAGTTGGTTTCTTTAAAACAACCGACTTCTTCTCAACCTTTGCTGTCTCTTTATTCGCAGCCAGCATTATGTGAGCGCAGGCTAGAGCATCCGATAAGGCTTCGTGGTGTTTCAACTTAATATCTAAGTACCGACAGACGTCCGGCAACTTAGTGGGGTAAACGGCCCACTGACTACGGGCTATTTGCATCGTACATTTAAAGGGCAGCGTCGGCATTGCAATCCTGTACCGCGCACAGCAAGCCTTAAGAACGCTGGAGTCAAATTTAGCATTATGCGCGGCTAGAAAGTCGATGCCATCAAAATGACCGGCGATATCCTTCCATAGTTCTTTGAATGTCGGCTCGGAAGCAACATCCTTCCAACTAATGCCGTGGATGTAGGTAAACATGAAATCTCGGTATGGGGGCTGGATTAAATAGACAGCCTTGTGAACGACTTTATTTTTCTCAACCCTTACCAGTCCGATTGAGCAGGCGCTATCACGACTTTGGTTTGCAGTTTCAAAATCAATAGCTAGAAAATTGCCACTCATCGCTGTCTCCCTAATGTGTCGACCTATCGTTGGAGCCTTGACAATCGACTATAGGAGAGCGTCCGTCAAGGATTTATTCCGAATGGACCACCCGACTTCGGGAGCTAGATTGAAACCAGCACCACCTAGATTTCTCTCACTCATTACAGTAAATGTAGGCTAATAAATTCTTTTCAAACGCCTTCAAATGACATCCTCAAAATAGAAAAATGACAAAGTTTCCCACGCAGCTCACCGCGCACACACGACGTAGTAGTAGAAGAGGGCGTAGCTGCGGTAGTAGTAGCCGACATTGCCATTGGTGCCATTGAAGAGGAAGGCGAGGCTGGCACTATTAGGAAGCACCGACGACGACCAAAACCCCCCAAAACCCGCCATACCAGGAAGTGGGGTATATCCCCCAGGAGTACCCCTTCCCCGTGCTCTCGCCAATGCTTCAAACTGTTCCCGTGTCGGGGCGTTCCCACCGTTTTGTTCACAAAAGCCTGGATGATATTCTGTCCGACGATTCCAGGGCATCCCTACTCTTTCATAGCATCCAGCTGCAGCTCTTTGGTTCATTGTGTTTGGTCCGGGAGAACTGAGCGTAAAAGGAGGAACTAATCCTATGGCATCAGTAATTCGATATTGCGGGCCTAATGCTGCAAACTCAGCGACATAACCTGGATCGTTCGGCCCTAACAGGACAGAATATGCATTACCTGCAACTTGAGGAACTTGGACTACAGCTTGGCCTGGAGGTGTGACTTGGGCGGATGATGATGAACTGCTAGAGCTTTGAGAGTCATTACCGGAAGTGAGCCCGGAATTTAGTTTGATACGATTATTCCAATCGAATTTTGTACCACATCCATTGCTTCTGTTCAGCATGCCTAGGTTTTTAAACTGAATTTGATTCTTGTCTGCTGCATTTTGGCCGCATGTCATTGAAGAGCATCCATCTCTCTTTTCAATGAGAATTTTACAGTTAGGACAAAGGCCATATTGGTCTCCCTTGCCTTGTTGTAAGACATCACGAATGAATGCCTTTTGTACTCCTTCATCCGTAGCCAGTTCCTTACACGAAATATCATGATGAGGTGGCCTTCCACAAGAAAAGCAAAGATCCTTGTGACAATTGGAGCAGTTGTAAGCAAAATTCAGGAGGCCATTGAAACGAGCAATCCCTTCTCCACAACTAGGGCAAAACTTTAGGCAATCGACAGATCGCACGAGCATCCTCTGAACTGCCAAGGCCTGACCAGAATCTTTCACAATGGACGCAAGCTGAGTTGGGGAAATCTGAGAGTGACAAGTAGGATCAGGACAAGTAATCAGGTCTTTAGGTTTTTCCTTCTTTAAATTGAATTGCAAAGTCTCTTGGAGGCAAACGCGGTGAAAGGAATGACCACACTCTAAGAGCACAGAATCCTCTAGATCTGGATTCACTTCATCCCTACAAATTTTACAAATCTTCTCTTGGTTCTCTTCCATTTGTTTCTCTTCAGAGAAACTAGCGTGAACCGAAGAAGCCTCTTTGTTAAGTTGGGTGGATATTAGGCGACGGGAAAATTCTCTGAGATAGAGAGCAGTCTTGACCAAATCAGAAGTATTGTCCTGCTGGCAAAATCCCAACAGGGCTTTAGGGATGCGGGAGAGCGTTCCATATTTAGCAAGTTCAGCAGCTTGTTTTTCTATGGCGATTCTTCGCTTTTCTAACAGGTCTTGACGATTCTGAAGATTTGAATCTAACTCCTCTAAACTACTGCTTTCAAAAGCATCTACTTCATCTGTGCTTGAGAATACTTGTTGTACTGATCCAACGGGCACATTCTCTATTCTACCGTCTTTAAACTGAACAACAAGTCTCTCTTTAAGAGAGGCATCTAAAACGACCCCAAAAAGAGGTCCTGTTGAACTTTCAACGGTGACTGCATCTCCCGCTTTAAGTCCGGCCTGAGAATAAGAAGTAAGTCCAAAGGCCATTAAAATAGAGAATAATACAACTTTTTTCATAACAAATTTACCCATAAAAGAAGAGACAAAACGCTTCAAATATTACCAGCCTATATCACTTCAGCACTCGAATGACAATGTAAGTCATAGCTCATTTACGGAACGGGAAGCGCATGGAGAAGTAAGTCCTGGCAAGGCAGCTTCAAATTCCTCTTTTTCAACGAGTCCGTCCCCTGAAGGAGACTTCCTTGTATTTTTTGATTGCAACTTCTTCTGAAATTTATCCAAAGAGTTTTTACCTTGAGCCAAATTGACCATGCGTTCCCGCAAATGATTAAGAATTCATTGTGCGCCTGCCACGAAGGATGAATTGCAAAAAACCATAAAGAATTCATATATTCATCAAGGTAAAGTGGCGATCTGAACCCACTCATCATCAAGTTATTACAAAAGCGATGTCATCATGATGATTTAACTTAAACTCGTCCTTCGTGACAGGCGCACAATAAATAAATACTGACTCATAAGGTTCCTTTTCCATTTCTTTAAGCAAGTACGCTGTACTTCCAAACTCAGGCTCCATCATGCCACTTTCCAGTCATTGTCCACCTTAGCTAAGTAGTAGTTTAGGATGATTAGCCCCGAGCCATTGGATGACCTCACTCCTTAGCTCAATCACAAACTGAATTAACTCTTTAGCGTCTTCATCAGAAGCCTCGCCAATACAATCATACTCAACAACATTTCTTTTCATCCGACAGTTGTCTAAATACTCAGCATCCCCTGCCCGTTTCGTTCCCAGGATCTAAGGCAATGATTGAAGAGTCCTATAGTGAGCTAGATTCTTTTCAGGCTTGTATCCTGAGGCATATAGCAAAATAGTACAGAGTTTAAGAGCCGCATTGTATGCGATTCCAAACTTCCAGTCGTCGGAGATAGCTCCTTGGGCCTTCGCATCGTGCAGGTCTCGATCGACAATGCCAAATAAATTGGAAATTTCCTGCGTACTCGTTTTGTAGCTCCGTAGCCAACCGTTATCAGCCCATTGCTTTAAGCTCATTTTCGCTTCCTATGATGAAAATTTTCTTGGTGTCCATGACTTGCGTTAAAAAATGTTCCTGATTCGAGATTTTCTTTTTGAAATCTTGGGGAGTTAAAACGTGCGGATTGATTTCTCTCCCTAGCTTTTCAGTTATACCAGAAAGAATGTGAGATACTTTTCTTAATCCTATTTTGCCTATGACCATTAAATCGATATCGCTTTCCGCCTTTTCTTCACTGCGGGCTACAGATCCAAAGATGAAGACAACAAGAACGTCCTGGGGTGAAACTTCTTTGCTGCGAAATGCTTCAGTCAATAGAGGTGTTATTCGCAGAATTAATCCCCCAGGTTTGAGCACATAATTTCAAGAATTGAGAAAACTTTAACGCAACGCGAGATGTAGGATTGTGACTGCTGAGCAGGGTACGATATTTAAACAGGGCGAGAGTGGCAAGCACCCCCGACCTGAACTAATCTATTAGTTGTAGATAAAAACAAATTAGTAATTCTAAAGATAGGCCAAAAGCCAGCAATTGAAAAGTACCTTGCATCAAGTGATCGATATTTAAATAGTTCAGAGCATCGCCGTTCGATGGATTACGATAGCTGGCCAATCCTAGCGCGTGAATGCCCGCGCTGTGGTGGGCCTTTTTGCGGGATTTATAAAGGATATTATAGGAGATTCGTCCTTTGCCCTGTCATGAAGTTCTTGGGTCAGGTAGTTATTCGAACTGGTTACTGTAAAACTACAAAGGAAAGATTCACCCTATTTCCAGACTTTTTAATTCGGAGTATTCGAATTTCAGTCTTAGGGCTTTTGGCTTTCTTCAGTAATTTAGAACTTCATAAGAATTCTGTCGTGCGGGCAATAGATGATTGCACCGGCACCCTACCCGACGAATTCTACTTACCCGTTTCTACCGCCTACGCTTATCTAAAAATCAAAATCGCAGCGCCCCCCTGAAAATATTTTCATGAATAAGTAACGAAGCCGAGAGTTTTGGAAATTTGTGGATAACTCACCGTGTAAATAGAGTTCCAAAAAAAAGGAGGCATCCAAAATGGATCCAAAAACGGCCGAGGCGATCGGTTTACTTCGTCATCAGATTATTTCCCCCGTTCTCATGGACACGAGAAGTGCCCAGCTCGCGTACTTTCGCCAACTGAGTCAGAGAGAGTTTGACGTCCCCGGAAAGGGACCTCGTCGATTCTCAGCAGTTACAATGAAGGGGTGGTTATACCGTTATCGAAAGTACGGATTTATCGGTATCACTCCAAGGGCCCGGAGCGATGCAGGACGGTTCCGCCTTTTGTCAGACGAGAATCGGATAAAGGTTAAGGAATTCCGAGCCGAGCACTTAGATATCAGTGTTGTAAAATTCTATGATCGTTGCTTAACTAAAAATTTGTTGGGTGACCCTCCAATTAGCATGGAGACCCTTAGGCGATTTCTTAGAATTGAAGGACTTTATCAAGTTCGCACCGCAACTCCCCGTAAACGCTTTGAAATGCGCTATTTTGGAGAACTTTGGACATGCGATTTTATGCACGGTCCTCATGTACTGGAAGACTCGCAAGGTAAACGTCGGAGAAAATCAATCCTACTGGCGATAATCGATGACCACAGCCGTATGATCGTTGGAAGTCATTTTGGATTTGTCGAGACCACTCAATTGGTCGAGACTGTTTTTAAGGATGCCTTACTGGGTTTTGGGGTCCCCGACCGCCTCTATTGTGACAATGGTGCCGCTTTTTCAAGCCAATATTTGGCGAGAGTCTGCGCACATTTAAACATTGGCCTCGTTCATTCAAAACCCTATGACTCTTCCTCACGTGGAAAGATTGAACGATTTTTTAGGACAGTTCGTGAGGGATTCCTAGCGGAAGTCAAAGAAGAACAGTATTGGGACATCAAAGGACTTAATGATGCTTTTTCTCGCTGGCTTCGAAACGAATATCATCATTCCTATCACCATGGAATTAATACTCGTCCCATCGACCGATATCAGTTTTCAATCCGGAATTACCTGCGTAAGCGCATTGCTGACGAAAATCTTGATGAATTTTTTCTAGTCACTGCTCTACGAACAGTGAACAAGGATTCTACAATTTCACTTTTGGCCAATATCTTTGAAGTACCTCCTCAATTTATCGGTCAAAAAGTAGAACTTAAATATCCTCAGGATCGTCCCAACGAGGTTTACCTTTATAAAAATGGAGTCCGCATTCAAAGGATTCATCTCGTAGACAGTCAACTCAACGGGAGAACCTACAAGCCTACTCCTCGAATATCCGACGTAGCTCTCCACGAAGTGGATTTAGACTACTTCCCTAACAAAAACCCAAGGAGTGATTCATGATTCAAGCTTATTTTGGCCTAAAACGGCCTCCATTTTCAAAGGAGCTAAAGACAGATCAAATGTTTGAAAGTTTCGACATTCGGGAAGCAATGGCACGGCTTCACACCTCAAACAAAATCGTGGCCTCTTCTGCTTAACCGGTGAGCCTGGTGCCGGCAAAACGAGTGTGCTCAGAAAATTTGCGGATGGACTTAACCCTCAAACCCATATCCATTGCTACAGCCCTCTAAGTACAGTGAATGGGAATGATTTATATCGTCAACTTAATCAGCTCCTTAAACTTCCCAGTCGCATGAGAAAAACAGATCTCTTTGAGCAGATCCAAAGATCTGTAACGGAACTCTACTACCATCAAGGAAAAACTCCAGTATTTTCCTGGATGAGGCGCAGCTTTTAGATCATCAAACTCTTCAGGAACTGGTTATTATCACCAATTTCCAAATGGATTCCCGGCTCCCATTCTTATTTGTTCTCATAGGGCAACCTGACAAAAGAGACTCTCAAACGCAGGCTTCACGAGCCTCTAAATCAAAGGATTACATTAAAATACCATATGGAGGGCATCACGACTGACGATGAAGCCCGTGATTACATTCTACATCATCTGAAATTAGCTGGTCGAATCGATCCTTTATTTGAAGATCAAGCCTATTCGATGTTGAGGCAACTCGGGCAAGGGCTTCCTCGTAAAATGGGTAACATCGCGCTAGCCGCAATGACACTTTCAATGGTTAAAAAATGTCAGTCAATAAGTGCAGACATGATTGTGAAGGCCTCAGATGGCATTTAAGAATAAAAGCAAATTCGTATATTTTCTAATAACTGACGATGGAATTTATCGAACAGATGAGCTTCTTGAGCAAATTACCTCCTGGATTCATGCCTTTAAGACGGGAAAACTCATTCGTGTTCCAAACGCGACGTCAGAGGCAATCGATGAATTTGAAGCTCACCTCGAATCTATTTATCTGGAAACTGAAAGGATGACTCAACACGACCTAGAATTTTAATCAATTCAGGGGAGGGTATGGCAACGGTGGGAACCGACCAGAGCGCCCCTGATGCACGCGGAAAAAAACCGCAGGGACTGGCAGGAGGAGTGAAAGCTTTCCTGTCAGTTTTTTTTTGCGTGTTCAAAGCGATAAATCCTTCGAGCGTTAGCTCGAATTCCCCCATTTAAATTATTCGAGGAATAATCACCCCATCTAAAAGACGTAAATAATTCTGGAGAATTCATTCTTAATTTCTAATTTTAAAACTCATTTGGTATTTTTTGGAGATATCCAGGCGTAAATAATCTATGAGATACTGTTCCAATTACTGTGCGAGATAACAAGAGGTACGGCTCCGGTAGTCTTAATAACCAGATTCTTGATCTCCTGAAAAAGAGGGTGATTTGGATTAGCTCGATAATAAAGCCGGTTTCCGTCTCGGTGCGAGGTAATCAAATCAAGTCCAGCAAGTTTTTTAAGGTCCTGTTGAATCGTTCCAATTACCAAATGAGACTGGCGTTCAATTTCTCTCATGTGTAGCTTGGGTGTATGTGAGTCGAAAAGCAGTCGAAAGAGTTCGGCTCGAACTTTGGAGCTTAGGATTTCGGCAAGTAGATTCCGATCTTTCATATGTATGGTTATAGCATACAACTGTATGGTTTAAACATACAGAAAAATCTTAATCGAGGGGTCAGTTTTACGGTTTTCAACTCATCGCAACAGGAACTCCAAAGCTCTGCAAAACCTACTTCACAAACGACTGAGATTTTTTCGTTTTTTTTCAGATCTGACTGATCGAAAACCCACGTTTCGAATACATTCCATAGATCCAATCACGAATTTCTAAATTTTGAAAAAATCGATGTTTGTACGTATCTATAAGAAATAAATGAGGTTTTAGTAAAAACTCAGACAGGTTCGCCTGCTGTCTCGATTGGGACCCCACAAAATAAAAAAGGTCTGCTTACGAAAGTAAGCACAGACATATTGTCGATGTTTTAGAAGATACCTATCCGGAATTTGATAAGCGTAATCAACGATATATCTAGCCATGAGTGGATCCATATAACCTTTTAAATGTGCTTTTTTACTCTCGTCGTGAAATTAGATGGTTCATCAGATTTAAAAGGTATTAAAACTTCAATGTTTTAAACTGGTTTCTATATAGAGCATCAGGAATCAAGACCGTTCGAGGATCAGATTCTGCACTCATCCCATAGGCAAGGTCATAATCCAAACTGACTAGCCACTCTATCTTCGAACTCAAGAAGGCATTTAAGATCATAGTGTCAAATGACCCTAAACAGGTTTTTGCGCTCAATGCGTACATTTCTTTCCACTTGATCTTTCATTGAAAAAGATCGGAGTTTTCAGTTTCTCTGGTGCCCACATAGTTGAGTCCCCAAATCTCAGCTGCCTTTTCCCAACGTTCCAGCAATCCCTTTAAATAGAAGTCACAAAAGTCCAACCATCCATCATGTCCGCTTGATCTCAAAGGGGTGAAGAGTTTCTTACAATCTTTGATTCTGCCATCTGTTAGAACCGGAAGATCATCTCTAGCAGATTGTTGGTCCACCCAAAGCTTTTGTGAAACTAGCTTTTGACGAGTTGCCTGCGTTATTCTCCATTGAGAATCTTTTGCAAGCATACCTAACATCTGTTCGGTGGTGATGATTCTGCGTTCGAAATCCAAAAATTCGGAGCGAGTGGATAGAGTGACGTAAATTGGGATTTTTTCTCGGGCCAGAATCTCGTAGAAGTCTTGTACATCCTCATGAAATTTATGTGGTTCATAAGCAAGAGCAATTAGAAAATTAGTGTCGACAAGACAGGCTCGGTGAAAGGAAGGTGAGGAAGTTTTTGAAAAGTCCGCAGCCGAAAATGAAGTAACTTTTCCCATGGCTTTACTGCTTTCTATAGAGTTTTTTCAGGGGCAGGTCCGCGAGCAGCTCTGTCGGGTTTCTCGTCTTCAGAACGTTCCGATTCCTGTGAATCCTCTATTTTTTTGATGAGGTCTAGTGAGGGTTTTTTTTTTCTTCCTTCAAGTCTCACGGAAAAGTCAGATTCAAAAAACTGACCCAATATTCAAAAATCCTCCACGTAAATATCGAACCTTAAATACTAACGGTGACAACTGTATGAACGAAACAGCACTAAAAGAACGACTCCGTTTTCTAGCTAATGTACCGCGCTAACGATAAAGGAATCACATTTAACGAAATATGGAAGCAGTTATTGCTAGAGCGATTTCTTGCAAGGCTCTCTCATTCCATTCATCATGAACAATTTATTTTCAAAGGTGACCTATTGCTCAGCAAGTATCTAGTCATTGGACGGGAGACGATGGATGCTGATTTCTTAATGACCAAGATCAAGAGTGAAGTGACGTCAACTGAATCTGCTTTTCGAGAGATCATTTCCGTGGAAGTAAAAGATGGTTTCAATTTTCAGTGATCGGAACACGAATCGAAGAACTTACTCAGCCGCATAAAGTGTCGAATAGAATCTCTTAAAAAATCAAAGATCTAGTTTATGCCTACATTGACTTTTCAATGTAAAAACAAGGAAGCCTTTGCGTAACCCATTGCTCCACCCATGAGGATGAGCCACGCTGAGTTAGACTGAAATCGGAGAAGTCCAAAAAGGCTTACGCCCGCAATAGCGATTGTCGTGAAATCTACCAACGAAGATCTACCCAACTGCCAAGTAACCAGCACCATCAACGCTAAAGAAGTCACGATGACTCCATCCAGAAACGCACCAGCAACAATAGACTTTCTAAGACGCGGAATAAGTGAACCACTGATCGCAACCAAGATAAAGGCAGGTAAAAAAATGGCTACAGTCGCAACGATTGCGCCCGGAACTCCCTTTAATAAAAATCCGATAAAGGTAGCGGTCGTAAATACTGGTCCTGGAGTAAACTGACCAACGGCTATGGCATCCAAAAGTTGTGCTTCAGTTAACCAGTGCCAGTGCTCCACGAGATCAGCTCTGAGAAAAGCCAAAAGAACGTAGCCACTACCAAATTGAAGCGCCCCTATCTTAAGAAAGAAAAGACCAATCCTACTTAAAGTGATTGGCACTTTCTCGACAACCGATGGCACAGCCAAGACCTGCTTCGAAGACAACAGGACATATGAAAGAGAAATGAATACCGTCGAAATGCTGCTCCAACCTTTGCGAGAGAGCAAGAGTCTCAAAACAGACAAAAATCCAGCCCCCAATAGAAGCAATGGGATACTCACTCTATTTGCAGCTACAACTAAAGCGATTATACCAAGAATCGCCAGAAATTTTGTTCTTACCGCCGTTTTAAGAAGGCCAATGACAGCCTGTAAAATGATGGTAATGATTACCGGCTTGATTCCGTAGAGAATCCCTGTCAGCGCTGGCAGGCTACTGAACTTAACGTAAAACCATGCAATCGTCCCTACGATCAAGGCAGCAGGAGAAATAAAGCAAACTCCTCCTAAAATTAATCCGCGCCAACCTGCGTGTCGCTGTCCAATATAGATCGCCATCTCGCTCGAACTGGGTCCTGGGATAAGGCTAGCGGCTCCTAAAAGGTCTAAAAACTGTGATTGTGTCAGCCACTTGAGTCGACGGACAAACTCAGCCTCCATCATAGCGATATGAGCAGCAGGACCTCCAAATGCAGTGATCCCGAGTCGAAGAAATACTAAGATCAATTCTTTCATTTCTTTTTTACCCAGAGATAGTCAATTGACCAACTACCGCCCCCCCTCGATGATGAGAAAAATCAACCCCAGCAGCATAGAGAAGTCGGTGCGACCTTCATGAGCTGCAAACCAAAATCCCTTTTCAATTAGCTAAGGCTAGCACAGATCAAGCTCCCGCAAATTATTTCTACGACTCCGACAAACGGACCTGTATAGGCTGGAACTGGAACGCCGAATTTAATAAAGCGTCCAACCCCTTCGGTCGAGTGATAGTTGTTCAGCCTTGTATTTCAGAGAAGCTAGATACGCCGACCGCAAGAACCGTGACCGCTTCCCAGACGGCCTCATTGCAAGAAGTAGAACGAGCCCTTCGTCAGGTAAGTGACTCCAAGGTGAAACTCTCGAATCCTGCATGGGTATCTCGATATCGAGTACACCATCGCCTGGCTAAACAATACGGCGTCAATCGAGTCTTTTTAGCAGATGACGTGGCACATATTCATAGCCCGGCAGGAGGCCAGGGAATGAACACGGGACTTCAAGACGCCGCAAACCTCGTTTGGAAATTAGTACTCGCGATACGAGGGCACGATCCACTGAAACTCCTTGCTACATACAATTCCGAACGACGCCCCATCGGAGAGAACCTCTTGGCGTCAACGGATCGAATTTTTGGAATGGTGAGCTCACCGTCAAGATGGGGCTTAGTGGTTCGAAACGTGGTATTCTTGGACGTCGTCTGTCCCAACATCATCCTAGAATGATTGACGCTATCTCGACGGAGATTTTTTACCGTTATGGATTGGACGACCCAAATGGAACAGGCCTATATCTGGTCCGACCCGATGGACATATTGCCTTTCAAACTTCAGGACTGAGAGTGAGCGAGTTTCAGAAATTCCTTGCCAGATTTTCTGCCGGGAAGATGACAGGCAAGACTGCGGCTTGAAGCAGTCAGCATCATTTCTTGAGTTTGCCCAGTTCGTAATTTCCTCGTGGCTTTTGCAACGTCTCTGCATAAACCCGCCAGAAAAGAGCCGCAACATACCCGCGCCACGGACTCATTTTTTCAATGACTTCGCTCGGATGTTTCTCTAGGGCTCTAGCCAATATCAAGTCGCTTGACGGAAAGGTGTCCGTGTTACGCAAGGCTTTGAGGGCCATATACTGTGCGGTCCATGGCCCAATGCCTTTAATGGTCGATACCTTTTTTATGAATTCATCAACATCTTGAGTCGGTTCCAATGAAATTCGGTCTTCGCTGACAGCTTTACAGAAATCAACGAGGGTTTGCTTCCGGGCACCCGTAGTCTTCAAGCTTGTTAAATCTGCTTCAATGATGGTCCTTGCCGAAGGAAAGAGCTTCACGGCTTTTCCGTCGACGACTAGGTTTGACTCTTGGCCTGCTATTTCGATCAGGTCGTGAACCAAAACACGACCACGGTCTACGCTGACAAGCTGGCCAAGGATGGCTGAAATAGCGATCTCGAACGAATCCCACCCAGAAGGGAGACGAACGCCTAGATTTCGCTTGAGAAGCTTTTTGAGCTCAGCATCTGATTCAATTGCGTTTGCGACAACCACCGGATCTGAGTTTAGATCGAAGAGATTCCTCACCCGCATAATGATCATATGAATGATGGACGTGTCGGGAAAGTCGATCTCGACAACTAGCGATGAATTTATCGGGTCATTGGAGATCGCAATCTGTCCGACCTTTCCGTTCATTGTTACCACTCGGTGCATCTTTCCATTTTCAAACCACTCCAGATTTCCCATGCGATGGCTTTCGTAGGACTTCATAAGCCCCTCGAAGTCAAACGGTGGCCGATAAGGCACAAGAATCTTTAATCCTTCACCAACAGCCAAGGCACTTTTATTACGACGGGTTTCGCTCGGGCTATTTTTGAAACGCTCTTTGAACGCGTCGTTGAATCTGCGAATAGAGGAAAAACCGGAAGCAAAAGCAATTTCTGTGATGGAAAGGGCGGTCTCATTGATGAGCTTTCTGGCAAGATTCAAACGATTTTCAAAAGAGAGCTGTTTAGGAGTTTTTCCGATCTCCTCTACGAACAGACGCCTAAGATGCCTGGCTGTTACGCCAAACTGATCGGCAAAACGGTCTTCATTAAAGTCGATTGTGTCTTGTGAATTTAGGATTTTTATAGCTCTTTGAACAACCGCCGACTTCCCGACCCATGCGGGCGACTGTGGTGCACTTTCGGGGCGGCATCTCATGCATGGGCGATAGCCCGCCTTCTCGGCTTCAAGGTGGGACTGAAAAAACTCAACGTTTTCTCTCTTTGGTTTTGCAGGACATATTGGACGACAGTAGATACCTGTAGTTTTAACGCCGACGAAAAACTTCCCGTCGAATCGATAGTCCCTTGCCAACATCGCCTGGAAATAAATGTCCTCGCGCTTCATAAAACCATTGTGACCTATGCTCTCAATTGATGCTAGCTGTTTTCGGACATGATCATTTCTTGGAGAAAACCCATATATTTCTTAGAAATAGAGAAATTATAGAAGAACCGCTTATTAAGAGTTAGGCAGAGTAATGGTGCACGCGAACCTTCTCTTCCGTGACAAGAAAGCCTTGAAGTAGAGGGCGTACTTGATCTAAAAGTTGATGGACCCGTTCCTCTGTATCTACGATTTCCAGAATAACCGGTAAATCCGTCGACAGTCGAAGAAGCTTATCCTTATGAATGATACTGCTTGCTCCAAATCCAGAAATTCCACGTAGAATCGTACATCCCGCAATTCCGAGCGAATGCGCTCTTTCGAGAATCACAAAATGGAGGGGCTTATGCCCAATCTTGTCTGACTCTCCTACATAGATCCGCAATAAAATTTGATCTCCATCGAGAACTCTGTGTTCACGTTGCATTTGCTCTACATTCTGATGTGAATAATAATGAACATAAACTGTCTCCTCAGTAACTAAAGATCCCTGAAGCATCGGCTTCACGACTTCAAGGTATTTTTGAATTCTTTCAGCCTCGTCTATACACTCAACCAAAATGGGGCGTTCTCCAGCTCCTTCCATGGCCATTTCGGTGTGGATAGAGCGACCGGCGCCATATCCTTCAAATGCTCGAAAGACCGTGCAACCCGCCAAATCCGTTGCTCTCGCGTGGTCAATTAGGCTCTGATAAAGTGAATGATGATGATATTTATCAAAATCACCTATAAAGATTCGTAATAGTGAATGCACTCCACTGTGAAGATTACGATGACTCATGCTGTCCCTCCGCTAATGAGTCGCCTTATAAGATACATCTCGCAAAAGGTAGACCCAAAACCTAAAGGTGATTGATCTTTCAATTCAGATCAGCACTTTCGAGAGCATTTTTACTAGTTCGCGGATGGGAATTTCGACGAGCATGAGTAACAACAAGGGAAAGACGATGAGTGTGACTAGGCCAAGGAAGCAACTACGGTTCATGAGAAAAGGAGTCATCTTCTCGACATTGCTATAGCTACTGTTCAGGTCACAATCAGTGCTGATATCCTGATTTCCAAGTGGGCTTGGGCCGGAGATAGCCGACACATTCGACCAGTGATTCTCGAAATCGAGTGCAAATCGCGACCCGAAGTGCCCATAACTCTTGAGACCCTTTTTTTTTGCGACTATCAGGGATGGGGTAAACGAGGACAAAGGGAGAAAATATACGAGGCAACTGATCACAAAATATGCACAAAGACTGGGTACGAATTCCGTAAGATGGTGCCCTTCTTGTAATACAAGCTTCGCCACATTAGCCGCGAGCACGATCGAAATTGCGGTTGCAACCAATCCGAAAGCCAGATGCTGCGAAAGTAAGAAGCCCAATCCACCTGCGCGATCCGGGTGATGACTCTGCGGCCTAATGCTGGATTTTGCAATGAGTAGAAGGAAATACGACCAGAGGATATATTTCCATATCCACCGTAGAAGAATAAAATTATAAGCTAGAAGACTTATCCAGCGATACCAGAATTGTTCGAGGGCGTTGACGGCCCTTAAGGGTGGCATGTACTTTAGAATAGCCAAAGTCATACAAAAAATAACAACATCGGCGATCTTCGAGCGCACCAAGGTCCGGATTCGGACGACTGCACGCATGGCAAGAGCTGCATTTTCGGATTGCACCAATCCTCGTTCGAGAAATTCGGGTATCAGTCCGCGCATGCTTTTTTCGATGGGCTCTTCCAAGATGATCAACATCACCATAGCCAGCAGGAATCTGAAGTGGATGGGAAAGTTCTGAATGACCGTGACTTGGAAATCATGCTTGCCACCGATGAGAGATAGGACCATGAGTGGTAGCCACGTTAGGGTAATCCAGAAAAGAACCCGACGAGGAAGTCGGTCTTTAAGCTTGGCTTGCTTCAGTAACTGATCCATCCTATCTCCAGAGAAAAGAGTGAGGGATGGCAGGACGGCAGGTGGGGTCGTATTGAACTCACGCTTCTGCTGCATTGGGTCTCCTTTTGAGGAAGTAAACAGCTACTTGGTTTTTTTCGTGACTTAAGAAAGTGCAAAGTGCGAACCGGTAAATGATACTCAGCGGAGACTCCGAGTCCGTAATTTGCATCACTGAATCTCGGACAGTTAAAAAATAGGACGGAATCAGGAGGCAACGATGAAACCAGCAGCGGTCGTCATCCCAAAACATGACGACAGCTTGGAAAAAGGGAAGTACGGCCCCATTTGGCGCAAAACTCCTGCTTGTTACGGATTTACTCTCATTGCGAACGTCAAAGTCGGAAAAGCTGATGTCATTCGTAGCTATGGAAACAAGCTAGCGAAGGCCCTAGAAACCGACCCTGAATTACTTGCTCCGCTCAAGCTCCACTACCTACGCTGGGTACTCTTCGACAACGACACTCGTTTTATGTACCAAGGAATTTTTGACACGAATTTCGATAAATACACCGAGGATGCGGTAGCTCTCTTCAAGAAGGCTGGCGTCGATACGGTCTTCGAAAATCTCGAAGACTTTCCAATGGACTGGAAGACGAACCCTGAGGCATTTATCAAGTTTGTCCGAGACCACCACTGTCCGAGCTTCATCGAGTATGGTGAGTATCCCTATGTTTCTTCCGACGAGATCAAAAAAGCTCTCAAAATCAAGGAAGCCTTCTCCGTAATACTCGATCAACTGCAATGATGTCCTCGCGCCAAGGAGACAGTCATGAAAGAACCTGCACGAACTTATAACCAAAATCACGTGCCGAGAAAATACATTCCCAATCAACGCCGAGTAAGTATCTACATTTCTTGGAGCTACCCCGCGGAAGCTAATCACGATGTGACCGAGATGGATAACCGTTTCTCAACCATGACCGAAGTGCGAAGGGTGCTCTGGCCAGAATATGAGTCCCCCCGGTTTGCGGATCCAATGATGTTTCAACAGGGAATCGCTGGATCTCTTGAGCTATTCTTCTGGGCTTGGGTGCGGTTTCAGGATGTCGTTAGAGAGACGACAGGATATCCAGTCCCTGTGTTTCAGCGAGTCGACCAGGCGGGTTTTCCTCTTCCTCTTGACGAGCGCGTGCTTGGTGATGCTGATACTCTCATGGTGTTTGGTTTGGACCATCGAGTTACAGAGCAGGAAGCGTCCTCGGAAGAGATCGAGGCTGTTCGAGAGTTTCTCAAACGAGAAGGGACCTGCTTAGTCATTGGCCCACATCACGATGTCGGAGCCTCTCCCGATCTGAAGGAGCGCGCCATTGAATATGCCCACCATGGTGACGCATTAGTACCCCGTCAACAGCGATTCGGGCTCTACACACGCTCACTTATGAAGGGACTCGGAATTCCCGTCGAGAACCGATACGGCCTTCGTCCAGCTTTGGCGTCTTCTGCCCCCAGCTCTCCCGGAACAAACCGAGTCGCTCCTCTGAATATTGCGAGAGACCTGGATACACGAGGTTGGCTTGATGGAGTCACGAACTTCAATTTTCACCCTCATCTCCCCCACTATGCAGTAACTCTATCAGACGTACAATCCATCCACGTTCTTGCCAAGCAGCCGATCAATTTGTCCAAACCGCATCCATTTACTTTGGCGGGAAACACTGAGTTCAACTCTCTAGTTTGGATATCACCCAAAGCCGACAGAGCTGGCGACGTGTTGGTAGCTGATTCCACGATCTTTAGCACCTTGTTCGGACAGGATGAGAGTCTGGAACGATTTTGGAAGAATATCGCGACAGCCCGAGAAGGAAGGAAAAGACATGGACTCCAAAGAGGCCATCGTGCAGCTTGAACTGGACGATATCCAGAGTGGAGTTTTACGTCCCCGTCCCAATCCATACGCTGCGACTTATATTCTTATTAGAATTGATGACCGCAAAGCGGGACAAGAACTCATGCGTCGCCTAAGTACGGTGGTGGCCTCGACGGCTCATACGACAAGCCCGGCTGGCGACACTTGGCTCAGTGCCATGCTGACCTTTGAGGGGCTCAAAAGGCTTAAAGTACCACAAGCGTCGCTTGACAGCTTTTCCTGGGAATTTAGACAAGGAATGGCCAATCGGGCTGATGCTCTGGGAGACACAGGTGAAAGCAGTCCCGAGTATTGGGAAAAACCACTCGGGACTCCGGAAGTCCACGTAGTGCTTGTCGCCCTCGCGCCAGATTCCAAGCGTCTGGAATGGGCGATAGAGGGGGCACGCAAAGCGTTCAAAGAACTGCCGGGTGTTGTCCCTATTTGGCGCCAAGACTGTCATGCACCACCTCATCAGCGGGAGCCTTTCGGATTTCGCGACGGCATCAGTCATCCCGCCATCGAAGGAAGCGGTATTCCCGGAAGCAATCCTCAAGAGAAGCCGCTCAAAGCAGGTGAATTCGTCTTGGGATATCCAGATGAGATGGGAGATTCTCCTCCCATACCGCAACCAGATAGACTGGGGCGAAACGGAACCTATGTCGCTTTTCGTAAATTGCATCAGCGAGTGGCCGCATTTCGTCAGTATTTAAAAGAGAATTCTTCGAACTCAGACGAGGAAGAATGGATAGCAGCCAAGATGATGGGACGTTGGCGAAGTGGCGCACCCTTGGCTCTTTGCCCGTTCCACGACGATGACGATGACGAATCCGACTTGGGAGCCGATCCACGACGCAACAACGACTTTCTCTATCAACAAGACACGACAGGATACCAAACCCCGTTAGGGTCTCACATTCGAAGAGCAAATCCACGAGACTCATCGGTGGCAGGTGTAGTGAGACTGCATCGAATGATCCGTCGTGGCACGGCTTACGGTCCGCCTCTTCCCGAAGGTACGTTGGAAGACGATGGCGCTGATCGTGGACTCATGTTCGCCTTTGTCGGCGCCCATCTAGGAAGGCAATTTGAATTCGTACAGTCGGAATGGGTCAACAGCGGGGAATTTCTTGGGCTTGGAGACGTAAAAGATCCTGTCGCCGGTGCACAGGAAAGAGAGGGAACCTTTTCAATTCCGAGTCGGCCAATACCAAAGCGTTTACGAGGGTTGAGTCGATTCGTGATCACCCGGGGCGGTGACTATTGTTTCATGCCAGGATTACATGCCTTGCGCTGGCTTTCAGAGCTCAAATGATCGAGATGATTCATACTGTCCCTCCGTACTTCAAGAGAGCTAAACCTCAAAGCTCAATCGAAAACCATTTTTGAAGGGTTGCTGGGCCCAATTGATCGTAAACATAGGATGAGAAACGACTCAACTCTTCTTCAAATTGTTCCATTGGAATGGCAATTAGATCTTCGTCATCCGTTGGGTAGTGATGACGGAACTTGCCGAAATAGGTCTGACAAAAATCAGAATAATCCGGAGTAAATAGTATGAATGTATGCCACATGTGATCGATGTTCACCATTTCTTCGTGGATTGCACATTTGAATTTGAGCGATTCATCTTCAGGCCTAATTTTGACATCGAGAGAATGCTTCTCTCCGAGCCACAAAAACTTCAACATTTCGGTAAATAAGTCCTGAGCTTGTTCAGCTTTCTCTGGAAAGTCTTTTTTAAAACGTCGAACGATCTTCGGGTTTTGGTAGGCTAGTATTTCCGTAAGCGTTGGGCATTTTGACATAATATATTTAATATGAATAAATAGCCCCAGGGCTGCCTTTCGACTCAGCCCTGGGGAGAAATACTAATAACAATAAAAATAGCAATAAAGAGCCTTCTCTGTTTGAAGGCGTTTCTTTTCTAAGATTTTAGTAATGAGTGCTGACTTCATGTATCCTCCTCAATTTCTAAGTCCATTAATTTTTAACTCCGTTTGATGCGAGATGGATGCATGAGTAATGCCGAAGTGAGTTAAGCTGCCTAGTAAGACTCCAGTGCCATTTTCCTAGGGTCCTCATCAAGCCTTTGTGGCAACAACTGCGACCACTGCAACGGGCTTCATCATCTTCCTTTCAATTTGGATATTCTTAAGTCCAGCTTGGCGCAATGATTCCGCAATTTCGTTGCCTTTTGCAAACGCATCCTCATCGGTTGCACCAGGATATCTTGGCAGATAGGCAGTCACAACCTCTCCGCCTGATTTCAATAAGCTACGCAGTCTCCCAAAAATCGAACCTGGGCTCTCCCAAAACTGAACAACATTCACGGAGTATATTTTGTCAAATAGGCCGAGGGTGTTGTCTAGTTCGCCTGCCGACCCTAAAAAAAGCTTCAGTTTCTCTTTTCTAATTAACTCTTTGTTACGACGGGTAGCCTGATTGAGCATGACTATTGAATGATCAATTCCAACAACTTCAGCGGCGATTTTAGCGGCCTTTCCTATAGCGATGCCAGGTCCAAACCCAATTTCTAGAATTCGATCTGTCGGCTTGATTTTAAGAAGTGAGAGAGTCCAATCGCTTCGTTCGATATTAGATCGACGAGTGGCCATGATATGGCCAATTAACCTACCCAATATGCCATACGGCTTTTCAAATTGACCACTCACGTGATGGAAAATATTCATAGACTCTCACCTCATGCAAAATCGGCGTAGTGTGCTTCCATCGATTTCAAAGTCATCCGACTCATGCTCCCTTGTTTTTCTTTTTATTTTTGCTTAATCCTTAAGTGAGTTCTTTCTATTCCACCATTCAGAAATAATAAGGAATGTAGCTCATGATTGACTCGACTCCAGATCACAGCAAGATCAGTCCGACTGCAAAAATAGTCGCCTATTGGCGCCAGTTTAGCGACATACCTTTTGCTCATGAAGTAGCCAAAATGGTGCGTGCCGACGAGATCTTTAAAACATTTCTTGAAGATTCACACTGGGTCGTCGAAGACATATCTTGGTTTGCCATGATGATTGAGGCGCGGTATAAAAGCATGGTCAACGCCATCCGACGCGAAAATATTAAGCAGGTCTTGGAACTAGCAAGTGGTGTTTCCCTCCGAGGCTTTGCGATGACTTCAGATCCAGAAATGATCTATGTTGAAACAGATTTGCCTGAGATCTCTTCTGAGAAGATAGCAATTATCCAAAGTATACGAGAAAAAAAGAACATCCCAGAGAGAGCCAACCTTTTTTTTAACGAACTGAATGTCCTGAATTTGATTGAATTCGAAAAAGCCACCCGTCCCTTTCTTGCTAGTAGCCCGATCGCAATTATTCACGAGGGATTATTCCAGTATCTTTCCATTGAAGAGAAAAGACTGGCAGCTACCCATATTCATATTGTTCTCGAAAGATTTGGTGGTGTATGGCTGACACCTGATCTGACCACCAAAAGTGACATTGATATGCGACAGCATCCTTCTGCGACTATGAAAAAAATTACAGAAAATGTTCAAAAAACGACTCAAAGAGATTTTAGGGAATTAGCTTTTGAAAACGAAACCCATATTCAGGAATTTTTCAACGAACTTGGGTTTAAAATCCAAGAATCCTCACAGATTGACAATACCTTTGCACTGACCTCAGTTAAGAAACTGAATATCTCGCAAGATATTGTTAATTCTTACTCGAATAATCTTAAGATTTGGAGCCTGCGAGTAAAATAATTTCCATCAAACTATCTAGATCGTTTGGGTTCATGCAGCCCTCTTCAAATCGAGAAACTGTCTCGATTTCAACCCGCTCAAGTATTGATGCACCCATTGAATCACAATAGACCCCTCACCCACCGCTGAGGCCACTCGTTTTACTGATTCCGAGCGGACATCGCCTACCGCAAAAATTCCTGGCTCAGCCGTCTCGTATGGAGAGCGTAAAGGTGATCCTGCCTTTGTTTTTCCGGTAAGAACAAATCCTTTTGGATCGAGTGCGATACACTTTCGGAGCCAATCCGTGTTTGGAATGGCTCCTATCATAACAAACACGTTTCGGATGGGCTTTGTCCAGTGTCGATGGTTCGCTGACGATTTCCATTCTACTTCCTCAAGGAACTTTTGGCCCGATAGCCCTGATAAACGGGTGATTTCGGTTTCGTAGTAAATCTGAACTTTGGATGAGGCCTGAATACGTTCGACGAGATAGTTTGACATTGTCTCGGAAAGAGCCTTGCCTCTGACCAGCATGTGAACTTTCGCGGCCGATTGACTCAGATAAATGGCAGCTTGCCCCGCTGAATTACCTCCTCCCACTACCACGACCTCTTCTCCGGAACAAAGCTGGGCTTCCATTGCCATTGCCGCGTAGTAGATCCCTCGTCCCTCAAATTGCTGGTAATTGGGGAGATCGAGTTTTCGATATCTAGCACCTGACGCCACGACCAACGCACGCGTGCGCACTTTCGTCTGGTCGCACAATAAAACTTCAAATACCCCATCTTGCGCCCTGGTGACGTCGGTGACGGCTCTAGCGATCGCCATATGCACGCCAAACTTTAAGGCCTGGACTTGTGCACGAGAGGCAAGCTCAACGCCTGAGATCCCGTTAGGAAACCCAAGATAGTTTTCGATACGAGAGCTTGTTCCTGCCTGACCACCAGGTGCGAGAGCTTCGAGTACTACTGTATCCAGCCCTTCGGAAGCAGCATAAACAGAAGCTGCCAGTCCTGCCGGGCCACCCCCTACAATCCCCACATCATAAGTGTGCTCAAGAGGAAATGCCTCCAAAAGACCAATTTCAGCGGCAAGTTGATGAAGACTAGGATTTTTAAATAAACTATGTTTTGAATCCACAACGACTGGAAGATCCTCCAAACGCAATGATAAAGATGTAAGAATAGAACGTCCATCTTCTCCTTTTGCGTCGGGAGGAATGAACCGATAAGGGTAAGCGTTACGTATCAGAAATTGCCGAATACGAAGTAAATCAGGATCCTGAGTCGCTCCAATCAGAGTGACGCCCGCCGTCCCATGACGGATAATACTACTTCGACGAAGAACATAGGCTCGAAGAATGAGTTCTCCTAGTTCAGGTTCTGCCACAAGCATTCGTCTAAAGTCTTTATACTGAACTCTGAGAACACGTGTAGGAGTTGAAGTTCGAGCATTGATCAAACTCTTACGTCCGCTAAACTGGCTCATCTCACCGGGGAAATTACTAGCTTTATGAATTACAAGCACTCGATCTTTGCCGCAGTTATCTGTCTCGTAAGCCTCAATAGCTCCTTGGAGCACGACGTAAAAGTCGACATTCCGATCTCCACGCTGATAGAGAATATGACCAGTTGGAAAATCTGCCTCTTCTCCGAATGAACGAATTGCGTTCAGGTGATCAGTTGTCAGCTTAGGAAACGCCTCAGCAAGTCGAAACGTATCCAATGAACCATCTGAATTCTTTAGAAAAAATATATTCTGCCAAATATCTAAGTCCATTCTCAAGTCTCCCTTCTCTTTTTTCCATATGAATCGCCATTGCAAGAGTAAAACCGTTACAATAATGTAAATGCATCTACCCTGCAAAAAAGGCTTCGCTCCTCCATCCTATTGATGCTTTGAGATATGAATAAAAAATCTCCAAACTAATTGTGACAAACGAGTCACTAAGGCAATGGCTTGCGCCCACGAATAATTCTGAGAATGACCACAATGATGGCAATGACTAGAAGAATATGTATCAATCCACCTAAGGTATAGCTGGTAGCGAACCCCAGAATCCACAAAAGAACCAAGATGACCACAATTGATTCAAGCACAAGTCTCTCCCGAGGCATATGCCCCTTATGGTTCCCCTAAGGTTTGCAATTTTCATTCTATAGGATAAATCTTGCGGCGTAGGTCAAATGTTGCATACATGCAGCCCACCCCCTTCAGCCATATACACCACATATTAGCTTGGTTTGAACACTCCCTTATCAACCTTCTTGAAATATAACTCATTTCAAGTGCCGCAGCATAATACGTCAATAATGCTATAGATTTTTTATTATTTATAGGTAATATAAATCATTCAATTAATCTTTTTTGAGGAGAAAAAGAATATGAAGAAGTCCATTAGGATGAGTGGGATATTCTTAATACTATTTGCAGCTTCCATGCTTCAAGCAAGTTCTCTAGAAACTGCGACGTTTTCAGCAGGCTGTTTTTGGGGAACTGAAGAATTTTTTAGAAAAGTGCCAGGTGTGATTGAAACACGAGTTGGCTATACAGGCGGCTCCGGAAGAGTTTCTTACGAAGAAGTAAGTTCCGGAAATACAGGTCATACGGAGTCGGTTGAAATCCAGTTTGATTCCAAAAAAGTGACTTATCGGGACCTACTTGTTCTTTTCTTTAAGATGCACGATCCGACAACCCGAAATCAACAGGGGAACGACCACGGAACTCAATACAGGTCGGCTATATTCACCCACTCTGAGAAACAACGAAAGATCGCAGAAGAATTGACGGCAAAAATCAACAAGTCCGGGGCGTGGAAAAAACCTCTGACAACTGAGATCACAAAAGCAAACACGTTCTATCCGGCAGAGGAATACCATCAAAAATATCTTGTAAAGCACCCTGATGGCTATGACAACCACTACCTGAGAGATTTAAAATTTGAATGAATGAACAAATTTATTATTCGCTGGCCACCCGTTGACTTGAAAAAACAAATGTGAAATAATTTTAGTATGAACAAACCAAGCTCAATTGAACTCAACTCCGGAGAGAGAATTGAGAGAAGCCAAATCAATTGGAACTTGGTTTATTATTTTTCAGAAATTGCAGCAGCAGGTTCGATTAAAGATGCTGCCGATAAGCTTGAATTGAGTCCATCCACACTCAGCTCCCATCTCTCCCAACTAGAAAAAGACCTCTCTGTACAATTGTTCTATCGACAGCATCGCAAACTCACTCTTACTCCTGAAGGTAACCGACTCTATTTTCGTGCAAAGGAAATGTTCGAGGCAGGACAAAGACTCCTCAATGTCGTTGCTCCTGTACCTCTGGGGTGCTATCCGATCTCAATTGGACTGGTCCCAAGCCCGTCCATTCAGGTTGCTTACCGCATTATCGGCGAATGCTTGCGTCGTCAAAAACACTTGAACATGAAGTTATTCCATTCAGGTTACAACGATCTTGAGACCGGACTGGTAAGCTCCAAATATGACTTTGGCTTTTCTGACCGTATTCCAGAACGAAAAGATCTGATCTGCCACCGGATTTCCCACTCTCCCATAAAGTTCTTTGTTTCGGATAAATGGGCAAATACTTCATTTTCAGAACTGCTTTCGCAACTTCCGCTTCTGATCTGTAACGCAGAACCCTCACAGAGGAGCTTTGCTGAACAGGTCCTCATTGAGGCAGACCTCACACCCTCATCTGTAGTCACATCCGATTATCCAAGCGCACTCCTTGATCTTTGTCAGGATGGACTAGGGATTGGAGTATTCAGTGAAGCTGAAGGGCTGAAGTCTTTACGAGTACCCAGAGATGCTCCAAAACTACAAGATATTCTGTACATTCTATGGTCAAATGAAGCCGAAAATACTGCGGCCGTTCGACTTCTAAAATCAATAACACCTTTAGAAAAAGCCTTTGGAACCAGTTAAGTTTTTAGTCATCAGGAAGTTCAACAATGCGGTAGAATTTTGGAGAACCATCCAAGAAAGGGCCCGAATAGCATGAACCAAAAAACAGCCACTTTCATTGTTACGGTGATTACTGGATTTAAGTGCACATGAAACCTCTTTTCCGCAAGATCGTATACCTGCTTTTGATACTTGGAATGGGCGGAGCTTTCTACTATGGGTACAATTACATTCAGCAGAAAGCTCCGACGATTTCAGAAGTTCAAAAGCAAATTCCTAGTAAGCCTTCAAGGACGATTCAATATCCTGTTCCCTCTGAAAGTGGGCAATCAGGTTTCGCCAGTCCAACTGTCAATGGTGCGCCGCCCGTAGATAAGAGTGACCCCACCATCGAAAATGCGTTGAGTACTCTTTTAGGAAAGGAACTATTCGCTTCTCTCTTCCACCTCAATAATATCGTACGAAGAATTGTTGTTACGGTTGATAATGCAACTCAACATGCTCAACCGTCATGGGAAATGTCGCCTCTCAAACCATTGGAATCAAGCTTTATTGCTACAAGACGGAACAATGACAGAATAATTGCTCCTGCTAATTTTCAGCGTTACACTCCCTATGCAAACCTTGCCCGAACTGTTGATCCAAAAAAATTAGTTGAAGTCTATGTGCATTTCTATTCTTTATTCCAAGCAGCCTACCAGGACCTAGGAACAGAGAAGTATTTTAATGACCGTCTAGTCGAAGTAATCGACAACGTCTTGAAAGCACCTGAAATAAGGGACTCGATCAAAGTAGAAAGACTTACTCCCCACAATAGATATAAGTACGTTGACAACTCGCTAGAAAGTCTTCCATCCGGCCAAAAGGCATTAGTTCGAATGGGCTACGACAATATTCGCACTATCAAAGAAAAACTGCGCCAAATTCGCGTGCTCCTTACTCACCTCGAAGGAACAACACGATGAATGTAGTAAGAGCTCTCTTGCTGGAATTATTTTTGTGAGGTTGGAGCACAATTCGTAATGGCCTTGCAGTTTAGCAGCCTAACTTCTAGATTGTGCAAAATAGTCATAGTTTTGACCTTCCTTTGTGGAGCATGCTCTTCTCGAAGCATTTCTCCAAATCTAGACGACATGATCAAGCTAACGCCTAGCCAAGGGATTCAAGAAAGTGAAGTAACTGGCTGCAAATCCATGTTGGACTCCTACTGTGACTTACTTTATTCACCTACAAACAATGGAAACCTGAGTATTAAAAAATCCAACGGATCTTTTTCTATTCTACAAGGTGAAACCAATAATGACTTCTCCATGGTTTATTTTGAGTACGCAAAAGCAAAGTTAAAAAACCAAGACTCCTTTCCGACCGACTTTCGAGATACTCTGAATAGTCGTAACTATTTCCAAAAGCTCCAGCTTTTCTTATTGCGCAAATCGAAAGAAAAAATGACATTTTTCGAACGAACTCAATCTATCAGACAAGGACATGACCTCGATAGTATTTGGGCATCGGCAATCGAAGAAACTATCTTAAAGAGGCTAGAAAAAAAGTATGAAGGCTTTCACAAGCTCAGGGAAGACTACATTCCACTTGAACTCGCTCTTGAGAGGAAGCGCATTCGACGTATCTTGATTTCAGAAATCTCCCAATCCATATGGAAAAGTCATCCAAATTGGAAAAGAGTTCAAGAAAACTTCGAAACATTAAGAATTCACTTTATTTCCGTTATCAGCAAATTAGCGATTCCCCAAGAAATCCAGAATGCCTGGATTCAGCGGGTACTTTCAGTCAATCTCGCACTACCTGGAGCCTTGGCTGAAATTTCAGACAATGAGTGTTCCAGTACCGTGATAAACGCATACTATTATCCTCATCTAAATATTCTCACGGTCTGTGCAGGAGACTTTAATAGCGAAGACATTTTAGAAACCATAGCTCACGAATTGGGACATGCTCTTGACTTGGACCGATCTCGGTACATCTTCCAAATTAACTCTCTCTTTGGAAAGGAACTTGCGAATCTGAGAAATCAGATTTGCTCCAAGGAAACTTTCTCGTGTGCTCACTGGTCTCAATTCAAAAATGATTTTCAAAGAAATCTTACCGAATTGCGGAAATATATTCCGGAACTTCCTCAATTCCAGCAATGTTTAAAATACAAATCCACTCCAAATCGTCTGACCGAGAGTGACATTTATCGTCTAGCAACTTCTATAGTCAATAATAAGATTGCCAGCCTAGCTGACACTGGAACTTTTCTGCGGGTGACTAAAAGTAATATTCCCCTGTCCAATGGGAGAATTCAGGCAAATCCATACTATCTGAACCCTTGCAGCTACTATCTCTCTAGTCATGGAAACGAGCCAATCGATGATGAGTTGACAAGTCTCATCTTCTTTACAGCCGAATACCAGTGCAACAACAGTGAGGAGATCGAAAAATTTAAGCTTGCAATCGAATTGGCCAAAACCATGAGCACCGCCGTTGAAAGCGCAGTGATTAGAATGGAAGGTGAGTTTTCAGGAAAAGAAGAACTTCAATCAGGTGGATATGCCGCCTCTCCTTCTGAACGTTTTGCAGATGTAATAGGAAGCTACGCATTTGCTGATTTGTTAAATTCGACACCGTCAGTAAGCGACCGAAGGAAGATCTTCCTTGCAAGTAGCTCATGGCAATGCTCTAAACCTTCACTTGCCACTCGATTTCCTGCTGAAAACGCTATTCAAAGTTTGTTCTCACTAGATAATCATGCGGACCCAAGTCAAAGAAAAATGGAATTTTTCTCTGCTCCGGTGCGAGATTCATTAAACTGCAGTAGAGACTTTTCATTCAGCTCATGCGAACTACAATTTCAAAAGTAACTCTTATAAACCCGCGACTATGGCTACACCTCTTTTTAATTTTGCACAATGACAACTGAACTCTGGCAAGCCGAACAAAGATCATGGATTGGCCATTTCAATGAGGCTTTCACAATGGTGAACTCCTTCTCACAATTTGGACAATTTCCAGTGCCGCCTGCAATCGTACTCACTACCTGATAAATGCGAAAAGCTACAAACGGACCTGCCAATAGAAAGGCTGGGACCAAAATGAAATGTGCGAGTGGAATGAGAACTGACACTATAGCCAATCCCCAAGAGATCCCGAGAGCTTTCAAAGCCCGTCTCAGTCTCTCTTTTTGATTCCACTCTTGAATCCAAACGATTCCTTGTGTTTTCTTTTCATCTGACGAAATGAGGGTCACTCGGCAAACATTCTGAATCATCCCTCCTCGTGCCTTCCTGCCAGAAAACTATATAATGGTGCCGGCATAATCCATTTACCGATCCCTTGAGCTAGAAAGGCTGCTATCATGAATGGCAGAATGAGCATGTGTTCATCTGTCATTTCCATCACAATAATAACCGCAGTCAGTGGAGCTTGAACGACCGCCGCAAAAAAGGCCACCATGCCCATCAAAGCGCAAGCTTGAAAATTCTGAAAATGGGCAAGTTTAGCAATCGAGACGCCCAGCCCTGCACCAATAGAAAGGCAAGGGGAAAAAATTCCACCTGCCATTCCAGACAGGTAGGAAAGAACCGTAGTACCAAGTTTGTAAACTGGGAAAAGCAGACTCGCATTTTCCGGAGTTGCAGATTCGAGAGTTTTTCTCGTAACTTCATAACCGGATCCAATGGTATCCCCATGAGTAAGAAATCCGATGAGTGCACAAAGAAGTCCGCAGATAAGCGCACGAGGCCACCAATTCTCAGGAAGCCGAGTTAATTTTGGATACGCCAGTAGCTTTGCGAACGCGCCACCGAAAAGACCTCCTATAATCCCGATCAGGAAAGCTTCAGGAATAACCATTAAATTGGATTTGGAGAATACGGGATGTCCAAAATACAGATAATCCCCAAGAAGTGCCTGAGCTGTAATACCGGAAATAATTACAGCTAACATCACAGTTTGGCGAAAGGGACCAAAAGCCCCATCCGCGATTTCCTCAAGGGCAAATGTAATTCCAGCAAGAGGCGTATTAAATGCCGCGGCCACACCCGAAGCTGCTCCTGCAATCAGATAGGTCTGAAAATCTATATGAGGAACATATTTATTCAGGCGTCTTCCCACCCATGCGAATCCGGAAGATGCAATTTGTACAGTAGGCCCCTCCCTCCCAATTGATGCACCTCCAAGAATGCCGACAATTGAAGATAGAACTTTAATGGAAGCCGTTTTTATAGAAACTAACTCGGTATACCAGACATCTTTTGAATCAGGTGATTCTTTAGCAACCTCAATTGCCTGCAGCACTTGCGGGATTCCACTCCCCTTTGCATCTGGAGCAAATCGGCGAACCAGGAAAGTTGCAAAGACAAAAGCCAGAGGGGAATACAATGATACAAAATAGGAATGAGACTGAAACCAATGGAAATAGTACTCCTGAGCAAGAGCAACGACTCTCGCATAGAGAACCGCAGCAAGACCCACAATTATGGCTCCTACCCACACTGAAGCATGTTGATATGTCCTACTTTTGATATGATGCATAATTTAAATTCTTAAAAACTAAAATAAAGAGTAACACGTTGATTTGGCTTTTCCAATGTGTAATAGTATTTATATGGTTTCTCCAATTCGATCAATCTTAGGGACCTCTTCAAAAAAGAAGAGGGACGAAAAGACCAAAGGTCGTCCTATCAATTGGAACCAGGTATTTTATTTTTCTGAGGTTGCAGCCATCGGTTCGCTTAAAGACGCTGCAATTAAGCTCCATCTTCATCCTTCCACTCTCAGTGAACATATCTCTCAACTTGAGACTGACCTCAATACGACGCTTTTCTTACGGCAGCATCGTAAGCTGGTCCTCACTCCGGAGGGAAACCACCTTTACTTGCGTGCAAAGGAAATGTTCGAAGCCGGCCAGAGACTCGTAGATATTGTTTCCCCGGTTCCCCTTGGCTGTTACCCCGTATCCATCGGACTAGTACCTACTCCTTCAATTCAGCTTGCCTATCAGGTCATTGGAGACTTTCTTGAGAAAAATGGACCTGTCAACATGAAGCTCTTTCACGCTGGCTATTCTGAATTGGATAGCGGTATATCCAAGGGGCACTTTGATTTTGGCTTTTCAGATCGCGTGTCGGATCTCAAGAACCTTTCACATCGGCTCATTTCCGCTTCGTATATTAAATTTTATGTATCTGGGAAATGGGCGGAAAAGCGATTTTCTGCGCTGCTACAATCCCTCCCTCTTCTCATTTGTAATGCAGAACCTTCAACTCGAACCTTGGCTGAACAAGCGTTATCTGACACGGGCTTAGTTGCACCAGCAATCATTACTTCAGACTACCCGAGTGTCTTGGTTGAACTCTGCAAAAGAGGAATTGGAATTGGGGTTTTTAGTGAAGAAACCATAAAAAAAGAAACAGAAGTTCTGAAGGCATTTCGAGTTCCGAAAGGTGCTCCAAGGCTTCAAGATAAGTTCTATGCAATTTGGGCAAAGGAAAGTGAAAATCGGGAAGCAGTAAAACTACTTATAAAATTGATTCCGTTAGAAAATTAAAATTGAAATCACTCGAAAGGGACCTGTTCTATGAAAATTAGAGAATTAAATAAAAACCAATATTGTGCATTTGCTGTTTTATTAACTCTGATTGCAATCACCGGCTGTGCGAAAAAGACGAAGCCAGAAGAGTCCGTCATTTCTACTGCCCCTTCAATTGAGGAAAATGCACTAGGAGACTCGGACTCAGGCAGGGCACTCGGTCTCAATACCATTCACTTTCCATTTGATTCAGCTCTACTAGATGAGAAAGCAAAAGCAGAAATAAACTCAAATTACCAAATTCTAAAGGAGAAGCCCAGTCTCAAAGTCCAAATAGAAGGGCACTGTGATCAACGTGGAGGAATACAATACAATATTGCGTTGGGTGAGAGACGAGCCAAATCCGTATTGCACTACCTAACGAATCTAGGAATTCCTTCAGACCGCATCAACATCATCAGCTATGGAAAGGAAAGACCCATAGATCGGGCTAATACCGAAGAAGCTTATGCTAAGAATCGGAGAGCAAATTTCGCTATTACCTCCAGAATGTAGAACTTATGCTTGTCATTTTTCTGCTCCTACTTTTATCACCTATAGCGTTAGCGGATAATTTTTGGGGTAGTTCTACCTATCAAAGCCATTCTCCTTATCAAGGGTATTCCTCCTCTAAAATTATGCACTTACTTCATCGACATCAGAAGGTCATAGTTTCTCGCCATTCTCTAGCGGATTTCTTCCCAAGATGGGAAATCGGAGAATTGAAAATCGAAAAGTGACCCCTTGACCAAGTGCGCTTTCAGCCCAAATACGACCACCATGTGCCAGGATGATGTGTCGGCAAATATAGAGTCCAAGGCCGTGACCTTTTTTTTCGGAATGTTTAGCTTGCCAGAATCGATCAAAGAGATACTGCATCGCTTCAGGAGAAATCCCAGGCCCAGTATCTTTTACGAAAAATATAGCTTCCTTATCTGAACTGTTAAAACCAATGCTAATATGACCGCCCTCAGGCGTAAACTTGAGGGCGTTTCCGATCAGGTTTGACATGACTTGAAAAATTCGCGCTCGATCGCAAGCTACAAGAACTTGTCCTGGTGAAGCTTCGATATCCAGAGAAATTGACTTTTCCAACGCTAAATCCTGAAAACATTTGGCCGCCTCCTGGATAATAGAATGAGCATCCTCCGGCTTTCTCTCAATAGATAGATTACCGGCCTCCATTTTCGCTGAGTCCAGTAGATCCGTAATCAAATTCTGCATCTGCTGACAACTACTCAAGACCTTTCTTGCCCGATCAAGAATCTTGACTTTAGATTCCGTGATCCCTTGTTCCGATGTCAGGAGTTTCTCAATAAAACCAGCACAGAGCTTAATATTTGCTATCGGATTTTTAAGATCATGAGAAACAATGGCCAGAAATTCCTCTTGGTCCCGGATCATCTTATTTAAGGCAGCTGCCATAGACGCGAAAGTTCTGGCAAATTGCTGAATTTCAAAGGGCCCCTGAACTGGCACAGGACTGTCCATATCTCCAGCCTCAAGAGCATAAACACGTTTTGCCAAAACGTTTATGGGTGAAAGCACTCTATTCGACAAAAAGTAGGCTAATAGTGCAGCGAGAAGCAAAAAAATAAGGATCAAGCTAAAGACTTCAAGCTTCATAGTGCTCAGAGGTGCCAGAAGCTGGGACTCAGGGACAAAAGCCTTGATGCAGCCGCCTCCAATTTCCGGAACATAACGGAATGCATGAATCGCTGGAACACCATGGTAATCGAGTGCAATCATCGATCCACTCTTTCCAGAGAGACATTCCCGTGTAGCTTGACTCAGATTCGCATTATGCGTCTCCTCAAACTGCTCTGGAGTTATAAACTCACCTTGAGAATTGATAAGAAAAGTCTCTCCCTGTTCTCCAAGTTCGGGAGGTTGTTTAAAAATTTTCTTCAAAGTTGTGAAATTATAAGACACGGTAAGTTCAGCATCATCTGTTTTTACCTGAATCACATAGTAAGACTGTCCTCTATCATCAAATCGAAACGTAGCAAGGGAGTTCGCCCCAGAAGGCTGCTCCAAAAGCGAAAGTTTTCTATTCCATGAAACGATTGATTGTAAATTTTTATATTTGAGCACTGCAGAACGTGCGAGATCTGATGCCACGAAATTTTGAAATAAATTTAATACACATTTTTTATCTATTTTATTTGTCGATTTACAGACTAGGTTGAGCCTAGAGAGAAGACCTCGGGCACGTTCTTGATGTCCTTTCAGAGCGCGAATGAGCATAGTTTGACGTGTCTCCGCAGTCATGCTAACTAGCCGACTGCCGTCTCGCTGAAGAACTGCCCCAAGCCTTTGGAGTGTTGCAAATCCAATCGCTGTAGCAGTAAGGATGACAACTCCTAAAGCAAGAACCAAAATTTGTGCACGCAGAGTCCTTAACACGAGCAAATCTATACCATATTGCGACCCAGACTCCATGCGCCAACAAACAGTATTGAATCTCTTGCACTCAGTGCAGTAAAAGGGGCTTTTGATGGCTTGTAAAGAGGATAGCAATACCCATGTACTTTAGACAAGTTTCGGTTTCTTTCTATGGACTCCTTTTGTTCTTCTTGAACTCCCTCTTGAGCGGCTCTGGCTTTTGCTTCGATGAAAAACCGGAGATCCGATTTGCCGCTATTGGTGATTTCGGGACTTCCGATAAGAATGAAGCAGCCGTTGCCGGACTCGTCCAGAGCTGGAATCCCGATTTTATTATTACCCTAGGGGACAATAACTATCCGAATGGGGAATTAAAGACGATTGATCAGAATATAGGAAAGTACTTCCACAATTATATCCAAAATTATCACGGGGCCTTTGGCAAAGGTTCTCTCAGCAATCGGTTCTTTCCCTCTTTAGGTAACCATGATTGGAACTGTGAGAGCTGTATTACTTCCCCAAAACCTTACTTGGATTATTTTAGCCTGCAAAACTCCCAACGATACTATGATTTTGTGAAGGGTCCAGTACACTTTTTTGCCTTAGATAGCGACTCCCGCGAACCCGATGGAAACCAAGCTTCATCGATCCAAGGGCAATGGCTCAAAGGAAAACTCAAGGCCTCACAATCCCCTTTTCGATTTGTCTACTTCCATCATACACCTTACTCAAGCGGAAACCATGGAGAGACTCAGAACATGCAATGGCCTTTTAAGGAGTGGGGAGCCAGCGCTGTCTTCGCGGGCCATGAACACATTTACGAACGATACGACATTCAGGGTGTTCCCTATTTCGTAAATGGAATGGGAGGAAGAACGATCACCCCCCTGGGAAAATGTAAGGGCGCTTGTAAAATGCAGTATAATAAGGACTTTGGAGCCATGTTGGTATCAGCATCCAGAAGTATCGCCCGTTTTGAATTCTATACGAAAGGGAATGTTAAAATAGATCAACTTCTACTAGCCGCCCCTAGATGACTTTGAAAAAGTCGACTGAGATCGTCTATAAAAGTCCTGTAAAATAACAACGAGCACCCATAAATCATAGATTGTGCGCCTGCCACGAAGGATGAACTCAAGCTAAGTCATCATGATGACATCGCCTTTATTAATGACTGTATGGTGAGTGGGCTCATATCGTCATTTTGCTTGGATGAGTATTTGAATTTTTTATGGATTTTCGCAATTCATCCTTCGTGACAGGCGCACAATGAAATCATACCAGTCTTGGCTCATTCATTGCCGTATGGAACCGTTTTTAGCCAGTCGAGCGATCACACGAGCAAACTTCTCACTATCGACTGGTTTGGCCATGTGTTCTTGAAATCCGGCTGCAACGGCAAGCTCGATGTCATGATGTGCCGCATACGCAGTCAGTGCTATGGCTGGGACGAGTCCCCCTTTCTCGATGGGAAGAGCACGGATCTGCCGAATGAGCCCGTAGCCATCCTCAAAAGGCATCGCTATATCACTTACAACTACGTCAGGTCGGAACCTGCCAAATGCAGTCATGGCATCGTGGACTGAACTACATTGAATTGGCTTTCCTCCAAAGGATTTTATGATTGCAGCAAATGCTTCTAAAGAACCAGGTTCGTCATCAACTATAAGTATTCGCAAGCCAGAGAGATCCGGTGGTGCCGGTTTGGCAGTTTGCTTGGATCCCTCCAATGGGAGCGCTGCTCGTAGCTCTCCTTCGCGGACCATAGGAAGAAGCACAGTAAAAGTCGCACCTTGTCCCGGTCCTTGACTTTCCGCCTTAACGCTCCCGCTGTGAGACCTAACTAGATCTCGCACAAGGGCTAATCCAATCCCAAGTCCACCATGAATGCGTGTGCTCGTGCTGTCTTGTTGGCTAAAGCGCGTGAAAATATCGGGCAGAAAAGCCAGATCAATGCCTTTGCCATGATCGACCACACGAATTGACACATACATATGACCGTACTCTTGAACCTTGGCGATATGAACTTCGACTTTGCTACCCTCGGGTGAGAATTTGAGCGCATTCGTGAGCAGATTCCAAATAATTTGCTGTAACCTTGCAGGATCACCCTGAACCTTCCCGTTAGCGCCATCAAACATTTGGATGACGATTTTCTTACTTTCAGATCGAGGGCGAAGCGACTCGATCGCTGCGCGCACAATGTCATCTGGACTCACTTCAACTAATGTGAGGGATAGTTTTCCAGACTGGATTCTGGAAATATCCAATAAATCGTTGATCAGTTGTTCTTGAGCAAGTGCGTTCTGTTCGATAATCTCCAAACCGTGCCCAGCCTTTTCAGGACTCACTTGCCTGCGCTGTAGAAGCTGTGACCAAGAGAGGATTGAAGTCAAAGGAGTGCGTAGCTCGTGTGATAAGGTTGCGAGAAACAAGTCCTTGGCCTGGTTGGCGCACTCGGCCTCTGCTTTGGAATTTTCGGCCTCTGCTTTGGCGTGTTCAGCCTCTGCACGAGCTTCCTTTTCCTGTTTCAAAAGCCTCTTACTCTCCGTGACGTCTTCGATCGACAACAGCATTGCTTTCGGCATCGTATCTTGCCACCTGATCTGTTGGGCATTCATGAGCATGATTCGATTTCCCATTTCAGGGAAATCATATTCGATCTCGAAGTTCTTGAGTTCCCGATCTTCAGTGATGACCTCGACCAAGAGCTGGCGAAGATGAGAAATTTCCCATCCCTTACCTCCGAGAACACTCATCAAATCTGATCCAATGTCCTTGTCAGGCTCAATTCCAAACATTCGGATAGAACCTTGGTTCGCCGACAGAAGATGCAATTGTCTATCGAGGACCACCAGCGGCAGTGGAAGCGTGTCTGCGACAGCTGTCGCATATTTCAGCGCGGTTTGGCTTTCGGTGAGATGCTCCTTTAAAAGAGTAATATCGATCAACGAAATGACTGCGCCATCGATTCTGTTATCTATCGTCTTGTAGGGACGTGCCTGGAGGCGATACCATTGTACCTCGCGACTGCAGACCTCCTGCTCTTTAACTGTGATTGTTTCCATCACATCGGAGACGAGGGTTTGCAAATCAGGTCCTTCAAAATCGGGTCTAATATCTCCAATGGGACGTCCCACATCGCTTGGACGCAGGTTCAGCAACTTTCCCGCCGTGGGTGTGAAACGTCGGATTCGGCCATCGGCTCCTACCATGATAATAGGGAAATCGACGGCTCCTAGAAGATTAATAAGATCGTTGTTGACCTGCATGAGATCGATGTTGCGATTCTGTAATTCGTCGTTGACCGTGGTCAACTCCTCATTCATGGACTGAAGCTCTTCTTTGGCTGTCTCCAGCTCTTCATTCGTGCTCTGGAGTTCCTCATTGGTGCTTTGCAGCTCTTCGTTCGCGGATGTGATCTCATCCTGGGTGGCTTCGTGATCTTCCGCCAGTGCTTGCTGATAGGCCCTGGTCTCGGCCAGTTCTCGTTCAAGTTCCTTAATTCGCCGGTCTTTCACATCAGAGATTTTCCTCACAGAGCGTTTCCCTCGTCCGTATGTGGCTTTCGACTCTGGTGACTCTAGAGATTCAAGGGATAGCAGTTCTGAAGCTTGCTCGAAGAGAATCCAAAAGTGGCGTTCTCTGTCCCCGGGTTCTATTCTAATAGGAATCACGCTGATATTAAGAAACCTCTGCTGGTCTCCATCGAGAATGCTCAATCCCTCCTTTTTAACGCGGATATTTTTCTTTTTTGCTGCCTGTATTGCCATGCGAAGATCTGGGACAAGCTCCGACCTCGCCATCTTGAAGAGGTTGAGGCTAACCTGTCCCATCGGCAGTTTGAAATAAGGTGAGGTATCTCCTCTGGCCAGAATGATCTCCATGTTACTGTTGACCACCACACCCGGTGGCGCGTACTCAGAGATTAGGACTTGTTCGGTTTTACTTTGAAAGTCGGGCAATCCCAGTGTTTTTCGCGACGACTTCGATGCTGTGGATTCTAGGTTTTCGAGCAAATAGGAACTAGCCCCGAACTGCACTCGGGGCAGGACTGGAGCGGTGCCGCGCAAGTAGAATTTTTTGGCCTTGTCGATAACCTGGAACAACACCGAGAGGTCACCCACCGACTCCGAAGTACCCAGCCAGAGAAAGCCACCGGGATTGAGAGCGTAATTTAAAATTGGGAGGACTCGCTTTTGCAAAGCAGAGTCGAAATAGATGAAAAGATTTCGGCAGCAAATAAGATCAAGCTTCGCAAATGGGGGATCGCTCGTTACATCATGCCGTGAGAAAAGACACATTTCCCGGATGAACTTATTGATCTTATACCCAGTCTCAGTTTTGACAAAAAATCGCTTCAGCCGTTCCTCAGAAACATTCTTCCGAATGCTCTCTGAGTATACACCCGCCCGAGCTTTTTGGATGGCTTTTTCACTGATATCCGTAGCAAAAATCTGAATTGCCCTCTTTTGAGCAGTGTCTCCAAGAAGTTCCAGTAAAGCGATCGCTACAGAATAGGCTTCTTCTCCGGTGGCGCAACCGATGACCCAGATCCGGATGGGTGAACCGGCCGCTCTATTCTTGATGATTTCTGGCAAAACCCGCTTCTTCAGAGCCACGAAAATATCCGGATCGCGAAAAAATTCCGTTACATTGATGAGAATGTCAGCAAAGAGATCTCGTACTTCCTGCGGGTTCGATTGCAAATAGCTGACGTAATCTTCGAGTTTCTTCTTTTTCTGAAGAACCATTCTCCGAGCAATACGCCTTTTGACAGTTGTGTGCTTGTAGTGGGTGAAATCAACATGAGATTGGTTTCGTAGTAGCGCGAAGATCTTGGTCAGACTGTCGCCTTCGACTTTGGCAAGTCCTTCGAATGAAGGCGTTTTTGTTTTCCCCTGACGAGCCAGGAGTGGATGGCGTCCAAAAGTGGATTTACTAACATTTCTTTTTTTCAATTTAGCCATAGAATTTCTCAAAACAAAGAGTATCACGTAGGAGATGAACCTCAGTGAACTTTTCTGGTTTGTCTCCAAAAATACGCGTATACTTGACTCTTATGAAACTCTTGCGTAAGTGCCTGATAAATGTGGAGATAGCCGCAGGGATATTTTTTATTCTTCAGCTCTCTCTTTTCTCGCTTTCACCACCTGCAACGCTCAATTCCTTACATTTCATGGGGCCTTTGTTGATCGGCATCAACCTGATCGTGATTCATCTCATTCTCACTTTTTTTCGATTTCTTTCAGGAAAAGCATGGTTTGCGAACATGATGGGCTTTTTGCTGAGTCTGATATTTTGCCTTGTGAATTATAAAAAAATCTCATTGACTGGGCTGGCACTTTCTCTCACTGATCTGTTCGCGTTTGGACGCATGGGCATCCTACTCCGTTATATCGACCTCAAGGATATCCTGATTGTATCGGTATCGTTGATGGCCATATCCGTAGTATTTTTTATCTATTCTCAGTTGCATAGAAATAAAGTGACCTCCATTGAAAACCCAGGAAAGCGTGGATCTATTTTCATCGCAGTGATGAGCGTTGCTCTCATTCTTTGCATTGTATTTGCTAGAAACCTTGGCCTGGAAAACCGCATTAACGCTCTAGGGCTCGGTAATTTGAGCTATTCAGACCATCTTGGCAATTATAAAAAGAATGGGGTGCTACTCAGTAGTCTGCTATCCCTAACCTATAGTTTCGTTGTCCCGCCTCAAGAATACAGCCGTGAACACGTTCTGAATCTATTCGATCAGTCCTGGGCTAGTTCCCAAAGTACGCACCCAAATGAAGACCAGGAGGCTATCAGCGTTATTGTTTATATGATGGAGGCATTCTGGGACCCTCAGAGGCTGGGGGTATCATTCAATCAAGATCCGACTCCCATTTTTCACCAAATCCAACAGGAAGGTGAGAAAGGCAATCTAGTGGTTCCTGTATATGGAGGTGGGACAGCAAATACCGAATTTGAAGTCCTGACGGGACTGTCTAATTATTTCATCTCGTCCGACCGGGTCCCTTATGCTCAGATGGAAAAACCGGTACCCAGTCTGGCTGAATTTTTAGGGCGCAAGGGATACAGGTCCATTGCTGTCCATAATTACAACCCAATTTTCTATCAACGTTATCAAGCTTATCCTTTTCTTGGATTTGAACATTTCTATTCGCTAGATGAGATGGGGCCGTACCAGGAGCGACGAGGATACCCTACTGATGAAATTCTGGTTCAGAAACTGACTCAACTCATCTCAGAAGCTCACTCTCCGCTTTTTATTCACGCGGTAACGATGGAAGCCCATGGTCCTTACGACATGCCTAAAGAGGGACCGATTCGCACCCTCGAATCTCATCTCCCCCAGGATCTTAAAAACCAACTTGAGACCTATACGAATACCCTATGGTATGCTGATCAGTCACTTGGAAGATTAATTAAAACTCTCTCCGGACTAAAAAGAAAGGTAGTCTTAGTTGCTTTTGGAGACCATCTCCCCGCGCTAGGGCCAGATTATAATACCTATGTGGATTCAGGATACATTTCAGAGACTGACTCAGACTATTGGTCTCCTGAAGAATGGAAAAAAATGAGGTCAACTCCATTGGTGATCTGGAACAACTTCAAAACTGAACATCGTGACCTCGGTTTTCTAAGTACGAACTGCATGACTCCCCTAATCCTAGAACGAGCTGGCATCAAGCTGAGTGGTTTTTATCATTTCTGCTCAGAGTTCTGCAAAAAAATCCCTGTCTTTTCACCCAATCTTATAATAGATCAAAGTTCCAATTTTATTCAAGCTGGAAAGCGACTCCCAAATGCGCAACCTCAAATGGTTCTCAACTATCACGAACTTATTTATGATCGATTTTTTGGAGCAGGATATTCAGCGCAGAACTGAGAATCCTACATCAAAAAAACCAGCCAACTGTTTAATTCTAAATCAGCCACTCACCCCCTCCTTTAATCACTCATCACAAGCCCTGCGATGAACAAGTCAAGTTTTAAAAAGAAAAAGACTTTGAAATACCAGTCCGAATAAATCCCTTTACCAGGCATTGATCTGTGCTATGACTTCCCCTACTAGCGAGGACGAAAACAATGGCATCAAAGGAAATGGAATTAATGGGAAAGGTGATTCATTCTGAAGTTGCTCCTTCAAAAATATTATCACAATACTTGTTTTTTTATAAAACATCCTGGGTTTTTATTTCGGTGCGTTTATTAGCCTCTTACATCGCTATACCTAGCTTTTTGTTTGCAGCATTAGGCAAACATTTTTACATGATCCACCCGCTCGTGAATGCAGACTATATCCTATTGGGAGTAGTTTCTCCGTGGCTCCCGTTTCCGGCTCTGTTGGGTAGTTACTTCTTGCTCCTTCTAAATGAGATTATTGTCAACGTCGCGCCGATGTACAACTTCAGCATTGGAGAGTTCATTTTGTCATTCCGCTATATTGGACTTCTCAATCATAAAATCATTGGAGAGTATGAAATCTCCATTCTAATCGGTTCTGTTCTGATGAGTTACTTTGCCGTTAAAATCAGTAAAATTAATGTAAAAAAGATTTCACTTAGATCACTACTCCCAGCCGTTTTGGTTCTTTTTATTTCTGGAGTGGGTATTTGTGCCCTGGATGTCCTAAATGGTACGTCTTTTATTCCTATAAAAGAATCACGAGCATTTGCTAACGTGAACTTTGCCTACTCAGGACTTCGTAGAACAATTCTATCTTTGAATGCAGCCCTTCAAAACAATCAAGCGGTTTTTCGCCCTCTAGGCCCAAGTGAGATTGCTACAGGATCTCTCTTTGATGAGATCAGTCACTCCGAAAGTGTCCGACAGGAAAACATTGTTCTCATTGTGATTGAATCGATGGGCAAGTATTTAGACCCTCAAAGCCAAAGCCTCATGCTTCAACCCATTGAAAATTCTGCTGTCAAACAAAGATATTCAGTCCATATTAGAGAGGTTCCGTTTCATGGTTCGACAATTCACGGCGAATTTCGTGAGCTTTGCGGTGTGCGTTTAGAACTCTATGGCGATAAGCTTCCGACTCATTGCTTGCCAGATCTTTATAAAGAGAAACACTTTGAAACGCTTGCATTTCATGGCTTTAGCAATCAATTTAATGCCCGCTATCAATGGTATCCCAAACTCGGTTTTGATCAGATTTTTTTTGCTGAGGACCTCCAAAAACTAGGAATCTCAAAATCTTGCGGGGCAAGCTTTACAGGCATTTGCGATACAGACGTGTTGGCTCAGATTCGGAGTAGTCTCATCGAACATAACGAAAATAATCCTAAATTCCTCTACTGGATGACCTTGAATTCGCACCTTCCTGTGAGCACTAGCGAAGGATTAGATAGCCAACTGGATTGTTCAAAGAGCAAGGTCATGAGCGAAAGTCCGACCCTTTGCACCTATGCACATCTCATTGATCAAGTCATTTCCGGCGTTGCGGAGCTGGCGATGGACCCGGCACTTCTTCCCACTCGATTTATCTTGGTGGGTGATCATGCCCCTCCTTTCAAGAGTCTGGAACATAGAGGCCATTTTTCCAATGAAACAGTCACGTCTATTGAATTAGCTCCGCGTGATCTATCGAAATTCCGTTCTTTTAAGCTGAGTAAAGGAACTTTAACTCCAGACAATTCACCCGGTAACATAGTGGCAGTTCATTGAACCCCCAATGACTCCGCAAAACCTTTTCTAGAAAATCCACCGAACGAAAAACAAATGTGCTAATTCAATTTGCTGATCTTTTTATTTTATAGATTTCTATATTTTTTAAACGGTATTGGCTATAGAGTGACCATAATAGTTTACTTAGATATGGATAGAGGCTAACTGGCCTGCTCGGGGGAGTGAAAAATGAAAATAGTTAAAGAATATATTATTAAGAAGCAAACAGAATTTAGAGCCCACTCTTTCTTTCATGAGGTAGCTAGTGAATCAGAATACTCGCGGACTCTCGCTTTTGCGTCGGGTCTGACATTTTGGATTATGGCGTTCCAAGATGTTTTACGACTCAATGAAAAGCTTATTCAGGATCAGGAACTGAAGAAACTTGCCAAGCACCATAAGATTGAAGATACAGGCCATGATCGTTGGTTCTTGGAAGATTTAAAACTTATAGGCCAAGCCGAGTTGTCCTTGAGCGACCTTTTTTCAAAAAAAATGCAAAACTGTCGTGATGCAACCTACATGCTGATGTCTGAGATTTTCCGCACAAATGATGACATCATACGGATCATTCTTGTTCTTGTCCTTGAATCGTCTGCGGGTGTTTTTTTTGAACAGGTAGCAAACCGCGGTTCAAAATTCAAGGCCGCCTCACCCCTCAAGTATTTCTCTCATCACCATTTGGATGTGGAGAAGGGGCATGAACTTTTCGAAAATGAATTAGAAGAGCAAATCTATTCTAGAATTCTTACGGAAAAACAACGTGAGGAGGCATTTGCGATGGCTGATCGAGCCTATGAAGCATTTAGCCTTTTACTTAAAAGTGTCTTACCAGAACAAATTCAGCTAGGTCAAAAAAATGCGTCCACTTATGATCTGAACTCACTGAAATAATCATAGAAGCTGAACTTGGCAAGCTTATAGATGACTTCATTTGACATTCAAGAAGCATGCAAATTTGAGAAAATTGCCACAGCATTTTAGATGATTAAATGAACTAAAAGAGACACATTAAATTCATATGGTGGGTAAGAAAAAGGATCTTGTCTATCGGCACACTGAACTATTGTTCCAATTCGCTCAGGCTCCGACCGAGACCATACCCCGGTTCCTGAGGACCAGTAGAAGGGGCTTGACCGATATCGAGGCCGAAAGACGACTCAAAGAGTATGGAACGAATGAAATCGCCCGCGAGAAAAGTGATTCAGTTTTTAGTCTCATTTTCAAAGCGCTTTGGAATCCCTTTAATCTCCTAGTTTCTTCACTGGCCCTAGTTTCCTATCTTACTGGAGATTTAAGGGCCGCAATTTTAATGAGCGCCATGGTTGTACTGAGCGCTGGAATCACTCTATTTCAAGGATTTCGTTCTGGCCGTGCTGTCGACTCATTACGTGCGATGGTGACTTCCAGCGCTACGGCAATACGTCGTACCGTCAGTTCAGAAAGTGATTCGCACCTCCCTGGAAGTCAACGTGAAATCCCAATGTCTCAGCTTGTTCCGGGAGATATTATACGTCTATCCGCCGGCGATATGATCCCAGCAGACGTTAGACTCCTCACAGCAAAGCACCTTTTCGTAAGCCAAGCTGGAGTTACAGGTGAATCTCTTCCAGTCGAAAAATCTGCCGAGCCCTTTAAAACCATCACTCAAGATCTCGCTGAAATTCGCAATATCTGCTTCATGGGAACCAATATCGTAAGTGGTTCAGCAACGGCAGCTATCATCAAAACCGGAAGTGAGACCTTTGTCGGCTCACTTGCAAAGAGTGTAGTTGGACAGTCTGTCGTAACAAGCTTCGATCGTGGTATCCGCCGCTTTGTCAACCTCATGCTTATTTTTATGGCGGTTATGGTTCCACTCGTCTTTCTGATCAACGGTTTCACCAAGCACAATTGGTCTGACGCCTTCCTTTTTGCGATTGCAGTTGCAGTCGGACTCACTCCAGAAATGCTGCCTATGATCTTGACCGTCAACCTTGCCAAAGGTGCGATGGCAATGGCACGGAAGAAAGTGGTCGTCAAGAAACTGAATGCCATCCAGAACTTTGGTGCGATGAATATCTTATGCACGGATAAGACTGGGACACTCACACAGCATGAAGTCATCGTGGGTGGTTCAGTAGATGCGATGGGAAAAGATGATGCTACGGTCATGCATCTTGCCTATTTAAATAGTTTCTTTCAGACAGGACTCAGGAACTTCATGGATGAGGCGGTTGTGCTGCACGTTCGGAACACGGCCCAAAATCTCACAGAGGGGCGCACTCTGCCTTATACTCTTATCGACGAGGTCCCTTTCGACTTCGAGAGAAAGTGCATGTCAGTACTTATCGAGCACAAAGATGGACTACGTCAACTCATTTGCAAGGGTGCGGTTGAGGAAGTACTTCAACACTGTGTGGCGTTTCAAACTCTTGGGACGCGTATACCCATGTGCACCGAGAAGCGAAATCATATCTATGAAACGGCGAAGGAATTGAACCGAAAAGGGCTACGAATTCTCGCAGTCGCGGTAAAGGAAATGCCATCGACTCAGGATGACTGCTCAGCCTCAGACGAGACCCATCTCACGCTTCTTGGCTATATCAGTTTCCTTGATCCACCTACCAAAGATTCAGCACTTCTGGCAATACGTGCCTTATCGAACTACGGCATCGCCGTTAAGATTCTCACAGGTGACAATGAACGGGTAACCGCTCGAGTGGCAGCAGAAGTTGGACTTCCATCAGAAAAATTCCTTCTGGGTCATCAGATCGAAGGGATGTCTAACGACGAATTACGTCATGCCGTCGAAGAGATCACGATCTTTGCAAAACTAAATCCTGCTCACAAACAGCGCATCGTTCAGGTACTACGAAAAGCTGGGTACGTCGTGGGTTTCTTAGGAGATGGGATCAACGATGCGCCTGCGCTTCGGGCTGCAGATGTAGGGATCTCGGTTAACAACGCAGTGGATGTGGCAAAGGAATCAGCCGATATTATCCTGCTCGAAAAAGACCTACTTGTCCTCGAAGAAGGGGTCGTGGAGGGAAGAAAGGTTTTTGGCAACATCATCAAATATATTAAAATGGGAGCAAGTTCAAACTTTGGAAATGTCTTTAGCGTTCTTGGTGCCAGCTGCTTCCTTCCATTTTTACCTATGATGCCAGTACAGCTTCTCACACAAAACTTCCTTTATGATATTTCTCAAGCCGGTATTCCGTTCGATCAAGTCGATCGAGAATATCTTGAAAAACCAAGACGCTGGGAAATCGGTGACATAGGACGCTTCATGCTCTTCATGGGTCCTATTAGCTCCCTCTTTGATTACGCTACCTTCTCACTCATGTGGTTCTACTTTGGTGCAAATCATCCCGAAATACAGAATCTATTTCAATCAGGGTGGTTCATCGAAGGGCTGCTTTCGCAAACTCTTATAGTACACATCATACGGACGAGAAAAATTCCATTCTTCCAAAGCAGGGCTTCCATTGCGTTAAGTCTGACCACTGCCTCCGTAATGACAGCCGGCATCTGGATCCCTTTTTCTCAGTTCGGACGATCTCTCGGTTTTGTCCCACTTCCATGGGCTTATTTCCCTTGGCTCATCGTTATTCTCATGTCGTACTGCGTGTTAGCACAATTAGCGAAGACCTGGTTCATTCGAAAATTTGGATATAATTGACGGTGTTAGAAAGGATCATAAATGAACGAAGACGTTACCTTTATAGTTGACCTTCTCCTTTCCATGCTACTGGGCTCTCTCATTGGATTTGAGCGACAGTGGCATCAACGCTTGGCTGGGCTCAGAACCAATGCCCTCGTTTGCACGGGAGCCTGTCTTTTTACCTGCTTTTCGAAAGTTGCTCAGACTTCAGATGAGTTGCGCGTGGCCGCTCAGGTTGTAACCGGAATCGGTTTTTTGGGAGCAGGAGTCATTATACGTGAAGGGTCCTCTGTTCGCGGACTCAATACGGCGGCTACTCTCTGGTGCTCGGCGTCCATCGGCACTCTTGCAGGGTTCGGTTACAGAAAATGGGCTTTAATCGGCACACTGAGTATCCTCACTTGCAATATTCTCCTTCGCCCACTTGCACTCAAGCTCTCTCGGCAAAATGTTGAAACCGAGTCAGAGTTCCTTTACGTCATTCGGATCACTTGCGAGTCTAACGTGGAGGAGACTTTAGTGCGCACCCTCCTCCTTCAGGCGATCAGCACCAGTAATTTAGTCTTAAAATCAATTGAGAGTGACAGAAATCTCTTGAATCATCCCGGACTGGAGATCCGCGCCGAGCTTTTTAGTGACTCCAAGCGTGATAGTGTGGTGGAGCAGGTCGTAAATCGCCTCAGCGTTGAAAAGGGCGTAAATAGCGTCAGGTGGAAAGTGGAGCGAGGGGAAAATGTTTGAAAGAATCGACGCGCCGACGCGATAGACTACTCGCCAAATGAGTACTGCATTGGATTAGCCTTTGGTGAGCCTTTTGCAATATATTGCGCCAAATGGAGCTTCACCATGCATTATTTGGCTCTTGCCACTGATTATGATGGTACTTTGGCTACAAACGGCCAAGTTGAAAAAACTACAATCAAAGCACTTCAAAACTTCCGTCAATCTGGACGGAAGTTGATCCTCGTCACGGGCCGCCTCTTGGATGATCTCCTTCATATTTTTTCGAAGTATAATCTTTATGAGCTATTTGACCAAGTCGTCGCTGAAAATGGAGCTGTGCTTTATAGTCCCATCACAAAAAAAGAACGGCTCCTCACAGAAAGGGCGAACAAAGACTTTATTCGTGCGCTTGAAAAACAAAAACTGAAGCCATTGTCTGTGGGGCGTTCAATCGTCGCGACCTGTGAGCCAAATGAAGTGAATATTCTCGAGACCATTCGTAAGCTCGGCCTCGAACTCGAGGTCATCTTTAATAAGGGAGCTATTATGGTTCTTCCTGCCGGCATTAACAAGGAAACGGGACTGAAGTCTGCGCTCTCTGAAATGGGCCTTTCTCTTCAAAACGTGGTGGCTGTAGGTGACGCCGAAAATGATCATGCATTCCTCAAGCATTCGGGATGCTCCGTAGTGGTAGCAAATGCTATTGATTCACTCAAGGCAGAGGCCGACTTCTGCACAGCGAAATCAGAAGGTCCAGGTGTTATTGAACTCATTGAAATGATCTTAAAAGATGATCTTCAAAAAATCTCTCGAAAGATCAACCGACATCAAGTGTTGATTGGCAAAAATAGCGAAGGTAAAAAAATTCGTTTTAATCCCCATTATTCCTGTGCTCTCTTAGCGGGTCCTTCAGGAAGCGGTAAGACCACTGCGACCACAGCAATTCTGGAACGAGTGTTCGAAAAGGGTAATCAATTCTGTGTAATCGATCCAGAGGGAGATTATCAAAATTACCCATTTTCCGTTCCCTTAGGGGGGCCCCACGATGTTCCTAGAATTGATGAAATCATTAACTTACTTGAACACTTTGAAAATCCAGTCGTGAATCTTCTAGGTATCTCCTTGATGGATAGGCCCGCCTTTTTTGCGAGTCTGCTCATAAAACTTCAAGAGTTTAAAATGCGAACTGGACGCCCACATTGGATCGTAATTGATGAAGCTCATCACCTTTTTCCTAAAAAGTCTGATCTATTTTCTACTATCCCTTCCAATCTATTTTCTGGTTCTTTACTGGTGACCGTTCATCCTGATAAGGTCTCAAGCGCCATCCTTTCAAAAGTGAATTTGATCTTAACTCTAGGAGATTCGCCTCGTGAGACTATTGGACAGTTTGTCGAAGCACGAGGAGGTCAAACCCCATTCATACCTCAACGCAAAATGAAAACGCTGAATGCTGTAGCTTGGTTTTGTAATGAAGGTGAAAACCCTTTTTACCTTCGAGTTGAGCCAGGAACATTCGAACATGACCGTCATCGACGAAAATATGCTCATGGCAATCTTGAGGAAGATTCATTTTATTTTCGAGGTCCAGAAAATAAACTCAATCTTCGTGTGCCAAATTTAGAACTCTTCATTTTGATTGGAAAAGGCGTTGACGATGATACTTGGCTTTTTCACTTAAAGAGACATGATTACTCACGGTGGATAGGTAAAGCAATTCAGGACAATGACCTAGCTAGTAAAATAGAATGGATTGAAAGTAAGAAATTTTCACCCCAAAAAAGCCGAGACGAAATTTTTACACTCATAGAAAAGACTTACACGGCTAATTCTTGAGGTTCATTTCGCGACAAGTTCAGCGAGTGAAAGGCCGTGGTCCCATTGCTTTGTAATCAGATCCTATAGAAGGGAGCTATGGCAACGGCTGCCTCCTCGCTCTACTGTAGGACCTGTGCAATTAAAGGGAGAACCAATTCAACGTCTCAGTACCCCAATCCTTCTCAAAGGAAACCAAACGAGGCTCTCCTTCCCTATTGAGGATCCCGATCCCGATCCCGATTTATTGCAAAGGCGGTTCTTGAAATGTCTCACCCGCAGCGAAGCCTAAGCCCCGCCATGACTGCTCTCGAAGTGCGCAGAGTTGAGCTTGATTGCAGTCTGGGCCACACTGAGTCTTGGCTTGTCTGGAGCTAAGTGCGGCCACAGATCTCCTGATAAGCTGGAGGTTCAGTCCGGGCATCGTCTTGCCGATAGCCAATTAGCCTGAGCTTTCTAAGGAGTGGAAACGTCTTGCTATAATTTTTATCGTATTTGACCCGAGCTCTGATTTTAGGAAAAAATTTTCCGCCATCTGAATACACGGCTTCTACAGTTCCATCGCCACCATATTCGTGGAAAACTCTGGAACCCTTTTCGTAGGAACCAAAAGAAGGAATCTCTTTAAATAATTTATTAATTCTTGAATATCCAGTACTACCGTCAGTTAATCGAACCGAGGCCCATCCTCCTGAATAAATATTTTTTATTGATCCAAAACTGGTGACCTTTAAAAGTGTATAATCGCGCGGCCCACAATTCATGTCCGTCCATGATGTAAAACCAGTGCTGAAATTCCCATGGACTTGGTTATTCACTTTAAATCCATTATAAGACGGGATCAGTTTGTGCAATTGCCGCATATTTATTATGCGTATTTTACCATTTCTGAGGGTGATCTTGGCTTTTCCGTTAGAGTATGCTTCTAACACCGTTGATTCAGCCCGGTAGCGTTCATAACGGTAGAAGTAGCTCACCGTACGATCAATTAACACGCTGTCCGTAAAATCATAGAACACTTTATCGCCTGTCTTCACCTTGCCCGCAAAGGCCGTGGACGCCATCACAAAAAATGCTAAAATAATTCCAAAGTTAAATTTATTCATATTTTATTTCTAGTAAAACCGTCTATTTTGATTACATGCGTTATACGCCATTTGTTCCAAATATTATATTTAATGTCAAGCATGTATTTAAAATTTGCCAACGACTCCAGTGGGGTTGCTCACTCAGCTTCTTGCCTGGAAGTTCGTGCGAATCATCTAAACAGGAAAGCCTTACTTAATCACAAGCGGAGCTATGGATTCACCGAAGCAGATTGGCTTTGACCACGCGGTCAAACACCTTTTGATAGGCCCTGGCCGAAAGTAGGCGTTTGAACGCCCATGCCAGTTTTCCTTCTGAGTGAGTCAGAATAAGAAAATCGCGCTTTTGAACTCCCCTGTAAATCAGGTCGGCAACTTCCGAGGAACTTTTCTTCGCTTGGGTCACGAGTCTTTTCGCAAGCTGCTCATTTATGGCATCGGATGAACGCAGATTTTCGGTCAAGTGCGTCCGGAAAAAACTAGGACAGGATACGGAAATACCGATTCCGTCTTTCTTTAATTCAAAAGCCAGTGTTTCAGAGAGAGCAACGACTCCTGCCTTGGTCGCGTTATAGGGAGCCATGAATGGAGGGTGTACAAGTCCGGCCATCGAGGCGATGTTTACGATGTGACCATGACCTTGGCGTTTGAAAATGGGGATGAAGGCTTTGCATCCTCTTACGACTCCCAGAAGATTGATATCAATAATCCACTGCCAATCCGCAAGAGGGGTGTCAGCAACCCAGCCACTCACTGCGACTCCAGCATTGTTAATGATCACATCAACACCATTCCAATTCTCTTCGAGCCACTTTGAGGCGGAAACCAAATCTGATTCCTGGGTCACGTCACAGAGAAGAAAATGTGAGTGAACACCCAAGACCGAAAGATCCTCACAGATTCTTCGCCCGCGCTCCTCTTGAATATCTCCGACACAAACCTTCCAACCCGCCTTTGCGTATCTTAATGCGAGAGCCTGCCCAAGCCCGCTGGCTCCTCCCGTGATAAATATCCGTCGAACCTCATTGTGTGACATGATAATTTCCCTTTCGAAAGGACAATACGGTACGCCTGAAGCTACCCACCGAACCTGGCCAAAGCGACGAGTTGCGACCCGTCCTATCCAAGTACCAGCTCTTGCATCCACCCGAAAGCCACACGGTTTCCCTCGAGCTTCGATCCACTTCCTGAATGAATTGCTTTTCGGCTCCCGCGCGCACCTCAATCGACCGAAAGTTATTTTCAGTTGCGTAGCGTAGCGATTGAATCATGTGCTCAATCTGCGCTTCGATCATCAGAACCACCGAGTTGTGACCCAAGCCCGTGTTGGGTCCAAGGAGAAAAAATAAATTCGGAAAACCGCTGCAGGAAGCTCCTAAAAAAGCTTGAGGGCTCCCACCCCACTTCTTCTCGAGAGAGGTCCCCGACTTTCCGTAAACCTGTTTCGCAAAGGCGCACTCAGTGACTTTAAATCCCGTTCCAAGGATAATGGCGTCGACCGTTCGTTCAACCCCATCAGAGCCGATGATAGACGTCGCTTTCACTTCACGAATCCGCTCAGTAACGACCTCTACGTTCTTTTTCGCCAGGGCCGGGTAATAATCATTGGAGAGAAGCACCCTCTTACAGCCGATGGTATAGTTCGGAATGAGTTTATTCTGAAGCTCTGGATCATAAATGGCCTTTTTCAGATGCCTGACAGCAAATAGTCTCCCTAGCCCGATCCATCTTTTGTTCCGAAAGGTCACCCCAAATAGCTCACGAATCCAATAGTAGCGAATTCTCGAAAGCTTCTGCAAAGCAGGAAACATCTCAAATAGTTTACGTTCGTATTTTCGGATCGGACGATCCCCCTTCGGCAAGACCCATGGAGCCGTTCTTTGAAAAATGTGAAGACTTTTTACCTTAGGTTGAATTTCCGGAATAAATTGAATGGCGGACGCTCCCGTGCCGACCACCGCAACTCGACGATCCTTCAGATCGTACTCATGGTCCCACCACGCGGAGTGAAACACCTTGCCTTGAAATCCGCTCAAACCGGGAATATCTTTGTCACCAGGGACCAAAGGCTCACTAAATGCTCCCAGTCCCATGATTAAAAAACGAGATGTCAGCATTCCCTTTGAAGTCTTGATTTTCCATATCTGGTTTTGCTGATCCCAATACGCCTGCTGAAAGTCATGCCCAAAACAAACTTTGCGCCTGATGTCGAACTGATCCGCACAGCTCCTCAGATACTTCCAGATCTCCTTTTGTCCCGAGAAGACCTGACTCCATTGCGGATTGGGCGCAAATGAAAAGGAGTAGAGATGCGATTCTACGTCACAAGCGCAGCCTGGGTAGGAGTTATCCCGCCAAACGCCGCCCAAGTCCATCGCACGCTCCAGAATGACAAAATCCTGAAAGCCATTTTGCTTGAGCCGGATCGCCATCCCAATCCCACTAAAGCCTGCTCCGACGATCACGATTTGATAGTCGGGGTTCATACGGATACTGCTATTCCAGCTAGAGCTTTAAGCTTCGTTAAGACGGATCTGGCTACACCCTTCAAAATACCTGAGCCGCTAAACGCGAAGACAAGCTGCCGCAAGATTAATTTTCCCAATTCTTCACGGGAAATATTCCTACCCACGAGCCAGTCCTGACACGCACCCTCCGCAAAACCAATCCAGCCACGCAACGCGATTTTTTGATAATCAGTCGGGTGGTCGAGTCCCAGGGCATCCCAAAATAGTTGCATGATGCGCTCCCGAACAGACTCGATGATTCTCGAGACTTCGGGATCGACTCCCACACCGCTCTTGAAGAGGCTCAGATAAGCTTTTGAGTTCTCTTCCGCATATGTAAGATATTGATCAACGCTACCGCTTAGCTTCAGGATCGGGGAGACATTCTGCAGATTTTTTTCGAGCTTCTCGATCAGCTCCTCCGCGCCGGCACGTACAGTCGCTACATAGAAATCCTTTTTCGTGGGAAAATAATGATACAAAAGCCCCTTTGAAATTCCTGCTCTCTCCGCAATATCGGAAATCAAAAGAGCATCGTAACTGCACTCTCCGAACAGTTTTTTCCCGAGCTTTAACAAGTCTTCTCGTCTGGTATCGTTTTCAAGCCTAAGGCGAGGTTTGGGGTTACTATTGACCATAAGTCAATAGTATGCCATTATTGACTTATGGTCAATAGGAGTTCCTTATAATGAATAAGCCCACGCCACGTAATATCAAGTTTCCGTTTCAAGAGGACGAGATCCCATGCCACTGGCTTGCGGAATCCGCCGTGGCCACTCACATGGCAAACTCATTGAATCTGCTTTTTCCAAAGGGCGAACGCTACTTTGTTCGAAGCGTAAGAGCGTACCTCACACAGATCAAGGACCCCGAGCTGAGAGAAGCTGTAAAAGCCTTCATGACTCAGGAGCACTTGCATGGCCGCGAGCACGAGCGTTTTTTCGAGCTTTTGGAAAAGCGAGGCTTTGAGCTGAAGCGCTATTTCGACTGGTATGAGCGTTTCGCATTCGGGCTCATTGAACCCCTTGTGTCGCCCAAGGTGCGACTCGCCACCACTGCGGCATTCGAGCACTACACGGCCATGTTCGCGGAAGCCATGCTTCAGGAAAGCGCCGTCATCAGACAATCGCCACAGGTGATGAATGACCTTTTCAGATGGCATGCCTGCGAGGAGCTTGAACATAAAGCAGTTGCTTTCGACGTGCTTCAAGCCGTTGCACCCGGATACCTGCTTCGTATCTTCGGACTGCTGATAGCAACAACCCTTTTAAGCACCCTCTGGATCACGGGCTCCATCATGTTATTCAGACAAGATCCGGCTGTGACGTGGCGGAGGATTTTCAACGATCTTAAGAGAGGCTTGAGGGAGGGACATTTTAAAACCTATCCCATTGTACGTACATTTGTGAGCTACCTTCGACCAGGCTTTCACCCCAACGATCGATCCCATAACGAGCCCCTAAAAAGAACGATCGCAGAAATCGAAGAACGATACGTGATAGCATGAGCAAGACACACTCAGAGACGATGGGCTGCGATGTCCTTGAGTACATCCAGAACCGCATCCACTTCCTCATAACTATTTAAAATACCCATAGCAAGCCGGGCATGGGCATTTACATAAGGTGTCGTAGATGCAATCATTCGCTTCTGTAAAAGCAAATTCACCACTTCCTTAGGATCGCGTCGGGAGAGATCAAAACAAACCATTCCAGACGAAAGTTCCTGAGACAGCGGAGTATAGAGCGTTAATCCAGGAATCCGAGCCATCTCCCGTTTGCAGTAATGATTGAGGGCGTGAATTCGATCGGTAATGCGTTGTTTTCCAATTTCAGACTGAAAGTGGAAAGCTTCGGGAAGAGCCCAACGGTGCTCAAAAGCTTGATAACCTCCAGGAGTGCAAAATCGAGCTTGAGTTTCAGGGCGGCCATCTTCTGGTGTTTTGCCCTCAAGCCAAGATGAAAAAGCGATCATATCATAAGTGGGAATGACGGGAGTAACCCTCGCCCAACCTTCCTGACTGCCCCAAATCAGCCCAGTTCCACGCGGGCCAAAGAGCCACTTATGACAGCTTGTAAAAAAGAAATCACATCCTAATTCTTCCATCTTAAAATTTTCGATCCCTGTCGCGTGAACGCCATCCACACAGAGCAGGATTTTCTCTTCAGTACGACGGACTTGATTCACTTCAGATAGGGCTTTAGAAATGGCTGCAATTGGGATCTTGACTCCCGTACCAGAATGAACCCAAGTCAGAGCAATCACGCGAGTGGCATGTGAAATACTTTCGATGATCCTCTGACAAATCTGATCTGCATCAGCTTCGCGAGGGTGATCATAAAGGGCAATTTGCTTCAAGGTAGCACCCGTCTTGCGGGTCGAGAATCTCAATGCCTCTGCGGTGGAGTAGTGATCATGAGTGGTTGTGAGAACCTCCTCACCAGGCTTCAAATCCAAGCCTGAGTAAATAATACCGAGCCCCTCCGTCGCGCTTTGGGTCAGTGCGATCAAATTGGGATCCGTACCGAAGAAGAAGGCAGCACTTTGATGGACCCGTATATTGAAAGCATGATCGGGGTTCTGATAAAGATTTACTTGAGTGTAGAGGGCTGGGTTCGAATCCAGACCCTTTCGGTGAAGATCGATGGCCCGACGGACCCGTGCGGGATGGGGAGCAATTAAAAAAAGAGCGAAATGAGCATAGTTACGATCCAACTCAAACTCGTCGCGAAGTTTTTCCCAATCATAGCTGTTCGGAGTGTCCATGGACAAACTTATATATCCACCACACGCGATCCGCAACTTTAAGAGTAAAAACCAGTATCCTTTATATTTTTATTTTTTTTAATCTCAATGCATTCCCTATCACGGAAATAGAGCTAAAGCTCATCGCAGCGCTTGCGATCATCGGACTTAGAAGCAATCCAATCACTGGATAAAGAATTCCAGCCGCAAGGGGGACGCCCAGAAGATTGTAGATCGATGCAAAGAATAAATTCTGCTTGATGTTTTTTAGAGTGATCCGGCTGAGATGAATGGCTCTGACAATACCTCTGAGATCTCCATGGACCAGCGTAATTGCCGCACTTTGCATTGCAACATCGGAACCCGTTCCCATTGCGATCCCGACGTGTGCTTGAGCTAATGCAGGAGCATCGTTCACACCATCGCCTGCCATAGCAACGAACTTACCTTGAGATTGGAGAGATTTTATCATCTGGATCTTCTGATCGGGTGAAACTCCAGCTATAACCTGTTCAATTTCTAGCTCGCGAGCAACAGCACGGGCCGTATCAGTGTGGTCACCCGTAAGCATTACAATTTCGATTCCTTCCTTTTTCAGAAGCTTTACCGCTTCATAAGACGTAGCTTTAACTGGGTCGGTGATTCCTAATAAGCCAACTGGCTTTCGGTCAAACGCAATCATCACCACGGTCTGACCTTTCTCGCGAAGCTGATGGGCTCTTTCTTTGAGTGAATCATAGACAATGTGCATACTTTCAAAAAGATTCTGATTCCCCAAGAACACAGCAACATGATCCACTCGTCCTGTGACGCCTTGACCTGTAATCGATTGAAAGTTCTCCACATTTTCAGAGAATTGCACGCCCCTCTCTTTCGCTCCCTGAATAATCGCGGTAGCCAGAGGATGTTCACTCCCTTTTTCCAAGGTGGCTGCCTTGATCAAGATTTCATTCTCATCAAAACCAGGCAACGCCATAATTGAAACCAATTTGGACTTACCCACAGTTAAAGTTCCAGTCTTGTCCACAACCAGGGTGTTCACTTTTTCGAGAGCTTCAAGCGCTTCCGCATTCTGAATTAAAATTCCAGCTCGAGCTCCACGACCCATACCCACCATAATGGACATAGGAGTGGCCAATCCGAGGGCACATGGACACGCAATAATCAAAACAGCGACTGCGTTGACTAAAGCATGCGCATATCGAGGCTCAGGCCCAAAATAACCCCATACAATTGCAGTGATCAAAGCCGCGAGAAGGACAGCAGGCACAAAGTACCCTGCGACCTGGTCTACAACTCGTTGAATGGGTGCGCGACTCCGCTGAGCTTCACTCACTTGACGAACCATTTGCGCAAGCAGAGTTTCCGACCCAACTCGCTCAGCTTTCATGATAAAGCTTCCAATATCGTTTAGTGTTCCAGCCTTGACTGAATCACCGACATCTTTCTCAACTGGAATAGATTCTCCCGTCATCATGGATTCATCAATCGAACTTTTTCCTTCCAAGATTTTTCCATCTACCGGGATTTTTTCGCCTGGCCGCACACGAAGACGATCTTCCTTTTTAATCAACTCAACTGAGATATCCTCCTCGCCTCCCCCTTCGCGTACAATTCTGGCCGTTTTTGGAGCAAGATTAAGAAGAGAGCGGATTGCTTCACTGGTTTGACCTCTCGCACGAAGCTCAAGAACTTGTCCCAGTAAAACGAGTGTAACAATCATCGCGGCGGATTCGAAGTATACCGGAATACTCCCACTAGGACCGTAAAAAGACGAGGGAAAAATCCCAGGAAAAAAGATTGCAACAACACTGTATAAATAAGCGACTCCTGTACCTAGGGCAATCAGTGTGAACATATTCAAATTTCGGTTCACGATTGATTTCCATCCTCTGTAAAAAAGAGGCCACCCACACCCGAGTACAACGGGCGTACTGAACACAAGCTGAATCCAAGGGAGCCACTTGCGAGAGATTCCCGTTTCAAATAACATTCCGCGTATTTCGGGTATCATATCGAACATCGCTATAAGGAAAAGTGGCAATGAAGCGACTACCGCAACCTTAAGACGTTTAGACATATCCGAAAGTTCTGGATTTTGTGATTCCTCTAGAGTCACTTCGACAGGTTCCAATGCCATTCCGCAATTTGAGCAATGACCCGGCCCTACCTGCCTGATCTCAAGGTGCATAGGACAGATATAAACCGCATTTGGATCCTGAGACATCGTCTGGGGTTCATGTGATACGCAGTGACTGCACTTTTCCATAGTAGCAAGGAAGAAGGTAAATCCTCCGTTCTCCGTTCAATTTAGGAGCGCTTAACTTTTCGATTTTTCAAAATTGGAAAATCAAAAAAATCCACCACTCCAGTTTCTATATCGTACTCGGCTCCCACGATCATCAACTCATTGTAGCGAACCATGTCTTCGAGAAATCGACTTGCATGGCGAAGATGGTTCGCGGACGCGAGAACGTTGGCCCGAACAGCATCACGGAGGATCTCTTCCCGTTTATATAAGCCTTTTTTACGTGAAACCAGGCGATGAATATGGGGCTGGATCCGTTCGACAATATCGTGAATATTCTCAGAGAGAACCGGTTTTTTGCCTTCGACCGCATCGAAAGTAGCCCGAATAGCTCCGCATTGCGTATGACCCATGACAACCACCAGTCGAGCCTGCGTTGTCGCCGCTGCAAACTCCACGCTTCCAATCAACGAGGGTGCAACCACATTTCCTGCAACACGAATCACAAACAAATCTCCCAGGCCCTGATCAAATAGTATTTCGGCGGGTGCGCGTGCATCTGAGCACGACAGAATGATCGCAAAAGGACCCCGAGATTTGAGCATAAGATTGCGAACATTGCGGTGCACAGCCAGGAGTCCAGTACTACGGTTTTTGACGAAACGTCTGTTTCCCTGTCTTAGACGGAGTAATGCTTGAGGAGCTAGGATCGACCTTGATTTTGTCATCTTGAGCAGGAATCTGCCATGAAATCGTAGGGATTCCAAGAACGCTTTTAATTTGGTTTGTAAAATGCCATCAATAACTCACTCTCCGCACCTCCTGCTAGAAACGCATGAAGGCACGGAGATGAGCAGAATAAAAGAATATTTGTACCGCTACCGCTACTTATTGAACCATAAATACTTGATCAGTCCCGCCTGTACAATCTGACTGAATGACTGGAATACTGCCTGATGAGTACGCAGATGATATATCTAGGCATTTTCCGCTATTTTTCGCAACTATCTCATAAGTCCCATCGAGATTTGTCTTCAAATCAAAGTTCTGGTTTGTACTTCCATTACATTCACTGCCCACTAAACTAGCTCCGTTATAAACAGACGCTCGGTAAACACTTAAACAAAGCCCTGAGCTAGCATTTGTAATCATGTAAGAAGTATCTGCATTTTGAATCAGCTGATATTTTTGCATCAAACTTCCTGTACACTGAGTCAGGTACAGGGTCGAAACTCTCGAGGACCTGCCCGAGCTAGACAGACTCATACAAGCTTGATTCATTCCATTTATAATTTGATAAGTTTGATTAGGATTAAAGGTCGGTACTGGAGTTGGAACTGAACTGGGCACAGGAGAAGGCGACGGAATAGGAGATGGCAGTGAGGAAGGTGATGCCGTAGGCACCGGTGCCGGCGATGGACCATTTAAATAGCTTGCACCCTTTACATAAGTCACTTCGTTAGCTATGCCGCAAGTATTGCCTCCCATCTGGAGTTGAATATATCCTTGAACTCCCCAATCCGTACCCCACTGATTTCTGACAAGCCAATAAGGACTCCCGCTGGATGGAGTTCCATAACCTACTAATTGAGCACAGTGATTCATAGAGTTCCAATCCGAAGAACAATTAGCAGGAGCGATCACTCCGCCGGTGTAGTACTGCCAGGTACTTGCAACTATACATACAGAAGCCGGACCTGATGTTGCGATTTGTTGCTGAATTGAAGCTTCTTGGGCTGCTTGATTGCTGCAACTGAGATCCTCAGAGTCTCCGCAAGATGGGATAGCAAACCGATAACCCGTAAGATGACCAACCACAGCTGAAGAATTGTAATTACAACTTCCTGTTTGGCCGCTTGATCCAGAAGTATAAGGATAACTCGATTCTAGCTGAACTCCTTGACTCACCAGGTACTCATAGGCACTTACTGGATCCCCACCGTTACAGCCGCTATCACTTGTCGAGCAGCTATTAACCTGCTGCACAGAAAGAAGCGGAAGCTGTCCAGTACTGAGAAAAATAGCTGTCTCTAATTCTTCAGTCACAGTGAATGCCCAACAGGACCCGCATTGCCCTTGGTTTTTAACCGCAGAAACTGCGCCTTGCTGTCTCCAATCAACATTAGCCGGAACTGATTTTTTGCCCACAGCACCTAAAATAGATGGACCTACGGTTTCAATTTGAGCGTCGCTTATTCCGTGTCGAAAATTCAAATAAGTATTTGAAAATTCGACCGGTGTAAGATCAGAAAACTGATTAATTCCAAACGGAGTATCACCATTCATATCTTTATTTTTCGAGTTTAATTCTTCAATCTTAGCTAGATTTCTTTTGAAAGCATTGTATCGTGAATTGTCTTCGCCTCCACCGTAGCGTCTATTATATTTATATTTAAATTCGCTCCACTTTTGTTTTGCGACTTCATCAGAGACCTCCCAAGAGCGATTTGCATTTGTGACATTTGCTGCAAAAACGTCTGTGAAACTGACGATTAGACTAAGACAAATTATTGAAAAATAATAATTTTTTGATCTTTTCATATCTATCCATCCTCTATTGGCCCTGTATTGATTTTTTATTTTTGACAACATTATTAGATTATAAAAAAATCATAACTTAGAAAGTTATTCTTTAAGTAATACTTTTTAATTATTATTTTTAAAATAAATCGACATAAAACAGACAAGCGGCCAACACTTTATCAATAGTGCTGAAAATTATTCAATAAAATTTAATCCCTAAGGCTCCTCAAGAGTAACCCCTGTAAGGAGCCCTAAAGGAACTGTTCGCCCTCAAGAGCACTACATATAGATGACTGAGTCGTTCTTAACTTGATTATTTTTGCACTTTTCTCGAACTTGCTTTCCCATGAGCTCTTTCAAAAACATCCCTATATTTATTGATCGCAACTTGAATAATCCTAAATGCCTCTTTTTGATCTCCAAAACCTTCAACCTTTACACGTTTCTTCTCTAGTACCAACTATACTTAGCTTATTTTATCTAAGTATCAAATGTGAGGAGAAGTGAATGCCCAACTAAAAAATAGATAAAAATCTTTATAACCCCTAATTATAAACATAAGAATAAGAGGAAGAGTTATACCCTGCTCCGTTATAAAAATAAGTAAAAGAATAGGTTATAACGGCACCAGCATTCAGCCCTGGAATTTGCTGCTCCCAAGTTGCAGCTGATAACTGCATCCTGTAGTTCATCTGAAGACCTCCATTCACCTGATAGTGAATATCTACCCAGTCGAATGGAGAAGTAGGTGTCAAATTAACCTGAACCACTCCACCTCCTACCACTTGAACCGACTGCTTAAAAGCGGTACTAGGTGGGACCGGTGTTGGTGTTGGTGTTGGTGTTGGTGTTGGTGTTGGTGTTGGTGTTGGTGTTGGTGTTGGTGTTGGTGTTGGTGTTGGTGTTGGTGTTGGTGTTGGTGTTGGTGTTGGTGTTGGTGTTGGTGTTGGTGTCGGCGTCGTGGTGTCGGCGTTGGTGTTGGTGTCGGTGTCGGCGTTGGTGTTGGTGTTGGCGTTGGCGTTGGTTGACTGGAATTTGGACAATAGGTAATTACATAGTTCACAGAATTCACACTATTTTGCATGCTTGTACAAGTGAATGTACTACTCATATCATCAAAGGGGTAAGTATAAGCTGTCGGACAACCCTTTTTAAGCCATTCTAATGTTGGTTTTACAAAGGTTAACCATGTAGAATTCTGATTCTGACATTGTTGCGTTAACGGAAAAGATGGTGCCATTAAGCCATCTTGATCCCAATTTACACAACCGCAACAATTGGCTGCAGCTCCATTTTGATAACAAGAAGGAATTCCAGCATCGCAGGCATATAAATCTTTTAAAGCTAAATCCCCCAAAGTTCCTGCTGACCAAGTTTGCGTGCAATTAAAAGGTAATCCATAGTCAGATTGAACTCCACAAACCTCGTCAGCAGTCCAATAACCGAGTAGAGAACCACAAGTTTTTTGTAAGAGTGAGCTCATACCTGGATTAAAGCTAAGTCCACAAACTTGAGAAGTAGGACAATCACTATTCAGGGAACAGGTTGTGCCACCTTGGGTTACCCATTGATAGTCATTGCTAGGCGGAGTAAAGGTCCAAGAGCAAGAACCCAAAAGTGCTGACGATGGGGTCACGGCTCCTGGGCTTCCACAATTATAAGGATTTGCCGAAGGACTACTCGTAGCTAGAACTGGCGACATCTGAATAGGAATATTAAACCCATTAATAATTTCTACGTCGTAAAAATCAGAGGCCCCTGTTTGCAAAGTAAACTCTGCTTGAGTGGCAGGCTGTTGAAATCCCTGACCGGGTTTACACTCTGACAGACCATTGTCGCCACAGTCTGCCGTTTGACATGTACCTCCAGAACAATTTGTACGACCACTCACAGCTCCGCTCCAAATCAGGCCTGATCCGGTATTATAGTTGGTCAAGGTAACGGAGTTAGTTCCCCCATTAGGGGCCAACTCATAGGTACCATCACTCGGCTGAGGATTATTCCAAAAACACTGTTGAATAGCTCCCGTTTGAATACACGTTGACCCTGGATAACAATCGTTACTGGAATTACAAAGGGTACCTCCTATTTTACTTTGAACTGATCCGCCCGCAAAACCAAACCACACAGGATAGGAGCAGCTATTAACAAAAGTAACAGTTCTCGAACCCGCTACATTTGTCTTTACTGCTAAATCTGTCTTTACTTTAGAATATACAAAATGAGTAGAGAAGCACGACAGAAAAAATAAACTAGAAAGACCATAATAAAATACTCTATTGTACTTCATGATTTCATGATCCTTTTAAGTTATATTTAATTATTAACCTCAGTAACTATCCCCGAATCCGAACTAAGGTTATTAAAGTATATAATATTTCACTAAATTCATTATAAAAAATTTAATTAAAACCAAGACTCTCAACTGCCCACAGAAAACTACTCAAATTTTATTTAACTATTATTATCACGCGATTTTGACGGCACTTAATTACCAATGAACGTTGACAACACGAATACGTTATCCATCCGGAATCAAAGAGATTTAGCAGTTTGCTTTTAGGGAAGGCAAAAAAATGCCGTATATGAATACAAAGCAGCAATTAACTGAGCATCAGAAAGCAATGTGTCATTGACAGGTAATGTCAAGATAACAAACTGCGATAGAGATTTGGGTTTTTATAGCTGCGTCGACGCACAATCGTGGTCAAACCCAGTTATTAGCTCTTGCGATGCCTGTGACTCTCAATCAAATTAAGACTATTAATTCCGATCAACGAGTCGATCGACCCAAGGAGAATTCTTATGATGCAAATCAGAAAATCAGAAGAACGAGGACACACTCAACAGGGGTGGCTAGACAGCCACCATACGTTTTCATTTGCGAATTACTACGATTCACACTTTACGGGGTTTCATGACCTCACTGTGATTAATGAAGACCGTGTAATTCCAGGTGCAGGGTTTGGAACCCACGGCCATAAAGATATGGAAATTATTTCTTATATAATCGAAGGAGCCTTAGAGCACAAGGACAGTCTGGGAACTGGCTCAGTTTTAAAACCGGGCTATGTGCAACGAATGAGCGCTGGAACGGGAGTGCGTCACAGCGAGTTTAATCATTCTAAAACAAAACCTTTGCATTTCTTACAGATTTGGATTCATCCTGAGAAGAAAGGGCTCAAACCGAGTTACGAAGAGAAAAGCTTTTCAGCAGATGAGAAAAAGAACCAGCTCAGATTGATTGTATCGCCTAAAGGAACTCAAAGCTCATTAAAAATCAATCAAGACACCTTAGTGTACGCGACGCTTTTAGATCCAGGTAAAACCGTTTCTCATATTCTTAAACCAGGACGCCATGCTTGGGTTCAAATCGTTCGAGGAATTTTAAAGATCAATGGCAAGACTCTGAGCGCAGGGGATGGGGCTGCATTTGAAGAGGAGCAGAAGATCGACCTGATAGCTCAAAAGCAAGCCTCTGAAGCGTTGGTTTTTGATCTTCCTTAAGAGGAGGGGACCAGTACGGTGCTCCTATAATTTTATAGTGCATTTTGAATAACAATTCAATTGTATTAGTATATTTCTAATGATTAAATAAATACTTATGAACAAGCTCTCTCCATTCATAATACTCTCTACAATATTCTGCATAGGCATATGTTTCGACGCTCAAATGAGTATTGCAGGATTAACAAAGCAACAAAGAAAATCTCAAATTTTTTTGAAAGCCTTTATGGAAATCAACGGACTTGCCGTGGAACCTGGAACGTTTTATAACGAAATAAAACCTTTCATCGGAAATGCTAGCTACATTTATGAACAAGGCCATCGCGAAAATCGCGAATGTCTCAATAAAGACTTTAAACGAACTTTAACGACCTATTATAACGGCCTACAAGCGAGGAGAAGTGAACTAGAAAAACTTAAAGAAGAGACAGCTCAATTTCTTGCCAAAAACAAAAAAAGCTTTTTCTTTAAGAAAAAACAAACTTCATATTCAACAGATCAGAATTCGGCAGAGTACTTGACAAAGCTCACAAAAGAGAAAAAAAAAGTTCTTAATGAATTGAACTTTAATCCCGTTATTTCTGAAGATAATGATAAAAATCTAAAGCAAGTTAAGATTTTAATGGATGCAATCCAAAAAAAATCTAAAAAGTTTTTTTCATTAATGGATAACCTTATTAAATTAAACAATCAACGCGCAACTCAACGCTCCAATTTCATAAATGAAAAAAATATGAAAAAGAAAAAAGCGTTTTTAGCTAAATACTTTAAAATTCAAAATGAATTAAATTTAGCCATTCTTAAAATTAACGAGAACGATGATTTTGGTAGAAGAATAGATAAAACCCCACTCCTTGGGGATAGTAGTCGATCCTATTTTATTACATACCCATCAAAAGCAAATTTTAAATCTACCTTTGACACTACAGAAGCTGAGATGAAAAAAGGAACTCTCACTTTTAAAGATTGTAAAAAGCAATTTCAGAACTATTTTAATGAACTGACTCAATCTTTGATTGTACCACCAACTCCGATAGCTTCTGGGACCGAAGATTCCAGAAGCTCAATGAGCTCTGCTTCATGCCCTCCCAATACAGTCAGTCCACTAAAGACCTCAAATACAAATGAAATTAAAAAAACATTAGATACTATCAACTCTCAGATCAAGATTGAAGGAAGATAGGCAAAATGCGGAAAACAAAAAACGTACGTCAAAACTTCAAAACTTTACTATTGTTAGGAATTTTCTTTCTCTTTTCTCGAACTGCATTTTCCAATCCAAATGAACTCTTGTTAAGAGCTGTCATGAATGGAAACCTTCAACAAGTAAGTGAGCTATTAAATCAAGGTGCAAATCCAAATTACCCCTCTACTGATGGATTTGAGACAACCCCTCTCTTCATTGCCGCAAGCCATGGCTGTACAGATATCTTTAATCTTTTAGTCAGTAAGGGTGCGGATCTAAATCATATTGACCGTACAGGATATACAGCACTCATCTATGCCGCAGGGAGTGGTCAATTAGAACTGGTCAAAACGATTCTCAATCATCCGGAAGTAAACATAAACCATACTAATAAAACCGGTATGACTGCATTGGATTATTCATTGGCTGATAGCATCTATACTCCAACAAGCAAGCCTGCTGAAACTAGAGAATTCTTGATCTCCAGGAAAGCAAAAACACAATTCCAAATACCCATTCCTTGCTCAAAATCATCGAAAGATTCACCCTGTATTAAACCTGGCTCACCTTCTTTCTCCCAAGAGCATTTTCTGATGGACCCTTCCCTACTACAAACAGCCGAATCTTTGAATCAGCACTCATTAACCTCAGAGCAAGACACCCATCATCAAGACACCAACTATAATAATTTAACTAAAAGTCTTAAAGAAAATTTGAAATTACTGAGCCCATTATCTCAAACCATTAATCAAACCCAATTACGACTAGAATATATTCCTGACTCAAAGCCAAACTCTAGACGGGTAGTAAATGTGATTTATAATTATTTATCTGACCGCAAGCTTAGGGAAGCAGACGGTGCCATTTTAGAAAAATGTCAATTTGATACATTGCTTCATGGAAAACAATATAATTTCATTATATTGCCTTCAGGACAAATTGTATGTGGCCTTGTTGAAAATTCGTGGGAAATTGGAGTAAAACATATAAGCTTAGCCAATAAAAATCTCGTGCTGATCGCTGGCGAAGTGCTCATTGATGACCAAGGTAAAATTATCTTCAATCTCAGCAGCGGGGCTTTTACTATGTCTAGGATCGAGCATCAGTCTGAAGCGCAAAAAAATCAATTTATCGTTGAAAACAGTGAGCTTATTTTAGCTAGTTTAAAGGAATTTTCAAAACCGAATACCTATATTACGTTTGTCCGATATGGATTTCATCGAAACCCTCCGGATGCGTCAGAAATTAAAGCTCTTTGCAATAAAGGTGATTTCCGATTCACTAATAGATCCCTATGTAGAGAGATCGCATTTAATGCACCTTGAATTTCACCCCTAAGTCACTTAAACTGCTTGCATCAAACCAACCCATTGCATCAAAAAATGACGATTTTTATGAATATCAAGAAAAATATAAATTCCTTAACTCCACTTTTATTTATGTTAAATCTACTATCACAACTTTATGCCGAAGGAGCACAAATGAATCACTATGAAAAACCCCCTCAAGATAAAATTAAAAAAATGCTCACCCCCGAACAATACAATGTAACTCAAAATGAAGGAACCGAAAAACCCTTTGAGAATCAATACTGGAATAACCATGAAGATGGAATTTACGTCGATATCATTACCGGAGAGCCTCTCTTTAGCTCTCTCGACAAATTTGAATCAGGTACAGGATGGCCGAGCTTTACAAAGCCTATAGAAAAAGAGAATATCAGTGAAAAAACGGAACGAGACTTTACCCTGGGAGAAAGAACGGAAGTTCGCTCCAAGCACGGAGATTCCCATTTAGGACATGTTTTTCCCGATGGACCTCGTGACAAAGGTGGATTACGTTACTGCATTAACTCGGCTTCGCTCAGATTCATCCCTGTTTCAAAACTGAAAGAAAACGGTTACGAAAGATTTCTTCCTTTATTTAACATTAAAAAGAAATAAGAAATCTCAAGAACTTAAACAAAGAATCACCATATCACGCAACGATTGACAGGAGCCATTGCCGTCCCAGGCTTACATTGAAATGCATCTCCAAACCTGGAGAACTGGGAAAGCGTTCCGTTCACACGAAAACGTGCAGGAGAATGCGGATCCGTTGTCACTAGCATTCGAGTCAATTGTTCCTGCTTTTTAGAGCACCAGGACTGAGCAAATGCTAAGAAAAATCGTTGATCCTCCGTAAAACTAGAATTGACGCTACTCGTTTTTTGATGGGTTTTTAAGTTGTAATTTTGCAAAGCTCGGTAAGCTAGTCGGATTCCGCCATGGTCCGCAATATTCTCTCCTAAGGTCAATTTTCCGTTCAAATGCAAGCCTGGCAAGCTTTCAAATCCATCGTATTCATGAATGACGCATTCAGCTCGAGTATCAAAGGCCTTTGCAACTGCAGGCGTCCACCAATCCACCAAATTCCCCACAGCATCGTAATGTCGCCCCTGATCATCGAAACCATGAGTCAATTCGTGCCCCATAACCATCCCGATCCCACCGTAGTTTGCATCCATACTAAAGTTTCGATTAAAGAAAGGTGGCTGTAAAATCCCCGCAGGAAAAACCATCTCATTCATAGAAGGATCGTAATAGGCATTTACGGTAGGAGGCGACATCTCCCAGTCTTTTCGATCCACTGGTTTACCAATTTTATTTAAATGATAACGAGAGTTAAAGACACCACCCTCAAATAAAGTCTTCAGATAAGATTTTCGATTTACTTCAAAAGAATCATAATTTCGCCAAACATCTGGGTAACCCACTTTATTCACAATAGCGTGAAGTTTTTTGAGAGCTTGCTTCTTCGTTGCCTCATCCATCCAAGTCAAATCTTTCAACTCTTCTTGAAAGGAGTTTTCCACATTTTGTATCATTTCCTCAGTAAGCACTTTGCCCTCCGGGCCGTAACTCACTTCAACAAATGACCTTCCTAAAGCAAACCCCATTTGCCGATCAATAACACTCACACATCGTTTCCATCTCGCTTCAAGTTTCTTTTGACCTGATAAGGCTTGGGATACAAAATGAAAATTTTCATTTACAAACTTCTCTGGCAAAGCAGGTATTGCAGAACTAATCACATGCCACTTGAGATAAAGCTTCAGATCTGAAAGTGTTGCAATAGCAGGCTGAGTTGCATGCTCTTCCGTTGAGGCAAAGAGTTGATTTAGCCCTACAAAAAACTCTGGGACAGCGACGTTAATAGCGTCGACTTCAGGGGTACCACTCTCTTTAAAATATTGATCCCAATTCAATAATGGCACTCTCTCTTTTAAACCTTGCCGCTCGAGCCGGTGATAGATATTAAAAGGGCTCCGACGATCGGCGCGTGCCATTGAATTTTTTGCAAGAAAAGTCTCGATCTTTAAAATTTTCTGAGCATCTTCTTTTGCCAATTTTGGAGGAGTTCCTAAATATTCCAAAATAGTCTGAACATATTTTAAGTAAAGATTTCTAATTTCTAAAGTTTTTGCATCATCCTTCAAATAATAATCTCGATCTGGCAAACTCAGTCCTGCTTGATCCACGACCCCAATCACTTGTGTAGCATCTTTAAAGTCTTGTTGATCTCCAAAATCGAAGAGCGCATTTATACCCTTTAAATGAAGCTGAGCCATTAGACTTGCGATCTGATTTTTAAAATTTAACGAGCTTAATGAGTCTAATTTTCTGAGTTCTTCATTTAACTCAGAAATAGAATTCGTCTCGATGCTTTTCTCATTCATACATGCGGAGTAATAATCTCCTAATTTTTTCGCATAGGGATTTTTGGGCTCTTTAACTTTTCCAGATGAATAATTTTCTAAAATATTTCGGAGAGTACTTCGATTTTTTTCTCGCATAGCCATAAAACTTCTATCCCAGGCTGGCAAATCGGATGGAATTTCTGCTTCTGCAAGCCATTTTCCACAGGCAAATTGATAAAAATCATTACAAGGCTGAATAGATCGGTCAATAATAGACTCATCTATTCCTTCAAGGACAGGAACTTTTTCTTTAGCTTGAACAATACCCAAACCCAAAGAAAACCCAACAATGATTAAAACAGCTTCAGCCCTCATAACGATTCCTCCATGTAACTGGGGCATCTTATGCGTTCTTGACATTTCCGACAATCCTAAACCTAATGATTTTTAATAAAAAAATTGACAAGACGCGTCTACGTTTATGCTAAATTATTACATTTTAATTATGTTAATACTTCACATTAATTACCACTAGTTGTGTAATTATTTTAATTCTTAAACCAATTTAACCCGCTCGAATGACTGGCACTAAACTTGTTAAGTAATTTATCATCAAAACATGAATAACATCCCATGTTAACGGGACCTTACTATTTTGACCCCGTTAACATGGGTTTTTTAAGGAGGCTTATTTATATGAGAAGAATTTTACTTTTGAGTTTAGCAATGTCCGCTTTTGCAGCACCCTTAGCTTTTGCGCAGAATCTAGGTGTTCTGAGTAATGAAAAAACACCTCAAAATCTTCTTCCCGCAAGTGAGTTCTTAAAACAACTGGCAGAACCTAATGCTATGGAGTCTCGAAATACCGTGACAACACAAGGTAACCACCATGCACTCGATGCTAATCGCGCCCATAATCAAGAGTCAGATTTTTGGGATTGGGGAAGCATGTATGGAGCTTATTCATACTTTCCCTATTATTACCCTTCTTATTATTATCCTTACTACAATTATTCTTCCTATTATTATCCAGGTTATTATGGATGGGGTTGGCTTGATGATCAGTCCTCAACCACTCATACTCCAACAACGAACGCTCGTTTGCAAACTCCTACCGATCGTGCACATACACCAGTCGTTTGCTTCTCGTCCGACTCTGCTGGCGCTTGGTTTGCGAGTGCTGATATTGCTTCGAATGTTGCTAACACTCAAGAAGCGGCTAACAACGAATGCCTTGCATCCGGTGCAAACTGCTCTCAGAGTTTAGGCTGTGCAGTCGCTCACAGATAATAAGAAATTCTATTGTTCTACCAATCGCCTACTCGTCTCGACGGGTAGGCGATTTTATTTCATTTTTATTATTTTTCTACTGATCTCGTTCGATAGTTCCTAGATAAAGTCGAAGTGCTTCAACAAACTTATGCGTTATATCCTGTCCTTATTATTGGAAATTGAAATAATCACAACGGTACCTCTTCATTCAAATGTAATTCCCGAATTTGCATAAGAACATCCGAACCTCGTGCGTCTGGCAATGATAGGTCAAAAGTAATAACACCAAATGAGTGAAAACGACAAAGATCGACTGCTTGAATCCCTGTTGCAGCCGCTTTCACTAAATAACCTGCCTTCTTTAGTACATGAACCATCCAACCTCGATCTTTCTCATGATCTTTAACTACCAATACTGTAGCCTTATGACTAGAAGCCCCATAAATTTTTAGAAGTCGAGGATGAGTGGAAAGAGCGTAAATACATACACCCATTCCACTCAAACATTAGCTCAAACATTAGGATGCTATTTTTTGAGGTTTCCCTTCTTTTTCTATTTCTTTTTCCTGTCCCAGTAGACGACTCAAAACTCCACCTTTACCTTCTTTAATTTCTATAGTTTTACCTTTTGCCACTTCACCTTTAGGGACGGCAATCCAGAGGACACCATCTTTATAGCTGGCCTCTACTTGATCTACATTAATACCGATAGGTAAGGTAAACGACCGCTGAAAGACTCCATAAAATCTTTCACTGTTTAATCGACTTACTTTTTCCTCTTTGCGGTACCCAGAAACAATAAGTTGACTGTCCCTCACATCAATTTTTACGTCATCTTTAGATATTCCAGGTAGATCAAAACTGAGGAGGTAGTGAGTATCTGTCTCTTCTATGTCGCATGCTGGCACAGAAACTAAATCTTCTCCACCCCATAAATATGAAGTTGAAAAAGGTGTAAGAAAATCATCAAACAATCGTTCCATGCCTCGTTGAAGTCTCGTAATTTCTCGTAAAGGGCTTTGCCCTCCCCATGAACCCAATCGACTTAATCCCGTCTCTTTTTTTCCCTCAGACAAGCTTCTTTTATTAGCCATAAATGCTCCTTTCCAAAGTCTTTATATACTTAAATCATGCAAAAATTAGACTCGGCTATTTTCTGCCGTTCCTTTTTGTTATCGACTTGCTATCAATATTGGCCAGACGTTTGCACTCTTCTGAGGAAGGAGAGTTAAATAAACTTGAACCAGTCAAAAACTATACAATCTCTCGATTCCATAGAATCTCAATTAAAAGAAGAGAAAAATAAGTATCTTTATCTCTATGCTGATTTTCAAAATTTTAAAAAACAGATGATAAAAGAGCGAAGCGAACTAATTCGTTTTGGATGGCGTCCCATTGCTGAAGAACTACTTCAGATTATCGACAACTTAGAACGTGCAGTTTCTCACTCATCAAAAGAGACTAGCAATGCCATGCTTGATGGAATTCAAATGGTACTCAAGCAATTCAAAGCTCTCTTTGAAAAATATGGTATTCAGCCCATTGATACTTTCCAAAAACCTTTTGATCCTCATCTTCACGAAGTCATTGGAAAAGAAAACTCAACTCTACCTAAAGACACTATCGTAAAGGAACATATTCGTGGTTATACAATGAATGGGAGCTTGCTTCGACCTGCAGAAGTTATTGTAAGCGATGGAAATGTAGGCGGTGACCATAAAAAAGACGAAAGTAAAAAAAATCTACAAAATAATACGACTTAAGATTTCTAATCAAATCATTCGCTGAGCGATCTAATAATTAAGATAAGCAGAAATATCAAGTGACTCTTTCAGTTTAAACCGCTTGCCAACTCCACCAAAATCGCGTATCCGATCGACAGCGATGACCCAGCTCATCACACGCTATTACATAAGAAGTGGGGCAATCTTGACATTCAAAAAAATATCCAAAAAATTTACCTTTTTTATTTTAGGAGCCGCGCTGCTCAAGCTTGGAGTTCCGACTGAAAGTCAGGCGCACTTGCTCCGAGTAGGAACTCTCCCCTTATCTAATGAAAAAAAACTCATTGTTTTGGGAATCGCTCAGCCACAAGGTTCTAAATCTAGCTTTAACTTCAATCACCTTGGATTTGAAGGAGTAGAAATTGATTCTATTAACCCCCAATTCTTAATTGAAGCCGATAGAACAGGGGTCCAAAAGGTTCGCTCTTTTGAAATCGAGGACCCTCAGCGTAAAAAACTATTGCCCCCTCTCCTTTTAGATGTGACCCATGCCAAGAGAACTGAATGGGGCCATTATTTAGGAAATTCTGTTTTTGGCACTGGAAAATCTCTGGGGTTCCCTATTGCTCCGATTTTCATTAAGCTTGGAGAATATAAAAAGTATCATGAAGATATCCGAAAACTCGAAGCTAACTACCTTTTGACGCTCATTGATCTATCATTAGAGGGCAAATTTCCTGAGTTTAGAAACTCACTGATTCTAGACCCCCAGAAAGATCCAAATCAAATGGATCTTTTTTTAAGAAAACTAGGTGAAGCTCTCTTAATCCGTTACAATCCAATCTCGAATTTGGCAGGATTAATCATTCCCGAAGGCAGAGAAGGTCAATTTTACGAAAATTGGCGTATCACTAAAAGAAAAGACCGAAAACAAAACAGAGGTGATTTTTTTAGAGATATAGGCAAAGAAGGATTAAAGGCAGCACCCTTCGGTGCAAATTTTGCTTTGGTCTATATTAATCCAAGCGATATTAAAGAGTCAGTTCGAACTGAAAACTTTATCAACGAGTTTAAGGGATTTGGGACGATTGACGAAAACTATGAAAAAACTCTTAAAGTAATCGGATCTCATTTAAAAGAGGGCAACCTCATCCCTTCACACCTCATTTCATTTATTAATCCAGCGGGCGAAGTCGATGTCGTGAATTTTATTTCGCCTGCCTTTTTTGAGCAAAGTCTCAAGACCTTTGCACAATGGAAAATAAGAAGAGAGTACCTAGGCGGTATGATTCCCTTCACCAATTACCTATTTATAAAACCCATCCAGTACGCCATTGAAAATGCAACTTACACCAACCGCAAAACAAAATACCTCAATCGACTTGAGTCCTATGGAAATATTCTTGCGCTTTCCGAAACTCATATTCATGATGAAAATGACGCTCGCTTCCCAAAGGAACTTTCTTTTGAATACCTCTATCAAGTACTTACTGAGCTCAAAGGGCACTCCCTCTCCCGACTTCTAAGACCTACGGAAATCTTAAATGAACTGATCGCGGTCTTCACAAAAGAAGAAGAAAAGCAAGGAAGACTTCGAGAGTCACTGTCTCCCAGTGAAATAGAAAAAGCTAAATTCTCGCAATTTGAACGGCTTAAAAATTTACTTTTTTCCCCCCAAAAAATATCTCGAGGTCCCGCAAGTGGAAGTGCGAAAAAACCTCATTTAGAAGAGAAAACTAACGAGAGAAATCCAATTATTCTGCTTTTAGTGGATGGCTTACGTTATGATCGATTGATTCAGGCTGCCGACAAAGGGTACTTTCCCCACTTAAAAAAATATTTTATTGACCGAGGCACACAGATGGAATCCTATGCTTCTCGGTCACTCACTTTGCCCTCTTGGTCAACCATAATGACAGGCTTTGAACTAGACGTGCATGGCATTCGAAGCAATACGCCCACTTCTCGCCTTGAACATAGAATTGCTGAAAATTATCAAGAGCCACCTAAAGATCTCAAGGAATTCACAAGTGGCGCTAAGAATCCAGCTTTTAAAAGAATTGAAAATGATAAAACAGGAGAAGAAGGTAAAGTTTGGCTACCAGGTTATTTCACGCCTGAACAAACATTCATAAGTTTTATGCCCGTTGTTAATGGAGCAAGATCTTCCGTAGTTGGGCTGATCAGTTACTTTTTCGAACACCTATCCGAATTTGCAAATGGATCTCTTTATTTCCCAAGCATGCTCGATATCGAAACTGCTGAAACTACCGCAAACGCGATCAAAAATGATCATGAGGGAAAACTCCGACTCATTGTCAATTGGTACTCTGCAGTAGATGAAGCCTCACATTTTGACAATGATCTTCTTCCCATTGTTTATCAAACGATTGACCAAGGTATTCACTCTATCCTCACCGCCGCTCAACACCACCCTAGTCTTAAAAATGCGACTGTTTTTTTAATATCAGACCATGGACATACGGCAGGCTATGGGCCGTTTGATGAAAAGATCTTTCAAACAAATACCTCTTCTCAAAATAGGGAGGTACCGTTATTGGAAAACACGGGGTTTAATATCACCGAATTTCTAGCAGGAGATTATCATGACTACGAACGATATCAATTCGTGGTAGGTGCGGCTACGGCTCCTGAGCCTAAATACAAACTAGCATTGCTAGATGAGTTTCATCTACAGTCTTTTAAATACATTCACCCCAAAGGAAAAGGACACCCTAACGCGTTGGTTGATAGCGCAGGAGATAATTTAGTTCAAGTTTACCTCAGAGGAAAAGCAGACGTAGAGAAAAAAGGACACCGAGCAAAATCTAGCTGGAAAAATAGACTCAGTTTTTATGAGTTATCTCACTTCGAAGGAGCGCGCTGCCTATTAGACATTCCAAGTGATTTACTCGACTTTAGACTCCCTTTTACTCGGCTCAGCAATGAAACTTTAGCGCAAAACATCTTTAAGCTTACAAATCACCACCCAGTGGATCTATTTGCAATGGCCTTAACTGGAGATGCAGTCGCTCAATCCACTACACGATTTGTGGGCGATCAGGATAGCTCTGGAGCCTGGTTACGCGAGCCTGTTCTTGTCATGACAAGAGGCGATCTACCTGGACAGCATCGGACAGGATTGATTTTTATTCGAAGCTTTCCAAATGGTACTGATGAATTCAAATATGTCGTTGTCACACATTTCGATCAACTATCTGACGGACAAATCCTCGGAGAAACTTCTGAGGATCCAAAACAAGATCCTTTGGAATATTTAGACACTGTAGGTCATTCTTCATTACTTGCCCAATGGCACACAGATCGAGAATGGCTTCAACTCGCCCGTCATCATTTTAAACCCACTGCTATCTTTGCGCTTGCGAGAATCCTTACTTTGTCGTCTAAATACATGGATCCACACTCTCCGCTTCTAAGCGAAAAAATTAAGACTGAGCGCCAAGGAGAGATCCCCGATTTTATTTTAACTGCCAATCCGGGTTACGCATTTCACTCAGACTCTTCATTAGAAAGTGATCACGGCGGAATCCTACGCGATGAAACGAGGAACTGCTTCTTAGTGAGTTCACTCAATGAAGAAAAATATAAAAAGCATATAGAATCAGAGATCCAGATGTTAAGTCGAGACTTTATGCCCACGATCCTAGATTATGCTCGAATCAGAGAAGAAGGAAACGATCTCCAAATTTTACCTCAAACCCAAGGCATGAGCTTCAAAGAGGAGATCGAAAAGTTACAAAAACCTTAAACTGCTGAACCTGAGCCTTTACTTTCCACGCTATGATTCTGCACCACTAAACCTCGAGCCGGTAGGGATAGCTCTCCCGCAGGAGGAGAAATGAGACCTCGACTTACGATTCTTTCTTGCGGTAATCGAATAATCAACGTCACACTCATCCCAGCTACACCTGCAGCCATGATCGCGCCCCCATGGGCTTTGATAATTTTATGAGAAAGCGCCATACTCAAACCATTTTCACTAATCCAGTGTTTGAGAATATCTTGCTCAGGGCCTGCAGCTGCCGCACGGCCATTTTTAAAGCGCTCTGCATCCTGAATTAAAATCTCAACTCCTCTAAAACTACTCTGAATCGCTTGAGAGACAGAAATAGAGAGATTTCCACCTTTAGGAAGAGTCCCGATTACTTTCGATAAAACTTGAATCATCACTCGCTCAAAGCGCCGAGCATCAATCGTCACCCAAACTGGAATCGGTGGGACAGAAACCAAAATCCGCTTACCTGCATCGGGACCTAAAATAGTTTTAGATACATCCGAAAGAAGCTCAGAGAGATCCACTGTAGACTCATCTAAACGAGACTCTAACCGATTAATATCAACGATATCATTGAGGTCATCTAGACTGCCCGCAAAAATAGCGAGCCCACGTCTCACAGACTCAGCTGCCTGTACTTGTTGATCCGCAGGAATTTCTTCTCCTACACCCCCCAATAAGTATTTCCCTGCCTGAAGTAAAGTCAAAGGACTCTTTAAATCAGCTACAATATCCAGAATAAACTTATGTCGATCCCTCATATGCTCTTCAACTTCTGAACCTAATTGATTCAAAGCACTTTGAATTTCACTAAATAATCCGGGAAGACGAGGAGGGTTTTTGGGAATAGGTTTCCCTTTTTTTAAATCATTTGCATATTGATAAAGTCGATTGAGCGGTTTTGCATACACTATATAATTCTTAAGTATGATACTACAAATGAGCACAAGAATTCCTAAGCCCACTCCAATCAAAAGAATCACCGAAGATGACTCAGATCGAGAATTATCAGATTGCATCGTCATCATTCGAGAATCCGCACTTTTTTCCAAATCTATTAAAGTCTTGAAAATTTTATCATGAAGCTCTTGAACTTCAGAACGTACATAGGCATCCTTGGAGAAAAGCATAGGTTCAATTTGGGCACTCAGAGTGATTAATTCAGAGATTTCATCGTTCAGTGCACGCTCACTTGAACGCTCTTCATTGGTTGAATCCAATTGAGATAATTTAGCGACTCCATGAGTAAAGGACTGCTTGAGTTTACTTTTGATATCCGCCATTTCATCCGGAGAAAGCTTTCGAAAGCCTGAACTCATTCGCCGATATCTTTCAAGATTCAAGCTCAATGAGTTAATGATCTTTTGTCGCTGATAAAGCGGCTGTAAATAAGCGGTTCTTTCGTGAAGCTGCTGCAATGATTTCCAATGAATCAAAACCACTGACCCAAGCGAAGCGATTAAAACCAACACAATCCAAAATGAGAATTTTTTAATCACGGGACTCCTTTTCCATGTTTTGGGACTGTCATTGTTACCTAAAATAGTATGCCTGAAAAGGCGTTTAGCTCATTTTTTGCAATCCACTAAAAAGAATTTAAAAACAATAGAAAAATCGAGCGTCCCATTTATAATTTAAGTAAGCGCTCAGGCTACAGCCAATCGTATCCACTCATGACTGTAGCCTGAAACCCATTATTACGAAGTAATCTTAATCTTTTTGATCTTAATTTCTTTTACAGGCATGTTATTAGGGCCTGTTTCTGCTGTTGAAATTTTATTGACGATATCCATACCTTGGGTCACCTCGCCAAAAATAGTGTGCTTGCCATTAAGCCAAGGGGTCGGCTTAACCGTAATAAAAAATTGAGAACCATTCGTATTGGGTCCTGAGTTAGCCATTGCTAAAATCCCTACATGATCAAATTGATCCAAGGAACTCACTTCATCCTCAAACTGGTATCCAGGTCCACCGGTACCGTTTCCCAGGGGGTCTCCACCTTGAATCATGAAATCTGGAATCACACGATGAAAGACCGTCCCAGCATAAAGAGATTTTCCCTTCACCATTTTATCGCTCTTAGGATCTTTCCATTCCTTTTTTCCAGTTGCTAAACCGATGAAATTTTCCACAGTCTTTGGAGCTTTATCAGCAAAAAGTTTCACCTTAATGACACCCTCTGTCGTTTCAATAGTAGCGATTTTTTCGTGTTTTGCGGCTGTACCTTTTTTCTCTACTTTTGCAAACGACTGAGATGTCGTAAACAGAAATGGTAAAATAAAAAACAAAGAAGCTTTCTGAAAAGATAATTTCATAGAAATATTCCCCTTAAATTGTTGTTACTTTAATGCCGTATAGATTCGATGTACATCATCATGATCATCAATGGCATTTAAAAATTCAGAAACTTCTTTTTTCTGCTCTTCTGGGACTTCTACCAAATTCTTAGCAATATAATTCATTTCAGAAAGAGTTACGATCCAACCATTTTTAACTAAATACTTACTGACCGAATCTAAATCGGTCGTATCGCAGAAAAATCGCCCTCCCGCATGACCGGCAGGAATTTCAAAAGCTTCCAAAGTTTCTACATTTTGAGCACCGGCTTCAATCGCCACTGTCTCAAGATCTTGTAATGAAGGGTGAGTTGCTTCAACTACCCCTAATCGATCAAACATCCAAGTGACACTGCCTATGGCTCCCAACATCCCTTTTCGAAAAAGAACTCGGATATCTGCTGCCGTGCGATTCTTATTTTCTGTCAGGCACTCGACCACAACAGGGATTTTATGGGGAGCAAATCCTTCATAAGTAACCAGCTCAAATTGGATTGGGTCGTCTAAAAGACCAGCACCCTTTTTAATCGCTCGTTCTATATTGTCCCGCGGAACGGAAGCCTTCCTTGCAGCCTCCACAGCCGCCCTTAATCGAGCATTATTATCAGGATTTGGATCCCCGACTTTTGCAGCAACTAAGATTTCCTTCACTAATTTACTGATCAAAGCCCCTCGTTTTGAGGAGTTCTCAATTCTTCCTGCATGTTTCCATTGTGCGCCCATAGGGTTCTTTTCCCATATCCTGAGGCCGCGCTCAACGGAGAACTTTAAGGAGTATATTAAAAGTACCAATCCAGTGTGTGCTTTCAAAAAGCCCCGGCAGAGTTATGAGATGAGATCAAGGTTACCACCAGACGCACTCCGAAACACGGAAAGGAGCTAGAATCGTATCGGGTGAGGCACGCGCGACAGACGAATCGTGTATGAAAACGGGAGCGAATGCAGGCTGTCAAGGGAAGGCGCTTCGCTTGAGTGTCAGGAGAATAATTTGGCAAACTGAGAACAACTTCTTGACAAGGTATTTTTATTTTTTCTGAATTTTTTTCAATACTACTGACTTCATTTTAAATACTTGCTACGAGTGCAGTAGCAACTAGCAGAAGAGTCAATGACTAAGAGCTGATCCCTAGTACCACTTGTTCATTCTAGGGCCTGTATTGGCTCTCTAAACACAAAAAATCGACCTCAGAAAACTATGTTAAGGTGTTTCCCAGTCTCAAGCAATAGGAGAAAAGAGAATGGAAATTTTAAGAAAGTTACCTGACCAAGTACTACTCGATCAAACCTCTGCACTGGTCAAAGTTGAACGAGAAACAACAACTCAAATTTTACATCATTTACAAGAACTGGAAAGAAGACGGTTATTTGCAGTTCTTGGATTTTCCAGTTTATTTTCTTATTGCGTTGAGAGTTTAGGTTATTCGGAGTCGAGTGCTCAAAGACGCATATCGAGTATGCGGTTGCTGAAAAGTTTGGAGCCAGAAGTTTCCAAAGAAGTAGAAATCAAAATACAAGAAGGCAGTCTCTCCCTATCCGTTTTGGCTCAAGCACAATCTTTCTTTCAAGAGGAGGCTAAGGCAAATCATGCTCTTAGTCCTTTAGAAAAAAAGGAGGTGCTCGGCATGCTTGACGGGAAGTCCGCACGAGCGGCCACGCAAGAATTGAAAAATCTATCCTCTCAAGAAGTCCCTCCTATTCGAGAATATGCTCGATCAGCCAGTCATGACAGAACAGAGATCCACCTTGTAGTGAATCAACAAACAATGGAGACACTGGAAAAAATTAAAGGACTTCTAGCTCATTCGCATCCAAATATTGGATGGGGTGATCTAATTGGAAAAATTTCAGAAATTGCATGGCAGAAGCTTGACCCGAGCCGAGAACCACTCAGCAGGAAAAAAAATACCACACCACTTCAGGAGCCATCCGCAGAAGGCACTACGGAATCTTCCTTAATGACAAAGAGTGACATACACCTGGTAGAGCAAACAGCAGTGCCGACATCGGCAGTAAAAAGAGAGAGAATTTCAACAGCACTCAAACGAGACGTCTGGAGAAAAAGCGAAGGCAAATGTACCTATGTCGATTCTGTGACTGGCAAGGCTTGCAACTCAAGACGGTTTCTACAGATTGAGCATCTTCGTCCGGTAGCACTGGGTGGAAAAAATGAACTTTCAAACTGCACCCTTCGCTGCTCCGTTCATAATCAACTCTCCGCCATTCAAATTTTCAGTCAGAAGAAAATGGAAAAATATGTACCCAGTTTGAGGTAGCTGAGAAACCATTAAGAATGAATAACGGGTATCGTATTTGGAGTTTGAAGATGTCTCAACATATCAAATAAACCTCCGTTCCTTCACTTTAATCAAAGCCCCCTCCCTCATTAGCCTGCACCCGATCCTGTTTTCATACACGATTCGTCTGTCGCGCGTGCCTCACCCGACACGAGTCTAGCACCTTCCCGTGTCTCGGAGTGCGTAGAGTAGCAATCTTGATCTCGGCGGTGCCCCGACTTATCATTGATCTCACCTCATAACTCCGACGGGGCTTTTGAAAAAACACACACTTTACAAAAAAGGTTACACTTTAAATTTCAACCTTTGAATCGCATTAATATACTGTTTTTACATCCACTGGTAGGAGTAAGTTTCCTGCTTGGGCCAATCTTCAGCCGTTGCTAAGTCCTCACAGAGGGGTCTAATCATATCTTTAATGTGGCGGGGATAAAAGTCGGTCCTATCCAATCCAGAATGACTAGCCATGATGCTCCAAGGAAATGTTTCCTGAGAAACAAAAGGTCTATCGGGGCAGTTTTTGTCAAGGTACTCATCTGGTCCACCTAAAATATGCCCTATTTCATGAGTAATGACTTCGCAGTACCTAGGATTGATTTTACCATCTATTTTTGCGCCATTGTGAACATACCAAACATGAGAAGAGAAGGGGTAAAGATCTGTAGGACTACCATCATTCAGAATAATAGCTTCATCAAAATCGTCTAACCACATGGTACTCAGGTATCTTCGCAACGTAAGATCGAGATGAATCCCTGATCTTTCAAAATATTCTTTTACTGTCGGAATACACTCAGAAACTACGCCGATCATTTCAGCTTCTCGTTGTACAGAACTGTTACCTGCCGCAACACCTAAATGCAGTCGGATATTTGCAAGGCCATCGGAAGCGGGACTCACACGATAGTGGACATCTCCTCCTTGTGGTCTACCGCCAATCTTGCAAACCGAAAGTGACTCATAATCAACCTTAACCACTCCAGAGCGATTCCCACTAGATACACACCTTCGAACTAAATCTTGATTAGCTGTTCTATGCCCTTGAATTTTAGCAATCTCATCAGGAGTGAGAGGTCTTGTTTGATCAGAGACAGGAGGGGGTGTATACGGAGGAATCATTCTTTGTCCTCCACAGAAACAGAAGAGAAAAGGCAAAGAGACTAAAGTGAATGCTCTTTGTAAACCGATGAGCTTCATAGCGGGCTCCATGCTTTATTAGTAGGGTCGCAACATCTATTTTCTGTCTTGCTTTTCTTGCCTTCGATCTTGCATTCATCCGTTCTAAATGTCTCAACATCGCCATTTCTAAAATAGAGATGTCCAATGATATAAAAATTCCAGTTATTATTTCCAGCCGGATACATATGAAGGAGGAGTTGGCATTGATTGCCTGAGACAATGTCGTTCATCACACTACTCAAATCAATTTCTGCAATATTAGTCGTCCAATCTTCCCATTTTTTTCCGTGATCCTCATGGAGTCCCCACTGCCCAAGGTAGTTTCTATCTGACTTTCTTACGATCTCGATATCCAGCATAGAATTGTGGTCAAGTTCTTGGTTGGTTGTGTGAAACTCTAACTGAACTTTGACTAGATTTTTGTCGTCAATCAACTCCTCTCGCGTTTTTTCTCTAGGGAGTTTTCCCTGTGGCCACCCAAGATGAAGAGCAGTACAGTCTTTTGGGTTATCGAAGCAAGCTTGTGCTTTTTCATCGATTTGTCTGATGATGGCATCGGTCTGACGTTTGTATTCAGAGATTTCAGACTTAGCCACTTTACCCAGCTCAAATTTGTAAGCGCTTATATTTTCCATAATCGATTCACACATCTGTGATTTAGCCCAAGCCCGATCACTCGCTTCAGCAAGCTGGAATAACGCTCGTCTTTGTTTTTCTAAAGTAGGCGTCAGAATTGGCATGTCTGCCACAACGCTATAAGGGAGTGCGGTCAGTGAAATCAATGAAGGAGATTGATTACTTTGAACATGGATTGCAAGTGCATTTGCATACGAGAGATTTGCTCCTAAATCCTCATGATCTGGCAAAACTCCAAGTCCACCTTTTTTAAAAGTTTGTGACTGAACTCTGGATTTGGATTTAATCTCATCCAAAGTTGACTTGATAGCGGCGCTGGCACTCCAAGTCAGTCCTGTTGCTGTGAGTTTTGAGTTGAAATCTGATTTTTGTGAAGATGAGCTGGTCTCGATTTTCAGAACATGCCAGAACTCACCTCCTGTCGTACGACCTGCGATGAACGAATCACCGCAGCGTCTATAAAACTCCATGGGACTTTGCGCTAATAAATCCTTGCCTGTTTGGGTGAGTCGATATTGATTCATCAACTCACTTTCGTTCGTAATTCGTGCGTAAATCACAACATAGAGGCTATTTGAGTTCTTTTTAGATTCGTTAAAGTAATGAGTGGTCGTGTCTACCCCTACACCGAAAAAACCAAAGGAAGCTTGTGCGTCGATCCCCAGTGAGGACCTCAGTTCTGAAGAATCTTTGGCAATGGATATCTTTCGATACAATACTTGCCCGTGAGGCAATCTGACTCCGCCTTCTGCGAAAGGATCGTTTTGTCCTATTGAATGAAGATTCGCTACTTCAACACACTCAGAACCTGCAGCTCCGCTTACGGAGTTGTAGCCTCTACCTAGAGTGTGGGGAGAACCTTCTTCTATGGGTAATAGGATTCTACCTCCCACCATGGATTGTCCTCGGTGCTCTGATTCTCCTTTCTGCGAATGCTTCTCTACAATTCGCAATTCCCAAACTTGATTAGGATGGGTTTCAGGACCATAGCAAGTCCATTGTTGAACTCGGGTCCCGTTCGAAGCGATGGATGAGATGTCAGCATCCAAGCATTTTCCAGAATGCAGGGCCTTGATGTGAAATCCTCCCCCTTTCGCTGGAAGTAAATTCCAAAGTTGATTGAATTGTTTATCGCCTCGTGCTTCCCAAATATGAGCTACTGATCCATTGTCTTGGGATTTGCGCGCAATATCTAGGGCTTTACCACTGCTTTTAGTTATAATTTGAAAGAAGCCATTTGGACGGACTACTAACTTCCAAAGCTGATGAGCTGATCCATTTCCATGGATGCAATCCCAAAGATGAACCTTTCCGCCATTGATCTGCGTTTCTGAACGCTCTACATCTAAGCATCGCCCAGGGGCACTTTTGGATACAATCTGATATTCTAATGCCTCATTTTGGGTAGCTTGCGCAGAGGTTTGCATCGATAAAAAAACCAACAAACTCAAAAAAGAGTGAATCATGACAATAGGAATTGATTTATATAAATTTTTCACCACAGAAACACCTACCCATTTAAACTGAAGTAATTGTTGCGTAGTCTGATAATCAGCCACTACAAAGGGTTTTAGGGTATGTGACGCATGATGTAAATAGTGATTTTACATTGCTAATATTAATTTTAGAATCTGTTACTGGTTAAGAAAACTTAATTGATCTCGTCTCATAACTCCGCCGGGGCTTTTTAAAAGCACACTCCACACCATTGAATCTTTTTTCATGCGTCGAAAGTGTGCTCATCAGCTGACTGATGGTACATATTTTCGGAAAGATAACCGCGGCCATGTTGTTGATGGTAGGATCGACATTTATGAAAGAGCGAAAAAGAAAAAGCCAACCAGATAATATTGAAAAGTACTGGGAAGAATCTGCTCGCTTTTACGAAAGTGATGCAAGCCTTAAAGTATTAGAACAAGGAGTTCCCCTTTCTGCTGTTGAAAAGAGAAAACTTCTCGGACCAGGAAAAAAGAAACTCATTTCCGTTTGATTGCCGGAAGATGACCTGGAAGCCTTAAGAACCATTGCCAAACGCCATGAACGCTCTTACCAGCAGCTTTTTATTTTAGCCGTAGAACATTTTTTGGACGAATACCATCGAAGTGGAATTTCTAAAAAACGCTATTAATTTGCGTCTTGCACATCACACTTGTGATTGGAATATATTCTATTTTTACGGACAACTTTACAACAAAGAACTTTAAGGAGAACTTTACAAGGATTTTGTAAAACGTAAGAAAAACTGTCGTCCAGCCGCATAATGAGAGCCATTAAACCCATTTGCGACTGTGATCGGGTAGCGATTATCAAAAATATTTAAAATATCTCCAGATACTTTAAAGCGAGAGAGCCAGCTATCACCTCTAAATTCATAGCCCACAGTCGTGTCCATCGTTAAATGATCAGGAAGGCCAGCTCGATTCATGTAGCCAGTGCGTAATCCGCTTCCATAAAGCCCTTGCACAGTCCACCAAAAGAAGTTTTTAGCATAAGTCAGTCCAGCATTTGCCGTATGGAGCTGAACATGATCTAAGTACTCATACCCTCCACTCCCGCCGTGAGATCCGCCCTGATCTAACGCCCACAACCCTCCACTAATCCCTTTCCCTTTTGCAACGCTATAAGAATAGTTGAAGTAATCAGACCAATCTTCAGTCAGTTGCCCTCGGAGGGACAGCTCAAGACCATAAGTAAATCCAGTAGCCAAATTAAAAGGCTGAGAAATCGATGTATTGAATAGCTGAGCATCATCCAACATGTTTGTCGCATCTTTATAGTAAATATTCAGAGACGCTACATGCTTAGCAAAAACTTGCTGGTCCACGCCCATTTCGTAATAATCATCCTTTTCTGCCTTGATATCGTAAGTAGTCAGAGTGGAAGTATCACCAAAAGCCAGCCTTAAGTTTTCAATCGGGGCAGGTTGGAAAAGTTTACCGTAAAAAATATGAAGCTTCGTCGTGTCCGCTGGAAAATAGCTCAATCCAATTCGAGGTTGCAGTAAAGAATCCGGGTGGGAAATGTCAGAAAAAATAAATTGAGTTGCATCGTATCTTAATCCCGCATTCAGAATTAAAGACTTAAAGATTGTGTAATCATCCTGGAGATACACCCCCTCAAAATAGCCGGTTTGAGGACTATCATAAACTTGAGGAGCCACATTTAAATCTTGTTGAACAGAGATCAATCCCTCTGAACGAGAAGCTTGAAGTTGAAAACCCATTTTGACCCAATGCTGATCGTGGGGCCGAATAGAATAATCAGCTTTGAGTCCCAGATTATTCACATTTCGATTTTCCGCAAACGAAGTAGGTTTCGCATCGTCTATGGGAGTCGCACCCGAAGGACTGGATGCCAAGTCGTTGATAGGATCAGGATTCACCAAAATAGAGGAATACTTATAATAGGGCGCTAACTGTAAAAAAGATTTGGGTGTAAAAGTATGCTTCCAAACGACCTGTCCAAACGTATTGAGCTCAGACTGAGTGTCATCCGTATTCGAAGGAACATAATTAAAGGTAGGAGGCTCATCATGATCATGATGATCGGGGGCTCCTACATCTTCACCAAAAGCGCTCTGAAAGCCTGGCTGAAAGATCACATATCCGGGATTACCGTAATCAAAATAAGAAGAATAATTGGGAATTTGGTAGTGACTATAGGAATTAAAAAGAATAAAAGAAATTTTATTGCTGTTATTGACTTGCCAGTCAATTTTCGCAAACTCACTGTTTCCATTGGCGGTGTTATGAACAGAATCTTTACCCCCTTGACTCTGATTATTTTCAGATTCAGGCTCAGGCGTATCCAATCCTCGGTCAGTCCGATTATAATTTAAAGAAAGAAAGTAATGGAGATCTCCAGACTCATTCGATCCGCCATATAAAAGATGCGGAGAAATCGTGTTATAGGAGCCATAATTCAATTCAAGCTCTCCACTTGGAACTTCAGGACCTGACAAGGTGACGATATTCATTACTGCATTGAGTCTTTGGCCGTACTCAGCGGGAACACCTCCTGTAATGACCTCCAAATGATCAATATTTCTAGGACTAAATGCCTGTCCAAAAGTATTTGAGGAAGAATCGGGCAACTGAACCCCATCAATTTGATATTGAATACTTCCATGATTACCCCGGAAGTACATTTGTCCGAACGACCCCAGAACTACCCCTGGTGTCGTTGATGTAATCAATTTAGGAAGGGAAATCTCACTCCCTTGCGGCAAATGCCGAATTTCATTCTGACTGACCTCGCTACTACTCAGAGAAGATGTGTGCTGGATAAGGCGCTTTTTGGCTTTTACCTCTACAATCATTTCGGGGTGCGATGACGCTGGAATGGCAGAATCACGCACCAGATGGATATCTACTTCAGTATTTGCACCCGAGTGCACATGAACATCTTCTTGATAACGTCCAGATGTTGATTCAGATCCTGCCCCAGATGCTGACAATGAAGCCGGTAATTGAACGATAATTCGGTAATCACCCGATTCAATCGGAAAAAATTCAAATTTCCCACTCTCAGTAGACTCTGTTTTATTGATGACCTTACCTTTTTGATCCAAAACCTGAATCAAAGCATGAGAAACTACTCCACCCTGGAAATCCAATACACTTCCTGAAATAGACCCCTCAGTACCAGCAAAAGCGGCCTGAATAAAAAAAAGAGAGCAGAGCATCATGATCATAATGTGCTCTTTATTGCGAACATTTCGCAATAAGTCAATTTTATTCGACGCGTTATAATATTTTAAACTTTTTCTACCGCTCGATTCATGGTTTTAAAAGCGAGAAACAGTCCAAGATTTCTTGGCAATAACCTCGGGAAAAAACAGGCTAATTTATTCAAAATACCGGGTACAAAGACAGTTTTTCCTTTAAACATCGCCTGCAAGGACAATCGGACGACTCTTTCAGCACTCATCATCGTTGCATGACCAGAGGAAGTGATCTTTTGACCGGAATGTTCAAAAAACTCAGTATAAGTACCTCCGGGGCACAAGCACATCACCTGGATCGAGGTATTCTTCAGTTCAAAAGCCAGAGTTTCAGAAAAATAACGTAAATAGCCTTTGGTCCCTGAATAAACCGAAAAATTTCCAACAGGCTGAAAGGCTGCGATTGATGCAACTTGGGTAATGTAACTTTTCAGACCATGCGCCAGCATATGGCTCACAAAAAGATAGGTGATTTCCGTCGGAGCAACCGTATTTACGGTCAGAGTTGCCTGATGGTCCTCTAATGGAAAATCCATAAATAATCCATATTTACCGACTCCTGCATTATTAATTAAAAGGTTCACCTTTTGAGAATTCGCAGTGGCTTTTTCAAAAAGCTCCTTCGCTGCACCGATCACTGAAAGATCGATTTGAATACATTGAACCTGGATTCGATATTTTTCCTTGAGCTCCTTCGCAAGTTCCTCAAGGCGATCCAATCTCCGCGCTGCCAAAACTAGGTCAGAACCTAATGCAGCAAGTTGCCGAGCGTACTCCTTACCGATTCCACTCGAGGCCCCTGTAATCACTGCTCGGCTTCCAACTAAGGTGCCACCTAAATTTCTCGATGCATCCATAATAAAACATCCTCTCAGCTATCCTCTCAGTAACCTGAATAGAGGACTTACTTTAAATACATCCTTTACCACTTAAAAGAAATAAAGGAATGAATAGTGACAGATACTTTCTATTTTATTAGAATATAACAATGTACTCTCAACTCGAAAAACCCTTATTCACGATTTTAGTAATCTCTTTTCTTTTATTTACGTTTCCAGCTTATTCCCAACCTAATGACCTGGCATTGACCAAAAGTATTCCGATTACGGAAGAAATCGAAAAAATTCAATCAGAGATCGCTGAAATAAGAGATAGGGATGAGCTTCATCGGGGTGAACTTCAAAGGATCCTCTTCCTTGAAAAATATGTCGCTCTATTAGACCATATGAACGAAAGCGATTCCAATCCGCACTCTCACGCATTAGTCTCTGACGAAACTCAATCAACGAAAAATATCACTGAATTGAGAGCATCCGATCGAAAAGCAATTTTGACAATACTCGAAGAATTAGACGAATTTAAAAATCTGAACATTCCGCCCAAGTCCATTCTAGACCTCATCAAGTATATCGAAAAGAATAAAAATCACTGGCGAGCGCATTCCAAGCCTAATCCTTTTATCTTTCGCGATCAGCAAGACTTACCTCTGAAAGATTCGGACGGGAATCTCCTACAAGTAGGTTTTGATGTCGATAACAAATCAAACATTTATCTTAATTTTAAAAACAAAATGCTAGGTGAAGGAACCGCCAAAGTAGTAGAGAGAGTCGTCCACCTGAAGGACTGGTCGAGATTGAAACGTTCTAAATTCAAAAAGATCGATCCATTTCACATCACTCACACCAGCTCTACGGATCCAGAAAAACAGCGCCATGAGATCGAATTCGAAAAAGAAATGGAATTTCTGACTACCATTTCCCATGTACCCCTCAGCGAGCGAATGGGACTGGTAGATATGATTGGATTCGGTAATAACAAAATCTTTCAAGTCATGTATGATAAGGAACTTTTTGACCTGATAATCGAAAATGAAGGAAACTCAGAACGATTGAATTTGGATATGAGGTTGGATATTTTAAGGCAACTCAGCTTGGGTTTAAAACAACTGGCAAGTTTAGGAATCTGCCATAGTGATATCAAACCGGAGAACGTATTAGTGAACGAACCTCAAGTAGGAAGCGCCTATACAGCCGTACTTTCTGACTATGGAATGGCTTATTTTCCAGAAAAATTGATCCGCAATAGAGAAGTCCGTCCAGCGAAAGGTTCTCGTCACTATGCAGCTCCAGAGGTTTTTAAATTCCATACTCAAGAAGCACCTGGTTGGACCGGGGCCACTCCACAAGAAGCAGCAACGAACGCCTTAAAAGCAGATGTTTTCTCTCTTGGCGTCGTTGCTTACAATCTTCTCTACTCCATATACAATCCTCCCATTTATGCGCCATGGATGAACTGCGATGAAACAAGAGGTGACTATCTTCTGTGCCGAAAAACCTTTTTCAATGACTTCATCAATAAGTTGAAAGTCAAAAAGGACCCCATCAATCACCTTCTCTACTCTGCGATGAACCCGAACGCCACTGAAAGAATCTCGGCTGAAGGGTTTTATCATGAAATTCTAAAAATAATTGAGGCACGAAAAAAACCTCATCGCGCAGCCGCACAACCAGTCGAGCACGAAGACCCACTCGTTCATGCCTATCGTCAGCAAAACCGTAAGCAACCCTCTCCTAAACAAAAAGAGGAGCATGAGCCTTTGCATTTTAAATATTAACCTCAATTCGACATAAGAATCGGAGGCAGTTTCAGTTCGAGTTTCGGTTCTTGTACTGTACAGTTACTTTTGGGCAACTATTTTTTTCAACTTCCTTAAGTTCCGTTTCTAATTCCTCAATAGAAGGCAAAATCTCAGTTAACTGTTTAGGAAGTTTCCTTACCAATTCATACTCAGATATTCGAATTGGGCTTGATAGATTTTTTAATGAATATTCAGCAATGACACGATTCCTTGTCTTGCAGAGTAAGAGCCCAATTGTAGGATTATCTTGATTTGTCTTTAAAATGTCATCCACTGCAGAAAGATAAAAATTTAGCTTTCCAGCATGCTCCGGTTTAAATGGAATCGCCTTGAGTTCCACTACGACGTAACAGCGCAATTTGAGGTGATAAAAAAGCAAATCTAGGAAGTAATCATCACCCTCTATTGTAAGCTTGTACTGACTTCCTAAGAAAGAAAACCCGGTTCCAAGTTCTAAAAGAAATTTACTGATATTTTGAATTAAAGCTGCTTCAATTTCTCTTTCCTTAGCCTTGGATGTGACAGTTAAAAAATCAAAATTATATGGGTTTTTAAGCATTTGGATTGCAAGGTCAGATTGAGGAGCAGGCATTCTGTCCTTGAAATTTGAAACCTTTCCAGAATTCCTACCTTGCCTATGATAGAGATCCTGCTCGATTTGCATGACCAATATATTTCTTGAAATTCCATTCGTTATGGTATTTTGCGCATACCATTCCCGTATTTTATCGTCTTTTACTTGTTGCATGAGAACGACAATATGTCCCCATGGCAATTGCGAAACAGCCTGTTTCGTAATTGACTTAGGATAGAGCGATGAAAATTGGGACATTAATTGCAAATTTCTAACTGAAAACCCATGCGATCCAGGAAAAGCCGACTGTAAATCATGTGAAAGTTTCTCAAGAAGCTTGCTTCCCCATTTCGTAGTAGACTGCCTCTCTATAATCTCTTTTCCGAGATGTCAGTAAAAACCAATGAGTTCCTGATGCACAGCCCGAGAAGCTTTAAGTTGAGCCAACTGATACCGCTTCTTTATATCAGCTAAAAAGGACTTATAATTTGAATTCACCTTGAGAGGGGTGATAGCACTCTCATTTTTGAGCAGGGTCGATTTTGCTTTCCCTGCTTTTGAAGTGGCTTTTCGCTTCATCTATGTATCCTTATGTTTTTCATTTATACCAACAAATTACACAATTCTTCCCAACGTGCGAGTTTTTCACCCAGCGTTTTTTCAAGAAGCCTTTGTTCCTCAAGTAAGCTGAGAGTAAGCGCCTTATCTTCGTAGGTGCTAGAATCCGCCAAAGTAGTGTGCAATTCGGCTTGGCGTTTTTCATGTTTAGAAATTTCAGTCTCAAGGCGATCTCGCTCTCGCTCCCAAGATCTCTTTTGATTATGGGAAGGCGCACCCGATCGAACCGAAGGAGCTGCCGCAACCTCCGCTTTCTTTTTGGAGGATTGCGGAGCCATCGCAGAAGCTGCTTCTTTTAGCTTCTTCTCTAAGTAGCTTTCATAGCCTCCTAAAACCTGAACGACACGAGATCCTCTTCCAGGGTCTTCCTGAGGTTCAATTTCAAGAACAGAGTCCACCAAAGGGGAAACAAAGGAACGATCATGAGAAACGATACAAAGGGTTCCCTCGTAGTCTTGAAGACTCTCTAAAAGAACACCCCTCGATTCAACATCCAAGTGGTTGGTGGGTTCATCTAGAATCAAAAAATTAGAAGGAGACAGAAGAAGTTTGGCGAGCGCAACTCGAGCTTTTTCCCCCCCAGATAGAACGGCGCATTTTTTTTCAACTGCAGTTCCAGTAAAAAGAAAGGCTCCCGCAATCGCTCTCACCTGGCTAATGGGCATATGAGGAGCTGTTGATTCCAACTCTTGAATGATTGTTTTATTTAAATCTAAGCTCTCCGCTTGAAGCTGGGCATAATACCCTACTTTCACTTGGTGCCCGAGCTTAAGCATGCCCTCCGTCGGGGCTAGTTGACCACTCAGAAGCTTAAGTAGGGTGGTTTTTCCTGCCCCATTGACTCCCACAATAGCCACACGAGAACCTCGACTGATGACCCAATCTAAATCTCTAAAAACCGTCTTTTGCCCAAATCGAACTGCCGCGTTCTGAAGAGTAACGACTTCCTTGCCACTATGAGGAGCAGGTGGAAACCGAAATCGAACTGAAGCTTGAGCATCAGAAAGTTCAATCCGCTCCATTTTTTCCAATTGCTTAACCCGACTTTGAGCTTGTCTTGCTTTGGTTGCTTTTGCGCCAAATCGAGCGATGAAACTTTCCAGCTCTGCAATCTTAGCCTGCTGACCTTCATATTGTGCTCTGAGTACAGTCAGTCTTTCTTCTTTTTGTTGAGCATAAGACTCGAGATTTCCGCGATAGATCCAAAGCTTATGTTGATCAATCTCCAATACTTCATGAACGATTCGATTGAGAAATGCCGTGTCATGGCTAATCAGGAGCATGGCTCCCTTAAATTGCTGTAAAAACTCTTCCAGCCAAAGAAGCGACTCTAAATCCAAGTGATTCGTAGGCTCATCGAGGAGGAGAATGTCAGGATCCATTAAGAGCACTCTTGAAAGTGCCACTCGCATCAACCAGCCCCCACTAAACTCAGTCAGAGAGCGTTCGAAGTCTTTCGCCTTAAATCCCATTCCAGTGAGAATTTCTTTAGCACGAGCCTCTAGACGATATTCATCTAATTGTTCAAGTTCTTCTAAAATTCGTCCATAACGCTCTAATGCAGCTTCGTCGGCTGGATCTTTTGTAAATGATTCTTCCAACTCCTGCCGAGCCTGAACCAATTCCTCAAGTCTCCCATCCATTCTCATGACTTCGGCCAAGACGGTTCTCCCACCCAACTTTGGCACTTCTTGTGCGAGGTATCCGATTGCAAGATGGTTGGCTCGAGTGACTTTTCCGGAATCTGCTGATTCCAGGCCTAAAAGGATTTTAATTAAGGTACTCTTGCCCGCACCATTGGGTCCAATCAACGCAACTCGAGACCGATGACCGAGGTGCGCCTCTGCATTCTCGAAAAGAACCTTCGACCCGTACTGCTTAGAAATTCCATGAAGATGAATCACAATCGTTCAGCTCATTGTAGGGCCGAAGCTTGCATTTCCACTGGAACTTGCAAACCGGACTTCCGCGCATTGGACTTAGTTTGAGAAACTGCATCACCGCCACGTGTCACTCGACAAAAAAGCCCCATTTTTGGATCAGAAATAAACTTGATCAAGAGTTTTGTCCAAGACATATGATAATAAAGGTGGTTGTAAAACTCCGGTGCTAATGCCCGAACTTTTGGCAAATGACGCCAGGATACTCTCATCAAATCATGATGCTCATTATGATAACCCACATTAAAAGAAAGTTGATTCAGAGGACCATAATAGGAATAGGTCTCTTGCTTTTGATAAACCACGTAATGTTCTTGAATCCAGCGGGCCCCTACAGGATGAAGGCCAATTGAAAAAATACTCGCTAGAGCGAGATAAGCCAAAGCGCCCCCCCCTGCAAAATAAGTCATTGAAACGAGAAATGCTACTTCCACCACAAGATTCAGAGCTACCCAACGATTGAAAAATTCAATGCCTTTTAAAAAGGGCACCCTGACCAATTGGGATGCAAAATAGAAAAAATACCAAACAGATTTTCTAAAAGTTGAATTTTTCACCCAGGAGACTTCAAAAGGACGAGGTAAATCTGCATCTCGGTCCATATCTCCCTGATAAATGTGGTGTTTAATATGATAAATTCTAAACGAGATCGCAGAGGGAAAAATAATCGGTAAATTTGCAAAGATTTGAAGAAGGGAATTTGCCTTTGTACCCTTAAATACTAAATTGTGAGTACATTCATGAATTAAGGCCCAGAGAGCGTGATTCGCGATTGCGCCCACAGTATAAGCGGCAATCAGAATCCCCCACCATGGCAGATGGGCTACACTGATAGCCACGACCACTTGTAATAATACGATTCCTAAAACATAGCCTGCGGTTGAAGGCGTGTTTCCAAATAGCTTTTTTACTTCAGGATGTGCTTTGAGGATTTTCTGAGTTCTCTCAAGATGAGGCTCTGGATAATCCACATGAATTGTCTTAAATTGCTCCACGATGACCTCTTTCAATTCAACCCGAATGAATAATAGTGAATAATAATGCTGTTGAAGTGGATACTATGTTGATTTAGGTAGAAATTCAACTCCTGAGTCTTTAAGAAGATTATTATGAAAAATGACTTTAATCGAACCCCCTACTTCAAAGGCTGGGCAAAACCAGGTCCACAAATCCCGGATCACAACCCCAATGATCTCAGCCTCAACCCTACTGAAGAAGAGAGTTTAGATGCTCTTTGTGGGCATTTCAGAATTTTTCAACTCAAAAAAGGACATCGCTATTCTACGGATGACGTCCTCACCGCCTGGTACGGCTCAACCTGGTGTCCCAGCGCGCAAACTGCGCTTGATTTAGGGAGCGGAATTGGATCTGTCGGAATGATTGCTGCCTGGAGGCTTCAGGGAGCCCGTTTTGTTACCATTGAAGCTCAAGATATCAGTGTCGCACTGGCTAAAAAATCAGCTCGGTTTAACGGAATCGAGAGTCGATACGAAATTCGTCACGGTGACTTTCGAGATTCAACATTACTTGATGAAAACGAAAAATTTGATCTCATTTTAGGAAGCCCCCCCTACTTTCCTTTGGACGCTGGGATTCATGGAGACCATCCTCAAAAAATCGCTTGTCGATTTGAAGCACGTGGAACCATTGCCGACTATTGCCAAGTCGCCTCTCAACATCTGAATTGGGGCGGTCTCTTTGCATGCGTATTCCCCATTCTCCCTGATGATCAAGCCAAGAGAGTGGAAGAGGCTGCCCAACAAAGTCAGCTCACGATTATTCGTAAACGTCCCATTGTTTTTAAGGAAGGCTCCCCACCCCTGCTTTCAGTCTTCGCCATGGTTCGATCGGATCATTTACCGGAGCACTTTCGAGATAAAACTTGGTCTGAGCCCCCTTTGATTATCCGTACTCAAACCGGAGAAGCTCACCCCGAATATGCTGCACTCAAACTCGCAGTGGGCTTACCGCCTACTTATTAAGTGATATTAAATTAATCCATCAACAATACAGGGATGAACTTCCGATTCTGACACCAGTCCGTTTTTTACTTGCTCCACAAGCGAATTTACTTTTCGTACCCATAGCTTTCTCCTCAGCCAAGAACTCTCTTCTGGCTTGGAACGTATTTGTTCATGACTTCACCCAAATGCGTTTTTGCATAGTACAGATTACATGCTCTGCAAGCAATCCGATAATTTGAGCGCTGGTTCGTACCACCTAGAGCCAGCGGAATTTTGTGATCCACCTGAAGATACCTTCTATTTGTACACCGACGCCCATCTAAAGTGACATGCTCACATTGTCCTCTGGCTCGTCTCATAACCCACCTACGATCCTCTACCGAAATGTATTTGCGAGGTGTAGGTTCGCTAAGAGGTAGAGTGATAGTTGAAGCTACCTCATCTGTAGCGGTGGACACATTCTCAAGTTCTGCTAAGGTGGTTCCCATCTGTTTCTTCTCTAAAGCTTCCACTTTTTCTCGTGCAAGACAGTCCAAAATATCAGCTTCATGCCGAGCAAGCTTAACAGAATAACTGAGCAATTCTCCATCTGACAGAACCGAAACATCTTCAACAAAAGTAATCATAGATAGAAGTACAATATATAAAAAAATGATAATTTAAGAGGCATTTTGACAGAAATTATATTTTTAATATCCATCGCTGATCGTAATAAAATGCTAAAAACTGCGAATTGATTTTAAAAGAATTCAAAAATATATCCGTCCTTTCAATTTCTCTTCGAGGTCTTGTTTACGATACGGCGAAGCCGGTGCGGCCTGGATGGCCGCAAGTAAACAAGAAACAACCATGGAGCGGGCGTTAGCTCGTCAAAGGATCTTTCAATATAAATAATCAAAAATAAAACACTATTTGACCCATAGATTACAGTGAATCTTCCCATTGAGTTTAAGAGCTCATAACAGATCTGGATTACAAAACTCGGTTGGTTGTTTTCTTGATATTTAAAGTACTGTTGGTTAGCTAGATATTCATTTGACGTAATAGATACTGAGTGTCTGGGTTTGATTTTTGAAATGAGGCTTTCCCATTTCCTTTTCAAATAATGTCTTAGGCTTTGCCATAGTATGTCCCTACCTTTGTTCGAGCTTGATAATCTTTTTTAAAGCGTATTGCCGTTTTTAAGGAGGAACTTTGCCGTCATGCGTTACATAGAATTCCACTTCAAAAGTCTTTCCACTGTAAACGCGATAGCTGTCAGGTAAACTCAAAGTTTCTCTCCATCTCTTTAAAATTCTGATCTGATCTGATCTGAATCGGGTCAGAAACTGATCTGATCAGAACTTCAATATTTTGACGCGAGCCTCTATGAATTAACGGAAACCTGTACTTCTTCGCGCGCTTCTCGCAGGAAAACAATTTTTAAAGTTTTTTATTTTTTCGCCGATGGTTAATTGGAGATTATATACAAATGAGACCTACTCAAAAACTATTCTGTTTTGCAATAGTCATTAGCGCATTGGGGATTCAATCCATAATGAGCAATGCTCTAGCAGATCATACTTTTGATCCTGCTCAACTCAATGCTCCTCAATTAACAATCACTACACTTTTTACTGAAGTTCTATCTGATCCAGAAAATTACAAAGGCTGGAAAGTCGCTGGAGTAGGTGTTGAAGAACTCATGGAATGGAAAGCGCAGATTGCTTACGTAACAAAAGCAAATCCAGAATGGAATACTATTCAGATGTCTGCCGTGACTCAGTCTCCCATTCTCTTAAATAAAAATAACCTTGGTTTTTTTGAATTCAAGGAGGGTGATTCTAAAGTTAAATGGAACGGCTCACAAATGGGTTACGAATATATCTTTGACCCCAAAACGCTGATTACTCATGGGCATTTGTTTGGACTTCACTTTCACACGTCTCAGAGCCATCCTATTTCATTCTATCTCATCAAAGATATCCCTATAAATACGCCAAAAGAGCAGTGGGTCTCCCACTCTAGCCTGGCTTATGAGTATTATGAAAACGGAAGACGCATGGATAGTCGTGGAGAAACTAGAGTTGCTCATGCTTTTTTCAAAAAGGCAGCACTTGTTGACCCAGGAGCAATGGTCCTCGTAGGAAAAAGATTTGAAATGGGTGCGGGCGTACCCCAAGATTTACAAGAGGCGACTCAATGGTATGAAGAAGCGGCCAGAAATGGAAATTTTGAAGCTCTTTTTCTTCTGAGGCGGCCAAAATTTAAAGAGTTTGTACACGCTTGGGTAGAAAGACAGAAATCATCACCCCAATTTTCAATAAGCCATACGGACGGATTGAGTAACATCTCGTGCTTAAAACTAGAGAGTAGCATCTCTCATTTACAATCAAGCGAAGGCACGAGTGTGTCTCTGCAACCGGGGCATGATTCACCCCTCACTCAATCAGGTCAAGAGCAACCCGGCGCAGACTCAAGCCCTGAATCAGGTCATCAGCCTGGCACTCAAAATTCTTGCATGACTCAGAGCGGGGAAATATTTGTATCATTAGGGAATGATCCCGTTCTCGGTGAAGCATGGTTGAGTCCTTCAAAGGTGATTTGGTATGATATAGCTAGGACCCCTCGAGGAAAATCTCGTCTTATGGGTCAAATAGATGCTATGAATTTTTGCGCGAGCCAAACCCCTCCTGCTCGTCTTCCTACCCGGGAAAATTTCCACGAATTAGCCCAACAATTGGGAGTAGGTAACGTGTCCGGCTACTCTCCTCAACCGCTTTCCAGTCTCAAGGGAAATTGGTTTTGGTCGGAATCCACTCATGACTATAATCCTGATAGTGGCTTTTACTTCAATGGTAGCAAAGGCACGATTGATAGCACTCCTCGAAGAAGCCCCTTAGTGGTCAGATGTGTGCGGTATTATCGCTAATAGCTTAACTTTTTTAACACTCCAGTATTTATTGGATTTTAAAAATACGCGAAAGTCTCTCTCTCGCCATTTTTCCAAATAATCCACCCCGTCTCCACCATGCAGAGGGATGAGGGATCTTCTCGCCCAAACGAAGTGCGATCTCAGAAGCACCCAGAGCACGACTTACAAACCATTCTGAATCATTTCCTAAACAATGAATAGGGACATCTTTTAAAGAAGGATGCTGTAACCTTTCCCCTAAAGAAGAGACTGCATCTTGAACAGATCGAGTATTTTTTAATTTTTTAAAGGAGTAAGCCCCGTTCAGCTTACTGAATCCTAGGTTTTTGACCGGTTCTGCACCTGGAAATAACTTGTCAATTTTAGGATCAAGGGGAAATTGAACTGCATTCATCACTACAATTTGATGATCTAAGCAGAATTTAAGGATTCGTTTCAATTCCACATCTGTGTTGGTTTGACCTTCTAATAACTCACTCAAGAGCCCCCACCACTGGCGTCCCGCTGCACCACACAGAGGTCGGCGCTCTTCTAGAACGTCTGATTCAACTTCATTAATATGAGGAGACTCGGCCACAAAAATATAACGAGGCTTCATCTTCTTAAGGGCACTTCGATCTTGTGGTGAAAAATCCGGGACAAAATACCTTTTGTCTGGCCTACGTGAGGTCGACTTCTCAATTCTAGAAACTTCTTGCTGCATAAATATTCCCTACTGCTGAGTTTTAACGGCTGCTATAATTTTATCAATCACCGTCGGATCCGCAAGGGTGGAAGTATCGCCTAAATTACCATAGTCGGCTACTGAAATTTTACGTAAAAGTCGTCGCATGATTTTACCACTGCGAGTTTTTGGCAAGCCGGGTATCCAATATATTTTTTTAGGAGTCGCAAGATGTCCTACCTCTTTTCGTACGGTTGCCACTAATTCTTGCTGTAACCTCAACGCCGGAGTGATTCCTTCTTTGAGTACCACAAAGAGTTCAAGAGATTCTCCTGTCATTGAATCAGGAACTCCCACTGCCGCTGATTCCATAACACTTGGATGAACCAAACACGCGGATTCGACTTCAGCACTTCCTAAACGATGACCCGATACTTTGATCACATCATCGGTTCGCCCCGTAATCCAATACATTCCATTTTGATCTCGATGAGCTCCATCGCCTGAAAAATAGTTTCCTTTAAATTGTGTGAAATAAGTTTCATAGAAACGATCAGGATTTCCGTAAACTTCACTCATCTGACCGGGCCAAGAACGTGCTATCACCAAGGATCCAGACGCTTTACCGTCACACACCTCACCTTTCTCATTCAGCAACTGAGGCTCAATACCTGGAAGAGGATAGCTAGCACTTCCGGGTTGAGTGGGACTTATTCCAGCTAATGCAGAAATTAAGATCCCTCCTGTCTCAGTCTGCCACCATGTGTCCACTATAGGCGCTCGTCCTTCACCCACTACTTGATCATACCACTTCCATGCTTCTGGATTAATCGGTTCACCTACCGAACCTAAAGTTTTAATGGATTTTCTTGAATATTTTTTGACAAACTGATCGCCAGCACTTGCTAATATTCGAATTGCGGTAGGAGCACTATAGAAAATTGAAACTTGATATCGATCCACGATCTCCCAAAAACGACCCGCATCAGGGTAAGTGGGAACACCTTCAAACATGAGTGTGGTCACTCCATTCGCAAGGGGTCCATAGAGCAAGTAAGAATGACCGGTAATCCAACCCATATCTGCCGTGCACCAATAAACTTCGTTCTCAACTGGCTGAAAAACGATTTCATGAGTGTAGGACACATAAGTCAAATATCCACCCATTTTGTGTAAAACTCCTTTAGGAGTGCCGGTACTTCCAGAGGTATAAAGGATAAATAATGGATCTTCAGCCGAGTGCGGAGGGGCTTCATGATGCGATGAGGTGGATAAAGAGTTGAACTTTTCCCAGGGAATATCATATGATTTACTCATTGAATCAGATCTCGAATAACGATTCATCACAATGACATTCTTCACACTGGGACAACCCATAGTCATCGCTTCATCTACATTGGACTTAAGATCAATCCATTTTTCACCACGAAATGTGCCATTTGCTGTAATAATAAGCGAAGCACCACAATCATTGACACGACTCTGAATAGAGTGGGCAGAAAATCCTCCAAAGATCACACTATGAACGGCTCCGATTCTCGCACATGCTAAAACGCTGAATGCTAACTCAGGCACATTAGGAAGATAGATTGCAATTCGATCTCCTTTTTTGATACCCATGGCTTCAAGTGCATTGGCGACTCTGCATACTTCTTTATGGAGTTCTCGAAAGGTAAAAATTCTCTCTTCTTCTAAATGATTCCCAACCCAAATCAACGCTCGATGATCTGCTAGACCTGTCTCTAGATGACGATCTAAGCAGTTCTCTGAAACATTAAGTTCAGCACCTAAATACCATTTTACTTTTCCTGTTTTAAAGTCCCAATCTGAAACTTGATCCCATATCTTTCGCCATCTAAGCTTATAACGAGCTACGCCATCCCAAAATGCATCACTGTTTTTTAGTGAATCATTATAAACTCGAACATAATCTTCCCAGGACTTGATTCGTGGATCCAATAATTTCATGGATCTACCTTAAACTACTCACCTGAGAAAATGACTAAAAAATAGAGGTTATTTGAATTTTACTTTATTTAACCGCTAAGAGGCAACAGCCCTTTTCTCGCGTTCGATTTCCCCGGAAACCTTCGCAACCCCAGAGCGAAAGGTATCACCCACAGTCCGAGTACTCAGCGGGAGACGGATCCCATAGGATTGGAGAAACTCTTGTACTCTAAAACGATTTCTCCACAAATAAAATCCACCCACCAACAAAAGCGCCATCATTCCCATCGTATTCGACCTACGCATCAATCATCCTTTCTTTTCCATGACTAAGGGAGCTTGAATCGTAAAAGTAATCGTTTCAGAACTCACTGTAGTCTGACCCTGATCATTTTGAGCAATGATGTGACCTTCATATTTGAGAGACTCACCATTGATTGCTAGCTTCTTTAATTCATTATCAGAAAGTTCTGCTCGCCAGGTACTTCCCTCCAGATGCTTCATGTCTACACTCACTGGCCTTTCAAAAAACTTAAGCCGCTGATCAGTATCTGAAGCAAAATACAAACGAAGTTTCACTTTGTCTAAATTGGACCCTAAACTTTTGATATCAACATAAACATTAACCGGCTGAGCCGCGTCAAGACGTGGGCCCAAAATCACTACATTAGGAACCACCCGAGGATTCGCAATAACGGGAGGTGCAATAGGCATACCCGAAGTCGCCACTCCCCCACCGCTTGCTTGTTCTGCATCCGAAGAAATGACCGTTTTTTCATTCGTTTTTTGACCAACTTTCGGAGAAGAAGAGCAGGCTGATATTCCAAAAATTAGTCCTGAAATAAGAGCTCCTGAAATGAGGCTCGAAGAAACAATGCGATGCTTGCTTGTTGTCAGCATTGAAAATATTTTCATACTCCACTGAAACTGCAATCGAAATACCACTCTCGAACTTCAACACAAGGCATCTAAAAAATTAAAGAAATTTCCGCTCCTTGTCACAAAAAATTCATAAATAAATATTGCACAGAACAAACTCGATGATAGCATGTCCCGTGGGGGAAATTTTACGATGAAAAATTATTTCATTTTATTAGGTTCATTTTTATTATCATCAACAGCTGCATTTGCATTCACTTTCGATAGTGATGTTCCTGAAGCAATCCAGACTCAAATCAAACAGGATCTTAAGTTTATAGGAACTATTCAAAGCAATACTCAATCAGATTTACATAAACAAATTTTCGGTCCTGTCGCCGGTGTCACTTACACCAGTTTTTTCAATGATCGCGTCACGGGCATTGGCCTCAATGGCTGCGGAAATGGAAATGCGGTTGCTTGCGTTATCCCGTTCGCTGATTCCTCTAAAATGTGGCTCACAAATAATTATATCAAATTTAACCATCCTCAAATCGCAAGAATGATGGTGGTCTTTCACGAATCAAGACACACTGAAAGTGACAACGGCAACTGGCCTCATGCAACTTGCCCAGATCCATTTCTAGATAAAGACGGAAACTCAATAAAAAGCATCTGGACTGGATCTACACTCGCAAATGAACCCGCATGTGACGAAACTCCTTTTGGCTCTTACGGCTCTTCCATGATTATGTTAAAAAACATTTCTAAATACTGCACAAATTGCACTGATAAAGTAAAAATGGATGCAGGAATTTATGCCGATGATCAATTCAAAAGAATTATTGATCGAAATGCAATTCAAGAAATTAAAAACGATCTCTATAAGTAAGTTCCGTCACCTTAACGTTTAGTGAAGTTCGGTGAAGCTCAATGAAAAAAACCAGTAAAGGCATCATTTTACTGCTAAGTCTCACATTAGGAATTTGGATGTGGAAATCAAGAGGAGTTCCACATCCAAAACTCCTCGAGGGCATTCCTAACTCTATTTTGACAAGTCCCATTTGGGTTTCTAAACAAAACCATGAAAATTCATATATTCAAACTTCCGTAATCGTTCCTTCTCAAAATGATATTCAATCTGAGAAAGTGGAAACCCTGAGAAAATTACAAATTCTTAAGGAAATATTCACATCTAAAAACGACAATGATCCTCGACTGGATCAAGATTTAAAAGAACTCACTCCACATACCAAACAAGCCTTGGAAGAAAAATATAACTCACTTCATACTGAATTGAGAAATGAACGAGGAACCCTCGTTTTCCTTATTGGGAGAAATCTCAATTCCAAAGAGGATTTTGATTTTTTTAGAAAGGTGGTTTCTGAGGCGCCGTGCTTGAGCTTAAACGATTGCACAAACAGTATAAATACTTCTGACTCTTCAGATGATAATAATGCAGTCGAAATCACTTTGAACTATCCTCAAATCGTGGCTTTGAAATCTTTAAAATCCTATCTTATAAAAAACCCATCATCACCTGAAGCAAAGTCGGTACTCGAAGAAGCATTGAAATCTAAAAGTCGTTTAGTCGCTCAAATGGCCTCAGAAATAATAAAAAAACTATAATTTATCACGTATAAGTATTTGAATTTATAATATTATTTGAATAAAAAATTTCTTGAAATGATTACGATATTATTACAACAATTATACTTGACTAATTTAGTAAAGTATAAGATCATAAATCTTATCTACCGCTAATAAAAAATCAAAAAATTAAATAAAAAATAATTTTAAAAAAAAGGGGACTCGTATGACTTCACTTCGGAACCTTGTGCAAACAAATCGAAATGGAATTTTAAATACACTCTCACTCAGCGCAATGATTATCGCCTCCGGCTGCGGAAAGACAACTACCCAACCTAATAATGTAGTCACTAATGCACAGGTCAGTGCGTACACATCTGCCCAAGGGGATCAATGGGTCGAAGCTGTCATTAGTTTAAACACAGGGAATTACCCTTTAGCTGGGATCACCCTACCCATTACTGACCCTAAAAACATGACTAAGCAGTATGGCACCCTCTCCATCGCACCTACCCTTTGTGGAATTGGTTGTAACAAAGGCGATCTCACCGTTGCTGTTGATTTGAGTTCCATTTCAAAATCTACACCTATTCCAAATCCAACTCTTCCTAACGGAACCCCATTGCCTCTAGGCGGACTCAGCACAGCAACCGTTGTTGGAATGCCGGTAGATAATACAAACGCAATGATCTATTACGCATTTGCTCCTAATACTGCAATCTTAGGAACTGCAATTCCATTTTCCGCACTGAATCCAGCAGGTCAATATGCAGCAGGCGCCGATATCTTCTTCCCGATTCAGTTCCCAAATGTAGACATCGATGCGGGGATGTTCTTTGGCGCTAACGTGAATACCACGGGCGTAGGCGTGTTCATAGATGTCTTGAACGTAATTAATAACACTCCAGCTCCAAGTCCAAGCCCAACTGCAGAATTAGCCATTAAATCCAGCTCAGCATCTCATCAGAGCGAAATTACGATGGAGACAGTAAGACCTTCTCAACATAAAGAAAATGCCATTTATCAAAAGCTGTATGAACTCAGCATTCCTGGTCCTACCCTGAAGCTTGAATAACGCTTTACAGTAGAACAACAAAAAAGAGTTCAATTCTACCGAAGGCCAGGTGCAAAGCACTTGGCCTTCGGCTTTTTATAAAAGCAACTTGCTTTTGCAATGATTATAAAATGGACTTATACCTTGAACCAGAGAAGGAACTATTCATGTCAATCTGGAAAAAAAGACCCACTTTAGACCAACTCAATGAAATGAACCAAGGGACCATTCATGATGCGCTCGGTATCCGGTTTTCAAAAATTGGGGATGATTACCTTGAAGCCACGATGCCTGTAGATCAAAGAACTCAACAGCCCTATGGATTGCTTCATGGAGGCGCATCCGTCGTGTTAGCAGAGTCTCTGGGAAGTGTCGCCTCGGTCCTGGTCATTGGCTCTGAAGATAAAATAGGTATCGGCATTGAAGTCAACGCCAGTCACCTCAATGCAGCTCGCGAAGGAACTGTGACAGGAAGAGTCACACCTCTTCGATTGGGGCATTCGCTCCACGTTTGGGAAATTCAAATACGCGATACTTCAAACATTAACAGCGATCCAGTGTGTCAAGCGCGACTCACCGTCTTAATTAAGAATTTAAAAACTCGGTGAAGTAGCCACCTTCTCCAGACAAGCAGAAGAAATCAGCTTACCTAAAGCCGTTCGTGGAATTGTGTCCATTTGATGGGTTTTTCGAATTCTTTCAAATCCTAAAACCTTGGAATTAAATTTTTCAACTAAATGAATGCAATCAGGTTCTGAAATCTGAGAATCATAAATCAAATGGATCGCCTGCCCTAAGCGATCATCGGGTACGGGTAAAATGGCTAGGTCTCCAAGCAACTGATAATGACTTCGAATTTCATCGAAGATGCCTCGCAATCGAGACACATCCACACTTTCTCCACCAATTTTCACAAAATCGTCTATTCGTCCCAGTATTTGAAGCTGCCGATTTTTTAAAACTCCGCGATCTTGTGAATAAAACCAACCGTCTTTTTTAGGGTCCACGAATCGGGGGCGACCTTCATTTTCGTAAATATAACCCGAGAGAAGTGAACTTCCCTTGATTTGTAACTTTCCATCATAGGCTTCTTGAACTTCTAAATGGCCCAATACTTCCAAAGAAGGAATGGCAAGCTCGGAAATTTTCCCATCTAAGTTAATTTTCTGATGAGAAAGAGAATCCATGCTTGCAGTCGCTATTTGAGAACACGTTTCAGTCATTCCATAAGTAGGTAAAAGAGGCCAGTCCAGGCTTCTTGCTTTTTGATAAATCGCCGTCGAAAGAGCTCCTCCTCCCACCAATACTGCCCTTAAAGAAGGAGGAGAGTGAAAGTTTTCTTTCACTAAATCGTAAATCTGAGTGGGAACAAGTGCAGTCAAGGTTGCACCACTCTCTTGAAGAGCATGCACAAAGTCTTTTGGATTCCACGATTGAAATTTAACAACTCGAGCCCCATTCAAAAAGCTTCTCGCCCAGATTCCCAAACCCCCCACATGAAAATCAGGCAAAGGATGGAGCCAAATATCAGAGCTCTTGCTTTCAAGATGCCTATTGACGGCTTCTGCAGAGGCTAAAAATGCGGTTTTACTCAGGGCAACCCATTTTAAATCTTGGATCGACTGTGCTGTAGTCCCTGAAGTCAGTAGAAATAGATGCCCTTGGAGGGGACTTGCCACTTCCGGAATCAGACCTTGTAAATGCTGAGCTTGGTCCTGAGGAAATTGAGGATTTAAAAATAAATGATTTTCTGCGGAAGTCCAAGGGATCATCATCATGATCTACCATCTTTCTTTAAAGAGGTTTCCAAATTTGATGGGCTAAATTCTGATCCATACCCAACCCCACACCTTGAGGAATTTTCAGATCAGGTCCCTGAGAATCAATCCAATCCGAGACTCCTTGAGGTTCATAAGAAAAATGACTCAGTAAACCACAGGCTTCTACTTTCACTCTCCCTTTCTCTTTGCCCAGACGACAAAGCTGAACGGCAGTCCAAGCAGCGCAGTATTGCCCAAACGGATGATCCAGATAACTTGTGACTACTAGGTTTACCCCAAACTTCTCAGCCAATGCAGTCATCCACTTGGGATCTTGAATGGCTGGCTTGAGCACTACCAATGAAAATGAGCCCGGTACGAGGTGAGATTGGATCTCTTCAGACATTCGATCTAACGCGAGACGCACGCCCCACTTTTTTTGAATCTCACTCCAAAGGCGAGAATCATAAGGAGTGGGGTCTTCAATAAAATCAATTTGCTCTCTCGCCAATTTCAACTTTTGGTTTAATTTTTGGTTTAACCCTGGGTCTAAACCTTGACCTAACTCTTGAAAAAATATCTCAACGTCGTCACCCGTGAGGGCAGAATTAAAATCTAATCGAACTTTAAGGGAATACTGACGAAGAAGAGATCCTAATTGAGCCAGGACTCTCGCTCCCTCTCTAAAATTTGATGAGCCTAATTTCAATTTAATAGAAGTAAAGCCTTGGCTCGCCAACGACTCCAGAAGTACGGGCGTCAGGAGCTTGAGATGAGCCAACAAGGCATGACTCGGAGGAATCCCCCCTATGTGACTCTCCCTATTCTCTCTCTTACCCATATCCCCCTTATCCCCAAAATTCCAAAGACTCGTGTGAGCCGCACGAGCTTCCGAATCCATTTGAGCAAAGAATAGGGACCGACGAGTGAGATTTGTTAAATGACCTTTTTTTAATAAATCCAATTGAGATGTTAAAGGAAGATCACCCAGCTCAGGCCAAGGAAAACAATCCGCATATCCTACTTTTCCATCTTTAAATTGAATTTTTAAAAGTGAGCCCTTGCGCGGTGCTAAAGCAGCAACGCTCCCCAGTGGCGTTTTAGGAAACAGTTCATATAAGCTGTAAGCGATATGCAGAGACGAAAAATCTAAGTTCGTCACCTAGTCCATCTCCCCATTCATCGAATCATCAATCCTAGACTCAAAAGGATTCCAAACACCATTTGTAACAGTGCCCCTTGAGCTAGAAAGCCATTATAAGCAGGGCTAGGCTCAGTATTTCTAATTCTTTGAATTAAGACGATCGCTAAGGGGAAAACCAAGAAAGGGAGCATACCTGCCCACATCATCCCTTGTCGAAACCAAAAACCACCCAATAGAAATGGAATTAAACAAAGACTGACAATTTCCCACCTCACCCTCTCAGGCCCTAAACGAACCGCGAGCGTTTTCTTGTTAGCCAATCGATCTGTGACATGGTCTCTGAGGTTATTAATTGAAATTAAAACTGTCGCCAAGAGTCCCACTTGGGTCCCTGCGATCATCGCATATGTATCCAAGGCTCCGGTATTGAGGAAGTAGACTCCACCCACAGCCACCCAGCCGAAAAAAACAAGGACAAATAAATCTCCTAAGCCAACATAAGCCAGAGGATAAGGCCCCCCCGTGTAGGCATAACCTGCCAAAAGCGAAAACATTCCGATTAATATAATTGACCATCCCCCCGCAATCACTAAGGGAATTGAAAAAAGTATCGAAATAATAAAACAGATGAGACCACCCCAAAGTACTTTTTCAGGTGAGAGCAATCCACTTTGAGTCACGCGTTGAGGACCGATGCGCTCTGAAGTATCCGCACCTTTTTTAAAATCTAAAGAATCATTAATGAGATTGGTCCCAATCTGAATAAAAACTGCGCTTAGAAAAGCAAAAATACTGAGAACTGCTCGAATTTCTCCATGAATCGCATAAGCAAGCGAAGTCCCCACTAGAATAGGAATCAATGCAGCCGTGAGTGTTTTTGGCCGAACCGCCAAAAGCCAGACACCCATACCCTTCGTTTTTTTTCTATTTTTTACGCTGTTTTTATTCATTTTAAATTAAGGCAATCTAGGAAATTGACGAAAATTCGGTTTCCGTTTTTCTACGAAGGCATTACGACCTTCTTTTGCTTCTTCAGACATGTAGTATAACAGGGTTGCGTTCCCAGCCATATCCAACAAGCCCATCTGGCCATCGCAATCCGCGTTGAGAGAAGTTTTTAGACAACGCAAGGCGAGAGGAGAATGATCCAATATTTCACGGCACCACTTCAATGTTTCTGTTTCAAGTTCATCGTAAGGGACAACATGATTCACAAGTCCCATTTCAAGTGCCTGTTCTGCCGAATACTGCCGACAGAGGAACCAAATTTCACGTGCCTTTTTTTGGCCCACAATTCGAGAGAGGTAACTACTTCCCAATCCTCCGTCAAAAGAACCCACCTTGGGTCCCGTCTGACCAAATCGAGCATTGTCCGCCGCAATCGTCAGATCACACACAATATGTAATACGTGGCCGCCACCTATGGCATATCCTGCCACCATTGCAATGACTGGCTTTGGAAGAGAACGGATTCTTTTTTGAAGATCGAGAACATTGAGCCGAGCAACGCCATCTTTTCCAACGTAACCGCCGTTTCCTCGTACTTTCTGATCCCCTCCAGCACAGAACGCGTCTTTGCCTTCTCCCGTTAAAATCACCACCCCAATGGAGGAATCATCTCGACAATAGTCAAATGCCTCTAGAAGTTCTTTTACAGTTTCTGGGCGAAAGGCATTTCTAACATGAGGACGATTGATCGTTACTTTCGCAATACCATCGTCAGTTCTCTCTAATTTAATATCTTCAAATTTCTTTATATGAATCCAAGTTTCCATATTCATTACGTCCTTTTTTAAGCTCATTTTTAAATTCACTCGATTTGTTGATAACGTGTCCAAAACCGCTGAGTCGCATTTTCATCCGGAATCATTTCAATCATTCGATTTCCACGCTGTTTTTCAATTTTTTGAGGCACCGTCTCCCATCTCTCATAGGAAAGGCCCCATAAATCGGCACAGGCTCGAAACCCAATCTGATGGCGGTTTTGAATCTCCTCCTGCGGAAACATCCGCGAAAAGATTTTTCCTCCGCCATTATTTACAATTAGAATATTCACTTGAACTTTAGGTATTTGAGGCAGAATCCACGGACCCTGCAAATCATAAAGGGCGGTAAGGTCTCCCACAATAGCCCAATTTTCAAAGTGAGATTCAGCATATCCTAAAAATGTAGAGATTTGGCCATCGATCCCATTAAGTCCCCGCGAACCCCAGATATCGGAGAGAGGATGATTCTGAAGCTCCGCCACCAAGTCCCACTCACGAATAGGAAGACTATTGCCCAAGTAAACTCGTGCGGGGGCAGAGAGTCTCCTTGAAAGTGCCGCGATCATTCCGGGCTCAGAAAGAGGTTCATCCAGGAGTAAATCTTTAAGTCGGAAGAGTGCTTGATGATCTTGTTTTAAAAACTGCTGAAAACGAGATTCCAAATCAGGTTCGACGAGATTCTGATCTATCCACGTTTCATTGCAGATAAAATTTAAGTCTCCATGAACCACTGAAGAAGATCGTGCGAGTCCTGAGAAGGGCATTCGGCTGAGTGTTAATACCATCAGCTCTCTATATTTTGTCTCAAGGTCTCTCCATAAGCGAAGCGTGGGCACTCCCCCAATCCGAAGGACCCCATCAATGGGATAATCGTTCTGACTGGCTCTTTCCATTAAACGATCGGATAGATGAATTTTAAAAGGATCAAATCGAGGATCCTCACGAAGACCTGATAATCCTTCAAAATACGTAGGTATTTGCCACTGAAGTAAAAGCTGGGCCAATGCCTCTCTCTCTTGAGGATGGATCATGCCTACGATCACCAAAGGATTTCGCACTTTCTGGAAAAATGCAGCCAATGCGGTTTTGGCCGCTGAGAGAGTTTCTTGAGATGGCTCTGCTGAGCGCTTTTCTTCAGTCGTGGACCCAAAATCCAACAATGAAGAAACACTTGCTGGATATTCTGAATCTATTAAGGGTTCATCAAAACAGATATTTAAATGGGTTGGGCTCTTATGAGAAATAAAATCATGAGAAAAATTATCATGAGAAAAATTATTATGATGAGAACTATCAGTTTTTTCAAAGTCCTCTTCACTTGCAATGTCTGCCGAATGACAAACATAGCTTCCATATAAACCCACTTGCTCCGCGACCTGAGGTGCTCCAGACCCACGATAACTCCTGGGACGATCTGCAGTGATGAGAACTAGTGCCAAACCTGAATAATGCGCCTCCATAGTTGCGGGGAGCAGCTCACCCGCTGCAGTGCCAGAAGTCGTCAAGACTGGCACCGGCCTCCCCGTACTTCTTATCCTTCCCAGTGCAAAAAATGAGGCTGAACGTTCTTCGAAAAAATAATAAGTTTTAAATTGACCAGGATTTGCAGTCAAAATTGCAATCAACGGAGCATTTCTCGCCCCAGGACAAATACACAGCTCTCGAACTCCTTCACGATAAAGCTCTTGAAACAAACGAATGACGAGTCGAGTATTGAGTGTCATTTAAATAACCGCCTCGGGCGATGTCTCAAAAGATTCATTAGATCCAACGAAAGATCCGAAGAAGCCAAACATTTTTTTCACTGAATGAATCTTACCCTGCAGTTCACGCCATTCACGATCTAATTGGCTTTGAGAAATAATTCCACATCCCGCACCTATAAATACTTGAGCGGAATTCCACTGAAGGTTTCGAATGGCCACAACACAGCGCGACTCCCCTGTCTCCCAACGAGCCCCTAAGGGAGCGCCAAAACGATAGCGTTCTGTTTTCTCCTGATAAGACGCCAACCACTTCATTCCTTCTTCTCGAGGATAAGCTCCAAGAGCAGGTGTAGGATGAAGCTGCCTTGCTAATTCCTCAATAGAAAAAGAAGTCGGTAAACTCATAGAAATCGGAGTGATCAAATGAGAAAGAGTAGGTAAATTGAGCTCGGATGTAGTGCCCACTTCAATTTTCCCAAACTCTTTCCCAAACTTTTTCCCAAACTTTTTCAAAGAAGAGCAAATCCCTTCAATCACAATCTGATGTTCCTCTCGTTCTTTCGGGTCATCTAAAAGTGATGGTAACAGTGATGGTAAAAGAGCCGGCGCAGAAGGAGATAATTCAGAACTTGTTTTCAAACGAGTCCCTGCAAGGGCAACGGTATGAAGGACACCCTCATCACTCTGGCGAAAAAGCAGTTCCGGAGTCGCCCCTAATATCCCTTCCTCCTCGTTCCAAATTCCATACACATGAACAGGTAAATGACGTGAATACGAGAGAAGCTGAAGCATCCCCCTTGCTTTGTTTCGAGCGTTAACCTTAAAGTCAGCCTTTTCAAAGACGATAGGCACAGCCTTCCTGAGAACGCCGGATTGAAACTGGTGCTTCAAATCTAAAAAAGTAGACTGAAATAAACTAAAGTCTGGCTTAAACCATTCTGTCGGTTTTTGAGCAGAGTCTGTGGCGCTATAAGAACTGATCTCAGAATCCAAATTCTTGACAAATTCAGTTAAAAACTGAATGAGCATCGAGTAAGGTACTTTCTCAGAAAAAGGAAATCCCCACCAAGGGGTTTCATCTTTCAGAAAAAAATCAGGAGCATAAGCGAAAAATCCCTTTTGTGCAGGCTTGGATACCCGAGATGCACTCCCCCAGCCTAGCCAGAATTCATCAGTTCCAGAAGAAAGAATAAAACCTGACTTGAGAAATTCAATGATTGATAAGGTTACTACCATATTAACTGAGTTCAGTGTGGCGACCATACAAACTGGCTATTTTACTGTCAATGCCTTATAAGAGTTGACCTATGCATTTTTTAAGTTCGTCACTCAATCCTAGTGCGAGAGAAACGGGACCTCATCGCTTTTCTTTAATCGCAGGCCCATGCTCAATCGAGTCCTATGAGCTTTTCCGTAAAGTTGCCGTAGAAGTAAAACGATTGGGCGCAACAGCTCTGCGCGGGGGCATTTTTAAAATGAGAACCCGTTGCGATACATTTCAGGGATTGGGTGCTGAAGCGATTGAAATTGTACACAGGGTCAAAGCAGAAGTCGGACTCCCCTTTGTGAGTGAAATTACTGATCCACGGCAAATTGAACTTTTGGCTGAAGTCGTAGATGTTTTTCAAGTAGGCGCTCGAAACATGCACAATTATGAGCTCCTGAAAGAGTTAGGGAAATTGCACAAACCCGTTCTACTCAAACGAGGTCTTTCTGCTTATTTAGACGAACTTCTTGCCGCATCAGAATACCTGATTAGAGCCGGAAATAATCAGGTCATTCTTTGCGAACGAGGGATTCGGACCTTTGAAAGATCCACTCGGAACACTCTCGATTTATCTGCAGTACCTTATTTAAAGAAACGCTCTGGATTACCTGTCATTGTAGATCCAAGCCATGGAACGGGAGTTCGAGAACTTGTTTCCCCTATGTGCTGGGCAGCCGCTGCTGCCGGGGCAGATGGAATTATGGTAGAAGTTCATCCCGAACCCGCGAAAGCTCTCTCTGACGGTGAACAAGCTCTCACATTAGAAGACTTTGAGACCCTGGTGCCTAAACTTTCTCGAATCCTGAATGCAATTGATGGTCCTGTATTAATTGATGGCTCTGCATTAAAAGAACCTGAATTTGTCGAAAGGAATATTTCTCAATGGGTAAACTAACTGCTGAAAACCCAGCTTCCATCCGAGAAATGTTTGGCATCATTTCTAGAAAATATGACTTAGTCAACTCTGTTTTGTCTTTTGGAATTCATCATTACTGGAAAAAGAAACTGATTCGTGAAGGCCAGGTAAAACCTCACGATCGAATCCTAGATTGTGCAACAGGAACTGGAGATCTCGCATTTCTTTTTGAAGCCAAACTAAAAGGCACAGGTCAAGTCATTGGAAGTGACTTCTGTCAGCCTATGTTAGACATTGCAAAAAATAAGGCACAACAAAAGAACTCACGCGCTCAATTCGATTGGGCCGATGTCATGAATCTTCACTACTCTGACCATCAATTCAATTTGGCAAGTATCTCTTTTGGAATCAGAAATGTTGCAGATACGAAAAAAGCTCTTTCTGAATTGGGTCGAGTGGTTCAACCCCAAGGGCGCGTCCTTGTACTTGAATTTGGTCAACCCCGCTCTCGTATCATGGCGGCACTCTTTGGGTTTTATTCACGCTTTATTCTTCCACTGATTGGTGGCTGGATGAGTGGCGAGCCTAATGCTTATCGTTATTTACAAACCTCTTCTGCTGCATTTCCTTGCGGTGAGGCTTTCTTAAAAATTGCAGAAGCCACAGGAAAGTATTCCCGGATGCGATATATCCCCTTGCAATCCGGAATTGCTTATCTTTATATTTTAGATAGAAAATGACTCAACAGAAGTTTTCTTCTAGTGTCTTTAAAGGCTTTACCTGCCTTTTTTGCTTTTTCTTTCATATAACCTAGACGGTAGCCTCTATCCCGACTAAACTAGAAAACAATGAAACGAACAGAAGCATTGAATATTATCGCTCGGCATCAAGATGATCTCGCTCAATTTAAGGTAAAGTCGCTGGCGATTTTTGGATCAGTTGCACGAAACGAAGCCCGTCCCGATAGCGATATTGACCTTCTAGTTGAGTTTTCAACCCCAGTTGGAATTTTTGAATTCATAGATCTGAAAGAGTACTTAGAGAGCATCCTAAAAGTCAGAGTTGATTTAGCCACTGAGCCCGCTCTAAAGAAACAAATGAAAACCCAGATTTTGAAGGAAGCCGTCCGTGCCGCCTAGAAAAATATATTAAATAGAACTTAATTTTACCTATAGAAATTTCTAACTCTCAGGAAATCCTGCATAGCCAGTAAAATCGTCCCAACCCATTTCGTTTTTTAGAAAATCAATTACAATTATTTGGGAATTTCGTCTGAAACAGGTGGTCTGACTCTATTTTTTGAATTATTCGATTTAGCGCCAAATTTCTTAAAATTTTCTCTCGCTTCCAATAAAGACATCTCATTTGCACCCCCTTTAAACGTAGGATCATTAAACTGTACATCGTCATCTTCCCAGTTACAGACAGGACAAATTTCGAATGTACCGGAAAGCTCTTCTGATCTAGTTAAATATCCACAGCACGGACACGGATAACCTTGCTTATTCATAAATCTCAACTCCTAATTTTGTCTTTCAAAATAGCTTAAACCTGCTGATGGTTTAAACATTGTTCGCGGAGCACCAGATGGGTCTCTAACTACAAAAATATTACTTTCTGGATGATAAAATACTGTAGCACCATCCTGTGACTTAACTTTAGTGAGAGTACCTGGTGGTGGATCCTTTATGAACCGGTGAGCTTCTTCAACATATTCAAGAGCGTTATTAATATTCTGAAAATCTCTCTTATGATCTTTCCAATGCCGAAAAGCATTCTTTACAGGATCTTTAAACCGCCCATCAGTCCATATTCCCGGTTCCTTTATATTTATTATAGCACCGGAAATATCTACATCTACTAATCCAATTTCATTCCTAACAATATTAAAAAAATTACTTAGCTCATCTTTACCTTGGCCTAAAACTGCCCCCGCCGCATCCAAAACAGGAACCACTTGATCCACCGTCAATTTCGATAGCCCCGTACCTAAACCAGCTTGCTCGACGCCCGAAGCTTCCTCTATCATAATTCCAGCAACGGTTTGTGCTCTCTCCAGGGCTAAGCCTTCTTGACCTTTTCCTGTTACCCTACTCATTTGAGTTAGTATTTCTTCTCCCACCACAGCCGCCAGCTCCGTGTCCACGTAAGACTTTGCCATGAGTATCAGAGCTTGATTGATCGGCGCCTCAACAGGACCCATGATAAGAGCTAGAATGGCTTCAGGCACCAAAAGTCCTAACGCCCTCCCTCTTTCTTCTGCGGTTACATTTCCTACGAGCCCGGTAGCGATTCCCAGTTTTTCTCCAACTTCGACGAAACCTTTTGCCAGTTTTTTGAAGAATTCCTTATCTGTCACGCTATAAAGAATATGATTAGGAATACATCTTACAATGGTTGGATCTGACGCGAGAAGGTCTACTGCTCGATAGATTCCCATTCCAACTTCCGTGAGTCCGTACATCACTCCTAAGCTGTAAGAATAGACCGCCTTGACTTGAGCCAGTCCAAACTCTGCCAACAATTCAATCTCCCACTGATCAGGACGTTTCTCTTGAGAAGCTTTGGCGGCAAGCTCCACTGTTTCCTCTCCACGAGTCAATTCTTCTCTTAATGAATGAACCTGCTCTGCCGTAAGTTTCTCCGATAAAATAGGGTGGTCTAAACTCTCTCTCGCCAACTGCGCCAGATCATGAGTCTCTACTTCAATTTGATGAATTCCCTCTCTAAATTTTTTCAATAACGGTGTTTCTGTCACATCCGGTAGCGGTGCTAATTCATTTAGCTTAAGGTCTATCTTTTCAAAACGAATTGCACGAAGGTCTTCTAGTCCTTTCTTTAACAGACTTTTGATATTTGCGTCTGTTTTTACGAGATTGGCTTCCGCCTTCTCCCGATGTTTTCTCAGACTTTCTAAATATCCATTCACTCTCTGACTGCGCTCTGCTAACTTCTGCTCAACCCTGGCCTTCTCTGCATGATGATATCCGGCCTCAATTCCAGCAAAATCGACTACCTGAGGCTGTGGTCTCATCATATGAGACTGCATCAAAGAAGGCGCCGAATCAGTGACACGAGTGGGATCAAAAAGGGTTCGATTTTGATTCAGTATCTGATGAGCATCATGATGTTGTGCAACAGATGGAACTTGCAGATTTGAATGTAATACAGCTTGATAAGGAGGGGGCGGCGGCAGTACCGTTGAACGTGCTGCTGGATTTGGATTTAAATGAGGATGACTCCTGGAGGTTGGAGCGTTCGTACTAGTAGATGGTAAATCAATCGGGGTTCGCAAATCAATTGCATACTTTTGCAAAAAAGCCTCCGATTGCTGGCGAATCTCTTTCATCACATCTTCTGGCTTTCTACACCCTCCTGAAGAATTACAATCTAATGATGAAATAAAATCAAGGATATTATACGATGCTAATTCTGCCCCAATATCCGCATTATTTTGCCGAAGCTGCTGTCCTTGCCCTTGAAAATAACCACTAGAGTTATGTGCAGCACTTATAGAAGCTTGAAAGCTATGTTGCTCAGAAACACTTTTGTAGGTTTCAATTACGTTTTGACTTGAATTCACCTCAATCTCAGGAGCTTGAGCAAGAGGATTTGCAGTAGCGTTCTCTTTAAACTCATAGTTTCTAAAAGTGGCCTGACTCTTTTGATAGACTCCTTCTGCAGTAAGAGTGGACTCTTGATGAAAGGAAAGATCTACAGGCATGGCACTTGCTGTACGAATGCCTAATAATAAAGAAATACTACAAAGATAAAAACCATGGCGGAAATTCATAAAAATACTCTTAGTTTTAATTCTAAACTTTTTTAATCCTACTTCACTTATTCAAAAGAGATTTGTTCATAAAACTTCAATCCTTCACGAGTAAGATGATCTAAATCATTCTCCACTCTCATCTTGATTGCCTGAGAAAGTCTGACAGTCATAGAGGGTACCACTTCTTTCTTAAGCTCCTGAATTGAAGGTAATGCGCTTGAACTAAATTGAGCCCTGATTCCTAAAATTTTTGAATAGATCTGCCAAAGACCACGCACAGCAGGAGAAACTTCTTCATATCGATTCGCAACAGCATAGACCCGAAGAATAGATTTGGCGTCTGAACTCCGCTTCACAACTGCACTTAAAATTTTTGCATCGTCTAGGGAGGACTTAGTTTTAAAGCCATCTTTTTTAAGATGGATTCCACACACAAGGCCATCTGATAATGAATTCCATCTTTCTGATTCTAACTTCTTTCGAGCCAATTCTGCATTCATAATTAAATTATTAGAAGACAGAGGTTGAGCCGTCTTTACTGTCTCGGCAATTTGGTCTTCATATCGAATCAAATCTTTTAAAATAGGCAATGATCGCCGACTGCACTCTACAAATTTAGCTAAATTTTCAGAAGTCGAATGAAGACCTGGACTGACCGCAGGCTCATGAACGACTTTATTTTTTTCAGGTGACAAACTCTCTCTCCTTAACACCTCAGAAGAAGCATTCTCATCGCTAGAAGAAGTCGTCGTAGCGACGGTGGAATGGGGAATAAAATGACCTATTGGAATACCTTCGACTAGGTAAGAGACCGTTTCACCTGGAATATACTGGCTTTCTTTCAGTTCATATTTTCCATGAGTCAATAGAACTGGATCAGCAAGTACTAAGGTAGTCAAACTTAACATCATCAAAACACATAAAGCTAAAGAACACCGAAATTTCATCAATCACCTCAAACGATTAGTCAGAAAGAACATTCGCAATTTCATTTGCGAAAAAGCTCCAATGATCCGTCTTCAAACTGGTTTTCATAAATCGAAATTCTGAATTTACACTTGGCTCTTTTTGAGAATAATAGGCATCCCCAATAATCGACTGAGTCCAAAGTTCATCTTTTAATTTTAATAATTCTTGAAAATGCAGCAACTTTCCTTCATCAAGGTTTCCAAAATAAGGAAGAACTCTATCCTTAAAAAAAGATACAGATTGATCACAATATTTTTCAAAATTACAATAATACCTATCTATTGATTTAAGGTAATTTCCATTAATTTTATTAAAAAAATTACGTTCAATTTCTAAAAAATGATCTCTATAACTCTTTTCGGCATTTGATATTTCATTTTTATAAAGCTGCCGAAGGTCAAAAAGGTGTTTCTTTATTTCACTTGCTATAGCCACTCTCTCGTTCAGTTGACTTTCTAAATCTAAAAAACTCGGATCAATCATTTGCTTTTTACAAAGCTCTAAAATGCTACGCTCAGCATTCACATCGAGATGACTCACCGCCTTTTCCTGTGCCAGCCAATATTGCTGAGAAAGATCATACTGTTCGTTTAAATCCTTAACATAACTAGCCATATCCAAACTTGTCCAAACACTAGCTACAATTAGAGCGCCAACAGCACCTACAGCCCCTCCAACCGCTGCAGCGGAAGTCACCGAACTCAGCGCAGAACCTGCCGCCGCATTTCCAATCATTGCACCCCCTGCTGTCATGCAGGACCCAACAATATATTTCGGATCATTACTTCCACACCCAGATTGACATGAGACCTGTGAAATCGACTGACTTCCAGTATTAACTTCGGCATTCATATAAACAATAGGCTTACAGGATTCAACAGCATGCTCCATAACTGGAAAAAATAAAACTTTGGGCTCATATTGCTTTTTAATACTTTTCACTTTTTCTACGGAACAAAAGTGACTATGACCCTGTTTCAATTTTTCAAAATCAGAGTAAACTTTTTTCACGGTTTCGATTTCTCGCCCCAAGGCTGACTCAGCCAAAATCACCTGAGTCAGGGTTTCATTAAAATCTTTTGAATAGGTAGCTAACTTAGACCGAGTAGAGTCCAAACCTGCTCGAAAGGAACTCAAAATACCTTCCGTCAGTTTCAGTCGGTTAGCAGAAAACTTTGACAACTCCACGTAGTCATGGAGCAACATCTGAAAATGATCTGAAATTGCCATATCATAAGACTTCTGGATTGTTTTTGGGAAGTCTTCGTTTAAACTTTGCAACTGTTTTCTTAACTCTTCTACTCCTCCTGCGAGGATCGGTGAGACTGGAAGGAAAAAAAAGATTATGAAAAGAAGTGACTTTAACCGGGTCACACTTTCAAAAGCGATCACTTTCTTCATAAATTTGCTTCATTTCTATTTTTAATTTTTTCTAAAATAGAGTCATGCAAAAGAATAGCTTCATAAATATTAACTTCTTTAACATCTCGTTCTTTTCTCATTTTTCTCAGCGTTTTAATATCAGCGATAACGTCATAGGGTGGATTATAAATATTAAAAAGAGTGGTTGATATAGGTCCCCAAGCCCCAGCATCCAAAAAAAACTCTGCTTCATGAATATAATCAGCTATCAAAGCACAGCCAGCTAAAAGTGGAGACTGAGTATTTTCAAGATGTTCCCAATCAGAACATCGGTCTTTATAAGTAAGAATATTTTGATACATTTCATACCGAGCCTTAAGGGGAATTCCAGGCTTTTTTTCTACTTCTTGATGTTGAGCACGAGCAAAAGTTAGATTTAATTGATGAATCACCTCACCTACTTCTTCTACAAAACGAAGACTTTCATTATTGAGTCGCTTCTTTTCATCATATTCTCTTTCCCATTCTTTGAATTCCTTCTCAAGAATACGATCCATACTTTTAGTAATCAGTTGAAACTGATCCTCAATTTCTGCTTGAACCTTGGCATTAAGAGCTTTGATTTCATCTACCATCAAATTAAGCTGATTCAGCACAGTCTGATTTAATCCTTTGAGATTTCTATTCTTTACAAACAAATCCGACACTTCATGAACACCCCTCTCAAACTCAATTTTAATTTGTGCTTGAGAAAAGTATAGCTTTTCAATTTTAAATTTTGATTGAATCAAATCTTCAGAAGTAACCGCTTCTTCTATTTTCTGAGCATGTGCTAGCACTTGTTTCCGCACCCTAGGATGAGCTACCAACAAATCTTCAAACCGATTCGTGAGTGTAGCTACACGCTTCTCCAAGTCATTTTGAATGCTATTTTCTTCTTCACTATTGTCATGGCCTAAATCAGCCTTCTTTTCTATCGACTCCGACTTCAATCTAATAGGGTTGACGGTAGCATTTTCTTTGCACTCATCATTTCTAGACGTCCCATGACTCTTTTGATTATCTCCTGCTCGAGAATCGCTAGATTCTACAATCTGATCTATTTTGGCCGGCTCATGCTCTTCATCAGATCCAGACATAGGAGAAGTTGATTTTCCACAAGAAATAGAAATTATCCCAAAACAAATTATTATTACAAGTCTTGTAATAATATCATTAGACTTCATAAACTAGCTTCTCTTTCTTTTTTAATTTTTTCTAAAATAGAGTCGTGTAGAAGAATCGCTTCATAAATACCGACTTCTTTAGTTTCTCGTTCTTTTCTCATTTTTCTCAGCACTTTAATGTCAGCAATCACATCGTTGGGCGGATTATAAATATTAAAAAGCGTAACTGACATAGGCCCCCAAGCCCCAGCATTCAAAAAAAATTCTGCTTCCTTAATGTAATCACCTATCAATGTACAGCCAGCTAAAAGTGGGGACTGAATATTTTCAAGATGTTTCAAATCAGAACATTGGTCTTTGTAAGTAAGAATATTTTGATAAATCTCATAACGAGATTTAAGAGGATCTCCTGGTTTATTGCTCATTTCTTGACGCTGAATGGTATCAAAATTTAATTGATAAATCACTTCACCTACTTCATCGACAAAACGAAGACTCTCAATATTCTGTCGCTTCTTTTCATCGTATTTTTTTTCCCATTCCTTGAATTGATTCGAAAGAATTCGATCCAAACTTTTGGAGATCAAGGAAAACTGACCTTCGATTTCCAATTGAACCTTAGAGTAATGACTTTTGATTTCCTCGATTATCAGATTAAGCTTAGTGGGCACAGTCTGATTCAATCCCTTGAGGTTTCTATACTCTAAAAATAAATCCGACACTTCATGGGCACCCCTCTCAAACTCCATTTTGATTTGTGCTTGAGAAAAGTAGAGTTTTTCAAATTTAAATTTTGATTGAATCAAATCTTTAATACTCACAGCTTCTTCTATTTTTTGAACATGTACTGCGACTTGTTTCTGCGCCACAGGATGAGCGGTCAACAAATCAGCGAATCGCTCCATAAGTGCGTCTAACCGCTCTTGTAAATCCTTTTGAGTACTCTCTTCTTCTTCGGTAGCTTGAAACCCTGTATCTAACTTCACTTGAATGGGTTCTGACTTTAATCCAGGAGGAGCGACAGATTTAATTTCCGAGGTTAGAATCAGTTTAGAATCTATTTGCTGCGGATCACTTAAATCCACGTCACCATTACAAAGAGGAATTTCGAAATAGCTGCTCACATGAGCACTTAATTGAGGAAAGAGTTCTAACTTTGCGCGATTATATTCGACACAACGAAGAATGGCCTGTTCAAGTTCGTGACGAATGATTTTATTTATCTGATCATGTACCTGACTTTGAAGCTGCATCCACAGAGGCTTAGCCTCCGAAACATTCTTTATTTTTAAAACTTTTTCAATCAGCTCTGTAAGTATTGACAAATACTGTCTAGTTTTTGCCAAAATGGTAACATCCAAGTCAGAATTCATCACATGCTGGGTTAATTTTCGTGTATTCAGCTCCCAGGAATCACGAATCAATTGCCGTAAACCCTCCTGAAGCTGAAATACTCTTTCTGATTGATGCCCAGAAGTTCCGATATTGAGTTGCTCAGTAGAATGAATGCGAGAAATTGACTCTTCGAAAAAAAACTTAAGGCTCCGTACAAAGCTAAAAGCAAACCACGACTCATGAACTTTTCTTCGCTCATTTTCCAGTAACTGAAATGAAATAAGAATTCCATTCTCAATCTGCTCCAGTTGATTCTTAGAATGCTTTGTGTAAACAGAAAAGAATGGATCATCGTGCGATCGATTTAAACCTACCTCACCTAAGTCACCTTTACCTAGATTGCCTGGATCTGATAAATCCTGAACACCCATTGGGCCATTAGAAATCTCCATATGATTCCATAAGAGACTAGCGGCATCACCCTTACCTCCTACACCTCCCCGACCCGGATCTCCTTTTAATCCAGGCTTACCCCCCTGACCTCCTAAACCTGGAAAAGAGTGCAAATGCCTTTTATCTAATTCTTTTAGCGACTGATTAGTCAAAAACACAAAAGGAATTGCACAGCCACCTTTTCCTCCTGTGCCGCCCTTTCCACCTCGACCCCCACGCCCTCCAGCACCTCCTCTACCCGCTGTACTAGTTGACCCATTATAGGTCGCATGAGCTGGGCCACCCGGACCGCCATCACCGCCAGCACCCCCTTTTCCTCCAGTTCCTCCTACGCCACCGGATTGACCTTCGCAGATGATCTTAGGTGTTCCCAAAACTTGTGCTGCAAAAAAGTAGATTGGCTTCGGATTTTTTTCACCATTCATCCCACAGTAGCCAGTTTCCCCATCATTTCCCGCACCTCCCGCTACTCCATCATTACCAATCGAAGTGAGTTCATGATTCTTTATACCTAAAGGATGGACTCTTAAAGGAGTTGGAAGATTACTTTCCGTAGTCAATGCAGCGACAGAAGGACTTTGTTCTTGCGCAGGCGCACAAAAACTATAGCCTTGGATAGAGCCCTTCTCTGTAAAAATGACCTGCCGAGCTTCAACAATCAATTGATATCCATGAGTGAATATGGGTCCATCAATCACGATTTGATCTGCTCGAATCACTTCGTCATTTTTAAGTACAAAGGAATGGGGTCCTAGTGTGATTTTATTTCCATAAATCAATAAAGACTGATTCAATAAATCCGACTCAACTTTAAAAGGATCGAAATCGGTATCTACTTCATCGCCTGAATGAGCACGACCCCCCAGAAATAATAGGCTCGTCATGATCAACAGCGGCGCTATCCGAGAAAATTTTTTAAATAAATATTTTTTCATAAAAATACAAATCTTGAACGACTTACAAATTGGCCCTAGCGTTAATTCTCGCAAGTATGCCTCCAGCATCGTTGATCTCTTCATCTAAAATATTCTGTAATTCTTCTTCCAGAATTAATTTTTCCCTGGCAACATCATAAAAATCCTTCAATGCTTCCTTTGCCAAGACGTATTGACTGAGCATCTGCGCATATTGCTGCTTAGCTTCGGCTACTCGCTCTTTTTTTACTCTCTCTGCAATTTTCTTTACGGTCTCATCTATTGCCTTAAATGGTCCAGACCTAAAAAACTCTAAAAATCTATTTTTCGGTTGAGCAGACTGCCTTTGTTTTTCTAATAAAATACTTTCTAAAATGTCCCCCATGAGATCCTTGACGTCTTCACCAAACAATCCCGTATCATCGTCAACAATAGCCTTGATTCTGTCCGTATCGAATCCACTTAATCCGGAAGTATAAGAAAATAACTTATCTGAGCTGGACTTAATTAATCCATAATCTGACTTTATTGCATCCAATGATTCTAACAGTTTGTATTGATCTTTCAGTTTGGTGAGCTTTATTTTCAAATCTCTTCGCACCTTAACCGCGTCTTTTTTTGACTTCACTGCTAACACATTTAAACTAACGCTAAAACTGATCCTACAATTTCTATCAAACTGCCCATCAGAAAAAGAAAGCCTGTTGATCGGCTCAATTTTTACTGTTCCAATTGCTTCATTTTCAGGCAAATAGATAATCTTTCGCACATCATTTAAATAATCCATACCCTCATACTTAATAAATTTTCCATGTACCGAATCAATCTCAAGTCTCAATAAGGACGAACTACCTACACGCTTACTTTTTCCACATGAATCTGATCTTTTAAACTTAATTTCAGTCTGAAATGGAAGAAATGGAAGTAAGTTTCTATTTTCTCCTATTTCGATTAAATCCAATTTACATTGACCCATTTTTCCAGAGTGCAGTACTCCACAGTTATCTTGAGAAACCAAGGTATAATCATTTATGATAGGCCTAATGACTTCCGAAGCAGACCCTGAAGCTGACTCAACAACAGTAGAAGCCTGAGTAGATGACTCCGAAGGTGCCGCTTGGGTGCTCTGAGAAAGTAAAAAAACACCCATTGAAATTTTTGCAATTAATACAACAAAAGTATTCATATAATTATATTTTTTATTAATGATGTTATTTTTAAGAATTATTTCTTTGCACTTCTGGCATTCAGTTTAGCTTCTATCGCATTATCAATATAAGCATCTAAAACTTTGAGCAGTGCCTTGTTCTTTATTAAAGCATTGGGTAGATCTTTTATTTCATCCATAATGGCATTAATTTTTTTGGTTTGTTTATTTTTAGGTGTGAGATTTACCTTGATATAAGTATTAACAATAACACAACGCGGTCGCGTCTCTGCTCCACCTGTAGGATCGATGAGAAACCAATGAGCATTTCGACCGGTATTCTCACCCCAACAAGGGCGATTACAGTGAATTGCGCTGTGACCTGATCCTTTATCATTGGCTACGGTAAAACGATCTGAGTCATGAGTATGGGATTTTAATAAATCCTGTTGGTAATTACCTACACATAGATTTCCTTCAGGATTACCGCGTTCGGCACTTTGATCCCAATTAGAACTTCTAAGAAATACTCCCCTTGAATCTGGAAGAGGCCCTGTCCAAAGCTTTTCACTCATCAGGGCATCATCATCTTTTAATTTCTGGCCATTCATCAATACCCATCCATCACCGTAAATTCTCTGAAATGCATCTGGTGCAAGAATAGATTGGCGGATTTCACCTAAATTTCCAGTATCTCTTTCTGGAATAGCGTGGGCGGTAAGTGCCATTAAAAATATGAGTAAACCTAAATACATCTGTTTTTGAATTTTAAAAATCACTTCAAACTCCGTAATAAACAATTAACTTAAATTAAAGGTAGTTTGATACATCAACCAAGAGAATAAGTAAATATACGATATTTAAAACACCTGTAATTACAGCGTTTAAATTTTCTTAACCATTATTTAAATTTATTTGATTAAAAATCGTAACCTTTTGAAAATAGCACTCTAAACTACAATCTTTTAAGTTTATTAATAAATATACTTAAAGCGAATACATTCTAAAAAACGGAGAATCGCCGTCCATAATGGACAAAATACAGCGATTACTGTGAAAATTTCTGTAAAAAATTAACAAAAATAACTGGTCAGAACTATTAAAAACAAGTACTTAACTACAAAACAGACCAACGAATAACGAACTGAACTACCCTGAACTACTAAGGAAGAGAAGTCGAGCGCATTAAAAATGCTAAAGAACGTAGGAATCAATAAAGTTAAGAGTATTATATTTGGACTTTGTATTGCCGGTGCAATTGGCTGTGGAAAAACCGACGAACATCGCCTAACTGATACTGAAATCAAAGCAAAGGTACAGAGCTATCCCAAACGCGATATCACCTCTGACTCTCAGGTTCAAAAATACCTAAAGGACCATAAAGTCTATATCTCATTGACGACTTCACCCACCCGTATCTCTAAGATTGATAATGTTTTAGATACACTGGAGCTTGAATATATAGAAAATATTCTCATCAATTTACCACTCCGCTTTGGAAGAGATGACTCAACCTACAAGGTCCCTTTCGAATTAATAAAAAAATATAATAACAAAGTACTTTTTCTTCGTCCTCCCAAGGACCTGGGTCCAATCACCAAACTACTCCCCAGCACTCAATACATTAAGGAACAAGGCGATAAAGATGCAATTCTAATTTCCATTGACGACGATACGGCTTACCCAAGAGGAATGGTGAACGAAATGATTCAAAATATCGTACATCACCCTCATACAGTAATTGCTTCTTCAGGCCAAGATCTTCGCTTTTGGAACATTGATGACAAGAAAATGCCGATTGCATCCAAAAATACCGGTAGACAATGTCGAGATGGAAAAGACTCCTACTGCGATGTCGTAGAAGGATTTGGAAGTATTGGATACCGCGTAGGCTTTATCCATGTCGATCTGATGAAAAAGCTCTCTGCAAGTGAGTTCTCAAGGGACTGTTTCGTGTCTGATGATCTGGTCATCAGCTTTTCATTGGCTCTCTCCGGTATAGATCGGTTGAAGATCTCAAACAAGTTCCTCGGACTCCACCGCATTCATCTATTTTCATATGGCTTCGAAGATGATGCATTACACAAAGGAGCAGGCTTGGACCCCTCAATGGCCAGCACTTCCGACATGAACAATATCAAGTATCAAAACTGTCATGCGAAATTAATTGAACTCACTTACAATAAGACAACTGCACAATTTAACGATGTAAATCAAATCATTGCTGAATGGAATCAGAGGTATTTACCCACTACTCACCCCTAATGGTAAGCAGTTCCCTTAGGGCTCGTATGCATGTTCAGCCGTCAAGACTAAAATGATCTTCCAAATCGATCTTTTTTTGGCTTTTTTTCGACGATCTCAACTTTTCCTAAAAAGAAATTTTCAAACCTTAGACATCCCGTGCTAAAAGACCCCTTTCGAAGGGGAGAATTCTTTTGAAATACATTCAATTACTACTGTGCACAGTTCTAATTAGCTCAAGCACCTTATTTGCAAATTCGACTTTAAAGGTTAGCACTGACTTAACGAATCGTGGCCCCTTTGAAATCACAAGTAGTGAATATCGGCTTCCCGCAGAAATTGACTATCATGTTTTAGCAGATCGAAAAACTGAGATCTGGGCAAGACTTTATCGCCCCACTGATTTATCGAATGGCCCGTATCCTTTGGTTGTTTTTCTTCATGGCAATCATGGAACCTGTGGCATTGGCTCACACCCAAGACAAGACTCGAATTGCGAATACACCATTACGGGAACTTGTCCAAGTGGTTACGTAGTCACACCTAATCACTTAGGTTATAGTTACCTTGCAGAAAATGTCGCATCCTGGGGTTTTCTAGTGATCTCCATCAATGCGAATCGCGGAATCACTTGTGGCGAGGGAGTTTCGGGTGATTATGGACTCAATTTAGCAAGAGGTCGCCTTGTTTTAAAACATTTGAACATCCTCAGCTCCTGGGCCCACAACGGAGGAGCACCTCAATCACTTGGACTTGGGTCAGATGGACTTGTTGGTAAAATTGATTTCGCCCAAGTCGGGCTCATGGGACATTCACGTGGAGGAGAAGGCGTCAGGGCTGCTTATAATTTATATCAAGATAGCGGCAGCCCATGGAAAGAGAGAATTCCTGAACTGCAAATTCGTGCGATTTTTGAAATTGGCGCCGTAGATGGTCAAACGAATCGAGTACTCAATGCGAACGGAATTGCTTGGAACCAACTCCTTCCGATGTGTGACGGCGATGTCTCAGATCTACAAGGAAGGTATCCATTTGAGAGAATGCTTCTCAACTCCAATGAAGCAGAGATCGCTCAAAAATCAACTTATCAGGTTTGGGGAGCTAATCACAATTTTTTTAATACAGAATGGCAAACGAGCGATTCAGAGGGATGCTATCAACATAAGCCCATATTTAATCCTGATACATTCGAGTCCAAAGCTCAGCAGCTGATCGCACTAGCCAGTCTTCCTGCATTTTTTAGAAGTCATTTAAGCTCCTCCGCAGAGGAATTTAATCAAATCTTTAACCCCATTTCTCACCTTCCTGCTTCCATCCTTAACATTACCCACGTGACTAGAGACTTCACTGTCTCACCCAGCCAAAAAGAGCAGATGCGCTTTGAAGAATTTGACCAAAATACAGGAATGGGCACTTATGGATTCCCTCATCTTTCTCAAGGACTCAAAATAATCCACATAAGAAGTGATCAAACTCTTCAGAGAGTAGCAAAGATCAGTTGGAATCTTGAGGGAGAAGATGTTTTTTTCCAGTCTGTTTGGTCTCGTGTAAACAACGGACGTGATCTCCGTGATTTAAAAACATTGGACTTTAGAATCACTCGGCTCATTAACCCTCTCAACTCTAGCCCTTCTACAGACTTTTCAATTCAACTTTTAGGTGTTGGAGATCAGCTCTCTGAACCCGTTCAACTCAGTCGTTTTCTTAATTTGATCGGTCCAGCAATCCAAGGGAGTATCGTGCTTCAAACAGTGAGAATTCCTATTCAAGAATTTCGCAATATTGATTTGCAGCAGATCAGGGGCATCCGTTTTACATTTAACCGAACCCCATCTGGATCCATTGCTTTGGGAAATATCCGATTTTCAAGATCTCTGGGTGCAGGTGGAGTAGGCTCAAGTCAGCTCAGCTTAGCAACGTCCAGGGAAACACCTAGAGAAATACGTAGAAAACCTATCTGGGAAACAATTTGGGGAACATCCAGACCCAATCATCTGTCATTTCCAAATAGAGCGATGAAGGAGTTTCCTCAACCTCGTATTCAAAAAATCGTCGCAAAAGAAAAAAAACGTATTCAAAGTATGAAAAGTATTCCAATGAGTTCCGCTCTTCATGGTCGTCCTTCAATTGAAATCCACATCAGCAGTGAAGTCCCCTTCGAAGTTAGGGATGCATTACCTCTGCTTAAAATAGGGAACTCTGAATTCAAACTGAGTCGATTTGGAGATCAGGGAGATCTTAAAAATTTGATATTCACTTTGGAAAATGAAAATTTTAACGAGCTTTCTCAAAACAGTCCTGTTCATATGTCGTATGATTCCACACCCGGCACAGAAATAGAGGAATCATACGACTTAGGAAACCTAGATAAAAACATACTGCATTAAGCCTGTCACTGCTCGACGGCTTCTACAATAATTTTTAAAGTCTCTGCGTCCTTAATCTCTTCTGTCGATGAGATATGAGAGATATAAAGATACTTTAACTCAGAAATATCTGTAAGAGTACCTTGACCAGAAAGAGGACCATAGACTTGAGATCGATCTGCTAGCCAGCCATCTTGGCCTACAAAAAAGGTAATGGATTGAGCTTGAGGATGGTCAATTCTCCAGTTAATTTTTTTAACGCGAATCGGAACTTCTCCTCCTAAATTAAAATTATTACTACCTCTGGGTTGATGGAGTGATACCGAAAGAGGAAAGGTATCTACAGAAAAAACCTGCAACTTTTGATCAGCAGCTATTCTCCACCAATCTCTTTGAGTGGGTGCTGTATTCCCATCTACTCCCCATCTTCCTTTAAAACGAATCCATTCTTGCCCAGGTGTTGGATTCTCTAATGTACCGACGTTAATTATATTTTCCCAACACTTCCATTGAGGTCCGTTACTGGCTGTTCTATCTAATATCCTATTAAAAAAATTGAAACTCTTCGGGTAACTCGCATGCCCATGATACGCAGAGTAAACCACTGGATGGGTTTCTAATGCATACTCCAGTTCGTTTGCAGAATAGACTGCACCATAGCCATTTGAACCATGCCTATCGTAATAAGCATGATCGATTTTATATTGACCCCGCTCTTTTACTAAGTGGACATCAATATGTTCCCAATCTCCCTCATGAGTGCCAATAGGTCCTAAAATCCAAGTTAGATTTCCATTGTATGTGTAAAAAAAAGAATATTGTATGACTGCCCCGTTTTCCTTCTGAATAAAGTTTGCATAACAAGGTGCCGTGACTGTTTGAATTTGCTCTTGGCCTACTAGAGAATGAATTCCTAAAGAAGGACCTTTTAAGGTTTTTAACCTGTCTTCCATACGAGGTGTGAGATAAGTATGTTCGTCAGAAATTTTTTCTAAATCCGCAATAGTCGGTTTATTTAAAATGAGTTCAGCTTCATTTTCATATTGAGTCGGATCTTTTTTCAAACTGCATCGCTCAATATACCAATCGACAGAACTCGGTAAATACTCTTCCCCTTTATAAAGCTTGACGAGAGGAGCAAATTTTTTAATCACATCATCCGCGAGTTCATGAGAAATTTCTTCTTCAGCCCCTAAAGCTGAACTGATTTGACTAAAAATAAAAAATAAAATTAGAATTTTTTTTTGAACTTCTTTTAACTTCACTGAAACACCCCCACTGTTTGACGCAGAAACCTACTTTTTTAAAAGACATTTGTCAATTTTTAGAATCAATGAATTTTTTAGAATCAGTGAGTTCACCTTAAACAAAATTGAGGTGACATTTGAAGGAGTTCGAAATCCAAGTCAGATATAGGGGCTTTAGAATAGGCTAAAGCCCTGAATGGTGCAGCATTGGTTGAGTTACGTACCCGTTCAAGCCAACGATGATCAAGCGGATACTCGATGAGATCCATTTGATTTGAGGCAATCGTCGTTTCGGCTTTTTCACCGATTTCACAACCCCTACCCACAAAAAATCCTGCAAGTAAGAGGGTAGTACGCACCGCTGTAGAGCGCGTATAATTCGTAAGCAAACATGGGATATCAGACTTCAAACACTGCCGTACTCTGGAAAAATGCTCTAGCGTCCACATCTCCTGATTTCCTATAGGCGAATAGGGATCGTAAAAAATCGCATGGGGTGCCGAAGCATGCCCATTCTTGATTTGATCTCGAAAATCACCCAGATGAAGTTGCCATTGAATATGCGGTAAAATACTTACTTGATGACTTGTGAGTAATTCTCTTAAAACCTGCTCATAGGGAACTAAATAACCCAGCTCATGAGCATGTGAGAGTGCAAACTCAATCGGAGCAGTCGTTTGATCGAAACTATGAATCTCTACGTTCGTTTGACCCTGGCGAAGTGCTTCGATCGCTGCAAGTACATTTGCAGCGGCTCCAAAACCCACATCCCAAATCACGAACTTCGGAGTCGTTTGACTACAGCGCTCAACTAAGCGTTGCTGTTCAACGTGAAGAACATTGGCTTCAACCCACGGCCCTGTGACCGGATGAAAAGTCTCATGATGCGCCAAAGAGCGTAGACTCTTAATTCCAGTTTTGAGTGTAACAATTTCAAACTCGTTCAAAAATGATTGGCGTTCCATCTATCCATGAGTCTTTACCTGAGTGATCTACACGGGTCAATTACATTTCAGAGTTCAGAATTCGGGAGGCTGGATTCGGGGATCAGGTTCCTGGGATCAGGTTCCTGGAATCAGGTTCCTGGAATCAGGTACCCGGAATCAGGTACCCGGAATCAGGTACCCGGAATCAGGTTCCTGGAATCAGGTTCCTGGAATCAGGTTCCTGGAATCAGCATTCTGAATCCTGCATCCCGGAGTCCCGGAATGACCGACTCCAGAAGATCTGCCTTACCCCTATTTCCTGGAATTAGAGGTAAGGCTCCATCGCTCCTTTCTTTTTTCGAGAAACAGCCCCGTTGTCACTTGAGGGCTGTTCCTCAAAAATTCGAAAGGAGCTTATCATGGTCCATAATCAATTCAGGAGTTATCAGGTTGCCGTACAAGTCTTCAAAGAGTGTCGGTCACTCCAACTTCCATCGTATCTCAAGGATCAGTGTCTTCGTGCCGCATCCAGCGTTGTTCTCAACCTTGCAGAGGGTTCAGGCAAGGATTCCCCAGCTGATCGTAGACGCTTCTACCAGATCGCAATGGGTAGCACTCGCGAAGTGCAAGCTATTTTAGATCTTGCTGATCGAGTTCCTGCTTCTCTCCGTGATCAAGCTGATCACCTCGGTGCTTGTGTCTACAAGCTCTGCCGGGCGCTCTAGTTATTTTTCTATTCATTCTCTCTTGAGAGTAAGTTCTCAAGAGAGAATTAGATTTTCTTTTATTGGAGTTGATCACGTCATTAATTAATAGGTTTCGTAAGGATAAATTATCCTCCATTTAAAAATAAAATTTAATCCCTAAATTAAAACCAACCCCTCGTGCTAAATAACTCCAAAATGGTAGTGAGTAACCCACCTCTGAAGACATTACAAAATGTCGAGAATCGTTTATCGCATATTCAGTTCCAATGGCATAATTTAAGCCAAGAATATTTGAACTCTCAAATACAATAAAGGCACTAGACTTAAAATATGCAGCAAAGGAGGAAAAATCTATAAGTCTAGACATGGTTCCTAAAGTAAACATTGAATAAGCGGTACTTCCTTCAGGTGAAGGAAGTAATTCAGAAAATTGCGCAAACATAGAGATATGATTACGATCTGACAAAGGAGAATTTATTCCTACGGTGTAGCCGACTTCTGAATTAATGGCACTAGGTCCAGCCATTAAAGAGAAAGTAGATGGAACTGAAGCCATACAGGTCGTAGAAAATATTAAACACAAAAATAAAATTTTTTTCATAAAATTTCTATTAAACTTGAGGTTAGTTTTTATCTAGCCTCAAACATAAAACTATCCAATTGATTTTAGAATCTCTTCTAATATCTGTACTAACGTGTCCTTTGTTGTAGTAACGCACTCACTTTCTCCACCCACTGACCACACTGAAACTTTGATCATTCCATCTTTTATGGGGGGATCAATACCAATTCGCTTTTCTCCTACACTGAAAATCCGCAATTGATAATCTTTAAATTCCTTTAAGAATTGTAAATTACTATGCCTTCTTGCGAACGTTTCAATCTCATGATCAATATCTTCAAATAAGTTTTTTTCTTCTGGCCAATCACTCATAAAACACCTCCGGTAATTGTCTCGTATTTTTAAAATTTGAAGCATCAATGGACTTCTCTAGTCTGTATTGAATTGCACCGCTAGGAGCTTCAAGTGGCATTTCAGTAAAATCATTATGAAATTGCACACTCCCTCTACTCATGGGGGTTCCCGATGGAACATGCACATCTGAAATAAGAGTTGGAGTTTTTGGTAGTGCATATTTAATTCGGATTCGTTCTGGAGTTAGTCCTTGAATCGAACTCTTCTTCATAACCCAAGCTTTAACCTTATTTTCTTCACAATGAACTCTTACCCATTTCGTCTTTTTCACGGTATCGAAGAAAACAACATAGGATCCATGTTCATAAGGCGGCAGATAAGTACCAGGTCCTTGTGTGAATGCAGCATTAACCTGCGTGGCCTCTCGAATGGAGGTTATGCGATGGCTTTTCTTCCAATCATTTAACAAATGTCCAGCGTGACCAATTAACCGCTCACCCTCACGTATCGCAATTTCAGCAGCATGCTTATCGGCTATCATGTGCGATGCACGTTGGAAAACCTTAGCCATACCACGTGTTGCCTGGACCATGGATCGACCACCACCCGCAGTAACCGCTCCAACGAAGGCAAGGCTTCTTTCAACTAAGGAAAGCTGTAATCCAGTAACTAAGTTCTTCCCTGAGAATAATTCATAAGTACTTCGGGCAAATCCAGATACGGGATCAAGACCAACCGCGATATCAAGAAACCCCTTAGCTAGTTCTTTATAAAAATTTGCATCCTCTCCGGCTCCACGTGAAGAAGACAGATCCGCCTCTTCTACTGAGATTAAACCAAACTCACGTGCCTGTTTTCGGTTTTCATAGTAGGGGTTAATTTTATAGAGGTCTGTATATATACGTTTTAATTCTTCCTTAATAACACCTTCATTTGCTGTAAACTTGTACGGAAGCTCTAGAGGGTCCGAAATAGAATTAACGTCGATATGCGGATTGGGCGCTTTTTCTAGCAAATCTTGAGTGAGTCGATTGAGCATATCGTCCACTGATTCTTCAACGGAAAAAGAGTGAATACTTTTCGATAGTTGAATGGAAGCTTCAACTACCGCTCTCTTCTGTTCAAGTGCAAGTGCCTCACGTTTTGATGCCTCTGCCTGGTTGCGAATTCCTGAATAATCTATAGGTGCAGCAGGATGAAACACAGAATTCATATTAGAGGAGCCAATTGAATTACTTACCATTGGACCACCTCCTTCACCACCTATAGTCGTGTGAACATTAAAGCCATCAGTAGCGTAAACAGAACTAGAGAGTAACGACAATAAAACACTAATTAATCTCATGTTTGCGCTCCTCTGTTAATTTCTCTAGCTCAGCAGCAAGGTCTGTTTTCATTCTCTGAACTGTGTGTCTCAGGTCTGATTGAACTAAGGGATCTCTTAAGTTAAGACCCTGCTGCATATAGTTCTGCATTAGGTTACGCACATCAGCTGTATGTCTATCTTTAGCTTCATTTTCGAGGTGATCAAAACGAAAATTGACCTGCTCAACTCTCGTACGCTCAGCCTCAGCGGAGGCTAAATTTGCTTGTTGTCTTTGAAGTTCAGCAGCCTGTTGCGAGGCATAGTTACGTTCGCAATCAGCCAGATTTTTCTCCTTTTCCTGCCATATCCTATGTTGATTGTGAGCAACTAATCCTGGAAATACTCCAAAAACCCCACCCCATCCACCAGTTGCAATGCCCCCGTACGTAGCTATACCTGTGGAAATGCCACTAAAAGTTAAACATAAGTTTCTAAACTTATCCCTTTCTTCTCTCTCTTTCTCACAAATTGCAAAGGCACTTGCACTATATGACAGCAACAATAAAACTATAATTTTCTTCATGATTATTTGCGCCCAGTTAAATTATTAATTTCTTCCTGGGTCCATCCCCGAACATCACGAAGGAAAGTGATAGCTTCCTGATTATTGGGATCAAGCATAATAACCATCGTGGCCCAATACTCTTTAAGAATTGGGTCCTGCTCCTGGTTCATAGCATTAAGAATTTCGTCAAGTGTCTCAACTCGATTTCTTGCTTCTTCTTCACGTCTTTTCTGCTCAAACTCTCTACGCCTTTGAGCATCCCGGGTGACTTTCTCTTCCCATTCCCGCCTAGCTTTATCATTGGCTTCTCTAGCCTGCTGACGTTCCCATTCTGCTTTCTCAATAATACTTCGTTCTAGCTCAAGCCTTCTTTGCTCTAAAATATGCCTTGCTTTATGCTCTTCTACTTCTACTTTCCTTCTATTACTCTCTACATCCATACGAACTTGTCGTTCACGTTGCTCTCTCATAGGGTCATGAGACATTCCACTTCCATTATTACCAGCTAAGGCGCTAGATGTTAATAATGTTAATAAAATGATATACATTTGTACTCCTAATGAATCCCTAATTCCTTAACTTCTAAAAAAATATTTTTAATCTTTTATTATAGAGTTATATAGAATTCAATAATATTTATAAATATTTATAATAACGACAATACAGCCGTACAATTGTTATGATTGACTCTCAATTTGAGAAGCAAGATTTTATAATCCCTCATATCACTTTCATTTTTTAGCAATAATCGTGAGAAATTTACGATTCGCCTTTCACGGTACTCTGAGATATGGTTTTAAATATTATTAGGAAAATTGGATTTTCAAATATAGTTAAAAGCATTCTTCTTTTTAACTTTGCTCTCAAAGACAGAATTCCCTGAGTGTTAGGATTTGCTAATTAACGCAATACTTCTCTCCTGAGAGATTTGTTCTCAAGAGAGAATGAATAGAAAAATAACTAGAGCGCCCGACAGAGCTTATAGACACAAGCACCAAGGTGATCAGCTTGATCACGGAGAGAAGCAGGAACTCGATCAGCAAGATCTAAAATAGCTTGTACTTCGCGAGTGCTGCCCATTGCGATCTGGTAGAAGCGTCTACGATCAGCCGGAGAATCCTTACCAGAACCCTCCGCAAGGTTGAGAACCACGCTGGATGCGGCACGAAGACACTGATCCTTGAGATACGATGGAAGTTGGAGTGACCGACACTCTTTGAATACTTGTACTCCAACCTGATAACTCCTGAATTGATTATGGACCATGATAAGCTCCTTTCGAATTTTTGAGGAACAGCCCTCAAGTGACAACGGGGCTGTTTCTCGAAAAAAGAAAGGAGCGATGGGGCCATACCTCTAATTCCAGGAAATAGGGGTAAGGCAGATCTTCTGGGGTCGGTCATTCCGGGACTCCGGGATGCAGGATTCAGAATGCTGGGCTCAGGTTCCAAGGAACCTGATTCCAGGAACCTGATCCCAGGAACCTGATTCCAGGAACCTGATTCCAGGAACCTGATTCCAGGAACCTGATTCCAGGAACCTGATCCCAGGAACCTGATTCCAGGAACCTGATTCCAGGAACCTGATTCCAGGAACCTGATTCCAGGAACCTGATTCCAGGAACCTGATTCCAGGAACCTGATTCCCGAATCCAGCCTCAAGCTCTATTTTGTCATTCAGCATCAACCAAATTAAGAGGAAGTTCTACTATAAAAGTGGATCCTATGCCCAGCTTACTTTCGAGCAAAATACGCCCTCCGTGAGCTTGAACAATTTGTTGAGAAATATAGAGCCCCAATCCAAATCCACCGAAATGCCGAACTGAGATCGCGCGCTCATAGCGACCAAAAATCCTTGCTTGATCCTTTTCATCAATCCCGATTCCAAAATCTTGAACTGTCAACTTTGCATGATGATTCTTTACTTCAACCTTAACTTTAATGGGCATTCCAGCCCCATATTTGATTGCATTCGTGAGCAAGTTGACGACAACTTGTTCAATTCGGAGATAGTCCCATCGACCACTCACTTTCTCTTTCACCTCAAGCTCGACCTTGCAATTCGCCTGTGACCATTGTGTCTGGTAACGCTCTACTACTTCACAAACTAGCTTGGATAAATCAATGACCTCAACATTGAGCCTCAGATGTCCGGTACTAATCCTTGAGACATCCAATAAATCTTCCACCAGTTTGGAAAGTCGGTCCACTTGCTGGTCTGAAGATTTAAAGAGGTTCAATAAACTCTTTTGAACTGTAGAAGTACCTAAGCTTGGGTCAAAGGTAGGCACTTTAGCAATCAGACCTTTTAAAAGGTGCAACTGCATTTTCAGCGGTGTAAGAGGAGTTTTCAATTCGTGGGCAGCAATCATCATGAATTCATCCCGAATCTGAAGTGCTTTCTCGGCTACGGAACGGGCTTGTTGCTCTTGCTGAATCGAAAATGCAACTTCAAGTGAAATCGCCGCTTGCGAAGCAAGTAGATCAAGAACCGTAACATGTTCCGACGTAAATGCATGAGTCATGAGGTTATTCTCAAGGTAAAGCAATCCGACCACCCTCGTTCCACGAGTGATCGGGAGGCAAAGCACTGATTTAGGTTGAGCTTTTAAAAGATACCTATCCGACTGGAACTTTCCACGTCCGGCGGGAGTGCGAGCATCTCCCAGAATCACCTTTTCTCGGGCGCGTAGAACGAATTGGATGATGGATTCTGAAACAAGCGAGGAATCTAGCGGAGTCACAGATGCTATTCTCATTTCAATGCCTATTTCGGTAGATAGAGCTTCCGCCTCGATTCGGGGTTTCCCATCGTGAATCAAAAACAGGTAACCTCTCTGTGCACCACTTTTCTCAATGACAACTTGGACAAGTCGACATATGAGATTTTTGAGCTCAATTTCCCCAGAAATACTCTGGGACGCTTTAATCACTGAAAGTAGATCCAAGTGTTCAGGTCGAGTAGCAAAAGTACCTGTACGCTCGGCTTCTGGATGTTCCGCAAGTTGAGGGTAAATTCGCTCGAGTTGCTTCACTTTTCCGTCGGCCCCCCAACGAGCATAGCAAGCGCGAGCGTCCCTCAGGTAAACTTCTCCAATACGGGTGAAACCACGACCTAGATAATAACGAGCAGCAAGATCAAAACCCAATGCTTCATTTTGCGTCAAGCCCTGCTCACGCGCTCTACTAATTGCTTGTTCATAGAGATGTTCAGCTTCAGGATGATTCCCTTCGATACGAGCGATTTCAGCTGCTAGAAGTGCATATTTATACTGAAAGTTCTCTGGGGAGTACTCCGACCAAGCACGAAAATGCTCACATTCTTCACGAAGGGCATTGAGGTGAACTTCACGCTCAACAGACGTAGCTTGATTGAATAGCGCGGCCCTCGTAAGCCCATGAAAATAATGATACTCAGGAACTTCCACAAAGGAAGGGGAAGCCCATAGTAATTCCTTAGCTTTCTGTGCGGCTTTAAGCGCCTCATCGTAATTATTTGATAGAAATCGCGCCATCAGTTTCCAAATGTAATACCAACAAATGCTAATCGCCAAAGAGGCCCGGTTCATTTCAAAATGAGCTTCATAGTGCTCTTCATTAAAATTCTCATCGTTGAACGTAGAAAAATGATCCGTACGTCCTTGAAGATTCATTATTAATCGTTGTTGGCTGGTAATGATGAGCTCGACCAGCCGAAGTTTTACTTTTCGAACGAATGCTAACCCTTCTTCAGAAATACGGTAGACTTCTGAAAGTGGAGCACCTCGCACAATATGGAAGGTGACAAGATTATTATAGTAGTAGCAGACATAGGTCAGGTCTCCCGTTTGCAACGCTATTTGACGAGCCCTTTGTAAAATATCGTGATTGAGATCAAGGGGTTGTGTCCATGCACTCACTAAGGAAAAATTGATCTGTGCTCTAGCCTGGTAAACACTCAGCCCATTTCGACCGGTTAGGCTACAGCCGAGCTTTGCGAATCGATAGGCTTCACGATACCGTCCGAAAAAGTGTACTAATACCATTCCGAGAAGAACATAACCATAGCCTGAATTGTTTACGTTGCCGAAAAGCACCATTAGATTGGCCACTCGACAAATAAGAAGACAGAGCAGGTTGCCGCTTGTAGTAAGCACTGTGGTATAGAGCGCAATCAGAACTTCCATAATAATGATTGCATCGGGATCAGTCATAAGAGGAAGATCAATCAGCTCTTCAATGGTTCGAGTGCCTATATTTCGCTCAAGTTGCTCGTATTCTGCCTGGGGCTCAGCCCAATTGGGATGAGGTAACCAGTGGATTCCGAAATGACGTAAAAAGGCTAGACCGATTTCGACCGCCTTACGATTATCACCCTGCACTCCACAAAGCACAATCTCGGCGCAAGCGACATCAGCGAGATGCCGCTTAGTCTGTCCCCGATCCCGCAACTCAGCTAACAAATCCTTCGCTAATTCGAGATTTCCTATGAGAAATTCAGCCCGTGCTCGCTCCAAATGGAGTTCAAAAGTCAGCACATAATGAGAACTCCAAGAGTCTGTTTGCAACAACAACATCCCCATAGAAAAGTAGTTCACTGCCGCAATATATGCAGCCGCAGCCTTAGCTTTGCGTCCTGCAATCAGGCTCAATTCAGAAAGATGCTGACGCTCCTCTAATGTAAGGAGAGCATGCCCTGGCGTGAATTGATTGACGATTTCAAAGATACGATCATTCAGATCGGCTTCTGAGATGCTTTTCAACATCAGCCTTCCAATACGCAAATGATATCCTGGGCGCTCCTCTTGAGGAATGAAAGAGTAAGCTGCTTGTTGAATCCGATCGTGAGCGAAAAGATAAGTATTTCCTGTCCGAAGGAGTAACCCTTCTTGAAGCGCTCCGAACAAGGATTGGTGAATAGCTCCCTCATCCTGTTCACTCACTCTAGCTAGCAAACTCGCATCGGTAGAATTCCCTACGCTCGCTACTAGCTTTAATATTTCTTGTGTTTCGGGAGCTAAGTGACCAATTCTTGCGACCATCAGATCTACAACATTGTCAGTATATCCCTTGCTTCGAATTCGCTTTAAATCCCACTTCCATTGACTCAAAACATAATCAAAGAAAAGTAAGCCATCATGCTGCAATTCCGTTAAGAATTGGATGGCAAAGAATGGATTTCCCCCCGTTTTTTCAAACAGCAACTCTGCCAAATCCGACACTTGCTCTGGCAATTGTCGTAACGTATTGGCAACAAGGTGTGTTAGGTGTGGAAGTGACAGGGGAAAAAGGACAATATGATCCACCAGACGTCTCGCAGCACGAATCTTTTCGATTGTGATCAGGAGCGGATGGGGAGACACGACCTCTTTGTCACGATAAGCACCGATAATAAAAAAGGGGACCGAACTCAGTTCGGTAATGAGATGTTCTAGAAGTTGCAAGCTTCCTTGATCGGTCCATTGAAGGTCATCTAAAAAAAGAACCAGCGGATGCTCGGCGCGTGCAAATACTCCGACAAAGCGTGTGAAAACCAATTGAAATCGCTCTTGATCTTGCAATAATCCGAGCGTGGGTACTTTTGGCTGCGGTCCTAAGATCAGTTCGACTTCAGGAATCAGATCAGTAATAAGACGAGCATTAGCTTCCAGCGCAGCAACGAGTCGATTTCGCCACTGGGAGAGGGTTTGTTCGTTTTCTCCTAGAAATTCGCTTATGAGTGATCGAAACGCCTGAGCCAGAGTTGCATAAGGAATATTTCGTTTATATTGATCAAACTTGCCGCTCAAAAAGAAGCCTCGTACCCCGACGATCGAACTTAAAAGTTCTTGAACTAGAGCAGATTTACCGATGCCAGAGTAGCCTGACACTAATGTAAGTTCCGCTCGATTCGTATTAACCACTCGATGAAAGGCATTTTTGAGCACACCGAGTTCCATCTCACGGCCATAAAGGATCTGAGGAATTTGTAACTTATCGGAAATGTCATGCGTACCTAGTACAAAAGTTTCAATACACCCAGCGAGTAGAAGCTGAGTTCGGCAAAGATTTAGATCTTCCTTAACACCACTGGCTGTTTGATAACGATCCTCGGCCATTTTCGACAAAAGCTTGAGCACAATGTCAGAGATGGGCTGAGGAATATGAGGAATAACAGTTCTGGGTGAGGGGGCAGGACGAGCAACATGACAGTGAACCCATTCAAGCGGATCTTGCGCATCAAAGGGAAACCTCAGGGTCAGCATCTTAAAGAAAACAACACCCAGTGAATAAAGATCACTTCGATTATCGATCACTCGATTCATGCCCCCCGTCTGCTCAGGTGACATGTAAGGAAAGGACCCTTCGATAATTCTGGACTTCTGAATAGGTCGTCGTTCACGTGGGAGCTGGGTGGCAATTCCAAAGCCCGTAATCTTGACCTCACCAGTGGTAGGATGAATTAAGATGTTCTCGGGCTTAATATCTTTGTGAATGATGTTCTCACGGTGAATTTCGGAAAGTGCCTCAGCGATCTGTTCGCCCACACGCAAAAAATCCACAGACTCCATGGGTGAATTAAGTAAGCTGTTGAGTGAAATTCCATCAAAATCTTCGTAAACTAATGCGGGTAATCCTTCATAAACTGTTCTCTCCAGGGGCTTCAAGACAGCTCGAACACTCAATTCACGAGCGAATTCATACTCGCGGGTGAGCAATTCAACATCACTTTGAGATCGAAAAGATGAGAGCACTTTAAGAAGTACAAGGTGTTGATGATCACGCCAAAAGCCCCGATAAAGAACCATTCGATCATCTCGATAGACCGTCTGGCGAGGAGTAAATCGTCCAAAATTTGGAACCACATTTTCGCCTGCTTGTTTAATCAGCGGATACATGACCGCAATACTCTCGAACGATCTTATAAAGGACATCCAGCTCAACAGGCTTTTTAATAATACATTTGGCTTTGATACCTTGAGTTCGATCGCTAAATGCCGTTACAACAACCACAGGGATAGAAGCAAGAGTCACATCACTGTCAAGCGCTTTCACAAAGCCCCAGCCATCCATAACGGGCATCATTAAGTCGACCAAAACTAAACAGGGACGCGGAATTTTAAGTAACGCTTCAATACCTTCTTTTCCGTTGTTTGCAGTAAAAACGACGTATCCCTCTAACTCTAAAGCGACTTGTAATGTCTCGCAGATTGCTTGATCGTCTTCAACAATTAGAACACTAGCGCATCGCACCGTCATTCTCCTCGTAAACAACTCGATAATTAATAAAGGCGAACTACCTCATTTGTCTTAATATCTCAGAACAATCCATAGCATAATCCGTTCTCAAATTGGCCTAAAGAATGAGCTCAGGAATTTTAACTCTATAAACGATTCAATAATGCAAGTACATAGCTGATCTCATTTAAATCCTTATTCCTAATAATCAAACAAAAATAGAGCCCACTACCCCACTAGTTTTTTCTTTTTCCATTGGATTTTTACAGTTTTAGGAGGTACTTCACCTAACTCCACTAATGCCTCTTGCAATTCTTTTTGATGTTTTTGTCCTTCAAACCGAGAAAGCAAACTATACGCACAAGGTACGACAAACAACGTAAGAAGAGTTGAAAATAATATCCCCCCCACCACTACAATAGCCATCGGTCGAATCACCTCTGCTCCGGGTCCGACTGCGATAGCTTCAGGAAAAGCTCCGGCAATTGTAGCGATAGAGGTCATGAGAATCGGGCGGAGTCGGATAGGACACGCCTCAAGTAACGCCTCTTTGACTCCCATCCCTTCTCGGCGTCTTGCATTAGTAAAATCCACTAACAAGATCGAATTTTTTTTTACGATTCCCATCAATAGCAAAATACCAATCAGGCTATAAATATTCAACGAAGTGTTACTAATCTGCATTGCCCAAATCGCTCCAGTCACACTAAATGGAAGTGCCAATAGAATTGCGAAAGGATGTAGAAAGCTATTAAACTGGCTAGCAAGAACCATAAAGGCCACTAAAATCCCCAAAACCAATGCCCCAAATAAACTTCTAAAAGACTCTCCGAAAGCTTGGGAACTACCAGTCAATGTAATAAAATAACCTACGGGCAGTATTTCTTTAGCTAGTTTTTGAATAAATTCAATGACTGTTGATTGTGATAGATTAGATGGAAAATTTCCAAAAATTCCAATTCCGCGTTCACGATTATACCGAGTGATTGTAAGAAGACTTTTAGAGAGCTGAGATGAAATAACACTTTTCAAAGATACAATTTCTCCTTGAACATTATGTACCGCTATCTTATTTATATCTAAAATATCCTGATTTTCATTCTCAACCAACTTGATCTGAATATCATCACGATGGCCTGATGAGTCGGTATACTTATTTGGAAGCAATTTAAGACCGCCTACCATTGCGGCGATTCCCTCGGAAATCGTAGAAATAGGAACTCCATGTTTTCCCGCCGCTACTCGATCTGGAGTGATCTTGACTTCGGGCATATTGGGGTTAAAGTCTGTATCAATATCTGTCATCATTCCTGATTGTTCGAGTCGATTCCTGAATTGAATGGAAAACTGACTCAATTTTTCCCAGTCTGGTCCTTGGATTTCAAATTCGATCGGATACCCTCGCTGCGCACTAAAGCCGGTCAACGAAAGATCTAAGAGCGCCACTCGCTCTACGCCGGGAATATGAGCAACTTGTTTTCGAACGTATTCCATGAATTGTTGCTGGGAAGGGCGTTTTCTAAAAGGCTCGTGTATCGGACGCTCATTGGGATCCTTCATAGTAAGCAACATAATCCCTTGATTCACCAATCCCCCACCAAACCCTCCCACGGCGGTATAGTAAGTTTCAATTTCTGGACGAGATGCAAAAAAAATTTCGGCTTTTTTAAAAACCCTATCAGTGAACGCAAGCGAAGACCCCATGGGGGTATAAAGCGTTCCTAGAAATCGACTTTGGTCTTGTGGAGGAATAAATTCCTTCCTCAATGTCCTCGCCATAAATATCGATAGAATAAAAATTGCAAGGGTAGACAGAAGAACGCTCCATCTCCAGTTCAATGCAATCCCTAGCCCCTTCCGATAAGTTTTCGACAGCCGTCCCATCACTCTATTCACCCCACGGGTCACTCTATTCTCACCTCCCGTGCGGAGAAATTGCGAACAGCGCATAGGAGTGAGGGTAAGAGCTTCTAATAAAGATAGTAGAACAGCGACCGAGAGAGTAACTCCAAATTGATAAAAGAATTTTCCGACTATACCTTGCATGAAAATAACGGGAACAAAAATAGCTAAGATCGCAAGCGATGCAGCAATTGCAGCAGTGGTAATTTCACGGGCGCCCACAAGCGCTGCCTGTACCCGATTTACCCCTTCTTCATGGTGTCTCACTATATTTTCCAAAACCATAATGGCGTCATCGACAACAATTCCTATCGAGAGTGACAATCCCATAAGGGTAAAGCTATTGAGCGTAAATCCAAGAAAATGAAGAAAGATCATGGATCCAACCAGAGAAACGGGAATCGCTATAATTACATTCAACGACGAACTCCAGGTCCCTAAAAACAGATAGCAAACCAGCGAAGTAAGCAGAACTGCAATACATAATGTATACAAGATAGCTGTAATAGACTGTTTGATAAAAACAGTAGCATCTGCAACAATGCCCATATTCATCCCCTGAGGAAGGAACCCTTTCCGAAGCTGGTCAATTTTTAATTTCACGTTATCTGCGATTGCGACAGCATTAGTTCCGTGTTGTTTAATAACCCCCACTCCGATCGTGGGCTGGATACCTTCGTAGCGGGAGATTCGACGAACTTCATCGGTTCCCTCTTTACACTCAGCCACATCCTTGAGTTGAACCGTCTTCCAAATCGGATGACCCGCGCGTACAGGGATTTCCAGCGCATTGCATTCCTCTGCATTCTTAAACTCAGAATAAACACGAACATAGGTTTCTTGAGGACCCTTGTCTTGATATCCAGTAGGCGAGAGTTGGTTTCCATAATTTACCGCATCAATCACATCCTTAAATGTAATTTGCTGACTCACCAACTGATTATTGTGCAGCCAAATTCTCATCTGAGGATCAACGTAGCCACCCAGTGCGACATCACCTACTCCATTTACGGAAGTGATACTATCTTTCAGGTGATCTCTGACGAACAATGCTAGGTCACGCAGTGTGTCTTTGACACTATAGACAGCTACCCAAAGAATAGGCTGATCTTCTGGATTGGTCTTCGTTATAACAGGGGGATCTATATTCTGTGGAAGATTTTTTTGAGCTTGGGAAACTTTAGTCTGTACCTCTTCCAATGCAACGTTAATATCCTGGTTTAAATTGAATTGAATACGAATTTGAGTACTGCCTTCCTGCGAGGTAGATTGCACCAGTTGAGATCCATCCACACTCATGACTGCATCTTCAATAATATCTGCAACCGCTGACTCCATAACATCAGGAGATGCGCCCGCCCATGTTACAGTTACGGTGATCACCGGAAAATCTACATCCGGAAGCTGACTGATGCCCATATTCGTAAATGAAATGGCACCAAAGACAATCAACCCCATCATTAACATCCAAGAAAATACTGGATTTTTGATGGAGATATCGGAAAGCGTCATAGCCGATCCCCTACCCGAAAGGTCTACCTGCTAGACTCATTCCATAATACTTGAATCATTTGTAGCACTCAGGTTTACTCTAAAGGTCGCCCTAAGTTGGCTTGAGGTAGAAAAAATGAAAAAGGAAATGCACCCAATTATCTTTTTTGATGGGATGTGTTCAGTCTGTAATCACTTTGTAGATTTTGTCTTAAAAAGAGATACTCGGGTGTTTTTATTTGCATCTCTTCAAGGAAGCACAGCTCAAGAGAAACTCAACCCCTCTCTTGCGGGAACCGAACCCAACTCAATGGTTTTATTGAGGGTGAACTTTGGATGAGTATGATTCAAAGCAGATTACAAACTGCTCACATATACAACGAGGAAACAGCAAGAGAGGTGGCAAAGGTCATTACTGAAAATTATTTTATTTTATTTCAGAAACTCAGAGCTAAGTCGTAATCTACGGATCGCGAGCAAAAGGGACATTCAAAAACGGGTCAGATATTGATTTCACCTTAAAAGGAAAAGATCTTGACCTCGCTGCTGTTAATCGCATCCGATTGAAATTGGATGACCTTTTACTTCCTTACACCTTCGATATCTCCATCTTTTGTCAAATTGACAACCCAGCTTTGCTGGATCATATCCAGCGTATAGGCATAGTCTTTTATAAAAAATGAACTCATATTTCTTCATGACTGCTCTCCAAATATTTTAGTTGAATTATTGGGTAACCCTGAGGAACTCAAAGTCAAATAGGAAAGGTTCCCCTCCTTAAAAACATTTTCTGAAGCGCCCTACATGCTGTTGACTATCATCTCTAAACATTGGATCATTAAATTCGCACTAGGCACGAAGCCTGGAAAGTTGAGATTATGGACTTATCAAGAAATATTGGATTAATTTCCCAAAAGCAACAAGACCGGATGCTCGGGGCTTCAGTTTTAATCTGCGGCTGTGGAGGAATGGGTGGAGTTTGTGCCGAAGTTCTGGTTCGCATGGGAATCCAAAAACTCACCTTAATTGACCACGATAAATTTGAACCTAGCAACAGCAATCGACAAATTCACTGCAATCAATCTAATATGGGAAAGTATAAAGCCGATGTTCTGAAAAAAGAATTTCTGAAGATCAATCCCAAAGCCAAAATCAAGGTATTTAGAGAGCCAGTTGGCCTTAAAAACGTGAAAAAGATTCTCGAAGGTGTCGATGTAGTTGTTAATGGAATGGATCAGATGCTTCCCAGCATTTGTCTCGAAAGAGAAGCGAGACGAAGGGGAATCGCAATCGTGGACGCCTGGATTACTCCATTTGCAAGCGTATTTACTATGAAACCCACTGATCCCCACTGGGAAGAGTTTCTCGGATTTCCTACTCATACTAAACGTGAAGAAGAAATTACAAAGGAGGATTGCTTAAACGCTCTGAGAAAAGAAGTTTCATATACCTTCGATCACTTCGATCCTTATAGTCATATTAAAAAAGGATTGGTAAAAAGGATTGTTGAAGATAAGCAGAAACGCCCGAGCTTGGCACCCGTCGTATGGCTCAGCGGCGTACTCATGGCAAATGAGGTATTCAAATTGGTTGTTGGACTTCCAGATATTGGTCCTGCTGGAATTTTCTACGATCAATATAAGCACAGGCTCATGGCAGGAAAAATAAGGAGCCCTCGCTCTCCCAGAAAGAATAGGACATAATTCATGGATGAGTCTCTTGGAAAAAAGGGAATACTCATTACATCATTAATTTATGTTTTATTTCCCCTTTTGATGGGACTCAAAGAATACCCCCTCCTTTTGCCTTCAGAGCAGACCTTATACCTCATTGGAAGGATCGGAGTCATACTCGTTTCTTGGGTCTATTTTGTACTAGCGCTTTTCGATAAGCAGCCATCTCATTATCCAGCCGCCTTTTATTTAATAGGGCTAGTCTATGCCATTCATGGCCAGTACTTTCAGCCTAATTACTGGTTGGCTATGATTGAACTGAACTCACTTTTTCCCCTCTTCTTCCTTCTTAAGCAGCGAATCATGTATATTTTATACGGAATCGGATTATTCTTCTTTGACATCACCTTTTATTTTTTTTCTGAACGATTTATTAAGTCCGGCGCCTTCAGTGAACCTCTGAGAGGCGACATCTTAATCGGTACTATAATCACTGCAATGATTGCATTAGTCACATACAATAATCTCATCGTCGCCAGAAGCGCAAAAAATCGCTTACTCCATCGCTTCGTAGATGTCGGAAAGAATTTCAGTTTTATTATTCATGACCTTAAGGGAATGATAGCCACTCCAGCGATTTATGCGACACTCCTTCAAAGATCCATTGAATCGAACGGACCCGTAGAAAAAGAAAAAGGTCTCGTTCGCCAACTCACCGAAGATCTGCAATCAATCAAAGTCTTCGTGACTGAGACGACACGGCTGGTTGCAGCTGAATTTTCCCCTGAAAACACTGAACGGGTAAAATTCGTGAAAATCAGTGACTCCACCGAGCTCGTAAAGACCTTGCTGAGGTCCAAACTCAAATCCATCCAGGTTTCCCAGGAGGGTGATTTAGAGATAGCAGCCAAGCTTGAGCTCATTAATCGAATCCTGATTAATATATTTAGCAACGCAGTAGATGCCATCCTCAAGAATAAAGCAGAAGCAAGCGAAATCAAGATTACCTGTCGAGAGAATGAAGTCCAGGTCACAGATAATAGCGGATCACACCTTTCATCGGAAACTCTTAAAAAGCTAAATAGCCAAAGCACATCATTTACTGATAAACCTCAAGGCAGTGGACTTGGAACTCTTATTATCAAGGACTATATTGCATCAATCGGTGGTAAGGTACGGTATACGAACGGCGAAACCGGAGTGAAAGTAACTCTTTATTTTCCTAAGAAAATCGTAAAATCTCCTGAACGAATGGTTAATGCGCCCACTGGCCTTGAAATGAGCTAAGTGAACGAGACGAGGTATTTGAGATGTTGAAACAAGTCACGATTGACCCGGTAGGTGAACAACAAGGGATTCTTATTGTAGATGACGATCCAGCTATTTTACGAGCACTCTCAACTCTTTTGGAACCTTACGGAAAAATTAAAACTGCCAGCAATGTAAGCAAAGCTCTGGCCATTCTCGAATCAAACTCGTTTGGTGTCGTGGTCACTGACTATGATCTGGGTGATGGAAATGGGATCGATTTACTGGAATCTGTGCGTTCAAAGAACCCCGAACTGCCAGTGATTATGATAACCGCATTTGGAAGCAAGAACCTAGTCATTGATACTCTGAATCGTCATGTGTTTGGGTTTGTTGAAAAGCCTTTTGACCCGCAGGAGGTCGAAGAACTCATTCAGCGTGCACTTAAAAAAAAACAAAAAGAGGATATTCTTAACAAGTTTGCTACCTTAGGTGAATCTGCTGGCAACCTTGTCCATGAGATCGCCAATCCCTTGTCCATCATTTCTCTCAAAATTGAGCTTCTGCAAGAATTGGCAAGCCGCGAGGGTAATTCGGAACTTATGGATTCGGCTAACAAACTGTCGGAATCGACTAGACGAATCAGCGAAATCATCAACTGGACTAAGGGTAGCCTTAAGAAATCTCTTTCATTGACGGCTGAGACTTTTCAAATGCGAGAGACCTTGAATAGACTACGACAAGAGTGCCTTGCGAAAGCAGTAGCACAGAAGGTCCAGGTCATCATAACGCCGGGTAGTGATGTCTTGGTAAAAGGAAATAAAGATCAGCTACTCGAGGTTTTTGTTAATCTCGTTAACAATGGAATTGAGGCAGCTGCATCCTGCGATGAGAAATGGGTCAAAGTTGATGTACAAAATCAGGAGAAAGGGCTCCAAATTACCGTAACGGACAGCGGCCCCGGCATTCCAGAGGTAGTTCGTAGAAAATTATTTACCCCTCTTTTTACAACAAAAGGGGAAGCTGGAACGGGGCTTGGCCTTGTCATTGTTCGAAAGATCCTCCATGCTCATGGCGGCAGTATTTCGCTCAACGAACAAACTTCGAATACCCAATTTGTAATTCAACTTCCTTCAATGTAAGTAGGTCCTTTAGGGCTGTAGAACTCCAGAATAAATGATCTGAATATTTAGATTATGACACCTTTGAGTGGTGATCTTGCTGGTTTTGACCCTCGGCCCGAGGCAATGATTTTGTGTTCACATGAATGAGGTGAGGTTTAGAAGGTAACTTGGAGGGCAACTTGGAAGGTAAATGCGGTTGCACCTTTCCCTCAAAGATTCGAGAAAAGTGATTACGAAAGCCGATCCAAAATAACTGAAGATTCATTCTCATCGCAAATTTGAGATCAACTCTTCCGACCTGAACGATATCCTCACCTTTAGAATAGTCTAACCAATAGATACAAAAGAGATTTGCTTCAAGCTTGTGATAACGCGAAAGCTTTCGCGGGTCCTGCTCAAAACCCATCTCTTTCTGTGGAGATTTCATAACGAATCTCCTCGAATCGATCTCAACCTTATCTTTAGGAAAATACTTGTCGACATATTCTCGAGCAAGAAGATTTAAGACTTTAACATATTCTTTTTTAGGAGGTTTAACCAAACTTCCCTTATAATTAGGCCAAACATCACTAAAAAGATCACTGAACGTGCCAATGATCGAAGGAGTTGAGGATATATTAGTGTAATAATAGCTCCCGAACTTTCGTCTCTGCAATACCGCCATATAGGCATAGGGTACTCTCAATAGGTCAACCCCCTTGTTTTTAGCAATCATCACCAATCCGGCGTGAATCGAAGGCATAGGCTTCTCCTCCAAAATCACGTTGTAAAAAAAACCTACAGTTTCGCCTGCCAAGCGCATCAAACAAAAAGTGGAGGTGGCAAAAAAATTCTTGATACTCTCGAAGTCGTTTTCCGGGTCAAAGATCCCATACTGGAGATTGTTGCCAGAAATTTCATTGACGTGATCTAACCGGGCTTTCAGATTCTGAATTTCCTCCTGACTCATCCACTGACCCGGCTGAAGGAGATACTCAAGTTCATAATTTGCAAACTTCTTCACGACTTTATTCATGCTCATATCCTCATTCCGAAAGATGCTTGGTAAGTAGTTCCTTTAGGGCTGTTGACAATCACAGCAAGGAGTCCTGTTGCGCCGTAAAGATTTGGATTCCCAGTGCAACAGGACTCCTTGCTGTGATTAAGTTTAACCTAGGTCTCACTTCGCCCCATAAGAACTATTACACATTAACCAATTAAATTGGTCAACTAAAATCGGTGTGCATAGTGTCCATTTAAAAAATGTTACACTACCAAAGTACACTTAATCAGGTACACTTAAGCATAATCAGCATAAGGGGTATCTTTGCTTGTTAATTATCAAGAAGAATGGATACTTAGAGGGATAATGAGGTCGGACAAATCAAGTCGCGCTACTATTGAAAAAGCCCTTAAACTACTCGAAGAACACGGATATTCTGTTAAAAAACAAATTCAATACACAAAGAAAACTTTTGAAATATCCGTTCAGACTTTGGAACAGGTTCGCCAAGTGCAGGGAGCTCTTGGATATAAATTAAAAGACATTGTAGAAGAAGCCTTTACTCAGTGGCTTGAGGTCAAGAATAAGGAATATATGAAGGTCATAAAAGCGAAAGAGAATAATTGACTGCCCCCTCAATAACTGAGAGATAATCGCCTAGTCATGAGAGAATTTTGTTGGACCTGCCATCGCCCCACCGTGGCGTGCTTTTGCGCGCTGACCCGTCCATTTGTAAGCTTTGCCGACTTTGCGCTGATTGTGCATCCTGACGAAGCCAGAAGTACTGTCGGTACTGCTTGGATCTTGCGTCGATCGATTTCCAATATCAAGTGGTTCCGAAGCAAAGGAATTGGACTTGACTCAGACCCAGGTTTTCTCGAGATGCTCAGCGCACCTGGGAGCGTCCCACTGCTTCTTTTTCCGGGTCCAAAAGTGTTTAATCTCAGTCAGGATTCTACTGAGGCCTGGGAAAGTCTCGTTTCAAATTCACAGCGTCCACTCTTTATCGTCATTGATGGTACTTGGACCCAAGCGCATGCGATGCTAAGAAAAAGCATGCTTCTTCACGCACTGCCTCGAGTGAGCTTTGAAACGATACAGCTCTCGGAATATGGCTTTAAAAAACAACCCCACCAGTTCTGTTTGTCGAGCGTCGAGGGAGTACATCGAGTGATTGAAGTCCTTGCGTCTCGCGGATGGGGGCAACTTCCAGCTTTGCGCGAACATGATCAAATGATTGAGATATTTAGAAATATGGTTAAATTTCAGATCAAACAGAATAGGAATCCACAGGCGGACTCTCGCGTGATGGGCCGTACTCTCGATTAAATGATTTAAAGAACTGTTTCATCTCCAAAATTAGAAAGTGCTTCGAGAGATTTTCCTTCTGCAGAGACGCCAAAAATCACAGCTACAAGTGATCCTAGAAGCATCAGAACAGCACCCATGAGATATCCGTAGAAGATGCTTTGGCGACTTCCAGATTCAATCAATGCTCCAAAAATAGTGGGTGCTGCTACCCCTCCTACAGCCGTACCTACAGAATAGAACAAAGCAATTGCTAATCCTCTCATTTCAACAGGAAAGAGTTCGCTTACTGTAAGGTATGCTGCACTCGCCGCAGCTGATGCCACGAAGAAGACTACGCACCAAAGAACTGTCTGAGAAATTGCGGTGAGCCACCCTTGTGCAAATATATAGCCAGTGAAGGCGAGCAAGACCCCAGAAATTCCATATGTGATAGCAATCATTACCTTCCTACCGATAGTGTCAAATAGAGGTCCCAATATCAGAGGTCCCAGCCAATTCCCTATCGCAAAAGGAATCAAAAAAAAGCCTACCTTATCGGATTTAACTCCATAAAAACGTCCGAGAATTAAGGCGTAGGTAAAAAAAATAGCATTATACGCAAACGCCTGGGTTATCACTAGGGAAAGCCCAAGAATAGCTCGTCTTCGATATCGACCTAGTATGGATTTAATAATATACTGATAATGAACCGTTCCTCTGACCAGGAGACTTTGACTCATTTTTACGGTGGAGAGCGGCTTTCCAATTTGTTTCTCAATTTGTTCTTCAATTTGCTTCATGACGGCGTCTGCTTCTGAAATTCTTCCATGAAGAATGAGCCAACGTGGACTCTCAGGCAAATTGCGTCTTAGAAACAGAATGACTGAACCCAAGAGAGATCCTAGTCCGAAGCAAGCCCTCCATCCAATGGAGTGTGGCAAAACCGATTCATTCAATAATAGAAGTGAAAGCGCTGCCCCGAGAAGAGTCCCTAACCAGTAGCTGCCATTCAAAGAAATTCCGACTCGTCCTCGAAAACGTGCAGGCAAAAGTTCGTCAATTGCTGAACTCATGGCTGAGCCTTCTCCTCCAATCCCTGTACCCGTGAGAGCACGAAAACACGAGAAGCTGTAGAAGTTCCATGAAAATGCCGTTGCGAGAGTACCCAATAAATAGATTGTCAGGGTAACTAGAAAAAGTTTTTTTCTTCCGAAGCGGTCTGTCAATCGACCAAAAAGCAGTGAGCCAAGAATCGCCCCTAAAAGGTAAGCACTGGCAGAAGCTCCTATTTGCGTTTCACTCAGATGCAGTGTGTCCGGCTCAATCAATACACCCGAAAGAGCACTGACAATTGTCACCTCAAGACCGTCTAGAATCCAAGTAATTCCAAGAGTGGTAATGATGCGCCAATGCCAAAAAGACCATGGCAATCGATCGAGCCTTTGCGGTATATTTGTTTGAATGCATGATCCGGGTGGAAGGACTTTAAAATTTTGAGCCATGCAAGACTGGTGATATCCGAAAAAACTTCCGTATATACATCGCGCTGCATATTCAATGAATCATTGTCGAATAATAAAAACCCGAACTTGCTCACGCAAGTCAGGTTTTTATTATTGACTAGGCAACCTAGACAAATTTAGAATTTTGTACTTTTGTCAAATCGCTCATAGCTTTTGAATCTCACTAGCTTAATCCTTCGACCTTAAGAACCTTGGCAACCGCCGGGCGCGAAGCAACTCGTGTCACGAACCTCTGAATATTCGCATACGGGGCCAATGAAACTTCTAGCCATTGTGCCCACCCCACAACAACATAAGCATAGGCATCTGCCGGACTAAACACTTTTCCCATTAAATAATCTTTTCCAGCTAATTTGGAATCCATATAGCTAAGATATTCGTTAACCCTAGCAAGCATAGAGTTGCGAATCACTTCCTGCACAGATTTATCTGGCGAAAAACTTGGGATCATGAACATGCCACCTAATGCTTTGTGTAAATCGGAGGCGACAAAAGAAAGCCAATTTAAGGCCTCCGCACGTTCAACGGTTCCTACAGTGGGCAAGAGCTTTTTATCAGGGACTTTGTCTGAAATATAAGTGTGGATTGCGATGTTTTGATCCAACTGTTTGCCTTCATCCGTAATTAAAATAGGCAACGTTCCAAGAGGATTTAGACTTGTGACCAAAGGAATATTTGGATCTGAAGCATTGTCCCAATCCACTTCAATCGCTTCATATTTGAGTCCAGACTCCTCAAGAATGATGTGGCAAGATGTCGAACACGAACCTGCTGAATAGTATAGCTTCATAGTGTCTCCTTGTTGAATAAACTTCTGGCTCCAGAATATATTTCATTTCACTCTGATAAGGAAGACTGACTTTATACTGCTGCAAATATGAAGCTCGCTAGCTACCCTGTAGTGATCTTGCGCAGGGGCTTTAGATTTGCATAACACGCCGCCATGTGGAAACATTGGGTCATTCGCGCAAGCACTCCTCGAAAGCCTTTTTTACATTTTGAGTCGTCCAGAATTGCATGGACTCGGCTGAAGGTCCTATTTCCAAACTTACTCTCTGCGGTTCTCATGCCGAATCATTTGCATATTATTTTACCGAACTCAAAAAAAGATGAAGAAATTCGTCGTAAAATGAGGGGATTTCTGGGAGGAATGAGCAAGTCCCTTAAAATTAAGAATCTTTGGCAAATAGTCCCTCCGCCTGCGGAAATTCCAGATCAGTTTCATCTTCGTAGGCAAGTTCGTTACATTGCCCTAAATCCATGTCGTAAGAAGCTCTGCTCGGATCCGCTGGAATGGTACTGGTCAACCTACAGAGAAGTCATAGGTGCCACAGTAGAAAAACCTTCCGTCGATTTAGCTCAATCATTAGGTGATTCACAAAAGAATTTCCAAATCCGATTTCACAACTATGTGTCCGGCGATCCATCAGTAAACATTGCCGGCACGAAATATCCCCAGCCCGCAGTTCCGAAAACACTAGCTGAATGCGGCATTGGAGAAATCCTTGCTGCGGCAGCCAGCGCTCTTCGAATTTCGCCCCATGAAATAAAGAAGGATCGGGCAGCACTCCGACAGCTCTTTATCCACCTTGCCTACCGCCATAAATGGCAACAAATTTCCTTACTTGCTCAGATCTGTGGAATGAGTCCTCGAGGTGTCCATTATATTCTTAATCAAGAAGCCCCCGAAGGCATGTCCGCTGCAGAACTCTGCCTTGGAGATTGCAGGCTTCGCCGGACAACAGCGGAGCTGCCTAATAAAGGAACCTCGCAAGTTACCTTATAGGAAGGTAACTTCTTTATTTCAGAATTTTTGAAGGCCCCGACAATAAAATCAAAGCACTCACCGCTTTCGGATAGCGCTACTCATCATGCCTGGGATTTCGACGCAGCAATTTCTTTTGGGATTGCTTGCCTTTGTTCTCTTTCACTCGACGTTGGCTGGATCGGGAGGGCTGAGTCCTCCATCGAATTTTTGGGACTTCCACCGCCCGAGAAAGGCAGATTTGAAGTTTTTCTAAGCAATCCTCCCGATTTTTCCCCTGATCTCGAAAACGATCGCTGGAAATGACAATTTCACCTTCAGAGGTAATCTTCGAGGCAAGCTTACTCAAGAGACGTGCTCGCGTATTCTCAGTAAGACTGGGGCTTGTTAATATATTCCAGCGCAGAATAGCCTTGCTATTGACCTTATTCACATTTTGACCACCAGGGCCCGAACTCCGTGCATAAGTCAACTCAATCTCAGAAAACGGGATCTTGATCTCTAATGTGATAGCCAACATAGAACGCTCTCTCCGTCTCGGCTCAGGTTTCAGAGAAATAAATGCAACAGTATCCCCAAAACGGGCATTAAAAATAATGAATTTTTCTAAGGGACCTTATGTTATTCATTATTAATGAATCCTACGTGTTTTTTCTGTCGACGGGAGCCTTCCGAACAACAATGTAGCACATGCAAACGCTGGGTGTGTATCCAGTGCTCCGATTGTCACAACTGTTACCCCAGAGAAGGCCGCCACGCCCTTCTTAAACTTTGGTATAGGCTTGCCCAGAAATAGAGACGTACAAGTTAACCACGACTAAGCAATTATTGCACCCAACACCCTTCCCTGATAGAAGCGATAGAAATGAAAGTCTATGAATATTCAAAGTGCAGTACTTGTCGAAAGGCTCTAAAATTTCTGGACAAGAGAAAAATTGCCTATAAAAAATTTCCCATAGTGGAAAATCCTCCTAGCCTGAGCGATCTTAAGAAGATGCTTTCGTACTTAGGTGGCGATATTAAAAAGCTCTTCAATACCTCTGGAGTTCTCTATCGCGAAATGGGATTGAGCCAAAAGCTAGACTCCCTCTCCGTTTCGGAAGCACTGAAACTCTTGTCAGAAAATGGGAAATTAATCAAACGCCCATTTCTGCTGACCTCAAATCAGGGTGTTGTTGGTTTCAGCGAAATGGAATGGATAAAGATTTTATAAAACTGGAATACTGTAAATGAGCAGATAGTCAAAACCTAGACCTAGGCTTCAGCAATCGAGCATCATTTAAAGACTTTAAGTCCTAAAAGACGATTCTCCAATTCCCACCATCTGGAAGAAATGTAGATCGCAGGTCCGGTAACACTCCCTTGAGGTCAATTTCTACTGGAGAAAGATCACTGAGGTTAATTTTTTTAGCTAATTCAGGAATTGGATTTGCGACCCTTCCAGCCCAAGCAAGGGTACAACAGAACGTCAATACTAAGCATAGAGAAGGCACAAAAATACGAGCTTTTCTAGTCATCATTCGACGACATCATAACACGTTGAGTCACTTAGTGAATTATTCTCAGAGCTTCTTTAACCCAATTCCTGTACGCCTTAACTAAGATGAATCCTTTCAAACTAAAGCAAAATTTAAAAAGGTATCCAGGTGATCAGCAAAGTACCTTGCAAGCATGGGACAGCGCGGACGAACTCATTTTACAGCACTTGAGTCAGCTCGACTTAACAGACAAAAGAATCTTAATTCTCAATGACTCGTTTGGAGCATTGAGCTGCGCACTAGAAGGTTATAACATCACTTCTTACACGGACTCCTATTTGAGTTTCAAAAGTATCCAACTCAATAGTGAGAAAAGGATACAGCCTTTGAATCAAATCAATGGCCTTTCCGGAATGTACGATTATGTATTGATTAGGATTCCAAAAAACATGTCGTTTTTTGAAGACCTCCTTTGTCATTTGAGCCACCATCTTCCTTTAAATTCGAAAATCATTTGTGGTTATAGGGTCAAGCACCAAGCTAAAGCGAGTTTTGATCTCCTGAATAAATACATAGGAGAAACAAGTACAAGCCTTGCACAAAAAAAAGCGCGCCTTATTTTTGCCAGCTTTCAACGAAGTGCTGTTCCATCCCCCTATCCGTTGCAGGTTTCCATCGATCCCTTTGAGACCTCTTTTGTAAATCACTCAAATCTCTTCAGTCGTGAGAAATTAGATATAGGGACCCGATTCTTTCTTAATCATATTCCCAAAGGAGATTATCCGATCATCTTGGACCTCGGTTGTGCGAATGGAGTGGTTGGAGTCGCAGCAAAAAGGCTAAATCCGTCGGCAAAACTGATCTTCAGTGATGAATCCAAAATGGCAATTCAAAGTGCCACGACAAATTATAAAAATTTCTTTTCAGACGAGGCAGAGTTCCACTGGACCCATTGCTTCGAAAATCAACCCCCTGGAAATGTGAATCTCGTCCTTTGCAATCCGCCTTTTCATCAAGGCCATACTTTAGGAGACTCGATCGCACGACAGATGTTCACCGATGCCCATCGCGCTTTGGTAGCCGGAGGGATCCTACAAGTGATCGGAAACTCACACCTCCCCTACTCAGCGCTGCTCAAAAGGTTATTTGGAAACAGCCAAATGGTTGCTGCTAACCACAAATTCATAATTGCTAGGGCGATTAAATAATATCAATTGGCACAACTCTCTCATAGGCTTCGTATTGAATATGATGAAGGACCGGTCCAATCTTCCTTGATCCACTTAAAAGCCCATACTAATTTCAGTCCGGGCACACAATTCATCAACGACAAGGCTATCGGTCTCTTAGTAGATTCAATGATTCAGTTCTATCTCAAGCAGACCCCGATCCTCAAAAGCATACCAGCCCGTTCTTTAGCCTTCAGAGATCACCTGGGAAAATGGCGCCCCGATAGAAGACTCATGACTCACATTTCAAGGAAAAAGAATCGCTTCGTAATTAAGCATGTCGATAAGGATGGAGGAAGAGGAGTCTTGATTGGGATCAAAAGTACTCAGAAAGAACTAGCGGAACTGATGAGCATTGTTTCTTTTCAACCCGAACTCTATATTGCCCAGGAATTCGAACATCTTTCCGTTCTTGAGGATAGAATAGTTGATTTGAGAATCCATATCCCGCTCTGCCTAGACTCACTCAGAACAAATTTGAACTTCATCGCAATCGCCTTTACGATAGGAATAGCAACCCGATTTGGTCTTGAACTTTTTCCACATCCAAAGGTAAGCGAATCTGGAAATACCGTTGACCTTCTCAGTTATTTCGCCATCATTTTCCCCATCAATACATACAAACTTCTGAGACTTGGTTAATTTTTTCCATTCTCTCAAAAAAGAGCGACAGTATTCCACTGGATGCGCACGCGGAGCAGAAAAAATGTGAAGGTCACCGTCTCGTTCAGCCCAAACTTCAAGATCGCACATTGTGATTATCGGATCAGTGGAAGGCCCTTGCCCTTGATGGCCCTTCCATGTGTGATATTTGTTCTTTACATTTTTCACTGGAAAACATTGCCAAAATAAAGAACCCGGCTGAAACTTCTTAGGAATGTAGGGTTCTGGCCTTCTTCGACATGTGTCATTGGCGAGATCATTCTCAGTCAATATCCCATAGTGTGGAGTAATGAGTCCATGAGGATACTTTTTCGAGTAGGGTGGAGTTTCAGGCAGTGGAAGAGCGAACGCTAGCTCGAAGGAAAGAAGAAGAACTAATGAAAACAACATCGAATTATTCCTTCAACTCTTTTAGACGTTTGGTAAAATTTTCCATTCCTTTTGGATTTAGATCTTTTCCAGAAAGCATATCATCAAGATATCCCTTGTAATTGGCAATCGTTTCTTCCCAGGTCGCCGACCTTTCAAGATCATTTGAAGTTAGTTTTCTTTTTTGAAACAACCATCGAATACCGGCACAGACAATGATGTTAGGATCTAAAGTATCCTTTTTGTCGATCATTACTAGATGATCTGTCAGCTCTCCTTTTGGATTGGCAAGAGCCTTGATCGCTTGGTCCGTCAATTGAAAAAGACCGTGAGTCATTCCCGCTTTTCCAGCAGGCATTTCCTTAGGGTTTACTTTGAAGGCTGATTCTGATGCGATGAGCGCTTTCACTATATCTGGGTCCAGTAAAATATCTGGCTTGAAGACTTCATTCCAATACCGGGTCCATCCACGAATAAAATTATCGTATTTATCGGCGTCCGCGTAATCTTTTATCTTCCCAGCAGCTGGAGACCCACTAAGACCTGCAAAATGATCTGATGCGATCTGACGAATTTCATCAGGATGAATGACGTCTTTATACACTCGCTTTTTGGTTCGATTCGGATTCTTGCAGCATCCGACAACACGGGTGGTGATTCCAGTGGGATTTTTTTCGCTGGGAGGTACATGCATGGGATGTGTACGCCTCCAATGTTGTCCAATTGGGCACGTTCTCCAGGGGTGAACTTTCTCCTCCACTGGTTCAGAAGGCGAGGGTTTCGGCTTCGATACCGAGGGCTTTTTCTTATCCTCTTTCTTTCCTTCCTTCTTGATACGCTTTACGACTTCCCTTATTCCACGGGTCAAAGCTAATTTGGCCAATCGTTCAAAAATATTATTCGCCATCGCCGATTATCCTTTAGACGCTTTACTAAGGACTGCTTTAGGAACCAAGTCCGGATATTTACGTGCCAAGTATTCAATCACATCATGCTTTAGACTTTGACTGTAATTGATGAGTTCAATTGTGTCGTCTTCAGTAGCACCATCAACGTGATCGTATTCCACTGTATTTCGCTGGGTTCGGCACGTATTCAGATAATCTGCATCTGATTTACGTTTTTCTCCTAGTATTTCCGAAAGCGCCTGCAACGTCCTAAAGTGAGCATTGACGTTCTCAGGTCGATAGCCTTCAGCATAAAGCAAAACTGTACAAAGCTTGAGCGCTGCATTGTAGGCAATGCCAAACTTCCAATCTGGAGAAAGCCCAGGGGTTTGAGCCGCTTTCAGATCTCTTTCCACAATTTCAAAAAGATCAGAAATCTCTGCGGGACTTGTCCTATGCTTCTTCAGCCAGCCGTAACTTTCCCAGTCTTTCAAGCTCATTCTCACTCCCAATAATGAATTGCTTTTTTGTCTCTAATACCCGAGTTAAGAAATGGTCTTGGGACTGAATACGCTTTATATATTCTTTTTGTGAATAGACATGCGGATTAATCTCTCTGCCAAGTTTGTCGGAAACACCGCTCAAAAGAGAAGTTACTTTCCTCAGTCCCAAATCTCCGATAATGATCAAATCAACGTCACTGGTAGCCTTTGCTTCTCCCCGAGCTATGGAGCCAAATATGAATGCTACCTGTATTCGGTCACTCCTGAGAGCTTCCTTCAAAACAGGTACGGGCCCCACTAGCCTGAGAACAATATTTTTCAAATCTATATAAATGGGATGTGCGGAATTTGCCATATAATAGACACGATTCCCGTCACGGGCTTCCTGAACAAGGTCTTGAGATTTGAGATTTTTGATCTCTTTTTGTACTGCGTGGGCAGTCACGCCCGCTTGTCTCGCAATGTCTCTTAAATGAAGCCTAGCGGGTGGTTCCGAGAACAAAAGCCTGAATATTTCGGCCCTTACTTTAGAGGTAAATAATAACTCAAGAGCTTTCTTCATATTTTTGTTTGGAACCTCTATGTCTACTTATAGTATACATTCGTATACCTGAAGTATACATTTAAATTGGGCCCTGAGGAAAATTCGGACGAAAAAAACCCGAGAGGGACTCGACTTCCGGTCGTTTCGCTTCGCAAAACGCCTACAGTCTGAGCTCCTTCGCGGCCCAGCATAGCTGGGCACCCCGCTCAATCCGCTTTTCTCGTCCTAGTCAGATGTACAAAACGCTTCGCGTTTTTTATATTTTTATACCAGCCAAATAAAAAAGGCCGGTAAGCTTACGCTTCCGGCCTTTTATTATTGGCTGGGGGACTAGGACTCGAACCTAGATAGCCAGAGTCAGAGTCTGGAGTCCTACCATTAGACGATCCCCCAATATTTTAGGTCAAATTACAATCTAACAAAATGAGACTCAAATGAGACCAACGGCTTCGGTATAACTTATCCAGGATTCTAATGTCCATCGAAAATAAAATGGACGCAATGCTAGAGTGTTTCCACTTTTCGCAATCGTGCCTCGACGACATCCCACGGCAAAATAGCTAAAAGCTCAAAAAGTCCTGCACTTACAAGACGCCCTGTAACGGTAAGCCGCATAGGTTGAGCAAGGTCTCCTAATTTAACTCCATGTTGCTCACTGATCTGGCGCAATATCCCATCTAAATCTGTAGGAGTCATTCCATGATCCGCTAAGGATGGAGACTCACCCCACACCTCTTCAATGCCATTTCGTAAAACCCCTGCTGAATTCCTCACCTTCTCACTCAAAGTCTCCTGCACATGTTTAACAGCAGTTTGAATAGGAGTTTTAAGGCTTGGATCTTTCTCCCATTTTAATCCAGTCGTCTCTACTTCCACAACGCCTGGTGTACAAAGGGGAACCAATTGCTCAACAAGCTCTGGTAATAGTTTCACTTTAGGCTGAATTAAACTCACCAATTGAGTACCCAGATGCGTCTTGACGCGTTTCAAAGCTTCAGGTGAAAAGTGGTGCGCGTAGTCTTCAATCACAATTCCCAAGAGTCGATCAGGAGAAGTCTGACGAATATGTGCTCCATTCAACCAAAGAAGCTTTTCCATATTAAATACCGCAGGGCTTTTTTGGACATGATCAAAAGAGAAATAATTTACCATTTCTGCAATTGAAAAAATCTCCTGATCTCCATGACTCCATCCTAATCGAGCTAGAAAATTCAGAAGGGCTTCTGGAAGATAACCCTCTGCGCGATAGACGTTAGCGGAAACTGCACCATGGCGCTTAGAAAGTTTCTTTTTATCTGCACCTAAAATCATAGGGAGATGCGCAAATTGGGGCACTGGATAATCAAAAAACCGGTAAAGATGCATTTGCTTAGGCGTATTATTAATATGATCGTCACCGCGCAAAATATGAGTCATTCGAGAATGCACATCATCTACTACGACAGAAAGATTATAGGTAGGTGCACCGTTAGAACGAATTAAAACAAAATCATCAATATCAGGATTTTCGAATCGAATCGTGCCCCGAATTAAATCATGAAACTCAATAGATCCGTCTAAGGGGATCTTCGCACGAATCACATAGGCAGTACCTTCTGGATGATCTTTTCGATCTCTACAACGACGATCGTACTGTGGCTTTTTCCCCTCTTTTGTTGCCTTTTCACGCATGATCTCGACTTCTTGCTCGGTACAATAACAACGATAGGCATGTCCTAATGAGATCAGCTCTTCTGCCTTTTCCTTATAAACTTCCAATCTCTTACTTTGATAAATGGGCTCTTCATCCCAATTCAAACCCAGCCACTTCATTGAAGCCAAAATATCCTTTGTATACTGTTCTTCCGATCTTTCTAGGTCTGTATCTTCAATTCGAAGCAAGAACTGGCCGTTGTGCTTTTTAGCATAAAGCCAATTAAAAAGAGCGACTCGCACTCCTCCAATATGAAGAAATCCAGTAGGTGAAGGTGCGAATCGAACACGAACAGGCTGATGATTTGAAGTATTTGCCATAGGATGCTTATATATCAACAATTGCAACGAACAAGGCTTTATTGAGAGGAATGGAGATGAGTTTGTATGAATGGAGCTTCTGTGGAAACGGAAAGTGGGTTCTCCATCCGATAAGCATCTAAATACCTCACAATAGAGTGTCGATCCCGATCTGATAGTTTGAGCTTCACCTTGACCTCAGGGTGCCCTCCTGAGGCAAACTTGACTTCTTGTTGTTTATCTCTCACGCCTAGTAGGGAGGAACTTTGGCCTGAACTATGGCAGCTAGCACAATTCTGAACAAACAGCTTTTCGCCTCTCATAGCGGATGGATCGGTTCTACGCTTCAGAAATAAAAAACTGTAGCGATCCCTATAATTGCTCAACTCAATCCTGGCAATTTGCGGGAGGAAGAATTTTTCCAACGGCAGATCTTCTTTAAGAATTTTTGAATTAGAACTCCATGGTATTATTGAATAAATTGGGCCTCGATGATCTTGGGACTTACCAGCCCAATTGAGCGCAAGGAGAATAGGGTATTTTGAAATCATTGATCTAGGAATCAGGGCAGACTCACCCGACGAGTTCTTCAATATGACAAGATCGATTTGAGCCCGTTGCTCACTGGGTAACTCGCTCAATCCCTTTTCGACGATTGTAGAAAGCAAAATGCCATCCCATTTTACAAGCTTCCCAGAAGAAGGGTCTTTTTCTCGGCTCGCTATCCTTTTAAATTGATTTAACTCGCCTAAAGCCCAATTTCTAAGCTCAAGACTACGACCTGAAGTAGCCCAGGAAACAGTCAATCGACCTGACTCTGTTGTCCATTGTCCGGCCTGAGCAAATTGTGAAAAAATAGCAATAAAACCAAATACTATACACTTCATACTCTACCTATAATTATTTAATTTTCTTGTTCGGCTTAGCATCTCTCTGTAAAGCATTCATAGAAATAAGGAACTACTTACGAAATAATAGCCTATTTACCTTCATTGTATCTAGTTATACCCGACCCCTAGAAAAGTATATTGGCTTCAAAAACTATTTATGCTAACAATTGTCCAGTTTTTAAGGTCACACAAAGGGTGGGCCATGAGCTCGCTCTTTTTTTTGACCAGAAAGTGACTTTGAGTCTGATTTACAATTATATAAAGAATTTCAGGGATTTACTAAATGGGTAACCCAACATCTGATTTGATTTCTACAGGACGGGCGGACGATCAACTTATTCAGTTGATTTCCAAGTGGATCTTCCCATTAGGTTATCAAGTCATTCATCTAGAGATTCAGTCTCACCGACAAAAAACTTTACGGGTCTATATTGATTTTTTAGAATTTAACGAAGAAAAGACCATTGGAATTGAAGATTGTGTTAAAGTCTCTCGAGCGATCGATGAACTTCTTGACCAGAGCCCTGAAGTTGGGACTGTACTGTCAGACGCATATGAACTAGAAGTTTCCTCACCGGGAGTCGATCGGCCCTTGCGTACAATGGGCGATTTTCAAAGGTTTGCGGGACGAGAGGTCCGCATTCATGTTTACCGTGCTCTAACAAGCGAAGAGCTTGATAATGCAGTGTATCATGAGAAGAACTCCAAGCAAAAGAATTTCATCGGCACTTTAATGGGTGCTGACGAGAACAAAGTTGTCCTGGCAATTTCTTCGAAAGATAAGAAATCCCAAGCGGCGGGGAAGAAGAGTGCGGCAAAGAAAAAAGCCAATCTCAAGACAAACAGCGTGGAAGGAATAGAAATCAGGATTCCCCTTCCCCTCATATCAAAAGCAAACCTCGAACCTGAGTTTAATTTCGAGGGAAGCGACGAAAGAGAGTAAGAGAAGTTTATGAACCCATCTGAATTAAGCAGGGTAATTGAAGCAGTTGGCAAAGATCGTGGAATAAAAAAAGAAATCATCATCAGCGCGCTCGAACAGGCTGTTCTCATGGCTGCGCAGAAGAAGTATGGTGCTCATGCGGTTCTTGAAGCACATTACAACAATGAATCGGGGGAGATAGATCTTTTTCATTTTAAAAAAGTAGTCCAGAGTGAACCCGAAATGCTGGATGATTCAGAAGAAATCGAACTTGAGGAAGCTCGTAAACTGGATTCAGAAGCAGTCGTAGGTGATGAGCTTGGAATTAAAGTTGAAGGAGCTGGTTTCGGACGAATTGATGCTCAAACTGCAAAGCAAGTTATTTTCCAAAAAGTTCGCGATGCCGAACGTGAGATTATCTACAATGAATATGTTCATCGTAAAGGAGAAATCATCACAGGTATTGCTCGAAGAATTGAAAGAGGCAATCTAGTCATCGACTTAGGAAAGACGGACGCTCTCTTGCCTCGCTCTGAGATTATTCCAAGTGAACAATTTAAACCCGGAGACCGAGTTCAGGCCTATCTTTCAGAAGTAGCATTGACGCCTCGGGGTCCACAGCTTTACTTAACACGAACTTCACCTAAATATCTGATGAAGTTATTTGAAGTTGAAGTACCCGAAATCCGAGAAGGAATCGTCGAGATCAAACTTTGCGCTCGTGAACCTGGCGCCCGATCCAAGATTTCTGTCACTTCCAAAGATAGAGACGTAGATCCTGTTGGTGCTTGTGTAGGAATGAAAGGCATTCGAGTTCAAAATGTCATTCAGGAGCTAAAAGGTGAAAAGATAGACATTATACCTTGGTCAGATAATCCAGTTATTTTTGTAAGATCGGCACTCGCTCCAGCTGAAATCTCCTCAGTACGAATGGATGAAAGAAATCGAACCATGGAAATCATGGTGGAAGACGATCAGCTTTCATTGGCTATCGGAAGAAAAGGACAAAACGTACGTTTGGCTGCACAGCTAACAGGCTGGAGGCTGGATATTATTTCGAAAACAAAACTTCAAAAACGTACGGCTGAAGCTACCTTCAATTTACAACATATTGAAGGCGTCAATGAAACGATCGCTCAAGGTATTTACCAAGCAGGTTATTTAAATGTTCGACAGGTAGCAGAAGCCTCGATTGAGAATCTTCAAAAGATTCCTAGTTACGACTCTGCTGAAGCTGCTGCTAGCCTAAAAGAACGTGCAGCTGCTGTAGTTGAAAAAGCGGGCGACATGCTTTCTGTAGGCACTCCAAAAGATGATGGTAAAGGAACATTTACCGCTCAGCCTGTGGCACTTAAGGATGCAAAAACTCTTGCAGAGGAACGCCTACGTGAGATGATGCGTCAAGCTGGATCAACTCCAGAAAACGCAAACGACAACAAGGGAAAGTCGGAATAGTCGGATGCCAAATTTTGGATGGATCGAGGGAGACAATCAAATGTCTGAGCAGGAAATGGTAAAAGTTTACGAACTCGCAAAGGAACTTGGAATTGACTCCATTTCTTTGCTGGATAAGCTTAAAAGCTTAAATATTAATGTAAAGAATCACATGAGCGAACTACGCAATGAGGAAGTTCAAATTGCGCGCAGTTCTCTTCGAAAAGGTTTGGATTCTTCTGATAAGTCTGCAAAAAGGGTTTCTACAAAAACCCGGAAAAAGGCGGGAGAAACCACAAGCACCTTACCTCACCCCACTGTTGATACATCATCATCGGGAGAAAAGAGGTCTTCTTCACCTATTATTAGACGTCGAAATAAGTCTGAGAGTGGTGCGGAGTTCGTACCTCCTTCTTCTGCCTCGCCTGTATTGAAGCATACCCATCAGGCAACAGAAGCGGTGCACACACCTGTCACTGCAGAAGCTGATACAGAACATTTAAAAGTGCAGCAAACTGAAGTTACAACTGAAATTGAAGAACAAGAGCAGACATTAACTTCTTCGCAAGCTCAGGAAGAACAGAGCGCAAGCGAGCCTATTCTAGAAACTGAAACTATTTCAACAGAAGCCGCTTCTGCAACGATAGCTACTTCTGTGATTGAAACTCCAACAACACAAACGACTGAAACTGGGCCTATCCAAGGAACACATGTGACTCCTTCATCTCTTTCCACTGGTACTCCAACAACACCAGAGACAACTCCTCCAGCAGCTCCAAAGCCAACTCGACCTCCTGTTGTTTTAACTCCACGCCCAGTTGCTCCGCGGCGTAGTATTCTTAAAATCGTTGAACCTACTGCCCCTCCGCCTAGGCCTATGATTAAGCCAGCGCCAGTCGCAGTTACAACGCCTGCTAAACCTGCTGTAAAAGGAACAACAACTACCCAAGATAAAGATGGTTTCCGAATCATTAAGATGACCAAGGAAAATCTAGATCAAATGGTAGAAGAAGAAGCCGCTAAAAAACGAGGTGGTGGAAGAGAAGCAGAAATTCGTCCGGAAGACGTTCGCTTTGCAGACTATAGAAAAAAAGAGCTCGTATTTTTACCTAAGAAGAAAAAGCTTCCTTTAGGAAAAGAAATTAAGAAGACTCAAAAAACTGTAGCAAAGGCACAAAAGCGGATAGTCACTCTTAAGGATGCTATTTCAGTTCAAGACCTTGCCAATCAGCTCGGCGCAAAAGTACCTGAAGTCATTCGTAAGTTAATGGCATTAGGACATATGGCTTCAATCCATCAGTCCTTGGACTTAGATACAGCCACTCTGATTGCAAATGAGTATCAGTACGAGATCAGAAACGTTGCATTCAATGAAGGTGCTTTAATTAATAATTCTGATGATCAGCCAGAACAACTCAAGTCACGTCCTCCTGTAGTCACTATTATGGGACACGTTGACCATGGAAAAACGACTCTTCTAGACTCTCTACGTGAAGCAAACGTAGCGGCAGGGGAAGCCGGTGGTATCACTCAGCACATTGGTGCCTATACTGTAGAAAAAAATGGCAAGCTCATTACCTTCATTGATACACCTGGACACGAAGCGTTCACCGTGATGCGTGCTCGAGGTGCAAACGTAACGGATATTGTTATCCTTGTCGTTTCTGCTGACGATGGAGTCATGCCTCAAACACGTGAAGCACTCAGTCATGCTCAAGCAGCCAAGGTCCCCATTATCGTAGCCGTCAATAAAATTGATAAGCCTGGAGCCAATCCAGAGAAGATCAAACAATCTTTAGCTGAACTGAACTTGTTAGCCGAAGATTGGGGTGGAGACACCATCTTCGTACCTGTGTCTGCTTTGAAGAAAACCAATCTAGATAAACTTCTAGATGCAATTTTACTCCAAGCTGAACTCTTAGATGTTAAAGCAAATCCAGATGCACGCGCCGTGGGAACTATCCTTGAAGCCCGATTAGAAAAGGGAAGAGGTCCTGTCGTGAGCGTTCTGATTAATCGAGGCACACTCCGAGTTGGAGACCCTATTGTTTCTGGATCTTACTCTGGAAAAGTGAAAGCAATGACAGACGATAAAGGGCGCACAGTTAAAACAACTACGCCAGGTATTGCTGTTGAGGTGTTAGGATTTGAAGGCTTACCTAATGCAGGTGAAACTTTCCATGTGACTGAGAAAGAATCAGACGCGAGAGATATTGCCGAAAATCGCACCGATAAAAATAGAGCGAAGATTGCTGGAGCACAGGGAAAACTCAGCCTAGATGAGCTTTTCTCGAAGATTCAATCAGGCGATGTAAAAGAGTTGAATGTCATTCTAAAAGCAGACGCTTTTGGATCAGTAGAAGCAATTCGGGATAGCTTAGTTAAACTTTCAACCGATAAAGTCAAGGTTAAGCCGATTCTTGCTTCTCCAGGTGGAATTACTGAAAGCGACGTTCTATTAGCCAGTGCATCGAATGCAATTATTATTGGATTCAATGTTCGCCCAGAGACAAAAGCACGTCAGCTTGCAGAAGCTGAGCACGTCGAAGTCAAATGCTATGCCATCATTTATGAATTATTGGATGATGTAAAGAAGGCCATGACTGGATTACTCGATAAGAAAAAGGTCGAGAAATTCTTGGGTCGCGCAGAAGTTCGACAGACCTTCACTGTACCTAAAATCGGTACGATTGCTGGTTCTGCTGTGATTGATGGTAAGATTATCCGAGGTGCTAATGTACGGCTCTTGCGGGATAGTCGCATAGTCTTTGAAGGAAAAATGTCGTCACTCAGACGCTTTAAAGATGATGCAAAAGAAGTTGCTACCGGATTTGAATGCGGAATCGGAATTGAAAACTATAACGACCTTAAACAGGGCGATATTATTGAAGCCTATCAAATTGAAATGGTTTCTCCAGAACTGCATCATTAGTTCTGACAGAACTACCGGCTTTGAGCAAATCAGTGAGCACGTGTTAGCGTGAGGTATTAGTTTATGCAAAAAACTCGAAGAATGAGGCTGCAAGCCGTTATCCAAGAGGAACTTTCAAGTATTGTCCCACGAGAGATCAAAGATCCTCGAGTTCCCTCGGTAACGTTTACAGCAGTTGAAGTCACTCAAGACGGCAGCCAAGCTACTGTCTTTGTAGCCATCTTGGGCGGTGCTCAGGGTGGTCATGATGGTGCTCCGCCTTTGTCAGAAAAGGGCGCAAAGCTGAGAATGAAGGACTGTCTTGATGGTTTGACTTCAGCTTCCGGTTACCTCCGAAGACATCTTGCGCGCATACTCAGTGTACGACATATTCCAACATTGATTTTTCGTGAAGATGATGGCTTTGAAAATGCCATTCGCGTTCAAGAACTCTTAAGTAAGATTTCTCATACAGAATGAGTATCAACGGCGCTCTTTTAATTAATAAACACGCAGGTGTCAGTTCCTTTGGCGTGATTGAGATCCTGCAACGCCAACTCGTGGAGAAGCAAGGCATTAAGCGACAGCAGCTTCCAAAATTAGGCCATGGGGGTACCCTCGATCCTTTTGCGACAGGTACTTTAATTGTTCTCGTAGGACATGCTGTCAAATTGGCCCGTTACTTTCTTGGAGCGACAAAATCTTACGAAGGGGTCATCCTTTTTGGAGAAACAACCATTCCGGGTGATCCCACGGAGGCTATTTCTGAAACCTGTGAACACTTACCGACATCGATTGACGAACTGAATGATTTAGCTCATCGACTCACTCTTCAACCCTATTTACAAACCCCTCCCATGCATTCAGCAAAGAAAAAAAATGGGAAACCTCTGTATGAATTGGCTCGGGCTGGAATTGACATTGAGAGAGAAGCTAAAGAATGCCAACTGTATGATTTTTCCTTTAGTCAATACCACGCGCCAGAAGCTCACTTTAAACTCAAATGCAGCTCGGGAACTTACGTTCGCACACTTGCTCAAGACTTTGCTAAACTCCTAAACACTGTTGCATTAGTTAAAACGCTTCATCGAACTTCATCAGGCATCTTTGAAATCGCTCAGGCGTGGAGCGCTCAAAAAATTTCGGAAGCGACTCAAGCAGGTACGGCTTGGGATCAACTTCCATGCTGGGTTCCTTTTGATCGGCTTTTGAATGGCTACGATCGTGCCGAAGCAACGACTGAAGAACGAGAAGCCCTGATTCAAGGTAAGCAAAATGTGCTTTTGAATATTTTACGACGTACTCAATCCCCCACCCATAAATCTTCTGAACGAGATGACTGTATTACAATTTACACTCAGGATTCCCTGGTTGCGATTGCTCGTAAAACAGCGGAAGTTTGGCATATTGAAAGAGTCTTCGTTCGCTCCTGATTGATTGTAAGCACTGTAAGGAGTCCTAAAGGAACTGCTTACCATCTAGTTCCGAACCTTGAGCGGAGCCATCTTCAGCATATCGCGAGCTTGCCATTGCAAGCTTACCGTATCGCCGTAATTTCCTGCTAATCTCTGTTCCACTTCCCAGAGATCAATATCAGAGGGGGATTTTGAATCAATTTGGGTGATGATCATCCCAGGTTTTAATCCGGCTTCAATCAAGTTCTGAGCACGAGACTGAGCTTGAATCGATTTTACCTTGAGAACACGATCTCCTCTCACCATAACGTAGACTAAACTCAGCCCGGAATGATTGTGCCTAGGAGGTCCCTTTGCTAGCATATCTTTTGAAAACCACAATCTTCCATGAGGCAAATCAAAGGTAAATTTCCCTCGAGAGAGCAGCGGCATCCCGACACTCACCGCGGGAATCTGGGAAGCAAGAGGACCTTCTGCTTGAACGCCTGCAGGAGGTTTTGGAAAACTGGCTACCACATCATGAGCAAAATCAAACGTATCGCAGCCAATTTTCCATAAGTTGGGTTTCACTTGCTCTGCAGCACTCCTCCAGGGAGTGTGAATACTCAGGGCGTCTTCATTTCCAGTGTCCCATCGTACCCCCGCCAAACGAGATACTGAAAACTTTTTCGAAACTTCACTCGGAGTAGTCATACAAGAGCTGACCAAATCACCTGGGTGAGCTTCTGTCACTTCAACCCATGGGTTATCTGGACCCCAGTGAAAGTTTTGACGTGGCCAAACTCTCACTTCAGCAGGAGCCTCAGATTGAAATTCCATCGGAAATAGTCTCAGAAAATCTGTACCTAAAACACCATCACAACAGGAACCCGCATTCTCTGGAGCATTAAAAAGTGGGGTACTTAAAAGTAAAAATTGATTCATAGGAATCACAAGACCGCCCAATTCCACTCGATCCACAATCGCTCGACGCGCTAAACCCTTTTCACCACTCCATAGCCCGCTCCACATCACTCGCTCCAGAGGGGCTCCCGGCATTTCAATCCAAGCTGGATAGATTCCTTGACTTTCTAACCACGAAGGAGAGATCACACTCACTCCTGCTCCCGTATCAATCAGAAAACGGCCATTTAAATTCCGACCCGCAATATTGAGAGTGAGTCGAATCGAGAACAACCCATTCCACAACCGGGCTGGCGCACGAGCTAAAACTTGGGTAATGGAAGGCGGCTCGCCTGTGATGGGCTCCATCATAGATCTCCAGGTGGGAGGTACGGGAAGACGGAGAGAATTTAAATCTTGAGCCTTTTTAGTCTGCTGACAAAGCCCCTGAGAAGCTGCTTCTTCCTGGTAATATTTCCACTCTGCTGATCTCACTTTCAAATGACATTGAGCTCTCCATTTGACCTCAACTGATTCGAGCCAATTTTTAAATACAAGACGTGCTTCATCTTCAGCAGATTTCTCAACATTACCTTTGACTCGGCTCAAACGAAAGCTGAGTTCATCTAACGAATTCTTAAGAGTCTCAGACCAAAGCTCCGCAGCAATTGCCATCGCCCGTTTTGCACCCTCAGGAGTTTCAAATTCTACTTGAGGTTCCTGATGACATGGAAATTCGGAAATTGGCCGATACCAAGGTCCAGGACCTCGAATATAACCCTGAGCATTCGATAGGATTCCTGATGCTTTTGCCCCATACTTGCCATCCGAGCGAAGGAATGGCTTCAGTCCTGAAGGTTTGACTTGGCGACTGACTATCCAGCGCTGAAGATGCGGATTGGATTGTTGAGGGTCAAGAGTCCAAATTTTCTCTGTCGTTAAAGAGTCATTTTCAAATCGATAATCTGTTTGAATTTGAAGATCAGAAATCGAAGAACCAGCAAGAGCATGCGGTAAAAAATTCAGGCATAATGCAAGCCATAAAAATCTCATCATAAAAGATATTTTTCCAAACCTAGTTTTTTTGCCCATCCTTTTTCAATTCTTAAACGATAGAAAGTCCCCTTTTCCATATGACGTTTGACTTCGATATTTCCATAAACATAAAGCTGAGACTCTAATTTACTTTCACTATAAGGTAGCAATATTTCCATGGGTTCGAGTTTACTATGAAAATGCTCTAAAATAAGATCTCTCAACTTTCGAACGTCATGAGAGTCAAAAGCAGAAACTGCCAAAGCGCCAGGAGCCAATAATTTAGAGAGATTTCTAGAAGGACCTTTTTCTACCTGATCTGATTTATTTAAAACCGTGATTCGTGGCTTATCACCTACGCCCAGCTCTTCAAGTACGGATTCTGTAACCTCGAGCTGTTCACGTGCTTGCGCGTGACTGGCATCTACCACATGAACTAAAAGATCAGCTTGCTCTAACTCTTCCAGGGTAGACCGAAATGAGGCCACCAAAGAGTGCGGCAACTGACTGATAAATCCGACTGTATCAATAGCCACAATAGGGGGATGACTATTAGGATCCAGCATTCGAACACTTGAATCTAAAGTTGCAAAGAGCTTATCTTCTGCACGAACGGAGCTATGAGTCAAAGCATTGAGTAAAGTGGACTTACCCGCATTTGTATAACCTACCAACGCCACCTTAAGAATATCTTTTCGACCTGCCCTCTGAACTGTTCTCTCGCGCTCAATGGCAGCAAGACGTTGACGTAGAATTGCAATCCTATCTTTAACTAATCGACGATCCACTTCAATTTGCTTTTCACCCATACCCCGACTCGCAGTACCGCCCCCCCTCTGTCGCTCAAAATGGGTCCAAAAGTGAGTCAAACGGGGAAGTAAATACTGAAGTCGTGCGAGAGCAACCTGAGTTTTAGATTCTTTAGTCCGTGCGTGCCGGGAAAATATTTCAATAATCACCCCTGGACGGTCCAGAATGGGAAGGTTCAATTCTTTTTCTAAATTTCTTAACTGGTTAGGCGAAAGTTCTACATCCAAGATGACCGCCTGAGCTTGAGATTCCTCTATAGCTCTCTTCACTTCATCAATTTTTCCTTTTCCAATAAAGGTAGCTGGATTGACTTTTTTTGAGACCACATGGACCCGAACGACCGGCACCACCCCTAAAGTAGTTAGCAATCGAAAAAGCTCGTCTAATGAGTCGTCATTAAATCCGACACATACAATACGAGGTTCTTTATTTTCAGATAAAAAAGGTAAAAGCGACTCTGTACTCTCTATCATTCCTGGCAACTCCAATAGATACTATCTTTATTATGAACACTCTTGCTCATCCAATAGATAATCAGCATATAATCAAACTACCTATGGAAAACGCTATAATAAACCTTAACGGTAAAATTCTAGCTCCTCAAGAAGCAAAAGTCTCGGTGTTTGATCGCGGATACCTTTATGGAGATAGCCTCTATGAGGTAGTTCGCTCTTATCATGGAGAGTTCTTTTTAATAGACGAACATCTCAAAAGACTCGAAAAATCAGCGAAACTCTGCCAAATAACACTAGGACAAAGCACAAAAACCTATAGAGATGAAATTTACCGTACTTTTCACAACTTTAGGGCCCAGCCTCAAAATAAAACAACAGAGGCCTATGCCCGAATCATTGTCAGCCGAGGGACAGGCCGCATTGGATTTGGTCTGTCATGTCTTTCATCTCCGACCCTTTATACGATCATTATCCAACCCGTAGAAGCGCCCACCGAGGCACAATTTAAAAATGGCATAAAATTAAAAATTTCCGAACGACTCAGAAATGATCAAAGAGCACTCGATCCTGCTATGAAATCTGGAAATTATCTCAATAGTCTGTTAGCTTATCTTGACGCAGTGACAGAAGACTATGCTGATGCCCTCCTTTGTAATTCGGAAGGCCATATTACTGAAGGCACTACCTTTAATATCTTCTATGTCCGTCGTGGAATCATTGCGACACCTCCTTTAAGTATTGGCATTTTGGAAGGGATCACTCGACACCATGTGATTCAACTTGCAAGAAAATTGCAACTCCCCGTTCGGGAAGTTCGGTTTCCCAAGGAAAGACTTTATGAGGCTGACGAAGTGTTTATAACGAGCTCCATCAAAGAAGTTTTTCCTATTTCTCAAATTGATCAAAAAGTCATAGGTCAAGGTTGTCCGGGAAAATTCACTCAAAAACTTCATACTGCTTATCGGAAATCACTCAAAGGGGCCGAACCGTGAAAAGAAAAGCGAAAGAAACAGCGCCCGATTTTTCAATTCTTCAAAAAAATGCAATCGACGCAGCTCAGGCTGGGGGCAAAATACTGCTTCGTCATTTTCGAAAGAAATTAAAAATCGCCGAGAAAAAGGGTGCTGGACTCGTCACAAATGCAGATTTTGAGTCTCAAAATAAAATTGTTGCCCTACTTAAAAAAGCACGCCCAGACTTTGGCTTCTTGACAGAAGAAGCGGATCCAGTCCTCTCTAAAAGCCTGGGAAGATGGATTATCGACCCCCTGGATGGAACCACTAATTACGCACATGGCTTTCCTCTCTTCTGTGTCTCCATTGCTGCAGAGTGGGATGGTAAAATCGTGACAGGAGTGATCTATCATCCCATCCTCGCTGAACTCTTCACAGCTATTCGAGGTCAAGGTGCACAGCTGAATGGGCGCCCCATCCATGTTTCCAAAACTAAAAAACTAGAAAAAGCTCTCCTCACAACAGGATTTACTTACAATAAGGACGAATTTTTGGATTTTGAAATCGATGCATTTCAAAAACTCAGTGGCAAAGCCCAAGCGATTCGACGCCCAGGAAGCGCAGCGTTAGATCTGGCTTATACCGCCTGTGGTATATTTGATGGCTTTTGGGAAAGAAGACTCTCCCCTTGGGATGTAGCGGCTGGCTTACTCCTAGTCACCGAAGCAGGCGGTAAAATAACTGACTTTCAAGGAAATCCCTACAACCTTGGGTCTCGTGAATTTGTAGCCTCCAATTCAAAGCTTCACTCTCAATTACTAAAAGAAATTGTAAATCAATAGCACCTTTAAATCTTAACAATACCAATCACTTACCGCAACGCGCAAGTCAAAAACTTCATCAGAACAAATGTAATGTAGACACAGGATCGGATATTTTCTACAATAAAGATATATGACATCCTGGGTCTATCTCTTCTCCCAGTTTACACCGGAAGCACTCCTTTTTGAGACGCTCATCATATTTTTATTATGTTGTGGATATACCGCCTTTTGGATTTTAAAAAAGAGAAAATATGGCGTCATAGACAACGATCTTCCCTCTGGACCTGTTCAATCCTACTTAAACGAGCTGATTGGTACTGCTGAACAACTCCGTTTACAGCTTTTTGGACTCCTCGCGCCGACTGATTACTCAGCGAGGCAGTATAAGGTGCCTTCTGATGCAACTCGAACACCCGATCCAAACCTCTTAGCATTAGAAGCAAAGCTACAAGAACAAACAAAAGCATTTGCGGCGCTCACTGCAGAAAAAAATCAATTAGTAAAAAACCTAGCTGAACTCAAATCTCAATCTGCAGGAAATTCACAGGGAAATCCAAAAGAAGCTGACCCTGTTGTAGTTAAAAAGATGCAAGACATGGAAAGTCGATTAGCTGAATACAGTGTAATCGAAGACGACTTAGCAAACTTAAAAAGGCTTCAGCAAGAAAATATCGCATTAAAAGCCGCGCTTACCGCCAAAGGCATTCCGATACCTATCGTAGAAACCCCTTCTTTCGGAGCGTCCGCCCCCCCCCCTCTCAGGAGAGTGGGCCTATGAGTGAACCCGCTAGTGAACCTACGAGTGAACCTGCTAGCGAACCTCCAACCGCTCACCCGACTGCTCCCAAAATAGGTTCAGATGCATCTGCCGAACCTGCTCTTTCTCACCCTGACCCCAATCCGACTTCTGAGCCTCTGCAGGAACCCGTAATGGATACTTTTCATGAACCTTCATCCCCTGAAACTCCTGCTTCTGATCTAGCTTCTGATCTAGCTTCTGATCTAGCTTCTGATCTAGCTTCTGATCTAGCCTCTGATCTAGCTTCTAATACGACTCAACCTGAAGCACCGGTGGCTTCTGAAGGTGAAAATAGTAAAGCCGAAGCTGATCTTGTTGCTGAATTTGAGAAAATGTTAAAAGGATAAAGGGTAGCATTGCAAGGAGCCCTGTTGCGCCGGGAATCCAAAGCTTTACGACTCAACAGGGCTCCTTGCAATGCTTGTCCACAACCCTAAAGGAACAACTTACGATAAAGGAACTGCTTCCTTAAATAATAGAATTTTACGTTGCATCTCCTGAGTCGAAGCTTTACGATAAAAACCGAGAAAACCTGTTTAAACAATTATTTCTCCGATTAGAAATGGGGATGGAGGTAACAGCCGTGAGTTATTCTGAATTTCGAAAAAAGTATTGTTCTTTGAGTTTAGTTTCCACTTTTGCAACTGTTTTGTCGTTTGTCATACTTACTGCTTGCACCGATCAAGCTAAAGCAAAACCTAATTTTGTATACAAAGATGCACCTAATCCCAATGTAGTTGCAAAGATTGGGGATACAGAAATCACTCGAGATGCTCTCATCGGAAGTGATAAGTTAGACTTTTTTGAACTTGAGAAGCGTGAATACGATTTAAAGATGGATCGCTTAAATAAACTTCTCGTAGACACTTTAGTGGGCGCAGAAGCAAAAAAAGTGAATATGAGCCTGGATGACTTTATTAGCAAGAAAGTTGTCGGTGGCGAGCTTAAGATTAGCGATAAGGAATACAAGAATTTCGTAGCTGAAAAGCACATCCCTGAAACACAGATTAATCCACAAATTAAGGAACGTATTATTTCTTATCTTCAAAACATAAAGAAACAAGATAAGTTGACTGAATATGTAGCTAAGCTCACTAAAGGCCAAGCCGTAGAAGTGTATTTCAAGAAGCCTAAAATGCAAGTCAATGTGGAGGCTGGCCAAGCACCCGCATTTGGAGGACAGGGCGCCCCTGTTACAGTCGTAGAGTTCTCAGATTTTCAATGTCCTTTTTGCTCACGCGGAGCAGAAACTGTAACATTATTAAAAAAGAAGTATGGGAATAAAATTAAACTTGCTTTCAAGCATTTCCCACTTCCTATGCATCATGATGCACGCCCAGCCGCTGAAGCTTCTATGTGTGTCAATGAGCAAAGTTCAGATAAATTTTGGAAATTTCATGACCTCGCATTCAAAAATCAAGACAAGCTAGATAAAGCCAGTATTGATAAATATGCTAAAGACTCTGGCGCTGATATGAAGAAATTCGCTGAATGTGTCACTGCAAAGAAATATTCAGACTATGTACAAACTGATATCAGTTACGGGGAAAAAATCGGTGTGAAATCAACTCCCACATTCTTCGTCAATGGACAACTGATTAGTGGTGCTGTTCCCATTGAGTCTTTCTCTGAAATTATTGATGAAGAGTTAGAAGCGAAAAAGAATTAATTTCTTTCACTTGCTCTCAATCTGGTCTTTAAAAACGTCTCTCCGGTTTCTACCGCAGAGACGTTTTTTTTAGTCTTTTTTTCAAAATGAAAGTCAGTAGTTCCTTGAGGGCTATTACGTCAAAATGCTCTCACTAAATCATGCAATCGAAGCAATCCTTGCCAATTTCCAAACTCATCCACGACTGGAAGAACTCCAATTTGACTGGGTCGATCCTCCATCAACTTGAGTGCCGCTTGAGCCATCATCTTGGGCTGAGCAGTCACGGGATTCCGCGTCATAACCTCGTCTGCCCTCATTTTAAAAATCTTTTCTCGGTACTGAAGCGCTCGACGCAAATCCCCATCTGTAATGATGCCTAGCAACTTAGAACCATTAACAACCAATACTGCACCTTGCTTTTTATGGGTGGAAACCCCAATGACCTCTTCCATCAATACATCAGGCTGAACGAAAGGTACGGAATCACCTCGATGCATTAAGTCTTCAACCTTAAGGCTCAAACGTCTCCCTAAAGATCCACCAGGATGATTTTCGGCAAAGGACTTTTGATCAAATCCTCTCAGCTGCATCAAAGTAATAGCAAGAGAGTCTCCTAAAGCTAACGCTAACGTAGTACTCGTAGTAGGCGCCAAATTATGAGGACAAGCTTCATTCCTGACCCAAGCATCAATCCATGCATCACACTCTGTCGCCAACCTTGACTGAGAATTTCCCCCCATTCCAATGACGGGAACACCTCGACTTCTAAAAGAAGGCAAAAGCTGAAGCAGCTCCTCTGTATTACCTGTATAACTGAGAGCGAGCACAGAATCAGAAGTACGCACTAAGCCTACGTCACCATGAAGACCCTCTGTGGGATGTACATAAATTGCTAATGTTCCCGTACTACAAAGCGTAGCTGCTATTTTCTGAGCTACTTTTCCAGACTTCCCGAGCCCAGTCACAACGATCTTCCCACCTTTTTCCAATGAGCCCTGAAAATACCCTATCGCTTTCTCCCATTCCTCCGCATGAGCCCCCTGAGATAATCGTTCCGAGCACTCCAGAATCGCCTCGCCTTCCATCCTTAACACTCTCATGATTTCCGGCAGGACTTTAATTTTGTTCATTTTCAATTTCTCGCACAACCTTTAAATCCCTGCAAGCCCACAGAAACAGTAAGCACGATAAGGACTTACTTCTAAGCTTTACGGATTTTTTCACTTAAGTAACAATCATTCATACCTATGAAATTTTCAAACTTATCTCTCCGGATTCGCCCAAGATTGAAATGCTGTAGTACCCAGTCCGTCTTCTTAGGACTTTTAATGATGACTACAGTACTAACATCCTGCATTAAGGCATTTAATGAAACGGTGGGAGGTGACACCAGTCAAGTCTTTGAACGAATTTACTACACCGACTTTAATACAGCCTGGCAAGGAGTGCTAGATACTCTGAAAAAAAACCAGCTTGATATTTCTAACTCTGAAGCTGGCTATATTCAAACCAAGTGGACTGAAAATACCGCTGAGAAAAATTTTACAGATTCCTTTGGAGGTGCGGATTCATATTTGAAAGCTCAATATCGACTCAAAATAAATGTCTCTAAAGGAATCAATAATCATCATTCCACAGTCAAAGTCAGGGTGCAAAAAGAGCAGCTAATTCAAAGAGATGTTTTAGAAGGCTGGCGCCCTATCGAATCAGACGCCATTGATGAATCTACCCTCCTTTATCGAATTGGCCGAGTTATTTATATCCGAATGAAGCTCGCTCGAATTGAAGAACTCAAGACCAAGAAGGAATTAGAAAATTAATTAACTTTGTCTAGTTAAACTTTACCTAGTTAAACTTGCCACAACGGAACTAATTGCCGATACCTTTATACTTAATAAAAAACCTATTCATTTTGAATTTGAAATTCTCGTTATATTTTAAATCATTATCAAACTACATTTTAATTATTTAACCGACCAACCATGGTATGAAGTTTGCTCTATCTCTTCAAGAGGCTATAGGCATGTCCACCGTATCTTCATCTTCCGACACTACTCCTGCTAATTTTTATCACTACGATATGGCAAAACTTGAGGATCAGATTCAAAGCGAGGCAAAAAAAACTCGCGAAAGAAATGATGAACAGATCCAAAAAGTACAAGATCATTATGATGAGGTGATCACCAAAAAAAATGAAGAACATGAAAAAGCACTCAACGCTGCTAAATCTTCTTCAAATGAAGCACTCACCCAGGAAAGAGAAAACCACCGAGCCGATTTAGAAAAACTAAAGAGCAACCTCTACAATAATAAAGGACAACTTGCTGGAAATGTCTCTAATGATGTTTATAAAAAGCAAATCCAGGACCTTTATGACTCCTCTCAACAAAGACACGAAAAAGATGTCCAAAACATTGAAGATAAAGATTCCACGAACGCTGATAAATTAAGGGCTATCGGCAATAAGCACCGAGAAGAAATTAATGGCCTCACAAATCAACACGCCGACGAAACCCGTCATCTGAATGACGAAATAAAAACATTATCAAACTATAATCATACCTTAGGCAAAGAAAAAGATGATGAAATCGCAAAATGGATTCAAGACAACGAAGGAGCAAACCGAGCCACTCAACAGCAGTTGAGTGAAAGCTTCGATAGTAATATCAAAAAACTACAACACGAAAGGGATCAAAAAGACACTTACTATATCAATAGAACAAACGAGGCTTTAAAACAAAACGATGAAAAATATTCAACCCTATTCACTCAACAAGGTGCTGAAAATCACCAAAACTTGAAAGAAGCGGAAAACCGCTTCCAATCCGAACTTGGAGAAATCAACAAAGGAAGAAAGCAAGATCAGCTCAAAGCAGAAGAATCGCGTAATAATCAACTCGATCAAGCTCATCAAGAACACGCTCGGGCGCTCGTGAATCAAGCTGAACAATACCAGAATTCATTTGGGCGTTCGAAACAAGCAGATCGAGCGCAAATTGAATCTTTGGAAGCCACACTTCAAAAGATGAAAACCACTCAAGATTCCTCTCTGGTCTCACCTGCTATTGAAACTAACATCAGAAAAAATATTGTTAATGAATACGAAAAGACCTTAAAAACTGAAATCGATAAAAACAAGAACTTAACAGATCATTTACAACAAAATAATGCAGAAGCAATCAGAAAAACTCTCAATGAGCGTGCAGATAAAGAAACCGCCATTCATCAACAAAACGCCCGCGATCAATTATTTGAACGCTCTCAGTATACGAATTCTCTTCAAGAGAATGATGACCAGATCAACACCAAACTTCGTGACATAGACAAAACTCATGAACAAGAAAAAGAAACGCTTTATCGTCAATTTAGTAACGTTGTCGACCAACAAAAGCGCCAATACGAATACAGTGCAGAATCCAATCGAACTGATATAGAAGGAAAGCTACTCGCTACACGCCAGGAGGCAAACTTTAATTTAAAACAGTTACAGAGGACTTTAAATACAAAACAAAATGAGCTAGTTCATGATTATGAAAAGAAACTCTCAGACCAAAAAAACAGCTATGAATCTCAAATAGAAGAATTGAAAGCACAATCTCAAATCGACCTCAGAGAGTCAGAAAGAAGAATGAAGCAGGAACTTGATATACAAGCAAAGAACTATGATCAAAGAATGATTCAAACAGAAGCTCAAACGAAAGAGCACGAACAACTCTTAGCGCAAAACTACCAGAACGAATTAGATAGGACAAAACGTTCTTATGAGATCATTAATAAAAAGAAGAGTTAAAATTGTCTGTACTTTAGGCCCCTCTACGCAATCGACTGAACAAATTTCATCCCTGATTACGGCGGGCATGGATTTAGCTCGACTGAATTTTAGTCATGGCACTCATGAGTTTCATAAAAATCTCATCACGGCAGTACGAGAAGCTTCTTTGAGAGCAAACCGTCCTGTAGGAATTATGCAAGACCTTCAAGGACCCAAACTCCGAGTAGGGCTTTTACCCAAAGGAGGCGTCGAGCTAAAAGCAGGAGACACTGTTCTTCTTTTTCCAGAGGGTGCTACTCCCAAAACATCAACTCACGGTAAAATCCTCATTCCCATTTCTGCTGAGATTGCCCAGTCCGTTGCTTCAGACGCTGAGAAGGGAGCCCGGATCCTCTTTGATGATGGCAAGATCGCAACTCGTGCAGTTCAAGTTTCTGCACCCGAAATTGTAGTAGAAGTGGAAGTAGGCGGTAGATTAACGAGTCAAAAGGGGATGAATCTACCCGGCACCCCTTTATCTATCCCCTGCCTCACGGAGAAGGACTTAGAAGACTTAAAATTTGGACTTTCACAGGGTGTGGATGCTGTAGCGCTCTCTTTTGTGAGAACAGCTCAAGACATTGAGAAGCTCAAACAGATCATGAAAAAAGTGACCCACGACCCACCCATCGTGATCCCCAAAATTGAACGTGAAGAAGCCATTGAAAACCAAGATTCAATTATTGAAATTTCAGATGGGCTTCTGATTGCGCGTGGAGACATGGCCGTAGAAATAGGAGCGGAACGTGTCCCTACGATTCAAAAGGAGCTGATTTACGGCTGCAATCAGCGGGGCGTACCTGTCATTACTGCAACCCAAATGCTGGAATCTATGATTTCCTGTCCCACCCCCACTCGAGCTGAAGCCAGTGATGTGGCTAATGCAGTGTTTGATGGGACAGATGCTGTCATGCTTTCAGGAGAAACTGCATCGGGACAATACCCCATTGAGACAGTACAGACCATGGCTCGAATTATTTTAGAAGCTGAACGAGCCCATGGCCTTTATTCACGACATTCCCCAGTTGAGCCCATGCCCGGATCTGTAGTCGATGCCATTGAAAGCAGCGCGGCTCTTATTGCTGAACAGGTCGATGCTGTGGCCATTGCTTGTTTGACTCACTCAGGTATGGCAGCTCGGACTTTAGCTAAATACCGACCTCGTGCCCCCATTGTAGCTATTATGGATAAAGAATCGATGCTCAGACGCTTATCCTTGGTTTGGGGAGTACGAGGAGTTGTCATTCCTAAAATCGTCGCAACGGATGATCTCTTTTCCATGGTAGAAAGTGTTCTTAAAGTCAATGGTTGGGCTGATGCTGAAGACCTGATTGTGGTCACTGCCGGTGTTCCAACGCTAAGAAGAGGAACAACCAATATGATTCAAGTCCATCGGGTTGGAGTTCATCCTGAGAGAAAGATAAAATAGCGATTCCTTTCCTTGCCCAGTCTTCACAGACCTGATAATTCCCTGGGTACCCCTATGTCAACTCATCTACCTTCAAATTTAGACGATCAAACGCCCTTAATGAAACAATACTGGGAACTCAAAGCTCAAGTCCCTAATGCTCTGCTCTTCTTTAGAATGGGAGACTTCTATGAGCTCTTCGGCGATGACGCAGTCATGGCAGCCAGCCTTCTTGAAATCACGCTAACAAGTCGGGATAAAAATAAGGCAAATCCAATGCCCATGGCAGGAGTTCCTTATCACAGCGTACAAGGTTATATTCAAAAGCTGCTCAAATCTGGAAAGAAAGTCGCCATCGGCGAACAGATGGAAGATCCAGAATCGATTCAGGGTACGGGCAAAGGTGCGGGTAAAATCGTACGCCGCGAAATTGTAAGGATTCTTACGCCAGGTGTTCAATTCGATGCTGAAGGCTCTGAAGCCAATTACTTGGCAACCATCACCCCTCATAAAGATCATTTCTGGGTACTTTCATGCTTGGATGCTTCTACCGGCGAAGCCCTGGTGAGTGCCCCCCTCCCTCTATCTGACCTGTTTAATGAAGTGCGACGCCTTCCCATCCTCCACTTTCTGCACCTCTATCCTCAGTTTGATTTGAATCAGCTCGGTTTTTCCGACTCTGTTTTAATCGAGAATCTTCCAAAAAATTATCTCTCTCTCGACAAAGCAACAGCAACCCTTAAATCCCATTACGACCTCGAAAATCTTCATGCCTTTATTGAAAGCGAAGCAGGTTCTCTGGCTTTGGGAATTTTAGTGACTTATGCCTTACGTACTCAACATCAAGAGAAGCTCGCTCACCTCAGACTTCCTGAGCCTCTTCAAAGACCCAAATCTTTGGTTTTGGGTCCCAATACAGCTCAACATCTTGATCTCTTCGATCTTTTTCAGCTCATCAATCGAACTCGGTGCACTTTAGGCGCAAGGCAACTGAAACGCTGGATGCATGCACCGCTTCGTGGCGCATCAGAAATTGCAGTTCGCCAAGAAGCCGTAAAAGAGCTCGGATCTCTCTGGACCGGGGTCGGCGAAAAACTTTCAGTTCAACTTTCTCATGTTTATGACATCGAAAGAATCTGTGGACGAATTAACACAAAGCTTGCCAATCCGAGAGATACTTTAGCATTGGGTCAATCCCTGTCTCGCCTCAAAACACTTGAGAACACCGTATCAGCATGCCAATCTAAACCTCTTACGGAGCTGAGAGCAAAAATTTCTAAGCTCTTCGAGAATCTGGGGCCCTTAGCTGAAAAAATTATAAAAAATCAGCGAGAAGACGCTCCACTCACCTCAAGAGATGGAGGAATTTTTAAAGCAGGAACGACCCCTGACTTGGATCACCTTCTCTCTTTGTCAGAAAATGGACAACGCTGGCTAATTGATTTAGAAACTCGGGAGCGTACTTCAACAGGAATTTCCTCGCTTAAAGTTCGGTATAATCGAGTCTTTGGATATTATATTGAAATTACCCAGGCTCATTTAAAAAATGTTCCTTCTCATTACCAACGAAAACAGACGATGGTTGGTGCCGAGCGTTTCTTTACGGATGAGCTCAAAAAATTCGAAGAAGAAATTCTCACCGCTTCAACAAAGCTCAAGTCCATGGAGCAGGAACTATTCAATCAGCTCTTGGAAGAAATTCAAACACAGACGACTCAAATCATGGAAGCCGCTCGGGTCTTGGGTGACCTGGATTCGTTAACCTCCTTAGCGAACTTATCCCAACAGCCCGGCTGGTGTTTTCCAGAAATTACTGAGTCTTTGGAACTTGAAATTCACGCCGGTCGTCACCCCGTAGTCGATCAAGCTAAACGAGGAAGCTTTGTCCCCAATGATTTATTTTTGTCTCCTGATACACGCCTTACTCTGATGGTGACCGGCCCCAATATGGGCGGTAAATCGACAGTCATGCGACAGACCGCTCTCATGATTCTTTTAGGTCAAATGGGAGCTCCCGTTCCTGCTCGCCAGGCAAAATGGGGGGCAGTCTCATCCCTCTACACTCGCATTGGAGCACAGGATGCCATTGCACGAGGTCAAAGTACATTCATGGTGGAAATGAGTGAGCTTGCTCACATCCTCCACCATGCCGATCAACGATCTCTGATTATTCTAGATGAGATTGGAAGAGGCACCAGCACTTACGATGGAATTAGCGTCGCTTGGGCGACCTTAGAATGGATCTGCACGAAGATTCGTGCTCGTACACTTTTTGCGACCCATTATCACGAACTCATTCATTTAAACTCGACTCTTCCTCTCCTTGCCAATGCTCATATGGCAGTAGAAGAAGGTGCGAAAGGCTCTCAGCAAAAGAGCTTAAGATTCCTTTATGAATTGAGAGAAGGCCCCACAAATGAAAGCTTCGGAATTCATGTTGCTCAACTCGCAGGATTGCCAAAACCAGTGACCGACCGAGCGTGGAAAGTTCTCGCTGATTTAGAAGCGCATTCCACCGGCAGTATCCACGCGCTTTCTTCTGATCAACTTTCTTTATTCGGCGCCCCCACAGCTCGATATGAACCCATACCCGATCCTATTCCAGAACCTCCTCAAGAAGAACCTCACCCCGTTCTTAAAGAGTTAGAGTGTACCAATGTGAATGAAATGACTCCTATTCAGGCACTGAACTTTGTCGTAAAATTGCAGACACTGAGGGAAGCAGCTGGCGCGGAAGGAACAGCAATCAGCTCATAAGCTATTTTATTGAGGCGCTGAGGTAGAGAACAATGACATCAATTAATTCGATTCACCATTAAAGTGTTAAAGTGTAGTTAATTTCATCTTTCGTTGACACGGTAAGTCAACTTTAGTAAGATCTCCAAACTCTGGAGATAGAATTTTTATGTTCAAGCAAAGTTTTTTTATAGCACTTATAACTGGAATCATGAGTTGTCAATGGCTCGCAACGACCGCGTGTTATGCGGGAAATGATGAAAGTAATTCGCAAAATTCTCACTCTTTACCTCGTTCTTCAAAAGAAACGAGCTTGGACTCTAGTCAGTTATATCTTCAGATACTTCATGAAAATGCACTTAAAGCTTCCAAACTCTCTTGCGAGACTATCGAAGCTTTAAAGCCTATCGCAGATCAATTGAACTATCCGCCCTCTCAAGTGGCTTTAGGTAGACTTTTACATTGGAATAATAATGATATCGTTAACGCAGAAAAATATTATCAGAAAGCCGCTGATGAACATGGCTTTGCACCAGCCATGTTTAGGCTCTCCTTTTTCTATATAATGAAAGGCCAAGTGATAAAGGCCGAAGAGTATCTTAAAAAAGCGGCGGCACTCAATCACCTTCGATCTAAGACCGCACTTGCTGATATGTATATATTGGAAGGACGCCTTAAAGAAGCTGAGGTGCTTTATCGAGAAGTTGCGAATCAACCGAATGACTCGGAAGATAGTGCTATCGAAGCTCAAATTAAATTGGGTATTTTCCTTGAAAATTTAGGACGACTGAAAGGAGCTGAGAAATTCCTCAGAAAAGCTGCAGATGAAAATCAACATAAAGGAGCCTATTATTTTCTTAAAGAATTTCTGATTCTCTATAACCGTCCTGAGGAAGCTAAATTATATGACTCTGATTGGTGGGCAGACACTTGGGGAGAAGACTTAACAGTTCGATATATCAAACCTGCTTTTTTCAAGAACCTAAAATCCCATGCTCCAATCTGGTGGTTTGCTGAACTTCGCCTAGGAATGATCTTTAAAAACTGGGGTAAAAATAAAGTCTCTGAAAGATACTTAAGAGAAGCATATTTCAATGGAACTGCTCGCCCATTTCTAGAGATTTATTTAAAAAGAATAGGTGAGAAACGAGACATGCTATATAATCTAGTATCTTCCGATAAGCAAAACTCGACTGCAGATATTAATAAAACATTAAAATTAACTTCTAAGCTTTGAATAATTAATATTCTATTTATCTGGAGTATCACCATTTGTTACAAGTAACTTTCGCTAAAGACAGCTGGAGATAGAATCTTTATGTTCAAGCAAAGTTTTTTTATAGCACTTATAACTGGAATCATGAGTTGTCAATGGCTCGCAACGACCGCATCCTATGCGGGAAATGATGAAAGTAATTCGCAAAATTCTCACTCTTCACCTCATTCTTCAAAAGAAACGAGCTTGGACTCTAGTCAGTTATATCTTCAGATACTTCATGAAAATGCACTTAATGCCCATCCCCCACTCTTTTTAATCACTATGGATGCATTAAAACCTATTGCGGATCAAATGAACTATGCGCCCTCTCAAGTAGCTTTAGGCAGACTTTTACATTGGGAGAATCTTGACACCGAAAACGCAGAAAAATACTATCAGAGAGCTGCTGATGAACATGGCTTTGCGCCAGGCATGTTTAGATTTGCTTATTTCTTGGCCATGAAAGGCCAAGTGGTAAAGGCCGAAGAGTATCTTAAAAAAGCAGCTTCACTCAACCATCTTCGGTCTAAGACCGCACTTGCTGATATGTACATATTGGAAGGACGCTTTAAAGAAGCTGAGGTTCTTTATCGAGAAGTTGCAAATCAACCTAATGACTCAGAAGATAGTGCTATCGAAGCTCAAATTAAATTAGGGATTTTTCTTGAAAATTTAGGGCGCCTGAAAGGAGCTGAAAAATACCTCAGAAAAGCTGCAGATGAGAATCAACATAAAGGAGCCTATTATTTTCTTAAAGAATTTCTAACTCTCCACGATCGTCCTGAGGAAGCTAAATTATATGAATCTGATTGGTGGGCAAACAATTGGGGAGAGGACTTAACAGTTCGACTCATTAAACCTGCTTTTTTCAAGAATTTAAAAGCACATACCTCAACCTGGTGGTTTGCTAAACTTCGCTTAGCAATGATCTTTAAAAACTGGGGTAAAAATAAGGTCTCTGACCGGTATCTGAATAGAGCATATAATAGTAAAATTAGTCGTCCATTTCTGGAGGTTTTTTTGAAAAGACAAGAAAAGGAACAAGACATGCTACCTTCCTATAAATATAGTATAGATATTAATAAAACATTAAAATTAACTTCTAAGCTTTGAATAATGAAGGATCTATTTAGGGACGTAACAATTTTTTAAAATACTTGATAGCTTTGGACAAAGCTATCAGATTTAAAATCTTTTATTCTTTCATATCTAAATCGCCCAATTTCATTTTCTCCTGTAAAGCATCGACATGATCCTGTCTAATCTGTGGTTTTTCGCGTTTTGTAAGTGGAAATGTATAGCGACGACTCGTTATTTTTGGTTTAAAATCAAGATCACTGCCATCAGTCCGAGTAGCAGACTCGGAAATTTCTTTGGGAGATTTACTTTTTTTGTTTTTAAGGTAATCAAAAGTAGGACCTTTAGCTGTGCCATATACTTTCTTATTTCGTTTTTTAATCTTCTTCAAAAATTCTGGTGGTGTTTCAGACAGTATCTCTGATTTTGTTTTATTGCGCATATTGGAAAAAACCTTCGCAGTTGTTTCTGTAAAAGGTTGTTTGCTCTCACTTTTCGCTTCAAAGAGAGTACGATTACGTTTGATTTGGTTTGTGTATTTTCCTCTTAGTGGATGCACTACGAATGGATGATTAATCCTCCCGATCTCACCTTTTTGAACTTCAGGAAAGGTTTGCGATTTTATAAGTGTTGTACCTCTTTTTTGTTTTTCAATTTTAGGTTTTGATTGAGACGGATTTATATGACCCATGATAGTATTGAGTCTCTTAATTGAAGAGCTATTTGATCCATCTTCTATCTGGGAATTAGAATCTGTTCCTCCCATAGCCACGGGTGTTTGCAAAAAAGAATAACTTAAAAATAAACAGACTAACCCTAGATGTATCTTCATAAATAGCTTTCGACTACTTTATTATATTAGTTCAATAGAAATTACATTACCAACAAATAGAGACTACAACGAGAAAAGACCTTAGAATCAAAAACTTAGCCGAATTTCAGAAATACAATCGAATGTATAAATACCCTTTCTTGACAAATGATATTTATATAGTACATGATTCGAATCATGTACTACCTTTGGTTGAGCTTTATCATCAGTCTAGCTTATGCAACTCCTAGAAATACAACTGAACTCAAACCTCCTCACCCAACCGATAATACATCGTCTACAACGACCGAACATTCGTTAAACGAAGCTCCTCTTGATCAAAAATATCGTCTTAGATTTTTGTCTGTTTGGCAAAAACACTCAGCTCAGACTGTTCTAGAGGCCAATCAAACACTCTCTCATTTATTAACTCACTATTCAGAAAGTCATAGAAAATACCATAACATCACCCACATCACAGACTGCTTAGCTCAACTTGAGGAAGCTCAACATGACTTTCAAATACTTAGTCTTTCAGATATTGAGGAAATTGAAATCGCGATTTGGTTTCATGACGTCATTTATGACCCTAAAGCTAAAGACAATGAAGAAAAGAGTGCCGAGCTTTTTTTAACTTTATCAGAAGGCATGCCTAGCAAACAACAGCAGCACATCAAAGATATGATTCTCGCAACTCGAGATCACGTGGCACGAAACAAAGCTGAGGAACTGTTACTTGATCTTGATTTATCGATTCTAGGAAGAAACTCCGTTGAGTTTGACCAGTATGATCGCGCCATCCGTGTAGAATATGAGTGGGTTCCTGATGAACTTTATCGCCAAGGAAGAGCAAAAGTATTAAGCACCTTTTTGGAAAGAGAGAAAATTTTCAAAACTCGATATTTTCACGATAAATACGAGGAAACCGCCCGCAAGAATATCACAAGAGCAATTCAGCGACTTAAAACTGCTTCGAAAGACGAGCTGCGCTCGCGATATTAATATCTCAGGAACTCTAATCCGCTGATCAGATGGTGAAGCTCCTAGCTGCACTTGATTGCTCAGTTGAAATCAAATTCACCGGGCTGGGCTCCTTAAGCAAGCGAACCGTCATGACGCAACCACTTCGATTTACAATCAGGAGTGTTTGACTTTTTTAGGTTACTTAGGTAACTTGATGCGTCATATACTTATACCCTCGCCGCATTAAAGATTTCGAGACAATCATTGTTTAAGGATTTAGTTTTTATGAAAATAGTGAGTTTGATTGCTGCCGTGGCAGCTCTATTCTGGGTTGGGGGAGAAACTTTTGCTGGAGACGGCCTAGATAGCCTAAAATCCGATATTCAAAAGCGCAAAGAAGCCTTGGAAAGACGAAAAGCTACGATTGAGAAGCAGATCCAAGAATTAGACAAATGTGAGACCCTGACTCGAATACCTGAAATTTTGGAGGGATTTTGCACGCACAACTGCCCTGAAAATTTGACTCAGACCTCGAATTATCTTTCTGAATTCACCTCACAATTTGCCGGACCCCAGCTCTATAAACGAACTCCAAAAACCGTAAATGAAGAGAAAAACGAAGCTCAGAATTGCAGCATTTGCAAGGACACTATCGCACAGGATGAGAACTCCTTTCCTCTGGGATGTGGTCACTGTTATCATTTAGAGTGCATTCAACCCAGCCTCCAATCCTACCTCAAGCAGGAACAATCTGATAAACTCATTTCTTGTAAAGAAAAAGGCTGTTCCTATAAAATTTTGCCGACAGAGTTGGCTCAGTTAACTACTGATTCCGATCAGGCTTTGGCCATTCAGAGAATGTTCGTACGATCGGTGAACGTTTTGAAATTCTGTCCCAATTGTGGAGAAGGAATTGCAAAACATAATGGACTTCTTGAATTTGGATACTATTGCCAGACGTGTGATCGTGATCTCTGTTTTTCTTGCGGTAGGCCGCCTCATCACGACGTCACTTGTGATGAACTGAATACAGATGAGGGCGTTAAGAAAGCCTTTATTCGCGAAATCTTAAAAACGGGTCGGGCTGAGTCTTATGGTCTGTGCCCAAATTGTAGCGCGCTCATTGAAAAAAGAGATGGTTGTGATTTTATGACTTGCGGACAAAACGCATCTGACAAGACGCAGATTCCAGGATCAATTCAGGGTAGAGGATGTGGGCACAAATTTGACTGGAATAGGAGAATGAGTCTCAAAAGCGTTGCTTCCGGAGGACAACCGCCGGCTTCTGGAAACGTTGCAAGTACTCCATCCCAGAGAATTGAGGTTCCAGTTCAGACTCCTGCTCCTACTGCATTGTTCAGACTAGTGGCTCAGCTCCGGCAGCAGCGACAAGAGGAGCAGCGCCAGCGAGCACTAGAGGTAGAGGCACAACGCCAGCGGGCAGGAATTATTCGCGTCGAAGCGGACGATCCGAGAGTGAGAGATTTTCCAGAGTTTGTAGCACTGGGAGAGATGTTCCAGGTTGGAAATCTGATTTTGAGTGGCAGGGCTCCCCAAGAAATGAATTATAAAAAGGCAAAGGCGTTTTGTAGGAAGCTAGATGGCCCTCGGAATTTTCTTCGTATACGACAACCCGGAGGAGCAAGGACTCCAACAGCGGCGGAATGGCCCACCATTGCCGCCATTATGCAGGTAGAACGCTATAATGGAGTGCGTCGCAGCTATTGGTCGTCGTCGTCGCTTAACCAAGAAGAACCTGGCTACGCTACAATCTACTATACGGACGGTTACACCACGGGCAGCCGCATCGACCGAAACTACTCAGTCCGCTGTGTGCGTTCAGCAGCGCAGTAAATTCAGATCACTAGATGACACGCCAGATGACAAACGAATCTGCGTCCAAAAATTAATTGGAACGGCTGAAAAACGAAATTCCTCTTTCCAACGTCGTCCATTTCCGGGTTTAAGGACTTCGAAATTTCGACAAAACATCGCAAGAACACTTTTCATTTCCATCATGGCAAGCGTTCTTCCTGGACACACTCTCGCTCCCCCGCCAAAGGGGATAAATGCTTTGACGTCATGATTCCATGAAGGGTCCCGTTCCTCTTCGATCCAGCGTTCGGGTCGAAACTCATTGGGATGGCTAAAGTATTTCTCCTGAGTGGCAGGATAGCTGAGCATGGCATTAAGAATCGCACCCTGAGGAAACTTCAAATTTCCTAAAGTGAGTTCATGGCAGGCCTCCAAAAACAAGAAGGGCGCCACTGGTTTTAGTCTCATCGCTTCCAAAATCACCGCTTCAATATAGTTTAAACAATCCAATTGCTCATAATGGAGCAAGAGTTCTGACTCTCCCAATACTTGGAGCGCTTCCTGTTTCATTCTTTTCTGGACTTCAGGATGCTCGATCATAAAGGTCAGTGCCCATGCTAATGATGTGGCCGTAGTGTCTTCCCCAGCTATCAGAAGCGTAAACACATTTGCCAGGATCTCTTCCATAGTAAAACCGGTACTATCCGCATCTTTAGAAGTGAGTAGAGACTCCACCATGTTCTTGGGTTTGTACCTAGTTTCTTGCGAGGAGGTTGCTAGTGATTGCCGACTTGAATTAATGATTCTCCCCATCTCTTGCCGAACTTGTCTGAGAGCTTGATCCAAAGCTCGATCTTTCGGCAATTTGATATACCGCCAATAAGGAAAGAGCGCGAGAACCCGACGACCCACAGCAGGAAACATATGCTCCAAATGATTTTGAATGACGTCCTCACCTTTTTCGAGAGTATTCATATCGTAATCAAATGCGATTCGTGTGGTGACATCCACCGTGAAGCGGGTCAGATCTTTACAAATTTCGAAATCAAGACCTTTCCGTGCAGCAATCTCCCAACGAGTCTTCAATCGTCGGGTAATTTCACAAAGAGTTCCAAAGAACTCTTTCAAATGACCTTGATGAAAAGCAGGCATGATCAGCCTTCGCTGTCTCCTCCAATTTTCTCCCTCTGCTGAGAAGACCCCATGCACTCCTAATTCCTTAAATATAACTTCGATCCTTTTTGTCCTTCTAAAATCATGAGGCCTTCTTTTCAACATTTCGTGAATCAGCGTCAAATCTGAAATCACATAGAGGACTGTGGGCCCCATTTTATAGGAATAAATAGAACCATAACGATCACACCAACTTCGTATTTGGTGGTGAAACCGCTTGGAATTGAGGTTAAAGAAATTCCCCACCCAAGGTAGGCCTTTTAAACAAGGCACTTCACCTAACACATCTCTTTGAGTTCCTGTTTTCTCGGTTTCCATTTTCGAATCCCCCCAGTGAGATGTCACAATTCCAATTTGCTGTGATCGGGGTAAACGACTTCAAAAGTAAATGTCAGTCGTACAGGAGATGTCATGAGCTTGAGTTCCTCCTGATTTCCCCTCAATACCACCTCTAAAAGGTTACCGGTTGAGTGGCCATCCCAAAAGGTCTCAAATCTAACTTCTCCTTCTTTGAGGAGGCTGACCTCTGCCCCCTGAGAGAGCGCCTTTTCAACAAGCTCCAAGTAAAGCGAATTGAGCCTTTTGAGGCTAAGAAAGAGCATGCTTTTCAAGTACTCTTCTTTACCCTCTTGAGTCAGATAGACTTGAAATTCTTTTCCTGATTCAAAAACCTCCCAAGGTGTGAGTGGTTTTGGAATAAAAAAAGGTGAAAATTTTGAGGGGGCGGTGCCTTGGTAGGGATAAACTTGATTTTCTCCATGAGATTTTTTAACTTCCGGCGCAGACCAACGAAGCATTGAAGGAGTGTGATTTTTTCTAGGTGTGACGGTGGGGTTAAAAAAAATCACCTGGACTTGGTTATTATCTTTAAGTAAATCAATTTGCTCAAACCTATCCAGACTATTTTCAGACAGAGTCTGACTGAGCTGTTGAAAGATCTTACTTTTATTATAGGCAACACTCACTGTGGTCTCTACTTTGCTTGGCCCGTCAAGGAGATGATATGAATGAACCGAGGAAGTATTTGTGCCAGGATCTAATCTATAAATCGCAGGAATTTTTGTGATCACCTGCCGAATTTCGTAAGTAATCATTTTTTCAAAAGAATAAGCATCTCTCCAACAGCATAAGACTAAACCGACGAATAGGTAAGATCTCACTTTTGACGTCCCACACATTTTCATAAAAAGGAGCTACACTATCGGCTCGTGGTGTGCAAATAAATTTGCTAAACGCCAGAACTACTCGATTGGATATTCCGAAAGAATTTGCTTTAATGTCCTTTTTAAAGCGGAACCAACAGGTACTTCCGGAGCTTTTATCGAAACCCATTTCAACTCGTCTAATTCTGATTCTGCCGCTGAAAGCAATTCAGATTTTTTAGAATGAGAGATCCGCCAAACTTGGGTCAGTCGTTGAATTTTATGTCTCGTCACCACATGGCGTGTTTCCACTTGACCCACTGACTTGAGTTTAAACGAAGGCTCTTGATCCAATAAATCCCATAGTCCAGCGCGCCACTCCCCTTTTTTTCTCAAGCGCAAAAGGGTCAATCCTGAATCATTCACCACACAATGGAGCTTTTCCTGAACTTGAATCCATTTCTTAGGTTTTTTCTTGGGAGGATAGGACTCTTGTTCGCCAGATGCAAAGGCTTGGCAAAGTTTTGAGAGAGGACAAATTCCGCATTGCGGTGACCGAGGAGAACAAATTGTAGCACCTAATTCCATCAAGGATTGATTCAAATTACTGGGCTGAATTCCATGACGATCAGCTGTCTTGACAAAAATTTCAGATATCTTCCATAGACGAGTTTTAAAAAAACCGTCACCCTTTTGACGAGAAACGCGCCTCACCCGTGAAAGCACCCGCTCGATATTTCCATCCAAAATAGGCTCAGCCTGATTCGCCGCAATTGAAAGAATAGCCCCAGCCGTATAATTTCCTACGCCGGGAATTTCAAGCCACTCGTCTCGGCTGACAGGAAACCTTCCATTCTGAGCCACCTTTTTAGCCCCTCGATGTAAATTCCGGGCGCGCGAATAATATCCTAACCCTGACCACAGCAGTAAAACATCTTCTTCAGATGCTTGAGCTAAATCTTCTACTGTTGGAAAGCGCTCCAGAAATCTTTCAAAGTAAGGAATCACTGTAATTACTTGGGTTTGCTGCAACATGATTTCCGAAACCCACACACGATACAAGGTTGGGCGATCCCGCCACGGTAAAATTCGCTTTTTCGATTGGAACCAGGTGTCTAATTGCATTAAAGACATCAAAAACTTGCCCATAAAGCATCCATCCCATAAGCTTAAAAGAAAGGGCAAGCAAGATTGTTGAAAACTTCCTATTGTTTCCTGATCACAGCATTTTTTCTTTTACAGGGCCCCCTTACGGAAGCTCACATCTTTCGTGTAGTTATTGATCCTGGCCATGGAGGCCCCGACGAAGGGACCGTCTACCGTCAGGGTCGATTTAAAATTGCTGAAAAAACAGTCACATTAAACCTAGCGCTTCAAGTAGCCTATCAACTGCGCGCTAAAGGAATCTTAGCCACCCTGACCAGAAATGAGGACCAAGAACTCTCCCTCCCTGCTCGCACCGCTCTTGCTAACCGACTGGGGGCAGATGTATTTATTTCCATTCATATGAACTCGACTGGAGATGGCACCTCTCGTGATGCCGAAGGAATTGAAACCTATATTTTAAATCATGCCACGGATGCCTCTTCTCGAAGACTCGCGCATCTGGAAAATAGTGTCATCACATCCCATCTCCCAAATTCTCCCGCGCAGTTCGATGTCGCTCTCATTCTTAAGGATCTTCGCTTGGATGGAAATCTAGCGGAGAGCAAACGACTAGCTTGTAACGTTCAAAACAAACTAGTCTTATCCACTTCAAAAGTCCTACCAGGAGCGCATCGAAATCGCGGTATTAAACAAGCACTCTTTCATGTTTTGCTCGGTGCAGATATGCCGAGTATTCTTGTGGAAGCAGGTTTTCTCAGTAGTCCCCATGATCGGTCTTTAGTTCTCTCTCGACTCGGCCAAATCAACATCAGTCATGCAATTGCGGATGCGATTGCTCGATATAAGTATACTCGAGGTTCAACACAAGATCTTCGAATGTTGAATCGTTGTAAAATAAATTAAAATAATTCAATATTTTTAACCCTTTGCGGCTCATTAATTAAATCGATCATTTTACCGATAGCTAAAATAGGTAAAACTGTATTTCATATTTCGGGGGAACCTTTGCTACGGTTGAGTTTACTTTCTCTATTTCTATTCAGTAGCCTAGCCTATGCCCAACCAACAGATGATCCCACATCAAATAACTCTCCTACACATTCAATCAATATTAACTCAATAGACAATAGTGATTTTGTTATTGATATTCATGACCCAACCTATTCTATAAGTAGCTCCTCGCGCACTGAAGCAGACAAATTGTCATGTGGTTTAAAAAATCAAAATAATATTTTTGATATCTTTAAAAAGAAACAAAAAATAATCGTTGATATATTGAAACAAGCATGTGGCCTGCAAGAGAGCGATAGAAGCCAGACTTCTGAGGAAACTACTGACACCGACAACTCTCTCTTTTCCTGCACTCGTGCAGATCTGGAAGCTGAATATTCAGACCTTGATCGTATGGAAAAAGGGCTTCCAAAAGTAGCAACCCCTCCAGTCCAAACTTCGAGTGCTAGCAAAATTGACCAACCATCTACCACAGAAAACGTATCTCAGTCTAACCTGCAAACAAAGATGGCTGAGGCATTGGCTGGAGTTGAGTCGACGATGAAGGATATCTGTGAAGTACAAAGCAGCGGTTACATGAGGTGTTATAACGTCGCTCATATAGGTTACCGTGCTTTTCGAAGCTACTGGCCAATGGCGGCAGCAAACCCCCCAGCAGGTTTTTCACTCATGGGATTTAATTTTTTGTTCGATGTCTTTTTAAGGGACAAAATGCATAAAAAAGCTCTTGAAGTTGTTTTTCGTCAAAACGCAGGAAAAGCTTCTCAAATTATCTACATTTTATCCAAGGTAGTGAACTGCTACTGGGACCCGACGGGAGAGTTGAGCGGCGCCATTGCTTTAAAAGCAACAAAGTTATTGTTGAGATTGCTGCCGATGGATCAAATCAAAGGAGGAAAGCACATCCAGGGCTTTTTTGAGTTTTTAGCTTATCTCGTAGGGAAAGAAGCAGGACATACAACACGCTATGCGATGGAACTTGCGAAGAAAGGAGGTTTTTATTCAAATTGGCAACAAACATCAGGCCAAGATCCCAACAAAGCATGCAATGGCTTAGAGAGTAACTGCAAACTTCCATTAAGTAAAATTGTGATGTTGCGATCTCATAATGCATATGCAAATCTACAAGATCAGAGAACGCCTGTTCATCCGTTAGGCTTTATCTACCCGAATCAAATATATGGTGTTGAAAAGCAATTTAAAGACTTTGGAATTCGTTCCTTTCAATTTGAAATCACGTCAGAACCACATTGGGAAGATGCGAACAAACCGATGGCCCATGGAGATCCTGTTACGTTGTCCCATAATTTAATGTTAAACTATGGGAGTCTGGTAGATACTCTTTCGATAATCAAAAAACTTCTTGATGAAAACCCAAGAGAAGTGGTCAATATTTTTTTTGGATTACAAGATAAAAACAACACAGAATTTAAAATCGATGAGGCAATGAAAAAAAGCGGTTTAAACAAATATATGCCCGTGGATGAAGGTGACTTTTATCTACCTTTAGAAAGTCTTATTAATAAAGGAGTCCGGCTTCTTGTCACGCCCGATACAGGAATTCCACTTTCCAGTGAAATCCCGGGTAGTTCAAATGCCGCACTGAATACTGTACAATATCACGCTCAGTTTCAGCCAGTTGAGCACGAGGGGATGGGTAGTTATGAAACCATTTATATTAATCCCCTGATGCCTATGAGCTGTGATGCTTCTGAGAGGATACGAATGAAAGGAACGGACATGATTAATCCTCAAAATCGTAATGGCATGCTTCTCAATCACATGAGTATTTTCGCGATACCTGAAATAGCTGAAAAAGTGAATCAATCCATACTCAAACACTACTCCCGTTGCAAGAATGAAACAGGGATCTCTGGCGCTTTTATCAATGTGGATCATGTCCAAACAGTGCCAGTAGAAACATTCGAAGAGATTCAAAAGATGAATGGATGGATTCCTCCGAAACGATAGGCGTGAGTTTTAAAGTAAAATAATTCAATCTTTTAATGAAGAATACCGATTAAACAAAAGTGAAAACCAAGCACCCCATTACACTGAGTTATTTTATAGTATTATCCATCGTAGGAATAACCACTCTTTTCCTACCTCAAGTCAGCTATAGTCGAGACCTTGAAACAAATTGTACTTTTACTCGAGAATATATCACCACTCTCGAATATCTACGCAAGCAAAGTATCTTGGCTATTCCAGAACCTGATGCTAGGAAAATCTCACTTCAAGTATCTCGAGGCTGTACGGGTGCCGCCCAAAGATTTATTAAAATTACAACGGCACTTCGAGGTGCGAATGTCGGAGCCATGGATTCAATTCGAACTGGAATTGAATTCGCTTCAAGAACCGATATAGAAACCGAGACTTTTAATACTGTATTTCTTGTGGCTTATCTTGAAGAGTACTTAGATCTTGATCTCCGCTCCTCTTTAAAATTGGCGCGATCGCTTTCTACTGAGTTTCAGGGAGATATTTTAGGAGTCAGAGACGATTTTGAGACTTTGGTTCAATTTTGTGTGGGTACAAAAGAACTCAATTTACCTCGCGCTCAATGTGGCACGTTTGCAGCCCGAATTGCTCATTACGGGGAGAAATTTAGCGGAGGTGTCGCACCTTCTTTTATCGAGCTTTTTTCATTTTTATACTCTGAATCAGGACCTCGACTCACCACCGGTCAAGCTCTAAAACTGGCAGAAACCTTGATTCATGGAGGTAAGGACTCCGCTGAAAATTTTATCCAAGCTTACAAATTCGGGGTTGCACCCTTGGGATTAGGAGACGACATCCCCACAGCTATCCACTTTGCCGAACAGATGGCATTTCCTTCGCGTTAAAACTTCCCTTAAAAACCCCCTTAAAATCTCAATGAAAGTGCCATTCCAGGAACTTCTTTTCCAGTCATAGGATCGTGGAAAAAAGTAACATTAGCAACAGGTGCAAAGATCCGCTTTTTATAATCCATTTGTGACTCTGCAACATCATGCCAATGAAATCGAAAAATGAGCGGGAACAACGAAATCGCAGCTGAAGCAATTCCAAAACCTTGAGCTGTCGTATTTGCACTCGAAGTCGTACTCGAGTTGGGGCAATTGACACAAGAATTACTATTACTGCCACTTTTCGCAATCATGTAGATGGATGTACCTAAGTTAGTCACGACTGAAAGCCACTTCAATCGCTCACCCATCGCTGCAATACTTTTAATATCTTCTTCTGCTTCCCGTTCACGAGCCAGTTGTTCTCGAATCGTGCCTTTGGGCATCGGGCCTACATCATAACGATAGGCTGATCGGTAGGGCTCATAGGTAACAGATAAGACGCCTGTTAGAACCAGCCAACCCGCTCCTATTCCAATTCCTAAATGTCCAGCCGACGGATCTGAAGGATCAAATGCCGCCACGCCTGCCGCTAAAGTAGCTAATCCTGATAATTGAATCGGCAAAAAGTTTGTCCACTCTCTGTCTGCCTCTCTTTGTGCTTCCGATTGCAATCGGGCACTCGCGCGTGGAACTACCGAGAGTTCTGGGTAATCATACGAGTCATTATGCTCATTTGCATGCTCATTTGAATGCTCTTCTGAATGCTGTACTAATTGCTGATCACTTTGCTGGTTTGAACCAGAAGCATAAACCTGACTCCATCCACTGATTCCTAAAGATAGAATCAATCCCGTAATGGAAAGACAGACCTTTCTTATTATTTTCAGCACCACTGAGTTCCCCCTTGCCAAATTTTACTAAGCCTCGTTTAATAAAATCTAATCATGACAACCCAGTTTATAAATTGCACGGAAAAAACAGACCAAAAAGATTTCAAAAAGCGAATCCGAATTGCGGCAATCGCATTCACCTTATTGATCATTCCCACTGTCATACCCTCTGCCTGGGGAGGTAGCCAAGTCGGAACGTTGACTGAGGTTCAAGGGACCGTCAAAATTTTTTCACATCCTTCCAACACGCTTCAACCCAAACAAGGCATCCCTCATGCTCTTTTTGAAGGAGAATATTTTCTAGTCGCCGATGCTCAAGTCGGATCTTTAGTTGAAAAGGGCAATATAGTAAGAACGGCACCTGGAGCCAAAGCTCACGTCATCTATCCCAATGGGGATCAAATTCACATTGGCTCTGGAACCGCTTATCGAATCCATTGGAACGAGGATTCGGATCAAGCCAAAACTCAAGTCAATCTCATGTATGGAAAACTGAGAGGAATTATCGAAAAAGGAGGTCCCCGCAGTCACCTTCAAATTCGAACGAAAACCGCAGTTATGGGAGTACGCGGAACTGATTTTTTTATTGCCGGAGGGGGATCCGACGGAAGTACTGAAATTTCCGTAATTCGAGGATCGGTTGAAGTCACTCCCAATACACTTCAAAAAAAGCCAAAACCTGTTGAGATCGCAACGGGCTATTCCGCAGATATCCATATAGATCGCGCATTTTCAACAAAGCCCACATCAAAAGTCGACTTAAGAAAGACCACCCAAGAAGATTTAATGGGCATTCAAAAATCCTCCAAAGTTGAGCCGCCCAAAGTCCCGGTAAAGTTAGATATTGAAACCCAAAAAACTGTAGAAATATTACAAAAAAAGGCATCCGAGACTACTCTAAAAGATATTCAAAAGAGTGATAAAGAGCTTTATTCTGCTTTAGAAAAACAGGGGAATCAACTTCTAAATCTAGACCAAGTGAATCAAGCATCTCTCCAAAACCTACTTAAGGTTGCTCCAAAAGCTCCTCCAAAACGTAAACCTTACAAAAGTGAACTAGAAGATATTGACGATGGGGCTTACGAAAGGTACTTCAAAAATTTCGGTAATTGAAAATTGGATTGAAGATTTTTTACAGTTTCAAAGAATTGACCGAGGTGCGTCGGATCATACTATTGAAGCTTATCAAACAGACCTGCATCAATTCACCCAATGGGTTCAAAAAAATCACCCCCAAGCATCTCCGCAAGTATGGATTGAGGCACAATGGGTACAGTCCTTTTTAAATCATCTTCATACTCTAAATCAGAAATCTTCTTCATTGGCTCGAAAATCGAGCTGTCTGAAACAGTTTTTCAAATTTTGCTGCCTTGAAAAGGGGTTAGAAAAAAATCCTACTGAGAATTTACACCATCCTATTCAGCCCAAACGCCTGCCCCGGTTTCTCTCCCTCGACCAAGTCAATCAATTATTGGACGCCGTGAACTTGGGACTTCCTTACGCTTCTATCCACAATGGCCAGAACGGCCAAAAAAGCCAAAAAGGCGATTGCCTCAGAGCAAGAGATAAGGCGATGACTTATTTACTTTACGCAACCGGACTCAGAATTTCTGAACTTCTGTCGCTCACGGCTCATCAAATTGATCTTTCAATGAGCTATCTCAAAATCAAAGGAAAAGGGGACAAGGAAAGAATAACACCCTTTGCTCCTATTGCTGGGGAAGCAGTGAGAGTCTACATGGAAGACTACAGACCTCTACTTAAACCGGTGTCTGATCTTATTTTCCTTAATCATCATGGTTTAGGACTGTCACGGCAAGCATTCTGGAAAACTCTCAAGTCCCTAGCTCTTCTTGCTGAAATTCCAGATACCCTCTCCCCTCATGTCCTTCGTCATTCATTTGCAACTCATTTACTTCAATCTGGAATGAACTTACGCTCATTACAAATGCTTTTAGGGCACTCTGATCTTTCCACAACCCAGATTTACACCCATATTACGCCGGAGGCTCTGAAGATGGCTCACAAAAGGTATCATCCACGGGGAGAGGACTGAGGGTAGATAGGGATAGGGGCGCAATATCCGCATTCTCAAATAGAATTGTGCTCATAACTGTCCCCAAAACCATGCTATGACCTGTGGTCATGGGATCATACGCCGAACGTATTCAAATGGTATCTATTCAGCTTGTGCCTTTTATCTTAGCAGTCGTCTTTCATGAGTTTGCTCATGGCTTTATTGCCTATCGATGGGGAGACCACACCGCTAAAGACCAAGGACGACTGACGTTAAACCCCATCCCCCATCTCGATCCGATAGGAACCGTATTGTTCCCCTTAATTAATATGGTGAGCGGAGTGCACTTTCTTTTCGGGTGGGCTAAACCGGTTCCTATTAATCCAAACCGGTTTAAAAAATATAGACATGGACTCTTTTGGGTATCTATTGCCGGCCCCCTCATGAACTTCATTCTAGCATTGATCTCAACTGTGCTTGTATTCGCTATTTTGACCTGGGTACCTAACACCTTTTACCTCTATGAGCCTCTCATCAAAATGGCTACGATTTCAGTCTCTCTGAATTACACATTGGGTATTTTTAATTTAATCCCACTTCCTCCCCTAGACGGAAGTAAAATCATTCAAGCATTTATGCCCTTTGAAATGGCCAGAAAATACGAATCGATCGCTCGATATAGTTTTTTAATTTTAATTGGGCTTTTTATCATGCCTTCGGTGATTCAAACACGCGCTATGGCGATTTTAAGTTTTCCAATTCATTTTTTTACAGAGTCAACGATTCTAGTGGTAGGTCATTTATTTGGAGTAGAAGGTTTTTAGTATGAGCACGGAAATACAAAAAAAAGTAATGCTTTCAGCCATCCAACCGTCAAATCAACTGACCCTTGGAAATTATCTGGGAGCCGTAAAAAATTGGGTAAAACTTCAAGAACAGTATGACTGTATCTTTTTTGCGGTGGATCTTCATACAATCACGGTTCGGCAAAGCCCACAGGAGTTACGTGAGCAAACCTATCGTGTTCTAGCAACTTATATCGCTGCTGGGATTGACCCGGAAAGAGCTACACTCTTTGTCCAATCCCACGTTTCGGAACATGCCGAATTGGCTTGGATTCTCAATTGCTATACATACATGGGTGAACTCAGTAGGATGACTCAGTTTAAAGACAAAAGCACGAAAGAGAAAAACGTGTCTGTGGGCCTTTTCTCTTACCCTACGCTTATGGCAGCAGATATTTTACTCTATGGTACCCATCTCGTTCCGGTCGGAGAAGACCAAAAACAGCATGTCGAGATCGCGCGTGATATCGCAATACGAATGAATCATATTTATGGAGAAGATTTATTTAGAATCCCTGAACATTACATTCCTGCTGTAGGGGCAAGAATTATGAGTTTACAGAACCCAACTGCTAAAATGTCCAAGTCGGATCCTGACCCAGGAAGCGCAGTCTATTTGAACGATAGCGATGATCAGATTCTAAAGAAAATTAAGCGGGCCGTAACAGATTCTGGCACTGAAATTACTTATGAGACCGATAAGCCAGGGATTAAAAATCTCATTGATATCCAAGCTGCGATTTTAAATAAGACACCCGGCGAGATTGTAGCCGCTTATGCAGGTAAACAATACGGCCACCTTAAAGTAGATACAGCTGAAATAGTCGCAAAGACTATTGGCGTCATTCGAGATCGAACTGAAGAACTTGTTGCTGACAAGGCTTATTTAGATTCCGTTCTAAGAATAGGGGCAGAGAGAGCACGAAAAATCGCTCAAAAAACTTTACGGACAGTCTACGATAAGATTGGCTTTGTTCAAGGTCGCTATTAAGCTATTGAATTAAGTACTCAACTCAGTGCTCAAGTAGGATTCAACCCTGAAAGGATTGAAATTTGTCTAATCGAGTTCCTATTACTGTTCGCTTAGAAAGCTTTGAAGGGCCTTTGGATCTACTGCTTTTTTTGATTCAAAGCCACGAACTGGATATCTCAAAGGTATCGATTGGGAAGATTACGGATCAATACCTCACCTATGTTCGCTTGATGCAGGAGCTTAATTTTGACGCAGCAAGTGAATTTCTCGTCATGGCTGCCACTCTCCTTCACTGGAAAAGTCGATCCCTCATCCCTCAGGACGAAAAAATAGGTGCGCCAGGAGATCTCGAGGGGGCTGGCCTTTTTTCTCAAGAAGATCTGGTGAGACAACTTTTAGAGCATCAACGATTTCTTGAAGCAGGGAAGAATCTATCTCAACGCCCCCTCCTCGGCGAAGATGTTTTCACCCGAGCTGCGAGCAAACCACCGATTGAGCGAATTTGGCGTGAAATGAATGTCACAGATCTTACAATGGCTTACCAAGAAATGCTCATTCGCGCCCGCAAAAGAACCCATGTTTTACAAAAGGAAACTGTCTCCATTAATGATAAGATTATGGAACTTGCGGATCGACTTCCCCTGGGAAAATTGGTTGAACTGAGAACGCTTCTCTCGATCACTCCTTCACGCCCTGAGATCGTGGCCACTTTTTTATCGACTCTCGAGTTATCCAGACTTAAAAAAATGAAAGTATACCAAGAGGAAGTGTATGCTTCCATTTACTTAGAGCTTCTTGAAAGCCTACAGGATTTTGACTCTAATCTTGCATCAGGGTTTAATTATATTAACCTGCCTCATCAAGGCTCAGCAGAACCAGGAGTTTATGCACAACAAGGATAAAAAATCAGACGATCTGATTACATTAATCGAAGACCCCTATGGCTTAAATACTGCCGAAATTTCTGAAATTCAGAATAGTACGGAAGAACTCATCTTAGACCAAGACATGGAAGATTCCGAGCAGCCCTCTGAATCACTCGATGATCAATTCAATAAACTGGCTCAAGCTATCAGTTCTTTAGAAGAGCCGCCTGTTGAATCCGAAAGCAACCCTGAAGCTGAACTTGCTGCACAGATTCAAGAAGATCAAGCCTTAGCTCAAGAAATTCTGCAAGAAGAGCGACAAGAAGAGCAGGAAGAATCCCTGGAGGCGAATGTTACCCCTATCGAACCTCTCACTCTCACCGAGATTCAATCCTGCGCGGAAGCTCTCCTTTTTATTTCAGATAAACCGGTCTCAGTAGAGAAATTGCGTGAACATTTGGAGCCCAGCACAGCCCTTGCTTTCTTCCAAGAAGCCATGTCACTCCTTCGAGAACGCTACCAATCACCACACCACGGTATCGAGCTTGTTGAAGTAGCAGGAGGTTATCAATTTCGAACTAAACCCGAGCGTGCCTCTCTTGCCAAAAAATTAGTCAAGATTCAAACCCAGAGACTCTCGAGTGGAGCCATGGAAACTCTCGCTATTATTGCCTACAAGCAACCCGTGATGAAAGAAGAAATTGATAAAATTCGAGGTGTAGATTCCTCCTATTTTGTTCGCGGCTTATTAGATAAAAAACTGATCGAAATTTCAGGACGCTCAGAACTTCCTGGACGTCCCATACTCTATTCGACCACCCGAGAGTTCTTAGAAATATTTGGCCTTAAGGACCTCTCCTCTCTCCCCTCATTACGCGAATTAGAGCAAATGATTCCCGGCTCACAAACTCAAAACCCAGAAGATGAAGATCCACGGGTTCGGGAAATGCGCCGACTCGTGGGAGAAATGAAAGCCGATAGAACATCGGCACTCCATTACAACCCAAAGGAAGATGACAAAATTCTCAAGGAAATTAAGGAAAAGATTACGGCTATCCCTACCTCCACTCCTTATTTAGAGGATATGAAAGCAGCCGAAATCCTAGCTCAAAAAGCTGCAGAAAACCCAGAACAACCTGAGGAGCCTACGAACTCTTCCACATAAACAGTTCCTTATAAACTGTGTTATTTTACGAAAGCCGTGATAAAGGTGATCGTATGGCATCAGAACGTGTTCAGAAAATTTTAGCTCAAGCCGGTATATCTTCTCGTCGCAAAGCTGAAGATCTCATTAGCAGTGGCGAAGTCACTATTAATGGTAAACTTGCAAAATTAGGAGATAAAGCAGAGTGGGGAAAAGATGCCATCAAAGTCAAAGGCAAACTCCTCCTGCAATCAGAACCTCTTATTTACCTTGCATTTCATAAGCCCAAAGCCGTGATTTCGATGTTATCTGACAGCGAAAACCGTCCTACGTTGGCGGAGTATTTGACTAAAATCAAATCAAGAATATTCCCCATAGGCCGGCTCGACTTTAATAGTGAGGGCTTGATTCTGCTCACTAATGATGGGGCATTTGCGGAAAAACTCCAGAAAAGCGACCAAGTTCTTCGCACTTATGCGATTAAAGTGAAGGGCCATCCGGACAAAGAAATGATTACACGACTCGAGAAGGGTGCATGGATCGGTCATGTCAGAAAAAAATTATTAAAACCCCATTCTGTACGACTCACTGAAGAACTTCCTAGTAAATCTTTGATTGAAGTTTGCGTTTTAGGGGGAGGTGCATTTGATATGAAAGGCCTTTTTGAGGCTAAAGGATATCTTGTTGAAAAGATTGTCCGAAAAGCGATTGGTCATATTACCTTAAAAGGACTTCCCTCTGGGCATTTTCGTTATTTAAAAGAGACTCAAGTTCTAGCACTACTCAACCAGCCTGAGTTGGCAATGCGTAAACACGAATACGAGATGCAGACTGCAAGACCTATCCCGGTCAAGAGAGTTTTAAAACCAGTATCGAAAATAAGACCGGTAAGCAGCTCTAAAAAGCCTCAGTTCAAAGATCCTCATTTAAAAATGCCGGTTTTTACTCAAAAACCGCAAACTGAAGAACGTACAACCAGAGTTGATTCTATGAGAAAGCCTCAAACCCGTACTGCCCGATCTGTTTCTAATAAAAATTCGCAATTTCAAGTTTCTAAACCCAGGCCCGGTTCCTCAAGAAGCACTTCACGAACTCGTACGCCCAGAAAATAGTTACCGAAAATAGCTACATCGCACCGAAATGGATCATATCGATGATGGCTTGGATCACTGGGATCGGACACTCCTTTTGCGGTAAATGACCACATTGTGGGACTTCTCTCCAAATAGAGGAAGGCATCAAATCTCTCATCTGCTTTCCTATAGAAAGGGGGATCACATGATCTTCCTGTCCCCAAAGAAGGAGCGTAGGGCGATGCAAGGTAGGAAGTCGTAATTTCAATCCATCGTCTTCGATTTGCATGTCTACGATTTCCTTCGCATGATTCTGCTTTGCCCGCTCTGCAATCATTTTCCAAACCCGTTCAGGTAGAGTCCGAGGGTGAAAATAAGCTCTTTTTTGAAACTCCTTCAAAGATTCAACTGAGGGCTCTAGGAGCAGCTGCGCATTTTTGGATTCATCAGGGCTCTTCAGAGTCAGACCAGCCGAGTCCAATAGAATGAGCCTGCTGACCCCTTCAGGCCATTCCAAAGCGAGCCAAGCACCAATCCAGCCCCCTAAGCTATTCCCTACCACCACCCATTCTGAGCACATGGACTTCAAAACCTTCTGAAGATTTTGGGCTTGAAGTCGAACTCTATATTGGGTCGGATCTTGGGGAGGGGGTGTTTGACCCGAACCTGGTAAATCCATCGCAAAAAGACGAAAGGGTTCATTCAAACCCATTTTGCGCCAATTCTCCTCAGGCCAAAGTAAGAGTTTTTTCCAAGTCTTGGCATCATCACCCAGACCATGAATCAGAGCCACACAAGCGCACCCCTGCCCAGAAAGACGCCCCCCTCCTGGACAAGTAGTCTCTTGCAGATAACCTTGCAATCCATCGACTTGAACAGTTCTGACCCCTTTCCTCCAATACTCAATACGATCTGAAAGTTGAGAAGCCTCTAATGGGAAAAAATACATCCCTACAGAATACAAACCTGCCAATCCTGCAAAAAGAGAAGCTCCCAAAGCCCATTTCCGCACACCCTTGTTTAAATGAATCAGTCTTTTTATTTTAAGCATTGACTTTTTGATCCCATGAGACATAGAGTAGCCAGGTTCCCAAGTAATTCAAATTACTTTTATGTCGCGGGGTGGAGCAGTCTGGTAGCTCGTTGGGCTCATAACCCAAAGGTCCTAGGTTCAAATCCTAGCCCCGCTACCAATTAAAAATGAAAAAAGCCTGTCGTTTAATTACGATGGGCTTTTTTTTTGGAACAATATGTTCCGTTTATTCACAAACTTCTAGATAGACGGAACTATGTGAGCAATCATAGAATAAAGTCATGAGTTACAAGCGGCAAAAACTACTCGGTAAAAATCATGAGCCCCACAGTTTTTAGGTACAAAAATTATCGTTTTTTCTTCTTCTCTCTTGAGGAATCCAGAATGCATATTCACATCTCCTCTCCAGATGGCGAAGCTAAATTTTGGATTGAACCCATCGTGGCTCTAGCAGATTATAGCAGTTATTCCGCCAAACAAATTAAGGAACTTCAGAAAGTGGTGGAAAGTCATGCAAGCGAAATTACAAAAGCATGGAAAAAGCACTTCACAAAACCTTGAAATTCAAAATATTTCAAAGTATGGAATCTGGGTACTTATCTTTAATGAGGAGTTTTTTCTCACCTACGACAAATATCCCTGGTTTCAAAAAGCCACAGTTGAACAAATTTACCATGTGGAACTACATCACGGAAAGCACCTCTATTGGCCAGATCTTGATATCGACCTTGAACTAGAATCACTCAGATCACCTGAAAAGTACCCGTTGACTTACCGATGAGGCTACCAATTAATAGAAAAGGCCTCTGAATAAAAGTTCAGGGGCTTTTTTTTGGAACCAATGGTTCCGTTGGTCCACAAGGTATAATACCCATCTGCTCGATATGCAAAATCACCTCGTCGGCCAACGTATCGGCATTCTTTTTTCCAGCTTCTAGAACCAATTCGGGCTTTAACGGTGGCTCGTAAGGATCGCTGATCCCTGTGAAACCAGTCAGATTTCCAGCTCGGGCTTTCTTGTAGAGCCCCTTGGGGTCCCGTTCTTCGCATACTGCTATTGGAGCATCCACGAAGACCTCAATAAAATCACCTGCCTTCAGCGTAGCTCTGACGGCATTGCGATCACGTCGGTAGGGGCTGATAAAGGCGGCAAGCGTAATGATTCCAGCCTCACAGAACAGTTTGGCCACTGATCCGATGCGACGGATATTTTCTTCTCGGTCCTGAGCAGAGAATCCCAAGCCGAATCTCTTGGAGAATTCCTCGCCATGGTGTTCCTTGAGCATCCCGGGGCCGGCATTGAGTCCGTAGCGCACATTATCACCATCGAGCAAGTAGCCGTGCAGACCACGCTTGTGTAGCTTGTACTCTACCAGATTGGATACTGTACTCTTGCCAGAAGCACTCAAGCCCGTGAACCAGATGACGCAACCTCTATGACAGTTGAGCTTTTCGCGCTCGTCTCGTGTAACGCTTTGCTTGTGCCAAACAACATGAGTATCTCCGGTATCGTCCGCCATAAAATACCTCGTATTAATTAATTAATTCTATGTGAGTTCCCTATTTTCACATCACTACTTACTGTTTGTATTGCATGCGAATCTTCTCCACTTATTTAAAGCCAATAACGAAGCTGTCATTTTTTAAAGATTGCTTGTTGTAAGTGAGAGAGGTTGTTCTTTGGCCCACTAAAGATGAGTTTCGGTAGATACAGTCTCCTGCAGCGACATCCCACTCCATGGTGGGATTCATCCGAGGATAGATGTCCGCAAGCCCTTCCGCGACTAAGCAAAATTTGAGTGAACTTCCCGCATGAATCCGTTCTTTCACGGAAAAATCTTTTAAGAAATTTTCCAGTTCTTTCGATGGGTGTGATTTGCTCTCGACCACAACCAAACCCTGACTCAGATTCGGTAATGAAGAGAATATTCTGGAGGGAAGTCCTTTCCCTTCCTGTTTCCAGCTTCCCAGTCCCTTTGCAGCATAAAACAGTAAGTTCTTTCCGGGAATATACACTACTCCCAGAATGACTTCTTGATTTTCTATAAGTGCAATATTTACAGTAAATTCGTCACTCCCTTTGAGGAACTCCTTGGTTCCGTCAAGCGGATCCACCAACCAAAAGCGCGGCCATTTTCTTCTTATTTCGTATTCGGGGACCTGACTTTCTTCTGAAATAATCGGAATTGTCGGACTCAAAGCCTCGAGTTGACTTATAATGTATTGGTGTGATTCCAAGTCAGCCGCCGTGAGTGGGGATTTATCCTCTTTATGGTTGATGGCAACTGGGTCCCGCTGGAAATGCTTGAGAATGAGCTTTCCAGCCTCGATTGCTATTGTATTCACTTCTTCAAGGTAATGGAGAGAATCAAATTGCTGATTGCAGAACCCCTCTCCTTTTAACTCATTTTTTAACTCATTAGTATTAGCGTTCATATTTCACAAATCCTTTTTTTTGAAATTCAAGCGATATTAAAATTCAGCTTATCTTCCTCTGATTTCCTCGTGCTATTTCTTAATACCCTATTTTTTCTTAAGTGGTTATGTCTGCCGACATAACCGTGAGAACACAACAATACGCAAGAAGACTGATTTTTAAAGTTCTCTAGAGCTATGACATGCATCCTAAAGTTTATCCTGGTAGAACTTTCGGCATTGTCATACCCACTACAAAACTTGCTGAGATAATCAGGAGCACAACGGCAGCGATCACAGTAAAATGTCGATCACGTTCCCGTACAAATACCACCAGCATCAAACTCACACGTAAAACTGGCAATAGGATAAAAAGTGCGATGCCTATTCTTACTACGGTTACGCTAGACAGCCTTGAATGGTCCCAATGAATCGCTTTGAGTAGAAAACCAAATCCAATTACAGCAGAGGCTATGTAAGTTCCATTTTTTAATAAGTCAGCGAGAATTAATTCGAGCCCTGATGCTTTGATTCTATTACTCATATTAAACTCCCCACTTTGATACCAAAGCCACAGAAAATCATTTGTGTCGCCAGCAATAAAAGCACAAGGACAAATAATAAGCGTATTTTGTCACTTGATACCGACATCAAAATATGAGCCCCCAAGAAAGAGCCTACGACGGAACCGAGAGCAACGGGTCCTGCAATAAAGGGTACGATGTCGCCACGCATGAAGTAGGCCCCAGCACTTGCTGCGGCAGTCACCCCAATCATAAAATTAGATGTAGCCGAAGAGACTTTAATTGGAAGACGCAATGCTGTATCCATTGCAGGAATTTTGAGTACGCCGCTCCCAATTCCAAGTAATGCTGATATCAAGCCTGCGCCATACATGAGCACCATTCCGGCTGGGACCCGCTGCACTTGATATTCAACGTCTTTTCCAAGTGTGCGGTCAGGGTAAGTCGCATGCAGCCTGAAAACGGTACCCCAATCGCCTGGAATAGAAACTATCGGGGTGATTGCCGCTCCACGCTTAATAAACATTTGCTGGGCCGATACCGTCAAGACAACTGCAAACAGAAAAAATAAATATGAGACGGGTATGATTCCGGCCAGTAATACTCCACTGAGAGCTCCCAAGGTGGTGGCAGTTTCAAGTAAGATAGCGAGTCGAATATTCGTTAATCTTTCTTTCAGAAAGGGAGCAGCACTGCTACATGAGGAAGCAATCACTGAAACAATACTTGCGCCGATAGCAGTATGAATGTCGATGTGACCAAACATTGTCAGAATAGGGACGATGAATATCCCGCCCGCCATTCCAAGCATGCCCCCAAGACCGCTTGCGCCAGCAGACATCGCAAACAACCAAAAAAAATCGGTATCCATTTAATCTTGTCCCCCTTAAACATCAACCATCAGCTTATTCTCATAGCATCTTTTTTTTAGAGTGTTTATGTCCGGCGACATAAGAAGGAATTTGCCACTAGGCTATGTTTCAAAAAGGAGATTATTGAGATGCAAACAATTGTTTGGGTAGATATGCCAGAAATAAAAATCGGAGAATCGACATGATCATCGCCGAACTCGCAACAGTCATTGCGCTCGTAGCTTACGTCTTTTTCCTCGTACTTTCGCCGTTTCCCTACTGGCCGTCCTATCGGGCAGTATTCGCAAGCGTGACGGCGGCAAAATCGATCACTTTCCGGCAGCGGGCGGTGCTCTACACGTACCTGCTCAAGGACTTGCTTGTTTTTCCAATAATTTCGTTCTTTTGGCTGGTGGACGAAATCCTGTTCCGAGGCTATCGGAATATCGAGATCAAAGCGCCGGTCTTCATCGTCGGCCAGCCACGTAGCGGAACGACCTTTCTCCACCGCACGCTTTCGGCCGACAAGAGTTTCATCTCACTCAAGCACCTTGAGTGGAAGTACCCACTCATCAGTCTATGGAAGCTAATTGACCTATTCCATCTGCGCTCTCTGATCGAGAAAATGCACTACTGGCCCAACTCCACGGCGGGACGCGTCGCCCGCAAGATGCATGAACACCGCCTCGGCAGCTTCGAGGAGCACGGCATCTTCTTCGAGGAACGGTTCTACCACCACTATTTTGTCTTTCGCCGGTATCCCTTTCCCGAACTGCTCGGCAAGATCACAGACTTCTCCCACCTGAGCGAGAGTGCTCGCACTCGGATGATCGACGTGTTTAGACGGGTCGTACAGAAGACGATGTACTACCGCGGGCAAGACCTCCTCTGGTTAACTAAGGAGAATGAGAGCATTGAGCTGTACGAGATGATGGGTCGCGCCTTCCCGGGCTCGCGGTTCATCTTCATCGTGCGCGATCCCGGCGAGTGCGTTGACTCGTACATCAACCTCTCCAAAACTTCGACCCTGGTAAAGACCTCTATTGAACCGACTACAATCAGGGGTTGGTTTAACGAGAACATCGGATTCCGGCGTAGTGAGTGTACAAAGATGGTCGAGTTCTGGGACCGTGTCTCATTGACGAACCCTTCCGTCGCTGTAACTTATAGACAGCTCACCGCCGACATTCCGGGTACAGTGTCGTATATTTATCAACAGCTCGGACTGCACATGAGCAGAGAATACTCCACACACCTTCGCCAGCTCGAAACAATGCAGAATGCGAGGAAGAGCGGCTACAAGAACACTCACTACAACACAAGCGGATTCGAATTCTACTCGCGTTTTGTTGCCAAAGTGGAAGAGGTAGACCAAAGTCTACCCACTGGGTGAAACCATTATTTCCGAAATGAGCTGCACTGTCACATAATATATGGGTACGACCGTTTAATTTATTAGTTATGTCCGCCGACATAACTGCTTGTTTCTAATCCTGTTAAGTATTTGGAAAAGGGGGATGGCCAGTTGTTTAACGCTAGAAATAGTGAATCATTTACCTTCTTCGGTGAAAAGGTCGTTGGGGAGGCTCAGGTGGAGTTGGCGAAAGGGACGTTCATGCACCCACTCAAACGTGGTGAGACGCTTTATCGGGTCGGTGATGCGCCGACCGGATTCCATTTTATTCAATGCGGCATCATTGGACTCTGGGCTTCAGGTCCGACTGGAAATGAGTATCTCATTCGACTCGCTAAGACTGGCCAATATGTCGGGCATCGATCACTGTTTGCCGAGGAGGTACACCATGCGACAGCGATAGCGTTGGAAGATACGACGATCATCTCAGTATCGAAGGAAGTCATCTTTCACGTGATTCAAATATTTCCTAAGATTTCTTTACTCATCTTGGAAACGATCGCTAAAGAACTGAAGCACGCAGAGCTGGGTCGTGTTTCCATAGCAGATAAAAACGTGATTGCTCGAGTAGCGGAGAGCGTACTTTATTTGAAAGAACGATTTCCCGAACATATGTGGACGCGACGTGAGATCGCGGAGTTTTGCGGAAGCACGACTCCAACTGTGATCCGTGCACTAAAGAAGCTTGAGACGGATGGAATCATCCAGCAAGCTGGCCGTACTATTAAAATCTTAAAAAGGGAAGCGTTACTAGATCTTGCAGCAAGTGAGTAAGCGGTTTTTCAAAGTCCCAATTAAGTAGGACAATAGTCATTGGAGGAGTCATGATAGCAAGAAGTTTAACACACTTAGAAACGTTAGAGGCTGAATCGATACACATTCTTCGCGAAGTCGCGGCGGAGTTCGAGCGGCCAGTCCTTTTATTTTCAGCTGGGAAGGACTCGATATGCATGCTCAGGCTGGCAGAGAAAGCCTTTCGCCCGGCCCGCTTTCCATTTCCCCTCATGCATATCGATACCGAACACAATTTCCCGGAGCTCATCGAGTTCCGAGATAGACGGGCTAAACAGCTCGGTGAAAAACTCATTGTAAGAAGTGTGGACGACGCAATTGCAAAGGGGATTGCTCGCCCGGCACCAGGAGAGGAAAGCCGCAATCGGCTGCAAATTCCCACCTTGCTTGCGGCGATTGAGGAATTCCGTTTCGACTGCGCCATTGGTGGGGCACGGCGAGATGAGGAGAAGGCGCGCGCGAAGGAGCGGGTATTTTCGTTCCGTGATGCGTTCGGTCAATGGGACCCGAAGAATCAAAGACCGGAGCTTTGGGACCTTTATAATGCGCGAGTGAATCCAGGAGAACACATGCGAGTCTTTCCTTTAAGCAACTGGACTGAGCTGGATATCTGGGAGTACATCGGTCTTGAGAAACTCGAAGTCCCATCGATCTATTTCAGTCACTCTCGAGAAACTGTGCGGCGTCACGATCAGTGGCTTCCGGTTAGCCCGCTCTTAACTCTCCGAAAGGGGGAACAATCCCGAATTCTCAAAGTGCGCGTGAGAACTATTGGCGACATGAGTTGTACCGGGTGCGTCGAGTCAGACGCTAGCGGGATAGATGATATCATTCGAGAAATTTCGGCCGCTCGAGTCACAGAACGGGGAAGCCGAGCGGACGACAAACGATCCGAAACATCAATGGAAGATCGCAAAAGAGAAGGATATTTTTAATGGAACACTCAATGAAAACCCAAAAAATAACCCAAGAAAAAGTCAAACTTCTTCGCTTCAGTACAGCAGGAAGTGTGGATGATGGAAAGAGCACGCTCATTGGACGCCTTTTATACGACTCGAAGCTAGTGTTCGAAGATCAGCTCGAGTCACTTCAACGCTCTAGTGATTTGACTGGAGGAGGAAAGATCAACCTTGCGAATCTGACAGATGGCTTAAGAGCCGAGCGAGAGCAGGGCATTACTATCGATGTCGCCTACCGCTATTTTGCAACTCCTCAACGAAAGTTCATCGTTGCAGATACCCCAGGCCATGTTCAATACACACGTAACATGGTGACCGGAGCTTCTACAGCACAAGCGACGATTGTTCTGGTTGATGCGCGCCAAGGGGTGATTGAGCAAACTCGTCGTCATGCCTTTATCTCCTCATTGCTACGGGTCCCTCACTTGGTAGTCTGCATTAATAAAATGGATCTTGTTAACTATTCACATGAAGTATTCGAAAAAAATCGTCAGGATTTTCTGAAGTTTGCTGACAAGCTCCACTTTCGAAAAATCACATTTATTCCGATCAGTGCTCTTTTAGGAGATAGTGTCGTCGAACGTTCCAGCAACATGAAATGGTACAAGGGACCTTCATTGATTGAATACTTGGAACAACTCGATATTGACGACGAGGACAAAGGAGATCCTCGATTCTCTGTTCAATATGTCATTCGTCCGAACTCTCCCGACTCCAACGAGAACCATGATTTTCGGGGTTTTGCGGGAAAAATAGCGTCTGGGAGTTTTAAGATCCATGACCCAGTGATGGTCTTGCCTTCAGGGAAGGTCTCGAAAATAAGTCAAATCCATACACACGATGGAAATTTAAATGAGGCATTTGCACCGATGTCGGTGACCCTACTTCTGGAAGATGACGTCGACATCAGTCGGGGCGATATTCTTGTGCATCCGAGTAAATTACCGATCATAACGCAAGAGTTTGAGGCTATGATCAGTTGGATGATTGATGAACCGATGCAGCTAGGTCAAAAATTTGCCATAAAACATTTATCAAAAAACTCGAGGTGTATTGTGAGTGCAATAGATCACCGAATTGATATGGAAACGCTGGAACCTAACTTTGAAATACAAACTTTGCGTTTGAATGATATCGGTCGAGTGAAATTCAAAACAATGAAGCCACTAGCCGTCGATCCGTATTCAGTCAATCGCGGAACAGGGCGCTTCATTTTAGTGGATGAAGCGACGAATGCAACAGTCGGTGCTGGAATGATTTGTGACCTCAATTCTGTTAAACGTTAGGTGGACAACATGGCCGCCTCGCAGACTCTCATTTTTTTCGCATCTATACTTTGTGGGATTTTTGGAGCGGTTTTGGGTTTGGGTGGAGGGATGTTCATCGTCCCTATCCTCACTCTATTTTTTGGGATCAATATAAAATATGCTATTGGTGCCAGTATTATTTCAGTCATAGCGACATCATCGGGAGCAGCTGCGGGGCATCTCCAAGATCACTTTACAAATGTTCGTTTGGGAATTTTGCTCGCCGTCGCAGCTTCAATCGGGACATGGATGGGAGTGCAATTATCGTCATCCGTTGATACTCGCCATATTTTCCTCATTTTCTCGGTCATGCTATTTTTTTCGGCGCTATTGATGTTGCAGCCCAAAAAAACCAAACTGGAAGCTCAAGCAACTCCGTCATCGATCGCTTCATTAGATTTTTTAGATCCTTTTGCAGATCCTTTAGCGAATAAAATGCTGTTGAATTCTAGCTATTTTGACTCTCACTTAAACCAATTCATAAAATATTCTGTATCAAATGTTATTTTAGGATTAACGTTAATGATGGGGATTGGCGTGTTGACGGGGTTACTAGGGATTGGCTGTGGTGCTCTCCGAGTACCTGCGATGGATAGAGCGATGCGAGTTCCCATGAAGGTTTCTTCTGCCACTTCAAACTTTATAATTGGGATCACCTCTACGGTTGCTGCAGCAACACTCCTCATGAAAGGACAGATCTTGCCCAATTTAGTGGCTTCGGTAGCGCTTGGAGTTCTGATCGGATCTTGGGGTGGTGCAAAGCTACTTGTGCACGTGCCAAGCCAATGGATTCAAAAGGCATTTGTCTGGATTCTTCTGATTATGACAGTACAAATGGGGTATAAAACCTGCAGCCTCTATAAAGAATGGAATACCAACCATGCGTCCATTAAACGAATTCCATCCCCTTGAGCCTCATTTACCACGAATTCAAAGATATGGCGTTCTTCTCTGTTCTCTCCTATTAGGGCTTGGAATTCTAGGGACTTTTCCTTCCCACCCCAACAGCCTCACAATGGTGGGAATTGTCCTCCTCGTCCTGCTTCCTGTGATTCGAGCTGCTCTTTTACTGATAGTCTTTTTATTGAGACGAGATTTTTTGTACGCAGCTCTGACAACCATGATCTTTAGTATTCTTTTGGCTGGTGTCTTGTCTGCAAGATTTTTTGGAGCTTGATTACATTCCTCTTTCTTTCTTAAGCAGTTTCGGTTTTTGCGCGATCTTTAGAGATGAGCCCATAGGCCGCTCTAAACAAACAGGGTACTATGTAAAAGTTAAGTAATGTCGACATGATTTGCCCACCGATCACAGCACGTCCGAGTGGGATATTCGCCTCGGAGCCCCTTCCCATTCCTAATGCCATAGGAAGCAGACCTAGAATGGATGCCAATGATGTCATCGCAATCGGCCGAAGCCTTGCTTTAGCTCCGTGCAAGATGGCAACATCGACTGGCTCATGCATAGATTTCTCCATGATGTACTCAATGAGAAGCACTCCGTGTGACACGGCTACACCAATGACGAAAATGGCCCCAATAGCAGCTTGGATGCTGAAGTAGGTGCCTGTTGCGGCAAGCATCATCAACACACCCACAAGTCCCATAGGAACGGTGGTCATGGTGATGGCGGGAAGTAGGAATGAGCGAAATTGTATACAAAGAACCAAGTAAACAAGGGCTGCCGCTAGTAAGAATCCACCCCCAAGAGATCCCACGGCTGATTTCATGGCTGAAATTTCACCACGAATCTCACTCCAATAGCCGTTATCAAACTTGATGGAATGGATTATCTTGTCAATCTCTCCTGACAATCCTCCAATGTCACGACCTTCGGCATCAAGAAAAATGTCTATGACTGGCTGAAGCTGGGTGTGATTCAGCTCGCTAGGACCGTTGTTGACCGGCTTGATAGTGGCTACACTTTTCAAGGGTACTCCTCTGTCCTGATTGACGGACTCGCTGTTGCCAGATTCGCTTCTAATGGGAATTTCTTCGAGCTCACTGATGGAATTGATCTTCTTTTCCGGGAACTGGACGCCAAAAAAATAGTCAATTCCCGTTTTCGGATCGATCCAAATGTTGGGTTTGTAACTACTACTGTTCGAAACGGCACTGACGACATTCTTCACGACGTCTTCAGGAGTAACACCCAGATGCATCGCCTTCGACCTATCAATATTGAGCTGGATTTCAGGGTAATCAAATTTTTGCTGGATCCGGAGATCTACTGCTCCTGGCAGTTTTTTAATTTCTCTCTTAATTTGCTCGGCGTACCCAAGAGCCTTTTCGTAACTCGGGCCTCCCACTTGAATATCAATAGGAGAAACGAGACCTCCATTTAACGCGGAACTCAAGAGACCTCCCAGCTGAATTCCAAACTCAGCATCGGGATAAAGCTTCGGCAGCTTTTCACGAATTATTTTTGCATAGTACTGAGAAGTGTGCTCCCTGTCCTCATTCAAATCAATCAAGAGGAAAGCATCCTGCGAGCCCGCGTTAGGAGTATAGGCCGCTGGATAGCCATAGTAGACGCCAATATTCGAAATGATCATCTTGAGATCTTTCGGCAAGATCCAGGTTCTTAAATTACGTTCCAAATCTTGAACAATGGTTTTTGTATTTTCGATCCGAGTCCCTGTCTTGACCCTGAAATTAAGCTGAAAATTACCAGCATCGGCTTTAGGAAAAAGCTCAGTTCCAATAAAAGGCGCAGAAAGTCCAGCTCCCAAAATCAGGAACAAGAACGTCACAGGCATGATCAAGTTTCGTCGCTGAATCGCCCACTGAAGTGTCCTACCATAACCCTCTGTGATTGCGTCAATTTTAAGTAGGATCCACTTGAGGACCCCCTTAGGCTCATCGGCCTCCTTCAAAAAGTGTGTCGTAAAAAGAGGGATCAACAGCATGGCTGCAAAATAAGAGGCGATCATGGTAGCAATCACTGCAATAGCAAGTGCTGAAAAAAGTGTCTTAACGATGCCGTTGAGAAAAACAATAGGAATAAAAACAATCAGAGTAGAAATTGTAGAGGCAAGAACGGGCATTGAAACTTCCGCTGCTCCCATAATGGATGCCTGACGGGGTGACATTTTGTGAAACGATATTTTGTGCATGATCACTTCAATCACCACAATAGCGTTATCGACCAGAACGCCGACGGAGAGTGCAAGACCACCCAGCGTCATCACATTCATGGATTGACCCGTTGCCAAAAACACAATACATGCTGCTAGCATTGAAATGGGGAGCGATAGAGCCACTGCAAACATCGCTTTTCCGCTTCCCAAAAAGAGCAGACACATGAGTGCGGCAAGTCCTCCTCCAATGAGTGATTCGTCAGTAATGGTTTCAATAGCCTTCCGGATAAAGACTGACTGATCGCCCACGACCTTCAATTTGAAACCAGAAAGTGTGCTCTCCAAAGTCGTCATGGCTTTTTTGACACGGTCGACGACTTCAATCGAGTTTGCGCCAGGCTGTCTATAAACAGGCACATAAACCTGAGGCTTGCTATCAATAAGTACTGCATTGGTTTGGATAGCACCGTCCATTTTTGCATCGCCGACATCACCCAATTTGACAGCAACTCCGTTTTGCGCGCGCAGGGGATATTTATTCAGATCAGCAATCTGGTCCACCATTCCGTTGCTCACAATTTGGTAATCGAAATCACCCATTTTCACATCACCCGCAGGGATGAAAGTGTTCATCTTCTCAAGAGTTGAAATCACATGGACAGGTGAGAAATTAAAATCCGTTAGCTTTTTCTGGTCCAGATAGGCAATGGCTGATTGAAGCTTGCCACCCATAATCACAGGTGCCATAGCCCCAGGAACACTTTGGATCGAATTGGTGACCCAGTAACGGGCCAGGGTATTTAAGTCTGCTTCAGATTTTTCGTCGCCACCTACGGCAACAAGAGCCAAAGGAATAGCTGCCATGGGATCAAAAGGGAGAATGAGAGGTGGTTGAGTGCCAGGAGGAAGCTTCCGCATCACCGACATACTCATCGCGATCGTCTGCGAAATAGCGCTACTGAGATCAATCGAGGGGTTAAAAAAATCCCGAACAATGCTGACTCCAAGAAGGGATCTCGATTCTTGTCGTTCGATTCCTACTGCCATGCCCGTGTAGCGTTCGAAAAGGTAGGTAAGATCTTGCTCAACATGCTCCACCGGCATCCCTGGATAGAATGTCACAACCTGCACAGCTGGCATATTTGCGGAAGGCAAGAGGTCTTTCGGTAGTTTAAAAAGGGAGACTACGCCCAGTAACGAGATTACGATAAAGATCACTAGGGTCATGTGCAGGTTATTGACTGCAAAAGCGCCCATTCCTTTTTCTTCAATAGGCTTTACATCTATTTCTGGTACTTTTGGTACTACTGACGGCGGATTATGTTGTTCCATAAAGTCCTCATTGAAGGGGTCGATTTTGAGATAAGTTGATCGTTTGATTCCATCGCCCATTGAGAAGTGCTTTTGCAGTGCTCTGGGTTGCGAAATCATAGAGAGCAACTTTTAAATCTCCAGACGTTCGGGCTAGATTTCGAATCGCTTCTCTTAGATCCACTAAATTTCCCTGCAAATCAGAGTAGCGCTTTTTTGCTAGTCGAAAACCTTTCTCAGCAACTTGCACTTCTTCCTTGATATGGGTCATCCGAAGTCGAGCTGATTCGATCGCACGGTCGTAGTTTAAGTTCGCTTCATCGATACCAAAGCGAGTGGCATCGGTATTCTTTTCATTTTGAATCGTCCTCAATTCGTATTTTCGTACCTGAGAGACAGTCTTAAACCCTTCAAAAAGAGGTAAAATGACCGCGATCGCTGCCGAGTAATTCTGCATTGGAATTCCAAGTTCAGTATCGTTCATCCAACCGACACTCGCAAGTCCCACAATTTTTGGATTGAAGTCCTTTTGCGCAAGGCTCTTTTGAGTTTGAGAGACAGCCGTCTGTGCCTCTGCGAGAGATAAAAGTGGACTAACTGAAGCCAAAGAGTTTGACGGAGAATTTGCCAAAGAACCTGAAGGAGAAGCCGGTTTCAATTCTTGGATAGCTTGCTCCTCTAAGAGTGGGCACAACGGCTCTGTTCCTTTTTGTCCAATCAGATAAGCTAACCTTTGATTGGCGAGTTCAAAACGTTTTTTGTAATCTTCTGCTAAAGTCCTCGCCTCTTCGGTTTGTGAGATAGATAAGTATTTATCTACGATGGATCGTTGTCCCACTCGAACGAAATTCTCTACTTCTTTTTGGACAAGTCCTGACTCCGATGCAATTCGGCCATAGACATCTGCCAAGCTTCGATCCCGTGAACAAAGAAAATAGGCCTCTTGGGCAACATGTCCAACTTTCAATGCAGAAACCAGCGTATCTTTCCTAAATAAATCAGTTTCCTTCTCTGCCAATCGAATTGAGTCCGAAGTTCTGCCGAAATCCCAAACATTTTGTTCCAATACCAGGCCAGCGGTAGGCCCCTTATGGAACGGTGAAACCATAAGTCCCGCGACTCCAGTAGCGCCAGCCGATCCAGGAAATCCTGTAGACGCTAAAGCCATAGCGTTAATTGTGGGATAATAAGAAGACTGTGCTATTTTTTCGTTCTGTTGCTGGGTCATCTCTGCATACTGACCCGCTTGCACAGTGGGCTGATACTCGACTGCCCGCTTAATCACTTGCTCTAACCGCAGCTCAGCAAAGGCAGCATGAGCCCCAATACACCCACTGTAGATAAAAAAGAAAAAAATCACCTTGAAATTTATCTTTAAATCTCTATTGCAAAACATCCTACCCCCCTACTTCCTCTTCTTTGATCAGATCCTGGCCTTTGCACTCTCTTTTACTTTAACAGAGTATTCTAACATGAAGATGAACTGAAGATTACATTTTCGTCATCTTCAATAATGATACAGTCATGGGTCATACTGAAAACATCTCCTCCTAGAGCTGGTCTGCATATTGCTTTCTGAGTCCTGAAATCGCCTTATCTAACAGGGTTCGCGACGCGGGCCATTATTTCATAGAGGAGATGACATGAAAATTACAGCACCCATGCTTACGACCATCTTAACGTGCCTCATCGTATCCACGCCGAGCCTGGCAGCCGATAAAAGTACCACTGCCAGCACAAAACCCGCCAAAATGTCCTGCGAGGATTTCATTGCGTTAGATGACGTGGTCAAACCAAAAGTGGTCTACTGGGCGGCGGGTGTGAATCGTAAAGGCAAGCCAGAAGACGCGGTCGTCGATATCGAAAAAACTGATCGTCTTGTTCCGGTGCTGATCGAAGAATGCACGAAAACTCCCAAGCAGTCTTTCTGGAGCAAGGTCAAAGTAGAATTTAAGAAACTAACCTAACAAGTCTACTGAAAAAACTGAAGGTCGCCTGAGGCGGCACTTCTCCCCTAATATCCATTGTCACCGGTTATCCCGCAAGAGCCTCAATTGCCGGATAAAGTAATAGCCCCTTCCAAAGTCGATAAGCAGTTTCCTGCGAGCAATTCACTAGCTTAGCAGCCTGATATGGGTTCCCAGCCATCTTGCGCGCCATAACATATGCGATGTCTGCGCGAAAATTTGCCCCGATCAAGGCTCGAAATTTCAGCCACGAATTGTGAGCTAAGATATTTTCCAAAGCGAGAACCTTCTTCGGATCCGCTGGTCGAATTTCTTGCGTCTTGATCCCGAACTCAAGAAGCTCACGATCTACTCCATATTTTTCCATTAAAAATGGATCTGCGTGTTTAGCAAAATAACTACTCAATAATTGCTCTTTCAAAAGTTTATTCTTTGCCAGATCCACCAAAATAGAAAATCGCCGATCTCCTCTCTTCACCTGTTTGAGAGCTACAACCCCCAAAGCAATCAGTGTATCACCAGCCAGATCTCCCGCCAATACTCTGACTCGCTCCACGTGAATGAGGTCTCTTACTTTTTCCAGCCAAGTCAAAAGCATTTGGAACGCCTTTGGCTCTTCTTTTAATAAGCGAATGACGTCCAGAAGAGTGGCTTCTGGGTCTGCATCACTCACTGCATTGCCATAAAATGCGAATCCAAGTCCAACCAGCTTCGGCCTCAAGACATCGAATGTCAGTGTGTCTTTAGCCTTTCTCATGATTTAACCTCTCGATTAGTTTCTTGAAGCACTTTTCAACACGAGCAGGCCAATATTCAGACCCGTCACGTACTAAAACCCAAGCCCTCAATAACTCAACTTCGGCAATAGATGGACGCATTTTTAAAATATCAGAGAGATCGTCCTCGTCGCGATCACAGTATGCAAAGAGCTTGGAAGCGAGTAAGTCTCGATTTGAAAGTGCGTGCATCTTCAATCGACGACCTTCGTAAATACACTGAACTCGGGTCTCCCAACCGACTTCAAGATCACGCGACAAGGAGGCTGGTCCATTATTTAACCACTCTGGCTCAAGTCCGAACTCCTTCCCTACCTCTGCCGCTACTTCTTTAAGCACCAGATCCAGTTCAGGAGCAATTACGTCTATATCTCGAGTTTGTCGATCGATGATATCTAGAATGAGGAGCGCACCACCGCCGCAGACGATGAGCTCGCGAGATTCTCCCCTTGCGTGCAGCTTTGCATCCAGACTTTCTAAAATTGGCCGAAGAAGTTTAGGCCCTAGCTTTTCCATACTACTAAGTATAATCCAGCACACTTGGATTATCCATAATAAAAGCGCGGCCCCAGAAGTCCATCTAAGTTATTGATATTACATAACTGACGCTCGATCCTGCGTCTAATTCAGATTGACTAAACATGGACGCCACGTCCACTTTAAGATTGAAGATATCACTTAGACTCAAATCACCGATCTTTTCTTCTTCGCTGGACTGTTTTAAAACATGGTCCTCAACTTTACTGTCTGTTTTTTCTTCAGCAAAAAGATCATAGCTTTGAAAACCCAAACTCAATACACTTCCAATAAAATTTAGAACAAATAACCCAATAACTTTTTGTCGCATAGCCGCACCCCATTTTGTAATTGTATTAGATTGAATTACAATTTTTTATATTTTAAATAAAATATTCAAAATTTTATTTATTATTAAAGAATATAAAAGTACAGAGAACCATCTGAAGACTAGAATTCACTTGGATTGGAGGTGTTCTTTTTCCCAAATTGCCGCTTTAAGTACTCTAGGTTAAGACATTTTTATTTATATCTTGATGTCCATGGTTTTCTTGCCTATGATCGGCGGCATTATGGAAATGCACCCTGCGTCAAAATTGAGCTATTTGATAATTTTCAATTTATTCTGCCTTTTTTCTCTTCAGGGTTCCTTTGCCTGGTCTAGCACCTACCCATTGGATGACCTTTCTCCCGAGGAAATTGCAAAGACCGTAAAAACCATCAAAGAATCACACAAATTTGCGGACGATCTTCGATTCCCTATCTTAAAAACAAAAGAGCCTTTGAAAGCTGAAATACTCTCTTACCTTCTGACTGGAAAAACACCTGTTAGAAAAGCATTTGCGTCTATCTTTGAAAAAGCTAAAAACCGACTCACTGAAGTCACGGTGGATTTGAATCAAAATAAGATTTCCGAAATTAAACTCATTCCAGGACAACAACCTCCTCTCCTTTTAGAGGAATACGACCGAATCAACGAGATCATTAAAACACATCCTCAGTGGAGGGCTGGATTAGAAAAACGTGGGATCGACCCAAAGGATGTCTGGCTAGATGGTTGGGCTCTCGGGCTAGAATCAGCAAAAGAACAGAAATCAGGTAAAAGATTGATTCGTGGTGTCCCTTACTTGAAGAAGAATATCAAAAATTTTTACTCTCGCCCTATCGAAGGTTTGCTTGCCACAATCGATATGAACACGGAAACCGTGTATGAAGTAATCGATCTAGGAAAAGCGCCCGTTGCCCGTGGCCAAGAACTCACTCAAAAGACTGAAAGTAAACGAGGGCTCCCCTTAAAAAAGTTAGTCGTGAGCCAACCTGATGGACCTAGCTTTAAAATCACAGGGCAACAAATTGAATGGAGTAATTGGATTTTTCATTACTCCATCTCTCCAATGGAAGGGCTAATGATTCATCAACTCACCTACCGAGATGATGACCGTGACCGCACAGTTCTTTACAAAGGGTCTCTCGCTGAAATGTTAGTGCCCTATGGAGAGCCAGGAAAGATCTGGTCATTTCGAAATGCTTTTGACGTAGGGCAATACGGGATTGGCAGAACGGCTCATAATTTAGTTCCCGGTGTGGATGCTCCTGAAAATGCTGTTTTTTTAGACGCATATTTCGCTGACGATAAGGGCGAGGTGATGAGCGTACCCCGTGCCGTAGCTATTTATGAACGAGACAGTGGAATTCAATGGGAACACTTTGATCAATTTTTAAAAGAAACTGCCGCCATGAGAGGAAGGCAGCTTGTCACCACTTTTACTACCACAGTAGGAAATTATGATTATGGTATCAATTGGATTCTTCACCAGGATGGGGTCATTGAAGTGGAAGTGCACCTGACAGGAATCATGCTTGCCAAGGGAACGGATCTTAAAACGAATCCATGTCGACAGAAATGCGAGCACCTTGCAGAGCCTCTGATTATCACACCCAATCACCAGCACTTTTTTAGCTTTAGGCTCGACGTGGATATAGATGGGGTCAATAATTCTATTTACGAGCTGAACACAAAAGCCTTACCCGTCGGGCCCAAGAATCCTGATAGAAATGCCTTTGAAATGTTTCCTACTCTTATTGACAATGAGGCCAATTCCTGTCGCGATTTAAATATGGCGACTTCAAGGAAGTGGAAAATATCCAATATGAGCTTTGAGAATAAGTTAAAACATCCTGTGTCCTATGTTCTCATGGCTGGTGAAAATTCAATTCCTTATCTCTCGCCTCAATCTCCGATTCGAAAGCAGGCTTTCTTCATCAACCACCCCGTTTGGTTTACTCGTTATCATGACGATGAACAACACCCTGCAGGAGACTATCCCAATCAAAATCACGCTGGAGACGGCCTAAAAAAATTCCAAGCCAATCATGAAAATCTGAAAAACCAAGATATAGTACTTTGGTATAATTTTGGAATTACGCATCATACTAGACCGGAAGAGTGGCCTGTCATGAATGCTCATCGGGCTGGTTTTAAGCTCATGCCCATGAATTTCTTTTCGAGAAATCCGACTACTCAGTGATGAATCTCGGTATTTCGCATTTAGGCTTTTTTGCGCACAAATCAGATAAGTATGGAATGGAGGGCTTGCGTGGCGTCATTGTGTAGTATAGTGCACTCTATTTTATGTTGATTGTCTTATAACCGATGGGTTCTCTACCCTCAGAAAGAAAAGCACCAGAAACATATCCTATGGAATTGGGATTTTTGACAACATACCCGATCACTTCTTCATCATTTGTCAACTCGGGAGGTGGCACATCTCGTCCAGAAAAAATCAACTGCTGCCAATAGTTTTTGACGCTCAAGACAGATCGCTTCAAAATTTCTTCAGAAAACTTCTGCCTCGCTAGAGAACTAGGGCCCTGATCGACTGGTCGGACAAAACCATTTTCTGGCCAGTGTGTCACTTTTTTGAAGAAAATATCTGCCAAATATTTACGTTCCAAACTGGTAATTGGATTTTGCGCATTGACAATCACTTGAAACAACAGCGGAGTAAATAACTGCTCTTCTCCATGGAGTGGAGAAGAATTTAGAACCAAAACTAGAAATAAAATTAATAATTTACGCAATGTCCATCCCCTCTAAAAAAAAGCAGTCGTCTTAACTAAAAAAACGCCCCAGTTCTCTGCGAGTGCACTTAAGGGAGTATGATTATTCAGAGTTGTGCTCAAACCCGCAGTGCCATGCATATAGTGACCTTCCAATTTCACCAACCAGTAGGGATTAATATCAACACGTAGCGTAGCGGATAAATCATGCTGTTGTCCTTGAGGACTGACTCGATCATTCACATTGGGAAAAAATAAGGAATAATATAAGGCAGGCTGAAGCCTATTCGATAGATGGTACGCAGCCATGACATACTCTCTTTCACTCACCGTGTAAGTGTTAGGAAACAAAGTTGGGTTACTACTTTTATCTACAGTGACATACCATCGGCTATATTCTGCCGCCAAAAGCAAATTAGATCGAGTATACTCCGCCGACCCTACCCACAAGATAGCTGGAATCTCAGTCGAAACAAGAGTGGAACTTGCAGTGTAATCCAGTGTTGCATCCAATTTAAGGGTTTGAAAAGAACCCCCCAGCCTTAAACCATCCACGGGTGTTTCCCACATCACTCGACTCCCCGCCACATACGGTACATTGATTTCTTGGATTTGAAAGGTAGTTGCGGGTAAATTCAAGATATCAATTTGAATAGTCCCAGCATAAAGGCGATAGGCCAATGCTCCTAGGGAACTACTCCCCGTGTATCCATAAATCTGCACACCGTCTTGTGCGAGAAGATAATTGCGATTTTGGGTCGGATAGATAGATTGAGGAAGTAAAACAGGAGCACGTGCCGAATCTACATCACTGCTCTCGTTATATAAACCAAAGGGAATCTTCACCCGACCAAATTGAAATCCAAAAAGATCAGAGGGATGATAATCTAAATAAAACCAGTCCATTTTCGCGTCAAATCCGCCTGTAGGTCCCAGTTGACGAGCAAAGAGTTGAATCCCGGTCCGAAGGGTATCAGTCAATGACTTGGTAAAATTAATTCCGACTTCTGTAAACTCGAAACTGCCTCCTTTGGACATCGCCAGATAATTATTAGCTGTAGTATTGATATACCCTTGACTCAAGAATCCATGGTATTCAAGGCCCTGAAGTTCTTCCGCGTTCGCGCGTGGAATAACTACTAAAGCAACAGTAAAGAACATCGAGATAATAGCTACCTTATTGCGCCTTGAAATTGATAGTAGTTTCAAATCTATCTCCAATAAATATTACTATATGAATAGTAGGCTAACCCACATCAATGTAAATATAAATTTTTATATTCAACCCCACTAGACCCTACCAGTCTATGGTGCGGTGCTTATAGGTTTGTGATGAATTTTCGAGGCACACTTTCTAAAACAAAGTCGGAAAAGACTTCGTAAGTCAATAAATATCAATCGCAAGCACTAAATGGGCTACTTACTATCAAACTTATTTGTATTATTTCCCTGTGTGCTTGGCACCTTGGCACTTAGGAAGTCGAATTATAAATCGAGTATAATTTGATTTTTGATCAAGCATGAGGGTACCACCATGCGACTTAATGATACCGCTAGAGATACTGAGTCCAAGCCCAGTTCCTTTTCCCACTTCTTTAGTTGTAAAAAAGGGTTCCATAATTTTCGAAGCTATTTCTTCAGGAATTCCATTTCCTGAGTCCGTGACAACTATTTCAATCGTGTCACAATGATTGATAACGCCTATTTCAATGAATGCTCCACTCAGCTCACATACAGCATCATAAGCGTTATTTAACAAATTCAAAAGCACTTGAGAGATCTGGAGAGGTCGACACTCGACAGTTAGCTCGGCATCAAGCTGAGGAAGTCTAACCTCAACTTGACGATTCTCAAATCGGGCTAAGCAAAAGCCCAATGTTTCATCGAGTAACTGTTTAACCGAGATGGGGACAAATGGATCATTATCCCCATCTCGAGCAAAGGCTAGGAGTCCAACAATAATTTTTGCAATTCGATCAATCGTAAAAGAAATGTCTTTAGCAATTTGAGTTAGTTCCGGAATATCCAGCATATTTCGTTCGGCCAATGTACGGATGATGTCCGCTTTACCTTTTATGATGGCTAAAGGGTTATTTATTTCATGAGCCATACCGCCAGCCATTTCACCCAATGTTGTCATTTTAGCCGAATGCACAATCTTTAATTTTTGCTCTTCAATTAGCTTTTCATTTTGCTTCTTAAGCGTAATATCTTCAGATATACCAAGCAAAAATCGTGGCTCACCATTAGCATCTAAAATCGGCACTTTTCGGGTATGTAGAATCATCTCCCCTTTATACTTCGTTAAAATTACCTCTTCAGGAATATCTACAAGATATCCTCCTTCTAATACTTCCACGTCCTTTTCCCTAAAAAACTTTGCCTGCTCTTTTGGAAAAAAATCTTCATCAGATTTTCCTAAAACCTCATCTTGCGAAAATCCCCAGAGATCGGTAGCCGCTTTATTCCAGAGACTAATACGAAAGTCATTTTTGAAATCCTTACAAAACAAAGCTATTGGGATGTTATCCAATACCGTTTGTAGAAATTTTTTACTTTCTTTAAATTCTTGTTCGGCAGTTTTTCTCTGAGTGATATCCTGTTGAACAGATATAGCGTGGCGTTTTCCTGAGAGGATTAAACTATGGATTCTGGAAGATACAGTAAAAACAGATCCATCTTTCTTAAGGCATTCATATTCACCCTCCCAATATCTCCCCTCATTCATTTTATTTGTAATTTCTTCCAATAATAACCGCCTCTTATCGGATCCTGCTGCGTATAAGTTTTGACTTAATTGACCCAATAACTCTCCTTGACTGAAGCCATGCATTGCCTCTTTAGCAGGATTAACATATACATACTTCCATTCCTCATCCATGAGCGCGACCCCTTCGGCCATAGATTCTAGAACAAACTTTGGCATCTTTAGAGCTTCTTCAATTTTTTTATGTTCAAGCATATCATCAAAAAGTGTACTTCAACCCCAGCTCTTATCAAACATCCTTATCGGGAAAAAATAAGTTAACTCAAGTAAAAAGGGGGCGAACCTATTTGACTTTTTTAATGACAAAAATATGATTATCTCCTCCTTGCACTCCGCGAACAAAGAGGGATAATAGCCTAGACATCACTCTTACAAAGATTGAACTTGACCTCGCCTCGACTACATTAAAGGAATGAGCTATTTTATAAAACCCCGCGTCTGCCAACATCATATCTAGGAACCGTGTATGAATTGGAGTGATATGAGTCAAGTCATTATATCTGGAATCAGGTCCAAACATTCGAAATTGGCCACTCCACAAAAAACGAAGTCGTCCCGCAATACACTCTATATTGGGAGTGGTCATAAGAACAACTCCATCGTCTCTTAAAAGTCTACTAATTTGGCGAAAAAAATGTCTCGGATTCTCTAAATGTTCAATCACTTCAAGGGCTGTAATAATCGAAAATTTTTCAGTAAGGCGCTCAGAAAAGTCTTTATTAAGGTCAGCAACTATAAACTCAATTTTTTCAGAATGACAAAATTCTTCACTAAGGTCGACTGCCACTACTTGAAAACCATGATCAAGCAGGCGATGTGCCCATGCCCCAGACCCGGCACCCAAATCAAGCACTCGCGTACCCTTTTTGGCATATTTAAGCAGTTCAGAAAATACTGCATCATGAAGATCTGGGAGGGCTTTCTCTGCAAGCCCATTGCAATATCTATTTTCCAATTTATACCCACCTTATTTATTAAAATAATCCCATAAACAATAAAAGTATAGCATACTCTCATTATGGAAACAAAAGGACCACTCTTTGAAAAGATCATAAAAGGAAATTTTTTCTCTAAACAATTACATTGCGGAATGTCTCTTATTGCTTGGAGTCACAGCACACGCTTCAAGCTTGCGCGCCTCCTTTTACTCCCTTTTTCAGGAAATCGCCTTTTGGATTATGGGTGTGGGGATGGGACTTTTTTAGCGCTCAATCAAGATCTTTACAAAACATCGATCGGTGTAGATATTAGTGCGGATCAAATTAAAAACAACAGTGAGCGCTTTGCATCTCTCAATCCACAAATCCGCTTTCTCACCGTGGATGGTCTCGCCGAAGAAATTTCTCGCTCTGGGCTCTTTAATCTGGTGACCTGTATGGAAACCTTAGAACATTGTCCAATGGACGTATGCCAAAACATCTTGTCGCTTCTTCGGTCTTCTTTAAAGCCGGACGGCACTGCCTTTATTACAGTACCGATCGAAATCGGACCTTCTTTGATCATCAAACAGATTTTTCGCCACATTGCCGGTTGGCGTAATTTAGGTGATTATAAATATATGGAAACCTATTCTTTTTTGGAGTTTTGGAAAATGGTCTTTGCCACCGAAGAAACTCAAATCACTCGCCCCCAATATACTTTTACCCATCCCACGACGGGGGTCACCTGGCTCTGGCATGGTCATAAAGGATTTAATTGGCGAATTCTGAAAAAGTGGATTCAACGTGAGTTTAAAATCGAACGTATCGTCTTTTCCCCCATTCCTTTCACAAAGAGTGGGTTAAATAGCCAAGTCTTTTTTATATGTAAACCCATTCCAAAGAAATAGTGTATGAATGAGTTACCCCGATACGGTATTCTTAAAAACCGTCTCTATTTTTGTAACGAAGAATTTTCCATCTCGAAGTTGCCACTTCACATCAAAATCTAAAATACGAATTCCAAAATGAGCTCCCTCGTTTTCTGGATCTGCTACAGAAATTTTTCTCTTTTGAGAAGCAGGGCGAGGATCTAACTCAAGCATTTGAGTAATTAACTTCTTCAAATTAGGATAGTTCTCTTGATTGATTGTTTCCAAAGTAAGAAGGGCTACTTCAGAAAATTCAACCGGCGTTCGTAATATAGGTTCGTCTGCCCATCCTGATATGGAATTCGAAATAGAATCAGCATAATAAAGATACGGTTTGATATCGAGAACTGGACTACCGTCTAAGATATCTACCCCTTTCAAGTAGAGCTCAACTCCGCCAGGCGCATCAAAATCAATCTGTTCTAACTTTACAACCGATAATCCGATTGGATTAGGACGATGAGGAGATCGTGAAGCCAAAACCCCCACCTTCCGCGCCCCACCTAGACGAGGCGGACGAATTGAGGGTTTCCAATTCTTGGTATTCTGCTCATGAAAAACGAGCTGATGAAAAACGAAGATCACCCAAATATGACTGAAACCTTCTAATTCATAGACAGCACTCTTCAACGACGGGTCATCATTCAGCTTAAGGATGCCACTGGCCTCAGCTACCAAGCCAGATTGGCGAGGAATCCCGAATTTTTCCTTAAAACAGGTACTCAAGCTCCCAATGGACTGAAAATGGAAGTCCATCGCTATTTCCGGGCTAAAGCAGTTGCACCAATTTTTAAAATTTCACCGTCTATATCCACTTCTTCTGTATGACTTCCCTGCGGTGAATCGCTCAGAGAAAAGTGAGTCGCGAGAGTTTCTCGTTGAATCATTTCCCGAAAAGCCTCCACTGCTTGACGTAAAGCCCCTGAACAGTGAAGCTCCAACTGAATCCGGTCGTCCAATATAAAGTCTGCTGTCTTACGAGCAGCTTGAATTTTTCGAATCACTTCCCGAGCCAAGCCTTCACGGATTTGCTCTTCCGAAACGGTTGGATCCATTTCCACAGATACAAGCTGATGAGTCGAAAGATTTGGATTTACACCCTTGGCAGCACGCCGAATCTCCATATCAGAGAGAGTGACGGCTTCACCCTCAATTTGAATAGACTCCCCTGTTTCCAATTTCAAAATTTCCTTCAAACTCAATTTTTGAATCCCTGCAGCTACAGCCTTCATCTTTGAACCCAATCGTGGACCGAGAGCTGGAAAGTTTGCCTTGGCAGAAATTTGAATGAAGTCATCCTCATGAGCACTATAGCTGATACTTTGAATATTCAATTCATCTTTAAAGTAAGGTTCAAAAGTCTTAAGATTCTTAAGCACTGTTTCATTTCGATGAATAATTTTCATCGAACGAAGTGGGATCTTCGCTTTTACCCCTATCTTTTCTCGATAGTTCCTTCCAATCAAAACCAATGCTTCCATGACCCGGACTGCCTCTTCCAGCTCTGGGCGAATCAAAGTCAAGTTAGCCTCAGGATACATCTCCAAATGAACACTTTCTTTTTTATGAGGACTGACTTGAACGAGGTTTTGATAGGTAGATTCTGCCAAAAAAGGAGCAAATGGAGCCATGATTCGACTCAAAGTCAATAAAACTTCATACAAAGTTTCATAAGCAGCATGCTTGTCTTCCGGCATCCCTTCTTGCCAAAAATGGCGTCGATTGAAACGGATATAAGTATTTGTCAGATCTTCAATGAATTGAAGGAGTGCAGGCACAACGTTATAAAGACGATACGCTGACATTTCCTTCTGAGTATTTTCAATCAAAGCATGAAGTCGCGACAAAATCCATTGATCTAATCGATTCGGCGATGAGCTGACTTTGCCACGAGGAGAAAAATGATCGATATTGGCATAGTTAATAAAAAATGAATAAGAATTCCACCATCTCAATAGAATCTTCCTGACCACATCCTTAACGCCTGCCTCGGCAAACTTGAGTTCTTGGGCTTTAACCACCGGAGAATCAATTAAATATAAACGGAGGGCATCTGCTCCGTGCTTTTCTAAAACTTCCATAGGGTCAGGATAGTTTTTTAAACTTTTACTCATCTTCTTGCCATCTTCAGCAAGGATCAGTCCGTTGACCACCACATGCTTGAATGGTGCTTTGTCAAAAAGAGCAGTGCCTATGACCATCAAAGTATAAAACCAGCCGCGAGTCTGATCAAGACCTTCAGCAATAAAGTCAGCTGGAAATCCTCGTTTAAACTCTTCTTGCCCATGATAAGGAAAGCCCCATTGTGCGTAAGGCATGGAACCACTCTCAAACCAACAATCTAAGACACCCGTGACTCGCTTTAAAGGGCTTTTCCCGGTAGGAGAAGGAATGAGGATTCGATCGATATGATCCATATGAAGATCATTGACCTTTTCACCCGATAAACGCTCAAGCTCCTCTCGTGAGCCAATGCAAATGATTTCGCCTTCTGGATTGCGCCAGATCGGAAGAGGAGTTCCCCAAAATCGATTTCGCGAAATTGCCCAATCACGTGAATTTTCAAGCCATTTACCAAAACGGCCATCCCGTAAATGATCGGGTACCCACTCAGTAGATTGATTATTTTTAATCAAGCGTTCTTTAATTTTTTCCACCGCAACAAACCAACTTGAAACTGCACGATAGATCAGGGGAGTATCGGAACGATAACAATAGGGATAACTGTGTTCAATCGTATCCTGGCGAAAAAGTTTCCCTGCTTTTTTTAAATCTGAAATAATATCTTTATCTGCATCCTTCACCCGCCGTCCTTGATAATCACGAACTTCCGCAGTGAACATTCCATCGTCATCCACGGGATTAACAATAGGCATTTTCTCCTGAGCGCAGACGAAATAATCCTCTTCACCAAAAGCTGGCGCCAGATGTACGATTCCCGTGCCACTTTCAATAGTTACATGATTCGAGTGAATAACACGAAATGCACCTAGGTCTCTTTTATCTATAAAGTAATCAAAGAGGGGTTCATATTTCAAACCCACTAACTCTTGCCCCTTAAGTGTGGTGATGAACTCCACATCGGTATCCGGATTTTTAAACGTATTCTTTAATAATGCTTGAGCAAGGATATAAAAATGCCCTGATGCATGCTCTCGCACCTTAACATAATCAATGTCTTTTCCCACAGCTAACCCTAAATTACTCGGAAGGGTCCACGGCGTAGTCGTCCAAGCCAAAATAAAAGTCTGAACCTGTCCTAAAACAGAAAAAGCAACGGTGATCGCTGGATCTTGTACTTGTTTATAATTGAGGTTTGCTTCGAAATTTGAAAGAGGGGTAGAAATGCCCGTCGAATAAGGAACTACTTTATATCCTTCATAGATCAGTCCCTTCTTCCACAGCTCTTGAAAAACCCACCACACGCTCTGCATGAAATTGACATCCATAGTGAAATAGGAGTTTTCCATGTCAACCCAGCGCCCCACGCGCCTAACGGTCCTTTTCCACTCTTCGGAATAGCGCTTTACAATTGCTCTACAGGCAGCATTGTACTTATCGACTCCCATCTCGATAATTTGCTTACTGCTTTCTATTTTGTAAGATTTGTTAATTTCGTATTCAACAGGCACTCCATGACAATCCCATCCAAATCTACGAGGAACAGAGTACCCCTTCATTGTCCAATATCGCGGTATAATATCTTTAAGCACCCCAGCCATAATGTGACCATAATGCGGCAGCCCCGTGGCAAAGGGTGGGCCGTCATAAAAACTGTAAAACTTTGAAGTCTCTTCATTCTTTTGCTGAAGAGACTTCTCAAAGATCTTATTTGAGTCCCAGTATTGAAGAATTTCTTCTTCTTGCTTAGGAAGTTGAACATCTGACCTGACTGCTGTGAAAGGAGCTTTTTTCGTCATAACTAGCTTAAGACTCTAACAAATTCCAAGCATGGCGCATAGTGTCTAATATCAAAAACCTCATTATCCTCCAAATTGCAACTTCTTCCCTTTTCTTATGATGCAGGATGCACCTTCCCTAGTCAGTCATACTCCCTACTTTCCCAAAAGAAGCTCACGTCTACTCATTTTTTGATATCCCCTTAGGCACATAAATTGCTTTGGCCGCTCCACAGGGAGAAGTATTGCGTGGCTCAATCGCTCAAACATGTCCTATGGGTCGAAGATGATGATAATTTACGAGATCTCATCTCAGATATTTTAAAAATAGAAGGCTATCATGTAACCGCCACTAAAAATGGCATTGAGGCATTACTCTATCTCAAACAAATGACACATCCCGACCTCATACTGCTCGATATCATCATGCCTCTCATGGATGGAAATGAACTTCTTTCTTATTTAAAGAACTATCCCTATCTTCAAAATATTCCTGTTATTATTCTCTCTGCATTAGATCGAAAGATGTATCAATTTAATTCAGAATATGAATTTCTAGAAAAACCCATTGAACTCGACTTACTCTTAGCAAGAATTGCAAACCATTTCATCTCCAATTCAACCCCCTCAACAATTATGTGCAGTTTATGACCGTATCCTCAGCTTTTCATACTAATGTAGAATTTTTGTTACATGAGACCCAAAAACTCCATCAAATACTCGAAATTCAGACCATCATGAGAGCCTTGGTTCGTACGGCCATTCGGGTCACCTGTGCATCCTCAGGAACCTGGGGAAAAGTCAATGATGACAAGGTATCTTTTTCTGAATTGATCTCAACCCAAGAAGTAACCCCTATTCATTGGAACGACAGATTGAACCACCTCCAAAATATCTCCGGACTACTCCATGCTGTAAATATTCCTGTGGTCATGAGAGATCAATCCCTATTCGCATATTTTGAAATATACACAAATGAAAATCAGTTTAACTTTCACTCGGCCGACTTATTGATACTCAACAGAATGGCATCCCATGCCTCGACTGCAATCGAAAATACACAATTACTTACCCAACTAAAAAGTACTGAAAATAGCGTGAAAGAAGCCGTTCTCATTCGAGATGAATTCTTGTCTATTACCGCTCATGAATTTAGGACCCCACTGACTACGATTACATTAGGAGTGCAAAGCCTCAAGCGAATCGCAAATGGCGATCAACTCTTCAAAGCCTCTGCTGAAAAACTTGAGTACTTAATTAATATTATTGGCGATCAAAACCAAAGACTTAATAATTTAGTCAATAATTTACTAGATATTTCTCAAATGAGCACCGGAAAATTTATAATTCATCCTAAAAAATTAAACCTTTCTCCATTGATTGAGAAGGTTATTTCGGAACTTTCTGAGTCCTTAACTTTGGCGGGCTGTCACGTGGAATCCAATTTAGATTCTGAGATCAACTGCAACTGTGATCCTTTTCGGATTGAACAAGTCATGATTAATCTACTCTCAAATGCCATCAAATATGCTCCTGGAAGTCCCATTGTAATCACGACAAAAAAAAATAAAGACTGGATTCAACTCAATGTGCAAGATTCTGGAATGGGCATTGATCAGGAGAATCAAAAAAAAATATTCACCCGCTTTGAAAGAGGCATGTCAAGCCGAAGTACAGAAAGTGGTGTAGGGCTGGGGCTTTATATTGTTCGCCAAATTGTAGAAGCTCATGGAGGCACCATCGACGTCCAAAGTGAGCTAGGAAAAGGATCTCTTTTCACCGTCAATCTCCCGCCTCAATAGTCCCACAAATTAGGGTTCAGACCGCCCCTTTAATCCGCTCCGACGCACCCAGAAAGAAATGAATGCCGGACAATACCTCTGAATCAGTGCTGCTACCTTACCGTGCAAAGTAATAATTTGTTCAGCTCGTTTCGCTCGAACTGCCGAGACAATCTTTTGAGCGGCTTTCCGCGTTGGCATCTCTAACCACGAAGCCGGACCTTTCCCTGCTGTTGTATGGTACTTTCCTTGATTATCGACATGCCTGATTTCACTCTCGACAAATCCTGGCGCAATCAAAACTACTGAAACACCCAAGGGCCTGAGTTCCTGAGTGACAGAATGAGCGAGGGCATGAATCGCAAACTTACTCATGCTATAGGGAGAGTTTCCAGGTAACGAAATATAGCCCGCCACACTTCCTAAAAGAACAAGGGTCCCATGAGTCTTTTTGAGCTCATCTAAAGTTGCGTAGAGGGTGCGCAATACTCCAAACACATTCGTTTCAAATTGACGTCGATAGTCTTCGAGTTTGAGTTTTTCCACATCTCCCACCACACCAAAACCCGCATTGGCAACGACTACGTCAATTCTACCCAGTTCTTGAATAGCGGTTTGTACCGCTCTTTCAAGATCTCCATCTCGGGTCACATCGCATTCTACGGGTATTGCCTTTTGACCTTTTTGAGTCAGCTCGCAAGCCAAAGCCTTTAATCGGTCTACTCGACGGGCCGTCAAGACCAAACTCGCACCCTTTTGGGAGAACTCCCGAGCTAATGCGAGGCCAATTCCAGCAGATGCACCTGTTATAAAAACAACTTTATTTTCAAAAGGCTTCATCGATGACCCCCAACAATTCTCGGATCGTGTTATAAATGTAATCTAGCTCCTGCTCCATAATACAGTAAGGAGGTAAAGCATAAAGCACATTCCCTAAAGGTCGAAGTAAAACATTTTTCTCCAAAGCTAAATTCAAAAAACTACGTGGTTTGGAGGAAAAATAATTTAGGTCTTCATTGATTTCGACAGCACCGATTGTACCTAAGCATCGTGCTGCTTTGATTCGGGGGTGGGACTTCAATTGATCTATGTGTTTTCGCGTGATCCTTTCAATCATTGAAATTTGCTCTCGACATTCCACACTTTGCAGTAACCTCCAAGACTCCACCCCCGCTGCGCAAGCAATGGGATTGGCAGTATAGGAATGGCCATGAAGAAAAGCAGTTCGAATTTCCTTCGATAGGAACGCATTGTAAATACGATCGTGGGCTAATGTGACCGCCAACGGTAAAAAACCCCCAGTAATTCCCTTTGAAAGACACAGTAAATCCGGCTTGATATCCGTATGCTCAAATGCAAAACACTTTCCCGTTCTATAAAATCCGGTAAAAACCTCATCGCAAATCGCAACTACGCCTTGAGACTGACAGAGCTTGACTGCTTCTTGCAAATAATGTGCATCATACATTCTCATTCCTGCCGCACCTTGAACTAAAGGTTCAAAAATAAAGGCGGCATAAGAATCTGAATTCTGATTTAATATTTGTTGAAGTTGCTTGAAATCGCCCGGATTTACAAAATCCACTTGAGGCATCAGTCTTCTGAATTGAGTATGAAACCCTGAGGGCTCTCCCACAGCCATCGCACCCAAGGTGTCACCATGATAAGAATGGGATAATGCGAGAAACCGTTCTCGCGGTTTCCGACCTAAATTTAAATGATACTGGTAAGCCATCTTAAGAGCAACTTCGACCGCTGTAGACCCATTATCAGAATAAAAGACCCTACTGAGTCCGGCATTGCGAATAGGACCATATTGAGTCAAAAACTCTGCAAGTCGCACTGCTGGGTCATGAGTAAACCCAGCAAAAATCACGTGCTCTAATTGCGCGGCTTGGGCGGCAATAGCACTCACTATTTTGGGATGAGCGTGACCATGAAGGTTGACCCACCAAGACGAAATGCCATCCAAAATCTCTCGACCATCCGCTAATTTTAAATACGCCCCTCGAGCTGAAACCACAGGTAAAACTGCTTGATTCAGACCGTGTTGAGAATAAGGATGCCAAATCACTTGTCGATCGCGTTCAGCCAAACTTAATGTTTCCATCGCTTTATTTGTCGCCATAGATCATCCTGAGAGTAGAGGTTGAAAAATAATGAGTGCATTGATCAGCAACGAGAGAAGGTGATAGATTCTCAAAAAAGGGGATCCGAGCTAACACAGGTACGCCACCTGAAAACTCCGTTAAAATAGAAGTAAGCCCGACATTTTCATCACCGATAAGTACAATACCTACAATTTCAATATTTGATTTTTTTGCCGCTTCGATGGTCAATAAAGTATGATTGATCGTTCCCAGCCGGGTAGAAGATACAATTAATAGTTTTAAATGGAGGACCTGTATCAAATCACGGATGGTTTGTTTGGCATTGAGCGGAACTAACAATCCACCCGCACCCTCTACCACCCAATTTCGGTGATCAAGACCTTTCCAAACTTTTACAATTCGATCCAGTTCAATTTGCGTATTCTCTGCTTGTGCTGCCTGATAAGGCGCCGCTGGTAACGAAAGCTGATAGACAGGCTTTGGCCATTCGAAAGCAGGAATTCCAGATAAGTGTGAAACTGTCAGAGTATCCAAATCAGAACCTGTCTGAATTGGCTTAAAATACCCCGGCTGCAAATCAAAAGAACGAAGGGCAGATACCAGAAGACTACTGACCCCTGTCTTTCCAATTCCTGTATCTGTACCTGTAATAAAAAGACCTGATTTGTTCATGAACTTTTTTCCAATGATCTAGTTATGCGCTTTAGCTAGGTTCTTATACAATGTTCCATTGCAATCGCTAAATCTTCAATCTCCTGAGATGAATGACTCCAGTTCGTCGTAACTCTCAACCGCGCACTTCCCTCGGAAACTGTAGGAGGTCGAATAGCGCGAATATCATAACCGCCCCTTTGCAATCTCTGAGATAGCTCAAAAGTCCGGAGGTTGTCTCCAACTATGACTGGAATAATGGGTCCATTTACATTGGGAATTAAATACTTCCCTTTTAGGAGGCAAGTTAACCTCTTCTGTAAATATTTGGAGTTTTCAAACACAGCCTCAGCTCTTTGAATTCCTACTTTTCTCCAATAAGAAAGAACTGTTTTCAACAAAATAGCCATAAAGGGTACAGGTGCAGTGGAAAATATAAAAGGCCGCGAAAAATTAACTAAGTAGTCTTTGAGAATTGCGTCGCCACATACCCACGCTCCGGCTGCTCCAAACGCTTTCCCAGCGGGATGAACTGTGGCGAATACTCTTGAGCTGAGATTCAAGGATTGAATTAATCCTCCGCCTAAATTCTGTTTAAAATCTCCCCAAAGACCGGTAGCATGGGCTTCATCAACCACAAGCAGAGCAGAAAACTCCTCAGCCAAATCGGCAAGTTCTTGTAATGGAGCAATATCTCCGTCCATACTAAAAAGACTTTCAGTTACAATGACCTTCAGGGATTTTTCCTGAGCTGCAGATACTTTTAATAAACCTCTGAGTGCCGATGTATTACCATGTGGATAGATGACTTTATGTGCACCACTTAATCGTACTCCATCAATAATCGATGCATGATTGAATTGATCTGAAAATACAATATCCTCTGGCCCTAAAAGTGCCGAGAGGAGTCCTATATTAGCCTGATACCCTGATGGAAAAATGAGTGCGGATTCACGGCCACAGAAATCAGCTAAATGCTCTTCGGCCTCCTCGAATACTTTTAATTGTCCTCTTAATAATCGTGATCCGGATGACCCCAGGGGAATTTCCTTTAACCACTCGGAGAGCATTGACTTCAAATTTTCATCTTGGCTAAAGCCTAAATAATCATTTGAAGAAAAATCAACTCCGTTCCTAGACGATAAAATCCGTCGACAAGAAGCTTGATCGAGCTTTTCAAGACGACTTTTTAGTAGCCTAGAGGAATCGCTCATTGCACCCATGAGTTTGCCAAATCGGACTCGAAGGAAGTGGCCTTCAAGCTCGAAAGCAAAACTTGATCCTCATCCATTGTAGGATTAGGCCGAGTCAAAAGCTTTTCCCCCAAAAAGATCGAGTTCGCTCCTGCAAAAAATGCAAGAATCTGAGCTTCTTTACTTAGGGAGAGCCGACCGGCAGACAAACGAACTCTCGATTTTGGCATCAAAATTCGAGCAACTGCTACTGTTCTCACCAACTCTACCGGATCAACGGGTGTCGAATCTTGAAGAGGCGTGCCTTCTACAGGGATCAATAAATTAATTGGGACTGACTCAGGCTGAGGATCTAGGCTTGCCAACTCCGAAAGCATGGCACAACGATCCTGAGGAGTCTCACCCATTCCGATAATTCCACCACTACAAATGGTGAGTCCGGCCTGGCGAACTGACTTGAGGGTATTGAGTCGATCATCATAAGTGCGAGTCTGAATAATTTTCTCATAATACTCTCGGCTGGTATCCAAATTATGATTATAGGCATCTAATCCAGCTTCTTTAAGACGCTGAGCTTGTGAAGGATTTAACATGCCGAGGGTTACGCAAGCTTCAAGGTTTTCCGCTTTAATAATACGGACCATTTCCAAAACTCGGTCAAACTCAGGACCATCCTTCACATTTCTCCATGCAGCGCCCATACAAAACCGTTGAGCACCACCCGCTTTAGCTTCTTTAACCGCAGTTCGAACCTGCTCCAAACCCAGAAGACCTTCTTTTTCTAAGCCCGTATTGTAATGAGCAGACTGTGGACAATAGGAACAATTCTCTGGACATCCCCCTGTTTTAATCGACAGGAGAGTACACTTCTGAATGTCCGCAGGATCATGATTTGCACGATGAACACTGTGTGCTTCATAAAGAAGATCCATAAGGGGCTTGTGATATAAAACCTGGGCTTGAGCTAAGAAGTCGTTCATAAGGATACCTTTTTTTCGATTAGCCCCATAAATGCCAGGAGTTCACAGAGAATGCAACCGTTCTTGACCTGATAGATAACACCCTGTGCCACATTTTAAGATACAAAAACCGGATCAAAACTGTTAAGCATACCCTCATGGGCGGCACTAATCCTTATATGAAATCTACTGAGGTCAAACGACCTCAGCAAAAGTTTACAATTACTTATCTCCCTGAAGGCAAAACCATTGAAGTAGACCCTCAGGATATGCCTTCAAGTGCCACTGGCTTGCCAGGCAGCGTTTTAGATATCGCATTGGCCTCTGGAATTGATATCGATCACGCCTGTGGAGGCGTCTGTGCTTGTTCTACTTGCCATATCGTCGTTCAAAAAGGCCTCGAGTCTTGTAATGAAAGCACGGAAGAAGAAGAAGATCAGCTTGAAAAAGCGCCTGGCTTGACACCCCAATCACGCCTCTCCTGCCAGTGCGTGCCGGATGGAACCCATGATTTAGTGGTTTTAGTTCCGAATTGGAATCGCAATTTAGTCCGAGAATAATGCATCTTATTGATCTATAAAATTTTGAAGGCTTTTGGATGAGTTATGTATTTTAGAATTCTTTACCAAGATCCATACCTAGTCGCCATTGAAAAACCTGCTGGATACCACGTTCACCCACCAGAAGATTCAACTCATCGAATTTCCCCTCTCACAAATTGCCTTCACCTTCTAGGAAAGCAGCTCAATACCTATCTCTATCCGGTTCATCGTCTAGACCGTGCCACTTCGGGAGTTCTTCTCTTTGCGCTCCAGAGCGAAACGGCTCGGGAACTTTGTCAATTATTTCAGAATCAAAAAATAAAAAAAACTTACATCACTGTAGTCAGGGGTTGGACACCTGAAGCAGCTACAATTGAACATCCCCTTCGGTCAGAAAATGATCCTGACCAAAGACTTGAATCGGTCACGGCTTATGAAAGAATTGCAAAAATGGAAATCCCATTTCCCAACGGACGCTTTTCTTCTTCACGTTATTCTCTCCTTCATATAGAGCCTCACACAGGAAGAAGACATCAAATTAGGCGGCACTGTCAACACATCTCCCATCCACTCATTGGAGATACGATTTACGGAAATGGAGAACACAATCGTCTTTTTCGTGAAAAACTAGAAATCAATGGCCTCCTCTTAAAAGCTTATTCTGTAGAAATGATTCATCCTCAAACGGGAACGCCACTGAGAATAACCTCACGCTGGAATGGCATGTGGCATCAGTTATTTGATCTTTTTGGAGTTTGTCCCTATGTCTAAGGTAAGTAGTTCCTTTAGGGTTGTTGACAAGCACTGCAAGGAGTTTTAAAAATGGCGTTAAAAAAACAATCTCTTGTGGTTCACTCTGGCGGAATGGATTCAAGTCTCTGTTTAGCGCAAGCTATCCATGAATTCGGCAAGGAAAATGTATTGAGCGTTTCTTTCTCTTACGGACAAAGGCACTCAGTTGAATTGGAACGCGCAGCATTGATCTGTAAAGTATGGAACGTTGATCATACAGTATTAGATATTACCTGTCTCAATCAGATTACCGAAAACTCACTCACCCACCATTCTCTTCCCATTATTACCAAACAGGGTGAAGCTCCAAATAGTTTAGTGGTTGGACGTAACGGCTTAATGGCTCGAATTGCAGCCATTCATGCTCATCATCTAGGAGCCCATTCGATCTATATGGGAATTATTGAAGTCGAATCTGCCAACTCAGGCTACCGAGATTGCTCACGAGACTATATGAATAAAATGGAAGAAATCCTCAGAATAGATTTGGATGACCCTTCTTTTGAAATTAGAACTTCCCTCGTAAAAATGACCAAACGTGAAACCATGGAATTCGGTTTTCAACAGGGCGTATTGAAACTCTTATTAGAAACTACCATTACCTGTTACAACGGTTTAGAGAAAATCGGCTGTAAACAGTGCCCTGCTTGTAAATTGAGAAATGAAGGGATACTGCAGTTTTTAGGCGACCACCCTGATTTCGAATTTTCATATCGAGATGAGTTCTAAAACCATCACGAGAGGGGGTCACGATCGGGGAGAGCTGCAGGCAAGGTAAACCAGAAAGTGCTGCCCGCCCCGAACCGACTTTCAACACCGATTTGTCCGCCATGCGCCTCGACGATGGCCTTGGAAATACTCAGGCCGAGGCCGGCCGAACCCTTACCTTTCCGGCCAGTTTTAGTATAGCGCTCGAAAATGTGTGGCAAATACTCTGGCAAAATGCCTGGACCCGTATCGGTGATCCAGAATCGAATCATGTCTTCACATCCCTCCACGGATACTGTGATACAGCCCTCGCTAGGGGTAAAACGAATCGCATTCCCCAGTAAATTGAAAAAGACCTGAAGGATTCGATCGTGATCACCGAGGGCACGGAGCCTCTGACCTCCGGCTGTCTTGAAATCGAGGCGAATCGACTTTTGCTCGGCTATAGGGCGCATCGTGCTTGATACGGCATCGAACAATGACACGATGTCCTCAGGTCTTTTATCAAGACGAAAACTGCCTGCCTCGAAACTTGCCAAGTCCAGAAGATCACGGACCAGGCGTTCCATACGATCTATTGAGCCAGAAAGGAGTTCGACCAGCTTCTGCAGCATGCTATCTTTTTCAACCATCTTCGCCAGGGCGGAAACACTGAGCTTGGCTGCCCCAAGAGGATTCTTAAGATCATGCGAAACGACCGCAAGCACGTGCTCACGCCCCTTCACGGCCTGCTCCAGCTCAGTAAGCAGTCGGATGCGCTCCTGCTCTCTTTGCTTCTTTTCAGTGATGTCTTCAGAAATCCCCAGAAGAAACTCAGGATTGCCCTGATGATCGAGAATTGGGATCTTTTTGGTGTGAAGAATACGGGTGCTCCCGAAACGCGTCTGGAGCGATTCTTCAGGGATATCCAATAGCTTCCCCGATGAGAGAACTTCGCGATCCATTTTTTGGAAGAAATCAGCTTCGGCCTTAGGAAAGAAGTCATAGTCTGTCTTCCCGATCATTTCCTCCCGCGACCACTCTGTCATTTTTTCAATCGCACGGTTGAAGAGAACGAATCGCAAACTGTTTGCGTCTTTAACGAAAATCGGGTCGGGAAGATTTTCGACAATAGAGTCAACCAGACGCTCTGTTGTTGCCAACTGAGCCCGCTCCACCTCCGCGTATTTGAGGGCCGAGCGAAAAGAAGCACTCAAAAAAACGATGGGTAGCCCCACTCCGTCGAAGAGCACCCAGGGAGCCATGCTGCCTGTCTTAAACAGATAAAAACCGGAAGCGGTGGCAAGAAACAAACTGAAAACACCAGGTCCAAATCCAGCCAGGAGAGCACTGAGGACCCCTGCTGCCAAGAGGATCGTCTGAGTCGAATTTCCGCTCCAAGATTTGAGCAACCAGGAGAATTCTAGGGCTAGTGCGGTGATCGACACAACAGCGCCATATCGGACAAAAAAAGATAAGTCAATCCGTCGGACCCACTGAGATAGAAACATATTTACGCGGTCAATCGTGCATACCCTGTTCCTTAACTCTACCAGCCATAACATAGGACTAACCTAAGCTTTTATCGTCACCGCAAGTAGCGGTGACTTAAGACAACTTTCACCCATTTCTATTTCTATTTCTATTTCCTTTAGAAATTTAAGCTCCAATTATGGTATTAATCATTTACTGTGCTGAACAGTAAATGAAACGCCTAAGAAACGACCTGAACTACATGCAACGAGAAGAACCGAATTTTTTTGGTGGTTCCGGAAAGAATCGAGGAATTTTCCAAACTGTTTCCAAATTTTGAAGTTCTAAAAATCTCATTTTGGAACAGCGACTAAATATGAAATATTTCTGAGTCAGAAAGCACGCTCATTAATTTTTTGTCGAGCGTCCAAATCTTGAAACCGGCTCTTCTCGCCGCTGAAACTATCGCTAAATCAATCAGCCCTACACCATTCGAGTGCCACTTTCCACGCGACGACAGTAGACCAGCCTCGATCCAAGTTCCTTTGTGGTCTATTTTAGGCAAATTACCCCAATACTCTGAAATGACCTGAATCTCCCTTTGCGTACGAACACCTTGCAATAGCTCTCCAAAAATACACTCCAGGGCAAAAACCTTCCCATCCTCAATGAGTGGTCCCATGAAATCGCGATAACTTATCTTTCCACGAAAAAACTCAATCCATACAGATGTATCTGAAATAATCATTTTTTTCGATTTACCCTGCGAACTCGTGCGGCACTATAACCTGACTCAAATTTCAGAGGGGATTTTCTCAGTTCTTGATTCAGACTTTTAAGGTGCTTGGATGCTATCCATTCCTGCATCACAATAATTAGAGACTCTGTAATATTTTTTCCTTTAGACAAAATCTTAATTTCCGAAATCAGGTCGTCAGGAATGAGCGCTGTAACTTTCATACGATAGATTATACGATATTTTATCGTATTAACAAGGCCCATTTTTTAGAACTCGGATTCCCCGAGAAAAACTGAAACGACTGATTGAAATTTATTCAAGCATGCCCTAACATAATTCAAAACCTTCTATTCCGTTCGTGATAGAAATAGAATATCGGGTTTTCTTAATTTTACAACTCAACTCCCAAAATTAAATCGTTAAGGTAGGGAGATTTAAAAAAGGCTTATATGAATAAAAAAAAATTCCACTTAGCAGTCCTGTCCTCTACAATTATTTCTGTGAGTCTACTTTCGGGTGGTTGCAGCTCCTCAAACACGACCGCCAGCGGGACGACCACCACCATCCCCCTGATTACACCTCTAATCGAAAAGGCAATTCCTACGGGATTAGGGGGAAAGGAGACCGCTGCATTTGAGAGCAGAATTCAGCGGAGTTCTCCTGTCAGTATCCTTACACTGAATTCGAGTGACATTCAGACCCGGTTTTTTTCCTCTGGCCCAACTGACATCTTTCAGTTACTCACGGTCGTAGATGGCTTAATCTCCAACGTGAATACTGCCATGAGTGGTTCGAGCGCAGGAGCCTGCGGTACCCTCACCGCAATAACAACTTCCAATTTCTCTATCTACCCGCCCGAGGCCCCAACGGCGGGAATAGCTTTTTACGGACAATGCTACTTAACTCAAGGAACCGGCTTCATTACTTATGGAACGGATGGAACAAAAGTATATATCTATAGCTTTGGTTTAGTTGAGTCAGCGGCGGCAATCATCACGCCACTCGACTCAAATAGCAACCCACTTAAAGTCTCTGCTCTTGCGTCGGCATCCTATTATAATATTGAGGCATGGCTAACCGTTGGCTATAATAACACTCCTTGGGACTCTGGTTCTCATGGAGTGGTGCATCTCCTCGCATCGAACACTCCGGCATCAACTGCCACATCTACCACTTCTCCTAAATTTGAACTCACCGCTGCAGGCGTTGGGTTTGGCTACTGTGGCATTCAACTCAAGTCCGACGGCACCAACGTCTACGCCAATGGTTCGACGGATATGGGGCAAACTTGCGCAGCCCTTGATACGCTTTGCGTAAGCGCTGCTAACTTTACTACAGCGGGGACATGCACGGGTTCCATGTCATACAATATTGCTACCTCTACAAATCCCGCAACTTCTACTGTCACCCAATTTAATCTGATTCCATATGGCCGCGAGGGTGGCGCGTATGAGAGCCCAAGCCAGACAAACACTTATAATCAAGGTTACACTTTTGGAGCGAGCACATACCCCGGCGGCACTACTTATTCCAATAATGTCATAGGCACAGCTGGATTAGGCACCTGTTCCACATCAGGGGATTGCACAAATGGAAGCGCTCTGCCTACCGGAATTACCTGGGTCAACCCTATCGGCACCGGCGACTCCCTTTACACTTTCGGACCCCTTACCGTCAGTAGTCTTCCAACTACTATTTCGGCACTCACAGCTACTTCTCATTAACTCACAAGACTTTCAAATCCGCAAAAAGAGGCCTCACGAAAGTCAGGCCTCTTTTTGCGTGGGTGGCTTCGGAGGAGTCGAGCCGGATGCGATACCAAAACCCTGATCGTTCTCTTCCTATCCGAACCCCTATACCGAATTCTAATAAGTATGATATGCTGCATTAATAATGACCAATAACGACGTCCTCCGAAGCATTCGATATATCCTCAACATAAATGAAACAATGCTCATTGAAATCATCAGCCTAGCTGACTTCAAAGTAAGTAAAGATGACATCATTGCCTTTCTCAAACAAGAAGACGAAGAAGGCTACAAAACTTGCGGGAATAAGGTGTTGGCCCATTTCCTAGACGGGTTGATTATCTTTAAACGAGGGAAGAATGAAAGCCAGGCACCTCAACCCATTGAATTATCAATGACAAATAATATTATTCTGAAGAAACTGCGTGTCGCTTTTGAACTCAAAGACAGCGACATCATCAATTTGATAGAAAAATCGGGGCTTAAAGTGTCAAAAACAGAATTGAGCGCTTTTTTTCGTAAAGAAGATCATAGAAATTACCGCGACTGTGGAAATCAATTCCTTAGAAACCTATTAAGAGGCATGGCTAAATGAGCTTATTTACTGATTTCGATTTACTCCCCTCCCTTCAATCAACACTCGATGAGAAAAAACTTGTAACGCCTACTGAAATTCAGAATCGTGCGATTCCTGCCCTACTCGAAGAACGTTCAGTGGTTGGTGTCTCCGAAACAGGGAGTGGCAAGACCCTGGCGTATGCTTTGCCTATTTTACACATGCTGAAAAGCCTGGAAAATAGAGGCCTCCGAATTAATTTAGAGAGCACGCCTCACGCTTGCGTAGTCGTCCCAACTCGGGAACTGGGCGAGCAGGTAACTCGGGTGTTTAAGCCCTTTACCCACACCACTCGCCTTCGTGTACGCAGCATCCTGGGCGGCACGACTCTGGAGATCGCAAAGAGAAATATACAAGGACCCTTTGAAATCCTCGTTGCAACTCCTGGGCGCCTCGTTAAGCTGTTAGACAGACGTCTGATAAATCTGAGTGGTATTCGCATCTTAGTATTCGACGAAGCCGACCAGATGCTCGATCAAGGCTTCCTACCCGACGCAAACCGTATTGTGAGTGCTTGCCCTCCTGGTCGTCAATTGGCGCTATTCTCTGCAACAGTGAGTCCTGCAGTACAGGAGCTTATAAACAAACTCTTCACTGGCGCAGAAATCATCCGCAGCGAAGGCAGTCATCACGTAGTACCAACGCTGACCACTCAGAATCTCACGGTCATGAACGGAAAACGGTTCCCACTCCTGGAAACTTTACTCACCGAAACTATCACAGGCGGAACTCTCATTTTCACCAACACTCGTGAACAATGCGACAAGCTCGCCCAAGAACTTCTGAAGAAGGGGCATGGCTGCGCGATCTATCGAGGAGAGATGGATAAAGTAGAGCGTCGCGCGAATCTCAAAGCCTTTCGCGATGGCAAAGTGAATCTTTTAATTTCGACAGACCTAGCCTCAAGGGGCCTCGATGTCGAGCATGTAGGACGAGTCATCAACTATCACCTGCCTCAGCACATGGAAAACTACATCCATCGCGTCGGGCGAACTGCAAGGGCCGGACGCGAAGGCTTAGTGCTTAACTTCGTGACAGAGCGAGATCAACCCTTGGTCGATCAATTACACAGTATTCGGGGAGCGCCAAAAGGTGGGCGTTCACGAAGATGAAGAAGAAATCCAGTCTTCACCCACGTAATCGGCATCAAGGGCATTATGATTTTGATGTTTTGAAAGCAAGCTATCCTGAACTCGCTCATTTTGTGGCTAAAAATAAATACGGAAATGACTCCATTGATTTCGCTCATCCCGAAGCTATCAAGGCGCTGAATCGAGCACTGCTGAAGAGCTATTACGGAATTTCAGAATGGAATATTCCAAAAGATTATCTCTGTCCACCCATCCCAGGAAGAGCGGATTATATTCATCAACTGGCGGACTTGCTGGCTTCCTCAAACGAAGGCCTCATTCCGCGAGGAAGAACGATTCGCGTCCTCGATATCGGAGTGGGGGCGAATTGTATTTACCCGATCATCGGTCATCACGAGTATGAGTGGAGTTTCCTCGGTTCAGACTCCAACCCGGCTTCAATTCAATCCGCGCAAACGATTGCCCAATCTAACCCCAGTTTTGGAAATGCCGTTGATTTTAAACTGCAAGAATCGTCTTCTCATATTTTTGAAGGAATCATCGGGGCAGAAGATCGCTTTGACGCATCTTTATGTAATCCGCCTTTTCATGCTTCTCTGGAGGAAGCTCAGGCCGGAACTCGTCGCAAATGGAATCATTTAGGCAAGAAAGAATTGTCACAGCCAAAACACAAAAAACAACTCATCAATTTCGGCGGAAAAGGGCTTGAACTTTGGTGTGATGGAGGAGAGGTGGCATTTATACGCCAAATGATTCAAGAAAGCGCTCGCTTTGCCTATCAGTGCTTTTGGTTCTCGACTCTCGTTTCAAAGGAAGACAATCTTCCTAAAATCTATAAATTATTGAAAACCGCAAAGGTGAAGGAACTGCGCACGTTGAATATGACGCAAGGACAAAAGAAAAGTAGAATCGTGGCGTGGACTTTTTTAAATCCACTCCTTCAAAAAGAATGGCGAAATTCCCGGTGGGGGCTGAAATGGGGAACAGCCATTTAGAATGTAATATTTACGTTGGTGGCTCCGGAGAGAATCGGCTTCCGGTATTTGCACTGTCGTGCAAATCCTGCAGCCCGGGCTCAGATGCCGCCCAGCACAGCTGGGCACCCGCATCTTCCGCCATTCGCTTCTCTCCGTAGGGTACAAAACGCGTTCGCGTTTTTTCTTTTCAAAGCCACCAAACGCAAAAGGCCTGACTTTCGTCAGGCCTCTTTTTGCGTTGGTGGCTCCGGAGAGAATCGAACTCTCACACCCGTAAGGATACACGATTTTGAGTCGTGCGCGTCTACCAATTCCGCCACAGAGCCAATGAAATAGATCGGGTTAGATCATTAACCCAAATCCTTAACTGTGTCCACATTCTTCAGCCAATCCCAACGAATCAGTTCAAAATTTCCTTGAGGAGAGAGGCGATACTCCGCTCCGAGAGGAAGCGGCGAGACTTCAGGGCCATGCCCTACCGGCAATCCAAATGCCACCGGAATATTCAAACGATCCCCAAGCTCTTTAAAAAGTGCACGAAGGGTATCTTGACTCTTCAGTACTTTTCTCAAAGGCCGAAGCTCAGTTGAGTTTGGAGACTGGAGGACTCTTTTTTGAGTTTTCGAAGTCGGAGTGGTTTTTAAAACAAGAGGGGCATAATCTCTACAATTCAAAAAATTACCTAAAACAATCGCTTTAACACCCTTTAGACTCCCCGAATGGACCAGTTGTTGAAGCATCCGATCAATTCGATAGAGGTTTTCATCTACGTCTTCAAAGAATAGGATACAATTCTTGGGCTTTCCCTGAAAAGGGGTCGCAAGGAGGCAGCTCCAAAGAGTCAAATTCCCCCCCACTAATGGGGCCTGAATAGAGGACTTTGGACGCCCGGTCCAAAATGTAAGTTTATTCTTACCCCAAGGAGACGCAACACTCTCCCCACGAATCCATTGAGACATCGCATGCCAATCATTTTTACCCAGTAAACTAAACTTCCTCATGCTAGGCATCGGGGCATGAAGAGTTGCCCAGCCCCAATTTCGACGGACAAACTCCATCAAAGCTGTACTATCAGAATATCCTATTAATAATTTTTTCGACGGGAATCCTTGACGGAGAGCCATTCGCTCGAGAAGAGGAAGAATACGAACTGCACCATACCCCCCTCTCGCACACCAAATCACGGAGTGTTGTGGACTCTTTGCGTACTCAAAGAATGCATGAGCACGATCTTCATCCGTGCCTGCAAAAAAAAGATAACTTTTCTTACACTGTTCATGAACGTCGACAGAAAAGCCTTCTTGTCTAATTCTCTGAACTCCCAGTTTGAGTTCAATACGAGGAACTTTGGCTGAAGGTGCTACAATTCCAATTTTAAACAATGAGTACCTCTTTCAATTCGTGAGGCTTTGAAAACGATTAAATTTTTAAAGACAACCCATTCAGACTCAGAATAATACCCACAATGACAGACCAACAGAAGGTCAAACAAAGTAATAACATCCCACTCCACCTAACAACAGTACGAATCTTTTGAGATGCTAAACGAAAAAGAACATCTGGCTGAACCAGAAAAAATGCTGTCATAAAAACCAACACTGATTCAATACCTAGTACAATTAAAACCGAATGAGGCATTATTGTATCCTTCTCTCACTTCACTCTTTTGACCTGAGTGTTTGAATGAGCTGTTTCATACCTACTTTGCTTTGGCTGGAAACCCACAATACCGAATCAGCCTCAACTCCTAGTTTTTCAAGCTCGTGGCCAGCTTCTTTCTGACGCGAAGCTCTCAATGCTTGAGTCTTTAATGTATCTACCTTTGAAAATACTAAGGTAACTGGAATATGGTTTAAACTCAAGAACTCGATAGCTTTTAGATCTGTATCAGTTGGGCCATGCCGAGAATCCAGTAAAACCACAGCTCTTTCCAAATGACCATCGTTCTCAAAATACATTCGAATAAACTCTTCCCAACGGTTTCGTTCTGTCTTAGCTGCTTTTGCGTAGCCATAACCTGGCAAATCGGCAATAATTTTGCCAGCCTCTTTCCAAAGATAAAAATGCAATGCTCGTGTCTTCCCCGGCTGATTGCTCGTTCGAGCCAGAGTTTGTCCTAAAAGAGCATTAATCATCGAACTCTTTCCCACATTGGACCGTCCTACCATAGCAATTCTAGGCTCCCGATGACCTTTCAGAAAATCGCCGTTAAAGAGATCTGAAAATTGAGATGGATCTGCTACTGTTATTAAAAATTTTGATGTCATGGTTTAAATAAGTTCCTCGGCCTTCCAAGTCCATACGTAGCTAATCTGGAGCAAAAATGAACCAAAAAAGAGAAAAATAGAATTCTCTCAATGAGTGATTCAAACCTTTCATAATTGAATTTACCCTAAAATTTCAACTACATCAGGAATATTTGAATCTCTCCCTACCCTTCACTTTTTTCATTGGTACAGCCATTGCTTTACAGGCCAGTTCAGAAGGAGAAATACTGAATGTCTTGGCAACTTAAAATTCAAGAACCCTCAGGCGAAACCAGAATCGCTCACTTACAAAGCTCTCAGACCCTCGGAAGAAGTGAGACGTCCAATATCATCTTAAGGGATCCTACGGTAGCCAAAGAAGCTGCACTTCTTTGGTCTGCTGAACCTCACAAGTCTTCTTCCCCCTTCTGGATCAGGATACTCCCCCTCTCTCCGCCAGGCTTACTCGGTGATTGGTCCGTGCGTGAGGCTTACTTACCCATAGGGATTCCTTTTCAAATCGGAGAGACTCGACTCACGCTGGAATCTGTGGCAAGCACCCTTCCTTACCCCACCTTTCCTTCCGGAGTGAGACCTTGGTTAACTTGTTCCGAATCAGGTCGAAAAATCCTCTGGATGGCCAAAAAAGCAGCAGTCACGCCTCTTGCTCTCTATTTAGAAGGCGAAACCGGCACAGGAAAAGAGGTTCTCGCTCAATTACTTCACTCATGGAGCGATCGAAAGTCGGGCCCGTTCGTTCCTTTGCATTGCGGCGCACTCCCTCTTTCCCTGGCTGAAAGTGAACTTTTTGGGCATGTGAAAGGATCTTTTACTGGAGCGGTTAACCATCGAGCCGGAGCCTTAATGCAAGCTCATAGTGGCACTCTATTTTTAGATGAAATCGGTGATTTACCCTTAGATATTCAAGTAAAACTTTTACGATTCCTAGAAAATGGAGAAATTCGTCCCGTAGGCGCTGACCGCCCCTCTAAAGCGGACGTTCGCCTCGTTTGCGCAACTCATCATCCTCTTCAAAAATTAGTAGAAGAAGGAAAATTTAGAAGGGACCTTTATTATAGACTTGCCTCTGTCACTCTCCAGATACCCACCCTGCGATCGCGTCTTGAAGACATTGAAATGTTAGCTCGAAAATTTTCGTCTGAACTCAATCATTCGCTTTCTGAGCGAGCGCTTCTTCGACTCAAAGCCCACGCGTGGCGAGGAAATGTTCGTGAACTTCGTCACGCAATTGAACGTGCTAGCGGCCTTGCGGGAGCATTTACTCCTATTTTACACGAAGAGGCATTCGAGTTCTTATTGACCTCAGAAAATATAAGACAAACTCCCAGCTTAGAACTAGGCGCTTCCGTATTGAGCTTAAATGAAATGGAAAGAGTCGTTTTATTGAAGGCACTCAAACTAACACACGGAAATCGCGCTAAAGCTGCTAAAATCCTAGGGGTTGCGAGAAGCACTCTCTTTGAAATGCTGAAACGTCATAAAATTCTTGGACCTCGAACTCATTGCTTAGAGGTAGCCTAGAAGTAAGCACTGTTTAGTTGATAATGAGTTTTGAAATATAAAGATCACTCACCTTCCCATGAGGCATCCATGCATTGAGAATTTTCAAGATCGTTTTTTTAATTCTTTTCTTACCTTCCCTCGACATTAAATCGTCTTTTGATAAGCCTATAAAAGCATGGCTTATTTGATCGCGCACTTCAATCAGATGCGATTGAATAAAATTCCGAGTTTCTCGACCGTCACAATAAATGATAATCTCAAGTTCTGCCATATTCGCTATGCCAGTCCCCATCACCTGCGTAGTGTCTTCTTTTAAGTCTAAAGTAAAGCTTCCAACAGACATCACGCTGGCTCGACGCTCTGCTTCCTCTGAGCGCTTTCGAACTAATTCTTCAAAGCGATTTCCAAGTTCCTTAGATTGATGCCGTAACTCACCCCTTTTTGACATCCAATATCGATCTAACGCCAAATAAAATACTGATAAAATACCAATTAAACTGAAAATAAAAACCGTAGACATTTTTCGAGTGGGTGCATCTATTGAAAAAAGACCGGATAAAATATCCAATAACTTCGATAGATTAACACTCTTATTTCCAACATATTTTCTAATTTGGGCAATTATTTTCTTAGGATGAAACGAAGAGACTTCACCTGCTTCCTGTTCAGGAGAGGAAGTATCCAGAGGTGGGGTCTTGGGAGGTGAAGTGATTTGAATTTCAGCCATTTCGTATAGAATAACTGGATAAGCTAAAGGCCTCAAGTTCCGAGAGGCTTCTTTCCGATAAATAACTGATCAACAGGAAAAAATAAGGAGGCTTAAAAAGTGAAATTACAAATTCTTTTGGTCATTTTTTTGACCCTTTTAAGTGGTTGTGCTCTTTTACCCATTGACTCAAACCCTCCTGAGGATCCTATCGTATCCGCAGTCCTCTCTGAACGAGGAATCCTTCCTCAGGAAAAGGACGTGGGTTATTCAACGTTTCAGCTTCATAAAGAACTTGAAATCCAAAAAGCCCTTGAATCAGGTGAAGTTGTACTTGGTATGAAAATGCAAGATGTCATTTCCGTTTGGGGTGAACCCAACGATATAGAAATGGCAGGAGATCCTCTCTTAAAGAATCAGAAATGGATCTATAGCGAAAGTCCTTCAAGACAAACGCAACTCAGTTCGGCTCGCATCGTCTACTTCGAGGAAGGGCAAGTTGCAGGATGGGAAAATGCCCCTTAAGGCCTCGCCTAAAAAGACTCTGTAAATACAACTGAGTTTTTATGGCTCTCAAAACCTTTCGAATATTCAGTCACTCTCTTTTCAAAAAAGTTAGTTAAAGGCTGAACATCTTGAAGAACCATAAATGAAAATGGGTTGCTTTTAAAATAGTGCTTTCGGTACCCCATTTGCACCAATCTCTGATCAGCAACATATTCCAAATAGTCTCTCATCAACTTGGGGGATAAGCCTGTTACCCCAAAAGAAAGAGCATCTTCACAGAACTCCATCTCAACAGTCACAGCCTCTTCCATCATGTTAAGGACTTTTGCCTCTAGTTCTGCATCAAATAAATGAGGATACTCGCTGCGGATCTTCTCAATTGCCAGCATCGCACCTTCGATATGTAAGCTCTCGTCGCGAAAAACCCAATTAGTGGCTGTTGCAAGTCCTGGCAAGAGCCCTTTATTTCTCAGAAAATACACATAAGCAAAAGAACCAAAGAAAAATAATCCTTCTACACACCCTGCAAAACAGATCAAATTCTCAATAAATTGTTTCCGCTTGCTATCAGAGTCAAGCTTATCTAGATGATGAATCGAGTCCATATACTTAAAGCAAAAATCGGCTTTTCTCTTCACTGAAGGAATGGTTTGATAAGCACCAAACGCTTCCTTACGCTCATCCATCTCTGGAATATAATTATCGACCAAAAGTAAATAGGTTTCAACGTGAAGCATCTCATCAAAAAGTTGCTTCCCTAAAAACATTCGATACTCGGGCGCATTCAAATGTTTATAAAAATTAAGAACCAGATTGTGTGCCACTAAATTATCGGCGGTTGCAAAAAAAGCAACCAACCGCTTAATTAAATGCGATTCTTGAGGAGTGAGACGATCTCTCAAATGCTCATAATCTACTGAAAAATCAATTTCATCAGTCGTCCATATATTCTTAATAGAATTTTTATAGAGCTGAAAAAACTGTGGGTACTTCATGGGACGTAACGTCAGATCAAGTTCGTTATCTAGCAACATTCGAATATCTCCCCACCTAAGTTTTGGTGATGAAATGAATCATTAACTCACCTCTCCCGCTGAGAAGGGAGGTAAGCAAATCGTTAAAATATCTTCTTCCTTACCGTCTAAGAATCTCCTGTGTTTATGCAGGAGTTCTTTAATCATGATTTCCAATCATTCTAAATGATTCTGAACCTGGATCGTTTTACTACTGACAAGATTCGCAAGTCTCCGGATTTTCCAGAGAACAAGTCACTGCGGCGGCAACACTTTCTGGAATCACAGCAGCTACTTTTTCTTTTGAACTCTGTTCAACTGTAGTCTTCTTGATTCCCGTTTTTGCTCGGGATCTCAGATAATAAGTTGTTTTTACACCTTGTTTCCAAGCATACATATACATAGAAGAAAGCTTCCCTACGCTTGGCTCTTCCATAAATAAATTAAGCGATTGTGACTGACAGATAAACGCTGATCGCGCAACAGCCATATCAATGAGATCTTTTTGAGAAATTTCCCAAACAGTTTTATAAAGATCTCTAATCTCAATCGGTATCTCATTTAAGTGTTGAATAGAGCCATCTGCTTCAATGATTCTAGACCTTAATTCTGCATTCCAAAGCCCCGCTCGCTTGAGATCATGAATCAAATACCGATTTACTTGGAGGAACTCTCCACTGAGTGTTTCACGCTTAAAAAAATTGGAAATCTGAGGCTCAATACTCTCATAACTTCCAACAATGGAAGCAATTGTTGCGGTCGGTGCAATTGCAATCAACAAACTATTACGGATACCCGCTTGCCTCACTTGGGTTGCAAGTCGATCCCAATCATAGTGGGTTTCCGGCATCTGTTGCTGATACTTTCTAGCAAGTTGCACTTGAAGCTCTGCATCTGCATAACGGGATTCCTTAAACTTAGGAAAAGACCCACTTTCTTCTGCCAATTTCATACTCGTCTGAATAGCATGATAATAAATAGTCTCTGATATCCTTGAAGAAAGTGACTTTGCTTCATTGCTTGTGAATGGAATTCGTAATTTAAACAATGCATCCTGAAGACCCATAATACCCAGACCTACAGGGCGCCACTTTTGATTGGAAATCTGAGCTTCTGGAGTAGGATAAAAATTCAAATCGACTACACGGTCTAAAAACTTCAACGCTGTTGGAACTACTTTTTCTAACCGATCAAAATCAAATTTCTGATCGGCATTAATCATAGCCGCAAGATTAATACTTCCTAAATTGCAGACTGCAGTTTCGGATTTAGAAGTAACTTCGAGAATTTCAGTACATAGATTAGAACTATGAATGACATTTTCTGGAGCTGCTGTTTGAGCAGATCTTAAATTAGCCTTATCTTTAAAGCAGATCCAACCATTCCCAGTTTCAGCTAATGATTGTAGCATTTTTGCATACAACGTTCTCGCTGGAATTTGTTTAATCGCTATTTTCTCTCTCTCATAATGTTCATAATGCTTTTCAAACGCTTCACCAAAAGAATTTTGAAGCTCTACCGCATCGCTCGGAGAAAACAAAGACCACTGTTCATCTTGGTCCACACGCTTCATGAAAAGATCGGGGATCCACAAGGCCAAATTCAAATTATGAGTTCGACGCTCTTCTGCACCCGTGTTATTTCGGAGATCTAAAAATGCTTCAATATCAGCATGCCAAGGCTCAAGATAGACAGCTGCGGCTCCCTTTCGTTTGCCACCCTGATTCACCGCATGAACGGATGAATCAAATACTTTAAGAAAGGGTATAATACCATTACTCAACCCATTGGTTCCACGGATCAATGCCCCTGAAGAACGAACGGCTGTCCAATCAATTCCAATTCCACCAGAAAATTTGGATAATTTAGCACAATCCGTAATTGATTTATAAATTCCTTCAAGACTGTCTTCGGGTAAAGTGAGCAAATAACAAGAGCTCATCTGAGGGTGACGAGTGCCGGAATTAAAAAGAGTAGGAGTTGCCGGCATGTAATAAAATTGACTAATAATATCATAAAAAGCAATTGCTTCCGAAATCGTTTTTGAAAGTCCCATTGCTACTCTCATAAACAACCATTGTGGACGCTCAATTCTATTACGAGTTTTCGGGTGACGCAGCAGATACCTATCTGAGACTGTCTTTAAGCCAAAATATTCAAAAAAATCATCCCGCTCATGATGAATCGCATACTCAATCGTTTGAATATCCTCATTGGCCAATTCAGCGACCTGACTACTCAATAAACCTAATTCGAAAGCATTTTTAATATAGTCTCGAAATGCAGCATCCCGCCCAACCTCTTTGCGAATACTCTCTGACAACATGCGAGCCGCTACTTTGGAGTAATTAGGCTCATCCGCCATTAACATGACTGCATTTGAAATGGAAAGATCGTCAAGTTCCTGCGTTGTACTCCCGTCATGAAGCCCATTAATAGTACGCTTCGCGACTTCAATACCTTCAACTCTATCCAGTCCCCGACATGCGCGGTTCACTGCATGTAAAATCTTCTCGATTTTTACTTCTTCTTTTGTTCCATCTCTTTTAGTCACGAACATGCAAATCAAATCCTCCTTGGATGAGACTGTGTTTTAATTTCCTGAGGGTAGTAGGATGTTTAGTTGGATTTTCACCGAACTTCAGCTCACCACTCAAACATTAGCGTCAGTTAAAAGGAAAATACGGTAAGCGAGGCAAGGAAGTCAACCCTTTTGAAAAAGACGTATGAATAGAATTTCAAAAATCCATTACCAGAGATTTTGGATGCAGTAATGCTGATATTAAAAATAAGTGAGAAGAAAATTTTAGAAATAAAAATACAAAAAACTCTATCTTATTAAAAGATAAAGAAATTATTTTTTAGCATAAAGTTTTATTAACGGACTTTCAACAGTATGTTATAGCAGCAAGCGTCACAAGTTAAATCATCAATTCAACTAGTTCACTACCGAACTGCTTGAATCACGTACGCAATCTGTACGAGTCGTGTTAAGTTGCAAATTATATGGAAGCCTTCTTTGACTTTGAAAAACCTATCGTTAACCTTGAAAAAAAGCTCCAAGGCTTAAAAGATCTTGCAACCCAAGAGGGGGTAGACTTTACAAATGAAATCAATATTTTAGAAACTAAAGTTCAAACCCTTATTGATGAAACTTATGCAAAACTCAGTCCTTGGCAACGTGTGCAATTATCCAGACACCCCAACCGGCCCTACACTCGAGACTATATTAGTCTCTTATTTCCTGACTTCCTTGAACTCCGAGGAGACCGAACTTTTGGTGATGACCAAGCGCTACTGGGTGGAATAGCCACCTGGCCACCTACGCAACCCGGTGGAAGTGAAGAGTCTAAAATAGCAGCTCACTCTCGCATTCCGATTTTAATTTTAGGACACCAAAAGGGACGTACTACCAAACATAAAATGGAAAGAAACTTCGGCATGGCTAAACCTGAAGGATATCGCAAAGCGATAAGACTGATGAACTTAGCGCGAAGATCCAAAATGCCAGTTCTCACGTTTATTGATACCCCGGGTGCTTATCCAGGCCTTGAGGCAGAACAAAGAGGTCAATCTCAGGCAATTGCTGAGAGTATCCACTCTATGTTTGAGCTCACTGCTCCAGTGATGTCAGTAGTCATTGGCGAAGGCGGCTCAGGAGGTGCTCTGGCTATTGGAGTAGCAAATAAAGTCTTAATGCAAGAATACAGTACTTACTCAGTCATTTCTCCCGAAAGCTGTGCATCCATTTTATGGAGTGACTCAAGCTTAGCAGAAAGAGCAAGCGAAAAGCTTAAAATGAACCCAACAGAACTGCTCAAATTAGGAATCATTGATGGGATTATTCGAGAAGCCAAGGGCGGAGCCCATCGTGACTGGGCAGAGTCAGCAAGGCTTTTACGCGTGGCCCTCATGGAGAACGGGGAACCGTTAATGAAACTTTGGAAACAGGACCCTAAAAAGCTCATATCGAATCGAATTAAAAAATTTAGAACGATGGGCCAAAATGCATTGGCTCATGCTCCAATTACTGCGGGAAGCTAAGAGAAAAACTGTGAATCAGAAACCACCCTACCTCATCGTCATATCAGCCCCTTCTGGGACTGGAAAAACAACTCTTTGTCAGAAATTACTTCAGGACTTTCCTTCACTTACCCTGTCTATCTCTTCCACAACACGGCCGGCTCGAGGCACTGAAAAGCATGCGGTCGAATATTTATTTCTCGAAAAGAAGGAATTTGAGAAACTGATTCAACAGAATCGATTCGCAGAATGGGCTTATGTCCATGGAAATTACTATGGAACCTCAAAAGAGACTATAGAAACTGCCTTTGCAGTAGGTAAATCCGTCCTGTTAGACATTGATGTTCAAGGGGCAGAAAATCTTCATCGATGCTATCCGGATCAATGTTTTAGGATTTTTATTACTCCTCCCAACCTTCAAGAATTAGAAGCTCGTTTAAAAGCACGAGCAACTGATTCAAACGAAACCATTCAAAAACGCTTAATTAATGCAACGCGCGAAATGAAGGAAGGAGAAAAATTTGATTCAATTATTGTAAATGACTCACTGGAAAGGGCATATTCAGAGCTAAAAGCTTTAATTGAAACTCAACTTCACCTTCCATCGAATCAGGAGAAGAATGCCTAAAGTTCCAATCTCTACATTAGCTACCATTTGCAGCAGGGTATCTAGCTACTATCCAGATGCTAAACTCGATCTCTTAAAAAAAGCTTATGCTTTTGCAGACGAAGCTCACAGGGGTCAACTCAGATCGAGCGGCGAACCTTACATGATTCATCCCATCGCTGTTGCACAAACGCTTGCAGACTTACATCTGGATATTCTGAGCGTTGCCACAGGACTTCTCCATGATACCGTTGAAGATACACACGCTACTTTACCACAGATAGAAAAGGAATTTGGAAAAGACATTGCGGAACTCGTAGATGGAGTGACCAAACTTTCTCAAATCACATTTAAAACTTCGGAAGAAAAACAGGCAGAGAATTTTAGAAAAATGATCTTAGCCATGGCGAAAGACATTCGAGTGATTCTCGTTAAACTGGCCGATCGCTTAAACAATATGCGAACGTTGGAGCACCTGGCTCCTCTAAAACAGAAAATCATTGCGCAGGAAACTCTAGACATTTACGCCCCGATCGCTAACCGACTGGGCATTAGCTGGATTAAACTAGAATTAGAAGATCTTTGCCTCAGATACTTACATCCGGACGTTTATTATAAACTTGCACAAAAAGTAGCTAAAACTAAACGTGATCGAGAAAAATACATTGAAGAAGTAACCACGATTATCGAAGAAAAGCTTAAAGACTATGACATTAAAGGTCAAGTCACAGGGAGAGCTAAACATTTTTATTCAATTTTTAAAAAAATGGAACGTCGAAAAGTGGATTATGAAGAAGTCTTCGACGTCATCGCCTTCAGAATTGTCGTAGATAACATTACTGAATGCTATAAGTCCTTAGGCGTTATTCATGCTACCTACAAGCCCGTTCCAGGCCGATTCAAAGATTACATTGCCATGCCAAAAGCAAATGCCTATCAGTCTCTCCACACTACGGTGATCGGGCCCCATGGAGAAAGAGTGGAAATACAAATTCGCACTCAAGACATGCATCAGGTAGCTGAAGCAGGAATCGCAGCTTATTGGAAATATAAAGAAGGAAAATTTGATAGTCGATCCAGAGAAAATGTAGAATGGGTCAATAGACTTCTTGAATGGCACAAAGATTTATCGGATCCGAATGAATTTCTAGAAACTGTCAAGATAGACCTCTTTGCAGAAGATGTTTTTGTTTTCACCCCAAAAGGTGGGGTCAAACAACTGAGCTATGGCGCTTCACCCTTAGATTTTGCTTATGCAGTCCATACTGACATTGGTAATAAGTGCGTTGGCGCCAAGGTAAACGGTAAAATCGTACCACTCAAGCATCGACTCAAATCCGGTGATACAGTCGATATTATTACATCCAACTCCCAAACTCCCTCTAAAGACTGGTTAAAGATTGTTAAAAGTTCTCGGGCAAAAGCAAAAATTCGCAGCTACATTAAAGAGCAAGAAAGAGATCGAGCATTAGAACTAGGGAAAGAAATTTTAGAAAAAGCGCTTCGACCTTATAGCCATACTCTCTCGAAACTTGAAAAATCAGGAGAGTTACTCAAAGCAGGGACCGAAATGGGTACCCGAACTGCGGAAGAACTCTACATCGCGATCGGTTATGGTCGCGTGACCACCCAAGACTTGATTCCTAAATTAATTCCGAAAGAGGCACTCGAGAAGCGAATTGAAGCTGCAAAAGCTGGAGACCAGAGTTTTCTAAAACGTGTCTTCAACGCCGCTAAAAAAAGAAGTGAGGCTCGGAATGCAATCAAAGTTGCTAATTTAGATGATGTCCTCATCCGATTTGGTCGATGCTGTAATCCTCTACCCGGTGATAGCATTATGGGATTCATTACTCGTGGCAGAGGAGTGACTGTTCATACAAGCACTTGCACAAAAGCTCTGGATAATGATCAAGAACGCAGAGTGGATGTACAATGGAATATTTTAGGAAAAGGCAACATTAAGAGGCATGTCCGAATTCGCGTTGTCACTTTAGATGAACCGGGCTTACTTGCAATTATGTCTCAAACAATTACTTCTTGTGGAATTAATATTGCTTCTGCCAATATCCGAACCACTAAAGATAAAAAAGCAATTGCTCTTTTCGACGTAGAAGTCGGGGATCTGGTTCAATTACAAAAAGTTACCAGTGCACTAGAGAGTAAACAAGGGGTCATTAGTGTAGAACGGCTCCGATCTTAGCACAACGCACCGCAACTATAGTAAGCATCTGGATTCATTGTTATTTTCAAAAAATGAGTCAAAAAAAAGCAAATTCGTATTGACTGCCATCAATTTTGAGGGAAAAATGATGGCCATATATACAAGATCGCTCAAGCCACCTAGTAAGAGTTTCTTTTTATTTGGCCCAAGGGGAACCGGAAAAAGTACGTGGGTAAAACGGCACTTCCCAAAAGCCGCCTATTTTGATCTCTTGAGAGCGAATGTTTTTCTTCGCTTTCAGCAAGATCCCACCCTCTTTAGAAAGGAAGTTGAAGTTTTTTCCTCTGGAAGTTGGGTAGTAATTGATGAAGTTCAAAAACTTCCTATTCTATTAGACGAAGTGCATTCCCTCATTGAGGATAATGGCCTTAAGTTTGTGCTGACTGGCTCAAGCGCGAGGAAAATAAAACGACAAGGAGCAAATCTCCTTGCTGGCCGAGCAATTACTAAATATTTTTTTCCACTGACGCATGAAGAGTTACAAGCTGACTTTGTACTTGAAGAAATTTTAAAATTTGGTTCTCTTCCGTCAGTTCTAGCCGAAAAAACTGTGGAGGGAAAAATTGAGTTCTTGGAATCTTACACTACAACTTATCTGAAAGAAGAAATTCAGCAAGAGGCTGCTGTAAAAAATCTTTCATCTTTCACTCGATTTTTAACAATTGCGGCTATTTCGAATGGTCAAAAAATTAATCTTTCAAATTTAGCACGAGATGCGGGCGTTGCTCGTCCGACTGCGCAAGGATATTTTCAAGTGCTTATTGATACATTGGTAGGAAGCATACTTCCTGCGTGGTCCATAAAATTACGTATCAAGGAAGTTGATCACCCGAAATTCTATTTCTTCGATTCCGGAACGGTTCGATCTCTTTTGGATCGACTGCGAGATCCCTTAGATTTAATCGAAAAAGAAATATTATTTGAAACTTATATTCTTCATGAATTAAGAGCACATATTTCTACTCGATCTTTGGGTGGAGAGTTCTACTATTGGGGAACCCACGGTGGTCTTGAGGCTGATTTTATTTGGGCCAGGGGTAAAAGTGCAATGGGTTTTGAAATTAAATCTAGCCAGCGTTGGAAGTCTGAATATTCTAGTGCCTTAAGAATTTTACTGGATGAAAAAAAAATTCAGAAAGCCTTTGGAGTTTATCTGGGGTCAGAAATTCTTTCAGATCGAGGAATTCTTATTTTACCCCTAAAAGAATTTTTTAAACGACTCCAGAATAATGAAATATTTTAACGCTCAAGTATCTTACTAATGATAATCTATGCAGTACTTGTCAACAACCCCTAAAGGAACTGCTTACATACATTCGTATTACACTTTTTTGATGGAGACCCCAAAAAGTGTACAAGCATTAGTGAAGTGTTGATCAAACTATAAAAAGTAGTTTTGTGCAAATTTTAAGTCCTTGAATTTAAAAGGTAAAATCTGGCACATCAGTTGCTTTATATTAAATAACTAATATTTATATTTATTTAATATTATGATCGGAAAAATTATGTTTATGAAGTTGATTAAGCACCTAACTATCTCTTTAGACACGATAAAAGTAGGAATCTTGTGTACATCGTTTGCTCTAATCTCTGTACCTCAAGCTCAAGCAATATCAAATTCGGCAAATGATCGCGGTCTATCTAGAATTTTTCAGTCAGTGCCTTCACAACCCTCACAGCAGAGGTCGACGCCTGGTCCGGTTTATAACCAACCTGGGCCATCAAATAATGTTCGAGTTCGCCCGCAATTTAATGTCCCTGGGCCACAGCAGTCTTCGAACATGTATGGATTTTTTGGGATGCAACAAGTTCAAATGTTTAATGCCCAACTTCAACAGCAACAATTTAATTACCAGCTCCAACAACAACAATTTGATGTGATGCTTCGGCAACAGGAAAATGAGTATCAAAAATTACTTACACTCGCAAGGCAACTAGGAGGACTTGAGGATCAGGTCGAGCTGTTAACATGGGCAATGAAAAATTTTAGAGATTTTGTGAAACAACATCGACATAGACGTCAGACTACATCTGATGTGGCAGAGTTTTCACAAGTTCTACAAAATTTTAATAATCCTCAACGACGAATTGAAGGAGAACAACAACGGCGTAGTGACACCGAGAATCAACGAAGAATTGAAGCTGAAAGACAGCGTCGACTTCAAATTGAAAGGCAACAGGAGATTGAAGCTGAAAATCAACGTAATCGGGAGTTAGAAAGAAAACAAAGATATGAAGCTGAAGAACGTCGACTTGAAGAGTTAAATCAAAAAAGAATTGAAGAAGAGCGAAGACAACTTATTGCTAAAGCTGAGCGGGCAGCAATTGCTGAACAGAAAAAAATAGACAGCGAATATATGCAAAAAATGAATAAATTTAATAGACTCGAAGCCCTCGTTGACACGCCTCCATTAGAAAGTGAACAACGACCAAGAATCGGTGAAGATTCTAGTCCATGGCAGAAAAAGCGTCTTGCAATGCTTGAAACTATGGATAAGCCACTTATTCCTAATCCTGAGGATGGTTTATTTCTTGGGAGTGCTGTTGGACTTGGGAAGTTTGCACTAAAAGGTATAGCTAAAGCAGCAATCTCTGGTGCAGGCAAAGTATTTTGCTTTCCTGGTGAAACCCCGATTTGTATAAAAGATGATAGCGTGATGGGTTACCATTCGGAACCGATTGCATCGATACAAGTGGGTGACACTGTTGCAAGCTGTAATCTAGAATTAGGTGAAGAGGCTTGTGAATGCCGTCAAGTACAACAGGTATTTAAAAATACCGCTGACCACTTGATTCAGCTTTCTTTTGATGGAAAAATATTAAAAACTACAGATGAACACCCATTCTATGTTGTAAATAAAAAGGATTGGGTTGAAGCTCGATATCTTCGAATTGGGGATCAACTTCAGAGCATCTCAGGAGAGATTGTTCTTTTAGATGATATCAGTGAAGAGTATGGTCAATTTGATGTTTATAATTTAGATGTCCAAGGGAATCATAATTATTATGCGGCTGATGTTTTAGTTCACAATTGTAATGAAGGTTCTAAAGTTGCAGCTGAACTTGTGGCTAGTAATGCACTACGACGAGCTGAGATATTTGCTGCTATAGAGAGTAGAGCAGCGAGAAAGGATTGGCCTAAGGTTGTCAAAACGGTGGAGGGGAGGAATGTTCTTCAAGATCTTTTCCATCTAAAAAGCCAGAAAGGTTTGACAGATATTTCCGATGGAACTAGAAAACAAGCCGAGGTGATTGGTGAAGCTTGGGTTAATGGAAAGTACGTTAGACGATTTGATTTAGGTAATGGCGGATATGGCATAACTGATGGAACTAGAACGTTTCGTCTGCAATTTAAACCTAAGGCTGGAGCTTGGAAAAGTAATTTTCAAGAAAATGTAGTCAGTGATAAAGGTATTATTACTGAAATAAAGAACGTCCACATGTCAATTACAGACATGTAAGGTGAATTATGAGTTATTTTAAAGTTAAAGACATAAATATTATTACTGAAATACACGACGAAGAATATAAAAATTTTTATATTCAGGCGCACTGTGAAATTATCGAGGCAACGAATCCTATAGGAGGCGAAGCTATTATAGTCAACATCGTTAGTCCACTCTATTTGGAGAACAATCTTGAAAATTCTATTAAATTCGGTCGTGGATTAATTCTGTGTAATGATTATGATAAACTCAAAATAATGAATCAGCTTCAATCTTTAATCGAAAAAAGTAAATCAAATACTTGGCAAGAACTTTCAATATATATTGAAAAATATTTTAATTGGGTCTGATATAGTAATTAATATTAAATAACTATTATATAAAACGTAATAACTCGGAGAGTTACCATTCTGAACCGATTGCATCGATACAAGTGGGTGACACTGTTGCAAGCTGTAATCTAGAATTAGGTGAAGAGGCTTGTGAATGCCGTCAAGTACAACAGGTATTTAAAAACACTGCTGACCATTTGATTCAGCTTTCTTTTGATGGAAAAATATTAAAAACTACAGATGAACACCCATTCTATGTTGTAAATAAAAAGGATTGGGTTGAAGCTCGATATCTTCGAATTGGGGATCAACTTCAGAGCATCTCAGGAGATATTGTTCTTTTAGATGATATTAGTGAAGAGTATGGTCAATTTGATGTTTATAATTTAGATGTCCAAGGGAATCATAATTATTATGCGGCTGATGTTTTAGTTCACAATTGTAATGAAGGTGCTAAAGTAGCCGCTAGAGCTGCCTTAGCCGAAAGCACTAGTGCAGTACAAGCATTAAATCTAAGTAAATCACTTGCTAGTGAAGCACAAATAGCTGAGGTAGGAACCAGAATCGCAGGTGAAGGTGCAAAAGAAATATTTCGAGATGCGTTAAAAGCGGCTGAGAGATACGGTGGCTCAGCAAGTGATTACGTGAAAATGAGTAGTTCTGCTTTTGCAGCTAAGGACGGAATGAAGATGTCAACTCATTGGATTCAAAATATCGTAACAGGAAGTCAACACGAAGTGAAAACGATTGTAAATGAATTTGTAAGATCTAGAAAAAATTGAGGTTTAGAATGGAACATCTATCACATAATGAATTCGTATCAAAAAAAAGATGTGAATTAAGAGAATTGGCCAATAAATTAATTAATAATGACATAGACGTTATTGATGGCTGTAGACACATTGTTGACATATTTAACCAAATTGACTTTCCTGAGTCAGACACTTATTTCTACTTTGTAGGCATTGTCTCGCAGACTGATGATATACCAAGAGGCACTTATCGAGACTTATGCGCTCCTTTATTCTTAAAGAAAAAAGATGAAGAAGCAACCGACTTCATTCGACAAATAAAATCTAATCTTATTAAAAATTGCTATGAGCTAATTACCGCTCTAAAGAATCAAGATAATGAATGCCCATAAAATGCATTTTATACCTAGGGACACTTTTCCACATAAAAATCCGCACGGTCATGTAGAGGAACTAAATAGTGAATTATATCTTTAATGAAATCGAAATTAATACTTTTAAATTAATCCTAACTTACGCCGAATATGAATCATTATTTTCAAAACTTGTGAATAAGGGTGCCGTTAGCGGAATTGCTTTCAATGAGGTCCTAGCTCAAGTAAAATAAAAGAAGGTCTAAATAAGTTGGGAAATCTTGTTAATCAATTATCATATCAGAGCTCAGATCAAAATAAAATTAGAATGCAATTAGAAGGTGTACATGAGATTTTACAAGACTACAGGGACCATTTAGATGATATAAATGGTCCTCTCGGTGTAGAACATTTAAATATTATCGAAAAAAGTTTAAATGTGGCGGATCAAAATTTAAACAAAGCTGCTGAAAATGTTTCTCGCGCGGATACTCAGAATGTATCCTATTATTTAAAAAATAATATTAAAGAGTTAAAAAACAAAATAAATGAGTATAGGTTAAATCGGTTGAAAGCAGAGCACATGCCGAATTGACACTCATGTTACTACCCGTGTTTGTATTTCCTTCATTACAAACAGAATCGCTATTCCCATTTGTAGTGGTTGTGTAAGTCCCCTCTGCAATTGTCCATACAATATTATTTTTAACTACTAAGACCATGCAGTTAACCGGCCATGAGGGTCACCATTTCAAGCAATCCACCCACAGTGAGTGACGGCTCCAAACCTACTGGATAACTATTTATAGAATCCTCATTTTTGATTAAAACACTTGGCATTCCAGCATTTTTAGCAAATAAAATATCAGACTCGAGCCTATCACCCACCATCACACAATCTTCAACTTTCCAATTAAGTTTATTTAATATAATTTCTAACATCAAAAGATTGGGCTTTCCAACTACAACTGTAGGTTGCCTTTGAGAAGCTCCAATAAAAGCACCTACCACTGCACCACATCCAGGCAAAAGAACTCCATTGTCTGTTGGAAAATAAGCATCTTGATTACAAACAATAAAGGGAACGCCACGAATTAATGCCCTTAGACCTTGTGAAATTTTCTCATAATTAAAATCTGGATCAAGCCCAACCACAAAAGCGTTACATTTCTCTGGTGAAACAAGTCTGATCCCTTCGCTTTGCAAGAGACTCTTCAGATTGTCTGTTCCAATAGCATAAACTCCTTTTTCTAATAGGCTGGATTGGCTCTTTAAATAAAATACCAGGCCATTAACAGAAGTCAGTACGTCTTCGAGATGACAAGAGATACCCAAAGTGAGTAACTTTTTATGAATATCAACGTTGGATCGGCTAGAGTTATTGGTAACAAATGCTATTTTTTTCTTGAGTTGTTTGAGCCGATGGATTGCTTCTATTGCGCCAGGGATAGCTTTCCTCCCACGATAGATCACTCCATCCAAATCAATAATAAAACAAGATCTAGATAGAATTTTCTCTAACGAAGAAATCATATAATCATGATCCATTGATTCAATTATACCATCTTCTCATTTTCTATTGATGAAAATTATGGCGCAAACTATTATTTCAAGTCAAGAATAATCCTACTAGGCATTCGGATTCAAGGAGAACTGACTGACTGAAAAAATGTATTTTTTAAAATACCTTACTCAAATTAATCGCATTATAATTTACGAAATGAAATAAATCTTCTAATTCATCATTCGAGCTTTTATCCATTACAAATAATTTCTCTTCGAATTTTGAATATTTACTACAATCATTGTCCCATAACCACGTAAGAAAACCAGAAAGTTTTTCTGCTTCATACTGATCTTGAGCGTATTTTTTAAAATCTTCAATAATCAGATTAAATTCATTAAAGGATTTAATATCTTGTATTTTTGAAAGAGGAAAGTCTCTCAATTTAGCTATACTTTCTATGTAGTTTTCAAATTTTGGTACAAATACAGGCGTATAACCATGAGATTCATACCACCCCTTTCCATTTTGCATGATTTTTAAAAACTTGAGATGAACGCTTTGATTATTTTTATGGCATTTCACTTTAGAAGCATCCACAAGACTCACACGAGAGAGCGATAAGCTCTTACTGATCGCGTCCACTAAGTCTAAAATAAAACTACCTTTACGTTCATCAGGAAGGGGACAGTGAATTCGACGATCAGTTTTAAGAGTAAGTAAATCACCAAATCCTTCAGAAAGATCAATCTTAAACAAAAGACACGATAACAGTACAATATCATAGGAACTGTCCCCACCTTGAGCGCCAGATAATATGAGATCAACCGTATTGCCATCAAAAGTATAATGTAGCTGAGTAGAGATACCTTGAAATTTTATGTCGATCAACGGGTATTGGGGATCTTTTTGACCTTCAAAATCCTTTACTAAACTAGAAATAATTTGCTCTAACGTAAGGGCCGTCGGCGAACTACGTCCATAACTCTCTGAACTCGAATTTAAATCATCTGTATAAAAACGGAAGGAAGAATCTCCACCTGCAAAAACAGAAAAAGGAATCGCAATAAAAGCCGCAAATAGACATACTTTAATAAAATTCATAAAAAGATCTCGATCCATCACAAAAAAGTCAAACTCAGCCAAAGAGAAGCCCATGTGTTTTGCAATGTAGGAGCGGTCAATAAATAATTATTGATAAACACAGAAGCCCAGACAGTTTCAGAAACATTCATACTGATTCCATTTTGAGTATAGGGCATCCCTGGATCATCCCAAATAAAAGTGGTCCAAGGAGCATTTCTCATGTTTTGGAATGGCATCGTAACGTAATGTTGAGTTGAAAATTTTGAATTGATCTCATAACTCACCCAGGGCATGAACCACCCATAAGCCCGCATATTTCCTTGAGCATTGGGCGTGAGATAGCTCGTCGTATATTCTTGAATCATGCCTAAACTCCAATGAGATTGAGGAAAGGCGTAACTCGTATTTGTTCTTATGCCGACTTCAAAAGAATTATGAGTTGAGTAGTAGTTATCTACGTCATATTGGACAAATAGATCATAGGTTGTGGATAATTGAGGTACATCGAAAACCTCAGTTCTCCGAATGGCAAAGCGAGGATGACGAGGAAGAAACTGTATTCCTTGAAAATCAATGTTTGAATTTAAAAATAGAAGCATCCTTTGCCAGTAGACAACTCGATAATGAGGGGCGATTTCATAATCTGTCCAAAAAATATGAAAGATGCTGGTTGGAGAAAATGATCTTCCGTTGAACCTGGGAACAGAGCCAGACTCACCGTTTAAGGAAGGCGTCATGAATTCAGAAAAAGTCCTTACCCTGAGCTTTTTCTTGATGAGTTGCCAGGTGCTTTCGTTTTCAGATGTTTGAGTCAGGGAAATCGGATCTGCATAGACAGCAGGACTGTAGACATTCGCCAACGTAAAAAAAACCGAGGAAAGGCAAATCAAATGAAATTTTAATTTTTTGATTTGATCCAAGTCCCACATGGCTCTACACCTGCCTCCCTAGGTAAAAGTAAATCGGAAAAAGAATGTTCCCGTATTTTACTGCAATCTATCTTTTACGCGGTTAGTCGCAGAAAATCAAGAATATTTGAGTGTTTTCGTTTTAATTTAAGAAATGATGATCTAAATAGCCATAAGTATATGATATAACTAATGAAACTACTCTCCTGACGCAGGCCAAAGACCGACTGCAGGATGCTCACCTTTTTCAAGGGAATTTCTAAACGCATTAAACTTCAAGCTTTGATCAGATCGAATCTGATTGATATGAACTTCCTGCTCTTTCATTCGTCGAACTCTTTCTTCCACTAGCAACTTATGAAAGGCATCCCTTCTTCGTATAAAGTCATGCATATAAGTTCGACGTTCAGTTCCTTTTGTGTGCTCTTCAAAAAACTTATGTCGTGCATCATTCTCTAACTGCCGCCACTCTTTTTGACGAATATCTTGAGATGCCTTGAGTTCGTCTAATTCAGACTTGTAACGATGCTTCAGTGCCTGCACTTGAGTTTTTTGAGCCCGTACAAATTCCTTTAAGGAAATTGAAAACTCAGTTTGAGTCAAACTAGGGGTCGGTGATGCAGCACATAACAGAAGCATTGCAAATGCAAAAAAATATTTTGAATACATTCGAATCCTAATTGAAACCGACCTCATCCTATGTTTTGACAAGCTACGCTCCAATCTTCCGCCAATCTCTCACTCTTAAGGTTGGGGTCATCTGCCCTCGAAAGCGATTCAGTTCTGGGACACCAGCCCATTCCCGCATTTCTTCAAAATTTTCGCTAGTCGAAATATCCTTTCTTTCAGCCCCATGAAACCAAATGGCTTCAATGGCTGACGAATTCAAGAAAGAAGATCTGGAAGACGTTAAATTGAGTTTTAAATGCCGCCCTTTTAAAACGCGATGAGTTCTAACAGACGCCTGAATAGTAAAAACGGGCTCTGGATTGCCCGGACCAAATGGACCTAATCTTTCTAATTCTTGAAGACTCCTGATATTTAAGTCCTCTATGGTGCAGGCTCCTTCAATCATCAAAGATCCAGAATTTCCCTCAGCCTGTAGCTTTTCTACTGCATGATCAAAAGCATCTGCGAAATCGTCCATTTGATTTAATCCGACAGATAAACCTGCGGCATACTTATGCCCCCCAAAACCTAATAGATGAGAAGAACATTCTCGAAGGGCTGCTAAAACATCTTTTCCCCCAAAGGACCTCACACTCCCTTTCCCAAAATCTTCTCGTAATGCAATGACAGCAGCAGGCTTTCGAAAAGTCTCAGTCACTCGAGATGCAACAATACCGACTACTCCTTCATGCCATTTGGAATCTGCTATGGCGATACCAAAGCGATATTTTCCTTCAGCAATCCCCTTCTCCACTCTGACACGCACCTCATCCCAAATTTGATTTTGAAGATTGGCTCTTTCCTGATTTAATCTTTCCAATTCTTGAGCCAACTCAGTCGCACGCTCTGAATCGGTGGTCGTTAGAAGCTCAAGGGCTAAACTAGCAGAATGCATTCTCCCTGAAGCATTGATTCGAGGGCCTAAAACAAACCCCAAATGAGAAGGACTCAAATCTTTAGATGCTATGCCAGCCACGTCCATCAGAGCTTTGACTCCTGGCTTTTTGGAATATTTAAGAACATCCATTCCGAATCTTACGAGAATATGATTATCTCCAGTCAATGGAACCATATCAGCTGCTGTCGCCATGACCACCAAATCTAAATGCTGCTTGAGATTGGGCTCTCTGCCATTTCCAAACCAACCCTCTTGTCGGCCTCGTATTCTTAAAGCAATTGCTAAATAAAATGCCAAACCACAGCCACAAAGCTGCTTGAGTCCACTTTCACAATCTTTACGTTGTGGATTGATGATAGCATGGGCTGTAGGTAAACCCTTCGCGGCATCAACTTGATGGTGATCAATAATGATTAACGAAAGACCTAATTCTCGAGCTCGATTTGCGGCATCAAAACTAGTGATCCCGCAATCTACTGTAACTAAAACTTGGATGCCTTCTTGAACGGCATCCTCAACAGCACGGATATTTAGACCATACCCATCTTTAAATCGATCCGGTTGCCTAGCATCAAATAATAAAAAACCAAAATCTCTCAATATCCATGACAGAAGAGCTGCGCCTGTCGTTCCGTCGACATCATAATCCCCAAAGATTCGAATCCGTTCACCTTGAGCTTTGGCTTGAGAAAGTCTTTCAATTGCCAAATTCATGTCTCGAATCAAATAGGGATTACACAAATTTTCAAATCGAGGCGATAAATACTCCTGAATAGTTTCAGGCGTATCAAACCCTCTCAAAATACAAACTCTTAATGTCAGAGGAGAAAGTCCTGTCTCCTTTTGAAGAGAGGCAGCTAATTCATTCAACTCTCTTTCGCTCTTATCCGACTGATTCCTCAACTTCCATTGCCGATCATCTGACGCCAAATCCATCATGTCGACCTTTCTAAAGAAGTTATGGGTACTTAGGTTCTGGTCTCACTAAAATCGCCCGTTTTTTCTGAAGAGTGGCTCCTTTTGTTTTCAACTTAAGGGCCCGTTTGTCATGATAATGAGTAATCACAATAACAAGTGAGCTTGCGATAAAAATAGAAGAATAAGTTCCCACTACAATTCCTACCATCAAGGTAAAAGCAAAATCCTCGATCACTTTTCCACCGAAAAGCCAAAGTGCAGAGACGGTAAAAAAAGTACAAAGAGAGGTTAAGATCGTTCGTCCTAAAGTCTCATTGACCGCCCGATTGACAACCTTTTCAATGGAAAGCTCAGGATGTTGAAGAAAAGTTTCACGAACCCGGTCATAAACAATAATGGTATCGTTATTAGAATACCCAATCAAAGCTAAGAGAGCGGCTAAAATCTGAAGATCAAACTCCTTTTGGGTGAGAATAAAAATACCGAGCGTGAGCATTGTATCATGAAACAGCGCCAGCACTGCACCTGGAGAATACCGATAATCAAACCGTATCGTCACATAAATCAAAATACAGAGGAGAGCGTAGAACATAGACAAAAAGCCACTCATGCGAAGTGAGCTACCTGCCGCTGGACCCACCACATCTACACTCTGAATTTCAAACTCTCCGGGCTTCAAAGATTTTCCCAAGATGTCGGAAACATTCTTGGCAACCAAATTCAAGGACTTCTCTTCTCCTTGCGCTTTGATTAAATACTGACTGGCTTCAGGAAGACCAATTTGCTGAACTTTCAGCCCCTTGACTCCCCCACTCTCCAATTCATCTCGGACTTTTCCAATATCCCAGCTCGTAGGAACATGGATCTGAACTTCTGCGCCTCCTGTGAAATCAATCCCGTAATTGAGCCCTTTGGTAAAGAGCAACAAAAAGGTTCCGAGAATAGCGATAACAGAAACACCCATCCATATATTTCGCTTACCTACAAAATCAATTTGGGTTCCTGGCCGAATTAATTCCAACATGTCCTAATTCCTTTCATCCCAAAAAGCCCACTAAATACTTAAAGTCTTTTGACCCCGATTTTCTAAATACCTCAGATAAACATCAAAGGCCAATCGGCAGACAAACACTGCAGTAAACAACGTAGTAATAATACCGATCAATAACGTCACGGCAAACCCTTTAATGGCTCCAGTTCCATACATAAGAAGTACAATCGCTGCAGCAGCATTAGTCACGTTTGCATCTAGAATCGTTCGAAAGGCTTTTTGAAAGCCCGAGTTTACAGCTGCACCAGGCCCTTTACCATGTCTCAGCTCCTCACGAATTCGCTCATAAATAACAACATTGGAATCGACAGCAATCCCAACCGTTAATGCTATCCCGGCAATACCAGGCAAAGTCAACGTCGCTTCCAAACCTACGAGCACAGCCAACACAAAAAGAACATTCAATAAAAGAGAGAAGACCGCAATTAAACCACTGACTTGATAGTAGATCGCAACAAAGATAAAAACGACCAAACTTCCAATCAAGCTGGCTAAAGCTCCTTTATGAATGGAATCTTGCCCTAGCGAAGGACCCACCACTCTTTGCTCTAGAAAATCGAGCTGAGCTGGTAATGCGCCTGCGCGTAAGACAATTGCAAGATCCTTAGCTTCTTTCATGAGCCCTTCGCTATCACCTCGACCCAAAGTAATCTGACCATGTCCACCACCAATTCGACTTTGTATCACAGGTGCCGAATGGACAATTCCATCCAGAACAATAGCAAGGCGATGACCGATATTATCAGCAGTTAACTTATCGAAAAGAGAAGCTCCACGAGGATTCAATGTGAAACTTACATTAGGACGACGATTTTCTGAATCAATTTGAACGGACGCATCTTGTAAATCATCCCCCGTTACTCCTACTTTTGAATGGAGTAAATAAGGTAATCGAGTCCCTTCAGATTGCTCATTCACCCCTTTAGATCGTTCAAATGCGATTTCATCGTCTTCAGGAATTTTTCCTTTAGCTTGCTCATTGATCTGACGCACATATTCAGAAAACTTCTGACCTTCTTTATAAGTAATGTTGTGTTGCTTCTCGATATCAGCTACTAAAGCAGCCACCTGCCCCTGATTCATCGTCTTATCGTCAACCATTTTAAATTCAAGTTTAGCAGTCCGACCAATCAGGTCTTTTGCCCGATCCACTTCCCGAACACCCGGAAGCTCAACAACAACACGATCACTCCCCTGACTGGTAATAGAAGGCTCGGAAACACCGAATTCATCAATTCGATTACGAATGACTTCAATACTTTGATTGAGGGTTCGTTCTCGAACTTCATTGCGATAGTCATGAGACAAGCCTAATTCAAACTGTCCAGCGTTCTCCCCTGCTAACCGAAGAGTCCAAAATTCCTTTTTCAAAATTTGGTAAAAGTCCTGTCGTTTGGCAGAATCAAATTCAACAACCATCCGAGGATCATCCGCAACAGCACCTTCACGAACGGCTTTCAAACTAGTAACATTGATGCCCTTCTCTTTCAGGCGATCTTTCATACTAGAAGACTGACGATCGATCACGTCTTTGTAGACTTTATTAAAATCCACACCTAAAACAAGATACAGTCCACCCTGTAAATCTAAGCCTAAATTGATTTTTTGTTTGAACGGAAATCTTGTTGTCTGGAGGTCTAAATTAGCAAGCGTCGGATAGACATAAACACCTGAAAGAGCAACAATGAACCCTAGCAGAAAGCATTTTCCCCACCACGAACGTGACATATGAGAATCCCTCGATAGGTAAGAAGAAGTTACTGGGCCAAATCTTTAATCGAACCTTTAACAACTTGTGATACTTGACTTTTCATCATTTTTACTCGCACATTATCAGCAACCTCAACAGTGACTACTTTATCCGTAATGCCAGTTACTTTTCCTAAAATTCCAGAAGCAGTCACAATTTCATCGCCATGCTTCAAAGCCGCGATCATACTCTGCTGTTCTTTCATTTTCTTCTGTTGAGGCCGAAGGATCAAGAAATAAAACACACCGAACATCAGAATTAAAGGAGTAAAAGCCATTAAACCGCCAGGCTGCTGCCCCATTCCACCTGCATTGGATACGGAGGAAGAAGGAGAAGTTGTATTAGCCGGAATTGCTGGGCTTTCGGCTAAAACCACATTCGCCCAACCCATCAGCAGACTTAAACTCATTACACTATAACAAATTTTTGTTTTGATACGTCTATTCATGACCCAAGTCATCGCACATGATCCCCTCGATTTCGATAAAAAGTTTTAACCCATTCATCAAATTGGTTCTCCAAGATAGCTGTTCTCATCTGATTCATCAAATGAATGTAGTAGGTTAAATTATGAATAGTGTTCAGTCGAGCTGAAAGAAGCTCTTTACTCACAAAAAGATGCCGAAGATAGGCCCGAGTATAATGAGTGCAAGCTTCACAAGAACAATCGGGATCAAGCGGCTCTGATGAATCTGCATATTTCGCATTTTTAATATTTACTTTACCGCGGCTTGTAAAAAGTTGGCCATTTCTAGCATTTCGGGTTGGCATCACACAATCAAACATATCAATCCCGGCTCTGACTCCCTCGACAAGATCCTCTGGACGACCCACTCCCATCAAATACCTGGGTTTATTTCGAGGCAAAAGAGGGGCTGTAAAGTAGGCCATTTTTTGCATCAAGTCAGGGGTTTCACCAATAGAAAGCCCTCCAATTGCAAATCCATCAAAAGGAAGAGAACCAATTTCCTCTGCAGAACGGACGCGAAGGTGCTCATAAAGCCCTCCTTGAATAATTCCAAATCGAGCTTGGTGCTCTTTCAAGGGTACATCGAGTCCTTGCTTGGCCCATTGAAACGTTCTTCTCATCGCACTTTCTACTTGTTCTTCCGTTGCGGGATAAGGAGGGCACTGATCAAATGCCATGACAATATTACTTCCCAGCGCCTTCTGAATTTCCATCGAAAGCTCGGGAGTAAATCGATGAGAACTCCCATCAATATGGGACTGAAAAGTCACACTTTCATCGTCAATTTTATTCAATTCTGCCAATGAAAAGACCTGGAATCCTCCACTATCGGTAAGAATGGGACCATCCCACGACATAAAGCGTTGAAGCTCTCCGAGTCTCTCCACCCTCTGATGCCCTGGACGCAAGTAAAGATGATAGGTGTTTCCAAGAATGATTTGCGCTTTCATTTTGCGGAGATCTTGGGGAGTTACCCCCTTAACCGTTCCCACAGTTCCCACTGGCATAAATACAGGAGTAAGAACTTCGTGAGCTTTTCCATCATTCCCTTTTAGCTCAAGGCGTCCTACACGGGCACGACCTACCCCTTCTGCATCGACAATCTGCTTTTCCACTTCAAACTTCATAAAAATGGGTTCTCCCGTTTCTCTATGCCAATCAAAGAATCCGGACCATGCCCAGGACACACTCGCGTATCATCATCAAGGACTAAAAGTCTTTCGTGAATACTCTTAAACATTTGATCCTGATTCGCTCCCCATAAATCCGTTCTTCCCACACTCCCTTGAAAGAGGGTATCACCCGATAAAATCATTTCAGGAATGTGAGCTTCGGAGTTTTCGCTCAATCGCATACAAATACTTCCAGGACTATGCCCTGGGGTATGAATCATAGAAAACTTCAGTTCTCCTACTTGTAAAACTTCTCCATCTTCTAAGTAATGATCGATCGGAAGCGGATCATCAAATTGAAGGCCAAAAAGACTCCCTTGCATTTTTAAATTTCGATAAAGAGGCTCATCTCCTCGGTGGAGAGCGATTACAGGCTTTGCAATTCCACCTTGCCCCCCCTGAAATGACTCCTGAATGGATCGAGTAGCTGCAATGTGGTCTAAATGTCCATGAGTATGGAGTAAATACTTCACTTGAATCGTCACTCCCGATGGGGTCTTGATCTGCTTCAGCTCAGTCAAAATACGCTTCGCCTCATCACCTGGGTCTACAAGCACCGCTTCACCCGTCCTAGGACAAGCCAGTAATCGACAATTGCATTGAAAGGGACCTACTACGATCGTTTTCTGGATCATAATGACGGGTATAGCACCTAAAAGTAGATATTTCTTACCAGATTCTTTTGAATTTTATTCTTCGTCTGCTATGGTCCCTGCCAAGTATTTTTAAAGACATTTTCAAGGGGGAAAATTCAATGAAAATCGATAAGTTAGCAGCGTTAGGCCTGATCGCCATCCTTGTTTTTTCGAGATGTTCGCAGAAAGAATCTGTAAATTCTCAAAACCACTCTCAAACGTCCCATCAACCTTCCATTGTTCAATCTACAAAAATGAACGTTCTAGACTCGAATAGACCCTCCGTTACTCCCGGAGTCAATTCGAGTGAATCCATCCAAGTCGTTATCACAGCCAATAAAGATTCTCTTTTGAGTCAAGAGTTCCTCTATGGCGCAGATCTCCAGTATTCATCAATTTATGATCCACAAATGAATCTCTACAATCAAAGTATGGCCATTGGGCATATCCCCGCACGATTTCGAATCGTAGGTGATGAACTTCAGTTAGTTGCAGACAATAAGCGACTCTTTCCAAGCGACGTCAATCACCCTGAACAAATCGTGAGTCGTTATAAGATTCTCAGTCAAACTACCGACACACTCACTCTTTCCGGTGCAAACTCCACCTGGATGCTTTCTGAACTCCTCGCAGGCACCGTAGGAACTACCACGGGTGCATTAACAGAACCCAAAGCGAAGCCTCCGCGTGACTCTTGGATTCGCTCTTTTGATTACGTGGAAAAAGGAAATTATTTTCTTCAACAAACCAGTCTCGTCCTAGACGATGGAACTATTGCCGAATTCATGGAATCCGTTTTCCCTCGAAAAACCCTCACTTTGAGTCAAAATTTTGAGAAATTTGCTATGGATCCAGAGAGCTCTGTGGGTGCGACCTCTGGACCTATTGCAAGGTTTAGAATGCTACCAGGAGAAAAAAATTTCGAGGGCGAAACCGCCGTATCTTATGCACAGCATTTTGATATTAGCCAAAACCCCGAAGGTACGCCTACAAGTACAATTGACTTCTATGTCACCCCCAATATTCCGGACGAAGATATTCTACCCGTTCAATTAGCGGTAGAAGGCTGGAATCGATATTTTACTCAATTTAAAGGAATTCAAAGGAAAATAGTGCAATTTAAAGGTCGACTACCTGAAGGAATCCATTTAGGTGATCCAAGGTTTAATGTCATTAATTGGGATAACCGACACACCGCAGGGGCTGCCTACGAAAGTCAAGCCAGTGATCCCGCAACAGGACGGCAAAGCCATTGCTTAATCTATCTTCCTGCAGCTTGGTTACAAATAGGTGCTGATTACTGGACCTCTGGAAAATATAGCGATCCAAGTGCAGAAAGTGTGAGCCCCGTCGCCCTCGAAAAACGAGGAGGAGTTTTTAAATCATCTCGTCTTTCTTGCTTCAGGGACATAAAAGATAGCTCAGAGGTTTTGACCTCGGGCAGATTGAATCCAGATGAAATTAAATCATTTGCAATGCAAACCCTGAAGAATACTCTTTTTCATGAAGTGGGGCATGCTTTGGGCTTAGCTCACAACTTCAAAGGCTCACTCACTTATGACCATTCAAATCCCAACAGCCTCTTTTCCTCTTCGATTATGGATTATAATGACTATGAGATTGAGCGTCAGGCTTTCACTTCTGTAGATAGCTCGGAGGGGCCTCTTCTTGAATATGATCGACAAGCCCTAAGTACTCTTTACAATCACGGAAACGATATTCAGTCTAATGATCCTATCCTTCCGGCATGTAATGATGCAGAGGCTGATCAAGAAGAGGGGGGCGTTGACCCACTCTGTATTCGATATGACATCGGAAAGGATCCAACCCTTTCCATCGTCACTGCGACTCAAAGAATTAAAGAAAAAACTCTTGAAGGAGATATTTCATTAACTCAGGCTCTTGAACGAATCAGACCATTTACGTTAGACAATGGAACCTTAGAAAGAATAAAAACCAGGGAAGACCTTGAAACCCTCGTCCAAAAGCTTGCCAACTCGATTCAAGGTTCGCTCAAATTTTACATTCTCTCAGGAAAAACCTCATTGTCCAAAACGGTCACTACGAATGTTAAAGCACTTCTCCAATTTGCTGAGGATATTCTTCCTGACGGGCCTGAAGGTTATAGCGAAAGGGAAATGCGTGAACGCGTGTTTTCTGGAATAAATCTCGCCGTAAATTTAAATGAGCTTCCAACGACTGTCGTAGAAGCCATTGACACTGTCGCTCGTGAAGCCCTTCGCGATCTTAAGAAAACCCCCTATGTAATCAATCTAAAAAAAGAAGATCGCCCTCTTCTCTTAGATATGATCACAGCAACACTTGCCTCTACAGTAGAGAAATTTCAAACGAATGAAGACCACGGCCTTCCCTTATTGAGAGCGTCTGTTTTTAAATCTCTGAGACGGCATGAGAACACGCCCTTTTACTTAGGAGACTCGGACTATTTCCACCACACAGACTATGAAACTGCGATTCTTACTCTCCTTAAAGAAGCTACAGTGGACACACAGAGAACTCAGATAGAGCGTGTCGCTGCTGCGGCTTCACTGGCAAGCTATCTCGGCCGCCTCAGCGCAGGTGACAAAATCATTAAAACCGCAAAGAAAGAAGTCAAAGATGAAAGAGAAGAAGCTAGAGATAATCATACACGAGAAATCGCAGCAGCGGTGTTATCAGCGCTAGGCTAAACTTATTCTTGCAGCTTATTCTTTAGGTTTGATTCTTGCTAAATATTAAGCAAATGAAAGGCTTCAAACAGTTCCTATTACGAGGCAACGTTATTGATTTAGCGATTGCTGTCGTAATAGGAGCCGCATTTGGTTCAGTAGTATCAGCGTTCGTAAAGGATCTGATGACCCCTTTGATTGCAGCAATTGGGGGAACGCCTAATTTTTCTTCTTTGTATTTCACTATCAATGGAAGCCGATTTGCCTATGGTGATTTTATCAATGTCATGCTTTCGTTTCTTGTTATTGCAGCTATCGTTTATTTCTTTGTAGTATTACCCGTAAATGCGTTAATCGCTCGCTCCAAGCGGGAGCCTCCTGCTGATCCTACCACTCGGAAATGCCCCGAGTGTTTGAGTGAGGTCCCGATGCAAGCCAGAAGATGTTCACATTGCACTTCTCAATTGATTCCTATTTCAACGCTCAAAACTGGAACTTGATTACCGTAGTGTAATTTCACCCTCAAGGGAGTTGAAGAAGAAGTTTTGCTGCAGGCAAAAAGCGCACTCTTCCCCCTTTTAGAGCAGGTCCAAAGTAATCTAATTTTCCATTGAGGCTGATTTGAAACGCATTTGGAATTTTCATTCTCTCTAATAAATACTTGATTCCAGCGTCCAATGGGCGATCATCCACCTTAACTTCTATAGCGATAAAAGGTTTTCCGTCTTTGAGGACAATAAAATCCACTTCGTGACCAACAGTAGTTCTAAAATATCGTAATTCATACTTTTGACCCAAGACGTCCTGCATCCAGTGAACCCATCTTAGAAGATGAACTGCAACAAGATTTTCAAATTGAGCACTTTCTGTTGAGGCTTGTCCCCAATCCCAAAAATAGAGTTTCGCTTCCTTTTTTACAGCCTTTATTTTATGAGGTCCAAAAGGATAAATACGAAAAACACCGTAAAGTCGTTCAAAAATTTCAATCCAATTTTTAACTGTGCTAAAACTTACTTCTAAATCTTCCCTTAAACTGTTCATCGACAATACCGAACCGACAGTTTTAGAAAGATACTCATAAAGCAATTCCATTCTTGCCAAATCTTGAACTTGTTCAAGTGAGGTCACTTCCTCTCGTACCAGACGTGCACCATAGTTTAGCCGCCATCGATCGGATTCAACTTTTGAACCCGAAAAAAGAGGCTCTGGAAAACCACTTAAAATTAAGAGGTCCGACAAAAGTTTCTGATGATGGCTATTTGTCGAATGAGCTTCTGATTGAAACTGTATTAAACTGTCAGGAGAAAAAGGAACTCCTGCGAACTCAGAGAGAGTAATCGGATGAAGATGATGCGCATAATAGCGACCTTGAAGAGAGTCACCCCCTCTGGAATACAAATCGAGTCGCGCGCTTCCCGTGATCAAGATTCGATGATCTTCATGATGTTCGTCATATATACCTTTAAGCCAGTTTCTCCATCGTCTATTTTTATGAACTTCATCAAACACCCAGAGCTTTGATTCAGGGTTTAACTGATTATGAAGAAGAAGCTTGCGATCTGAATCAATATCCCAATTGTAATAGGCCTTCGTATCACTTACCGATGGAATCAAACTTTTGGCAAGAGTCGTTTTGCCGCATTGGCGAGGCCCCGCGATAAATACCATTTTCTTCTTTAAATCTTCCTTAACGACGGGAGCAAGCCGTCTCGATATTTTATCTACTTTATTGTTATTATTAGGTATTTTATCCATTAGTAGTAATTTTAGCACCTCCAAAAAAAAAAGCGATGTTTTTTTAGTAAGTACAAAATTTACTTTGGACCACGTGCAGTTGATCTGACTAAAATAATCCTTATTTTCGTACGAAAAGTACTACCTTTTTAACCCCAACCCCAACCCCTGTTGGACTTTGTATTGGACTACATGCATCCCCCACCTCAACCCAATCTGGGTTCTGGAGAAGATCTGTATAAAGCTTCGACGCCTGATCCAGTGGGAGTTCATACCGACCGATACCGGGAGAAAATAAAATAGAGTTGAGTTGATCCCACTGCTCTTTTGTATGAGGAACCCGATCTGTCCAAACTTGATTCAAGGGCACAAGCCCTAATAAATGACTGGGCACTAATGCCCTTTTTCGAATGCAAGGTAAGAGTTTCTGAACCTCTAATTTAACTTCCGAAACTTGTTGAGACGGCCAAAAAATTTGAACACTTCCACTCCCTAGGAGAAGTGCAGCACCCAACGCCCACGCCGCTTTTTTGATCTTCGGCCCTGGATTGTCCCACCCACTATGATTCTGGTCCTGATCCGCTGTGATTGCACAAATCCAAAAGGAAGCTAAAAAAGGTGCTGAATAATAATTCCAAAGAACACGAGGTCCTTCGAGCACAGAATAAGCGCAAACCAAAGGTAATATTACCCACCAAAAACGAAGTGACACCCCTACCCAGGGTGCCAAAACAAGAAGCGAGATCCACGGCCGAGAAAGCAGAAAGCTTCCCACACCTTTTACAAATCCAAGAACTCCACCTTGATCTTGAATCAACTGTAGTGAGAGAGAGACAATATCAGAAACTCCAGACCAATGAAGCCCCCTAAAAGCCCCTACTCCTGCTCCAACGATAACAGGGTGTCCCTCCCAAATCGAAGGCCCCCAAGCTCCTGAGATCCAATTTTTAACGAGGAGAACTTGAAACAAAACTCCGAAGCTTGCAACCACAGCACTCGAAATCACAGCTTTCCGTTGATTTCCTTTTAAACAGACAAGTCCCCACAAAAGCCAGGGTCCCAAAACAAAAACAGAATCCTCTTTCACGCCCACACATAAAAAAGTTGCAAGTACCAGAGAAACCCATCTGATTTGATTTGAACCTTCTAAGCCTAATGACCAAAACCAAAGCAAAACAAAAAATGGATAAGCAGCTTCAGGATGCACATCATACATTAAAATTTTTCCAACTTGAGTGGACGCAAGAAATGCCATTGCAAACACTAAAGAATAAAAGGCTCCCCATTTTTTCTTTGCGATCACTCCCACCATGATTCCTGCCGCCGTGAGAACGAGAGGATTAAAAATAAGGGCCACATTCACTGTCCCTAAGACCCAGGTCAACGGAGACAATACCATCCACGTAAACATAGGATGGACTGTCCCATGCTGCACAAACCCTAGACTTTGAGGAGCAAAACGAGTCAGAAAAAAACCGCCTTTTTTTGCCTGCTCTAAAATATCCACGAATAGCCAGAAATCTTGTGCATTTAAACTCAATGCCCAAAACTGAGAAAATTTTCCAAGAAGAGCCAAAACAAAAAATACTGCACTGACTCCGAAGAGAAGTTTCAGGAAATATTTTTCAGAAAAATCATTGAACTGATTTTTAAATCGATCAAAAGAGCCGCTCAAATAAAGAAGAACCCAACCCGCTCCTACACACCAAAGCACCCATCGTAAATGAAATGTCCAACTGATCATAGTTTGTCTGAGAATAGCACTGAGCTATGGATCAGAATCCAAAAATCGACTTCACTCCATTCAAAAGAGATCGAGTTAAATGTTTTGACCTTGGGCTTGTCACTTTTTCACTGTACTTTTGTCCTTGTGAGAGCAATTTCCCAGTATTCAAATCAATTAAATCAGGAGCAAAACCTAATTTATTTGCATCTTCCTGAGGAGATCCCAAGTGTAAAGCGCCCAAAACCCCTGCTAATAATTTTTTCTTGTCATAAAGATTTTGTATCAAATACCCTGTATGAGACGCTATATTACCTAAAACCGTAGGTAAAGCTAATTGCATGGCTAGATATCCGCTGCTTTTGTAGCCCGCTACTTTGGCTGCTAAAGTTGAATGAATACCCCCTAAAACATTCCGTCCTGAATCTCCCAAAACAGCGCTCGGCACTGGATCCCCTTGTACATTATGACGGATGTCATTATGTTTTCCAATCAAGCGCGTTGTATCATCATAAGCTTCTTGATCTCCCAGTACACGAGGAGCGGAAAGCCTATAAAGCTGGACCTTGTTTTGATAAGAGTTATCAAACTCATCCCCCAGATCATTTTTAAGATAATTTTTGAAAAACTGAACGATCGTCACTCCTGCCAAATGAGCTAATGCTGCTCCTTGACTGTGACCCGTCACAAAAACGGCTAAAGTTTCTCTCTCCTCGAGGGTCATGGATTGAAGTAAGTTTTCAATTTTCTCTAAGAGATCTTTTTTAAACTGACTCGTTTTGACTGCAAAGCCACGATGGAGTTTTCCTTCAATTCCTAAATGATGGGTTTCATTACCCACTTTAAATGCATCAAAGTTGGTCATCCAATCAGCCTGATTTCTAGATCCGTGAAGAGCCACAACAAGAATATGATACGAAGAATGGTAGGCTATAATTCCAGGGACATCATCATGAGAATAACCTGTCTTACCGGTAAATGGAGTGATCTGCCAGCCTTGACTCGTAAATGGCTGATAGAGAACATGGTCCTGATCCGTGAGGATTTGCCCCGTATTATCAAACTCATTTGCGACCTGATAACTGAGTCCAGCCAAATTTACGATGTCACGAGCATGAGTTTTAAAGGTGGGGTTCACTTCAAATTGGCCATCGACTTCAAGTACAAGGGGAGAAAATACAGGAAGAGCTGCAGAAGCAGATGAAAGGGTCAGCGCTAGGACAAAAGTCCATTGCTTAACAAATTGACCTGCAAACTTTTGAATCATGGCAATACCCCTTAATCCTTTAAGCATATAAAGGATTAATAGATTACCATAATTGTCAGGTAAGTCAATTATAATTACTTTCTATTTAAATATAAATTAATATAATTTAGTCTTCGTACCGCAATCCGACATAGAAGGTACGGCCTCGAATCGGAACCCCAATGTTCGACAAATTTGGAGAATATTGCGTAAATACCTCATCGCCTATATTTTCAATTGTGCCGGTTACCTGGAAGTTCTTTACGATATTATATCCGACTCGAGTGCTGAAAAGGATGTGTGACATATCAGTAGGGTAAATCTCCGACGCAGAACGATAGGTAGAACTTAAATTCAGATTCGCTTGTCCTAAACTATAATTAATAATAGCAGAAGCAGAATTTCTAGGCTGTTCCAGTGTCTGGGTATTGCCTAAAATTCTCGTGTAAGTTCCCATTATGGAGAGCGCATTTATGGGAATCACCTTCATTTCAAATTCTAAGCCGTTGGTCATGAGCGTTCCAGAATTGATAAAAGGAACAACCACTGTTGGGGGGATAGGAGGTCCTGCTGTAATCAAGTTTTGTGTATAATTATAAAATCCCGTGAGAGTCGCTGTCATCCTATTTTTAATATCATGACTATAAGACAACTCGATGGTATCGATTCTTTCAGATTTTAGATCAGAGTTCCCTTGCACCACAGGATTATTTTTTACATACAATTCTGTTAATGAGGGAGCGCGATAAGCATGACCATAGAATAACTTAATACGAGAGGTATCTGAAGCTTTGTAGATCATCCCCGCTCTCGGTGAAAGTTCTGATCCAATATCACTATACGTATCAAAACGCAGACCCGCAATGAGGGAAAGTCCACTTTCAAAATCCTGTTGATCCTGTACATAAGCACCATAAGTAGTGCGACCCACGCCTTCCTTCATCCAATTTCGATCTCCATTGTAGGTTTGAACATTTCCTTGATAGACGTAAGTCAGAGGATCGTAGTTATAATATTGAACAAAGCTGGGAGGAAGGGTGGACTGATAATTAAAACCAAGGTTGAAGGCATTGCCAGGTATCATATGCCAAATCAAATTAGCATCAGCAGCGTAAGTTTCTGCCTCGGCAACAGGCCCACTCCAAATGGCGGCAGGTAAAGGGGATCCTAAAGGGGCGGGCGCTCCAGGCGCTAACGTGATCCCCGCTGGCACGGTTCTTATTAGAGTACTACCATACTCATCAGTATAACTTGTCACAATTTCAACTGACAATTTCTGATCAAATAAATCTTTCTTATAAGAAAGCTGAAGTCGATTTTGTCTATATTCCGATCGATTTTGCGGATCCCCCCCTCCAAATCCGAGAAATCCAAGCTGCATTGTATCTGCATGATACAATGTCATTGTAAAATCTTGATACTTTAAACTAGCCATCATGTTTCGAGTAGCAATAGGATCCTTCAGAGTGCTCGTGACACCAAAATTATCTTGAAAATTCTTAAAAGAATAACCACTATCTTCGTACCCATCCACAAACAGAGAAAGTGCAAAATCATCATTCAATTTTTTATTATAATTAATTGCTACACTCGTGCGACCTATATTGCCCACAGTAGCCACCGCACTCGTTTTTTGCTCTTCGGTAATGAGATTCACAACCCCTACAAAGGCATTTGCACCATAAAGCGCAGAACCTGGACCCCGGATAACTTCCACCTGTTTAATTTGATTCAATGTCATGTGGCGATTCATCGCAGCAAAAGAACCACCATTCACGACACTATTGATGGGTTGCCCATTGATAAGAAATAATACTGATGATTCATATGGGGTTTGAATTCCCCTGACAGAAACCCTACCGAATCTATCAGGAAAGGAATCGCTGGTTACATTAAAGCCCGGTATGTAATTCAGCAGATCCTCTAATGTGGTGATCCCCATTTTTTTGATATCATCTTGGGTAAATACACTCACCGACGAAGGGGCGTCTGAAAGTGGTTTATTCGATTTAGTTGCTACTGAAACTGACAAATTAAATAGATTGGCAAGGGAAAGCTCTTCTACTGCTTTTGATGTTTCTTCCAAAGAAGAGGAGAGCTCCTTTTTTTCATCAGAAAAACTAAGTAAAGGCACAAAGAATAGACTGATGGTTATATAAATTAAGCAAATCGGGGATCTTTTCAATTTAGTTCGTACAAAGTTCATATCGCCCTCAAGGTATAAGACAATGTGTCTCCTAGATTAGAAAAAATAAATGAACAGCTTGATCATTCTAATTAGAATGTTTAGGATAGCAAAGGGAGAAATTAAATATTTTAAATGAAATATTTATTTTATAAGCCGAACGAATCAATTTTTTATAAAATGAGCATGGCGTCGCCATAGCTAAAAAAGCGGTATTTTTCACGTACTGCTTCCGCATATGCGGCAAGAACAAAATCACGACCTGCAAAGGTACTAATCAACATCAATAAAGTAGAACAAGGCAAATGAAAATTTGTGAGCATCCGATCCATGACTTGAATTTCAAATGCTCCAGGCCGAATAAATAATGAAGTTCTTCCCACCCCTGATTGAAGATGGCTCTTTTTCCATGCACTCTCTAAAGTACGTGCGCTGGTCGTACCTACTGCTAAAACTCTGCGCCCTTGGGCCTTCCACTCCGTCACTCTTTGAGCGACTTCTGGGGAGATTTCATATCGTTCTTCATGCATTTTATGTTTACGAATATCAGTTTCTTTTACGGGTCTAAAAGTTCCAAGTCCCACATGAAGCGTCACTTCTGCCCACCCTATTCCTCTTTCCTTCAGTGCCGCCAAAGTGTGAGCCGTAAAATGCAATCCTGCTGTGGGTGCGGCGGCTGAGCCCAGATTTTTTGCGTACAACGTTTGGTAATCACTGTCGTCTTCATTATGATCTGGTTTATGATCGGGTTGATTGCCTGAAGCAACTGGATTTCGGTGAATGTAATGAGGCAATGGGACTTCGCCTGCCCCACTTTCAATAGGATCTCGATCGAACTTCGCTACTACTGTACCGGTGGGTGAATCTGCTGAACCACGAACCAAAGTTCCCCGTAGCCCGCGACCATCCGGCGTAGGAATCTCAAAACAAAGCCCGGGCAAATATTTTGCGCTCGCATGAAAAAGACCTTCCCACACACGGGGTTGAAGTTCCTCTAAAAGCACGAACTCAACTTTACCCCCGATGATTTCTTTGGAGGCTTCTTTTCTAGCTTCTTTTCTAGCTTTTGGGCTCACCTCAGTACGAATCCGATGGCCTAATAATCGAGCTTTTAAGACTTGAGTATTATTTGCGACAATTAAGTCATTCGAATCTAAATATTCAGGTAAATCTTTAAATGTCCTATGCTCCCAACTTTTTGTCGCCCGACGTAAAACCATGAGCCTGGAAGAATCACGTGGCATAGCGGGTTTCTGAGCGATCAGATTTTCTGGTAAATCATAATGATACGCCATTAAATCATCTTCGAACTTAAGAGTGGGCCTAAAATCACCATTTGACATAGACCGTCAAACTACCACAACTTTCGAATAATTGCGTCAGGGTAGTAGTATTTGAGAATAGCAGCCATCTTAAATCCTTTTTCACCCATTTCTTTTGCGCCCCACTGACACATTCCCACCCCATGTCCATTTCCACGACCTTGAAAATGCCAGACTTTTATCGGTAAATCGCCACTCAATTTCCCACTCCATCTCCCATTCAATTTCCCATTCAATTTCATAGAAGAGGTCAGTTGAAATGAGGTACTTCTCATCTGCGAAAACCCCACCCACTCTCTCAACTGCACGCCCTGGAGCGGTAGATAGACCTGCCTCTTTCCATACTCCCAGACGAGAATTAACCGTAAAACCCTTCCCTCAGTGCTTGTCTGACTCACCCAAAGCTCTTTCAGGTGACCCTGTTTGAGGGGTGCTAAATTACTTCTGTGCCAATTTACGGGGAGTCCGGTTAAACTGATTCCTTTTAAAATCAAGTCCTCAAGCTCTTGTGTTCGAAGCTCTAAACTCCATTGAAAGCGTGGAGACGTCTTACAAAAAGGACAGAAAACTCGACGTTTGAAACCGGGCAAAGGCCTTCCCCATACATTTTCAGGAAGCTCAGTCACACCTCCACACGTGGAATGATAAAACGCTTTCATAGGAAAGAGATTATGATTTTTTTCAGCTGATAAAATCAGCCCCCGTGTTTGATTCACGGCCCAATAAGATTGAAAGTCTTCGTGAATAGAGCCATTGTAAACTTGGTCTTTAACCGTGGCATCTACGTCGAAATGAGAAGATTTCTTCAATTGAGATTCTAATATTTGAAAATACGCATAAGTTCTCGCAGCGACGACTTGTGCCTCGATGGCTTCTTTACTCCATTGAGAAGAAAACTCAGCATTCACTAAACCCTCTAAATACTTTTCCAACCCAAGATGGTTCACCACTTCACAAGCTTTACCCTTTGAGTAAATTCGCAGCTCATCACGATAGGGATGACCCATAAAATTTAAAAAACCAGCCTGAGCCTCAATAGAAATACTTTCTGGTAGATTTAAAATAACGCTTCTCTCACCCTCCGCTAAAGACTTCGCTTGAATGGAGCCATTCACACAATTGAGTTCCCATTCACTTGATTGATTCATTGAGGTCACTAAGCTCAGTTTGCCACTCTGAATTTTATAAATTTGCAGATGAAATCCAGATAGTCTCAAATGTTGAATGGCTTCAGTGATCCTCACCCGAATTTTTATTAAACCGAGATTCTTATTTGGAATTGCAAAAGCATGAGACCCTAAGAGCAAAAAGAATAAAATAGGCAAAAAAGACCAACTTCTATTCGTAATCAGCATGCGTCAATTCAGAATAAAGACCAAATCCAGTAAAGGCAAATCTTTCCTATTTAGACCCTCTCACTGAACTCCGAGAAGTCTTTTGTAACAAAGAAAAACTTGCTGCAAAGCCGCAACCACAACGGCCCACGAAATGCGTAGCAATTAGGAACCAGAGGAGTAGAAAATGAACGAGAGAAATGATTTAACCTCTAAAGAAGTCAATCCCGATACAGACGGGCTTTCGCCATTTTTTGGCACCGCACGAGAGGTACTTGCAAAATATACTCATTGTGCAATCTGCGGTGCCTTCCTCCACTTTACGCATGTTACTGATTTTAGTCGGAATTTAACCCAAGAGACCGCTAAGTGCCCTGAATGCGGAGTCAGAGCCCGCAGCCTAATGCATCGACTCCAATAAAAGATCACGATTTGCTATCTTTACATCTGGAGATAGATCAATGATAGTGCAGTGATGTGCCCTACGCCGCAACGCAACACTTGGAGCAGTTTTCTACCTCGCCGTGCAATCATCATGACACGTCAGCAAGCACCGAAAAACTTTGCTGAAACCGAAATTTTAATTCCTCCTCCGCAAGACTCGCTTTTACGCATTACTGCCGAGCTTCAAGGTTGCACTCGTTGCAAACTCTGCGAAAAGCGTAAAACGATCGTCATCGGCGAAGGAAATCCATCGGCGGAATTAGTTTTCATAGGTGAAGGCCCAGGCGAACAAGAAGATCTCCAAGGAAGGCCTTTCGTTGGCAAAGCAGGTCAACTCTTAGATCGAATGATCGAAGCCATGGGATTAGATCGACAGAAAGTCTATATTGCCAATGTTGTCAAATGTCGCCCCCCCGGAAATCGGAATCCAGAACCCGATGAGATCATGGCTTGTAGCCCTTTTTTATACCGGCAAATCGAAGTGGTTCAGCCTAAAATCATTGTTGCTCTAGGTAAATTTGCAGCTCAAACTCTTTTGAACACAACCGAAGGAATCACGAGTCTTCGTGGTAAATTTTATCCCTATCGAAGCACTAAAATTATGCCCATTTTTCATCCTGCCTACCTCTTAAGAAATCCTTCTGCCAAAAAGGAGGCCTGGATTGATCTGAAGCGGGTTGCGAATGAACTAGGAATTCAAATACCCAAGCGCTAGACTGGTGAACAGAGCTAAACGTTGTTAATGAGGAGTTATCATGGAATTCATTTCTGGCGGTTTCTTGTTTCTGATACTTGCGTGTTTTTTATTCGCAGTGATGAGCATCAAGGTACTCAACGAGTACGAACGTGGAGTGATTTTCCGTTTAGGTCGTATTATTGGCGCAAAAGGCCCAGGATTAATGATCCTCATCCCCGTAGTCGATCGAATGGTCCGAGTGGATCTCAGAACAATTACTCTCGATATCCCTCCTCAGGATGTCATCAGTCGCGACAATGTCACAATTAAAGTCAACGCAGTCGTATACTTTCGAGTCATTGAGCCCAATCGAGCCGTGATTGAAGTAGAAAACTACCTCATGGCCACGTCAAAACTCGCTCAAACCACACTTCGCTCCGTCCTTGGTCAAGTTGAATTGGACGAACTGCTCTCTTCAAGAGAATCCATTAACCACCGATTGCAGACTATTTTAGATGCTCAAACAGAACCTTGGGGCGTAAAAATTTCTAACGTAGAAGTGAAGCAAATAGACTTACCTGTAGAAATGCAAAGAGCAATGGCAAAACAAGCGGAAGCAGAACGAGAACGCCGCGCCAAAATCATTGCTGCAGAGGGCGAATTTCAGGCGTCACAAAAACTCGCAGAAGCTGCTCAGATCATGGAACAACGACCTATGTCACTGCAGCTCCGCTATTTACAAACGATTCGCGAAATGTCGAGTGAACATACGACAAACACTATTATTCCACTACCTATCGACCTGATCAGCCAATTTTTTAAAAAGTAGCCTTTCTCTAAACCTAATTCCCGAGGCTTCTTTTCGATCGCAATAATCGATGGTAGTTAATTGCAAATCGATGAGCTTCATCTCTCACATGCGTGAGAAGTTTATATGCATCCGTATGAGGTTGAAGTGGCACTGGATTTTTTCTATTTGGAATAAATATTCTTTCGAAAGACGATTTCACTTCCTTCGCTTTGAAATCACTTTCGACTCGGGCTTTTGCGAGTCCGACAACGCCCACCCCCTGAATGGATAATTCATCTAAAATCGCTACCGCCTGCGAGAGTTGTCCTTTTCCCCCATCGACGACTACAAGATCAGGCAAATCCTCTTGAGAATTGGCAAACCTACGACCCAAAACCTCTTTCATCATGGCAAAGTCGTTAGCGCCCTCTACAGAGCGAATCTTATACCTTCGATAAAGGTTTTTATCAGGAGCACCCTCCACAAAAACGACACGGGAAGCCACCGAATCTTGCCCTTGAATATTTGAAATATCATAGCATTCAATTCTATTGGGAATTTTTGGTAAGTGGAGTTTCTTCTGAACGTCCTCCAATGCTTGAAATCCATGACCAGCCGATCGCTTAAACCCTTGCTCCAGAGCATATTCTGCGTTGGCATGAGCCACATTCAGTAATTGCTCATCCACTCCTGATTCGGCGACTCTCACTCCAACTCCGATCGTATTTTCTAGCAAATCCGAATCCATTGGCGCTTCGGATAATAATACTTCATGAGGCAGCCCTTCATTGGGGAGCACCCTTTCTGCACTTGCTTTAAGCTCCAAATAGTATTGGGATAGAAAATCAAAAAGTATCTCCGAAAGAGCAAGTGAGGAATCCGTATTTTGAAGATGAAAATGCTGAACAGAAGTCAGCTTCCCATTTCGAATTCTCAATAAAGTCGCGTGAGCTTGCATTTCACGACGAGCAATACCCACTACGTCGCGATTGCGCTGAGAACCCGCTTCAATCACCCCTTGAGTCTGTGTGACTAGCTCTAAATTTCGAATCTGATCCCGATAAAGCGCAGCTGTCTCAAACTCTTCAGAATCAGCCGCATCTCGCATTCCCTTCTGTAAGCTATGAATTAACTGATCTGATTTACCTTCAAGGACACGAATCACTTCTTCGATCGATTCACGGTAGTGTTTTGCATCTATATGCCCAACACAACCCCCACTGCACTTACCCATCTGATAAAGAATACAGGGGCGACTTCGGTGGGCGAAGGTATTATCGGAGCAATCTCGAAGTCGAAACGTCTCAATTAAAAGTCTCATCACCTGTCGAGCCGACCAAGCAGATGGAAACGGCCCAAAATACCGAGCGCCATCTTGAAGAACCCTACGTGTCCATTCTAACCGAGGAAAGGGATCGTTCATTTGAATTTTAATATAAGGATAGGCCTTATCGTCTTTCAGCCTTACATTAAATTTAGGTTTATATTTTTTAATGAGGGTCGCTTCTAAAATCAGAGCTTCAGCCTCTGTCTCAGTCAGGATGACTTCAAAGTGGTCGATCCTATTGACCAGCATTTCAATTCGGGGAACCTCATGAGTGGCCGACTGAAAATAAGTGAGTAACCGACTCTTTAAGTTCTTCGCTTTGCCCACATAAAGAATCGCTCCACTCTGATCTTTCATCAAATAGACCCCTGAAGAGATGTTTGTGTCGCGTGCTTGCTCTAATAAATGGGCTCTAAGGTCGGTAAGTAGTTTCGGAGCTTGATTTTCCATCGAAGTACACTATAACCACAAAAGGGATCATATTTTTAAGGAGAATTTTCATGGCTCGTACCACGTCCGTTGCCAACGAAACCTTGGCTTATTGCACCAGTTGCAAAATGGATTTAAATCACATTATCGTCGCAATGAAAGGTGATCGAATTGCTAAGGTTCAATGCCTGACTTGCAAGAAAGAACATGTTTATCGAACTCCCAAAGGTGCGACCGAACCTCAAGCTAAAACCCCAAAAGTACGAAAAGCCACTGCGGAAGCGGAGGACTCTCACCATTCAATCGAAGCGGAATGGGAAAAGCTGATGAATTCTCATCGCGAGATGCCAGTCAAACCCTACAGCACTAAAGGGCAATTTGGCTTAGGGGATAAACTCAGTCACCCCACCTTTGGTGAAGGCATTGTAGGCAAGCTGATTTATCCGAACAAATTGGAAGTCATTTTTCGTACTGACGTTAAAATTTTGATTTATATGGGGACTCAAACTCAGTAGACTCAAGTAGTATGAAAATGTCGAGGGTGGTCTGGCTCATCATCGGGGGGTTGGCTTGGGTTCTCGCATCCTGCTCCAGTGCGAAAAAGAAGACAACACCTGAGCTTTCTGATTTTTTAGGAAAAAAAGTAGCGCTAGTTTCCATTGAAGGCGAACCCAGTGCCAAGAAAATCGCTGAAGTTGCACTCATCAACCAACTTGTTCGACGGGGAACTTTTATCCTCATCTCTAAACAAGATGTTCAAAAAGCTGCGTCTGCTCCCGATCAAAATCCCATGGATTTGCAAGCAATTGCAAAACGTGCGGGAGCGGAATTTGCTTTAGAAATGAAAGTGCTCCAGTTTGACGCACCCATTTCTGAAGGCTATTCAACGGAAGAAGAAGTAGACTCCCAACTGGGTGAAGAACAAGGCACCGACGGGAAAACAGAACGTGTTTTTAAAGTAAAATCGATGGATGGACATGTACGAATCCAACTTCGTTTCACTCACCTCACAGACAACGAAGTCCGTACTGGGATTGCGGAGTCAGAAAAAAGAGTCGAAGAAAGCGCAAATCATTCATCGATTCACCTCCCGCCTCAGCTTCGCTTTCTTGAAAGTCTTTCAAATCAGGCATTTCAAGATTTTTTTGAGCAGTATAAATAAGGTAAATCCTAAAGGAAGTACTTACAAGGAACTTACGAAAGACTCAATTTTTCTAAAATCAACTTCTCAGCCTGTGACTCTTCCAAGGGAAGACTACAGGTCTTTTCATGACAGACTAAAACAGTGCCCTTCTCTAAATGCTCATGAGCTAGATCTGAAATAGGCTTTTTAAAAATATGCGGGTGCCAACAAAGACTTAAATCTTCTGATCCTGACACTGTGATTGGACCTAAAACATTGAGCAGACTCAAATTAAGAAATTCGCCCATTCCAACCGGACTTTTTTCAGCAATCCCAAAGAGCCCCTGAATCTGATTTTCTACTTCTCTACTCCATCGGGCTCCTTGACCATTTAAGTCAACTTCACTCAATGCAGCCATACACATCCAAGCCACTGCATTACCAGATGGAATGGCTTGATCAAAAACAGTTTTTGGCCGCTGAATCAGCTTTTCATGATCATCACTTGTGAAAAAATAACCAGGACCACTCGTATCTTTAAAGTGATTTAAAATAACATCCATCCATTTTTCAGAAAGATTTAAATACTCCACTACTTCTAAAGAACTCTTTGAACATCGAGCAAGATCAAGCGCAGCCATCGCCATGAATGCATAATCATCCAGATAACCATTCAACTTTGCTTGACCCCCTTGATAAGTGCTGAAAAGGCGATCTTGAGACCGTGTTAAATTCTGTCTTAAAAATTGAAAACATCTTAAAGCCGATTTATGTACTTTTTCTGCACTCTCAAGTTGACCTTTAAATCGAAGCGCTTTCGAGGTCCATGCCAAGCCACTCACCATCAGTGCATTCCAACTGGTTAATATTTTATTATCTAAACCAGGGGGTATTCGAAGCGTGCGCGCCTTGAATAACTTTTTACAAGCCTGATCCAAAAGCAAAGACACTTCACTTTCCAAGAATCCGCTCCGTCGAGCCACTTCTGAGATACTCAGAGCCAGATACAACACAGTCTTCCCATGCTCAAAATTTCCAGTCTCTGTGACACCATAGCGCAGAGCAAATACTTGAGCTTCCTTTGGCGTAAGTAGTTGCGACAAATCTTTAAGATCCCAAACAAAGAATTTACCTTCCTCTCCTTCTGAATCTGCATCCTGAGTACTGTAGAATGCTCCTTCAGAAGTGGTCATTTCGCGAAAAAGATAAGTGGTGGTTTCATTCAGAACACGCAAATAGTGCTCTTGCTCTTCCTCAGATATTAAATTTCCAGGCACCAAAAGCACTTCAGAATAAAGCCTAAGCAATAGAGCATTATCATAAAGCATTTTTTCAAAATGCGGGACACTCCAAGATGCGTCTACGGAGTATCTATGAAAACCACCGCCTAATTGATCATAAATTCCACCAGAAGCCATCCGCGTCAATGCAAGCAGCGCGGCCTGTCGTGCTTTTTCGTGATGAGCGAATACACCATACCGCCAAAGAAAAGTAAGGCTCATAGGATTAGGAAATTTTGGAGCTCCACCCAAGCCTCCTTGCTCCCAATCCACTCGGCTCAAGAAGGAGTCTGCAATGCCTTGAAAATCTTGAAACTGGGGTATTTTACTTTCACGTTGAACAGCAGCTTCAGAGGAGATAATAAATTCAGTCAGCTTCTGGGCATTTTCTGAAACACTTGCAAAATCCGATCGAAACGCATGAGAAAGTGAAAGAAGCACTCGAGGAAATCCGGGTCTTCCATACCGATCTTGTGGAGGAAAATAAGTCCCCCCGTAAAATGGCTTTAAATCTGGCGTCAAAAAGACCGTAAGAGGCCAACCGCCTCCTTGAGTCAAAGCTTGCGCCACATTCTGATAAATATGGTCTAAATCAGGTCTTTCTTCACGATCTACTTTTATATTTATAAAATTTTCATTCATCAACCGAGCCGTTTCTTGATTTTCAAAGCTTTCATGTTCCATGACATGACACCAATGGCAGGCCGAGTAACCGATACTTAAAAGAATGGGTTTATTTTCTGTTTGAGCTCTCTCCAGTGCCTCTTTACCCCACGCATACCAATCTACTGGATTATTTTGATGCTGTAATAAATAAGGACTACTTTCTTTTGAAAGTCGATTTGCCATAATAAAAGCTTATAGCTCTAAACCTAGGCAGTGAATAGTAAGAACTGTAAGGCGTCCTGTTGCGCCGAAAATCCAAATCTTTACGGCGCAACAGGACGCCTTACAGTTCTTGTCAACAGAAGGTACTGCTTACATTAAGTTCGTGTTGCAGGCTGAAGGTTTTCTTCAGAAAACTGACTCGCCTCTAATTTTTTAATCAATGTATTCCTCGCACGATGTAGCAGACACTTCACAGAGGATAAGCTCAAATTGAGATGAGTAGCGATTTCCTGATACGGCAAGTGATCAATTAATCTCATAAAAAATACTTTTTTCTGCAAATCAGTCAATAAATTCATAACCTCAAAAAGCGCTTCTTGTTCAGCACACTCAATTAATAGATGCTCAGGATCCGGACTGAGAGACGGAATTTCATCAACATTTATAAACATATTGAGAGCGTCTCTCTCGTGAGAAGCAATCTGTTTATTCTTTCTGAACCAATCGGAAAGAGTATTCTTAGAGATAGCCCAAAGCCAAGTAGAAAACTTATATCGAGGATCAAAAGAGCCTCTGAATCGATAAGATTTGATAAAAATCTCTTGAGTAACTTCCTCAGCCATATGCCGATCCCGTAACTTACTCGAGACATAATTAAAAATAGGCTTTTTAAATCTTTTATACACTTTAGAAAAAGCTTCTTTGTCACCCTCTTTAAATTTAATCAAAAGTTTTTGTTCATGCTTACTCTTAAAGCAATTAGATGAAATTAGAACATTTTGCCGCTCGTTTTTATTTCTCCATATTTTTATTCTATTTAACATATACAAGTTACTTTATTGACGTAAATACATTTTTTCAAATATATTATTTTTTAATTTTATTATTTTTTAGCTGAGTTTGAACGAAACATTTCAGCAAGCAACCACGTACAAGTCTAGTGACAGAATATACAACCACCAAGGGAGACGCTCGTGTTAATGACCTATATTCAAAAACATAAATTGCCACTTTTACTTTCAGCACTTTCCACCCTTACATTTATGGGTTGCAATAATAACTTAATGGGACAAAGCCAGGGACAGGCATCATTAGATTCTTTTTCTATACCCCAGAGTTATCAACCCCTAGGGGATACCTGCTCTAGTAAAGATCCACAGGATTTTTGTATAGGTTTAAAATATGTGGTCTATAAAGACTCAGATGGAAATCCTCTTATTGATAAACAAAGCTCTATTAAAAATACTAAGAAAATGAATCAAATCTGGTCTCAATGCCATATTGCTTTCCAAATTGATGAATATTTACCCGCAGACCCAAATCAATACGGACTTAAGTTCAATACGACTGATGATTCAGAGTTAGATCAAATTCGAAAAACATTTAATGATAATTCACATTTTCTTGTAGTGACCACAGGAAGCTGGGATCGCACTGGCTCTCTCGGAAATACCGCTGCCAATGCCTGGACAAGTGTCCCCGGTGATAACTCCTATGGTGTCGTACTTGAATCCCCGGTCGGAACTTTTTCGAACATCATTGCTCACGAATTGGGACACTACATGAATCTATTTCATGTAGACGACACCACTGATCTTATGAATCCCATCATTTATAATGACTCAACACAACTCACCCAAGATCAATGCGACACAGCCAGATCTGCAATTAATCAATTTTGGACTGCTATGCTTCGCTAATTTATAAATACTGAACTCAAAAACCCAAACTGAGAATTTTCAAACGCTTAATCCGATCTCTCAACTCTGCAGCACGCTCAAACTGCATGTCTTTGGCTGCATCCCGCATATCATCACTCATTTTAGTAATCATTTTTGGTAATTCTTCAATGGATGTAAAATACTCACGAGCGGTCTCACGAATTTCTTCTATTCTTGAAATAGAATCTAAGAGATCTAAATTTGACATTGCTAAATGATCGGGTTCTGCAGCACTATAGATACTTCTACCATGCCCAGATCCTGCGCCTGTACGAAGCACCTGCTTTGCTAATTGTGCCTTATTACCTATTCTATTTCCTTTTCCGCCCTCATCAGCCTCACTTAATACAAGAGGAGCAGGAATCGCTTTTTGAATAGTTTTAGGAATAATTCCATTTTCCTGATTGTAGTTAAATTGAATGGTACGTCGACGATCCGTTTCGTCCATTGCCTTTTTCATGCTATCAGTAATTCTATCTGCATAGAGAATCACTCGGCCGTCTACATTTCTAGCTGCCCTTCCTATAGTCTGAATGAGAGATCGGAAACTTCTTAAAAACCCTTCTTTATCCGCATCCATAATTCCAACTAATGAGACTTCTGGCAAATCTAATCCTTCTCGGAGAAGATTAATTCCAATTAAAACATCAAAAACTCCTAACCTTAAATCCCGTAATATTTCTACTCGCTCCAAAGTATCAATATCCGAATGTAGGTATTTGACACGGACACCTTGCTCTCGATAAAATCGGGCTAAATCTTCTGACAGCTTTTTAGTCAAAGTAGTAATTAAAACGCGCTCATTGCGCTCAGCACGAATCCGAATCTCCTTCAAAAGATCATCTACTTGACTGGACGCCTTACGGACTTCTACGATTGGATCTAAAAGACCTGTGGGCCTTATCACCTGCTCAACCACCTCACCATTAGATTTTCCTAACTCATAATCACCAGGAGTTGCTGACACATAGATCGCTTGATTTAAACTTTTTTCCCACTCTTCAAAATGAAGAGGTCGATTGTCTAAGGCGGATGGTAATCTAAATCCATGCTCTACTAAATTCATTTTTCGAGCACGGTCTCCTCGATACATCCCCCCAATTTGAGGAACACTCACATGACTTTCATCTACTACCAATAACCAATCTTTCGGAAAGTATTCTATGAGAGTAGGAGGCGCAGCTCCTGAACTCCGACCCGTTAAATGCCGGGAATAATTTTCAACTCCTTGGCAGTATCCAAGCTCTTCCATCATTTCAAGATCAAACAAGGTACGCTGAGAAAGTCGCTGAGACTCCGCTAGCTTACTCAAAGAATTTAATTCTTGAAGCCTCTCTCGTAACTCGACTCGAATCGATTCAATCGCCTTCTTTCTATTATCAACAGTGGTCACGTAATGACTTGCAGGGTAAATCGTGACTCGAGGAAGTTTTTGAACTCTTTGACCCCGCAGAGGATCGATCTCTGAAATGGCTTCAATTTCATCTCCAAAGAACTCAATTCGAATCGCTCGCTCTTCTTCGTACGCGGGAAAAACCTCGACAACATCCCCCCGAACTCGAAAGGTTCCCCGATGAAAATCCACGTCGTTACGTTTATATTGAATCTCTACTAATTTCTTCAAAACTTCCTGACGTTTTACTTTTGTCCCCACTTCTAAGTAGACGAGCATTCCCTCATAGGCTTCAGGAGATCCCAAACCGTAAATACAAGAAATAGAAGAGACAATAATGACATCATTTCTTTCCAAAAGAGCACGAGTCGCGGAATGGCGAAGCTTGTCTATTTCGTCATTTATTTGAGCATCCTTTTCAATATAGGTGTCTGTTTGAGGAATATACGCTTCGGGCTGATAATAATCATAATAACTTACAAAGTATTCAACAGAATTATTCGGAAAAAAAGACCTAAACTCAGAAAAAAGCTGAGCTGCCAAGGTCTTATTCGGGCTTAATACTAAAGTAGGCTTATTCACCTGGGCAATTACGTTAGCAATGGAGAAAGTCTTCCCCGAACCCGTAACACCCAGTAAAACCTGGGAAGACTTTCCATTCTCTATACCCCGAACTAACTCTTGAATTGCTACAGGTTGATCACCAGTCGGCTTAAAGGGGGTAATCAGTTCAAACTTACGTTGCGAAAATAGTGTCATAATTTTTTATTTAACCCGAATCTTCCTTTTGTCGGACGTCTTATCAAGTTACACTATTAAAGAGTAACCTCATTACCCAATAAGGATTGAACTATGCCTACCGCAACACTTCAATTAAACCACCCCATTGTTTTGGTGCATGGCCTAGGGGCCCGCAGTAATTATGGTCCTATTGAATATTTCTATGGCTTACCCAAAGTTTTAAGGGATGCAAAAAATCGGGTTTTCATACCCAATCTCACCCCCTGGCATACGATCGAACATAGAGCTCAACAGCTAAAAATGCAAATTGAGAAAGCAATACCGGACGGCAAAATAAATTTAGTCGGTCATAGCATGGGGGGATTAGATGCTCGATTTCTCATCTCGCAACTGGGCTTCTCAGAGCGAGTAGCGAGTATTACTACTATCGGCACTCCAAATCAAGGGACGAGTGTGGGCGATTTAGCCCTAGGATTATTTCCGAATTTGACATTTAAAACTGCAGATCGTTTTTTAAAATTATTAGACTATAATAGCGGTGCATTTAAGCAAATCACTCGGAAATACTGCACAACAGAATTTGCCAATTTAGCTCCCAATATTCCTTCGGTTAAATACTATAGTGCGACTACATCTATTGCAAATCCCATTATTAAAAGTGCTCTCCCCATTTTTTGGATCCCTCATCATTTCCTCTCAAAACTTGAGGGAGACAATGATGGTTTCGTATCTGTAGAATCTGCTACTTTGGGCGATCACATTTGCACCTATATCGGAGATCATTACTCCCAGATTGGACAGTTTCTGGGGAGAGCTCGAGGCATGAATTATATAAAATTTTACCATGAAATATTCAGAAGATTAAAGCAAGATGGTATGTAAATCATGAACGACAAAAAACTTACTACAGATCGACTCCATGATTTAAAATCAGTCTATACAGATTTTAGAATTGTCGTGAGCTTACTCAAATCAGGCTATAAATTTGACGACAATGAAGCGCCCGCCCTCTTTGAACAAATAGAGAAGGCGTTAGAAATACTCAAAGCTGAGATCAACTTTTTAAAAGACTGAGAACTAAAGTAATCAAGCTCTATTTATAAATAACTTAATCCGACTATTCACTTGATTCCCAAAAAACTGCTCTGTGGTCTGATCTTCAATGATCTTTCCACGATCCAAAAATAGGACACGACTTGCGACTTCTCGCACAAATCCCATTTCGTGGGTCACGATCAACATGGTAATTCCAGTTGTTGCAAGATTCTTCATGACTTTAAGAACTTCCTGAACCATTTCTGGATCCAAAGCAGACGTGGGCTCATCAAAAAGAACGATTTCAGGATCCATCATAAGAGTTCTCGCAATAGCAACTCTTTGTTTTTCCCCGCCAGAAAGGGTATGAGGGTAAACATTCAACTTATTTTCAAGACCGACCTGCGCTAGTAACTTTTTGGCCTTTTCATTTGCAACGTCTCGTAAAATCTTTTTCACCTGAATCGGCGCATAAATCAAATTTTGCAATACAGTCATATGTGAAAAAAGATGAAAATTTTGAAAAACCATCCCCACCTGTTCACGAATACTTTGAATATTTGTATCATTAGAGAGAACTCCATGAATCAAAATTTTTCCTAAACAAGGACGCTCTAGATCATTAATACATCTGAGTAATGTTGACTTCCCACTCCCTGAAGAGCCAAGAATTGCAACAATTTCTCCGCTGTCAATTTGGGCAGTCACACCATCCAAAACAACTTGGTCACCAAACTTTTTCTTCAGATCTTTAATCGTAATCATGCGTAACTCAACCGTTTCTCAAGAGCCTTCGCCAATGAACTGAGCGCCAAAACTAAAAAGTAATAACATAAAGCAGCCATCAAGAGCGGTTCAAAATAAGAATAGGTTTCAGCTGCAACCAACTGAGCCCTTCTCATAATATCCCCTTCTCCCAAGGTTGAAATCAATGCTGTCTCTTTGAGAAGATTAATGACCTCATTCACCAATGCAGGAAGAACTTTACGAAGTGCCTGAGGCAAAATAATATCTCTCATCATCGCAAAATAAGGAATACCTAGAGCAATGGCAGCTTCAGACTGACCTGAATCCACCCCTTGAATACCTGCACGAATAATCTCTGAAACATACGCTCCTGAATTAAGCGAAAATGCAATCACACCTGCCATAAGAGGAGTTATTTTATAGGCTGTTAAACTTGGGGTGGCGAAATAAATGATACTCAACTGCACTAACATGGGCGTCCCACGAAATACAGAAGTATAAAAAACTGCTGCATTTCTACCTACATTCCATTTCCCCACCTTAAGGAGGGCTAATCCTAACCCCAAGACAAATCCACCTATCGCGGAAAAAACTGTATATTTTAGGGTAATAACAATGCCGTCCGCTACAGAACAAAGGGTCGATAAACTATGTTGAAAAATGTCCAACATCACTCTTTCACCAACCACTTCTTTTTAAGCTCAGCTAACTTTCCTGTACGCTGCAACTTCTCTAATGCCTGATTCAGCTGACTCTTCAATAAATTTCCTTTTGGGCTGTGCTTGGGAAATGCAATGGCATACCCCTCGCCCGCCCAAGATATTCCAATTGATTTAAGTGTCGGATTAAATTTAATAAATTCAGAAGCTTGCACCTCTTCGACAATCACCCCATCGAGTCGATTTGCTTTCAATTCTTGAATCAAAACAGGATTTCTACTCAAGGAAACAACTTCCATTTTGGGATGGATTTTGGACTGCTCTTTAGCAAATTTTTCCATAGTTGAGCCGAGCTGCACTCCTATTTTTTTGCCATCAACATCTTTTCCATCTGAAACGGTACTTTCTTTCGAAATAATCATCGCAAAAGAGCTTTGATAATAAGGTTCACTAAAATCAATGTTTCGTTTTCTTTCCTCATTTATTGTCATTCCAGACATCACGAAGTCGATGCGACCACTCTGAAGTGACGGAATCAGTGCACTAAAATCAATATCTTGGATCTCTAGAGCAAAACCAGCCTCTGTTGCTAATTCACGAGCAACATCAATATCAAAACCAACTATCCGCCCCTCCTTATTATACTCAAAGGGTGGATAATCGGCTGAAACACCCATCACCACAACAGAACGATGGGGCTGATTTTGAATTGTCGATCGGCTACAAGCCTGCAGACAAGCCACTAATAATAGGAAAAAACTCATTCCTACTTTGATTTGTAAGCCTATTTTCCAGCTGTTTTTTAGATTTAATGTCCGCATATAAATACTTGCTCCATCGATCTACATTTTGCATTAAAATGCATCGAACTTTCTAAATCATCCCGTCAATATAAAGGATTTATGCGTATATAAGCATAATGGTCAAATATCAAGAGTTATTTTTATGCATATTTAATGCATTATCATGCATCGCTCTCAGGATGGACTTTTATTTGCACAAGTACATAAAGAGGAAAGGACGGTTATTCCTTGGGTTATTTTTGGGGACAGTCTGCAGTGGTTTTCATGTTACTACTTGGGTCATCAGCAGCACCCTTACACTCTCTTATGGCATCTAAGAGCCCATTAAATCAGACAACTTCCCCTACCTCAACCCTCCTCCCCACCGCGTCCAAACCCGAACACAAAGGACCTCATGGCGGTATCGTCGTAAATCGCGCAGGGAGAGATTTTGAAATCAAAATAGATAAGCTGAATCAAATGCTTCACGTCTACACACCCAGCAACCAAGAACCTCAGCCTCAAAATATGGGTGTCACTCTTTACCAAGATAAGAATACGGGTCAGACCATCCACCTGCGAACCATTGGACCTCCAACTGACGGATACTATCATTACCAAGGCCAATTAGATCCTAGTCAAAGCTCTTCTGTAGCCTTCGGCCTTCAATTTGATTTGGAACCCAATACCCACGACTAGTCAGCAATCCTAACGGAACTGCTTTCATGAATAGTAAAAATATAACAGGCCACCTGAGGCGTTGGAGCACTTTTTGCTGAGTCGCGACAGTAGGTCTGAAAATGAAAATTAAAGGAATTTTATGCGAAAATATTTTTATACTTCCTGGTTAGCCTTAGGTATTTTTCAACTTTTAGTCAATTTCGACTGTTTCCAACTCCAAGCACAAGAGTTTTTATTTTCCCAAGGTCCAAGCCAGAACTTAGATGATTCAAAAAATCTTCAAGTCAACCCAAATCCTATTGAACCCAGCAAAATGGCCGTACGTATTCCAAGAGTATTTTTTGAAAAATCCATTACAGGCACCTTCGTAGGACGATCATCTAGAGTGGACCAGGGCAGCAGCCCAATCTCAATAGATAGCCCGGTCACATGGGAAGAGCAATCCACCACACTTCCAGCGCCCCAGCCAGGCGCATTAGCAGACTTTAGAGATTACAAAGGATGTGCTTCCTACAACCAAACTCCTATTGCCGTATGTTTTAATGTAATGCCCGATGTTTCAAGCGTAGGAGTGAATTCGCGCGAAATGCAATTAATAGGCATAGAAAAATACATGAACGAGGAGCTTTCAAAGTTAAGCAACTCCAATGGCTGTTCTTATACTACTCAGAATATTCAATTCAAACAAGCCAGTCGTAATCAGAATGAAGTACTCATACAATTCTCTGGAGACCTCATTCCCGGATCAGATTGTAATGAGTTAAAACAACCCCTTGAGATTCAGATCAAACTCAAGGCTACTTAAGAAGCAGTCTGAAAAATGCCGAGTGCGTTTCTGGTAAACTGGCCTGAGATTGAGTTATGCTTTAGATAAGCTTTATGGCACTCAATCTTTGGCTTGCCAAGTCCAATATAACATAATGCCAGATGTAGACATTAGTGTCTATATCTGGCATTATGAATGAATGGAGCCGAAGACCTCTCAACAGCAAATCGAGCTGTTTCATTTAATTTTTCTAAGACACTTGGGTGAGCGAGTGGATAAGCTTCATTTTGCTCTCAAAGGAGGATGCAACCTTCGCTTCTATTTCAAGAGCATTAGATATTCTGAAGATATTGATTTAGATGTCAAAGTGATCGCTAAAGACACACTAAAATCTCAAGTAAATAAGTTATTGAGTTCGATTCCTTTTCAGCAGGTCTTGAAAACACGTAAATTATCTATTATCGATGTAAATGCCGTGAAACAGACTGATACGACTCAAAGATGGAAGTTGAAAATTCATGGGCCGGCAACAAGCCTATCAATTCCTACAAAGATTGAGTTTTCAAGACGAGGAATGGAAAATGGCCTTCGGTTTGAGTCAGTTGATCCTGAAGTAGTGTCCGCTTATCAGCTTTACCCAGTTTTGAGTAATCATTACGAATTAAACTTTGCTCTCAGTCAGAAAATTGAGGCACTTATCCATCGTTCAGAAACTCAAGCTCGCGATGTGTTTGATATTGCTCACTTGCTGGGTTTAGGTGCGAAACAAGCTGCAATTTCAGATGAGCTTAAGTTGAATTTTGAACAGGCAATCGAAAACACCCTTTCCATTTCTTATGCTGATTATAATTCGCAGGTTGTCTCTTATCTCAAGGATGAGTATCAAGATTATTTCGGGTCAGAATCAAAATGGAATGAAATGCAGGAAATTCTTATTAAATTTTTTGAGAATACTGGAAAATTGAATGAAGTTACTTGATGCACAAATGAAGTTGAGAGAGTTTGGTCAGGAGTTTTTACAGAACTCTGATGTAGCTTCGATTTTGCAAGTTTCAAGAACTCATGCAAGCAAGATTATGACTCGTCTTGCTGAAAGTGGTTTTTCAGTTCAACTGACACGAGGAAGGTGGGCTCTTTCACAAAATATCGATCGGTTCTCAATACCTGAGTTTTTGACAGCGCCTTCGTTGAGTTACATCTCTTTGCAATCCGCTCTCTTTTATCATGGGATGATCTCGCAGATCCCTGAAGTTACCTATGCGGTAAGTACTTCCAAAACACGTAAGTATAAGACTCAGGTTGGGACATTTTCTATCCACCACCTGGAAGCAGAGTTTTTTTTTGGTTTTGAGACTGCGGGAGATCGTAGCGTAAAAATGGCTACTCCTGAAAAGGCGTTATTAGATACTCTGTATTTAAGTCCCGCCCGATCTCGCATCTTTCATGCATCGCCGGAAATTGAACTCCCAAGAAAATTTAGTTCAAAGCGAGCATTTGAAATGGCTGAGATAATTAAATCAAAATCTCGTAGAACGATTGTGAAGCAGCTCTTAGTGTCAATTTGTGGGTAAAAATAAATGGGGAATCGCTATCATCAAAATTCTTCCTTATCGTCGAAATTTAATTAAGGAGCTTGAAATTCGATCAATATATTGCTGTACAGCCACGACAACGAGTTGTTGGTAAGGTCTATCGGTAGCACTTGCTATTTCTTTAACTGCTTGTAAATCGGTTTCAGGAAGTCGGATGGAAATCTGCTTTGTTCGTCCCGGCCCCAAAAGCTCCCGCTCTTCAGTGGCAGTTAAAACTCTGGATTTTTTTGCAATCTTCTCAAATTGAGAAGGATCTTCAAAAATGACAGCAGCTTCTTCCCATCTTTTTACATCAATGGCCTTTTCTTTTTTTAATTTCCGTTTCATCTGTCCTTCACTGGGAGGATAAGCAGTGATTAGATTTCTCACTTCTTTAAGTTGCGCCCAGGCAATCAGAAGTCTTTTACTAGACTTTGTTTTACCGATTTTCCAATATCTCCTGTAGGGAGAATAATGAAGTTGATCTGGAGAAATCAGAGATCTAGAGTTGCTATCTAAATAAACCTCCCATGCTTCTTCAATACTCACATCAGGATGTTTTTTTCTAATATGAGCTTGAGCCCATTCGGCATTATTCCACATATCTTATATACAAAAGGTTATCATAAACGACATGTGTTTGTATATACATATATATGTCATTCAAACGAACTAAAGGCAGCTCGTCAAAATTCAAGAAAAATTGTGATTACACAGGGACTTTGACCGGTTAATTACACGGCGTCTGTCCACCTATCGATTCTGTCCACCTATCGGCGTCATTTTGATGGAACTTTTGGAAAAAGTTTAGATATCGCCAACAAAGGAAGAATTGAGTAGTAACGGGAGTTTATAGGATCAAATCCATGGGTAAAGAGAAATAAATTCCCGACTTTGCTGTAGCGGCACATGGCTTTAGTATTTCTCCGGACGACGCTGTTTGGTTTGCGGATCAAAATAAGCACATTGATAGCCTTTCGTTATTATTAATTCATGCACAATAGCTTGAGATGGAGTTCTTCCTTCTTCCTTATTTTTAACCCGCGGCAACGTGGGTGAATCCCCTATTTCATTCTGATTTTTACGTTCTTCTCGTTCTTTCGCACGTTTCGCTTTTTCTTCTGGGTGATGCCGGTGCCGATACTCTGTTGCGAGTACATCAATGAGTTCACCTATTTTTATTTGTGGATGTGAGTGCATGAGCAGCCCTCGGATCTCTTCCAGTTTATCTAGAAGCGCTTGATTGGTTACAAAGGAAACTTCCGATAGTTCTGCGGTGAGTGGCCGAACCCAATCGATTGGAAGGTCTACTGACATTGGGAATCGAGAAGCGATCTCCCGCTTCGCTGCTTTACAGCTCATTCCATAGATACCCTTCAAAACATCGGAAAGCTCTGAATCTGTAAGGTTCTCACGATGAGCAGCGCCCGCAGCTATCTCAAGCAGCGTTAGATTAAGTTGTCCTGATTCCAATTCTAATTTGAGTTCTGGAAATCGTTTCATCATTCGTTCAGCCCGAATCAATCGTTCGGATCGCCATTCTTCTATCCCGTGCTCTTCCACCAAATACGCTCTAAGGGAAGAGTAATGAAAAGATAATTTCCTGCGATCAAGTTCAGCCACGTGCTCCAATTGGAGTACAAGCTTCTCTCTTTCATCGATGACGAGGTCTTGAAAATTAGCTACCAGTTCTGAATCTGTAAGGTTTGAAAGTATCATAGGCAGGAGAAGACATAGCACGAGTTCTAAAATTCAAAATCAAGGCCTCTGGCTGAAGCAATAGACGGAAATAAAAATCTTGAAGATGGCCGGCCGGAAAAACTCGAGAATCATCCGATACAAAGCTTGTACAATTCGTTTTGAATGACTTTACAACGTATCTCAAAATAGCTAAAAAAGCTCTGGTTTTACAAAAAAATACGTCAACAACAAAAATGGAACTCCCGTATTATTTCCAACTATATTGTGAATACAGGTGATCCCCCGCCCTCGAAAGCTGCCCCCGACCGCGGCACCCTCGAACGTCTTTTGAAAAAATACTGAAGCCATGTGCCGCCAAGCACGATTGTCAATATTACATTTTTACTTAGAAAGTGAATGGGGCTTCGGAATTGAGGTAAAAAACTATAAATCCTGCCTGGCCGGCATCTGACAACAGGTAGGATCATGGGTTGATTTTATTTTTATGTACTTCGATGGCTATTTAATTTTTGCTCATAATAGAGTAAGATTTGAGATACCTTCGTAAAGTTCGCTCAGATATTGCTAAAATTTGCTGCCCTTGTTGACGACTCATTATTCCTGACGCTACTTTACCAATCACATCCAGTTCCATCTGATGCCTAATCGGTACTGGGGAGTAAAACGACTTTCATAGGAAACACATTGACGTTGCAAACCGTGCCGGATCCGTATTTCTTTAGGACTTGACATAAGGCTGTATTCTACCCCTAATCAAACCTCAATGCTCAATTATTAAACATATAAAATAGAATGGTCAATGGCCACCGCCACAGCACCATTTCTGGCCCCTTTGTTCCTAGCCAGTTGCAGTACATCCAGAATAAAAAAAATATTTGGAATTCCTGCGTTTGTTCAACTAGGAAGCATGTATCAAGTGGGGAACGTGATTTGGAGTGGGGCTGTAAAGAAAGAGAAGCAGAGAGGCATTTTCAATCGTAGAGTAGACCTCGTTGTGAAGAAGATGAATCTACTAGATGCAGATCAATATTGTCGCAACTTGGGGGGAGGGGCAAGGTTGCCCACATGGAAAGAGTATGAGGATTTAGTTATTGCGATGGGGAGACTTAATTATTATAATCGTAATGCAATCCCTGATATGGCTGGAAATTGATTTTGGTCGTCGTCGTTCAGTCACAGTGACGACGAGTGCATCTTCTATGGATGTGACGATTCCCATCCCCACTACTACTGCTTCTCTGGCGATTATGGCGTCCTTGGCACCGACAGGGGGATGGCGACTCCTGGGTTGGTGGTGTCCACTCCGTCCGCTGTGTGATTAACGTACAAAATTAAGTGGAGAGCAGTCTGAAAAATGCCGTGTCGGGGACGCTTAGGTATTTTCCAGACTGGCCCTATTTATATTCCCAAGTAGTACCCGCAGAGCCATCTTTTATTAAAACGCCTCGATCCTCAAGTTCTTTACGGATTGAATCGGCAAGAGAAAAGTTTTTGGTTTTTCTTGCCTCTGTTCGAGCAGCAATCAAAGCCAAAACCTCTTCCTCGGTGGGTCGTGAAACTGTACTTTGTTGATCCGATTGTGCTGCACGAATGCGTGATAGATCTTGCAGTGCCTGGGCTGGATCTAATCGGCCGACACCTAAAATTTCACCGATATCGTATTCCATGATACGAATCAATTCACCGGCACCTATCACAGCTGAGGGGGTTGCCAAAGCAAGAGGTTCTGCCAAAGTCCGGTTAAATTCTCGAATTAAAGTAAAAAGGGTCGCCAAAGCCCCAGCCGTATTAAAATCATTTGCAAAATGTTCATCAATGTCCACTCGAGCTTTTTCACAAGAGGCTGTAAAAGATCCCCATGCGCTTTCAGCACGAAGATCAGCCCGCGCTCTGCTTTGATTTTTCAATTGAAGAGCCCTAGCTTTCGCTTCATAAATTCTATGAAGACCCGTCAACGCCTGCTCAATTGTTTCCTGTCCGAAATCAATAATAGAGCGGTAATGGACCGAGAGCAGCATATACCTTGCGATCTCTCCGGAAAACTGAGTTAAAAACTGCCGCGCAGTAAATACATTACCCAAGCTTTTCGACATTTTTTCTTTGGATAACGTCAAAAATGCATGATGCAACCAATATTTTACAAAGGGGCCTTTTCCCGTTGCAGCCTCACTTTGTGCAATTTCATTTTCATGATGAGGAAAAATAAGATCTTCTCCACCATGATGAACATCAATGGTATCTCCCAGCCATTTGGTAGCCATCGCAGAACACTCAATATGCCACCCAGGTCGTCCTTTTCCCCAAGGACTATCCCACGAGGGCTCACCTGCTTTTGCCGGTTTCCAGAGTGTAAAATCCAAAGGGTTTTTCTTCTTTGTATTGACTTCAACCCGACTGCCAGCGATCAAATCCTCGATTTTTTTATGTGAAAGCTGCCCATAGGAAGGAAATTTCTCAATTGAATAAAGAACCTCTCCGCCTTCAATAATATAAGCAGTGCCTTTTGCGATAATCTTTTGAATGATGGTAATAATTTCTGCGATATGAGTTGTGACGGTCGTCTTATGGGTAGGTTCCAACATGCCGGCAACGGCAAAATCTTTTTCTACTTCAAGAGTATATTTTTTTGCAACTTCTTCAGGAGATAAATTTTCTTCTTTGGATTTATTTATAATTTTGTCATCTACATCAGTATAATTTCTAACATAGTTCACTTCGTACCCTACTCGCTTAAAGTAACGGTAAAACATATCGGCAACCAAACCACCCCTCAAGTTCCCAATATGGATGAATCCATAAACAGTCGGGCCACATGAGTAAAAACTCAGCTTACCGGGCTGATGAGTGATTAAATCCTCTTTCTTGCCTGTTAATGTATGAGTCAGCTTGATGGGTCGCAGTAATTTTAATTGTGTCATAACTTAGAAATTACAAACCAGCTTGTTTACTGAGTTCAAAAATCCGATTGAGGACAACTTCTCGGCCCAAAATAGGCAATACCTGTTTGAGCTCAGGTCCATGAGTCTTACCTGTAATCACAGCTCGCATCGGCATAAAAAGAGATTTTCCTTTTGCACCCGTCACTGCTGATATTTTTCCAGGCAATGCAGCAACGAATGCCACAGAAAGATCCCCAGCTACAGATCTAAGCTCGGATATAAGTGCCTCTACAACTTGTTTTGCTTGAGTGCCCTCTAACACCGATTTAGCTTCAGGCTCGAGTGCAGGAATCGAATCCAAAAATAGCTCCGCCGCCTGAGGTAGTTCACTCAGTAAAGCCACCTCACCTCTTACTGTATCAATCATGCTCTCAAACCATTCCTGAGAACGCCCTACCCGTTTAAATCCAGAACGTTCAAAAAAGGGTAAAGCACGCTGAGCAATCTCAGCTAAAGGGAGATGTCGAATATAATAAGAATTCATCCACTGTAACTTTTGAATATCAAAAACCGCAGAAGACTTTTGCAATCCTTCCAAATTAAATGCAGCAATCATCTCTTCGCGAGATAATATTTCAGGATGTCCAGAAACTGGCTTAAGACCTGCTTCAGGCCACCATCCAAGTAGGACTAAAAAATTTAATAATGCTTCGGGAAGATATCCTTTTTCAAGATATTCAAAAACGGAAACATCCCCACTTCTCTTAGAAAGCTTTTGCCGATCTGTGCCTAAAACAAGAGCAATGTGGGCATACTCTGGAGGCTGCCAACCCAATGCTTCAAAAATCATCAACTGTCTTACGGAATTTGAAAGATGCTCCTCAGCTCGAATGACATGAGACATTTTCATTAAATAATCATCAATTGCACAACAGAAATTGTAGACAGGAAATCCCACTCCTTTAGCAATTTCTTTCTCATGTTCACTCGGACTTCGAGTGATAAAAAAATCGCCTACCATTCCTTCTTTGAATTCAACTCGCCCACGCACATGATCCTGTAATACATAACTTTTTTGGGGTGCGCGGAACCTGAGTCCTGCCTTTTTTCCACTATCAACCTTTTTTTGAGCTTCTTCAAACGGGATTCGTGCACAAGTGCCATCATAATGAGGAGTTCGGCCCAGCTTCATAGCCGCTTCTCTTTTTTGAGTTAAAAGATCATTTGTACAAAAACAATAATAGACCTTGTCTTCAGCTAAAAGCTTTTTGGCGTAATGAGCATAAATATCCAACCTCTCAGATTGGCGATAAGGTTCATGGGCTCCTCCAAGGGATGGCCCCTCTTGGTAATCCAAACCTAATCGGTGAATATCCGAAAGTATCATTTCCTCACTTTCGCGAGTGCTTCGAGCTTGGTCAGTATCCTCGACACGTAAAACGAGAACCCCATCCATTTTTTTTGCATAAAGCCAATTAAATAAAAGAGTCCGGGCACCACCCACATGGAGATAACCCGTGGGACTTGGAGCAAATCTAACGCGAATCTGTTTCACAGGAACAGACCCCCTTTTTTTAGCTGTCTGTTTTAGGAAGCAAAAATAGTCTGAATTTCTTGTTCAATGACTTCTTCTTTAGCCTTCTTTGCCAAAGAAATTTCTTTTACCAAAAGATGTTTCGCCTGGTCGAGCATTTTACGCTCCCCAAAAGATAAATCCTTACTATGTCGTAAAAGAAATAAATTCCTAAGAACTTCTGCAATTTCAAATATTGAACCTGTCTTAATCTTTTCCATGTACTCACGGTATCGACGATTCCAGGTTGTTTGATCAATCTTAACATTTCGTTCTTTCAAAATGTCATAAACTGTACCGACGTCTTTATTAGATATAATTTCACGAAGACCCACAGATCCTACATTATCGGTAGGAACCATAATCGTCATCTGATTATCAACCACCTGAAGGACGTAGAATTTCTTCTTCTTTCCCCCAACGTCTTTTTCCTCGATCCGCTTAATAACGGCGAGTCCATGAGCAGGATAAACCGCACTGTCACCGACTTTGAACATGCTGATAACCTCCGACAACAACTACTACTACTTCTTCTCTACCAAAAAAGAATACCTAAAGTGAGGCACCTAGCTATTGGGCTAGTTTTTGGAAGGTCAGAATTTTGACCCGCGTAAGATTATCATATGAAGTCCCATAAAGTCAATTACAATAATCACCTAACCACTTCACGTAAGTGCCTGAAAATACAGCTTATTATCCATACTTTATGCAACTTTACTAGAACTTTGAATTTAAGGCAAAAAACCATCCTCATTTTAGATCATTTCAAAACCTGAGTTCTTGATATAGGTCGCTTGACAGATTAAGTATAAAAAATGATAAACTCCGTTTTAGATAGTAGTCACGTAAGTGAATTACTTGATCTTCTGAATGTTATTATTTGGCTAACTGAAGGCCCCGCTTTGCGTATTAAGCACATCGGAAAGCAGACCATTACCGCGTTAGGTTATTCATCTCATGAATGGAATCAAGACCCTAACTTTTGGCTCAACCATCTTCATCCAGAAGAAAAAACGAGCATGTTGGAGCTATTTCGATCTGTAAAAATGGATGGAAAAAATCGCAACTGCATTCACCGCTTCCTGAATTATCACGGTGAATACCTTTGGTTTTCAACTAGCCTACGTGGGATTGCAAAAATTAAAAAAAATAAAGCACAGATCCACACTGAAGAGTACGAATTACTGGGCATGATGGTCAATAGTACTGAAAGAATGAAAACTATAGGATTCTTAACTGAGAACGAACCCTTACTCCAAAACTTAATCGAACAGCTCCCTGCCGTGATTTGGACCACCAATCGGGAATTACAATTTACTTCAAGTTCAGGAGCAGGCTTAGCTAAATTAGGATTGCAACCTAATATGTTAGTAGGACAATCCCTATTTGAATACCTTCGCACCGATAACCCAAATCACGAAGTCATTATAAATCTCAAAAAGAGCCTTGAAGAAGACATTTTATGCAAATGGGAATATAATTGGCTAGGGCGAGATTTTCAATTTTATACAAAACCCTTTCGAGATGTGAATCATACGGTCATAGGGGTACTTAATATCTCACTCGACGTTACTGACCAAAAACAAGCAGAAAAGGAACGGGATCGTCTTTTCATTTTAGAACGAGAGGCTCGCACTGCAACTGAAATCGCATTACTTCAAGCTAAAGAAGCATTAAAAATTAGAGATGAATTTCTCTCAATGACTTCTCACGAACTACGCACCCCTCTCACTACCATTCAATTGGTTATAGAATATTTACAATCTAGAGCAGCAAATGAAATTCCTCTGCCGCTCACACACCTCCTCAAAACTGCCGAAACGGAAGTGAATCGACTGTCCCGCTTCGTCAGTGACCTTTTGGATACTTCCAAAATCCGAAATGGAAAACTTGAAATCAATAGGGATAAAATAGATCTCACTTTTATCACAAATGAGATTGTACAAAGATTTCGCCATAGCATAAAACAATCTGAGACCACTACCCTCATCTTTAATATAACAGAACCCGTAATTGGATACTGGGACGGCTTTCGTATTGACCAGGTCATCACAAATCTAATCAGTAATGCTATTAAATTTGGAGCAGGAAAGCCTATTAAAATCCACATATCCATTCATGAGCAGACCGCAGTATTGAAAGTTACTGATCATGGCATTGGAGTTTCAAAAGAGAATTTTAAAAAAATTTTTAAACAATACCAAAGAGGCGTTTCATCTAAACAATACAGCGGCCTCGGACTAGGACTCTTTATTGCACAATCTATCGTCAACGCCCATGAGGGTAAAATTCATGTCGAGAGCCAACCCAATGTAGAAACCACCTTCACTGTTGAACTCCCTCTCAATCATAAGTAGTTGCTTTTTAATTGTTGCTAAAAGCCAAAAGCTGACGAGCCAGAACTGAAGCTTTTTCAATTGATACCTTAATTTGCTCAGCATATTTTTTTGAAAAACTACCTTCAGGCTCGTAATATAGAATAGCTTCATTCTTGAGCATAATTGTTGTTAAAATATTATTAAAATCATGAGCTATGCCCGCTACCCTTTGCTCGATTGTCTCAGTTTTCTGAGCTTGAATCAATTTCTGCTTACATTCCTGTAGAGCTGATTCACCTGCTATGAGCTCACGTTTCAAAATAAGACAATACTCATCTGAATCTTCTACAAAAGGTTCATGAAGTGAAATTTCCATAAATACACCATCTATAAGAGAATCAATTTTAGATCAAAAGATAATTCTCTTACTATGAGTTAAGAAATCTTAACTTGCATATTGCCTTAACTATGTTCTTTGAGATCTATGTGATCACCTAATAGTCTATAATTATTAGGAGGATTGAATTGAATCACTAAGTTAAGGCTTACGAGTTTTTTCCTCAAGTTAAAGAGATGGACGTCTAATGCCTTAGAGGATACTTTTGTCTCTCTCCAAACTTCGGATTGAATTCTTTGGCGTGAAATCATTTGACCTCGTGAACGATGAAGTACTGAAAAAATCTGCAATTCTCTCGCAGTAAGTTGCGCAAAAATATGATTACCTCTTTTAAGTGCAAGAGTTTCAGGTTCAAACGTAAAGTTTTCGGCCGCTCCATCGATTATGCTGGAATTATTTTTTTTAAGGTGCCTCTCCGCCTTAACTATAAGTTCTATTTTTTTAAAAGGCTTAGTAAGATAATCAATTGCACCTTCATCAAAACAGGTACGTAAAATATCAATATCATCATAAGAAGAGACAATAAGAAAAGGAATAGAAAGAAAACGAGGTATATTTTCACGACCTAAAAATTCCAAAAAGTTCCCATCAGGAAGTCTTAAATCAGCAATTAATAACTCCGGCAACGAATAAGTCTCATTCCCTTTTTCAATACTGCTATTAATAAGAGCCAATTGAAGTTCTTCCAACGTTGAAAAAACATTCAACTGGTACCGAATATCAAAGATTTCATGATACACAAATATGGTTTCTGGATCATCTTCTAGTATCCAGATGCGACTATCTCCTTTCACAAATTTCCTCCGATTCAGAGGCACTCAATCTTAAAACTGGAGTTAAAGGAGATTCCGCTTTTAATGTTAACAACAGATGAGTTCCTGGGGACTTTGTTGATTTCACTAAGGACAACTGTCCACCGTTCAATTCAACTAATCTTTTGGTCAAACGAAGCCCTAATCCTGCCTTTGCTCTATTTACGGAGACTTGGGGAATTTGAAATACTGTCACTTCATCAAACTTCTCTTGAGACATTCCTGTCCCATTATCACAAATTGAAATTTCAACCCAATCTGAATTTATTGATAATTTTTCAATTCTAATTTCTGGTTTATCTATTACATTTGAAATCAAGTTATCAACCGCATTTCTATATATATTATCTAATATATGAATAATATCAATTTGAGATACCTTTAACCGAAGAGACTCTAAAGAGGGATCAATTGAAAAACAAATTGAATTAAAATCTAACGCTCTCATTTGAAGCTTCAATAACTTCAAGACATGCTGATGCGCTTCGATAAAAGAAACAAAAGATGTACTTGCTAAAGGATTTATTAGCCGTGCCCTCAAAGAAATAATCAATTGTATTGCCCGATCATTATTTCTATATATTCTAGTTAAATAATCTTTTAACCGAGACGAAGTAAGATTATCCAAAAGCTCGCTCGCACAGAACTGAATCACATGTAAAGGACCGCTTAAGTCATGCGCAACAAGAGCAGCTATTTCTCCAATAGCTTGCAAACGAACTTGACTTACTTCCTGTGCTATTATTGTAGATGATTCTTGCCCATTTTGATCGAGTTGATTTCGCCGCTCCATGCCTCTCATAAAATACAATCGATCTAAATACACTACACGAAAACACAGAAAACAAGTAATAATACCTACAAAACCAATTCTAAAACTCAAAGCTGTTGCATTCATATATTGAATTGAAAAAACAACCACAACTACAACAGTAGCGAGATCGGTAGCGACGAACAGAGCCCAACCGCACGGGCTCAGATATTTCACAAGTCTCTTAAAACCATCCATCATCACTATATATTATACTACATAGTAGATCGCTTTAATTAAATTTTCTTATTCACACCTGTAAAATCAATTCAATCAACTCGCGTCAAATAGGATCCAAATATAACAATAGAGGGCCGAAAAAATTATAACTTAATTATAACATTATTTCATTTAAGATTTCTTAACCACCCCTAAAACACCGACTTCTTGAATCATTCAATCCGTCAGACTGTCAAATGGATACTGTCCAATCTCATATGCTTTCGTAGCAATTAACTTCATTGCTTCATCATCATTCCTACTGATTGCTTTAAAATTACCTCGAATTCTTCGATTCGCGCGCATAAAAAATGCCTCCACAATTCCAAGTTCTATTTCACACTGAGAAACACCTTTTTTCTCCAGTGCTTGTGTAACCCGAGAAAGTAGACACGCCATAGCGTAAAAATCAATCGCTATATCGGCAACTCTCTTTTGGGCAAACTGGCGAAGAGCAATGCTTTTGCCATGCCGACGAAGTAGAACTTCGACTTGTGTGGCAAATTCTACCGTGTACTCTTCCAACACTCCAGCCAATTTTTTCAAGGCAGGATGAGATTTGGTTATAGTCTGACCCACAATATTTTGCTTTATCTTTCGAATTGCAAAATCACTGACAAGACCTATTCCTTTTAAAGGATACTTAATTGCTTCCGCAAGTCCTGCAAGCTCCTGTCCGGGTTCCTGCATTCCAGCAAGAGCAATATAGGCACGAAGTATTTCATTAGTGCCCTCGAAAATTCGATTAATTCGCGCATCGCGAATATAGCGCTGAAAAGGATACTCTTCCATATACCCAGCACCAGCCCAAATCTGAAGAGTTTCATCCGTACACTCCCAAATCATTTCTGATGAAAAAACTTTTGCAATCGCACTTTCAATCGAGTAATCAACATCCTTTCGATCGATTAAGCCTGTGGTCATGTAGACCATACTCTCAGCCACGTAAATGTTCATCATCATGCGACCGATTTTTTCTTGAATCATCCCATATTCGCCAATTTTTTTCTGAAACTGAACACGCTCATTTGCATGGTCAATTGCAGCTTTAAGGGCTTTTTTTGCACCTCCCACACAGCCCGCAGCTAATCCGAGACGGCCATGATTGAGAACCCCCATGGCTACTTTAAATCCCTGCCCCACTCCACCGACTACATTTTCAACAGGCACTTTAACTTGATCAAAATGAACTGCATTAGTCCACGAAGCACGAATCCCTAATTTATGTTCAGAAGGCCCTATAGAAACCCCATCCGCAGGCAGTTCTAAAATAAAACAAGTTACTTTTTCTTTTTTACTGCCGTGATCTTCGACCTCTGTTTTAGCAAATACGGTCATAAAACTTGCAATACCCGCATTAGTAATCCAGAGCTTATTTCCTGTGATTAAATAGTATTTTCCATCTGCTGATAAAGTTGCTTTGGTTTTAATTGATGCAGCATCAGATCCACTCCCCGGCTCCGTTAAGCAATAACATGCAAACAACTGCCCTGAGGCGAGCCTGGGTAAATACCGCTTTTTCTGTTCGTCTGTCCCAAACAAAAGGAGTGCCTTATATCCGATACTTTGATGGGCTCCGATAGTTGTTGCAAGTGAACCATCAATTCCACCGAATTCTTGCATAATTCGAGCGTAACCTGATTGAGGCAAACCCAATCCTTCTAACTCTTCAGGCACCGCTATGCCTAATACTCCAAGTTCTGCAAGGTAAGAGATCATCTCACGTGGCATCTCGCCCTTTTTATCCCACTCATCCGACTTAACTTGGTCACGCGCAAACTTTTCAACTGAATCAAGAATCATCCGTACATTATCAGTCGTATCTGCATTCATTCGTGGATAAGGAAACAGGAGATCCTCTTGAATTTCCCCAAAAAATAAAGACTTCATAAAGCTATTTTGGACTCCAGAACTCATACCGTCTCCTTCATTCCTTTTGATTTCTTTTGATTCCTTTTGATCCATGTCCAGTACTTATCAACAGCCCTAAAGGAACTGCTTACAGTCAAATACTACAATGAGCGAACTCTGACAATTTGTCTTCGTAATTTAGCGAACAACGCCTCCTCTGACAATTTGTCAAAATAATGAGTAGCCTACGTGAGTAAGTTCACATTACTTTCAAATTCATTCTTACGAACCATTAAAATCATTCAGATTTTTCTATTAAAGGCAATATCACGTCATCAACAAAAAAATAAATAAATTTGGCACTACTCTTGCGTTATAACAGAGATAGTCATGAACGAAGAACGCCCCGAACTCAACAACTCTGATCAGCCGCCTCTTCCAATTTCAAAAACATCGACTTTGGAAGGTTCTCCAAATAAGCTCAATTGGAAAAGCCAATTCCAAGAACTCAAAACAAAATTAATACAATCCCTCAATAAAGAGCGCTTACAGAAAGCAATCCAAAATTTCGATCCTCAAATGCTAGCAGATTGGGTATCCAAAGCAGTCCAAAAACATGGACTCGGATTTTATGGGACGGTCGGCGCAATTGCATTGTCGACGTATTTTATCAGCGACCTCACTGCCTTAGTGGTAAGTGAATACATTCCCGCACCCAATAACAGCAGAAATACTAGAATGCGAAGTAATTTTCCCCATTTTAAATCTATCAATGACTATTCTAGTATTATTTCAAGAAATCTTTTTAATAGTCACGGATTAATTCCGGGAGAGGAAGAGAATACAGGTTCACCTAAAGATGCTGATTTAGGTGGTGCGCCTATCAAAACAACCCTCCCTTTAAATTTGATTGGCACATTAATCATGAGTAATGAACTCCGATCGATTGCTACTCTGGAGGACAAATCAGCATCCTTGGTTTACCCCGTCCAAGTAAACGATGAAATTCCAGGAAAAGTAAAAATCATTAAAATTGAACCTAAAAAAGTGATTTTCTTAAATAAAGCTTCATCTCGACGTGAATACGTTGAACTTCCCGATGATTCACAAAATCAAAACCCAAGGCTACTTTTAACAAAATCCAAGGGCGGTATAGAAAAAGTAGCTCCTACCCAGTTTAATGTCTCAAGAACTGAAGTGGACCGAGCTTTAGCTGATTTCAATAATATTTTAACCCAAGCTCGAGCTGTCCCTAACTTTGAAAATGGCATTGCAGCAGGCTATAAACTTTTTCAAATCGTACCAGGCAGTATTTATGACAAATTGGGGCTTCAAAATGGAGATGTAATTACGGGTCTGAATGGACAACCCATGAACGATCCAGGAAAAGCATTTGAAATGCTCAATGAATTAAAAACGTCCAGTCACCTGGAACTCCAGGTCAAGAAGGACGGTAGACCAATCACTTATACTTATGACATTCACTAGCGGGAGTAAGCATGAACTCAATCCATAAACAACATAATGAAGAGAGCAGCGATCCATACTGGCTTGAGATATCAGCAAATCTCATGTGCTGGATTGGAATCGCAGGATTGATTTTGCTGATTGCTCAAGTAGCATCTGCAGATCCTTCGCAGGGAAAAGGGGGTTACTTACCAGGAGCACGCCCCTTCGCTAATCCATTCATGGGTAGAAACGCCAATGAAGGCCTTCCTCCCAACGGTGCCCAGGGCATTCCTGGAAAGGGAAATTTTTTTGATGATGACGATGACGACGATGATGACGATTTTGGTGGATTCAGCGGTTTCAACGAACCTCCACAAGCCAATCCAAACCTAACGAGAACTCTAGACAATCAATCCAAATCTCGTGCATTCTCGGCAGGTGGCGAAGCTAACAGTGGGCCTACACCCATCATTACCGATAAAGGTATTTCAGTGGGTGGATCTTCTGCCAATGGTGTCGTTTCTTCCAATCAGAAAATGCCCCCCCTTCGTATTGATGATGAGACAGCAGAGGGAAGTAAAGACCTTGTTACGGATTTCAATTTTCCCGATGCTGATATCTTAGACATTGCTAAAACCCTTGGGAAACTTACGGGCAAAAATTTCATTTTAGATAAAGATGTCAAAGGAAGAATCACCATTATTTCTAACTCCCCTATTACTGTCGGAGAAGCCTGGAAAGTATTCCTGACAGCGTTGGACATTAATGGTTTTGCATTGATTCCTTCTGGAAAATATCTCCGAATAGCACGACAAAGAGATGCTCGCGATAAACAGCTTAAAACTTATACGGGTGATTTCTCTCCCGACACAGATGCGCTGATTACCCGCGTATTTCCACTAAAATACATCAGTGCCGAAGAAGTTGCCCGTACTTTTAGAAGCTTCATGCCAGCCAATGCTCGGATTATTCCTTACGAACAAACTAACACAGTTATCGTCACTGATACGGGCTCCAATATTTCAAAGCTCTCTAAGATGCTCGAAATTTTAGACGTGGAAGGTTATGACGCTGGAATCGAAGTGGTTCCAGTAAAATATGCTTCTGCAGCCGAACTCTCCAAGCTCATTGATGCCCTCATACCAGGAACCTCTACAACCAGCACTACAGGAGGTTCCGGCATGCCACGATTTGGTGGAAGCAGTGGCAGTAAATTTGGCGCAAGGAAAACTAAAGAAGGTGGCATCATCAATACGGTGATTCCAGATGAACGAACGAATACCTTAATCATCCACGCAAACACAAAAGGGGCTGATCAAGTTCGAGAATTGGTAGCTAAACTGGATCAAAAGCTTCCTACCTCTACGGGAGGTGGAAAAGTACATGTCATCTATCTTCAGTTTGCAGATGCAGAACAACTCGCTAATACTCTCAATAATTTTTCATCGCAAAGCTCAACGGGAGCAGGACGGCCACCTGGAATGGGTAGCTCTAGTGGCTCTTCTGGAACAGGAACAAATCCTAATTCTGCTTCTCTTTTTGAGGGTGCCATTAAAATTTCTCCCGATAAAGCAACCAACGCTCTTGTCGTCACGGCTTCTCCATCGGACTTTGTTACTGTAAATCGAGTCATCAATCGACTCGATATCCCAAGAGACCAAGTTTATATTGAAGTAGTCATTATGGAAGTTTCCGTGGGAAGCAACTTCAATTTTTCATCAAACATATTGAGTCTTCCTTCTCTTATTGGTTCCATCACCAATAAAGACGATTTGGCAAGCATCATTTCAGGAAGTGGGACCGGCATCCCCATGGCTGGTGCTAATGGTGCAGTCATTGGATTTCCTCTCGGCAATCCGACGTCTGTCACTATTAATGGTCAAACGACCACAATATCCAGTGTTCAAGGACTCATTAAAGCAATTCAAGGAAATACTTCTTCGAACGTTTTAGCCACTCCTCAAATTATTGCGCTCGACAATTCGGAAGCAAATTTTGAATCTGCCGAAAAGATCCCCCTCCTTACTTCAACGGCAATTCAAGGAGCTGGAGTTTCAACTTCCATTACCAAAGAGTCCGTTGCAGTCTCTATTAAGATCAAGCCTCAAATTAATAAAATGTCGAATTTTATCAAACTCGATGTCACAACCAAACTGGGTGACATTTCTAGTCGAGCACTCCCCAGTGCAGTTCAAGGGCAAGCCTTTGCTACCTTAGATCGAACCGCACAGACAACTGTCGTCGTGGGTGATTCTGATACAGTCGTTCTCGGTGGACTCATTCGTGATAAACAGGCCGATACGGTAAATAAAATCCCCATTCTTGGGGATATTCCTCTGCTAGGATGGCTTTTTAAATCCAAAATAACGTCTGTTGAAAAAAGTAATTTACTCATTTTCATGACTCCACATATTGTCAGGCAGTACGAGAAGATTCGGGCTATTTTGGATAGAAAACTTAAAGATCGAGATGATTTTATTGAAACTAATGCAGGAGGTGAAGATCCGTTACGCTCCCAAAGAGACGCAATTATTCGATCATTGCCGGACATTAAAGAACTCACACAGAAACAACCTGTCACAACTATTACTATAGATGAGGAAAGTGGTCCTGCTGCCGTGCCTGTACCTATGCATACTCCTACTCCAACACCTACTCCAATACCTACTCCTACTCCAACGTCTACGACGCCAGGAGCGGAGTCGTTTCAGAGTACGCCAACAGCTATACCACCTCCTACCGCTCCTGCAGCAGGGCAAAATTAGAGGTTATCAATGACGGAAGACAAATATCTTCATTCTGCACCGATGCTAGGAGAATTGCTTCTCAGGCATACCTCTTTGACTACCGAGCAACTGGAAGAGGCGAGGCAGATTCAGGAAAAAGAAGGTGGGTTGCTCGGTGAGATCCTGATTCGAAAAAATTATATTGTGGCTCATGAGATCATGAGGGCTCTATGTATACAGATTGGAATTCCATTCATTGAAGAACTGCGCGCGAACGAGATCGATCCTAATCTTGTCAATGCAATTCCCATCAACTATGCAAAAGCCAAAGAAGTCCTCCCTCTCAGACGCGAAGAAGGTCCTAAAGGAGAAATTTTAGTCATTGCTGTTTCCGATCCTTTTAATCCATCTATTCCAGAAGACCTTCGCATACTGACCGGTTGCCATTTAAAGTTCGTCGTGAGTACGAGCATGCGTATTCAAGACGCCATCAATCGAGTCTATGAACGCAGTACCTCAAAGATAGTCGATAACATCGGTGGAGAATTTGATGATACTTACGATCTCGAAGGTCCTATTGATATTCTTGAAGCCACTGAAGATGATGCTCCTGTTATAAAATTCGTCAATTCTCTCTTATTTCGCGCACTCAAAGAAAAAGCTTCTGACATTCATATTGAACCTTTCGAAAAAGAATTTGTGGTTCGCTTCCGAATCGATGGGCTCATGAATGATATCATCCGACAGCCCAAACGTGCCCACGCCGCTATTGCTTCTCGTGTAAAAGTCATGGGGACTTTAGATATTGCTGAAAAACGAATGCCTCAAGACGGAAGAATTAAGATAAAAATTGCGGGCAATGATGTCGACATCCGTTTGTCTACCGTTCCTACAAATTACGGTGAACGTTTAGTCATGCGTATATTGGAACAATCCAGTACAGTTCTTCAACTTGAACAACTCGGATTTTCAGGAAAAAGTGCCAAAGCTATCGAAAAGCTGATCTTCAGAAAATATGGAATCATCCTAGTTACGGGACCTACCGGTAGTGGTAAATCCACTACACTTTCTGCATGCCTGGTTAAACTCAATAGTCCTACTCGCAATATTATGACTGTTGAGGATCCAATCGAATATCAGATTCCAGGTATTAATCAGGTTCAAGTGAATGCAAAAATTGATTTAACTTTTGCAAGAGCATTAAGAGCTTTTCTTCGACAAAATCCCGATATTATTATGGTGGGGGAAATTCGAGATAAAGAAACAGCCGAAATTGCCATCAATGCATCTTTGACGGGTCACTTAGTATTATCTACTTTGCATACGAACGATGCGGCAGGAGCGGCGACCCGACTGATTGACATGGGAGTTGAACCTTTTCTTGTAGCGAGCTCACTTCTTGGTATTGCTGCTCAACGACTCATTCGAAAGCTTTGTCAAAAATGTAAAGCTCCTCATGTATTAAGTGAGATTGAATTTCAAGAGTTGGGAATTACAAGCTTGCCGGAGGGGGCCCAGATTTTTAAAGCAGTCGGTTGCCCAAGCTGCTCTCAAAGTGGGTACGCCGGTCGTACAGTCATTCATGAACTCATGCTTGTGGAAGATACAATTCGAACTTTAATCGTAAGAAATTCAGATTCATCAACAGTTAAAAAAGCGGCGATTCAAAATGGAATGATAACACTTCGTGAAGATGGCGTAGCCAAAGTTTTACAGGGTATCACCACTATTGATGAACTCATGAGAGCTACGCACGCTGAGGTCTGAGAAAAAGTACAAGAAGAGGTCAAGGAATGGCACCTATTTTCGATTACAAAGCATTTAATGCCAGCGGAAAAGCTCAAAAGGGCATCGTCGAGGCTGAAAATCAAAAGGCCGCCAGAATTAAGCTCAAAAAACAGGGCTATATGGTCACCGAAATCAACGAGAAGACCGTGGGAAAGCCTGGCTCCTCGAGGGGAGTGCCTTTTTTTGGAGGAAGAGTCAGTGGCCGTGAAATCTCTTTAATGACTCGTCAACTCGCAAGCTTAATTAAAGCCAACGTTCCATTGGTCGAAGCTCTTAACGCTTTAGTGGAACAGACAGAACATGAAAGATTAAAAGTCGTCCTCTCTCAGGTCAGACAAGATGTGAACGAAGGCTCCAGCTTAGCGAAAGCAACGGGTGCTCATGCAAAAGTTTTTGACACCATTTTTGTAAATATGATTGAAGCCGGTGAAAGCTCTGGAACGCTCAGCATGGTATTGATGCGTCTTGCGGACTTAAAAGAGGCGCAAATGCGGCTTCGAAGTAAGGTCATCAGTGGTATGACTTACCCGGTACTCATGATGGTTGTAGCCTTTAGCTTAATGTTGGCCATTTTTACTTTTGTCATTCCAAAGTTAACTAAAATTTTTGACTCAATGAATAAGCCAATTCCTACGCTCACTAAAGTATTGATGACTTTCAGTGACACCCTGATCAATTATTGGTATCTTTTTGTGGCATTCGGGTTTCTAGCATTCTGGCTATTTCGTAGATTTATTACTTCAGAAAAGGGTCGTCCTAAATGGGATGCATTTAAGCTCAGATTACCCATTATAGGCCCATTAGTTCGAATGGTTGCCGTCACCCGCTTTTCAAGTACGATGGCCACCCTCTTGGCGAGTGGTGTTCCCATCCTCACCAGCATGGCGATTGCTCGAAACCTTGTAGATAATGCACCGATCGCCAAAGCCATTGCAGACGCAAAAGAAAACATTACAGAAGGTCAATCTATCGCCGAGCCCCTAAGAAGAAGTGGAGAGTTCCCTCCCATGATGATTCACATGATTGCAATTGGTGAAAAAACCGGTGAATTGCCGGACATGCTGAAAAATGTGGCAGAAACTTACGAGGAACAAGTAAATACTAAAATTGATGCTATGACGAGCTTGTTAGAGCCACTTATGATAATTGGGATGGGAGGGGCTGTCGGTTTTATTGTAATGTCTGTGTTTATGCCATTAATGGAAATAATGAATATTAATCAACGCTAAGTTCAACAGTAGTAGGAGCACATATGAAAAATATAATAAGTAGAAAATGGAAATTAAACTCCCTTCACAATGAATCGGGATTTACTCTGATTGAAATGATGATTGTGCTCGCAATCATCGCTCTCGTCATGGGTTTTGTTGGAACCAAAGTGATTCGTCGTTTTGATGAATCCAGGGTTAATGCAACGAAAATTCAGATGAAACAACTCAGCGTCGTTCTTGATGACTTCAGAAGAGTTTGTGGATTTTACCCTTCAACCGAACAGGGATTAGATGCTCTCATTAAACCCCCTGTGGGACGTGTCTGCAAAAACTATGACCCTGAAGGATTTTTAAATAATAAACGAGTTCCCCAGGATGCTTGGAATCATGACTTTGTTTATATTTCTGACGGCAATAAGTTTGAAATCAAATCTTTGGGTGCAGATGGTAAGGAAGGTGGTGAAGGATTTGATAAAGATCTCTCAACCAATGACATGGACTAATTCGAAAGGCTTCACGCTTATTGAAATGATGGTGGTCATCGGGATCATCGTTCTGATTTCTGTTGTATCTATGCCAACTATTTCAAGCTATTTTCAATTATCATTGAATTCAGCAACACGAGACTTGGCGACCACCATCAAAGAAGCCTATAATTCTACTGTAATTGGAGGAACCGTCTATCGACTCGTCTACGACATTAAAGATAGGTCTTTCTGGGTTGAAATAGGATCCAGCAATGTGTTGTTGGATACGAAGGAGAGCAAAGAAAAAGAAGACAAGCGTAGAAAATTTTCAAGCTCAATTAAAAACGGAAAAGATGCGGCAACAGCCCAGGATGGTTTTAGTTTGGATAGGATTATCACTCGAAAAAAATTACATCTCCCTCAAGGAGTAGAGTACGAAGATATTATGACTCAACAGAGTCAAAATCCAATTACGGAGGGAACTGCTTATACTCATTTTTTTCCAAGTGGGCTTACCGAACAAACAGTTATCCACTTAAAAGACCAGAGCCAACATCATGCATCTCTTGTAATTAATGCGATGCTTGGATCAACTGATTTATATGACAGGTATATCAATGCTGCAGAAGCTTTTGAAAAATCCAATGAAAAATAATGACGGATTTACTCTACTAGAAGTCATTATTGCAATGGCCATCATGGCGGTGGCATTTGGATCTATTCTGGCCGTAGAACAAGGAAGTATTAATGCTTCCGCGCGAGCGAAGCAGATGAATATTGTGGGAATGCTCGCTCGAAATCAGATGATAGAGTTGGAATATAAGGTTCAAGGTAAAGCTTTTCAAGAAGTAAAAAAAGAAGAGGATGGAGTTTTTCAAAGTCCTTACGAAGACTACAAATGGAAGACAAAAGTAAAGGAAATTAAATTTCCTAATATGAAAGCCGGTGCAACCTCTTCTGAAAAATCATCGAATGGTGGAAGTGATGGGGATAATCAATCGGCAGAACTTTTAAGTAAGTTAGTGACTCAATACTTGTCCAAAGCCATTCGGGAAATCAGTGTCACCATTTCTTGGAAGCGAGGATCTGGAGAGCAAAGTTATTCTCTTTCAACCTATTGGGTAAATTTAAATGAAGAATTCAAATTTACAGAATAATCAATCGACAGCCGGATTCACACTCCTAGAAGTGCTCATCGCGATGGTAATCCTTGTATTTATTAGCGTGGCCACCTATCAAACCATAATTGAAACCTATAAGCTGAGAGAGTCGCTTTCTACAGAGGGAAATTTCTATAACGGAATTCGTTTATCGACAACCATCCTTCAAAGGGATATTTCTCTTATTTATAGCCCATTGATTTCTATGCCGGCGCAAAAAAATAATACTAATGGACCGCCCCAGACAACCTCTCCAACAGATGACGCTGGACAAAGTTCCACCTTCTGGTCACCTGCTGTCAGTGATATAGGCGTACGCCCCTCTCATTTTATTGGAACCGAGAATAAACTTTCGTTCATTGCACTCTCTCATATTAGAATTTATAAAGACTCACCCGAGTCTGAATTTGCAAAAATCACTTATGAGATCAAGAATGATCCTCAAAATTCCGGTACCGTCATGTTAGTTAAAACAGAGAGCCCAAATGCGTTTACTGGAGATGACGTTCAAGATACCTTCAGCCGTTCATATGAAATCCTTCACGGCATTAAAAAACTGACTTACACCTACTACAAACGTGATGGAGATACATGGAAGATATTAAGAAGTTGGGATAGCGAAAGGGAAGAGCCCAAAAATACTTTTCCAGATATGATTGAATTAAAACTCGAAGTTGTGGGTCCTCAGAAACAGTCTTTTGAGGGAAATTTTAAATTTAGACCGGAGATTCCATTCAATGGACTTAACCCCAGCACCTAAAAAATCGATCGGGCGAGACTCCAGTGGCATCGCCCTCTTCATGGTCATTGCGGCCGTGAGTGTTTTAGCAATTTTAGTCACCGAATTTACTTACATCGCTCAAATTAGCCAAATGATCGCATTTGGTGGGCTGGATCAAACTCAAGCCCACTACCTAGCTAAAAGTGGTTTCAAATTATCCCTTTTACGTCTTAAAGCTTATCAACACGTCAAGGATATGATTTCAAGCGTTGGAGGCGCCGGAGGTTCAGGGGGAGTCCCTGGGGTACCCAAAGCCTTGATAGAGAAAATTTGGAACTTCCCATTTTTCTATCCCATTCCAACCAATATACCTGGCATGAGCCTGTCCGATAAGACTGCCATCGAAACCTTTCAAAAGGATGCTAATATGGATGGAAAATTTTCCGCCCTCATTGAATCCGAATCTTCCAAATATAATTTAAATTTACTGTTGAGTAGCTATGCTCCTGTTCCCACGCCCGGAGCCAGCTCCCCCCCTTCAAATCCACCCTCGCCGGGGGGAGGCACTAATCCACAGCCTAATTCGCCCCCTTCTCCTCAGCCTTCCTTCAATCCCGAAGTTGCCCGTACTAGCCTCACTCAATATCTCACAGAATTAATTAATCAAAAAATTGAAGCAGATCCCGATTCCGCAGACATTTATCGTGACGTAAAGCTAGACGAAGTCGTCGATACCATTGCAGCTTGGGCAGATAAGACCCACGAACGAAGAAGCTCCTCAAGTCATGACCCTGTACCTATGAAACGTGCACCCTTTTACTCTATTTCAGAGCTTCATATGTTACCGAATATTGATGATGACCTCTACAATCTATTTGCCCCCAATCTCACGACAGAACTCACGCAGGGAATTAATATGAATACCATGAAAGAACCTACCCTTCGCGCTTTGGTCCCTGGCATGACTCAAGAAGAAGTCGCTGATTTTTTTAAATTCCGAGATTCAGTAGAGGTAGACAATCAATTTACGGATTCTGACAAATTTTTTGCCTATATTGGGAAAAATGTCTCCAGTTATAAGGGGAATTCAGATGCGATCACTCAATTAAAAGACAGCCTCATCAAACGAAATATCATTCTCATTAATGAGGAAAATCAGTTCAAAATCACAGTTCGAGCGGAAGTCAACCAAGCTTCCCGCACCCTTGAAGCTTGGGTGACTTTAGGAAAACAGTCCGCTCCAGTGCAACAGCCTCCGCCCGGACAAACACTCCCTGCCGGACAACAACCTGCGCCACCTGATACAGGTTTAAAAATTACTTATATGAGAATTCTATAGGAGTCAGCAAATGCGAATTTTAGGGATCGACCTAGGAAGTTCAAGCATTAAAGCAGTAGAGATGGATAGTGCTTTTGGGCGCTACGACATTCATGATTATCATGAACGCCCTGTGGGAGCAGATCAGAGCCCAGAAGAGGCCATTATTCAATTAGTCAAATCCTTACCTAAACCCCCTGACCGAGTGGTTGTCTCTTTGGGGACGAAATCGACATTTCGAAATTTACAACTTCCCACACGAGATAAAAAAGCGATTCAAGCAGGTGTTGGGTTTGAGATAGAAGATGAACTTCCATTTTCTGCTGAAGAATCTATTTTCGACTATACTGTTTTGTCACAAAACAAACAGGGTAGCTCTATTCATGTGGCTGCCACCCTGAAGCACTATTTATCCTCAGCTTTGGAAACATGGAAAAAAACAAATGTGGATCCTGATGTAATCACAACAGATCCATGGGCCTATCGAGCTTTATGCAATCGAGTGTTTGGCGCTAATAAGCCAGAATCACCTGTACTTCTCGTCCAAATTGGACATACGAGAACCACTCTTTATCTTCATTGGCAGGGAGTTCCGAAACTCATTCGCGAAGTTCAATGGGGTGGCCGTGATTTGACCGAGGCAATTAGCCAAAAGTATGGTCTATCACCCGATCAAGCGGAAGCCGCAAAGCTCGATCGTGGAAGCATTGCTCATGCAGACCCTAATGTCCAGATGACGCCAGAACAAATAGAATTTTCTGCCTGCTTAGAAAACGCGATGGGAGTCCTTCTGACTGAACTCAAGCAAGTCGAGCTCATGTCAAGAAATGCTACACAATTGGAAATCAGCGGAATTTACCTTGCAGGAGGGACTTCGCTTCTACCAGGACTAGGGTCCTGGTTGGAGGAATATTTTTCAATTCCTACTAAACCCATTTTAGCTCTTAGCTCTGCAACGACTTCGGGCGTGACCTATTCAGATCAAACTGATGCTCGTTTTATTTTAGCGGTAGCCCTGACTCTCACTTTAGTAGGATCAGATCGTACGACTTGTCTCAACTTTAGAAAAGGTGAATTTTCCAAACAAGGAACCTCACGCCAGATTAATATCAAAGCTCTTAAAAAACCCATACTTGCCGTAAGTGGCGTGTTTTTTTGCTTGTTTCTAAGCCTCATTATACAATCTGGAGTGTATAAAGCTCGACTCGCAGCCACTGATGTCCTTTTAGAAAAGACTGTTCGATCCTTCTTTGGACAAATCTCCAGCAGTGCACTCCGAACGTATATGTCAAATCCAAGCACCCTTCGTACTTCAATTAATAAAGAACTCACAAAACAGCGAGAATTAAGTAAGCTTTTCGGACCGAATCAACACTCCCCTCTCGATCTATTAAATACTTTCTCTGCCAGCATTCCAAAAAATATTGTGGTCGATCTGACACAGTTTCAAACGGGTATGAGTGCTACCGACTCATTCGTGACAGGTGACCCGACGTCCACTGCCTCATTTAATTTTACAGTATCAAATCCTCAGGTGGCGGAAAGGCTGGCTGTCTTAATGAGCACCCGATTCACGCATTTCCAAAGAGGTAAAATGGAAGAAGTTGCATCAGCGGATGAAAGTTCGGGTACTGGAAATATTAAAAAATGGAAAATTACATTTTCTGGAAAACCCACAGAGGACTCTTATGTTAAGTAAAGAAAAAATCCGCGAATGGCTGAGTTCATTTAAGGATTTTCTGAGTGAACAGGAATGGTTTCAACAACTCAAGGGCAAATGGGAAGAGCTTGACCCACAGAGCCGTAATTACCTTAAATTAGCCAGCTTCGGATCAGCGATTCTCCTCATCACACTTCTCATGTTTACCTTCATTTGGAGTGTGCATAGTCTGAAAACAGAACTTTCAGAAAAAAAAGCATTATTGACTAGCATTCAAAATGCCAACGAAGAAATACGCCAGTTAAAGGAAACTATTCCAAGCACAACGCTTCAAAGTGGAAGTAAAACCGATGGTGTGACTTGGAATTCTTATTTTGATACTATTGCAATCACCTCTGGAATTGATAAATCCAATTTAACGATCTCTGCAGAAAAACCAGGAAATTCAAGTGAACAATCTAAGGAAACGTTGTTTGATATTGGCGTTAAACATGTAAATATCAAACAAATTGTCCATTATATGGTTTCATTAGAAAATGGGCAAAGACCGGTAAAAATAAGAAATCTCCTGATCGATAATAAAGGGGAGCCAACCGGATACTTAGATGCAAATTTAGCGATATCCGGGTTTACCCTGGTGGAGCAAAAATGACTACTGAACCTATAGAAAACACTGTGGACTTAATCGAAACCCCTTCTCCATCACGTGCAAAAACCATTTTAAAAAATCTGGCTTGGACGGGATTTGCCATTTTATGTTTGATCCTGTTTACTCTTTTTAAGTTGCCTGATGATCGCCTCAAAAGTCTTATTGATAGTCAAATTTCCTCAGCACTTTCTCAAAGAGGAATCACCTATACTGCCTCAGATACGAAGCTTTCCTTTTTTTTAGGTGTAACTTATACTTTGAAAAATGTGACTCTCAATTTTCCAACTCCAACGCCAGCAGGACATCTTGATAAACTTCAAGTCTCACCTTCCCTCATTGCCTATCTTTTGGGTAAAGTGGGTGGCACATTTAAAATCTCTACCTCTCATGGAAGTTTGGATGGCTCTTTTTCAACAAAGGGGTCGCGCTTCTCTGCATCATTTAATTCGAAAAAGTTTGATCTATCAAATATAGCATTATTCCCAATGATGGCAGATGTGCAAGGTACTGGAATATTAGATGGAACCGCCTCAGTATCCGGTGACTTTTCTATTCCTAACACCCTCCAGGGAAATCTCAATATCCAACTGAATAAAGTTATTATTGATCCTCAACTCATAGATGGATTTTCAATCCCACAAGTCAATCTCTCCGAAGCACTCGCTGAGGTCACTTTTGACAAAGGAAAAGCGATTCTCAAAACGATTCGATTTGGCAAACAGGGAAATCCCGCTGATGATATTCAAGGATCAATTACCGGCGATCTTCTGTTGGGCAAAATATGGGACTCCAGTAATTTAAATCTGAAAGCCCGTTTTTCGATTTCAGAGAATATTAAAAAATCATTCGTTTTACTGGATACTTTACTGGGAGCAGGAAAGCTAGCTGACGGAAGTTATTCCTTCAGTCTCACGGGCCCACTCTCCTCCCCAAACTCAACTCCATTGGGAGCAGGTTAAAATGTCTTTAAAACTCATCTGGATTACAGACCCTTGGAATACACTCGACCATCCTTTGGATACTTCGCTCAGACTCATTCAGGAGGCAAGCGAGCTTGGAGTTCCTCAATTTTGGTGTGACGTTAAGACGATTCGATTAGAAAATTTTCAAGTTTTATTGGATGCAAGTCCCATTACATCCATTAGCCCTAAAAGAGACCTGAATTCTTTTAGGCGAGGTCCATTACAAGTTCATTCACCTTGTCATTTTGATTGTCTGAACTATCGTACTGACCCCCCCATCGATCAAGCTTACTTACATCCCCTCCAACTTCTATCGTTAGGGCTTCAAAACGAACGAAATCATGAGGTAGTCAATCCCCTTGAAGTTTTATTTTCTCTCAATGAGAAAATAGAAGCTGCTGCTTTAGGAAATCTCATGCCGGCCAGTCTTGTAAGCAGCCAATGGGAACGGCTCTTAAGCTTTGGAAAATGCCAGGAAAGAACGGTTTTAAAACCACTTCATCAAGCTCAGAGTCAGGGCATTGAGCTTCTCGATTGGAGAAGTGCGGGTACAATTGAAGACGCCAAATCAAAGTTAGAAATAGCCACTTCAAATTTTAATTACCCTATTATGCTTCAGAAATATCTAGAGGGTATTATTGAGGGTGAAGTTCGGCTCTGGTTTTTGGATGGAAACCTCTTAGCTTACGCTAAGAAACTTCCTGTTACGGGCGACTTTCGAGTCAACATCGACCGAGGAAGCCAGCTTGCCCTCCATACACTTTCTGAAAATGAAAAATCAGTCGTCGATCAGGTTGCCAAACATTTAAAATTAAGGAAAATCCGCTTGGCAGCAGTGGACCTCATTGAGGGCTTAATTACTGATTTTAATTTCACTAGTCCAGGCCTAATCACCCAAATGGAAGATCTCTTATCTGAGAATTTAGCACGGCCGATCATTCGAGCATTGACCCAGAAAAGCACTTAGTACTTGCGACCTGAGCAGATCTCTGGGATTTATGGACAATGGCTCATAAGCAGAGATCTTCCCTTTTTATTATTTTTACTACGGTATTAATCGATTTAATTGGATTCGGCATGGTTATTCCTCTGATTGGACTTTACGGCCGGCATTACGGAGCAGAAGGCCTAGAGCTACCGATTTTAGGGGGGATTTACTCTTTAATGCAATTTATATTTGCCCCGTTGTGGGGTAGTATTTCAGACCGTATTGGTCGCAGACCCGTTCTACTCGTGTCCCTTGCTGGCTCCACACTCTCTTATGCAATTTTTGGATTGGCCCCTAATTATACATGGCTTTTGATTGCACGCGCTTTTGGAGGAATTTTCGCAGCTAATATTTCTACGGCTCAAGCCTATATTGCAGATATAACGACTACGGCAGATCGTGCTAAAGGGATGGGTCTCATTGGGGCTGCCTTTGGGATTGGCTTCACGCTAGGACCTCCCTTGGGTGGTATCGCCTCAGCTAAATTAGGACTTTGGGGACCTGGGTTGATTGCGGCTATGATTTGTGGACTCAATTTTATTTTAGCGGTATTTCGTTTGCCCGAATCCCTCCCCAGTGAGTTCCGACATAAAAACCCGGATCGCTCTTTATCTCCTCTTAATTTAAAAAAGCTAATTCAATCTATGAAGCATCGAGAGCTAGGCTTTCTTCTTCTCACTTTCTTTTTTGTGACCTTTGCATTTTCTACGATGGAACAAACCTTTTCCCTCCTATTTCAAACAAAATTTAACTTTGAAACAGGAGAGGCTGGACTTAAAACGGGATTAGTATTGATGGTCGCAGGAATTTTGGGGGCCGTGATCCAGGGAGGACTGATACGACAACTCGTACCTCGATTTGGTGAACGGAGACTTTTATTGATAGGGCTTTTTTTTAACACGGTCACTATGGGCGTTTTTCCCTTCAGCCCTACTTACGCCCTCTATTTTTTCATTTCTATTCCTCTTGCCTTAGGGTCTGGCCTGATTAATCCCACCTTATCTGCTTTGATTTCTAAAAGCGTGGGTGCACGAGAACAAGGAGTCACGATGGGACTCTCTCAAGGACTAGGAAGTCTAGCTCGTGCTCTCGGACCTTTCTGTGGGTTATTAACATTTGCTGTCAAGCCTCAATTGCCCTATTTAATAGCAAGTTCGATCTCCATCGGTCTGCTGATATTATGCACAAGAGTTTTTAGCACTCGACACACCTCTTCTGACCGGATAGGTGAAAACCTCCAAACTGAATCATAACGGAAATCTCAATTATGCTTCCACGAGTTCTCATCTTATACACCGGCGGAACTTTCGGGATGGACCTTCATCCAAACCCGAGGACTCATCTAAAAAGCATCCAAAAAAATAGAGTGACACTCGCAGTTCCCAATCTTTCTCCACCTCTTCTAAGAAAACGACTTCTCGATCAAGTACCTGAACTCCAACGCATTGCAAAATGTGATGTAGATGTTCTTTTAAATCGAGATAGTGCCCATATTGGACCCAAGGAATGGTTACTTTTTTCAAAAAAAATTCAGCATGATTGGGATCGCTATGATGGATTTGTTCTTCTTCACGGAACAGATACACTCGCCTATACCGCAAGTGCGCTGTCTTTCTTATTACGACCCTGTTTAAAACCCGTAGTACTCACAGGAGCGCAAAGACCTTTATCAGCATTACGTACGGATGCTCGTACAAATCTCATTTCGGCAGTGGAGATCGCAGCTCATGGCCCTAGAAAAATAGTGAATCAGGTCACTGTCTTTTTTGGCGATAAACTTTTTCAAGGCAACCGAGTGAGGAAGATCAGCGCGAATGATTTTGCCGCATTTGTCAGTCCTCATTGCTCTCCGCTTGCCATCGTGGGTACCACCATTCGATACTCTGATTTTTCTTCAAAAACTTCGTCCCGCCGAGTTCAGAAATACAAACCCAGGTTTAGCGAACGGATCATGGTGGCTCACGTCACTCCCGCTTTTCCCTCAAAAAGTATTTCAAAAGCCTTACTTCCCTATCTTGATGGACTTGTTTTGATTGTTTTTCACTCAGGCACAGCCCCCACTCACGACCCTGCATTTCGAGATTTTCTTCGTGCTGCTCAGGACAAAAAGCTCCCCATCACGATAGCCACCGAGGGAAGCACTCAACCCCCTATTACCCAGGCCCAAGCCATGCACTATGCTGCTGGGTCAGAACTCATTTCTCATGGAGCTTTATGGGCAGGGTCTATGACCCCCGAGTGCACATTTGTAAAAACTTCTTTTCTATTGGCACAGTCTCCCGACTTAAAAACATTTTCTCGTCTTTGGAAAAATGAATTTGCAGGCGAAGGCAGCCGCTAAAAGCGGTTCCTTGCTTTAGGGTTGTTAACAAGCACTGTAGGTATGCGCTAAAGAAATGAGCCAGGAATCTACTTTGAGCAGTTTGAACTTACAATGCCACACATTCCCTTGAGAACTTGGGGGAAGCTGAATTTTCCCAGTTCTTGTTTTCTCATCCCAAGACCGAACGAGATATTGCGGCAAATAAGTACGATGATTTTGAGGATTGGATTTAAATGCCGCTTCTTTAATTACCCAAAACTCCAAAACACTTAATCTTATTTTTTGCTCTGAGGCAGAAATCAATCGAGACCCGAGTTTTGCATGAACCTTCCTCTGCTCACTCTCCAAATCTACGCCTATATTTTGGTCACTCCCAATCACAATCATCCAATTTCCATCCTGAGTATGAGTATGAGAGAGACTCGTAATCACAGAAGCCTCACTCAAGCCTTGGTTCACTAACTTCTCGCGAACTCTTGACTCAAGTTGTCGAGACTGACTCCGCTCAGACAGTCTCCTTGCTTCATGACTCTCTTTTACTTCTAATGCTTTTCGAAACAAGAGTGAGGATGTCCGCCCTCTTAAGAGACTTCTCAACTCTTCATTTATTTTCTTTTCGATGAGTTCCATTTAATTTTTACATCCCTCTCCCTGAAAAAATAGGTGATGACTCAAGTTTCTGACATAGGCTAGCATTAAAATTGCAGGTTTTAGCATATTTTAAATGAAGCCAAACTTTAAGTGAGGAAAAAAGTTTTTATAAATCGAACAGCATCAAAAACATTCTATTAATCACCATCAAGCAATCTGAAAGAAAGGAAACGAGTTCTGCATAAAGAAAAGCTTAACATAAAAAAAGGGGCAGATTTTTCACAAACTTTTCAATCGAATCAGGATGCTGCACATATCGAGGGGAAGGCACAACTGATTTGGACATTGATTGTAGCGATCACTATTGCATTAGTCACTTTGCAACAATACTTGCAAATCACATGATAAACTAAGAGCGCTGGTTGAGAAAAAGGGAAACTCATGCGATGTATAACAGCATGAGCAAATCCTATTGGTTACTCAAAACCGAGCCTAGTACCTATAGTTTTCAGCAACTCCTCAAAGATAAACGAACTCACTGGAATGGTGTTCGAAATTTCCAAGCCCGGAATTATTTAAAAACCTTTGCCAAAGGGGATATTGCTTTCATCTATCACAGTGGTGATGAAAGAGCAGTAGTAGGAATAGCGAAGGTAGTCGCGAACCCTTACCCAGATCCCGACCCAAAAAAACCAGGAGAATGGGTGCAAGTGGATTTAGAACCGACTCAGGCCTTAAAGCAACCGATTAGTCTTGCTGAAATTAAAGCTCATCCTGACTTAATTGATGTCCCTCTCATCAAACAATCTCGTCTGTCTGTCCTGCCCATCACTGCCCATCATTATGAAACCATTCTAAAATTAAGCCGATCCCGAGAAAAGAAGTTTGAGCCATGAATTGGGAACCCTTTTACGTCGCACAAACGGGTAAAAAACCAGATGCAATTCGCCCCTTGAACACTTTCGATGGAATGGGCGATCGACTTCGATGCGCTGCTTTTGCAGAAATTCAGGCTCGAGAAGCCTTTCTCTGGGCAGCCTCTCACTTTAGAGACACCTCTGAAGAACTCAAAAGAGCGTGGACCACTCTTGCACATGCAGAACAACGCCATCTTGACTGGCTTCTCGCAAGAATGACTACACTCAAAATCGACGTCAAAGCGAGATGCGTCTCGGATCAACTTTGGGTCTCACTCATCTCGTGCACCTCTGCACGTGAGTTTGCCCTCTACATGGCGAGTGCGGAAGAAAGAGGACGCAAAGCAGGAATTCGATTTCATGAGGCTCTTCGCAGCACCGACTCGATTACCGCTGACATTTTTGGCAAAATTGCCGAAGAAGAGATCTCACATATTGCTCTAGCCCACCGGTATTTTCCAGCAGGCGTGTGATTTGCATTCATTTTCGACGTGGAACAGGGTTCCATACCGTGGCCCGGAGGTTTAACAGGTTCGCCCTTTGGGCCACATTTAGATTGATTGACTACTTTCCTGAACTCCCAAATCCTTTCAAACCACGCTGAGTTTCATCCAAGGATGTAACCTCTACAACTGCGGGTGTCGCCACAGGAAAAATCAAAAGTTGAGCTATTCTTTCTCCACGGTGAAGTTGAATCGGGTCTGCAGATAGATTCCAGAGTAAAATATGAATTTCTCCCCGATACCCTGCATCGATAATTCCGCCAGCAGTCTTGACCCCTCTTTTAGCCAAAGAGGATCGATCAGCCACCAAACCCACATGACCTGCTGGGAGTGCTAAGGCAATCCCTGTTTTTGCAGTCTTGCCTTGCCCTGGAATTAAAAGAATATCCTCAAGACCGTAAAGATCTAATCCGGCATCATCTGGATGGGCACGGGTAGGCAATACAGCATCGGGAGAGACTCGTAGTATATCTATAGATTTTGCGTTATTGTCCTGTGTTAACTTCATATGACATTATCTCCTAAAAAAATAAAAGTCCCACGTGCGGTTCTCTTTGATTACGATGGGGTGCTTGTAGCGAGTGAATCTACCCATTTATTGGCTTGGATGCAACTTCTGACAACGCTTGGCCTCCCCAATGACCGAGAAACTGTGGAAAAGGGTGTCGGAAAAACTGCTCCCATCATTCTCACAGAACTTTTAAATCGTTATAAACCCGACTGGAAAGCAGCGGATTACGACGTCCATGCATTAGCCCAACAAAAGAACAACTATTATCTCTCTTATGCTCAAAACCAACTTCAAGTTTATCCAGGAGTAAAAGAAGGACTTCAATGGCTTAAGTCAAAAAAGATACCGATGGCGGTAGTTTCAAATGGCCGCAGACGGGAAATAGACGCCACCATGAAGCAGCTCGGATTATTCGACTTTTTCGATCAAATTATATCCAGAGATGATGTGAATGCGCATAAACCTGATCCGACTCCTTATCTCTTTGCAGCAGCTTCTCTGCATGTTGAACCCCATGAGTGCATTGCTATTGAGGATTCTCCGACTGGGTTAGAAGCTGCACTTTTTGCAAAAATACCGGTTGCGGCAGTTATGACCAACTTTTCAAAAATGGAATTGACCCATCCCGTGCCGGGACGCCCCGACTTAAGCCCAGTGTGGCTCGGACATTCGATTCAGGATTTTTTTGAATGGTTGAAGAGCATTCATTTTAAATGAGGGATTATTTCAGCCGGTATCGAGTACCCCGCCCGGCACCTTATCCAAAAAAATATCCAATATTATCCATTAAATCAATAATTACTGACAAAAATGGGTAATATTGGATATTATTTTGGATAAACTGTCAGACTTGGACATGGTCTCAATTAATAGTAAGCACTAAAGGAAGTACTTACATGGATAGGTGTTTATACCTAATCTAAACTATCAACTTAAAGAGGCGCCCAGCAAATTCTTCAAATGAGAGATCATTTCACCTTCAGAAAGCTCAATTTCCTCTCCCGATTTAAAATCTTTGAGTTTAAAAACCTTGGATGACCATTCGCTTTCGCCGATAATCAAAACCCAACGGTATCCTGCATCGGAAGCGAATTTGAATTGGTTTTTAATTTTTGCACGATCTGGAAACACATCGACGTTGACTCCGGTGTTTCTCAATTCCTTTGCCAAGCCCGATAGAGCACCCCGAAGAGACTCATCAAATACAGGAATGAAAAGAGTCTTCGAATCCATTTGAGATTGAAGCTCATTTTCAGCCAATAAAAGAACCAGTCGTTCAAATCCTATACTAAAACCACAGGCAGGGACCTCTTGACTACTGAAGCGCCCCACTAATTTATCGTAGCGCCCCCCACCCCCAAATGAATATCCAGCGGAACTGTGGCGAAGCTCAAATACAGGGCCAGTGTAATATCCCATGCCTCGAACCAAAGAAGGATCGAAAACAATTTGAGATAATGGAAGATCAAGACTCTGAAGAGTGGAGATAATCGTTTTGAGATCTGCAGCAGCAGAAGGGTGAAACTCCATAGCCGAATCTAAGGTTAAATTTCCATTCACAATCGCCACTAAATCTGAAGAAATTTCATGCCCAGCAAGTGCAGCCAATTGCTCAATCAATTCTTTCGAATCGATTTTATCTTTCTTGTCGAGAATTACGGCAAACTGATCCAGCTTTCCCTCTGAAAATCCAAATTTCTCACCGAGTGCTTGAATCAATCTTCGGTCATTGATTCTCAATTCAAAGCCACTGGCTCCGACTTTTTGAACGGCAGTAACCACTGCTTGAATCACTTCAATCTCAGCCCCTATCCCTTTAGCTCCGATCACATCCACATCACATTGAATAAACTCACGAAACCGACCCTTTTGTGGCCTCTCCGCTCTCCAAACCGGTCCAATGTGAAAAACTTTCCATGGAAATTGGATCTGCCCTCGATGCAAAGCAACGACTCGCGACAAAGGAAGCGTCAGATCAAATCGCAATCCAAATTCCGCGATTTGATTTTCATCTTGAGTTCGAAGAGCTTCTTCTAGCTTTCCGCCTCGCTTTAAAATTTTAAATATCAGCTTCTCATTCTCATCTCCGCCCCCACTCCCGAGGAGTACATCTAGATTTTCAACCACAGGGGTTTCCAAAGGCATGAAACCAAAGGATTCATAGACGTTCGAAATGAGATTGATTAATTTAAGACGCCGGCGGGCATCATGATTGATAAAGTCTCTAAAACCAGAAGGTGCATTTAAAGAAGCCATTTGACGCGAACATTACTTCAAAACGAGGACCTAATGCAACTGTCGTTCATAATCCAAGACAGCTTAATTGACATTTTCTTCAGTTTTGATACCTCTTGAGAAACGAGATTTATCGATAAAATAAGGAGATTCGGCATGGCACAGCATCATACAAAAATCGCTGACTTAGGATTTAACCATGATCTTTTCATCATGCCATTTGATCATCGAGGATCCTTTCAAGAGAAGCTTTTTGGAATTAAAGGCCGTGCCCCTACTGCTGAAGAAACCCGTGAGATTGCCAGCTATAAAAAGCTCATTTATGAAGGCTTCAAAAAAGCAGTTGCAGCCGGTGTCCCAAAAGACAAAGCAGGCATTTTGGTCGATGAGCAGTTTGGATCAGAAATCCTAAAAGACGCTCAGAAAAATGGCTTTATGACCGCATGCCCCGCAGAAAAGTCTGGCCAAGATGAGTTTGATTTTGAATATGGTGCTGAATTTGGTGCGCATATTAATAAATTCTCTCCTACTTTTGTAAAAGTTTTAGTTCGCTTTAATCCTCAAGCCGACGCTGTAATGAATCATCGACAAGCAAAGCGCCTTAAAGAGCTATCGGATTATTGCCATAACCATCACAATAAGTTCATGTTTGAGCTTCTTGTTCCTGCCACAAAAGAGCAATTAGCGACTTGTGGTGGAGACACCGCGCGCTACGACCGAGAACTTCGCCCTGCCCTCATGGGTCAAGCGATGCAACAGCTCCAAGAGGCCGGCGTAGAACCCGATGTTTGGAAATTAGAAGGAATTGAAACTTCAGAAGACTCACACAAGGTAGCTACACAAGCTCGCGTCCAAGGTCGCGATCAGGTGGGAGTCATTGTCCTGGGTCGCGGTGAAAATGCCGAAAAAGTGAAACATTGGCTCAGCACTGCAGCACGAGTTCCTGGACTCATCGGATTTGCAGTAGGTCGCACTATTTTCTGGGAACCGCTCAAAGGCGTCAAAGACGGAAAGCACTCCCGAGAAGAAGCCATTGATCAAATCGCAAAGAACTACAAAGGGTTTTGTGATCTCTGGATTCAGGCGCGACATTAACTCAGTGATGGGATAGGGAGTCGTGGCCTTCAAATATCCTGAAATAGAGAGGCTACCCACCTATAGGGTAGCCAGTGGGCTTCATGTATTCGGTGGCTTAACTAAACTCAACGGATTCAAAAAAAACTTCCAAGCTGGGATCACCTGAATTTGAACCGAATCTATGTTGAATAGGTCTTCCTCGTCCCATGTAATCAGGTACGCTGATTTTACTTTATAGCGCTGGGCCGCCTTAATGAGGGATCGGATTTCTCGGTCTCGCGTGCTCTCACTTTGGATGGTGTAACAAACTTGAATCAGAGTCTGAAGTTTTCGATTATGCGTGAGACAAAAATCCACATCAATCCCATCTTCCTTCAGATAATAAACTTGCGTAGTATTTCTTCGCAGATGAAGGAAGACTAGAGTTTCTAATTTCATTCCCAGATCATCCGTTGGCCTGGTACTCAGAGCAGACCACAAGCCTAGATCAGAAATGTAAAATTTCCGAGGACGAGTGGATCGCTCCTTGAGCTTATGAGAATAGGCGTGAACTTCGAAAAATAGATAAACTTCTTTTAGATACTCGAAGTAGTTTCTTACTGTATTCGTGCTCTTAATATCGAAAGCTTTCTGAAGTTTTCCCAGACTGGCAAAACTCCCCGATTGTTGAGCCAGGTACAAGGCAAGCTCTTTGAGAATGCGAGTGCTTCGAAGTTTGTACCGTTGTGCAATATCTCGAGTGATGATTTTATCAAAGAGTTCTCTCAAATAAGACCCTTGAGGCTCTCCCAGAACCACCTCTGGAAATCCTCCGAGTTCGAAATAAGATTGAAACTGTCCACGAAGTAGAGCTATTTGTTCGGTGATCAGGCCCTTTGTATTTGGAACCGAGATCGATCGAAATTCTAAAAACTCTCGAAAAGAAAGGGGCATCAATTCCAGAGAAAGATGACGACCCGTAAGATGAGTCGCTAGTTCTTGGCTCAAAAGCTTTCCGTTACTTCCCGTGATCAAGATATTGATCTTCTTTCTCTGAAGACGATTTACAAAGAGCTCCCAGGCTTTGATATTCTGAATTTCATCAAAAATTAAAATTTGAGACTCAGGCTGAAGTTCCAACAAAGCTTCATAAACCGTGTTTAAGTCAGTTGTATCCAGTCCCGTCAAACGCTCATCATCAAAATTAACAAACGAAAATGGGGTCTCCGCCGGAATCGAACCTAAACAGAGCGTGGACTTGCCAGATCGGCGAATCCCCATGACGACTTTAACCAGGCCAGAGGATTTAAGAAGGCTTTGAAGTTCTGGGCTTTTTTCTCTTGAGTGCCAGGAAGCTTTCAACTTTTTAACTTCAACCTGCTGATCTAAAATGACTTTTTTAATTTCTTGCGACTGCATTCTCTAACTTTATCAGTATACTGATAAAGTTCAACAACTAACTCTATCAGTATACTGATAAAGATGAGCCGGGCTAGGCCAACCTCCAGAAAAGTTGCCACAGCGAATCGCGTCTGTTAAAAAGCTAAGAAAATTATGAAACATAAAAAAGCCCGCTCGAACCCTGCATCCAATGCGAATAGCCATAGGACCCACCTATTGAGTCTAGTTATAAAATACTTAAAGGATGAAGCCAGTGAGCCAGAGGAACTCTCTATGCTCCGAGAGTTCAATACTATTTTCAAAAAAGGCGATCAGCGCACTCTTGATTTTATATCTAATGAAATAGATACCCGTCATCCCGAACTGCTTGAAGATTGGACTGATTTCAGCGAAATCTTTTGTTCTACCCTCAATGGCCTCATAGGCATAAATAAAAAAGAAATGAAGGCCGTCCTATTTTTAATCCCCATCATGATGGCAATCGAATCGACCGACGAAAATCAGGCCAAAAATAAGCCAAAAAATAAGCCAAAAAATAAGCCAAAAAATAAGCCAAAAAATAAGAAAGACCACGAAGATCCTTTCGAAATCATTAAAATGGGAATGATTAGAGAACTCATGATTCAAGCTGGCCTGATTTCGGATCAAGATGAAAATATCGGTACCTTAACCCACCTATTTTCCCTAGATGAGCTGGCAGAAATCAACGAAATAAAAAGGTATCAACTCCTGAGAGCATTCACGCTCCCTGATCATTTTTATAATCCAATACAAAGTAAGCTACAAAAGGAACCCCTCACACCAAGCAGTGTAGATATTAAATTGAAGTTCATCATTGGCGTCGCTACGCTCAATGATGATGAGAATCCATCACCTCTTTCCCGCTGGATTGATCCATCGGGCGCTGAAGATGACCACCAAATCGAGAGTGATTGGAAGTTGATAAATACATTTACTGACGAACTTACAGAAAAGTTACCCTCATTCTTGGATAAAAGCGCTGGAGTCAATATATTCATGACCGCCATTCATTCAATTCAGGAATATAGTAGTTATGGAATTAAAACTGCGATCAATGAGTTTGACGACTTTAAGTGGACTCTCTTATTGGCTCAAGCTGAGCAGATGAAGAATCCAAAAATCAAACTCAGCCAAACTCATGAGCAAACTATAAATATTACGTTATTTGACAATAATAAAGAAATACATAATATTTTCGCAAACTGTCTTTTCGATTCGATTGATGAACTAGAGGAATATATGGATGACTTATTTAAAGATCTAGAATTCAAAGGATTTTACTGTCAATCGAACAACCCTAACGATGGAATCGTTTTCATTCGAAAACCCATTAAACCTTACCTAGCCTCTATTAACGGGAAACCCATATTGCTCAACTAATTCCACAGACTCCCTAGTAAACAAAATTAAAAAATATGAAAAAGGGGCAAGCCCTGAGAAACAGCGTACGGGCTTTCGCTATAGCTAGTTGATCTATTCTCAAAAATAATAAAATTCGGCGGGTCCTGATTGATTTGTGGGTCCATTACCCCGACCCTTGGAGAATTCTGAGATAAGGGAAAATCAAAATTCGGAGTAGGTCTCTTCAATAGTAACACTGGGTTTACAGATGAAGACGGTGATCGTTGTTTTTTAGAGTCATGGCATTTTTTAGAAAAATTAGATTTTTTAAGGTCTGAGCTATTTTGGCAAGCTGCTGCTTCAGCCGCCCAAAAAAACAGGCAGACCACTACCAAAACCTCAAGGCCGAAAGTAATCCACCCTAGCGCCGTATTCACGGATTGACGAGAATGAACTGAATGAAAAAAACCATGTGAAATCTTAGCCTTATAAATCATTGGCTCGGTGACCATAAAAGCCTCCTCGCTATTTAAACTTAACTAATAGTATATCATAATAATCAGGTATTAATCTAGGATTATATAAAACTCTATATTTGACAAAAAGCCATCCCTTTAAAGGGGTAAACCCCTGCTATAAACTGCATTGAATTGCAAAAGTGGCAGGGGTTTATGAATTTATATTCGTTTTCTAAAAGTTTCTTTAATTCGACAATTACAAATTTGGATCATGAACTCAAGAATGACGCATAATACTTATCACTCCCTTGAGTCCGTGCTATATTTCAAACATTCATCTGCAAACTTCAGAGAAGGAGAATGGTTTATGGAAATTGCATTGTTCAATTTAGATGGCTTTATGTTTATTCTTAGATGGCTTCATTTTTTCTTTGGTGTCCTGTGGATTGGGCTTTTGTACTACTTTAATTTTGTACAAGGTTCTTTCTTTGCAGAAACCGATGCCACCACTAAATCAAATGCAATACAAAAACTTGTTCCTCGAGCCCTTCTCTGGTTTCGATGGGCTGCCATGTTTACCATGATTACCGGCGTTCTTTATCTAGGACTTAAAGGTCACATTGCCCGTACTCCTGCGATTTTCGCAACTTCTTGGGGTGTCGCTATCCTCACAGGAGTGAGCTTAGGATTACTCATGTGGGCGAATGTCTGGTTTGTGATCTGGCCCAACCAGAAAATCGTGATCGCCTCTGCGACTCAAGTCGCTCAAGGAGGGAAAGCCATTCCTGAAGCAGCTGCCGCCGCTGCAAGAGCAGGAGTAGCATCTCGTACGAATACTTTATTTTCTATACCCATGTTATTTTTTATGGGTGCCGCAAGCCATCTACCGATTGCAATCAATCCCAATGCAAATCTCATGATTTTAGCGGGAGTTCTTGCAGTTATTTTCTTAGGATTAGAACTGAATGCAATTAAAGGCAAAACTGGACCTATCACCACTGTCAAAGGCGTCATTCACGGTGGTTTTGTACTCACAGTACTCCTTTATGCCATTGTGGAGATTTTAACTAAATAAGAAGGACACAAATCACAAGCGATAGGTCACAGCTAAAATAGAAAAAACTGGGAAAAAATGAGAGGCAGAAAAATGAACTATCAGTCATCAAATACTGACCTACCCAACTTAGCTGTGGCCTACCGCTTGACTCTTATCGTCTTAGTCATTGTGTTCATTCTTATGTCGGTTTTTACGGGTTGTCAGCGTACCACTCCACCTCAGGACACTCCCTCATCCACTTCACCTTCCGCAGACCACGGTAGAGTGATTTATCAAACTCAATGCATTGCCTGTCATAATTCTAACCCACATAAGCCTGGATCGATCGGTCCTGATATTTTTGGATCTTCTAAAGAACTGCTTCAAGCAAGGATTTTAAAAGGAGATTACCCGCCGGGATATCAACCGAAGAGATCCACTCATAATATGGCGGCATTGCCTCATCTTAAAGATGAGATTGATTCACTTCACGCTTATTTGAACTCGGATCCTTCTTTAAATCCTTAGGTAAATCCGTAGATAAATTTGTGGGCAAATCTTTAGAGTTTTTCACTGCCCTTGCCTTCATGCGTTTAAATTCACGCTCCAAATAGGCATATCCGTTCATCTCAATCGCTGATTTCATTTTTCCATGCATGACTTTAGAAACTAAATCTGTTTTTTTTAAAAGATCCAACTCAAGCACCATCGCTTGAACTACGTAAACGTTTCCCGGTACATCTCGTTTATCGCCTTTCGTTTATCGCAAGACACTTGCGACCACTCACCCCAACTGTCAAAATAGTGATCCGTATAAGCGTCACGAATCCACACCGTAGCTTCTAAACCCGAAGGATCTTTCACCATTCGACGATCGAGAATCTGACGAATGGTCCGAATTTTTCCTGGTGCAAAATCCATTTTTCTTAAAAAAAAGAGTGAGCCTTTTGGGCGCGGTACTCGAGATACAAAACCGTGTGTCTCAAGCAAAGCCCACGGATCTACTGGATTCCCAGGAAATTCGTACTCTTTTCTTTTTTGAGTGATTTCATATTCAAGTGAACGTCTCATCCCAAGCTCTAAAAATGTTTCTAATCTCTGATCTGACTTGGAGCTTTTAATTTGAGCGGTTTCAAATCGATTCAGTTTTACTTCACAGGGAAAACTATCGCAGTCTACGATACTTTTTAAATCTTGAGAACTCCAAGGTTCCCACGCCTTCCTTGCTTTTCTCCAACTCGCTTGGCTTTTGCTCGAATCGAGTGCCGTGCCCGGCACTTCTGCTTGCAGTGCTTGGATCCACTTCTCGCAACTCTCTGACTTCATTTCTTGGGCGCGAACCACCCAAAGTACTGGACCATTCGATTCAAAGCCCAACCAAGGATTTTGCGTCTGTACCAATTCTCCCACTCCCCCAAAAGGAAGTAAGAACAGTCCAGTAGCTGCAGAAACCGCATTGAGCCAACTCACAACAGACAATCTAAACTATTTAAGAGTAAAGAGCAGCTTAATATCGTCGTCATCAAACCGGATGCCCGCTCCATAAAAATAAATAGCCTGTCCATTAGATGGATAAGCTCGAAATGATTCAATCCCTGCCCGTAAATAGAGACCAGACCAAGGCTGCACGGTTAATGTCACTCGATCATCAACTGTAGATCCAACCACATTTCGTGCGTAAATATCATTTCGCAATTGAATCCGATTTTCAAATCCAGTCGGTCCTAAATAAATGGAAGCAGACGCTGCACCATCTCCATAAAGCGCTCCCACTGACAAATCCAAGCGATTAAAAAAGACTTTACCAATCATACCCGTCAATAAAAGACCGGTTTGATCGGTCACTTGAGTTTGGGTCGTCTGAGTCAAGCCCCCTGCTGTGGTAGTCACCGTCGTATTAGAAATTTTTCCTCGAGGATCAGATGATATTCCTAACAAATAATAGTGGTCAGGCTGAGGCCAAATACCTAACTGAAACCATCCTCGCCCCCCATTATAGGCTGTCAACTGAGCTGCACCAATATCGACAATAAAATGTACTTTTCCTACTTTAGTCAAAAAACCATTCAGATTTCGAATCGCTTCTCTGATTTCTTGAGCATAAGAAGGATCATTCAGTAACATTCCTACTGAGCCTTCCCCTTTATTCACTCGAGTCATGAGATCACGAAGTTGCTCAATGGAATCTTCAAGCTTCGCCAATGTCCTCTGAGCCGTCTGATTCAGACCCCCTTCTGGGGCAAGGGTTTTTGAAGCATTTTGTAAAGTCACATTCAACTGACGCATGGTTCTTCGTAAATCTTCGGGGTTGATAGCCTGTTTAATATTGTCAGTTAAATTAGACATTTGATGAACGAGTTCATCCACTCGGCTCACTAAATGCTGAATATCTTCTCCTTCTTCGCCCACGGGAATCTCTCGCCCCCCTCTCCCGACTCGCTTCGGAGGAGTAGTAGCAACAGATAAAGGCGGTGGAGATGATTGGGTCATGCTGATTGGCTGGGAATCTTCTGCCCAAACTTGAGGTTCAATCCAGTCTAACACTCTCTCTAGAAATGCGCTTTTCTGATGATATTCATCAATATTGATGAACTTAGAATCTTCCTCTGAACCTGAGCCAGCTTTATCCGGCTGGGGATTTGAATCTAAATACTTAATCGGCTTAAGTTCAACAAATTTATCGCCCAAGAATCCTTCTCCTCGGATAAACGCGCGCGTCGAGGGAAGAACTTCTACTGGAGCTGTAATACAAATGCCCAAAGTCACATGTGTTTCTGATAACGAAACACTTTTCAAATATCCAATCTCAATGCCCAGTGAACGAATAGGAGATTTAGTTTTTAAGCCTGTTGCGTCTTCCACATTAATTTTCACTAATTGACAAGGGCGCCACCAATAAGGCCTATGATTCACCAAAACACTGATGCCCACAATCAGGGCCAAACCTAAAACCGTAAAAATTCCTACTTTGAGTCGGGTTACATAGCTCGAATGAGTCGTATTCATTTACATCACCTTTAACTTCTTAAATCCAAATGGCAATAATGAGGTTAACAAATAATCACTTAAGAGAATGGCGAGACAGGTTGCCACCACAGTATTTCGAGTGGCTTGGCCTACAGCTCGTGCCCCCCCGAATGCTCTAAAACCACAAAAACATCCAATCCAGGTCAAGAGAAGCCCAAATGCAGCTGCTTTGACTACACAATGGGTAATCTCAATAGGATCTACAATTTTAAAAAACTGGCTCCAAAAAATCGAATATTGTAGGTCCATAATGCCGCACGCAACTCCACAGGCAGCCAAAGTCGCTACCACGGAGAAAAAAACCGCAAGTATAGGCATCATAAAAAACCCTGCTAAAACTCTTGGAAAAACCAAGTATTCTATAGGGTCTACAGCCATTACCTCTAAAGCATCAACTTGTTCAGAAACCTTCATACTTGAAATCTCAGCAGCCATGGCTGCGCCCGCCCTACCCGTCACCATAATACCTGCCATAACGGGAGCGAGTTCTCTAAAAAGCGCTACACCTACAGAACCTCCTAGAAGAGCCTCTGCTCCAAACTGATGTAAGGAAACAAAGAGCTGATAGCCTAGAACAGCACCCATAAACAAAGCGGCAGCAACGATTATTCCCAGGGAGCTTACCCCAATAAATTCACATTGCTTTAAAAAAAGACCTCGCCGACGCCAAAAATATTGAGACGAACGAACCGTATCCACGACAAAAAGAGTAAAATCACCCAAAAGAGTGATCAGTGAGATAAAAAAATCAAGTATATTCACGCTAAATTAGTTAAGACCATATGGAGCAGAAAAACAAGAATAAGAAGTGTGAAGATCCAAGAATAATCCAAGATCAATGGAGACACGACCGTGAAATGGTTCTCAAGTTTTATCATTCGTCGAGCCGGAATTGTTGCTATTTTAGGAACTCTCCTTGCTTGTCTTGGAGGATACTATTCGGTACAGCTTTACAAAAACCTCCGCACTGAAATTCAAGAACTGTTGCCCACCACAGCACGAAGCGTAGTTGATTTAAAAGAAGTTTCAGAAAGACTTGAATCCATAGACAATCTGGCAGTCTTAGTATTTTCTAAAAACACTCAAGCCAGTAAACGCTTTGTCATAGACTTATCAAAACGCTTGGAATCTGTACCCAAATCCACCATTGCAAGTATTGATTATCGTATTGATCGCGAACTTAAGTTTTTTAAAGCTCGACAAGCACTTTTCTTGAGTCTTTCAGATCTAATACGAGTTGAGAGCTACATCCGAAACCGTATTGATTATGAAAAGGAACTCTATAACCCGCTCAATATTTTTAGAAGCGAGGATCTACCGGAACCCAAACTCGATTTTTTTGCCTTAAAAAGCAAATACTCAGGCAAAACAGCCAACTACGAGCGCCTTCCAGATGGTTTCTACGCTACGGAAGATGAAACAAAAAGAGTCATCTTAGTCAATATGCCGGGCCAATCTGCAGGAATCGAGAACGCATACCGCCTAAGAAATGCAGTGAACCACGCAATCGAAGAACTTCATCCTCAATCCTATGCGCCCGATATAGAAATCAAATATACGGGAGGTGTCGAAGATACGATCGAAGAACAAAGTGCTTTAGTGGCAGATCTAGAACTATCAACAGTCATTGTGAGTATCGTTGTCACTCTAGGAATGCTCGCATTCTACCGCAATATTCGGGCAACCTTGGCTCTCGTCACCAGCCTTTTCATGGGCACCTTATGGACATTTGGAATTTCCTACTTTGTGGTGGGATACCTCAATGCCAACTCTGCGTTTTTAGGCAGCATTGTCATTGGAAATGGAATTAATTTTGGAATTATTTATTTAGCGCGATACCTAGAAGAAAGACGCAAAAATAGAAGTAATTTGCGGGCCACGCGTATCGCAATGATCCATACCGCGACCTCTACTTGGACCGCTGCATTAGCCGCTGGACTTTCTTATGGTTCACTGATGCTCACTGGATTTCGAGGATTTAAACAGTTTGGAGTGATTGGTTTAATCGGAATGATTTTATGTTGGATCAGTGCATATACCCTGCTTCCAGCCTTTTTGACTGTGTTCGACTTCTATAAGCCTCTTTTTACAAAAAAGATCAAGCAACCCACACCTTATATAGCGGGCACTATTGCTACACTGGTCGGGCGTTTTCCTAAAGCCATTTGGGGAGTATCTCTTTGCATCACTCTTCTTTCATTTGCGACTTTTTTTCGATTTAGCCCCAATATCTTGGAAACCAATTTATCGAAACTCAGGAACAAGGAAAGCATGACTCGAGGATCTGCTTACTTATCCAAACACCTAGATGACATTTTTCATCATTACCTCTCACCCCTCGTCATCCTTCCTGATACGCGAGAAAATAGCCGAAAAATTGCAGCTCTTCTAAAAGAACAAAAAGAAAAAGAAGGCTCAAAGAGCCTCATTGCCTCGGTTCAGACTCTAGATGATTTTATCCCTAAGGATCAGCCAGAGAAAATTAAAGTATTAAAAAGTATTCGAAGGCTTCTTCCAGAAAAATTCTTACAGAGACTTTCAGAGTCTGATCAAAAACTGGTCAGTGAATTTCTCACAAAAGAGACTTTAAAACCCTTTACTGAAAAAGATCTTCCCCCTTTAATTCGAAGTAAATTTACAGAAAAGGACGGGACTATAGGCAAAATGGTTTTAGTCGAGCCTCCGCTTACCAATGAAACCTGGAACGGGCCCAATCTCATTCAGTTCATAGATCACTTAAGAAACATCGCGGATTCAGTTGAACCGGGCGCCCCAGTCGCGGGCACGATCGCGATTTCTTCGGATATGATCCAAGCGATTACTCATGATGGGCCTCGGGCGACTCTATTTGCACTTTTAGCAGTGATCTTGTTAGTTGTGGTGCTCTTTAGAAACTTGAAAACGATTTCCCTTGTCCTGTTTGCTTTATTTATCGGAGTGACTTGGCTTGCCGGCATCATTTTGGGATTCAATTTAAAAATTAATTTCTTAAACTTTATCGCTCTCCCTATTACTTTTGGGATCGGCATCGACTATGGCGTGAATATTTTTCAACGCTATAGGGAAACCCGCACAGGCAATATTCTTAATGTTATTAGGAATACAGGTAGCGCAGTGGGGCTCTGCAGTTTTGCGACCATTATAGGCTATATGTCTTTGCTCATCGCAGGCAATCAGGGATTTGTGAGCTTCGGACTCCTTGCAGTGGCCGGAGAAATCACCTGTGTGATCGCCGCAGTCGTTTCATTACCTGCTTTTCTGATTCTCTGGAATCGCAGAAAGTAAGCACTGCAAGGAACTACCTACCTCAATGAATTTTGAAGAACTGATTCCTCAGCAGAAGCATCTTCTTCTAACTTCTTCTGTGGAGTTTTTTCTCGAAGACGAATTTCTTTAGCAATTGCCCAGAGTCTTTCAATAGCTGAAAAATTCGACATGACAGCCACTAAACAAAGTGCAATCACCATCGGGTGAGCAATCGCAATGGGATATTCTCGGTTCGTTTCAAACCAAGGGATACTGATCGGAGAAAGCGCCGCTCCTAGCGTCAAATAAAAAGCCCTCTCTGGCCGACGCATACTCCCCTTGGGAGGATCTACCTGCAAAGCTTCAGCTTTAGCACTTGAGTAACTCACCATAAATGAGCCCACCAGAGCCAATAAAGTGAGAATCATCAACACTGGAATTTCACGGTAATAAATGAGTAATCCGCCTAGGAAAAAAAACTCCACATAACGATCTACCGCCGCGTCTAAGACCTCACCTGCATCTGAAGATTTCCCGGTCAGTCGGGCTACCATCCCATCCAAAGAATCCATTACGGCAGATAGCGTAGCAAAGACAGAACCTGAACCGAAATGACCAAAGGCAAGACAACAGCCCGCCAATAATCCAAAAGTGAAGGATCCCCATGAAATCTGGTTCGCAGAAATCTTACAGAAAACAAGAAGACGGCCTAAGGGTTGAAAAAACCAATAACCCAATTCCATGATGTTCTTACTGAGTAGCGGACTTCCTCCTTGGCGCTCAACTCGATCAAAGTGGGCGTGCCCCTTGAGAATGACACGCACGCCATAGGCTAAAGTAATTAGGATCACTACTGCAAAAAGAACTAATACATAGATGAGTTGGAAGCTCATACTTCTGGACCTTCGTTGACTCCATAATAGGTCAACCCTAAATGGTTAATCAATTCTTCATTTGTAAAGAAGCGAAGCGTATTCTCTAGCTTCAATAATTGGACCGAAAGATCATGTTCAGGATTTAAGCCTTCTTTTACAACTGGAGCTTTAAAGTAAAAGGAAAGCCACTCTTGAATTCCTCTGAGTTGAGCACGTCCTGCCAAGTCCATAAATAATGCTAAATCTAAAACGATCGGAGCTGCTAAAATGGAATCGCGGCAAAGGAAATTCACCTTGATTTGCATCGGATATCCGAGCCAACCAAAGATATCAATATTATCCCAACCTTCTTTATTATCTCCACGAGGAGGATAATAATTGATTCGCACCACATGGTGAATATTGCTGTAGAGATCAGGGTATCTTTCACTTGAGAAAATATCGGATAGAACGCCTGACTTAGAGACTTCTTTTGACTTGAAAGACCCTGGATCATCTAATACTTCGCCATCTCGATTCCCTAAGATGTTAGTGCTATACCATCCTGCCACGCCGAGTTGTCGGTTTCTCAGACCAGGAGCAATGACTGTTTTCAACAAAGTCTGACCTGTTTTGAAATCTGACCCGCAAATTGGAGTACCCATTTCAAGAGATAATTCCTGTAAACAAGGCATCTCTACTGAAATATTAGGAGAACCATTCGCATAAGGAACTCTCTCTTTTAATGCTGCATAAGTATAAATCTGTGAAGGTGAGATCGCAGGATCATTATTTCGTAAACCCTCTTCAAAAACCTTCAATGATGAATGGACTTCGGATGGAGGAGTATAAACTTCTGTAGATGCACACCAGACCATAACTGCCCGATCACATCCATTAGCCTTCATAAAATTACGGATATCTGCTCGAAGTTGATCTGCTAAATCCATCTTGTTTTTGCCCTTCTTTACATTAGGGCCATCGAGTCTTTTAACAAATTCACGATCAAAAACAGCAGGCATGGGTACAATCTTCGAAAGGGGTTCTTTCAGACTTTCCACTAATTCTTTTTCTAAAACCTGTGCGTGTTTGGCAGCTTCATATGCATTTTCAGGAAAAAGATCCCACCCCCCAAATACAAGATCATCTAAAGAAGCGAGCGGCACGAGTTCATTTACTTTTTTAAATCTATTCTCAGTTCGTTTTCCTAACCGCACTTGCCCCATCTGAGTATATGAACCGATAGGTTTTGCAATCCCACGTTTTACCGCTTCAACGCCAGCATAGAAAGTAGTCGCTACAGCTCCCATTCCTGGAGTCAGAACAGCTAGTTTTCCTTTAGCAGGGGCAATCTTTAAAGTTTCTTTTGTATCAGCGGTCATCGGGTATACTCCTTTATTTCATTAATCTACAAACAGTTATTTTTAGTCCACTTTTCTTATTAAGGCAATATCTCAGCACTTTAGACCTGAACTTCAGTGGCTAAAGGCAACTCACGGCACCCTTCCTGCGCAGAACGATAAGCTGCGGTGATGAGTTGAATGCACAAATAAGCTTCGCGAGCTTCTTTGCCAACAAAATCATTTTGCTCTATCGCTTTTCGAAATTGATCAAAGAGCGAATTAAACCAACTCACATGGCTGGCATCCATCCAATGAGAAGCAATGGAGCGTTTCTCAACATTCCATTTCACGGACCCTTGAGCTACATCCGGACCGTCAGTTTTCTCCATCATTGCTAATTGAAGATCATCATCATCTACTGTAATCGCTCCAAACTCTCCTTGAACGGTATAAATCACTTTTCTAACACCTGCAGTCCAGGAAAGATAAGTATGAGCTAAACCATTAGGAAAAGTTAAAACTGTAGAAAAATTATCTTCAGTATCATATCGATTGGGCTCTAAATTCGACATCTTAGCAGTAACAGCATGAGGATACCCCCCCATCCAATCAAATGTAAGATAAAAAGTATGACTCCCATGATCCATGGCGATTCCACCGCCGCTATACTTCTTTTCCCGCCTCCAATGAGTTTTCCACTCTGTTACTCCTTTTGCATGAGTATTCCGGTAGGTATTTAAAGTGAGAGATCTCACTTTGCCAATTTTACCGCTTTCAATGATTTCCCGGATTGCTGTCACTACAGGAGCATGCTTGTAATTATGACAAGGAAAAAGAACGCGTTGAGCTTGCTTGGCATGCTTTAAAAGCGCTCCAGCATCTTCAAGAGTCGTCGTCAGAGGTTTCTCACAGAGAACATGTAATCCCCGGTCCAAAGCCTCATGAGCAATCTGTGCATGGTCGCAAGGCGGGGTCGAAATATCAATAAAATCCAAATTTGAAGCTTCGGCGGTCAATAAAGCCCGATAATCTGAATAAATACGAGCTTTCGGAAGAGCCTCTTGGGCTTGATTCCGCCTCGCCTCACAAAGGTCTGCTACAGCGACAATTTCTACATCTTTCTGCTCAGCGGATCGCTGTAAGTATGCAGGAATATGGCCTTTACTAGAAATAAAGCCATAACCTACAAGTGCTCCCCTGAGAGGTCTTGAGGAATTTGACGAATGAATCATGTCTTCTTGTACCTCACGCTTTAAAAGCACTCAAGAACTCACGACATTTGTGTTAGAAAAAAGCCATGAGTTTTATACCTACCCAAATTGAACCGTTTAGTCCTACAGAATTATTTGTTGCCTGGAATAATGGAGAAAAGTTCTCAGTCCCCTATGTTGAGCTTCGTTATTATTGTCCTTGTGCAGGTTGTGTGGATGAACATACAGGCCAAAGAACGATTGAAAAGTCCTCTATCAATCCCGATATTCGGCCTACCGAAGTTCAAGTCGTGGGAAGATACGCCATCCATCTCACTTGGAGCGATGGGCACGCTACAGGAATCTTCCACTACGATCGAATCCGGGAGCTTTGCCAAAAACAGGGCAGAAGACTTTAGCCTAAAAAGCATTTAGAATTGACGGATGCGCTTTGAAAAAACGAGCTTTGAAAAGACGAATTTTGAAAATTCGATCCGGAGGCAATACGAAAACTTCCCGTACCCTCCCATTCCATTCTTTGCTTTACCTCAAAGAAACCAAGGTGAATCTCTCAAGTTTGAATTAGGTTACCCACTTGCCCAAAACAAACGAGCGAGTGAAAAGGTGGCATCGCATCAAGGAATTCGAATTCTCGTTGCGGGTGCTGGAACCTTTGAGGCACTCATTATTGCTCAAGCCCACCCTTACGCCGGAGAAATTGTTGCCGTCGACCTAAGTGAGGCCTCTCTTACAACGCTCAAACGACGACTCCAGTTAGCACGAATTGCAAAGTTTCCATTTAAGCTGCCCCCTGTTCGTCTCATTCGTGCAGATTTAATAGAATGGCTCACGTCTCTCGGTTCAAATGAAAAATTTGACTATATTCTTGCTTCAAATGTCCTTCATCATACTCAGGACCCTGGCCAATTGATGATGGCGCTCGCCAACCGGCTTAAACTCGACGGCTTGATGCGGGTCGTGACTTATCCAAAAGCGAGTCGAATTTGGATGAGAGAGACATCAAAGTGGCTGAGGCTCGGGGGATTAAATCCTCATCATGCGAGACCGAATCAGCAACTGGTCCGGCAAGCTCAACAACGGATTCAAAAACTCCCTCCTCATCATTTCATCCGCTCTTGCTTTGACAGTCAGCCAGAAAAAACCACTGCCACTGGAATTATTGATGCTTTTTTAAATGCCTGCGAGAACCCTTACAGCCCATTGGAATGGAGAGCTGCAAGTCAAAATGCGGGTCTGACCTGGATAGGTGAAACACAAACAGAGAGTTCGAGGTCTTCGTTTCTAGATGAAATCGCTCCAGAACTTCAAAGCTATGACCCTTGGATCAAGCTTCAAATTCTAGATGATTTACTGGAGATCTGCGCGAATCCGATTTTGTGGTTTAAGAAAGATTTAGATCTCTCCCGACCTCCCCGCTGTCACTCATCAGTTCAGCCACCCCTTCCAGATCTCCCTTCCCCAGATCACTATTCCTCTCTTGAAATTCCTTCTCATGTTTACTGGGAGATGAAACAGAATCTCATACGTGTCCAAGCTCTTTTACAGAATTCAACACTGACACTTGAAACGCTTTTTCTTCGGTTGAAAACTCAAGTCGGACCTCGCGTCGATCCAAAAAATCCAAATCGAATATTACCAGGACTTGCCTTAAGTGATTACGATCTCAATAGGATTCTCGACACTTGTGATCCTCATGGTTCTAATATAGAACTGCGCGCAAAGGATAGGTAGATTGCGAATGAGGAATGGTATGAAATTAATTAAATTTAATAGTTTGTCGTTGGTCATATTATCGATCTTTGCTTTTCAGGAAGCAATGGCGTTACCCCTGTATCCCATTCCACACAACCCAAAATCTTCGAGTTATGATGAACCACCCCCAAGCTACGATGAAATTTTTGGCCGTGCCCGGTCAGAGTTAGAGGAGATCCAATGTCCAGACGGGTACATTCTGGTACCCGGAAATCCACTGTATAGTACTCCAATTTCTGGCAAGGATTTTTGCGTCATGAAGTACGAAGCATCGAGGTCGAGCCTGTTTAGCAGAAGAATGAAAGCCGTGTCTGTGAAAAAGGCACCCTGGGTAAACGTGAATCGTGCCGAGGCGGAAGCTGCGTGCGAAGCTAATGGAGTAGGATATCACCTGATCACGAATTCGGAATGGATGACCATTGCAAGAAATATTGAAGCCACACCAGCAAACTGGAGCGGCGGAAGAATTGGGGAAGGATTTCTACCCAGGGGGAACAGTTCTTTTGATTCTGCTTTAACGCCCGGTAACGATGAGAATCCCTATTTTGGGATATTGTACCATAATGATGATTGGACCTATAAGAGGACCCATGAGTTAAGCAACGGAGAAGTCATCTGGGATATGGCAGGAAACGTATTAGAATGGGTATCGGATAATCTAGGGACAGGGCAGCATAAAATGCAAGAATATAGCAATGAGACCCACTTTTCACGTGAAGGCGAAGCTAGGAACCGAGTCCTTTTTGCGCCAAATGGGAATTATAACTCAACACAAAATGTGGGCATGATCTACATGTCAAATAACGGGGCCGCCCTGCGGGGTGGTTACTGGGCCAATGGTATGGGCACTGGGGTCTTCGCTGCGGATCTGAACTATTCCGCATCTGCCTCGCTCAGCCATATCGGGTTCCGCTGTGCCTACACACCACAGTAGAACTAGTATTTGCCAATTCAATAGCCTGGTGGCTGGAAGTTAGAAGTAAAAAATATCGCGAGCTAACGCAACTCAACCACACACCGAACAGCTTCTCTTTTACTCCGAAGCTCGCCGTCGATAGTGCCTTTATTACCATTGAAGCCATAAGCGTAGTCAGGATGAAATGGATTGACTGTTGACGACCAAAAGAAATGACTCATCATATCAAGGGCGCTATTACGATCATAATAAAGAGGAGCCCCCATCTCTCTTGCTAAAACTTCATACTCTTCTCGAGTAGGCAACCTTGCTCCTCCCCCCAAATCTTGGCAAAATCGCTCTGCCGTAAGGTAATTCATCTTTTGCACAACTCTATGACCGATACCCAACAAACCTTTACGCTTGACAGTCCCACTCCAAATCACGTGATCTCCCCGATACATCTTTCCGAGCTTAGCAAACGAGGAATTCACTCGAGCATCATTTTCCACGACTCGGGTTTCCTGCAGGACCCCAACGTTATTCTTTTTAATTTCAAGAACTGAAATTTTGTGTTGACTGTCTACAAGTCCGCGGGAGAGCGCCACATCGATACGCCAAACACCCCCATGACAGGCACTATTCATTGTCTTTTGTATAGTATGACCTATGACCATACGTTTCACCCGAAGTGAGGTCAGCACTTCTGCTAAGGAATCACAGGTTTGCTGACTGAGTGGTTGAGCAGAATAGGTTCTATCGGTTAAGATTCGATCCACTGGAGAAAGCTCTCCACCTCTTTTTTTACTCATCAACGTTTCTATATCGAGGTGAATTTTTCCTAGCATCCATTGTTTTGTTTCATCAATCGACTTAAGAAGGTCTGAGTTTAAAAACTCAGGAGTAATACCACCGTGCACAAACACGGTATCATTCACGATAATAAACATAGGTCTTTCACCTAAAACCTTGGCATAGTAAGACCCCGGAGAAAACGCATAGGCGCGCTGATAGACACCAGGATCACTGGGATTTACACTTTGCAAGTGATTGATCCCAACTACATAATTTGGGTTCGGCATAAAATCCTGAAAGAAGGAAGGCGGTTTCCAACCGCTTGGAACTTGGATATCCAAAAATGCCTTGAATGACTCGGGTTTAACAACCCAAAATAAACTCTCAACATTCATAAGCTCATGATTACCGTTCAATGAAATGAGCCTTCCCCCGTTTGCCTCAGCTTCACTTTGTAGCCTTGAGAATAAATCTAACACAGCGCGATCATCGTCCCATCTGTCAATTTGATCCCCAGTCTGTACAACGACTAGATTTCCCCCAATCCAATGATTTTTGTCATCGATGGCACCTGCTAATCGTAGAGCCTTTTCGGCTGCGTCAAGGTCGCCATGAATATCTCCAATAGCCACCACTCTCCCTGGGGCCGCAATACGAAATGCATTATATGGATCGGTGGGATCGGTAACTGAGGATGGTGTACGAGCATTGTCAGTTAAAGTGCTCCCTGTTTGACATCCATTAAAAAGGAGCAACAAAAGTGCATATTGAAAAAATACGAAGGAGTATTTCCTTAGAGGGAAAATGGTTTGCATAAAAATAGTGTAACAGGGGTCAATATTTTTAAAACCTTAAACCGTCTCCAGCGTGGGCCGAATAAGTAGACCATTTAAACAGAAAGAGCATAGTCAAATAAAATAAGACGGACTCCCGCTTAAACAATGATGTGAATTTCATCCATCCTCACAAAGACAATTCCATATTGGAATAGCCTCATCTGTTTTATTCATCCAAAGCAGCTCCAGCTCCATTCGCCGACTCTTAGCCCAGGCAGCTTAAGATGAGGAAGAAGAAGATGCGGAAGGAGAAGATGGGGATGAAGAAGATGCCTGAGACACCGAGGAAGTCGCTGGCGCTGAAGCTGCTTTCGACTCAGCCTTCGGAGTCGCGGGAGCCGTACTAGAATCAACACCTACCTTCGATTCCGCTTGAGATGGGGGCGTAGGAGCGCGCTTATAATCGGTCGTATACCAGCCGCTCCCCTTCAGGGCAAAGGAACTTAAGCTAACTAGTTTACTAAGCGACCCTTGACAATCCGGGCAATTCTCAAGAGGCGCGTCTGAGAATTTTTGAATCACTTCATGAACTTTTTCGCAACTGGAACATCTGTACTCATACAATGGCATATTTTACAAAAATGGTGATGACCTCCGTTCTGTCAATAGACCGCCGTCTCTTTCTCATGTAAGGTAGCAAAATAAGGAACCATAAAGTAATGAGCACACCCAATCTGAGCCCTATTTCTACTCCGTTTACCCAACTTTTGAGTTGTAATTTCCCCATTATTGCAGGACCGATGTTCCTTGTCAGTAATGTGAATCTAGTCTCAGCCGTGAGCGAGGCCGGTGGTCTGGGTGCAATGCCTTCTCTGAATTGGAGAACCACGGAAGAATTTAGGAGTGTAGTTCAGGCGGTTAAAGCGAAAACAAAAAAACCATTTGCAGTGAATTTGATCGTCAATCAAGCCAACCCACGGCAAGCTGCGGATTTGGAAGTATGCGCTCAAGAACGCGTCCCCCTCGTCATTACTTCATTGGGAAGTCCAAAAGAGACCATCCGAAAAATGCATGAAGTCGGATGCAAAGTATTTTGCGATATCACAACACTTGAATATGGGAAAAAAGTTCAAGATCTCGGTGCAGATGGTGTCATCGCTGTCTCTGCCGGCGCAGGAGGACATGCAGGTCCCATTTCTCCTTTAGTCCTCATACCCTACCTTAAAAAGCACCTCACCATCCCAATTGTAGCCGCAGGAGGAATTGCTACCGGAGAACAAATCGCAGCAGCAATCCTCTTGGGAGCTTCAGCAGTCCAAATTGGGACCCGGTTTATTGCAAGCGAAGAAAGTACTGTCGATGACGCTTATAAAAAGGCTATTTTGGATTCTGACCCGGAAGACATTGTTTTAACCAAAAAGATTTCTGGAACACCTGCCGCGGTCATCAACACCCCTTATATTCAAAAACAAGGATTAGAGCTGAATCCAGTTGAAGCATTCTTGTTTAAAAATCCTCAAACTAAGAAATATATGAAAATGCTTCGAGCCTACGTTGGCGCGAAAGCCCTCGAAAAAGCGGTGCAGGCGCCCACCTGGAAAGAAGTCTGGAGCGCAGGTCAAGGCGTGGGACTCATTGCCGATATTCTTCCCGCCGCAAAGATTGTGGATCGTCTTGTTGAGGAATACCACCAAGCTTGCAAAAGTTTGCTTTAGAAATGTTGAAAAAATAACTTAATTGTATGAGCTACTTACGAAGCACAGAATAATATTATATTTTATATAGATAAATATAATATTATTCTTGCAAAAATACTCTCACAATGCGAAATTAGCCAACCTTATTCAATAGGGCACTTAGAACACATTGAAATGGAGACGAGTTATTTTATGCTATATTCTAGATCTTTTCTTTCCTTGCTAAGGCAGTCAACAAAAATTCTTTCAGGAATTTTTGTTCTTGGCGCCCTCACACACCCCCTAAAAGCATGGAGTTGCGGTAGCGCACAAATGCATGCTCCCACGCAACAGCCACATCAAACTACCCAACAAAATACTGTCGCTTCGCAGCCCATTCGACCAGTTTATAATACCCAACCCAACTCCCAATTCGTTAGGCAACCCGTTCAAGCACCTCTTATTTATTATCCTGCAACGACGCCTTACTATTCTGCAACGACTCCTTATTATCCCGGAACAGCTCCTGCTATTGTCCCCAGTCACAATCCACAGACAATTGCTCCACCCCACTATAGTCAGCCCTTTGCACTTCCAGCAAACATTGAAAAAGAGCCCATGCTTCTTTTAGATACCACTGGATCCATGCAGGAAAGAAATTCGCCGAACGACCCACAAGAACGACTTGAAATTGTTCGTAAGGCAATTAAATCGATTGTGAAAACTCTCAAAGAACACGACTCACAAGCCATCAATGAAAGTGGAGACGAGGGCGGACTCCGTACGATTACATTTGCAGGTAACCATGCAAAAGACATCGGTGATTTGAATTTAGAAAATTTGACAGACAAATGGGATCAAATTGATTGGAGCGGGTCTACTTGGATTATGCCAGGCTGGGATAAACTCATTGAGACCTACGAAGATGAATTCGGCACCGGTCCAAACCGTCCTAAATTGATGGCCCTTGTGATTACAGATGGTGAAGCTTTAGATTCGCATGTCTTTGTGGATGCACTCGATCAATCCCCAGACGCATACGTCACTATCGCCTTGCTAGGATATGGAAAAGCACATGATGATGCTTTGAGAAGCTTCAAAAAGCTTTATGAACACCATCCAGAACGCGTGCGACTCCTTTCATTTGAATCTGAAACAGACCCAAGGGTGATCTCATCTGCGCTCATTCAAATGATTCAATAATTCATGAACCTCCCGTGCTTGCGCGGGAGGTCTTTGCTAAACTTGCCATAATTGTCGCGACGTATTAAATCTTTCTTTATGCATTTTATTCGAAGGAAAGTTGGTTTTTTCCTCGTTTGGGTTACAGCCTTGTGCCCTATTTTCCACTACTCTATTTCTGCTGATGCAACTGAAGCAGAAATAGACATGATCGAGCCCAAGTTTGGGCCTGAGTTCACATTCACCAATCATGACCTGATCAGTGCAAGCGGTTTATCGGGGGAAATTATTACTTCTCCGGCAAATGGAGCTGCTAGAAACCAGTGGTTTCAATTGATGAAGAAAAAATGTGCAGTTGTCGGCTGCACCTATCAATTTTTAAAAATTCGCAATTTTCCGATTACGATCCGATTTACTTATCCGGATGGATTTCATTACAATCTTTCCCTTGATCCAGGCGTCATAGAAATACAAATGAAGCCTTTGACTCTGAAGGAAACGATTCAATATAGCTCCCGAATCCAATCCGACATCTTTGATGTAGCAACCCAGATTCATCTTGCTCCTGACGACTATTATGGAGGGGGCAGCATCCACGTAGATAAGAAAACGGGATTTAGAGACAACCCACTACTTTTCCTGGATTTTGTGGTCGATTATTCAAACCATTATACCCTGAGTACTGACAGCCTAGGAGAGTACCTGGACAATGCTCCTCCCATCTTGGCTTTGCCCAGGGTAAATCAAGAAAATTTTGCCAAAGTGATAGAAAATGCCAGATCGAGTAGGGAAAAAACGATTGAAAAAATTTCGAAAGAAATCATTGAGCAAGTGTACACTGCAAACCCTTATAACTTTACACCGACCGCAAAGTACCAAGCTCTTAACCTAAATAAGATGCTGAGACCTAACGAATCAGAAAGGACAGTCGAGATCAAAGGTATTCGTGCACAAAAAGATGTAGGAGAATACATCGCTCTCCTCAGAATTTTTCGAGCCAGAATCAACTTCCTTTACCAGCGAAGACTACACGGCTTTGGGGATGTACTGTGGCTAGGTATCACAAAACCAGAAACTACCTTTAACGAGTCCATGAAATCCAAATCTCACTATAAACTTGTTGCAACCCAGTTCAAACGATACTTAGAAGAAACAGGACTACTCTGGCACGGCTTCAGGCATTTACTCAGACCTCCTACTTTACTGTCTCCTCCTACCCCTCTGAATGAGGACACGGAATGCCTTTCGAACAAAGATTTATGTTTTCCTCAAGATCAGTTTTTGAAAAACATGGAGACTCTCAGATCAAAGCTTTGATCATTTAAACTGAACTTCTTCATCTAATGTGAAAAACAAAAAAGAAGAACACCCATGACCGCGACTCCGCATCCTGTAATCACATCACCATAATGCTCAAACAAAGGATGATCGAGCTTTACTAAGCCCAATGATATTAATAAAGTAGAGCCAATCAAAGAAACAAGCACACCCACAGAAAAGCAAAATAAGGTTAATACAGTAGCCAGGTACCCCTCTGAGGCGGCGGCCGCAAAGATCGGAAGTACAGCCACACAAGGAGAAAAACCAAGTGAAAATAAAAAGATAAATGGAGTTTTCTTATTTTGAGGGTCTGGGCCGTGATGGGTATGTCCATGGCAATCAGAATGAATAAAAAAAGCCACTCCGGCATAAATCATTCCAAAGATCGCCAGTCCAAGTCCCGCATAACGCTCAATTTCATTTTCATATTGCGAGAGAAAATGAACTCCAATCCAAATGGATAAAAGACCTAATAAAAGGGACAGAAAAATATGACCTGAAGCTGTAACCACAGCTCCCATCATTGCGGTCCTCACAGACCACTTTCGTGTTTTAGCCATTAAGACAACAGGTAACCAATGCCCTGGGGCTAACGTATGGACAAGCCCGACAAATGCGGCAGAAATTGACAAAATAATCATAAATACTCGCACCGATACCCATCATGCCAAAGGTTTTTAGTCAAGTTAAATCCATACATTCAGACCTAAAATAAGAAGGGATTTATCAAATAACTCAACTATCAAGGCAATTAATTTACTCACGGATGAGCATAAAAAGATTACAGAGTATCATGTAAAATTCAATGACCTGATTGATGAAGTTGAATTTCGACCCGGTCATATAATTAATCAAATGGCAGATGAGATGAAAAACCAGCGCTGCTTAAGCAGCAGCTTTTGGATGAACTCGAACTTTACCGTGAACTCGAACTTTACCGTGAGCCCGTACTTCTTTTTCCAACTGTAGGTCACGAGCTAACTTAAACAATTGAATCTTTCTCATGAGTGAGCGAACTCGAGGAAACAATACATTCTCTTCTTCTGTTACATGACTCTCAACATCTTCCATCAGTATTTTTATTTTATGAGTGGCTTTCTCACTCCCCAAGGATAAATGGGAGATTTCTTTTATAAGAACTTTCTGGTGCTTCTGATCTTCATAAGATTTAGCAATTTGGCGTTTAAGCTCGGGGAATTTCTCACAAGCAGGATAAAAAAGTGTCTCCTCAAGATGAGAATGAAGAAGGAGTTCCCTTTTGATCGCTTCAAAAGTCCGCTCTCGCCCACTTCTAGATGTGGAAAACCGCCATTGCAAAAAGAGCATTTCCACTCGGATGTGATCTCGCTCCAAAAGATCCAGTACATCCAGCTTGCGCCCAGTTAACATTTTAAAAACAAATTTCACTCTTTGTGTTAGCTCTGTTACCATACAGTTTATTTACTCAGCAAAACGCATGCCGAGCTTTTAAAAATAACCTAGATTCCAAAACGCAGCCCAGTGATGATCTGAAGATCTCGAAAATAAATTGACGTACCGTCCATTTTACTAATATTTTGAGCTCCTATTAAATAGCGACCATCCATTACCCACCGAGTTAAAGGAAGAATGCGAATATCCAACCCAGCACTGACAACCATACCATAATCATCAGCGCCAAATGTCGAAAAGCTATAAGCAGTATCCGTAGTTTGAGATGGATCAGAAACTGGGTAAGAATGAACACTCCCCACTCCATGAGAAAAATAAGGACCTAATCCTAAACTCAGAATAGAAAATGGCTGATATTTTAAAAGAGCCGGAAACTGAATGGTATCAAAAGTATTCACTACCGTGCCCACTACGGAATCACTCTCACTATACCCGCGAGGCAAATAAAGGGCACCCACCTCAAGACTCAACTTTGAGAACATCTCAAACCTGAACAATACACCGCCCCCGTAAGTATAACGAGAACCCACGGTAAAAATATTGCTAGGATCAGATGCAGCGGTCGGAAAAGCAACTGCCACCACAGGGATAAGACTCAATGCATGACAATCCAAAGCTGAAAGCATCGTGATTGTAGAACATAAGATTAAAATTTTTCTCATAAAAGAATTTTAATCCCTTCTAAGTAGGACTTCCACCCCAATCCGCAAATCTGCTTCACACAAACAGGTGCTATCACTGAAATTTTTCTAAATTTCTCTCGTTTATGAATATCCGATAAATGAACCTCGACCGTTGGCAAAGCAATCGAATCTATAGCATCACGCAGTGCATATGAATAATGAGTATAAGCTCCTGGATTAATCACAACTCCATCGACTTTTTTTCTATAGTGATGAAGTAGATCAATGAGATCACCTTCTGAGTTTGATTGAAATATCTGGAGACTTACCCCTAGCTCCTGAGCTGATTTTCTAAGCTGTACGTTGACTTGACGTAACGTCATCTTTCCATAAACATCTGGATTGCGCTCGCCCAATAAATTTAAATTTGGACCATGCAAAACAAGGATCTTCTTCTTCACGCCGTACCTTTCCTTAACCAGTCCAAGGTCACAAGGATTTTATTATCCGAAATATTTCGATCCAATACTGGCTTTCCTATTGCCTTGAGAAGTACAAAACGAGTGATTCCATTTTCAGATTTTTTATCGTGCTTCAATCTCGCAAGCAATGTGCTATTTTTAATCTTTTTTGAAATGGGTGGCACCGGTAGACTTCCGAGGAAAGTATCTACCTCAATCTGAACTTTTTGACTCAAATGCCCTGACAAGACAGAAAGATGAAGGGCAGCACGCATCCCCAAAATCACAGCCTCACCATGTCTAAAATAACCATATCCCGCTTCCGCTTCCAATGCGTGACCGAGTGTATGTCCAAAATTGAGAACCTCTCGAATACCTATTCGATCTAACTCATCTTTTGTCACGATCTTAGCTTTCCAGCTTAAACATTGATGAATGGCTCCAACTATTTTTTTAGGATTTAAAATTAAAAATTTCTGCCAGTCTTCTTTTAATTGTAAAAAAAAACTAGGGTCAAACAGGAGTCCATATTTGATCATCTCCCCTAATCCCGAAACCAACTCACGCCTTGGAAGCGTTTTTAGAAAAGATGAATCACAGATAATTACTGAAGGTTGATGAAACACCCCAATTAGATTTTTGCCTTGTTCGTGATTGATACCGGTTTTTCCTCCTAAGGAACTATCTATCTGAGCTAAAAGAGTGGTCGGTATTCCAACCCAACGAATTCCTCTGAGAAACGTTCCCGCAATAAAACCAGCAACATCCCCAATCACTCCGCCACCTAATGCAAAAATTACAGAATGTCGATTACCTCCTGCCCGCAACAATTGTCCATATAATGGGTAAATCCGACGAAAATCTTTTAACTCCTCTGATGCTTTAACAAAAATCGTATGGGTTTTCCAACCTGCCGCCTTTAAACCCTGATTCAATTTTTGAACATGCCCTTTAAGCCGTTGATCCGCAATAATGAAGCCTTGTTTCAATTTTCCTTTCGGAAAGCTGTCTTGTAAAAGATGCTTTGTAATACGTTGGACAATTTCATTTCCAACCCAAATTTTATGTTCACCACTTGACGAAGTTAAAATAATTTTTTTCATTTATAGTAAGTAGCTCCTTCAGGGTTGTTGACAAGCACTGCAAGGAGTCCTGTTGCGCCGTTAAGATTTAGATTCCCGGCGCATCAGGACTCCTTGCAGTGCTTACATTTATTTCTCACCAAATATCGAGCATTAATCCTACGAAAATATCAACGTTCCTGCTACGCTGAGTAGTCGCCGAGTTCGAACTGAGATTAGCAAAACCATATTGATAGAGAATATCTAGTCTCACTTTGAGCAATGACGCTAATGGCAATCGAATTCCCACCCCCCCTAATAATCCATAATCATTCGATCCATTTCCAATTTGCGCTGTGGTTACGTTGGACACAAGAGTCTCGATTGAAGCAGCGGATAAAACTCCATAATATCCACCTAAACTAAAAGATACCAAACTGAATGGCACAAAGCGAAGAAGCAAAGGTACATCAATGTATTTGTTAGTATAGTTTTGAGTAACAGCGCCTGTAAAAGTACTAAAAGAATGAGTTAAAAAGAGTAAACCGGATTCCAAACTAAAAAATGGATTGAGATCAACACCCACTGTGCCTCCCACTCCAAACGCAGTTCCACTTGAACTCTGGGTACTCGGAGTCGTACTTAAGCTATAATTTGATTGAGTCACCGCACCAAGAAGCGAAAAATCGAGTGCATATGCAGAGTGAGGGGATAATGAACCTAAAAACATTATGAAAAATGCTATGATTAAATTATTCTTTTTAAATTTTTTCAAACACTACTCTCCTTGTTCATACAAACTTAAACAACGTAAGTAGTTCCTTTAGGACTCTAACTCGAAAAATACAAATATAAAGGGCAGGTTTCATCGAAACCTACCCTCGAATGATCAAATCGTGCTTTAAGTAAAATTAAAAGCCAGTACCGCTAGACTTCTGTCCTGCCTTCTGAGTTGACTTCTGTCCAGCCTGACCTGCTTTCTGTCCTGCCTTCTGTCCAGCCTGACCTGCTTTCTGTCCTGCCTTCTGTCCAGCCTGGCCTGCTTTCTGTCCTGCCTTTTGTCCAGCCTGACCTGCCTTCTGTCCAGCCTGACCTGCTTTCTGCCCAGCCTGACCTGCTTTCTGTCCAGCCTGGCCTGCTTTCTGCCCAGCTTGACCTTTCTGTCCGGCTTGGGTAGCTTTCTGGCCTGATTTCACATTTGAAGTAATACCCGCAAATACAGGTGAAGCACTACCCAACGCTAACGCAAAAGCACCTAAAAATAGTGATGAAGTTACGATACGTTTCATAACATGATCTCCTTTATTATTTTTACAGTTGTCAGTCCGGAACTTTGCAACCGAAATGCCACCTAGTAATTAAGTAATAAACCCCAAGAAAACAATTTGTTATCGATTTGAATTGATTTACATAAAGTTTAGACTCAAATAATCAGAAACGAATTTACATTTTTAGTCAAAATTTATTAATTTCCAAATCCCGCAACCACATGGGACTTTAGGTTGTTTGAAATTTATAACTTAACTTGATATAGATTATTTATATCTATTTATTATTACTTTAAATATTAATATTCAAGAAAATAAACCCGTGCTTTTTAAAAAGCCGGGCGTTGCAACGGATCTAGGAACCCTGTGCAAGCTTGCAGGCGACAACGTACAGTCGGCAGCTAAGATTAAGAAAAAAAAAGAACGTTATACTAAATACTGATATCCTCTGTCGGATATCAGCCACTTCCTGTCCGCTGCTACCGAACACCTAAAATATAAACTTAATACGCGGCGTCATAACTTTCGACTTTGACTCTTTTCTCGAATAGGGTAAGCCGTGATTGCTTTTTTAGTTATTGATCAATAAGGAAATTCTCTATGAGTCACAGTATTTATTTAAACTTCATTCGCGGCCAATGGAAAACAGGAAGTTCGGAGGAATGGGATTTTAATCAAAATCCTGCAAATCCGAAGCAGATTCTTGGAAAATCAACTCGCTCTACAATTGCAGATGTCGATGCGGCAATTGAAGCCGCAAAGGCAGCACAAATAAACTGGGCACAAACTCCCCGTCCCCAAAGAGGAGCCATTTTAGACAAAACTGCCAAAATTCTCCGCCAAAAAGTAGATTTCCTCGCGCAGATCCTCACCCAAGAAGAGGGGAAAAATTTAAATGAATCTCGGGGGGAAGTACTTAAAGCGATTAATAGCTTAGAATTCACAGCCTCTGAAGGACGGCGCCCTACTGGACAAGTCATTCCCTCGGAAATGCCTAATACATTTCTTTACACGGATCGAACACCCCTGGGAGTCGTCGCAATCATTACTCCTTGGAATTTCCCTATCTGTATTCCAGCATGGAAAATTGGCCCTGCTCTGCTCGAAGGAAACGCAGTCGTATTTAAACCTGCCACTCTCACTCCGGCAACAGCTTGCGAACTGGTTCGAGCCTTTGAAGAAGCGGGATTGCCGGCTGGCGTATTAAATTTGATTTATGGTAGCGGAAGCATCATTGGAAATGCCTTGACTCAGGATAAGAGAGTTCATGGCATTTCATTTACGGGATCTAATGAAATAGGAACCGAATTAAATGTCCAAGCAGCAAAGAGACTTGCTCATGTCCAATTAGAAATGGGAGGAAAGAATCCCATTATCGTCCTAGCAGATGCTGACTTGGATCAAGCTGTTGAAGCAACCATTCAAGGTGCCTTCGGTTCTACTGGGCAAAGATGTACAGCCACATCTCGAGCTATTGTTGAACAAAGTGTACATGCGGAATTCACAAAGAAACTTTTAGCGCGTACTCACACCCTAAAAGTAGGAGATGGAATTCTTGATCCACAAGCCATGGGTCCAGTCGTGGATGAGAAACAGTTTAAATCAGTCCTTGATGCAATAGAAACAGGCATTCGAGAAGGTGCCCAACTCATTTGTGGAGGCAAATCTCTTGTAGGAGATGTGACTCATCACGGTTACTTCATCTCACCGACTCTATTTGATTTTGTTTCACCCACCATGACTCTCGCTCGTAATGAAATATTTGGTCCTGTTCTCGCTATTATTCCTGTAAACAACTTCGAAGATGCAATTGCTGTTGCAAATTCAGTGGATTATGGACTTTCTTCCTCTATCTATACCAAAGATATTCAGAGGGTCATGCACTATGCTCAAAAAATCGAGACAGGAATTCTCCACGTTAACTCCCCTACTGTAGGAGGCGAAGTTCAAGCTCCATTTGGGGGAATGAAATCTACTGGATTGGGAGGAAGAGAGATGGGTAGTACTGGACCCGAGTTTTTCTGCGAGATTAAATCAATTTATATTGACTACAACTCAAGTATCCGAAAAGGGAACCTTTATTAAAAAGGGGGCTTTTTATGACACGAATTATAAATGCCGGTCTCATTCAATTATCTAACTGCATTGATACGACTGAATCTTGTAAAAATATTCGAAATGCAATGATTGACGCCCATTTGCCATTCATACACGAAGCAGCTCAACGTGGAACTCAGATTCTTTGCTTTCAAGAGATCTTTAATGGTCCGTACTTTTGTCCTTCTCAAGATATCAAATGGTACGATATGGCAGAAGAAATTCCGAATGGTCCTACCACGCGAATCATGCAGGATTTAGCAAAGAAATATGGAATGGCGATCGTTGTTCCTCTTTATGAACGAGAAATGAGCGGTGTATATTACAATACTGCGGCAGTAATTGATGCAGATGGAAAATACCTGGGGAAATATAGAAAAAACCACATCCCGCAAGTAGCGGGGTTTTGGGAAAAGTTTTTCTTTAAACCTGGAAATCTAGGCTACCCTGTATTTCAGACCGCTTATGCTAAAATCGGCGTTTATATTTGTTATGATCGACACTTTCCAGAGGGCGCTCGCGCGCTAGGACTGAATGGGGCCGAGATCGTATTTAATCCTTCTGCAACTGTGGCGGGCCTTTCTCAATACCTTTGGGAACTAGAACAGCCTGCGCATGCTGCAGCAAATGGATATTTTATTGCCGCTATTAATAGAGTCGGTCGCGAGATGCCTTGGAATATCGGTGAATTCTACGGGTCCAGTTATTTTGCGAATCCGCGTGGCAAGATTTTTGCTCAGGCTTCCCCAAGTGAGAATCAACTCCTGACTGCTGAGCTAGATCTCTCTTTAATCGACGACGTTAGAAATCTTTGGCAGTTTTACCGAGATCGACGACCTGAAACCTATGAGGATTTATTAAAATGACCGCTCCCATACAACTTTCGACAGAAGAAATTTTAAATATTAGAAAGCAGAACATGCTGCCTTCTGCAATTCATACATTTAGAAAACCTCTTCATGTAAAAAAGGCCTCCATGCAATGGGTATGGGACATCGAAGGAAAGCAATACCTCGATGCTTTTGGAGGGATTGTCACCATTAGTGCGGGGCACAACCACCCACGAATTAAAAACCGACTCAAGGCCTGGATGGAGGAAGACGCTCCTCAACACACCACCATACTTTATCTTTCGGAACCCGTAGCAGAACTTGCGAGTCGACTCACCGGCATTTCTCCAGAAGGATTAAAACGAACATTTTTTACTAATAGTGGAAGTGAAGCCAACGAATTAGCCATTCTTTTAGCTCGGCAATATACAAAACGATATGAGATCATTGCGCTGAAGCACGGATATCATGGAGGCACGACCGGAACCCTTTCCCTCGTCGGTCAGCACACTTGGAAGTGGGGTGGCCCAGGACTACCTGGAGTTACACACGCCGCTCAACCGAATTGTTACCGATGCCCTTGGGGTGCGAAACCCAACACCTGTGGTCTTGAGTGTGCAAATGATGTCGAAGAAACGATTAAAACAACTACCTCTGGAGCAATTGCGGGGATCATGATTGAACCCATTCAAGGAGTGGGTGGTTTCATCGTTCCTCCTAAAGAATATTTCCCACGAGTCCATGAGATCGTCAAAAAATATGGCGGAATTTATATATCCGATGAAGTTCAAACTGGAGTAGGGCGAACCGGAAATCATTGGTTTGGAGTGCTTCATAATGGAGTTACTCCTGATCTTATGACAATGGCAAAAGGTCTGGGTAACGGTGCTTCCATTGGGGCAATTGTGACTCGGGATGAAATTGCTGAGTCCATGCGTGGAAAAACCCATTTTAATACATTTGCGGGTAATCCTTGGGCGACCATTCAGGCTGCTGAAACTCTTGCTATCTTAGAGGAAGAGGATGTCCGATCCAAAGCCACTCTGCTGGGCGATAAAATCATGACAGATCTCAAAGAGCTTCAGAAGAAGTCGAAAATTATTGGAGACGTTCGTGGTCGCGGACTTCTGATTGGAATCGAACTGGTCAAAGATCTAAAAACGAAAGCTTACGGCACAGAGGAAACCTTAGAAGTGCTTGAGCAAGCTCGTGAACGAGGACTTCTCATTGGTAAGGGTGGGCTCTATGGTAATGTCGTACGACTGACACCCCCCATGTGCATCACTGAAGATGACGCGATTCAAATCGTTCGAATACTGGGTGAGTCTATTCAAGCCGCAGAGAAAATCATGGGATATTAAAATATGATTCAAAATCCTCGGTTAAAATGCATTCGTGGGGGAAGAATTGTTACTGCAACTGAGGATTTCATTGGGGATCTACTCATTGGAGACGGTCAAATCCTCGCTCTGGGAAAAAATCTCGAACTATCGGGCATGGCATCAGCAGAAGAAATCGATGCTCGAGGTCTCTATGTTTTTCCTGGAGCCGTGGACGTACACACTCACTTAGACCTTCCTTTTATGGGTACCTCAAGCTCCGATGATTTTGAGTCAGGCACTCAAGCAGCCCTGTATGGCGGTACTACATCCATTATTGATTTTGCTATTCAAGAGCCAGGACACTCTCTAGGAGAAGCCTTAAAGCTATGGCATGAAAAAGCCCATGGCAAAGCCGTCATTGATTATGCATTTCATATGGGAGTCACCGATTTGAATGAAAAAACTCAATCGGAAATCCCTCAAATCATTGAAGATGGAATCACGTCATTTAAATGTTTTATGGCCTATAAAGGCTCTCTCATGGTTGATGACGGCCAAATCTTTCGCCTAATGAAACAAGTGAAACAACTGGGAGGCATTGTTTCAGCCCATTGTGAAAATGCAGAATTGATCGAGACGCTCTCCAACTCTTTTCTTGCAGCAGGAAAAACATCTCCCCTTTATCATGAACTCTCTCACACTGATATCGGAGAAGGAGAAGCCACTCATCGATTCATTGCCTTGTCTCGACTCGCTGGACATCCAGCTTATATTGTCCATCTGACTTGTGACGAAGCTCTTCGACACGTCAAAGAAAGCGTGGCTCACTATCGCCACCCTGTATTTGCTGAAACATGTCCTCAATATCTCCTCCTCGATCGCAGTGTTTATGAGAAGCCAGGTTTTGAGGGTGCTAAATGGGTCATGTCTCCACCGATTAGAACTGTGGCCGATCAGGAAGCACTTTGGGCAGGGCTTCGAGATGGATTTATACAAACACTTGCTACGGATCATTGCCCTTTTCAATTCAAAGGCCAAAAAGATCTTGGAAAAGACCGTTTCACCCAGATCCCCAATGGGGCACCTGGAATTGAAAATCGAATGAATCTCCTCTTCACTTATGGTGTTCTAAAGAATCGGATTTCGCTCAATCGTTTTGTTCAAATCCTTTGTGCAAATCCCGCAAAAATATTTGGAATGTATCCGCGGAAGGGCACTCTTTCTCCCGGATCTGATGCAGATATCGTGCTCTTCGATCCGACACGGGAAAATGTGATTTCAGTAAAAAATTCTAAGCAACGCTGCGATTACTCTGCCTTTGAAGGTTTTAAAACCATAGGAGAACCTGTCAGTGTTTTATGCAACGGTGAGTGGATGTTGAAAAATGGTAGCCTGAACGGCACACAAAGAAAGGGACGTTTTATCAAACGTGCTCGTTTTAACTCTGAGCTTTCTAATATTCGCTAATATTCGGAATAACGAGGGTAAGTCATAACCCCCAATCCTAGTCGTCGTTTTAACTGTCAATCAACCGGGCTGATCTTGGCAATCAATACGTAAGCACTAAAGGAACTCCTTACATATACAGCTGTTCACTTTATGTATAATTATAGATAAAAGAGGTATAATTATAAAGGAGGCGTATCTGATGACTTATCGAAATAGGACCCTTACATTTTGGGTAGTAGGGGTTTATTTTAGCTTGATAGGCCCGAATGCAGATGCAGGCCTTTGCCTCCAACCGCCATTAGTAGTTCGTCGGGTGATCCCTTTAAAAATAACTCCGTCCACTCAAACCACTCTTTCTTGTAATGGCTCACCGATTCTGTGTGATCGCCATTATAATGAAATTACTTATGTCACCTCTCATAATGGTTCAGCTAATCAGCCCAGTACTGCACTTTCTCTTTTTAATTTAGGAAATTGCTATAGCAGCAATATTAACGATCAAGCTATTTCATTGAAAGCTCAGTTCAATTTAGGGGTCCGTGCGACAAAAACTCCGGTACTTTTCAATCAAAATCAAGTCTATTCCTGTCATGGTTTGAGACCAGAAGACAGGGATGTGGTCAAGAGCAAAGTGTGTGGCAGTCTTATGAATTACCTGCAAACTGCATGTACGGCGATTTTAAATTTTGTCGACCCTTGTACATTGGATAACAATAAAAAGGTGCTCTCTAACCTATTGAATGATTTTAATGACTTTCTTCAAAAAAATCCAAATGAAGTTTTAACGCTTTTTGTGACCGATCAAACAGGTGGTCATTTCGATATGATTCAAAACACCTTTCAGACGAGCAGTGTAAATCAGTATCTCTATGTTCAGAGTTCCCCAGATCAAACTTGGCCAACGCTGAGAGAGATGATTACCAACAACAAACGTTTGGTCGTATTTATGGATACCCCTACTCAACTCAATGAAAACCAACAAACTGAATTTAATCATTATTTCAACCCACAAAGATCGTTTGTTTGGTCCTCTCCATTTAAATATCATACGGACGAGCATTTAAGAAATGAAGATCCGAGAAAGTTAAATCCAAATGTGCCTTATAATCATCTGTGGACATTGCAGCATTTTGTGACACCTTCGCTTGCTGGAAATCCTTATTATGCAGCGCGTGTAAATGAATATGAATTTTTGAAGGATAGAGTAAACAAATACTTCAATGTGATCCGAAAAAATCCAAATTTTATTTGGGTTGATTTTACTGATTTATCGGAGTCTGGAAAAGACATCTTCATACTTGTGAATGAATTAAATGGTCTCTAATATCGGATGCCGTCGAATCTACTGAGATTCAAATAGCAACAGTTAGACATAATCGAGTTCTTCTGCTATCGATGATCTTAATGAAAGATCATATGATAAAAATTTACTATTCACCTCGTACTCGTGCTGTTCGTCCTAGATGGATTCTTGAAGAAATGGGTATTCCTTATGAGCTGATTCGAGTGAATCTGGCTGAGTTGCCCCATTCCAATCCTGAGTATTTTAAAATTCATCCCCATGGGGCTGTGCCCGCTTTGGTTGATGGGGATCTTACTTTAATCGAATCGGGTGCGATATGTGCTTATTTAGTCGAAAAGTATCCAGAGAAGAATCTTGCGCCAGTTTTAAACTCTAATCAAAGGCCTCTTTATTTACAGTGGATGTTTTATTGTCCTGGAACCTTTGAAGGCCCTTTTACACAGCTTTTCTCGCAAACTCGAGGCCTTCCTGAGGCTGAGCGCTCTCCGATTCTCGCAAAAAAAGCTCGTGACGATTTTGATGAAATTTTGAATTTCATTGAAAAGTCGCTCGAAGGAAAAGAGTTTCTTTTAGGAAGTGATTTCTCAGCTGTAGATATTATGATGGGTCATTCTTTATTGAATGCTAAGAGATATCAAATGATTCATAACTTACCCAATTTAGATCGTTACTTGTCTCAATTGGAAGCAAGACCGGCTCGGCAACGGGCGAATCAAGATTAATTTATTAAAATAGTGAGCCGGTCCTCTGAGGAATGAGCATATCATACGCTCCCTGAAGAACTATCCGATCCAACTCAGCCTGTTCGATTTCAACTGCAGCCTTTGAATCATAGTAAGACTCAAGTCCACTCACGGTGTCTTTCACTGCACTTCGAATATCGCTTGCAATCAGTCTCGCTCTCTCACCTTTATTTGAAAGATTCTCAGCATAATTAGAAAATCCATCTAAGAGGAGCCCTAAGCGCTTACGTCGATGTTCTAATGAATTTTCATACGCCATCCAGTTCTGCTTCAAGTTATTGCGGTACAGAACATGTTTGTACGTTTTCGATTTTAAAATAGACCGAATTTTATTTTCACTAATCTGAATACTTGAAATAGCAGATTCAGCAATACGTCTTTCTGGAAATAAATTGAGACCCAACCCTCTTGAGCCTGACACGTCAAACCAGTTCAGGAAAACATCAGTTGCATTGAGTTCAGCCGCTTTCCTTAAGAAATAAAGCTGTGATAGCTCAAAAGAATTGACGATGGCTAATTCTGCATACTTTTCCATTGCGAGATTCAACTCTGTAGACTCGAGAACCCCAATATCCTTGGCACGAGAAGTTTCATCTCCTAAAATGACTTCTTCTACAGCAAGTGGATTTTGATATCCAAGAAGTTGTGAGATTTGAAACCGATCATGGCAATAATGGCCGTCGGCCTTGCGAAGACTTACATTTAAATCATTCAATGCAATCTGAATGGTTAAAATTGAATTCTCATCAAAATAACCCTCCTTCTGGAGTTGACGGGCACTTTCGAGCGAATTTTCAATTTGAATTTGTAATTCTTTTAATTCATTTCTTAACTCCAAATGAGTTTTGAAGAAAAGTGCGTGAATTTGCAACGCCAAGATCGAATTAGATTTAGCTATAGTATAACTTATATTTTCAGCTCTGGAATGCCATACAGACTCCTTGGCCTTTAACCACCGAGTTGGAAACAGAAAAGGGACAAAATCTCCCAATGACCTTCTCGCCTTAGGGACTCCCTTTGCCACGGATAATCCCATGACAATTGCTGAGCCCAAACTAGGATGCGGTAGTAAATTGAGATAGTTTTTATTTGCGCTTTCTTTGGCACGAATGAACTCTTGAAAAGATTCTTGAATATCAAAGTCTCGTTTAAAAAGACGATCAATCGCTTCTGGAATTGTAAAAGTAAATGATCCTTCCTCGTTAGAGAAAGTAGAACTTGCCAAGGGTTCAGTTTTAAAAGGAGACGAATCGCTAGCCACGGCTCCATATAATTTCATTTTCAAAACACCAGAATATTTGTCTTTGACAGTCAGAGTAAAACTAAAATCATTATGACAAAATTCTGTGAGATAAAGCTCTGTTCCGACAAAACAACTTGGATCTTTCGCTATTTTTTTTAAATGAATCATTCGTCTTCTCAGATCAGGAATAACCAAATCATAGTGGTTAGCATTGATCTTCTCAATATTAAGAGACCGTAAAATAGTCTGACCCTTCAATGTTTTAATATGAGCGACAGCTTTTGATCCGAACGTGTTTAAATTCAACTCGATTTGAACGGGTTGATCTTGCAAAGGATCTACGCCTGATACCCCGTCGATAGACAGATTTCCACGAAAGTGTTGATTTCCACAACCCACAAGTCCAAAAACCAAAACCCCAGCTATGAAATACTGTAATTTATGACATGGAAGCATCATGTTACTTTTCTCAAAAGTTGTGAATGGAGGATTTGCTCACGCCCCCTTTAAAAACTAATTCTAAATAAAAGGCTAAATACTTCATGAAAATCATCGCGTCAATTTAAAGATGATACTGATTCTCAATTTTATTTTACCTATTTCGTACAGTCTGCTCCACGGCACTTTTGATATCTGAATAACGAAATACAAACCTGGTATTCTCTAGTTTTTTTGAAACGACTCTCTGGGAACTCAAGAGGACCGTCGACATTTCACCTAATGCTAATCGCAATGCGAAAGCAGGTACTCTGAAGAAATTATGTTTTCCCAGGACAGCACTCAGTGTCGTTACAAAATCGGCGTTGCGAACAGGCTGAGGAGAGACGGCATTGCAGACGCCAGACAGAGCACTCTCTTGCAATGCCCATAAGATGAGCGAAACAAGATCATCGATATGAATCCAGCTCACCCACTGTGTTCCATTACCTAATGGCCCACCCATGCCCCGTTGAAAGAATGGCAGCATTTTACCCAAGGCGCCTCCGTCTTTTGACAAGACCATACCCAGCCGGAGAATCACCGTTCTGACTCCGTACTCCTCCGCACGTCGTGCTTGCGCTTCCCAGCTCTTACAGACTTCCGCCAAAAAATCGTTGCCCGTGCCAGATTCCTCAGTCAGCATCTCTTCCCCAGCGTTGCCATAAATTCCAACTGCGGAGGTCGAAATAAATACCTTTGGCATTTGGCCCTCGCGGTCGCATATGGACTGCACAAGTCGCCTAGTTCCTTCCACTCGAGATTCAAAAATCCTTCGTTTCCTCTCTGCAGTCCATCGCCCATTCGCAATCGGCTCCCCAGCAAGATTGATTATTGCGTCCACGGCATCCACACGCTCCCACCCTTCCAGAGGATAGACCGAGACGGATGTATCGAAAAGCGTCCTGGCTTTCTCGGGAGTTCTGGCCAATACAATGACTGAATGACGCTCAGAAACTAATTTCCGAACCAGATGAGTACCGACTAAACCTGTTGCACCTGTGACAAGCACTTTCATTGTGGCTATTTTAGCTGATTCTATTTAAGATCTCAGCAAAATAGGGGGACTCATGCAATATCGAAAACTCGGAAAATCTGGCCTGAAGCTGAGCGCATTTTCTTTCGGCTCTTGGGTCACGTTTGGAAGTCAGGTGAATCTTTCTGCTGCACTTGAGTTGATAGCCTGCGCCTACGACCACGGTGTGAACTTTTTTGATAATGCAGAAGTGTATGCGTCAGGAGAATCAGAACGGATCATGGGTCAGGCGCTGAAAAAACTTGGCAAAGGTCGGGACACCTACTGTGTCTCCAGTAAGGTGTTCTGGGGAGGTGAGCTTCCTACTCAACTCGGATTGAGCCGGAAGCATGTATTCGAAGCCTGTCACGCAGCACTGAATCGCTTACAAGTGGATTATCTGGATCTGTATTTTTGTCATCGCCCGGATATCGAAACTCCTATTGAGGAGACGGTTCAAGCGATGTCGGATCTCGTGCGGCAAGGGAAGGTTCTTTACTGGGGAACCTCAGAATGGTCGGCGCAGCAAATCACGGAAGCCTTTGCAATAGCTAGAGCTAACCATTTAATCGGCCCGACTATGGAACAACCGGAGTACAACCTCTTTCATCGCCAGAAAGTCGAAGCGGATTTTCTCCCCCTTTACGATGAATTCGGACTGGGCACGACAATCTGGTCCCCATTGGCTTCGGGAATCTTAACGGGAAAATATAACCACGGAATTCCTGTAGACTCCAGGATGAATGTGCAGGGTTATGAGTGGTTACGCCGTCGTTTCGAGGGAAAAGAAGGCAAGGAGCAGGTGCAAAAAGTCCGTCAATTGGAGCCGATCGCCAAGAAGCTGAACTGTTCTCTAGCGCAACTCAGTTTAGCTTGGTGTCTCACAAATCCACATGTGAGCACCGTCATCCTTGGGTCATCCAAAAAATCCCAGCTTGAGGAAAATTTAAAGGCGTTGCCTCTAGTTCCTCAGCTTACACCTTCCATTCTGGAAGAGATTGAAGCTGCGGTGGCAAACAAGCCCGAGGGGCCAGTAGATTTTAAGGAATAAACCACGGGAGGAGCTATTTCGGGGTCAATTTATCGAGGGCTTGATTGATGTGGTTAGGTAGTTCACTAAAGAAATCACCTTTTCTGAATTTGAGTGGATAGTTTACTTTTCCGGACTGTGAAATTTCGGAAAAAAAGCTTTTGAGTCGTAAAACCGGGCCCGCCAACCGGTGAGAAAGAATCAACATGAAGAAGCTGGAAATGAACAGGCCGATGCAAAGTACCACTGCAATCCCTGACAAAAGGCGATTTGATTGAAGGTTTAGGAGCTCAAAGTAGGGGTGCTGAGGTGGAAGATGAATTTGATTTCCAAGGACTCTAAATCGATCAAATAAGCATGTGGCTTGGAAGTAAATCATTCCATAAATTGAAATAGTTACAATAATATTCATGCCGATGAGCAGTTTTTGAAATCTCGGATAGATCCATAGCGTGATCGTTTTTCTATTTTTTACTGGATTTTGTTCTGTGCTCATAACTCTCTCCAATTTTCCATCATTGAGGTTAAACGAGATCATGGGTCTGGCTTGGTCTTTTTATTTCTGCGCCTCCAGCGCTTCCTTTAATCGGGGTTCCAAGTCAGGATATTTTTTTATAAATTCCGCAGCCATTGCTTTTTGAACTTCTCCACTTTTTTGATTGGCGATTGCATCTATTGTCCCATTGAGCGACTCACTCCGATCCGAACTCATTTCCATGAAAATCTGGTGAGCTAAAATCGAAAATGACTGTTGGGCTGATCTATTTTTTTCATCGCTATTGCCACTTTCTCCGTTTATTTGTGCTTGCTCCGTGGGTTCTGACGGAGAGGTCATTTCTCGAAGAGCCAGATTTTTTATTTCTTCGCGTTTTTCTTGGGACTGTTCACTTAACTCAGCCATTTTAGAGAGCACTATCCCTCTTTCAACTGGGAATTCAGTAGATGGTAGCTTATCTAAACTTCCTTTCAACTTTGAGAGAGCAGAATCGAGATTTGTGATGGCACCTTCAGGATTCAACTCCAAATCATTTGTCAGGCCAGATTTAAAAAGATCTGCTATGGGGCCATCTGGAAGCTGAGAAGAATCAGGAAGATGTAATGTTGGGGATCGCTGGGCTTGAATGTTCTCACCCTGAGCTGCTTTTTCGGCTTCAACTAGGGTAGTTAAAGTAACTCGTAATTGTTCTGATTGACTTAGATTGTTCTCCGATTTCAATAAGTCCATGATTTTTTGGTCATTTGCGGATAATTGGGTAGTTTGTAAATAAAACCCTGCTGCAACAAGGGTAGACACCGTAAATCCAATGACATATTTATTCATAAAGCTGCCACTCTTTCAGATCTTGGCTGTATATCGGTATAATACTTAAAAAAATTAAGAAAGAAAACCAATACCTAACAAGTATATAATAAATATATACTTGTTGTTTATATTTATTATATACTTATTAAGTATAAGTGAGGCTTATTCCATGAATTATAGAGTTAAGGTTCTGGCATATTGTACAGTAGGCATTTGTATTGGTCTAATAGGTCCCGATGCACAAGCAGGGTGGTTTAGCTCTATAGTTGCAGCCATTACTAAGCCTATTGTTAATCTTGTGTCAAAGACAGAGTCTGCTTCGGTACAAGCTGCAAATGACTTAAAAGCCGATGCTCAGAAAGCAGCCACAGATGTAAAAAATTCAGTCAATTATGGGATCACCGGCTTGGAAAATCTGATTGGCCTTTGTGTTCAGCCACCCCCGGTAATTCGTCGCGTGACTCCTCTGAAGGTAATTCAGTCCACCCGTACAACTCTTTCTTGTAATGGTTCACCGGTTTTATGTAATCGTCATTATAATGAAATCACTTATGTCACCTCTCACAATGGTTCAGCTAACCGGCCCAGCAGCGCACTCTCTCTTTATAATTTAAGAAATTGCTATGGCAGCAATATTAACGATCAAGGTATTTCACTGGCAGCTCAGTTCAATTTAGGGGTCCGTGCGACTAAAACTCCGGTACTTTTCGACCAAAACAAAGTCTATGCCTGCCATGGACTGAGTCCACAAGACCGGGATACGGTCAAGAATAAGGTGTGTGGTGGTCTTTCAAGTTACACGAAAACTGCATGCGAGTCGATTTTTAATTTTATCGATCCTTGTACATTGGATAATAATGCAAAAGTGCTCTCTAACTTATTGAATGACTTTAATGATTATATCAAAAACAATCCGAACGAAGTTTTAACACTTTTTGTGGCTGATCAAACTGGGGGGCACTTTGAGCAGATTCAAAGCACCTTTGAAGCAAGTAGCGTGAACAAATATCTCTATGTTCAAGGCTCTCCAAATCAAGCTTGGCCAACTCTGAAAGAAATGATTACGAGTAACAAACGTCTGGTTGTATTTGTAGATACGCCAGATCAGTTCAATAGCAGCCAACAAGCTGACTTTAATCGTTACTTCAACCGACAAGGGTCATTCGCCTGGTCCTCTCCATTTAATTATCCAACGGACGAGAGCTTAAAGGATGAAGATCCAAGTAGGTTAATTCCAAATCTGCCCTATAATGATTTGTGGATATTACAGCATTTTGTAACTCCTTCGCTTGCTGGAAATCCTTATTACGCAGCACGCGTGAATGAATATCAGTTCTTAAAGAACAGGGTAAACAAGTACATAAACGTGATCAGAAAAAATCCAAATTTTATTTGGGTTGATTTTACTGATTTATCGCAGTCCGGAAAAGACATCTTTACACTTGCGAATGAATTGAATGGAATTTAAGCGAAAGGCCAAATCAAATTAGCACAGGAATATCGCTGTTTTTTCTCCGGTATCGCATCACCCAAGCATAGAGCCCACCCAGCAATAACACTGCCGCAAGGAACCAATGCATTTTTGATTTTACCACGCCCATCATCGCTTCAGGGGATTGGAGTAATTCCGGATGTGTGCCAATCACTTGCTGACCAAACCAGGAAAGAATCGTGCACCACACGCCCGCACCTGCGAGGGTCGCAAAACTGAATTTTCCAAAGGGCATTTTGAGGGCACCTGCCGGAATAGAAATGAGATGCCTCACTACCGGCAAAAGACGAGCCGTAAAAATACCAAAGGTTCCATAAGACGCGACCCAGTTTTCAGCGATCGCAAGCTTATCCGGAGGTAAGAGAAAGTACCTCCCATACTTTTTAATCACAGGCTCCCCAACCCAACGAGATATCCAATAATTAATCAATGATCCAAAATAGCTCCCTGCTGTTCCAGCGACAACGACCCCTGAAAAGCTCATTCGACCCTGAGCAGCCCAAAACGCGGCCGGGGGTAGAACAATTTCTGAAGGTACTGGAATAATAGAGCTTTCCATTGCCATCAAAATAAAAACTCCTAAATATCCCCACATTTCTACCCAGTGAAACCATGTCGTCAATAACTCATGAATCATATGAGTTCCCATGCTAGCATAAGAGCCTTCGAGAACAGATGACAAATTAAGGACTTTACATTAAGAATAAGGGCTCATGCATTCAGAAGCATTACCCACTATCCAGACACCCTCGCCTCAAGACGAGTGGAAACAAGAGCTCTTGCACTCTTACACCAGTGTCTCAGACTTATTACGCAATCATTTAGTCTCAGACTCCGAAGCTCAGAAACTTGAAAATATAGGTGAAAAATTTCGGGTCAGGATTACGCCTTATTACGCAAAGATCATGTCAAAATCGCCTGAATGCCCCATTCGGAAACAAGCGATTCCTCATTTAGGCGAAGAAGACCCTCAATTACCTGAGTGGGCATCTCAACTCAGCCAAGAGATCTACGGACGCCCTACTCCTTGGCATCACGATGCGATTGGGGATATCCGAAATTTAGCAGCGCCTCGCCTCACCCACCGTTATGAAAACCGGGCTATTCTTCATTTGTCCTCATTATGCGCTGTTTATTGTCGGTTCTGTTTCAGAAAGTCACATTTAAATGATGACGAGAGAACTCTCTATGAGGGCACTCTCGACCCTGCCTTACGTTACCTGAAAGGCGCAGAAAAAATTCATGAATTGATTCTAACCGGGGGAGATCCATTATCCGTCACTGACGCTGCACTCAAATCCCTTTTTGAGCGAATCAATCAGATCCCTCATATTAGAACCGTGAGAATTCATTCTCGAATGACGGTGACTTTGCCCAGTCGATTCACTTCATCGCTTCTTGAGATCTTAGGACAAAACTGGAACTTTCATATCAACTTGGTAAGCCACTTTAATCACCCGAACGAACTCACACTCGAGGCCAAACTTGGACTCCGACGTTTAAATCGAATTGGAATTACGCTTCTCAATCAAAGTGTATTATTAAGAGGAATTAATAACAGCGTAGAATGCTTACACGACCTATTTCAGACTCTTTATGAAACAGGAGTCATTCCCTATTACCTTCACCATCCTGATTGGACACCGGGCACATTTGATTTTCGACTTGGAATTGAAGAGGGGCAGAAGTTAATGACCCAGCTGAGGGGTCTACTTTCTGGCCCTGCACTTCCTCAGTACATACTCGATATCCCTCAAGGCTATGGGAAAATTTCTTTATTAGATGCGAATGTAAAAAAGCTCAAAAGTTTTCCTATGGCTCGACCCCTTTCTCAAAGGAATCACACTTCTCATATAGATCATTTACAGGGAGCGGTTTACGAAATAATCACTCCAGCGACTCGTGCGGGTGGTCGAAACACTCATCTCTATCTCGATCTTTTCCCAGGCCATAAGGAACTGCTTACTTAGGCTTGTTTTTTCTGAGAAAGTCTTGTATCCCACTACTCATCATCCATATCGCTTATGTTGGAGCGTAGCTCAGTGGCAGAGCACTGCCTTCACACGGCAGGGGTCGCTGGTTCAACCCCAGTCGCTCCAACCATTTTTGTCAAATACACTTGAAATTATTATAGAAGTATTTGCGCGACGGACACCCAGATAACAGGCTATCCGCCGCCATTTTTTATTTTAAATCTACTTTTCGCCATCATCCTCTTCGTCTTCAGCACCGTGATGAAGGGAAGCAGGGTCCATCGGCTTTCCTTCCAGGGCTGAGTTCACATCACTTCTAAGAACTTGTGAAGGACGAAAGGTTAAAACTCGTCGGGCGCTGATTTCAATACTTTGCCCAGTCTGGGGATTGCGGCCTACACGTGACCGCTTTTCACGCACTACAAAATTTCCAAATCCAGAAATTTTGATCTTCTGCCCTTTGCCCAACGTATCCTTCAAAGTATCAAAAACCATTTCTACTAAGTCAGCAGCTTCCTTCTTTGAAAACCCGACTTTCTCATAAAGTGCTTCCACGATATCCGCTTTGGTCATTGCCACAGTCAGCTCTCCTCTTTTGTAGCTGATCTTCCACACATCAGCACAAACGGTTGGGGTATCCCCAAACAACTGGGGAAATCAGATTAACTTCTTAATTCTGCTCCAAGCTCTTTCTTCCAGCTCTCTAAAATTCGAGCTGAAGCAGTTTCTGCTTCTAGATTCTTGTAAACTTCGAGCTTCATCATAAAAGATAACCCGTACTGCGACACTTGTCATCCCCTCGGCCACTTGCGAGCCCCTATAAATATCAAAAACTTTTGCCGACTTAATCAGAGGCTTTCCAGCTTTCAATGCTAGTTGACAAATTTTATCAGCTGTAACTTCATTTTTTACAACTAATGCAAAATCTCTCTCAATAGAAGGAAATTGACCCCATGGCTTAAATACAGGAACCTCAAACCCACCTCGTGAGAGCTTAACTAAAACATCCCAATCCAATTCTGCTAACCACAATGGGGCTCTTGTCTTGAGTTCCTGAGCCAGTCTCGGATGGAGAAGACCAAAATAACCTGCAACAGAATTTCCTGCCAATACTTCAACACTTTGTCCTGGATGAAATAGCGGATTTCCTCCAATACGAGACTGGGTCATGGGTTGATAACGCACCCCACGAGTCCCCAACGCAGTCAATAAATTGTCGACTACTGCCTTTGCATCATAGAAATCAACCTCGCCTCTTTCACTTCGAAGGGACTCTGAAAATCGAGGTCCCGTGATTGCAAAAGCAAGTTTCCAGCGCTCCTCAACACCCGTCTCCATTTGATTTTTGACCTGAATAGATCCCGAAGCTGAAAAAACTGGCCTGAGTTCGAATAATCGTATTGCCAAAGGCTCCGAGCCGAAATGAACACTCCAATTGTGGAGGGTATTGCGAATCAAACCTGGAAGTAACGAGGGAACAAGAACCTCATGCTCTTCACTCAAAGGATTCAAAACTGTTACCGAAGAAGAAAGCCCAAACCTGGAAAGCCAAGCTCGACTTGTAAAGGAAAAGTTAATCGCCTCATAAAGACCACTTGTGACGAGAGATTCCTTTGTGCGGTTCATGACTGCAAGTCGAGGCAAACCCGATGCAGCAAAAGTGGGAGAGGAACTCAATGGAGGTAGGGTGGCTGGAATAGCATCGTAACCGATAGAGCGTGCGATTTCCTCAGCAAAGTCCTCTTTAATTTTCAAATCGTGACGATAACTGGGCGGTGTAATCGCCCACTCGTGATCCTTACATTCAACTTGGCAATCCAAACCCTTTAAAATTTCCTCCGTAACTTTTAATGTCAATGGAGGATGATCCCTTTCAAATCCTAAAAAATCATTTAAATAATTTATATTAAAACGAACTGGGGGCCTGAGCGATCCTAATGCTTGAGCGCGAGTCGAGAGCTGTACTTTTGTCGCTCCCATGATCTTTCCACCGGCAAACTGCACTACCCTATTTGCGAGTCGAGTCAGGGCATCAGGCAAATTGAATGGATCAATGCCTTTTTCAAATCGCTGCGCCGCTTCTGTTTTTCGTTGGTGTTTTGATGCAGTCTTTCGAACAGCTTTAGGATCAAACTCGGCACACTCTAAGAAAATATTTTTAGTATTGAGCTCAACTTCCGAATTGCCTCCACCCATCACTCCAGCAAGCCCTATCGCTCGCTCTTCATCAGCAATGACTATTTCCGAGCCCAAGAGTTGGATAGTTTGCCCATCTAAAAGAGGAAGACTCTCTCCTTCTTTCGCAATGCGGACATGAATTTTCTGTCCCAGAATCTTTTCTGCATCATAGGCATGCACTGGATGGCCCAGCTCTAAGAGTATCAAGTTAGTGGAATCTACGACATTATTGATAGACCTATGCCCAAGAGACTCTAACCGTTTCACAAGCCATTCGGGAGAAGGCCCTACTTGAACACCTTGAATATAACAGCCAAAGAACTGGGGGGCTACCTCACCTGCATCTAATTGCACTGAAATCGGAGAGTGATCAAAATGAAAATCAGAAACAGATTCCCTTTTTACTTTTAACCCTAAGGCGGCACCGACTTCTCGGGCAATTCCTAAATGACTTAAACAATCACCCCGATTAGCAGTCAGCTTTAAACTTAAAATCGCATCATTACGCCCCAGGTATTGGGCAAGAGGTTGACCTAATGGCGCAGTCGCTGGAAGAATCAAAATCCCTTCAGACTGCTCTTTCAGCTTCAGCTCTTCTTCGGAGCAAAGCATTCCATTTGAAATAATACCTCGAATTTTCCCCGCTTCGATTTTAACCCCATTAGGAAGATGCGCTCCTACTTGGGCCAAAACGACCTTATCGCCGGCCTTCATATTCTGAGCACCACAGACAATTTCCAAGGGCTCGCCCTTTCCAATGGTCACTTTGCAAAGACTCAGTCGATCGGCTTGGGGATGAGGATTACGTTCCAAAATCTGCGCAGTAACGACCTTTTCAAAACCCTGGTCTAGCCGCTCAATACCCTCAACTTCCAAGCCACGACGAGTGAGAAGCTCAGCAAGAGCTGAAGGGCCTGCAACTCCACTCAAGTCTATAAACTCTGAGAGCCAGTTCCAAGAAATGCGCATTTTGATTTACCTCGCTATCATTAAAATTGACCGAGTAGACGGACATCACCCTGAAAGAGGAGTCGTAGATCAGGTACCTGATACAGGAGCATGGCGATTCGATCTATACCGATTCCAAATGCAAAGCCGCTTAAATCATTTACTCCTGGTTGTGTGTAACCTGCTTGTTCAAGAAGATGAGGATGCACCATTCCGGCACCTAAGACCTCAAGCCAGCCAGTGCCTTTGCAAACACGACAAGCAGCTGAAATCTTCACTCGACATTGAAAACAGCTTACATCCACTTCCGCTCCCGGCTCTACGAAAGGAAAATAGCTCGGTCTTAAGCGAATTTTAGTCCCACTCCCAAAAAGCTCGTGTGCCCAATATTGAAGAGCACCTTTTAAGTCACTCATTCGTACTTTTCGATCTACCCAAAGGCCTTCTATTTGATGAAACATGGGCGAATGAGTCGCATCATTATCGCAACGGTAAACTGCACCAGGGCAAAGGATTCTTACCGGCCAGGATTGAGTCCGCATGGATCTCATTTGTACTGAAGAAGTATGAGTTCTCAAAACCACACCCGGCCCAAGGAAAAATGTATCTTGCATGTCGCGTGCAGGATGATCCGCAGGAATATTGACTGCTTCAAAATTCAAATAGTCTGTTTCAACTTCAGGCCCGAAAGTAACATCAAAGCCTAAACGACTAAAAATTTGAATCATCCGCTGAGTGGTTTGAGTCACAAGATGCATCGCGCCCCGGTGATGGAGTCGAGATGGAGCCGAAACATCAATTTTCTCATTTTGCAATTTTATGGCAAGGAGAGCGTCTTCTAAGACTCTATGACGGCTCTCAATTGCCATTTCAATTTTTCTTTTGAGATCATTGGCAGCACCTCCAATGATCGGACGTTCAGAAGGGAGAACTGAGCCAAGCCCTTTTAAGACCTCACTCAAAGCGCCCTTTTTCCCCAGAATAGATATACGAATCTGCTCCAAAGCATCCAAACTGGACGCAGCATCAATATCTTTAAAAGCCTGCCCACCGATCGTATTTAGTTTTTCAATCATCGGTGTAATTAAGCAACCGCTTAGTGAGCTGGTGCCAAAGATCGAACTTGGTCGATAATGGCACTAAATGCCTTCGGATCTACAATAGCAATATCCGAAAGAATTTTACGATCTAGCTTAATTTCTGCCTTTTTCATAGCAGACATCATACGACTATAGCTTATGCTATTGTCATTAGCTGCTGCGGAAAGACGAGCAATCCAAAGCTGACGAAAATCCCTCTTCTTTACTCGACGATCACGAAATGCATATACAAAAGAACGATCCACTGCTTCAGCAGTTCGTTTAAATTTATTCTTTCGGCCGAGAACAAAACCTTCTGCTCTCTTTAGAACTTTATTATGACGGCGGCGACGTTTAAATCCACGTTTTGCGCGAGGCATGAGAACTCCTTCAAATTACCTAAATATGACCTGAAATAATCTAAATTGACCGTAAGGCACTATGCTCCATAAGGCATGCATTTTTCAACGTGCTTGATATCACCTTCAAAAACATAGCCTGCACTTCGAAGCTTTAACTTTCGGGCAGAATTTTTACTACCCAAATTATGGCGCTTATTCGTGCGCTTAAATTTTACTTTACCTGTTGCAGTGAATGAAAAACGCTTCGCGGCTGCTTTTTTGGTCTTTAATTTCATTATCCTTTACGAGTGAAACTAAGGTTATCATACCTCAGAAATACCTCGTATCTCCTTTATTTCTACTAAAATAGGGTTCCAAAGAACACTAGTTAACGAGGGCTGGACAGTAGCTCAAAAACCACTCATTCGTCAAGCATCTTTGCCTATTCTATCCCTTGTTAATTACGTCTATTTTCTACAACAACTTTTATGACTTTGAATCCGACTTATCCGCTAGGGGTACCGGAATCTTAGCCTCAACCTTATTCATAGAGGTCTTAATCACTGGACTCAATGCCCCAGGAGCAGCTTTTTTAGCTACGCCAGGCGCTAACACCATGATGAGCTTCTTCCCTTCAATTTTGGGAGGAGCTTCGACAATTGCAACATCTTTTACCTGATCTGCAAGCTGTCTCATAATTTTAAAGCCTTGATCCACGTAAGTGATCTCACGACCACGAAACATGATTGTTATCTTGGCCTTATCTCCATCTTCAAGAAACTGTCGTACATTCTTGAACTTATAATCCAAATCATGCTCTTCCGTTTGAGGTCGAAGTTGGATTTCCTTCACTTTTATAACAGTCTGCTTTTTCTTAGCAAGTTGCTCTTTTTTCTTTTTTTCGTATTTAAACTTGCCGTAATCACAAATCTTACAAACAGGTGGCTGTGCGTTTGGAGAAACCTCCATGAGGTCTAAACCACGCTCGCGCGCCATTTGAAGCGCCTCATAAGTAGGAACAACACCCACTTGATTGCCTTTTTCATCAATTAAGCGGACCTGAGGGACCCTGATCCTCTCATTGAGCCTATGCTCATCTTTATTTTGATTTGGAACGGGACCTCGTGGAAACCGAGGACGTGGAAATGACGGTGGGCCGGATGGACTCGAAGGACTTGAAGGACTTGAAGGTGTAAATGCCATTATTGAATTTGGTTCTTAAGAACCTCCTTATAAACTGGACATATCGGAGTACTCGATCACTGTCAAGCTGCATTATTGCACCTCGGCGAGGTGTCGCCTATTATTATATAAAATAAAAAAACCCCTATCTGAACCTAATCCAAATAGGGGTGACCTGCCAAAAGTAAGAGATCCTTATTGCAGCTAAAGATCAAATAAATTATGCGCTAGGAGCATGATCTGAAGCAGCGCTCGCAGCAGATTTTTTCTTAGGAGCTGCGGCCTTTGTCTTTTTTACTTTTGCTTTTTTGGCACCACCCGATTTGCTGCCCGAACTTTGACCATTGCTCATTTTACGGACATTCGTAAGGAGCTTTTCAAATTCCTTTTTCTGTAAATTTACAAATTTTCTAAATTTTTTCACTTCGCCTGGAATTTGTTTTTGAAACTTTTCAAGTTCCTTGCGTTCCTTTTCAAGGAAAACTTTCATCTTTTCAACATCAGGTCCAAAAAGCTTTTTCACTTCTTTACCTTGACGTTCGGCATATTTTCGAGCTTCTTCGATCCAATCATGACTCTTTATTAAACTCTGAAGCTGTACTTGAGCTTCCTTTACACGAGTCACTACTTTTTGAATTTCTGAATTAACTGATTTCATAAAATTTTACCCTTCGTGTTTACTTGCCCAAATCGGCATCAAATTTCTAACACGGAGAATTAGCACAACTTGATAGATTTAGTAAAGCTCGGTTTAATGAGGAATGTGTGCTTGTCAACAGCTCTAAAGGAACTGCTTACATTAATTCTGTTCCCAAATTTTCGCTATGGGAATCCGACGACCTATCCCAAATGCCTTTCTACTTATTTTTAAAACTGGAGCTGCCTGTCTCCGCTTATACTCATTCATTTCTACACGACGTAAAAGTTCATTTACTGATCTGAAATTATTTTTATCCTGAACTTTAAAACGCTTCTCCAGTTCAGCAACTGCAGCTCCTTTTTCAATATATTCAGATAAAAGCTCATCTAACTCTTCATAAGGAGGCAAGGAGTCTTGATCTGTCTGATTAGGTCTTAATTCCGCAGAAGGTGCCTTTGTAATAGAACGCTCTGGAATTGAATTTCCCCAAATCTGATTCATATAGCGCGCCATTTCATAGACTCGAGTTTTAAAAACATCTCCAATCGGAGCTAAAGCTCCTACCATATCTCCATATTGCGTACAGTACCCCATAGCAAGCTCTGACTTGTTTCCAGTGGTCAGTACAAGTGCAGAATCATGATTGGATAAGGTCATTAAAATCATACCGCGCAAACGAGACTGTAGGTTCTCCAAGGCAATTGGGTTTAGCTTACCTCTTTGGTCCGAGAGTTCACGTGAACTTGTGGAGAAAAGAAATTTAATAGGACGCACTTCAAACTTTATCCCCAGATTTTTGACTAACCTTTCAGCATCTTCTAAACTATGTCCTGAAGAGTATTGGCTTGGCATTGCCACTCCCAAAACGTTTTCTGGACCTAATGCCTGCGCAGCGAGTACAGCAACAACCGCAGAATCAATTCCCCCACTGAGACCTAAAATCGCTTTTTTAAATCCAGTCCGCACGAAGTATTCACGAATACCTGTCACTAAACCACGAACCAAAATTTCCATTTCCGAAGGACTTACGTCTTCTCTATTTTCAAGTTGAGGAGACTCAAATTTTTGATTGGATGGATCTAGAACACAAACTACACCCAATGATTTTTTAAAATAAGGTAATCTTCCGATTAACTTACCCTCATCATCCAGTGCGAAAGAGCCACCATCAAATAGAATCTCATCGGTAGCTCCCACCTGATTCACATAAATTAAAGGTACCTTTAAACGCCTTGAAATATCACGATGAAGCTTCTCTCGAGTCTCTCGCTTATTCCATTCATAGGGACTCGATGAAATTGAAACTATCAATTGTGCATTTTTTTCAGCATAAACTTGAACTGGATCACGACCATACAGGGGCTTTCCCAAAAGCGTGGAACTTCCCCAAAGATCCTCACAAATAGCGACACCTACCCGGACTCCATCACAATTCCAAAGCTGGATTTCGTCAGCAGGCTCAAAATATCGAGCTTCATCGAAAACATCATAGGTAGGAAGAAGAGACTTTGCCTGTGTAAAGACATTTCTGCCATTCTCAAGGATGGTCACTACATTTTGGGCTGAACGACCAAACTTTTTAGGACTTCTTGCAACATGTCCCACCGCAAGTGCACACTTTTGCCCTTGCGTGATCCTCATCAGCTTCGCTAGAGCGTCTTCATTGCGCTCAAACATCTCAGGACGATCCATTAAGTCATGGGGTGGATAGCCACAAAGACTTAACTCAGGAGTCAAAAGCAAACGAGCCTGCACTGAGCAGGCTCGTTGATAAGCTTCTTTGATTTGCTTTACATTGCTCTCAAATCCACCCACTAATGGGTCAAATTGAGAAATAGCGATTTTTAGCATTTTTCTCAGTGAATTTAGAACCGTTTCTGAATTTCTGATTTATCAAAAAAATAGGCTAATTCACGTTCAGCAGATTGTGCACTATCAGAACCATGAACAGCATTCGCTTCAATACTATCAGCAAAATCTTTGCGGATAGTTCCAGTTGCGGCTTTAGCCGGATCTGTTGCTCCCATAATCTCACGATTCAAAGCCACGGCATTCTCTCCTTCTAAACACATCAAGAGAACTGGACCTTGAGTCATAAAATGAATTAAACTATGAAAAAAAGGTCGGTCTTTATGTTCAATATAAAAACCCTCTGCCTTTTCACGAGAAAGTCGCGTGAACTTAGCAGCTGCGACTCGCAGACCACGCACTTCAAATCGAGAAATCACTTCTCCAATTACATTTTTTTCAACCGCATTTGGCTTAATTATAGAAAAGGTCCGTTCAATTGCCATTTTAAAAATCCTCCATATCGTCTAATAACCCGTTTGTACACTTGGTTACCCTCTCCGTCAACGGCGAGATTACCCATTGCGTCAACTCGATAATGACCTCAGGGCTTGAGCTAATGTCGATCCCAAGTCGGCAGGACTGCGTGCAACTTTAACTCCGGCAGCCTGGAGAGCTTGAAACTTTTCTTCAGCTGTTCCTTTCCCGCCTGAAATAATCGCACCTGCGTGTCCCATTCGTTTACCCGCAGGAGCAGTCGCTCCTCCGATAAACCCGGCCATTGGTTTTTTAAATTCTCGCTTAATATATTCGGCAGCTTCTTCTTCAGCAGTACCCCCAATTTCACCAATCATAATGACCCCATAAGTATCAGGGTCACCATTAAAGGCCTCAAGTACATCAATGAAATTAGTCCCATTAATAGGATCTCCACCAATCCCAACACAGGTACTTTGACCAATTCCCAACTGCGTGAGCTGAAAAACTGCCTCATAGGTTAACGTTCCGGATCTTGAAACAACACCTATATTTCCTGTTTTATGGATCGATCCAGGCATAATTCCTATTTTACACTGTCCAGGAGTGATAATTCCAGGACAGTTGGGTCCAATCAGTCTGGATTTTGTACTAGCCAAATATCTCTTAGTGGCCAGCATGTCTTTCACTGGAATTCCTTCAGTAATACATACGATCAGAGGAATCCCTGCATCAGCCGCTTCACAAATAGCATCCGCCGCTCCCGCAGGTGGAACAAAAATCATCGTAGCATTTGCACCTGTTTTTTTAACCGCTTCTTCTACTGTATTAAAAACAGGAAATCCTTCATGGACCTGTCCACCACGGCCTGGAGTCACTCCTCCGACTACTTGCGTGCCGTATTCTCGGCAGCCCTTGGCATGAAACCCTCCCTGTGAACCTGTAATTCCTTGAACCAAAAGTTTAGTATCTTTATTTACCCAAATTGCCATACTTACTCCTTAGCTCAACTGATTCTTTGAGGCGGCTACTACATTTTTCGCAGCATCAGTCAGTCCATTAGCCGGTATAATTTTGAGGCCAGAGTGCGCCAAAATTTCTTTACCTTTTTCTACATTCGTTCCTTCAAGCCTCACAACTAGAGGCACTTGAAGTTCAAGCTCCTTTGCAGCAGCCACAATTCCTTCGGCTATGACGTCACACTTCATGATTCCACCAAAAATATTCACAAGAATCGCTTTAACATTTGGATCTTTGAGAATAATTTTAAATGCATGAGCAACCTTTTCTTTTGTTGCCCCCCCACCCACGTCTAAGAAATTTGCAGGCTCTCCACCATGTAATTTAATAATATCCATGGTAGCCATTGCCAAACCTGCACCATTCACCAAGCAGCCAATATTTCCTTCCAGTGCAATATAAGCTAATTCATATTTGGAAGCTTCAATATCTTGGGAGTTCTCTTCCAGCAGATCTCGCATAGCAACGATGTCAGCATGACGGTACAGTCCATTATCGTCAAAGTTGAATTTGGCATCCAATGCCACTAGATTTCCTTGCTGGGTTACAATCAAAGGATTGATTTCTACAAGTGCACAATCGGACTCCATAAAGCATCGATAGACACCTGCAAAGAACGTCACAGCTTCTTTTGTTTGCTCAGGAGTAAGACCTAAAGCTAATGCCAGTTTTCGACCATGGAAGGGCTGAAAGCCAATCGTAGGATCAATAGAAACTCTGATAATTTTCTCAGGATGGGTTGCGGCAACTTCTTCAATCTCCATCCCGCCTTCGGTAGAAACCATCATGACCACTTGAGAAATGGCACGATCAATCACGATCCCCAAATAAAGTTCTCGAGCAATCGAAGAACCCTCTTCAATCCATATCTTATGAACTTTTTTCCCGTGAACTCCAGTTTGAGGAGTAACTAAGGTTTTACCCACAATTTCTCGAGCTGCAGCTTTCACCGAAGCAATGTCCTTACAGACCTTTACCCCGCCTGCCTTTCCTCTCCCTCCAGCATGGATCTGAGCTTTCACTACCCAAACTGTATTTTTTCGCTCTTTCGCTAATTCTTCTGCGGCTTTTTGTGCTCGCATTTCTAAATCAGCCCCCTCTTCTATCAGGCGGCCTTCTGGTACACGAACTCCAAACTTCTTTAAAAGATGTTTGGCTTGATACTCATGAATATTCATACTAAACCTTTCAATTAAACTCCCAACTTATCCATTGCTTCTACGAGCTCTTTTACAGCAGCCGCAGACTTTTCAAACATCGCGGTCTCATCCCTGTTCAGATCGAGGGTCGGAACGCCCTCCAAACCCTGAGCACCTAATTTAGCGATCACACCGCAAAATAAATCTTTCACACCGTACTCTCCTTTAAGATAAACTGCGCAAGGTAAATATCGCTTTTTATCCCGAATAATGGCCTCAGCCATTTGAACGGCGCTAGCAGCCGGAGCATAATAAGCGGATCCGGTTTTCAAAAGATTCACTATTTCCGCACCACCCTTACGAGTTCTGTCTACAATAGCATTAATCTTATCTTCACTCAGAAGTTGCTGAAGAGGGATTCCACCGACGCTCACGTAACGAGGCATAGGTACCATCGTATCCCCATGACCTCCGAAAACAAAAGCCTGAACATCTTCAACACTCACACCTAGTTCCATTGCAATGAAACTTCTAAAGCGTGCGCCATCTAAAACTCCAGCCATCCCCAAAACTCTTTCGCGAGGGAATCCTGAAGCCTTCATGGCTACGTGACACATAGCATCCAGTGGATTACTTACAATAATGATCACACAATGAGGAGAATACTTCGCAACTTGGGTAGCACAATCTTTTACAATTTTTGCATTGGTCGCGAGTAGATCATCGCGGCTCATCCCAGGCTTTCTAGGCAGGCCTGCGGTAATAATAACAACATTTGAATTGGCAGTCAGTGCGTAATCGCTTCCACCTTGAATCTGAGAGTCAAATCCTTCGACAGGAGAAGACTCAAAAAGATCGAGTGCTTTCCCTTTAGCGACATCCCCGTTGATATCGATAAGGACAACATCTCCGAGTTCCTTAGAAGCAGCCCAATGAGCACATGTTGACCCTACAAAACCTGCACCAATGATTGAAATTTTCGGACGACGCATTGCGATTACCTCCCGCTGCGAATGTTCTAATGACCTGTAATTGCGTTAACTATAGGCTAGCTTGCAGTAAAGGTCAGCGAAATTTTCTAAGATAATACAAGAAGAAGTGACTCGTCGCATTAGCCTTCTCTATTGCAATAGCACCAAACCAATGACCATAGTTCTAGCTAAAGGATGCAAAGATGACTTTAAACCAAATTAGTCAGGAAATATGAATACTATTGAAAAACACATAAAGAATAACGATATGATCAGCCTGGACCCCCAACAAATTGGCACCACATCGACTTACAAACTCCTGATTGGTGCCATTGTTCCAAGACCTATCGCATTTGTAAGTACGGTCAGTCCAGAAGGTAAAGGTAACTTGGCTCCCTTCAGTTTTTTCAACGGAGTCTCAAGCAACCCTCCTGCCGTAATGATTGCGATTACCCGTAAGAAAAATGGCGAGAAAAAAGATACGCTTCTGAATATTGAGGCTACACGCCAATTTGTGGTCAATATCGTGAGTGAAGGCATTGTTGAACCGATGAATCAATGCTCCGCAGAATATCCCTATGGTGTGGATGAAATGCTCAAGGTGGGGCTTACACCTCTTCCATCAGAAAAGGTAAAACCTGCACGAGTCAAAGAATCTGCCATTCATTTCGAATGCGAACTCTACAATACCCTGGAGGTCGGAGACGGATCAGAAGGATCTTCAACGATTGTTATTGGAAAAATACTCCAAGTCCATGTCCGCGCTGAAGTCTATCAAGATGGAAAAATTTTGATCGATGAGTTGAAACCGATTTCTCGCCTAGGAGGACCCAGTTATGGAAAAACGACAGATATCTTTAACTTGCCTAGACCGAAGTGAGACTATTGATAATTAAGAAAGAGTGGGGCAGAGAACTCACAGCTCTCTGCCCCATCTTTGATAAATCACATATTTTTAATGACGTGCTGACCAAACTCAGAACATTTTAATTCAGTCACTCCAGAAACCCCATCCTGCTTCATCAAGCGAGCAAAATCATAAGTAACAGCCTTTGAGGTAATCGCGCCATCCATACCTTTAATGATAAGATCCGCAGCTTCGGTCCAGCCCATATATCGGAGCATCATTTCACCTGATAATATGACAGATCCTGGATTGACCTTATCTTGATCAGCATACTTAGGAGCTGTGCCATGAGTCGCTTCAAAAACTGCATAACCCGTAAGGTAATTGATATTTCCGCCTGGAGCGATCCCAATTCCACCGACCTGTGCCGCAAGTGCGTCAGATAAATAGTCACCATTTAAATTCAGAGTAGCAATCACGCTAAACTCTTCAGGGCGGGTCAAAACTTGTTGAAGAGAAATATCCGCAATGGCGTCCTTGATTAAAATCTTACCCTTTGCTAACTCAGCTTTTTGTTCAGCGTTAGCAGCTTCTTCGCCTTTTTCCTTCTTTGTGGCTTCCCACTGTTCCCAAGTATAAACTTTATCTTTATATTCCCTTTCGCTCAATGCGTAAGCCCAGCCGCGAAAGCCGCCCTCAGTGTATTTCATAATATTGCCTTTATGAACAATGGTCACTGATTTGCGATTTTCTCGGAGTGCAAATTCGATTGCTGCTCGCACAAGACGCTCGGTCCCCTCTCGAGATACAGGCTTAATTCCAATTCCGGTGGTTTCAGGAAAACGAATCTTGGCATATTCTTTCGGGAAATTTTCTTTTAAAAATGCGAGAAGCTTCTGAACTCCCTCACTCTTTCTTTCAAATTCAATCCCTGCATAAATGTCTTCTGTATTTTCCCGAAAAATGACCATATCTACTTTTTCAGGATGTTTCACGGGAGAAGGCACCCCTCTAAAATACCGAACAGGACGCAAACAAACATAGAGATCCATCATCTGTCGAAGCGCAACATTCAAAGAACGAATTCCACCGCCAATAGGGGTAGTGAGGGGGCCCTTGATGGAAACCAAGTAGTGCTTCAATGCTTTGAGCGTATCTTCAGGGAGCCAATCGTTAAACTTTTTAAAAGCCTTCTCTCCTGCATAAACTTCAAACCACTCAATCTTACGCCTGCCGCCATAAGCCTTTTCTACAGCAGCATCAAATACGGCTCGAGAAGCTTTCCAAATATCACGACCCGTTCCATCCCCCTCGATAAACGGAATCACTGGATTATCTGGAACCTTGAGCTTTCCATTTTCGATAGTCATCGCTTTTCCGTTTAAAGGCGCAGTCAGAAATTGAAATTGCGGGTCGCTGGACATAAAATAATTCTCCTCAATAAAGCTCGCAGCTTAGACAATAACTCAGGGTTTGGTCAACAAAAAGTCCCAAGACACCCCGTTGATCGGTGAATTTCTGTTAAATCTTTAGGATCTTTAGGATTATTGAGACCACTCGATCATTCGCTCCAAAGGGATGAGGGCTCGAGCACGAAGATCTTCCAGGACGTCTACTTCCGGAGTTTCATCCCTCAATGCGAGGTATACTTTCTCTAAAGTATTCAGCTTCATGAATGGACACTCATTGCAATTGCATGCCTGACGAGGAGGAGCTGGGATTAAAAGCTTATGGGGAGCCTTTTTCTTCATCTGATGAAGAATGCCCGCTTCCGTGGCGACGATAAATTCTTGGCAATCCGTCTCAACGACATAGCTTAAGAGTGCAGAAGTGCTTCCAATATAGTCCGCTTTAGCCAATAAAGAGGGTTCACATTCTGGGTGAGCAATCAGTTGCGCCGCTGGGTGATGAACTCTTAATTCAGCGGTTTTTCGTTCTGAGAAAGTTTCGTGAACAATACAAGTACCTTGCCACAGCACCAAATCCCGACCCGTTTGTTGGGCAACATAAGCCCCTAGATTTCTATCAGGCGCAAAAATAATTCCGCGGTCTTTTGGAATTCGATTGACGATCTTAACGGCATTTGAACTCGTGCAAATCACATCACTCTGAGCTTTAATAGCTGCCGAACAATTAATGTAGGAAACAACAAAGTGCTTTGGAAACCGAGCCTTGAAGCGTGCGAAAGCCTCTGGAGGGCAACTATCCGAAAGTGAACAACCAGCACGAAGATCTGGCAGAAGTACTTTTCTAGAAGGATTTAAAATTTTGGCCCCTTCAGCCATGAAATGAACTCCAGCAAACAAAATCAATTTAGCTTTAGTTTTTTGAGCAGCTTTAGCAAGCTCTAGACTATCACCCACAAAATCTGCAATATCCTGAATATCTGGATCTTGATAATAATGAGCTAATATAACAGCATTTTTTAATTTCTTGAGCTGTTCGATTTCGCTGAATAAATCAAGATGAATAGGAATTGTCGAAGGAGTCATAATAAACCTTTTTTAACTCCTTTGACTAATTATGGCAACTCACTTGCTGGACTTGTGTAGTATGGTTTATGAATGAAAAAAGGAGTCGTGTGCATGTTTGAAAAAATGGAATGGAGCTTCCAAAGATTTTTGTCGTGGATGGGAATTCAAAAGAGCCCCGGAATAGGAAGAAATCAGATGAAGATTATTAAAAAGGGTTCGGCTATGAGAGTCATTTTCTTCTACCCAGGAGAAGAAGGAACTTACGTTGACTCCGCTGATGTAACCCTCTATGAAAATGGAATTGTTCATATTTGCTCCAATCAAGAGGAAACCACCACTCATTTACAAAACTGCGAAATTCTTTGGCGTTTTGAAACAGATGCTGAAGAACGCGTGAATAAAGTACGGCTTCTCAAACCAAAAACAGATCTTCGCATGTCTGATGATGGTCCGCACAAAGTCGAATCCAAATCAGAATCCAAGAAGGAAAAAGGAACTTCCTCTAAAAACCCCGAGCTCGCGGAATAAAAACTGATGACTCATCAAGCATCCATACTTGCCGTCGGAACTGAAATTACCACCGGACAGATCCTCAACAGAAATGCAGCCTGGATTTCTGAAAAGCTCGTGAATTTAGGCATTGATGTAGTTCTGCACGAAACCGTTGCGGACGATCGCCCTATGATTCGAAAAGCCTTAGATCACTGTGCTCAAATGAGTCAGCTTATTTTTGTAACGGGAGGATTGGGACCTACCAGCGATGACTTTACTCGAGAGGTAGTTGCAGATTGGCTTAAAAAGCCTCTCGAATTTCATGAATCCGCTTGGCAACAAATTATACAACGTTTAACTTCGGTAGGAATTCCGGTAGCAGAATCTAATCGTCAGCAGTGCTATTTTCCAATAGACTCAAAGATTTTACCTAATCCACAGGGAACCGCTGCAGCCTTTACCTCAACGGTTCCATCCATGGCCCATCATCAAATCTGGGTTCTTCCGGGACCTCCTCACGAAATCAGTGCAATTTGGGATCAAGGAATTGATAACGAAATACGCAAAATACGACCTGAATTGATGCCTCTCCGTCTTCTCACCTGGCAATGCATGGGAAAGAGTGAGGCTGAACTGGGCGAAATTACGGAAAAAGCCCTATCAGGAAGTCACTTACAAATAGGCTATCGAGCACATCGCCCCTATGTAGAAATCAAAGTTTGGTGTCCTGAATTTCAATTAAAAGAGAAACAACCCTGGATTCAAAAACTAGATTCCGCAATTGCACCTTGGGTCATGACAATACAAGGTGAGGATCTCGCAGCCAGATTTTTAACTCTGATTTCAAAGAAATCAGATCAAATAAAAAATATTAAACTATATGACTCTGCATCCGGTGGAATTTTTGCTCAACGAATGAGTACCGTTTTAAAAGGCCCTGCTTACCCCGCTTACAAAGATATTCAATCAAAAATTACAGTCCAAACAGATTGGGCAATATCAGAAGCTCCAGAAGACCAGATCTCTCGTATTCTCAATGAAGCCCATAAAACTGACGATCACTCCATGACTTTAGCAATCGCTGGATTTACGCCAGATGGCCGAGCAACACTTGGACTCAGACAGGGAAATCAATTAGTGCAAGAATCTCTTCAATTGCCTTATCGGAATTTACAGCTCATCGATCGAATGCAGGCATACATTGTAGAGATCGCGTTAAAACGCTGGACTGAGCTGCTGGAGTGATCAGCATGAGATGATCGCGGTTTTGGCGAGAGTTCAATAAAGACAACCGAGCGCACTATCCAGAGATCTTTACTTTCAGCGTCGAAAGTGAAAGTATTTAAGATAATATGACTGACGATACACTTATCAAAAAAGCAGTCGAACTTTTATGTGACACAGGTTCCTATTCAAAAATCATTCTGTTCGGTTCTCGAGCGAGGGGAGATTCTCGTAAAGATTCTGATCTTGATTTGCTTGTGATTGAGGACCAAGTCACTAATAAAGTACGTGAGATGATCCGCCTTCAACGCCTTCTAAGACCTTTAGGCGTTGGAGTCGATGTCCTTGTTTTTTCTAGGGATGAAGTTCTAGAGTGGGCACATTTACCAGGCACAGTTCTTTATTGGGCTTTAAAGGAAGGAAAGACCATCTATGAAAAAGCCAGCTGACTTGGCCAGAAGCTTTTGTAATCTTGCCAAGAAAGACTTAATTGCGCTTGAAGTTTTGGCAAAGAGCGAGGCAGTGGACGACTCCGTCATTGGATTTCATTCTCAACAGGTAGTTGAAAAAGCTTTAAAAGCTATACTTGCGCTTCATTCCGCAGAGTTTCCAAGGACTCATGATATTGGAGAACTTTTAGAACTCATTAAGAAAAATAATATAGAACTTCCACCTGCAGCACAGGAGTTGGACGAACTGAATCCCTATGCAGTACTTTTGCGTTATGAATTTATTGATTTCGAATCTCAAATGGACCGAAAAAATCTTTCAAAAATCGCTCGCACCGTGCTCGAATGGGCAGAGGCTAAGATAAATTTTACGGATGGTATAAGGTAAGAAAGCCCAGTTTTTGCATTCTTTGATAATCTGAATCCAACGACCATAGTTTAGAATGAGTATCCACTGCAATGGAGGCGATGAGTAAGTCTGTTGCACTAAATCTCTGACCGCGCCTTAAGCCTTGCTCAACCCAAGTCTCTAATCGACTCCAACTCGTCTCAGATGGGAAAAATTTCGGCAAGGCTGAAAGGACTCGCTTGAGATGTTGGATCTCGGTTTGTCTTACACCAGAAAGGAGTTCAAGCCAAACCATGACGGATAATGCTACTTTGTCCTGATCGAGGAGTTCGTGTACAGATTGAATGAGTAAGGGATCTCTACCTCGGAAGTACTGAATCCAAATAGAAGTATCTATAAAAATCATCTTTATTTATTTCGTTTTCGACGTCTTGATTTATCCACATCAATGTCCAGTTTCACATGGCCAGCCATTTTTTTTAGTTCTTCGATTCGTTTCTTTCGAATTAATTCCTGTAGAGATAGAATAATGGTATCTGTTTTAGACTTAAAACCCAATAACTGCCGGGCTTCTTCAATGAGTTCTTCGGGTATATCAATCGTCGTACGCATATACTTTAATCTAATTCATATGCTTATATATGTCAAAATAACAGCATAAATTACATATGACGAGGAGCTCTTTTTCAGAAATTCTAACTCACCACATCAAAAAAGGAAGAATTCTTTGTGAAAACTTTATCCATCTTGCAGCAGCTTAATCAATTCCGCCGCCTCTGAATCAGAATGCTCAACTCCCATATCTACATTTTTGAGACGTGAGGAGAGCGGTTGATTTCCATCTTCGATAAGTTTAGGTGCATCATGATGTTTCGACTTGATGGTCATTTCATGATTAATGGAGACTTCCCCTTCACAGGTGCAGAGAAAAAGAGGCTCAGTTGGCTTTGAATGAAGAAAAAAAGTGGTGCCTCGAACTGCCATCACCGCACCATGGGTTTTCACTTGATAATGATCTGGATGAGTATTGGAATAATGACGAATATGCGACAACAGAAGTCCTTGTCTTAAATCGACGAGCCAATCTTTTTTAGGGGTATGGAAAATCTGAAGAGTACTGTCATGCTTGACGAACAGTGAAACCTCTTTTTTACCTAATACGACTTCTAATTGAGCGTCTGAATCGGTAATGATAATGTCGTTTCCATGAAGACTTGAGCCCAGGTGCAACTCTACCTTATCATTGTCTACTAAACTTCGAGCCGCCCATGCTTTTCCACTGACCTTGATCACCTTGCCCACGATTTCATTTTCAAGTTTTACCTCTGCAAATGCAGACATTGAAAAAACACTGAAGGCACCCAGAACAGCTATCCATTGAGGAAGAGTCATATAAATAAAACCCTAGCACTTAATATTTCATTGGAATAGCTGTAATCTAAATTTATATAAGTATTTAATATATATATACAATTTCCAAATAGACAAATCGATTTAAATAGTTGATAATATTAGTAATGCATTAAAACTCCTTTGGAATACCTAAGAAACAAGTGGGATGTCAATGAATGGGTCACTCAGGTTACTTAATTTTTGGGCAATTGCCCTGCTATTCTCCCTCTCGGGTTGCTTTGAACAAATTCAACTAGGAAGCGCTGTTTCTGCCACCTCGAGCACAACCTCTTCATCCGGCACTTTCATTCATCCATCCCCAACTATCACGAGCATCACTCCTAATATTGGACCCATTGCGGGAGGCACAGCAGTTACCCTTACGGGCACGGGTTTTTTTTTAGGAGCCAGCACCACTCCTAACGTTGGACCCATTACCGGAGGCACGGACACGGGATTTTTTTCAGGAGCCATTGTCGTTTCTATTGGAGGATCTCTTTGTTCCTCTGTCACTTTGCTTTCCTCCACTACTCTCACTTGTGTGACCGGAGCGGCGTCAGTCGCTGGTATCAGTAGCGTCATAGTGACAAATCCAGATAATCAACTCGCTACCCAATTGAATGGATTTATTTATCAAGGAACGCCACCGACCCTTACCCAGATTGCACCGACTTCAGGAAGCAACTCTGGAAGTACTCCAGTCACTCTGACTGGAACTGGATTTCTAACAGGGGCTTACGCAACCATCGACGGATTAAACTGCAATTCCCTTGTCGTAGTTTCTTCCACTACGATCACTTGCATCACTCCCGCTCATGACCTAGGTACCGTAATTGTAGCTGTGACTAATCCTGATCTCACTTCTGCATCCACTCTGACTCCCATTTTTTATACTTATACTGGGCCGGCTCCTACGATTAGCCAACTCACCCCTTCAGCCGGAGGCTCGGGCACCACCGTTTCTATTTCTGGCTTAAATTTTAGACCGAGTTCGACTATTGCCATCAATGGCAATGCCTGCTCCAATCCGACATTTATCAATACAGATACACTTTCTTGCGTGACGCCCTTTGGCATCGGCGGAAATAGTGTTTCATTTGTAGTAACAAACCCCGATGGAACCTCTTCCGTGGGTGGATCTAACCAATACACCTATCAATTCAGCGTGAATCAAATGGCCTCAGGCGGTAACCATAATTGCGCAGTTACCAATGGAGGGGTTCAGTGCTGGGGGCAAAATCAACTTGGACAACTCGGAAATTCGGCTACCTCTGATAGCTCAACCCCTCTATCCGTGACTGGCATCAGCTCGGGTGCTCAAAGTGTTGCAACTGGACAAGACCATAGCTGCGCAATCATTAACGGAGGGGTTCAGTGCTGGGGCAGAAACAGGTATGGGCAACTGGGAAATGGGAGCAATAACGACTCCTCTACACCTGTATCAACCACTGGACTCACTTCGAATGTCCAAGCCATTACAGCCGGCGCTCACCATACCTGTGCCATTAAAAACGGTGCCGTCTATTGCTGGGGAAATAATACTTATGGACAACTGGGAAATAATACCAGTGACGACTCCTCTACACCTGTATCAACCACTGGACTCACTTCGGGTGTCCAAGCTATTGCTGCCGGCGCTTCACACACTTGTGCGCTCATCACTGGTGGGGTTCAATGTTGGGGAAATAATACGAATGGCCAGTTAGGAAATAATAGTTCAACTGCTTCATTTAACACGCCTCAAGCGGTGAACGGATTAACATCGGGTGTCCAAGCGATTGCATCGGGTGCTTATCATTCTTGTGCGCTCATCAATGGCGGAGTTCAATGCTGGGGAAATGGATTTTTTGGTCAATTAGGCATAGGCACTGGAAATTTTACTTCTAAAATGACTCCTCAGCCAGTATCGGGCTTATCCTCTGGAGTACAAGCCATTGCCGCTGGCGATTTTTTTACCTGTGCTCTTGTCCAAGGTGGCATTCAATGCTGGGGAAGTAATGCATTCGGACAACTAGGAGTCAGTCCAAGCACAACGCCCTTCTCCGCTACACCTTTACAAATCCCCAACTCCACCTCTCCTTTCACGGGAGTCCAATCTCTCAGCTTAGGTGCAGAACATACTTGCGCACTCATAAACGACCAAATCCAATGCTGGGGAGATAATACATTTGGACAGCTAGGAAACTCCACTCTTTCTGGTGCGGGTATTTTCAATACGAATCCTTTACCCGTACTCAATTTAGCTTTAGCTCCCACCACTCTCTCTGCAAAAGAATTCCATGTTTGCGCTACACTTTCTGGAGGAGTTCAATGCTGGGGCACTAATTCTTATGGCGAATCTGGATATGGAAGTTACTCGACTACAAACTCGGCAGTTTATGCTTCAGGCCTTGCATCAGGTACTCTCAAAGTAGCAGCAGGAGCCCATCATACGTGTGCGCTCAATAGTAATATCACTGTGAGCTGTTGGGGAAGTAATGACGCTGGTCAAGTAAATGGTACACCTTCATCCAATAGCAATACTCCCACTCCCGTTCCGACTGCCAGTTTTACGCCCGCAGCGATTCCTTCTCCTGCCCCCTCTGTCACTCCTTATATTCCTTTAGTAGCAGGCTCTTTGCATACCTGTGGTATTGATTCAGCTTATCATGTCAAATGCTGGGGGAGTAACCAGTATGCTCAACTCATTGGGAGTTCCGGGAGTCCACAGTTTACGGAAATACTCTCGACCAAAACTATTTACCAACTCACAGCAGGAAGGGATCATACCTGCGCACTCACTGAAGATGGCACGGGTGTTTATTGCTGGGGAGATAACTCATTCGGACAACTGGGAGGAAGTAATGTGACCACTCCCACTGCAGTTCCCTCCGTTATACCTTCCCCCACACCATCCGCCACACCAGCCATTATCCAAAATATAGCCGCAGGAGCGAATCACACTTGCGCCATTCTCAGCGGCAATGGAGGCGTGGAATGCTGGGGTGGGAATCAATATGGTCAACTTGGAAATATAACAAACATAGGTACCACCACATCGAATCCGACTCCCTCTTTTGTGACTGCTTTAACAGCGGCAACTTTAACGGCGGCAAATACAACCGTACAACTCCTTGCTGCCGGTGATTTTCATACCTGCGCCATCATCGGTCCCTCGGGTACAGTTCAGTGTTGGGGAAGTAACTCCTACGGCCAATTGGGTTCTAATACAAATCTCGGATCCTATACCAGCACACCTCAAACCGTTGCGGGTGTCACGGGAGCCCGGTTTCTCGCGCTGGGTGCTGACTTCTCCTGTGCTCTCAATACGACCAGTGTCCAGTGCTGGGGTGGAAATAATTATGCTCAGTTAGGAAACTCAAACCACGCCGGTTCAACCACTTCGAGTGTAACAGCGTTACCTGTCACTAATTTAGGATCAGGCATCTCCATGATGACTGCAGGAGATTCTCATACCTGCACACTCGTCAATGGAACCATTCAGTGCTGGGGAAATAATTCAAATGGACAGTTGGGAATTGGAGATGCTTCCGTCACTCAAGTTTCAACACCTCAAACGGTACTCCAAACCTCCACGGGAACAGCCCTCACAGGAGTTCAAACCACGACAGCGGGCCTCACATCTGGAGATGACCATTCTTGCGCTATTGTGAGTGGTGCAATCCAATGCTGGGGAGCTAATTTCTATGGGCAACTGGGGAATGGAAATACGACGAACTCGAATATTCCTGTAACAGTCATTTCCAGTGCCACGGGATACCCTCCTGTTTCAGGAGCCCAAGCCGTATCAGGGGGATCAGGCCACACTTGTGCCATCATTAATCATGGGGTTCAATGCTGGGGTCGCAATTCAAATGGACAACTCGGAACAGGTAATTTAAATAATATTTCTAAAGCTTCTACTGTCCTGGGCATCTCATCTGCCGTGAATAGCATCGCCACTGGAGCTGCTCACTCTTGTGCTGCCTTAACAGGAACAGGAGGAGTACTCTGCTGGGGAAGTAATTCAAATGGACAACTTGGAAATCCTACTTACGCGACTACGACCACACCCACAGCCCTTCCTACTTTTGTAACCAACTTAGGCGCCGGCTCGAGTGTTCAATCCTTAGCAGCAGGAACCTATCATACCTGTGCTTTGCTCACCAGCGGAGGAGTTCAATGTTGGGGAAGTAATTCTAACGGCCAATTAGGAAATAATACGAACGTTGACTCTAGCACTCCAGTCACAGTCAAAGACAGCACAGGATCATCCACCCTGACAGGAGTCAGTGCCATCAATGCAGGAGGCAATTTCACTTGCGCCACACTCACCACCGGTGCCGTACAATGCTGGGGACAAAACTCCAGCGGACAATTAGGAGTGAATAGCACGAGTGATTCACTCCTTCCTGTGAGTGTAAAAGATACTACGGGCACCACTTCTCTTTCGGGGGTTCAATCCGTGGCTCTGGGATATGATTTTGCCTGCGCTACCTTAACCAGTGGTGGAGTCCAATGCTGGGGTGACAATGTCTCAGGCCAATTAGGAATTGGATCCGATGGCACGACTTCCAATACTCTGCCATTGCAAGTGCCTAACGCCAGCAGCCCTCTCTCTGGCGCAAAAATCGTAGCCGCTGGGAAATTTCACACTTGTGCTGTAGTTGAAGTCAGCTCTTTATATCAAGTGCAATGCTGGGGAAATAATGTAAATGGACAATTAGGAACAGGAAATGATAACTCTTTTAGCACTCCTAGCACGGTAGTCACTTCCAGCACAACACTCCCTCTTACAGGTGCACAGATGGTTGCAAACGGAAGTCTTCACTCTTGTGCTCTCATCAATGGAGGGGTTCAATGCTGGGGAAGTAATTCAAATGGGCAATTGGGAAATGGGAGCTATACCGACTCCTCATCTCCTATTTCAGTCAAGCTATCTGGAGGGTCCCTTCTCACGAATGTCCAAGCCATTGCTGTCGGCACTTATCATTCTTGTGCTCTCGTTAATGGTGGAGTTTTCTGTTGGGGATATAATTATAATGGACAACTTGGAAACGGCAACACAACGTCATCTCCTAACCCTCAACAAGTCCTCACCTCTACCTCTCCTTTAACTCCTTTAACAGGTGTGCAGGCCATTGCTGTGGGAGATCTACATACTTGCGCACTCATCAATGGAGGGGTTCAATGCTGGGGAAATAATCCCAACGGCCAATTAGGAAATAATACGAACTCTGACTCCAGCACTCCAGTCAAAGTCCTAGACAGCACAGGGTCATCCCCCCTGTCAGGAGTCCAAGCGATTTCAGCAGGCACAAAATACACTTGCGCCATCGCTAACGGAGAGATTCTGTGTTGGGGACAAAATACTATAGGACAACTGGGAAATGGCAGCACTACCTCTTCTACCACCCCCCAACAAGTCACAGGGGTGACAGGAGGGGCTCAGGCCCTATCAGCAGGACCTGACCACGGTTGCGCGATCGTCAATGGTGGTATTCAATGCTGGGGAAATAATTCGAGTGGGCAACTTGGAAACAATAGCACCACGTCCCCCTCTTTGAGCCCAACACCCGTCTCATTATCCACTCCTGGTGCTCAAGGTATTGCAACAGGAAACCTCTTCTCTTGTGCGCTCATCAATGGCTTTCCACAATGCTGGGGAGATAATTCTTTAAGTCAATTAGGTACAGGCAATGGGACATCAAGCTTAGTCCCCGTCTCTATTTTTGGATTTTAGCTTCGTTTCAATATTTTCATATTTCCTATCCATGGGAGACAGGTTACAGAGAGAAAATATGACAAATCAACCAGAAGACATGAAAGCAGAACTCGAAAGACTCCGCGCAGAAAATCAAGCATTGAAAAAGACTTCCGCAAAAGGACTCTCCCTAAAGGTGAGTGAAAAAGGCGGTCTTTCTGTTTACGGACTGGGGCGGTTTCCTGTCACACTCTATAAAGAACAATGGAAAAAGCTCTTAGAAATGTCTGAGGACATTAAGACATTTATTCAAGCCAACGAATCCTTGCTTAAGTCAAAAGAATAAATCACCGCTTCTGATCTTTTCTCCAGCTCATAGCATACTCTTTGAACTCCACTGACTCTGCGGCAGCGGTGGATTTCAAAGGGTGATAGGTGTCGATCATCACAGCGATTTCCTGCGTGTGGCTTTTATCTGCCGCATTCTGAGCTGCATTCGGATGCGGACCATGATGAATCCCTTGAGGGTGCCATGTCACTGCTCCTGCAGCAATTCCTTCACGAGAAAAGAAATTTCCAGCGTGATAGAAAAGCACTTCGTCAAAATCAATATTGCGATGGTAAAAAGGAACCTTCATGGCTTCCGGACCTTCTTCAAGAGGACGCGGTAAAAAAGAACAAATCACGAAACGATTCGCCACAAAAGTAGTGTGTGCACTCGGTGGAAGATGAAATCGAGGTGAAACCACCGGACGAATGTCATCCACATTGAGCGCCCAAGGAGAAAGATCCCCTTTCCACCCCGCAGCATTCATTGGATTCCAGGGATAAAAAACCTGAGTCCACTCTCCTTCACGCTTAATTCGAAGTTCAAATTCGCCCTGTGAATTTGCGCCAGTCATTCTCTCTTTTTCAGGGAGCTCAGGTATTCTCATCACCATAGGGTCAAACTGAGCATGTCTCCCTAACATTCCACGATCGGGTAAGGTGATCTCTGTAGGAGACTCAATCACTAAATGAGTATTTTCTGCGCTCGGAACAAATCGATAGGTGGTTCCCCGAGGAATGACTAAGTAATCCCCTTTTCTATAATCTAAATCCCCATAATCGGTCTCTAGACGTCCCGTACCCTCATGGATAAAACGGACCTCATCTCCATCTGCATTTCTAGCAAAAACTTCCATTTCACTTTTGAGTTTTGCAATTCCCAATTGCACATCGGCATTTTTCAAAAATACTTGGGACTGACCAAACGATTCACCGTTTAACTGAATGGCTTGATATGCATGAGGCTTGAGAGGGCCCTCAATTCGCAACCACCCAGTGGGAGGATGCCGGTGATAAAGATGACTAGCTCGTCCAAAAAACCCCTGGCGACCATGTTCTTCTTCATAAGTTCCTTCTGGAATATGAACATGAGGTTGAAGCGTATGCTTACCTTGTGACCAGCCAAAAGCTGAAACTTTTTTAGTTTTATCTCGGCTCATTTGTTTTCTCCCTATTCCTTTCAGTATTACAACGGAACAGCTATTGCAATACTGCGAAAAAGAAGGAGAAACTTTCCATGCAAGAAACTTTAACAGGACAAAGCAAAGGCACCTCAAAACAACTTCACACTATCCCTGATACTATGCGAGAGACAGCAGAGCAAATTTCATCGGAAATCGGTGATAAAACAAGACGTCTCGCAAAAGACACCTCTCCTCCCCTAGGAGAGTTTTACGATCAAGCAAGTATATGGGTTCAAGATAATTACGGAAAAACCCTCAGCATTATTGGGGTATTAGGGGCAGTGGGTATGATTGGCTATATGCTTGGCAAGAACAGTAACAAATCTGATGTTACGATCCCCATTCATCATTCATAACTTGCCATAACTTTCCGCTAAACATTCAGGGATAGGACAACAGGCCATCACTTATGACCTTATCCCTGAATGCTTACAAAGGGATACCACAATGCCTACTTTGGAGAATCCACTGCCGCAAATTGCAGAAGCTGCAGATGCCGCGACAAAAATAGCATCACTTCAAATGAAACTATTTATGCTCAATCAAGAAGTAAAAGCCATGCGCCAACTCAAACGGGCTGTTTGGATAGGTGTAGGATTACTCTTATTTAATTTATTAATTACCCTAACTGCCTATTGGGTTGAAATGGATCTGTACGAAAGAGGATGGTCTGCATTAAGTCTTGCATGGATGTCACTTTTTATTTTTGGACTACTGGCTGCATTGACCGCCCTCATAGCCATTCGGGTAGGAGAGGCGCCTAAAACAAACGAAAGATCATCATGGAGTCCTTAAAAATGAATCATGAAGAAACATTAGAATCCTTAGAAACGGAATTGGAATTTCAAAAAAATCGTTTTACTCAAGCCACTCGGAAACTCTCCGATCAAATTCCAAAAAAATTCCCCATGGGAGGCTGGATTCGTAACAACCCAGTTCAAACTGCTCTCTTCATGTTAGTGAGTGGATTCGTATCAGCTCAAGTGTTTTACACCCCTCTCAGTAAAGACCTCAACAACCCTTGACGTCTGAATAAGTATTCAGGATATTAGTGAAATGATGCTGCCTCAACATTTAGCTAAGACTCATGCTACTGGAGAAAAAGAAGGCGAACCCATCGCGCAATTTGAAATTGGTGATTATAAAAATTTTGTTTATTTAATTTTAGACTGGGCCCATAAAAAAGCCGCAATCGTCGATCCTCAATATGACCTAAGAGAACCTTTAAACTGCCTAAAAAAGCATGGTTTTGAGTTATCTTCCGTTCTCCTGACACATACTCATTTCGATCACATTGCTGGAGTACCCGAGCTAGTGCGGTCTTTTCCACAAATCCCCATTTGTGTACATCGAGACGACTCACATCGACTTGATTATAAAACGATGGGTCAAGCAAAAGTACAATCCATTCGAGATGGCGATATCATCTGGATTGGAGCACTCGAAATCAAAGTTCTCCATACGCCTGGACATAGTGCAGGAGAGTGCACTTATTTCCTTAAGAGTTCTCCTCCTTATCTTCTGACAGGGGATACCGTATTTATCAGGGATTGCGGTCGCACCGATCTGGAGAGTGGCAACAATCAACAAATGTTTCAATCTCTACAACGAATCAAAACGCTCCCCACAGAAGCCATTATCTTACCAGGGCATCACTACCAGAAAGAGTGTGCCTCTACCGTCAAGCAAGAACTTCAAGAAAGCCCTCCCTTTCAATGCAAAAGTGTCGAAGAGTTAGCAGGGCTTCCTTGATTGAACCGCTATTTTTATAGATCTAATGCATTTTTGAAAGTATCCATTTCTGTTTGTAAAAGCTTTGGATCATTCATTTTTACATTTTCAATATGGAGCGCGATTTTTGAAATCGCGTCTTTCACCTGATCTTTAACCCCACTCACCACGAAGGGTAAACTCGCCCCCCATTGAGTTGTTTCAACCAAGCTATAATAGGTCAGGAGTGTTCCTGAGCCCATCGGTTCAAATCGGGCATAGCCATTTGAAATTTTCGTTGAATCCGCTTTAACAAGATACCAAGCGATTTGGAAACTTCCAGGCATAGGGCCCTTCATTAAATGATCTTTGGTGGTATAGTTTTCAGTCTTCTTGATTCCAGCGAATGACGGCTGCACTTGATAACTCACATCCATAGTGACGCTATCTATGACCTTGATAATTTCTGAATGCGTCATAGCCGGAATATATTGCGATTGACGATTAAAATCAGAAAATACCGCAGCCGCTTCTTCTGGGGTAGCATGGACGTACTGATAAATATTACATTCTGGCCAAGACTCTCCTTCTACAGGAGTAAATCTAGAAACTTGTGACCTATTTTTGACTTGATTTTGCTCTTCCTGAGCTAACTGATTGAATTCAATTGGCGCTGCAAATACTTTTTGTGATCCCCAGACCAATACACTGATCATTGCACAACTCAGGGCACAACTCCGTGCACAACTCCGTGCGCCATTCATTAAAAAAAACCGAATAGATGATTTAGTTTTCATTTTTCCCCCTAAAATTATATTTAAAATCCCCGACGTCTTCCTAGCTCGATGGAAAGTGAGAGTCAATTTATTTTATTGAATCACATTCTGGGTAAATATTGCCCGTTTAGCTTTTTATGCCCTGAGCCGATTTAAATCACAGGGCAAGGAGGCTGAGGATGTCATTATTTGAAGAAGCTAATTGGATTCATGTTTTTCTCTCTGGCGCTATTACAATTATAGTATCGTGGCTCTCTTCAGGGTGTCGCCTAGGCGATCAAATCGTCAATGCACCCAGCCCCAACCCTGATCGTTATTCAGGGTATTATATGACTCAGCCGCAAACCTTGAAGTTTTATGCAACGACTACAGACACATTAGAAAAAGAAGCTGCCACGTCTCTCATTCCTTCTGAAATTGGACAGTTCATGACTAATCCAGTCGCATTTCTTCTGTTCGATCCGGCTACTGGAAAAGCTGGATTAGCAGACCCTCAAGGAAAAAGTGCGTTACCCACACTTCTCAAAGCTTCGGATCATTCGCTCTCCTATAATGGGGTCACCTCAGCTACGACCTATTGGCGCGACCCTGCTTGTCAAAGTTACTTAGAAATTTCTGAAGATGGAAGTCTATCACCATCAACGTCAACACCCACATCAACACCAAGTACATTACCCACAGAAAACTCACTCCCGATCGCAGGAGAGATTCAAATAACAATCCGGGTAACAACTCAATTTCAAGGCAATTGTACCCCCACCTTTCTAGAACTCTCTCAGTGTTACCAAGACCCTACCCAATGCGGAGGCAGTAGCGATGCTGAAAACCTACAAATTCAGACCGTAGTGATGAATGCATTTGCCCCTTGGATTCAATCGCAGGTCATGACTGCAACCGACATCCCAATTTTGACTAACTTCGCCTACGAAGTTTTCTATCAATAATCTCTGTGATATAGATCCCAGTATGCGACTTTCAAACCGAATTCTCTTAGCCACTCTCAATCGTAATAAATTTGAAGAATTTCAAACTTTGTTATCCACCTACCCTGATATTCAGCTCATACCAGCCGAACAGTTAATCAGAAACCCAGAAAGATTGGCTTTTGTTGAACGTCACGATACTTACTTAGAAAATACCATCGCGAAAGCCCGCCTTGCAAACCAAGCCTCCCACTACCCCAGCTTAGCCGACGACTCAGGTCTTGAAGTGGATGCACTTCAAGGCAAACCGGGTGTTCGTAGCCATCGGTATGCCCCCCCCAAGCCAAAGGTGTCTCAGGACCAGGCGAATATCGAACTTCTTTTATCTGAAATGAAATCAGCACAAACCCGATCTGCACGTTTTGTATGCACGTTAGCCCTAGTCATTGAAGGTGTCCTCCTGCATGCCACAGGCACCCTTGCCGGGACTATCTCTGAAAGCCCTCGAGGTGAGCAGGGCTTTGGATATGATTCAGTTTTTATCCCTCATGGGGAGACTAGAACTCTTGCTGAAATGACTGCGACTGAGAAAGCAGCCCTCTCTCACAGAGCGATTGCGCTCCATAATTTAATGGCTCAGGTTAAATCTCATGGATTGGTGTTTGCGAAGCCCTAAGGATGTAAGGATGACTCAGACGTGCCCCACATGGTTCGATAGTAAATCCATTTAATATACTCTATGAGGGTGACACGTGTTCCATTGGGTCCACTTCGCCACTCTTCAGCACCAAAGGGCTCCTGATACACAGAAAATGTTTCCACGGCCATGGACGTACCGAGCGTTTTAAGGACGTGATCAAAAATAAATCGAGATCTTTTCATGTGATAGCTAGAAGTCAAAAGTAAGATTACTTTCCAGTGCTTATCTGAGGCAAATCGAGCTAACCACCGGGCATTGGCATCCGTATTAGTACTCTCTTTTTCAATGACTACATTCTCTGGACGTAGCACCTGAAGAACTCCAGATCTCAACTGCTTACTTAAAAGGTTCCAATTCACCTGGCGCCCCATTCCAGAAAAATAAAGAACTGGAACTTGAACTGGAGTTAAACTCTTCTGATGGCTGAGTTCCCAATAGCGATACCAAAGATCACCTGCCGCAGCGATCCGCCCCCTTCCCCCAGCCAAACAGACAATAGCATCCACTTTTGGAAGATGGGTACCATCCACAGTATCTTTATAGTCGTAGATGTCTCCCGCAAAAAAATAGGCTAAAAGCAAAGCAAGAAGGGCCGATCCTAATCCCAATCGACCCATCCCAATCGCAAACCGCCGCAGAAACCTAATTATAAGTTGAGTTGACCACTCCATGAGTATGATCTATCCGTATCATGTCTTTTCATCCTTGCAAAAGCGAAAGGTTTCTAATAGGGTTAGGCCCTCGCAATTTGATCTGTCTGCGAAGAAGGACATAGTTATGGCACGTGTTTGTGATTATTGTGAAAAAGGACCAACCACTGGGCATTTAGTATCGCACTCGAATATTAAGACCAAAACCCGTTGGTTACCTAACTTAAAGAGAATGAAAGCCGTGATCAAAGGTACTACAGTCACGATTCGTGTTTGTACTCGATGTATCCGATCTGGCGTCGTTACTCGACCCGTTAAGCGCACCTATAAGCCTGACGCTTCGGCTGCTAAGACCGCTTAATATCAGTTTTTTGAGTCTGTATCCATTACGGCTTGAGTCATTCATAAGCTTTAGCGCTTAAGTGGATTGTTACGCCTAAATTCAACTATTTTTAATTAAGTAATTCATAAGCAGTTCCTTTAGGGTTGTTGATAAGCACAGTAAGGAATCCTGTTGTGCCGTAAAGATTTTATTGTGCGCCTGTCACGAAGGACGGGTTTAAGTTAAACCATCATGATGACATCGCTTTTGTGATAACTTGATGATGAGTGGGTTCAGATCGCCACTTTACCTTGATGAATATATGAATTCTTTATGGTTTTTTGCAATTCATCCTTCGTGGCAGGCGCACAATGAAAGATTTGGATTCCCGGCGCAGCAGGACTCCTTGCAGTGCTTACTTCTCATGACCAAGTACACAACGGACATGGAGGGGGGTAATCACCATGATTGCAATAGAGACGGCCAATATCACCACTAAAGTAACAGATATGAACTACATTAGAGCGATCAGGTGTTGTCTCGAAAAAGCTGAGAACTAACTTTGACTGGCAATCGCAATCACTTCAATCTCTACTAAAACATCCTTAGGAAGTCTTGCCACTTCAACGGTAGAACGAGCCGGGGGCGAAGCTTTGAAGTAATTTCCATAAACTTCATTCACCTTAGGAAAATCATTCATCGACTTTAAAAAAATGGTCGTCTTCACAATAGATTCCCAGTTACAGCCTGCAGCAGTTAAAACTGCCTGGATATTTTCCATCACTTGCTGAGTCTGACCCGTAACATCTTGTACTTCAACAACTCCCGTTACAGGATCCAGGGGAACTTGGCCTGAACAAAACAAGAATCCTCCAGCTTGAACTGCTTGGCTATAAGGACCAATCGGCTTGGGTGCTTTCTCTGTAAAAATTACTTTTTTATGCATGGACATTTTTCTTACTCTTTCTTAAATGAATTTCCATAGCAGTAATTGCTGCCATGTTAACAACATCATTCACATCAGAATTTTGCTGTAATACAAACACAGGCTTATTCATACCTACCAAAATAGGTCCGATCGCCTCAGCAGAACCCATTCGGGCCAAAAGCTTATAAGCAATATTGCCAGACTGTAAATCCGGAAAAATTAAAATATTGGCATCACCAGGCACTTGATTAAACGGAAAGCTTTCCTTAGAAATTTCTGACTTCAATGCTGTATCCGCTTGCATCTCACCATCGATAATCAGGCCAGGAACTCTTCGTTTAACAATTTCTGTAGCTTGCCGCATACGATTTGCTAACGGATGTTGATTTGCCCCAAAGTTTGAAAAAGAGAGCATCGCCACACGAGGTTCTTGAATCATAAAACTTTGAGCAAGCTCAGCGGTTTGAATTGCAATATCCGCTAATTCTTCGGCATTGGGCTCAATATTCACAGTCGTATCAGCAAACCAGAGCACGCGCTTCTTAAAAATCATCATATAAATGCCAGCAAGCCTAGAACCCGGCTTTGCTCCGATGACTTGGATCGCAGGACGTAGTGTATCTGGATAACTTTGAGAAATTCCATTTAACAGTCCATCTGCATAACCCAGCTCAACCATCATAGCCCCATAATAGTTTGGCTGTTTCATCACCTGCTGGGCCAAAGCGAGAGTCGCGCCTTTGCGTTTCCGCTTTTCAAAGAATTTCTGAGCATATTCCTGAAGGCTTTCGCTCGTCGAAGGTTGAATGATTTTTACTCCGTTGAGACCTTCCTTGTGAATACCCATTTGTGAAATCACGTACTCAATCTTGTCTGCATTACCCAACAAGATTGGCTCTGCAATTCCTTCCTCACGAATGGTTTGAGCAGCACGCAAGATTTTTGGATTTTCACCTTCTGGAAAGACTATAGTCGCACGACCCGCACCACTTGAAGCACCCGTCTTTACGCGATTTTTAATCCCTCGCATGACAGTATACGTCGAACCGAGAAGCATCTCTAAACCATCTCGATATTGATCGATATTGAGTTTCTTACGAGCCACGCCTGATTGAATCGCAGCTTCCGCGACTGCGGGAGCTACCCAGAGTAGCGCTCGTCGATCAAAGGGTTTAGGAATTAAATAGTCACGACCAAAAGTAAAACTCTGCCCATCATAAGCTCGCGACACACTTTCCGGCACCTCTTGCTTTGCCAGCTCCGCTAAAGCTTTCACTGCTGCCATTTTCATTTCTTCATTAATGGCCATCGCCAGGGTGTCTAAAGCACCCCTAAAAATGAAAGGAAATCCTAATACATTATTCACTTGGTTCGGATAATCCGAACGCCCTGTAGCCATAATGGCATCAGGGCGAACTTTTAAAACCTCTTCAGGCAAGACTTCGGGATCGGGATTAGCCATGGCAAAAACAATAGGATCTTTCGCCATTCTTTTAACCATTTCAGCAGTAACACCACCCTTTACTGAAACTCCCACAAAAGCATCGGCTCCTTCAAGTGCTTGAGCAATCGTTCTCTTATCGGTTTCAACTGCAAATCTCTCTTTATAGGGATTCATTCCCTCTTTGCGCCCCTTGTAAATGACCCCTTTGGAGTCACACATAATCATATTTTCTCGCTTAACGCCGAGATTAATATAAAGGTTAGCACAAGCAATAGCGGCAGCACCGCCGCCACAGAATACCACTCTTACTTTGTGAATATCTTTTTTTAATATTTCAAGAGCATTTAAGAATGCGGCAGCACTAATTACAGCGGTACCATGTTGATCGTCATGGAATACTGGAATTTTTAGGCGTTTTTTCAGCTCTTCCTCAATATAAAAACACTCGGGTGCTTTGATATCCTCAAGGTTAATCCCCCCAAAAGTGGGCTCTAACATCTCGCAAGCACGAATCACATCATCTGGATTTTTTGCATTCAGCTCGATATCAAAAACATCAATATCCGCAAATTTCTTAAATAAGACGCCTTTACCTTCCATCACCGGCTTGGATGCGGAAGCACCAATATCTCCAAGACCCAACACTGCCGTGCCATTAGAAACCACAGCCACAAGATTTCCTTTGGCCGTGTACTCATAAACAAGCTCCTCTTTTTCTGCAATCATCCGACACGGCTCCGCAACACCAGGCGAATAAGCCAACGAAAGATCATGCTGAGTAGAAACTGATTTTGAGGGAACTACCTCGATTTTACCTTTTCTTCCAGACGAGTGATATTCCAGAGATTCTTCATAAAGTGTCATATAGAAGGCAACTTACACCCGTTTTAGACCTCCACGCAAGCTCGCTCAATCAGGTTCTGTCATTTCTCGGGCTTTAGCGCTAAGAGTCTGAAATTCAAGCACACCTCCTGAAAGTGAGACATCTCATTCTCATTGAACACCTGATTTAAGCTACTCATCCTTTGCCTCGGTTTTGCATCTCATTTCAAACCGAAATGCCCAACATCCGATTCAAAAATCAATTATTAAAATTGACTCTGATTTACCTATTCATGCCTCATGCAAATGCCGATTTTATTACCCACCATTGGGAAAACTCTACTAGCGAATTCCCCTCTACCCTTCAATTTGACACAGGATATTATCAATCTTCAACGCAATTTAATCGTGAAGGAATCCTTGTCCGACCAACCCCCTCACAAGGATGGATAAAAACTCAGAGCAATCTCACACTCGGGTACAACCTAACCCAACAATTAAGCCTGATGGGAAGGCTCTGCTGGGCCTCTGTTCACGTAAAAACCAACGATCCCCATCCCAAGGTTGGATTTGGCCTTGCCGACCAAAGCATTGGACTCAATTATCGCACCTACCCAGCCCCTCAATCCTTATTGAAATCCGTAGACCTCCAAATTCAAACTGACTTTCCAGCTTACCAGGCAGCAGTCCCTTCAACTGCCACGACGCCATCCTTAGGTGACGGTACTCTGGACACTTCAATGGGACTCTTTGCTACTCTTTCCGTTCTAACTCAAAAAACTTACACTTTTAATACTGTATTGGGAGCCGGTTATACTTATCGGACTGCCCAATTCTCTTCTGCAATACCTTGGTGGTTTTCCATCCAGTATTCTAGACATTTACCCTCTCAAAAGGGGGTTGTTGCCAGTCTTTCAGCGGGGGGATTTATATCCCTTAAAACGGATCCTCATCTCAATTGGACCCAAGCCTTTACAGGGAATGCAAATCCCTCCTTACTTCAATTGAGTGGAAGCCTGAAATACCCCCTTAGACCCGAGTGGGATCTTCTTCTAACAGTGAGGCAAAGTATGATGGGGCAAAATGCTCCCAACGGCGTTCAAATTTCAGGGGGGTTAAAAATCCAATTTGGCACAATTCGCCCTCCCTCCTTGAATGAAAATCAAATTTTTAATCCAACCCCCACCCCTAACTCACTGGAAGCCCATATACTTAAATCAAATGATAGAATGAACCTTGTCAAGATCGATAAAGGACGCCAAGATGGAATAGAAGTAGGACAATCTTTTGAGATCTTCTCAATAAAATGGGATGGCTCTGTCCATGAACTGATTGCTCGAGGGCAAGTACTCAGTGTGAGACTTAAAGAAGCGGCCCTTACAGTGACTGATTTTGACAAAGAAGTTTGGATTGAAGAGGGATTTCTTGCAAAACGACTCGATCCCTAGGAGCCTGATCTAAAAAAGGAGTGGACGGAATGACCAAACGAATCGCCCTTATTATAAGCTCTTTGAGCTTCTCTCTCGCTAGTGCATTGCTGTTTCCAGTATCGGGATTTGCAGCAAGATTTGCAAACCAATTCGCTGAATTTGAACTTCCTCCACAATGGCAATGCAACCTTGAAGGAGCCGAATGGGTTTGTCAAAACTCAAACGAAGCAAAAAAGCGGGATGCAATTATCGTCTTAGCCGCTAAACTCAAAGGCGACCAAGATAGTTTAGATCAGTACCTCACCTATCTCAAATCACCCAAATCTTTTACGAGCGTTGAGGGAAAACCTGTCAAATCAGACCCTAAATATGCAAAAACGGTGAACCTCAATGGACAAGCATGGGTGGATGCTTTGCATATGGAATCAGAAATTCCCGGCTTCTACACACGTTATCTAGCTACCGTTAAACAAGACATTGGAGTACTCGTTACTTACTCTATCAATAAAGCTAAATATCAGCAGTACCTTGAAGACTTTGACAATATGGTGAAAACCCTCAAAGTTTTCCGAAAAGCAGGTGGAATCAACGTCGCACCTCAAGGCGGCGCAACTCTGTTTCAAAATGCTCAAATTCCCGCAGGAATGGGAAACGAAACAATCTTTCCAACCGCACCCGTGCAAGTACAGGGCGGCGCAGATACCGCACCTCCCCCTTCCTCCCAAAAGACTCCTCTCCCTTTGATTTTAGTCGTTGTGGGAGCCATCGGATACATTATTTGGAGACGGCGGCAGAATAGCTGAAGTATTTTTCTATCTTCCCTAGCCCAAATTGCTCGATAGCGTTCCGCAAATTATGACTTCTGCACCGCAACGTTAACGACTCTTTGGTGTTTTCACCTCCACGGGCGAACGGAATGTTGAAATGATCATATTCGAGGCCAAACACGCTTAAACATTTCTTTCCTGTTCGGGGATCTACGTAAGTACAAACCCCAGCGTCACGATGATAAACTTCGCTTTTTACGGCAGCAGGGATGTATCTACTTCGCGTCTTGCCATCTCGCATTTTGCCACTTTGCTTCTTAATATACGAACTTGAACTCTTTTTTCCTATTTCTGACTGAGAAGTAGTTTTATTTTCGACGTCGGAAACTTGCTGCTGTTTTTGACACCTAGATAAAGGTTCGGAGCGATCTTTTTTGACACGCTTTTTTGGCTCAAGTAGATGAATCGCAATTTTTGCCAATTCTGCAATCAGCTCTGAAACAGAAAAATTCGCATTTTTGTGTGCGAGCAACCCCCGAGCCTGATCCAAAAGAGAAATCAAATTCTGGTCTGCGTAAAATTTAATCTCAGAAAGCGTTTCCGTCACTTGCCTGACCTTTTCCTTTTGAATCAGGGTTTCTGGATTTGAAGACCGAGCCAAAAGTTCGCGCTCAGCTTGGCGTGACGACTTTCCCTCCAAACTCTGCAAAACTTCCTTTTTTTCCTCAACACTCATAGGATGATTTGCTTTCGCTTCCGCCATAAAAAATGACTGCGCCTGAGCAATGTTAGAAAGCGTGAGATCACCACTGCGAATTTTTCCTTCTACTTCCGGCAGTTGATTAAGAAGTTTCACACTTGCAACGCGCCGTTGCGCGCTGGCTTCCGGATATCCGAGGAATCCAACACAAAATAAAAATAAAGATGAATAACCACGAACTGCGAACAACTTTCTTCTGTCAATTTCCTGAAGCATTTTTAAAACTTCCGCAGTGAGTTCTCTTTCCATACAAGCTTTTTCATGAGTCCTCTTCAAAAGTTCATCATCATTAAGTTGACGTACGGTTTTCAATAAATTATCTGGAGTCATCTTTTGCTACCTCTGAAATCACTCATAGCACGACGTTCCAAAAGGCAGTTTTTTCGCGTTATATTGGCATTTACAAAGTATTACTTTCACGTGGACCCCGCGCTCCCTTTTGAGGCTCAGATCGATGATTACAAGAGCTATGCAATCGTTATAAGCACTTCTGAAAGAATCTCCTCAGGGTAGTCTGATTTTTAAAAAAATGATCCAAAACACGTCAAGTCCTATTTGAATATAATGACACTTTATTCGTATTTAAATCTTTCTATTGAGACCTCGCCCCCCACCGGCGCAAAAAAATGTATATCGAAGAACATCTCTTGAATAGTTTTACAGAACGTATTTCGTAAGTGATGAACGCATACTACCGTCCGTCTCTCAAACGTACCTCACCCGACCCGCAGCTCCACCTTAACGTCTTTCAAAGTTCAATTCAAAATGAGACGATCTACCGGTCGCTAATTATTGCCAGTTCGTAGTCGATCGACCTGCCACTATGTCTTGATAGGCGCGCTCTTCAAGCTCAGCTCTTCTTCCTATAATACTCCCTACCAAAGCATCACGCATGAAAGCCCCTCCTATTTTGCTCATGTTATTGTCAACCATTCTTAGCATATCGTCAAAACGTTGCTTTGCTTGCTGCCTACGATCATTTTCAAGTTGTTTCGCCTTATTTGCCGTCGCTATTTTTTCAGCTTCCTCACGAGCAATTCGTCTGGTTTCCTCTTCTTTTTTTCTTTGCTCTTCCTCTTCTTTTTCTCTTCGTTGATCCTGCGTTTCTATCGATGCAGGTGGCACTGTTACAGTTCTTTGGGGCCATTTAATTTCGGGTAAATCGAGTAAAATATCAGTAATCCTACATTCATGGCGATCCTGAGCAGGGACAAAACAATTTCTTCCTTCGTCTTCAATCTGATGACGAGCTCTTGCATATGTCCGGAGATTTTGGCGAAGTGCTTCTCGCTCTTTCGGTGTGGGTGTTTGATAGGTAGCATCGCCTTGAATTAAAATCCTTTCAAGCCTTGCTACAATATTCGTAATCCAGACATAACTATCATAAACACGAGTTAATCTAATATTATTTATATCATTCAAATTGGGTGCTTGTTGCCCAACAAATTGCTCAATCTCCATCGTTGTATAAGAAGTTGAAACTGCATTATTAAAATTTATAGTTGCCATGTATTCACCCATGACACGAGGAGCGTTAGCAATACGTTCGGCCAAATTCCCACCCTGATTTAATAAAGCTGCAAACTGAACAAGACCTTGGCCACCAATAGCATAAACATTCATACTCATTTGGGAGACGGCAGCGATTTCAGTAATAAACCGCTGATACTGACTTTTCACTTCATTACTAGCAAAGGGCAAACCTGCACCTACACCAAAGCTCATTACAAATTCTCGCTGTTGCTGTTGTGAAAGATTAGATAGAGTAAAAACTCCAAAAAGCGCAGCGCCCTTAGTTTGTTGAGTTACAATTTCCGGTCCACAATAACCTTTAAGCTGATCAGCCTGGCGATTTCCATATTCGTCTTTTAAAGTCGGATTGGGAATATATTCCATTCCATAATCAGTTTTAGCTACAATCACATAAGTAACAGAGTCTGTAGAAAATGATGAACTCTCACTGTAATTTGAAGATAAATGTGAATTTGCAAAAAGAAGAGTTCCAGAAATTTGAGTAGAAAATCCAACAGCTTGGTGGATATCACTTTCTGATCTTACTATACGAATGCTCACTTGTGTAGTTGCAGCTCCTTCGTTCACCCTCTGTGCGTTTTGCTGCTGTAAACATTGACCAAAGGCTCGAGCTGGGTTTCTAGGATCAAAACCTCCTCCTAAAAACAAACCCGCTTGAGAATGGTAAGAGTAGTGAGCTGCATAACAAGAGACACTCAGCAGAAATCCGAGCATTGCAGTAAAGGCATTTAGTTTACTTCTTCTCATAAATTCTCCAAATTATTTAAGAATTTATGCCTATACATTATATTTATAAATATTCCAAAATAAAATAACATGCTCGTACATTTATTTCTCTTATTTAATAACTAAAAAGTAGCCCACCTTACTTAAGTTTGATATATGACCTTCGATCATGAAAACCCGGCTTTTACCTCTACCCATAACACTAACCCTTCTGAATACGGCGTTAATACTAAGTTCATGTGGTCAACCACCGCAAAACAGCTCTCCTTCTCTACTCACAGATTCTAATTCCTCGTCCTTAGTAGATAAGAATGCCACACAAAGAGAAGAAGTAAGAGCTGCCAATCGAAAACTTGTAAATGCGTGTGCCACCACAATCACAACAGAGGATCCAATTGAAGTAAACTACTGGTCACAAGAAATCTGTAAACGACCTAATACTTATAGAGGCAACCATGCAAGATATCGTATCAACCGGAACACGGATCAAAGTATTGGATTAAATATCAAACTTGCTGCTACAATAATGCCACTCAATACTTCTCCAACTCGAGCACAAAAAATGCTGAATCAGGTAAGTTCCTGCATTCCAGAAATTCAACAAGTTTTTAAAAGATATAATATCCAACTTACTTTAGATCTAAGCCACAAGGAGTTACAAATAGGCTCATATGATCAAAATATTAATCTAATAGACACAACAGGAAGATCTAGTTCATTAAATTGGTACTTAAGAGGATATCTCTTGGAGTGGGATATATTTTTATGCCCCACTATCCTACATGAACTAGGTCATCTTCTATCTCTTAATGACGAATATGAAGACGTAGATTGTCCAGATCGTCCTTTTATTTCCACAGAATCTAATCCGTCTAGCATTATGGCGAGTACTCTAGAGGACTCTGAGTCCGTTGATTTTTACCCTAGACATATTGCCGCAATATTACAGGGTAACCCCGCGAAACCTATTTGCCCATCAGTAATTCCTTAGCTTATTCCAAAGAGAAACGTCCGTAATAATATAACCCACAAATGAAATTTATTGACCTTTGCTATTCGTATCGGGTGACGTAGGTGACTTCAGGGAATCAATTAGAGCGCCATCGTATATTCCCTTGGAAACAGTATTCAGGTGATTTAGAACTTGCTTTTCATCGTCCGTCAAACTCCGATTTTCTTTTCTTGCCCGATCCTCCATTGCTTGTTTAATCTCATAAAAACTATGTCCGTCACCCTTTACATTTTGCATTGCCTTGACTTGAACTTGCAGTTCTCCAACGTGTCCGGTTTGCTTATCTTGCAACGCCATATTGATATCACGGTACCCATGAGGAAAAGGCTGGGTGATTCGATCTTTTGCAGATAAAACCTGGAACCCTAACTTTTTTAGAAATCCATAATTACCCACCTGTGTTTTAATATTCTCTAAAGTCATACAGACTATATTATATAGTATTTAAATAGTTAGGCCATTAGCAACTAAATTTAATGTTTCTTAACTACGATTTTTTACTTAAAAATCATATGAATTTAAATAATTACAAGGACAGAAATCTCATGATTTATGTTATATTTATATAAACAATTAAATGAATTTACTTATACTATAAATAGTAGATAATACATTTCATTTAACATACTATTAATTCTAACTAAACGCAGTCACTTACTCGTGGACTTACTATATGAAGTTAAATTTATCTGAAGTTATTTTTTTTATTATAATAACAATTTTATTTTCTCTAGACTTCTCCATAGCTGCGCCTTCATCAGAAGATCCGAAAGCACACAGCACTTTAGATACAAACAAACCTAGTACGGATCTAGAACAAAAAACCAATAAAATTATTGACGAAATCACTAAACTCCCAAAGGAAATGCAAATCCTTATTTTTAAGCATTTCGACACAACAGAATTGGCAAAAATTAGCCATGTAAATAATACTTTCAGTCATATCACCCAAGATAGGCAGGTCAAAAAAGCAGGTGAAGAAAATTCATTAAAGTTTCTTACTGATGTAGGTATTCATATTATTTCTCTTCCTGGTGGAACCTTTATGATGGGAAGTCCTGAAGATGAATCTGAAAGTAGATATTATGAATCTCTACATAAAGTTGAACTCAGTCCATTTAAAGTAACCCAATCTAAAATCACCCGCGCTCAATGGAGAAAAATTATGGGAGACGACCCTTATTTCCCAGATTACTCTGGCGAGGATCAACGAACATGGAATCAGTGTCCTGATTGCCCTGTTACTTATGTATCTTGGAAGGATATTCAAAAATTTATTGCTGTTCTCAAAAAACATGGAATCAAAGCAGATCTTCCTACAGAAGCCCAACAAGAGTTTTATATGAGAGGAAAAAATCCTGATGGCACTGTTGTACAGACTGCATTCCCTTGGGGTAATGACCGCACTCTTCTCAATCAACATGCTTGGTTTAGTGGAAATGATGGGAATCAACTTCACCCCGTCGGTACGACTCCTATCCGTGAAAATACCTGGGGCCTTTTCGATGCAATTGGAAATGGAGATGAATGGTCAAGGAATGCATATTCTCAGTTCAATACTGAAGACCCCATGAAAACGATTAAAGACCCAATAGGTGGATATGACCTCCGATTGACCAGCATTCGGGGAGGGAGTCAACCAGAAGATTGTCGTCCTGCTCGTCATAGGATAGGGAAAAAAATGGACCGAAGTAACTGCACCGGTTTTCGTCTTGTTATTTATTAACTTTATGAAATTAAATTTATCTGAAATTATTTTTTTATCTTAATAACCATTTTATTTTCTCTAGATTTCTCAATAGCTGCGATTTCATCAGAAACTGCGGACTTGCAGGCTGCTTTTCGAGTGACCGTCGGAACTCACGAATCATCATCGCAGTACGGATCTTGCTATTCAGTAGTCACAACTTAGTAACAAGCTAGTGACAACCTAGTAATAAAAGGAGCCAACTATGAATGAACAGAAATCAAAAAAAATGCTTTTAACTTCCCTAGCGACTTTAGGTGTGATGGTTTGCTTTAGTCATTCACGCTTATCTTGGGCCGATGAAAGTAACTCAGACCCTGTCAGCACCACACATGCCGACCACCATAAACGTGTAAAAAGGGCTTTTAAGCTGGGCGTGTGTGTTGGAGAAGCTTTAGCTGCAGACGGCATTAAATTGTCACCTGGTGAGATGGAGAAAGAATCCACTATTGATCACGTAACCAAAGAGAAAATTAAAAAGCAGCTGAGAGCGTGTCGGGATGAAATCAAGAGCGTTGAAAGGTCAACCCTGGACCCTACAACAGATCCATCGACTACAAGTGACACATTCGATCCAGAAATGGAGGAGGAAGCCAACACCTAATCATGTCTAACTTTTAGTTTCTGCGAGAGAATAGTATTTATTGAGAGAATAGTATTCATGATGACTCCTATTCTCTCACTTATAAGACAACACAAACGCCACGTTGAGAAGATTATCTCCCAGCCTTCTTCAACCCAAATGGCCGTAACTGCGCTGCCAGCGTTTTGGAGGGCTTGGGCCCTAAAGCCAAGACACTTCTCTGATCATCCTTAAAGAGATACTTCGCCACTCGTTGCAAATCTTTAGGAGTCACTGCATCGACTTGTTCGCAAACTTCTTCTACCGAATAATGCTTCCCTAAGAAAATCTCGTTTTTCGCAATGCTGGACATTCTAGCCTCTACGCTATCTGCGGAAAGAAGAATGGTGCCTTTTAGATTATCTTGAATCATCTTGAGTTCATCTTTAGGTAAAGGCTTGTCTTTGATTTGAACGATACACTCTTCAATCAACTTCAAACAAAGAGGCACCTGTGCCATCCCTGTTGCCACATAAATTGAGAAAACACCCGAATCAATAAATGGAGATAAACAGGAATAAACATTGTAGGCGAGACCGTGCTTCTCTCTAATTTCCTGAAAAAGCGATGAACTCATCCCACCCCCTAGATACACATTCAGTAGAAATGCCGCAAACCGATCTTTGGAAGCATAGTGGGGTCCAGGCACACCCCAAACCAAGTGAACTTGTTCTGTGGGTCGCTCTACCCACCAAAAACCTTTCTGAATCAAGGGCGCAACAACCGGTTCAAGCTCTTTCGCCTTCACTCTCTTAAGCTGACTCGACTCCAAGTTCTTAGGTCGCCCCGGCCATCTATTTTTACACATTGACTTGAGTTGACGTATCAAGGATTCATGATTGATATTTCCTGCAACAGACACAATGAGCTGATCAGGACGATAATATTTTTTAAAAAATTTGACCAGACTACCGCGCTGTAATCGTTTGATACTCTGAGTGGTGCCTAAGATGGGCTTCCCTAAACCATGTTTCCCGTAAATAAATTCAAAAAATAAATCATAAGCAAGCTCTTCAGGAGACTCTTCCACCATCGAGATCTCCTGTAAGATCACCTTACGTTCGCGTTCAAATTCCTCTTTCTTAAAGTCCGAATTCAGCAAAACATCACTGAGGATTTCTAGTCCTAATTTACGATCTCGCTCCAAAAGTAAAATATGGAAACAGGTGTGCTCCCGCGAAGTAAATGCATTAAACTCTCCACCCGCTTGATCAACTTCTCGAGCAATCTGAAGTGCTGAGCGGCTCTTAGTCCCTTTAAAAAGCATATGCTCTAAAAAGTGAGAGACTCCTGCGATTGGAGCTGCCTCGTGGCGCGTGCCTATTTTAACCCAAACCCCCATGGACAAGCTTCGAAACTCAGGCAGCCTTTCTGAAACCAGCGTGAGGCCATTATCAAAAACTGTTTTTTTAAATTTGGGCTTTTTCGCCATGAAAGCAAAGTACCGTGCTATGCCTAGATTGTCTAGAAACCTCTCAGACAGCCCCATATTGACACCCGCTCTCTGGTGTCTAATAGAGTCCAGAGTCATTTATACTTTAGGCTAATACCTTCGACTTTCAGTCTGGACGCGCTTTAACTGCAAGTAAGAAGCGGCACACAAACTGCTTATGACCCCATTCGATATCAACTTTTGATAACATAAGGAGACAATGAATATGTTTAAAAGAAATATTTTTCCAATGTCTATGGCATTAGTTGGGTTGCTTTCTTTTTCAGGTTTAGCAATTGCTGATGATCACAGCGGCGGCGGTGACTTTGAACGTCGACTCGTATGGAAGGTCGAGGAATTAGAACGTAAGCTCGAAAAACTCGAGCATAGTAATTTCGAACTTCGGGGAAATGTGGAACATCTCAATGAACAAGTGGGACATCTACACGAAAAGGTAGAACGGCTTGAACATGAGTACCAACCCCACGGCACCAGCCAGTAAAAAAATGATCTCCATTTAAAGGAACTGCCTCGGGGGAGTGTTGCACTTCATATTCAGATATCTAAATCATGATCGGCTCAGATTGAAATTTTAAACTTTGAATATGACGCGACGCCCTCCGTGAGGAGTTATTGTGGCGAGTTATTTCTTTTTATGAACCATCTTCCTTTTCCGCTGCTTACTTTTACGCCGCTTAATAGATCGTTCAACCATAGAAAGAGTTTTTTTCAGTCGTGCGATATGAATAATACCCGTGCCAGGTATAGTTAAAGGTGCAGTGGTCACTCCAATCACGATTCCGGTGGTAGGAGTTCGGATCTGAGTTCTCGCTTTACCAAACGGATTGAGAATAGTACCAATTAAATCTCCTTCATAAATAAGATCCCCTGGCTTAACAACCAGATCAAGAATTCCGCCTTTTTCAGCTCTAATCCAGTCACTCACTTTAACAATCACCTGAAAAGGGGGGCGCGCCGCCTCTCGTTCAGGCCACATGCCCATATGAGACAATACGCTTAAAACCCCTCTTAACCCGATCAAAGAAATTTTCTGTGAAAATCTTCCTGTTTCACCGGCTTCAAAAAGAATCGTTGGCACACCGTTATCAGTCGCCTCCCGACGGAGAGAACCTCGAACACCTGCTTGGTCCACTAAAACGGTCGCTCCAAAGGCGCGTGCTAACTTCCTCACTTTGGGATGTTTCATATCCCCCCTCACATGGGGTAAATTGACTCGCCCGCTGGCTGCTGTATGAATATCAATCCCAAAATCACACTTCTGAATAATTTCAGAATAGAGTCGAAATGCGAAACGCTCCGCGTTATTTCCCTTCCGTTTTCCTGGAAAAAATCGATTCAGATCTCGATGATAGGGCAAATATCGAGACTGACCCAAAAACCCAGGAATGTTAGCTACTGGAATAGCAATCAAGGTTCCGGATAGTTTTTCGTGATCAATATCGAAAATAAGTCGACGAACAATATCCGCACCATTAATTTCATCCCCGTGAATAGCTGCTAATATAAATGCAGTAGGGCCAGGATTCCTTCCTCGAATCACAGTGACTGGCACTTGAATTGCCCCTGAAAGGAATGACTCTGAAACCTTTAAATAGATTTCTCGGGTCTCTCCCTCAGCAATTCGAATTCCACTAATTGAAAACACAGTGTTACTTGAGTCCATCTCTTATCTAGTATAGAAAATTTAAATCCCGTATGAAGCAAAAAACTCTGAATCCTCAAAAAAGATTGAAACCTTCTGAAAATGAAGACACTGAAACCTCCGAAAACCCGGATCACCCAGATCACCCAGATCACAACGAAGAGATGGAACCCGAAGCCACGGAACTAGAAGATCCATCGGATGCCGAAATAGAATCCAGTTTACCTTCAACCACACTTCCACTTAAAGAGTTAGAAGCCAGTGCGATATCTCCTAATGACCCCCTCAGGAGGTATTTAGAAGAAATTCGAAGATATCCTCTTTTAGAACCCAGTGAAGAATTCGCATTAGCAATCAAGCTCCGAGAAGAAGGAGATATGAGCGCAGCCCGCACATTAGTCTCCGCCAATCTTCGATTAGTGGTCAAAATTGCTTTTGAATATCGAACATTTTATTCGAACTTACTGGATTTAATTCAAGAAGGTAATATTGGCTTAATGAAAGCTGTATCGAAGTTTGACCCCACCAAGGGAGCTCGACTTGGATATTATTCTTCCTGGTGGATTCGTTCGTACATTTTAAAGTACCTCTTAGATAACTTTCGCCTTGTGAAAGTAGGCACTACCCAGGCGCAAAAAAAACTTTTCTACCATCTCATGAGAGAAAAAGAGAAATTGGAAGCACAAGGCCTCCTCGCAGGCCCTAAGCTTTTAGCTGAAAAGCTCAATGTTCGCGAAAAGGATGTGCTTGAAATGGAGCAGCGCCTCTCTGGACGAGGAGCCGAGATGTCATTAGACACCCCTGTGAACCACGACAGCGAGAATCAAACCACTCATAGTGATCTTTTGGTGGATCATAATCAAATTGCTGATCAAGTTTTAGAACAGGCAGAATTACTTAAACTTCTCAGGGATCAGCTTCCCCATTTCCAAAAACTACTCAATGATAAAGAATTGAGAATTCTCAATGACCGACTCTTAGCAGAAGAGCCCAAAACCTTACAAGAAGTCGCAGATCTCTATGGCTTAACTCGAGAGCGAGCACGACAAATCGAAACTAAAGTCATTGAAAAACTTAGGGATTTTATGAAAACCTCATTTTCAGGAAAGCACTAATTATCAACTCACTCCTACTGAACCTAGCTTTTTCCTTTACAGGAAGGCAGGGATCGTGTTAGTTCCTGACCAAATAAATAGTGAAATTATTAATAAAAACACATTCTTTTAGGTAAAAATCATGGCAGGAAATACAGCAGTTAAAGAGAAAAAGGCCGAAATCGTAGAGAAACACTCTCGCAAAGCAAGCGATACAGGCTCTCCAGAGGTTCAAGTAGCACTCCTCACTCATCATATTAATGAATTGAACGAGCATTTCAAAATTCATCCAAAAGATCATCATTCTCGTCGCGGCCTCCTTAAAATGGTCGGCCAGCGCCGTCGACTTCTCACTTATCTTAAAAATGCTGACCAAAAGCGTTATACTCAGCTCATTCAGTCACTTGAACTTCGAAAATAATACCTTTAAGCTGGGTTGTTATTTTTCAATTTCATTCGAGCTACAGTTAAACCCCAGGAGGGTTTTATGATCCATCGTGTATCTTGTGAGATGGGCAACAAGACTTTGTCTATCGAAACAGGCAAATTAGCGAAACAAGCAAATGGCTCCGTTCTCGTCAGCTATGGCGATACTCGAGTCCTTGTCACCGCATGTTCAAGCAAAGAGCCACGTGCAGGAGCGGACTTTTTTCCGCTTACCGTGGAATTTTCGGAGAAATTTTATGCTGCTGGAAAAATTCCTGGCAGTTTTCATAAACGGGAAGGTCGCCCAACGCAGGAAGCTACGCTTTCAGCACGAATGATCGATCGCCCTATCCGACCTTTATTTCCAGAAGGCTATTATTACGACACCCAAGTTGTCGCAACAGTACTTTCTGTGGATCCAGAAGCTGACGTTGATGTCGCTGCAGCAGTAGGCGCTTCAGCAGCACTCCATATTTCAGATCTTCCTTTCAATGGCCCAACAGCCGCTTGTAGAATGGGGCGAATTGAGGGTCAGTATGTTGTGAATCCAACCTGGACTCAAATTGAGTCAGGCGTAACCGACATGGAAATTCTTATTGCCGGCACCAAGAACGCCATTATGATGGTGGAAGGTGGAGCACGTGAAGTTCCAGAGGATCAAGTTTTAGAAGCCATCCTCAAAGGCCATCAAGAGATTAAAAAAGTAACTGATGTTATTGAAGAACTCAGGAAGCTTTGTGGAAAACCAAAACGCGCATTTACAGCTGCCGTACTGGATACAAGCATAAAAGCTAAAGTAGAAAAAGAGGCTACATCAGCCCTTCAAAAAGCGCTTAAGACAAAAGATAAACAGACTCGCTACGATTTAGTAGCAGCTGCAAAAAAAGCAACTGTGGCTGCTTTAGTTCCTAGCTCTCTTGCAGAGTCCAAGCCGGAAGAAGCAAAGAAGCTTGAAAGTGACGTGAAGTCAGCTTTTGAACTTCTGCAATATAATCTCATGAGAGAGATGATCCTCAGCGAGAAAATGCGAATTGATGGTCGAGATATGACCACCATTCGCCCGATCTCAGTAGAAGCGGGACTTCTCCCAAGAACACACGGAAGCTCACTCTTTACTCGTGGTGAAACCCAAGTACTTGCTACCATTACACTGGGAACATCCGAAGATGAGCAAATCGTGGACACCATGTTTCAAAACTCTATGCGGAAATTCATGCTCCATTACAACTTCCCTCCTTTCAGCGTAGGAGAGACAGGACGAATGGGTGGACAAAGTCGACGTGAAATTGGACACGGTGCTCTTGCAGAGCGCTCTATCAAAGCCATGATGCCGACCTACGATAAATTTCCTTACACAGTCCGCATCGTTTGTGAAACCTTAGAAAGTAACGGCTCTTCATCCATGGGCTCCGTTTGTAGCGCGTCCATGGCTCTTATGGATACCGGAGTGCCTTTTGCTAAGCCTGTTGCAGGAATTGCAATGGGTTTGATTAAAGAAGAGAATCGCGTAGCCATTCTCTCTGATATCCTAGGAGATGAAGATCATCTCGGTGATATGGATTTCAAAGTCGCCGGAACACGAGAAGGTGTCACTGGAATTCAGATGGACATCAAAATTGAGGGTGTTGATGAGCCGATTATGAGGACAGCGCTGGCTCAAGCTCGCGAAGGCCGTCTTCATATTATCAATGAAATGAGTAAAGCCATTGAACATCCTCGAACAGAGATGTCCAAACTTGCTCCTAGAATTACAACCATTTCTGTTCCAACAGATAAAATTCGTGAAGTCATTGGATCAGGTGGAAAAGTGATCAAAGATATCATTGCTCAAACCGGATGTAAGATTGATATCAATGACGATGGAAAAATCAATATTGCTTCAAACGATGGTGTCGCCGCTCAAAAGGCGATCGACATGATCAAAAGCATTGTTGCTGAAGTCGAAGTAGGTAAGATCTACAAAGGCATTGTTAAAAAGATCGTCGATTTTGGAGCTTTTGTTGGAGTACTTCCTAATCAAGACGGACTTCTCCATATTTCAGAAATCGCTCACGAGCGTGTTAATAGCGTTCTCGATTATATAAAAGAAGGCGATGAAATCGAAGTGAAGGTCATCGAAGTTGATAAATCAGGTAAGATTCGTCTTTCCAGAAAAGTACTTCTTCCAGCACCAGAGAGTGGGAGCAATGCTCCTCGCTCTAGCGGTGGTGGACGAGGGAGTGACCGTGGACCTCGACCCATTGTAGGGCGCAGTGGAAATGAACCTACAGGTGGGAATCCAGCTTAACTTTTAGACAAAACTTCAAAATAGTATTTATTTAAAAAGCCGCGTTTCTCTCGAGCGAATCCAAGAAGAGAGTAAAACGCGGCTTTTTTATAAATTCGTTAAAAATCTCACATCAACATCCAACTCACTAAGAGCCCCAAAGAAGTAGAACTCAGAGAGAGAGACCCATCTCCTATTAAAATATTGAGGTAAGGATTGAACAAGAGAGAAGGAGTGGCCTGCCAACTTATCCCTGGCTCAATATCCGTTCCATCATTATGAAAAGAATGAAATTTCTCACCGTAGAGATGACTCAGCTGAATCTCATAAAGAAAAGTAAATGCCATCGTAGGCGAGAATTGATAGTTTAAATTAGGTGCCAAATAGAGCTCCAAATTATTTCCAAACCCGTACTTGCCGTACCAATTACCTCGTAAAGAGCCATAAAGTCCTAATAGGATCCTAGAGGATGGGACTTCGTAAGTAAGAGATTGAAAAGTTTGAGCTCCAAACAAAAGATCACTAAAATGTGAATAGGAAGTCACAGGAAAGTGGAATCGCACATCACTGTAGAGATTTAAGTTTCCACTATGAATTAAAAAATTATCAGACACCCTAACAAAGGGATCTTGTAATACCATTTTCTGACCCTGAACAGGTTGCCAGAGCCAATACCCGGTGGCAGCTACTGAATACTCGGGCGAAATATTATATCCCACACTCAGAAAGTTTTTTAGAAATACGGGGCGATCTATATTGGGTTCGCCATTAAAATCAGGTTGATAGCTCGTTGGTTTTTTAACAGATGGGCCATAAAGAATCCCAAAATAGTTCGCATTGAATCTACTCAGTATATCCTCATGATCTTGTGAGATATCAGAATGGACACTTTCTGACTCGATGCGTGGTTCAAAGTCCTGCTCCACAGCAAATGCACTTGCTGCAAACGCAGAAATGGAAAAGAGAATGAAAAGAAGTTTCATGACCTATCCCCCTGGAGAGAAAGGACTTAGCAAGGCTCCTGCCAACTTTTTTAGGCCTATAATGCATTCACCCACTTCAAAGGGGTGAGGATTGTACAAATCATCTGTTTCAAGGCTACCAAATCATTCGTTTCAAGCTACAATGATCGATAATGGATCAAAAAGTAGCGGAAGAATGGTACATCGACGATCACGATCAGAGAAAGGGGCCATTTTCTGCAAAACAGATCTCAGAGCTATTTGAGAAGGGAGAACTTTCAGCGGCTTGCCACATCTCGAATAAAGACAAAAGTAAAAGTCTAAAAATCGTGAATTTCCTTGAATCTCGAGTAGATACAACACATTCCTTGTTTCAAACACTGCAGATTTCCAAAGAAAAAGGTTACCATTCTCATCATTCTCACTCCTCCCATCAAGATCCTGATATGCCCTTTGAATCAGGGGAAGTGTATGAAGTGATCCACCTTCCCACTAAAAAGAAAAAAAGTAACCTATCGATCCTTTTAATCACCCTACTCACCCTAGGAATCCTCGTAGGGATTCTTGCAATCATGCGCTTGCTCATGACTCCAAAAGAGACTCCATCCAAACCCGATAGCTCCACTTTAAAAACTGAAACCTCCCCTCATAAAACCGGACTCGAAGCCACCTTACCCCTTCAGAAACTCGCTCAACCCAAGTTTCCAACTCGTTACTCCTCCCCTTTAAAACCTTCTCCTACGCCAGAAATACCTCCTCCAGCGCCCCTCGTTAATGATGAACAGCTTCCCACTTCATCAAATGATGATGGAATGATGAATAATGAAGTGGCATCTGACCCTGCAGATCTTCCTCAGGTGGATGCTCCAGGTCCCAAGGAGTTAGATAACAGCTTAAACACACTCCCAGATCCATCTCAAACCACAACGACACAACCTATTATCATGCCACCGATTACGGAATGAATTACCACTGAATGACTTGACGCAGCTTCAAACGTCAGTTAACCAAAGTAGTCTTGATGGTAAATACAAAACGTGGGCTTTTTATTAGCTTTGAGGGAACTGAGGGATCTGGAAAATCCACTTTAATCCGTAAAATTACAACTTTACTTGAGCAAGAGGGTTACAAAATAACTCAAACGAGGGAACCTGGGGGAAACGAACTAGCAGAGAAAATCCGCACGATTTTATTAGAAATGCCCATGCACCCCATGACCGAGCTGCTCCTTTACGAAGCGGCCCGAACTGAACATCTTATAAAAACAATTCAACCTGCATTAAATCGCAATGAATGGGTTCTCTGTGATCGATTTACTGATTCCACACTCGCTTATCAAGCCCATGCAAGAGGGCTTCCTTGGAGCCAAGTTAAAACCCTAAATCGAATGGCTACCTTTGGACTCCGACCTGATTTAACCGTCTTTTTGGATATTGATCCTCGAATCGGATTAGAAAGAGCTCAAAATCCAAACCGCTTTGAAGCTGAAGGCATTGAATTTCAAAAACGTGTCCGCTCTGGTTTTTTAAAAGCCCGAGCTGAGGCTCCCAAACGTTGGATGACGTTAAAAACAGGGGACAAAACACCTGATCAACTCGCTCGGCTTATATTGAAGCAAATCAACAAGCGTTTTAAATACAGGATGCAAGGCATTCAGCGTGACTAAAACGACTGTAGATCAAACGAGTCAGCGAAATCCGTTGAAAAAGTTACCCGAAACAGTTTTTCGTCATCATGGACAGACGCTCTTAGGCCCTATGAAGGAATGGCAGAAGAGAAAACAAGCACCTCCTGTTCTTTTACTCACTGGACAAACTGGCATTGGCAAAAAATCCATTGCCTATTTCATAGCTCAATGGATTCTCTGTGAAAGAAGTGGCTTTTCTCCACAATTTGACTCAAACAGTTCTTCTCTCCAACTCTCCCCCTGTAATCAATGCTCTTCTTGTCTAAAAATACTCTCTGGGAATCAAGTGGATCTCGTGGAGATCTCTTCTGAAACAGATGATGAATCAGCCCAGACCTCTGGCTCCCTGAAGATTGATCAATTCCGAAAACTCAAGAACTCCACCGGCTTCGGAGCGCATGAAAGTCAGTTTAGGATGATACTCATCCCACACTCAGACCGAATGACCCCTCAGGCCTCCAACTCTGTTCTCAAACTTTTAGAAGAGACTCCTCCAGGATGGATTTTCATCCTCACAGCGAATGACCCCACACTGCTCCTCCCTACTTTAGTTTCTCGATGCCAGATTCTTCGACTCAAACCATTTTCTACAGACGAAATTCAAGAACTCTTGAAAGCAAATGGAATAGACGGAGTAAAATGTAAGATTTGTGCAAATCTTGCGCAAGGGAGCTGGAGTCGAGCTCTCTCCTTTGCGCAACCCGAAATCTGGGAAAAAAGGCAGGTATTTTTTCAATTTTTAATGAATCCCACTACTGCTATCCAGTCTCTCATCGATTGGTGTTCTCAAGATTCTTCAAATTTATTCATACTTTTAGATATAATCGAACAACTCAGTGCCGATCTCATTCGTTGGACCACTTCAGAGAATCTCCCCTCTCTCGAAAACTATTCGTGGACCAATATAGATGGTAAAGACGCTCTCTCATTTCATGTTAAACAAGTCCTGCGCCACAGAGGAGGAATCCAAGCTGCAAGAGATTTCTGGATCGAGCGTGTGGAGCAGCTCGCTCAAGCCAGACAAGAGCTACTAGCCCCCATCAACCGAAAACTTTTAATTCAAAACTTACTCCTTCCATGGATCGGAGCTGCTTCATGATTTCCGTATCCCAAGTAAGCAAAAAATTTCAGGAAAACTGGATTTTTAGAAACCTATCTTTGGAGATCAATGATCAAGAATCCGTGGTGCTCATTGGTCCATCTGGCGGTGGAAAGAGTCTTCTCTTAAAAATGATTGCGGGACTGATCACTCCAGACGAAGGGAGCGTCACTTTAAAGAATCAAAATATTGGAATGTTATTTCAAAAAAATGCACTTTTTGATTCATTTACTGTAGAAGAAAACCTTTTATTCCCCTTAAGAGAGAGAATGGGAATCACAGGAGCACCCGCTCAAGAAAAAGCTGCACGCTTTTTAACTGCAGTAGGTTTGAAAGGATGTGAGGATCTTCTTCCAGATGAAATTTCTGGAGGCATGCAAAAAAGACTGGGAATTGCTCGCGCGCTCATTGTCGAGCCCGAACTGATCCTTTACGATGAACCCACAGCCGGACTCGACCCCATCACTTCGAAAACCATAGCAGATTTAATTAAGTCTTTACGTATTGAAACTAAAAGCACTCTTCTCACCGTAACAAATGATATGCAGAGAGCCTACCAATTAGGTGATCGAATTTATTTACTTGCACAAGGGAGCCTATTCTTAGGAGGGACCCCTACTCAAGTTCAAGCAACAGATGATCTTAGAATGAGGCAGTTCATCTACGGGCTTAAACAAGGGCCCCTCACGTCGGGACTAGTATGAGTATTTACTTTGAGAAGGTGACTAAATCATTTGGTTCAAAAACTATTCTTCGTGACGTTTCCTTTCAAGTGGCCACGGGAGAAATCCTCTTTATTTTAGGTAAAAGTGGCATGGGAAAATCAGTGACCCTCAAGCATATTGTAGGAGTCATGAAGCCTGACTCAGGTCGTGTCTTTGTAGATCAAGAAGATGTCACTCTACTTCGAGAAAATGATCTCGCTCGTATTCGCAGAAAATGCGGAATGGTATTCCAGCAGCCGGCTTTATTAGATTCCCTCTCTATCTATGATAATGTTGCATTTGGCTTGAAAACAACTCAATACACCCAAAGTATCTCACGATCATTGACTGAAAGCGAAATCACAAAAAAAGTGATTGAGAAACTCGCCTTAGTCAATCTCGGTCCAGAGATCCTTTCCCGGTTTCCACCCGAGATCTCTTACGGAATGCAAAAACGAGTTTCACTCGCAAGAACACTCGCACCTGACCCTACTTATCTTTTATTTGATGAACCCACAACTGGACTTGACCCCATCACCACAAACGCCGTGAATGAGCTCATTTTAAACTTATCTAGAAAACTTCGGGTAACCAGTGTAGTCGTATCGCACGATATGGCATGTGCTTTAAAAATTGCAGATCAAATTTTAGTCCTCGATCAAGCCCGCATCTTAGCCCATGCGCCAGTTTCAGTGATTAAAAAGTCTCGAGAGCCTCTCATTCAGGAATTTCTTTCTGAAACATTGGCTCTCCTCTCCCCTGAAGATCGAAGGGACGATTCTCATTTATGAATCAGCTATTCGAAAACACGATCATGAAACTTTTGGACGAGCTCGGGAGCGTTTGTCTTTTCTTTCTTACTGTCGTCCGAACTTTTTTTTCGACTCGCGGAAATTTTCGACCTATTATCGCTCAGATTTCATTTGTTTCTTTTCGCTCTTTATCTACGATTGCATTTGCAGGAGTTTTTGTAGGAGCTATTCTTGTTCTTCAATTCAATTTAATTCTAGCCCAATACGACTCCCAATCCCTACTGGGAGGCCTGAATACATCCAGCGTAGTTCGTGAAGTAGGCCCATTGATTATCTCATTCTTACTTGCAGGAAAGATTGGTGCTTACACAGCTGCCGAACTCGGAACCATGAGAGTTACCGAACAAATTGATGCTATTGAATGTCTGGGTGTCAATCCAATCCAGTACCTAATTGTCCCACGCCTCATTGGCATTGCTATTTCAAGCCTCATTTTGCTCATCATTGGACTCATAGTCAGCGTAGTCGGCTCCATGTTGGTAGCCTATGTGGCTTGTAATATCAATTTTCTTGAATTTACTTCAAGCATTCCCCGCTTCACTTCTTTTTCGAGCATAGCGGGGGGATTGTTTAAGTCCATCGTTTATGGAACAATCGTTGCGACTGTTTCATGTCAAAAGGGATTTACAGCGACCGGCGGAGCAAGAGGGGTAGGTAGAGCCGTCACCTCAGCCGCGGTATTTACAAATTTTTACATTTTATTGGCTAACTATTTGACGAGTTATTTGATCGAGTTTATCAGCAACTTAGCACCCTTCTTTTATAGGATCCACCTATGAACGCTGAAACTACTATCCTCCCTTCTCTCTGGATCAAAGTTCTCCATAAATTGGGGTCCCCCATTCAAGCGCAACTCTCTATTCTTTGCGAAATCTTCATCCTCTTTTTTCAAATATTAAAAAGGTTTTTTCGACTCAACTGTTGGAGATGGAGCGAAATTATTCAATCCATTGTTCAATCTGGAATCGGCAGTCTTCCTATTATTGCAATTTCTACAGCTTCTGCGGGACTCGTGATTACCAATGAAATCGCATGGCATATGAACTTTGCTCTTCATTCAGTAACGATGATTCCCGGCTTTGCTGGGCAATTCATCATTCGGGAATTAGGAATTGCAATTCCAGCTCTTTTGCTGGTCTCAAAGGTAGGGGCAGCTACCACGGCAGAAATTGGAAGTATGAAGGTCACCGAACAAATTGATGCGCTTAAGCTGCTCGGTATTGATCCCATTAATTATCTTGTTTTTCCTCGATTTATCGCGACCATTGTCTCAAGCACCTGTCTTACTTTAATTTCAATTTTTATTACGCTGACCTGTGCTACTTTTATTTCGGTAACTCGCTATAATTTTTCTGTACTTGAATTTTTAAATGCACTGAAACATTTTGTTGGCGCAAAAGATATCGTTTGCGCTCTTGTAAAAGGAAGCATTTACGGAGCCGTGATACCGATCATCTCTTGTGCTTATGGTTTTAGATGTAAGGGTGGCGCTAACGGCGTGGGAACTGCCACGACCGATTCCGTTGTCTCATCTACCATCGCTATTATTATATTAGATTTCGTTTTGACTTATATTTTTACGCTTATTCTTTGAAAGGATGTACTTCGTGAAAATTTCTAATGAAGCAAAAGTAGGCGGTCTCGTTTTAGCTACGGGTATTCTTGCGTTTATATTTGCCAAGGTAGTCGGAATTCAAAATCCCTTTGGCCAATCTGTCAATTTCTATGTCACCTATAATTTTGCAGGAGGAATTGAAGTCGGTTCTCCAGTAAGAGTATCAGGAATTAAAGTGGGGCAAGTTGAAAGTATTGAATTCTTTTCAGCCATAGATCCGAAAGACCCTAAACTCATTGCACTGAAAGAGCCAGGAAGTGATGTAACTGACAATGGAAAGGTCATCACTCCTTTAAAAGTAAAAATCTCTGTTCGAAAAGACGCTGCTGTCGGTGTCAGAAAAGATAGTCGTTTCTATATCAACCTAGCTGGAATTATTGGTGAACGATATATTGAAATCACTCCGGGCCATTTTAAGTCTCCCCAAGTTCAAGCTGGCAATATAGTCGCAGGAATTGACCCTCCACGAATTGACCAACTCATTTCCCAAAGCTTTGATTTAGCTGGAAAAATCAAAGACATCGTAGATGAAAACAAGGGGGATATCACCCGCTCCATAGATCTTCTCTACAAGTTTAGTGGAAATTTAAACAAAACCCTCGGCTGGGTTGATAAAAGTGCGATATTTAAGACTGACCTGTCTAAGTTGGTTGGAAATTTAATCGCCATTACGACAGACTTCCGCAAAGTGACAGATCAACTTCACTCACCGGAGGGAGAGAAAACTCTCAGTCTCCTTTATAAATTGCTCTGGCGATTAGAGCCTCTGGATTCCAAAGTGATCCGAGGCTTTTTACAAAAAGAAGGTGTGAAGGTTCAGCTATTTTAACTGACTGCAATATTAAAACGTAATACCGAGAAGCACATTTTTAAAGCGCTCCTCCGTGCAACGTCCTAATGCAGGTGACGAGGCTTCATACCAATTGGATAAAATGCGCTCTGATACTCGCGGCCTGTGGTGATATTCTCGATTTCGAGAAATATGATCGGCAAGCCAAATCAACGTTGCACGCATATAGGCCGTACTTCCTAATCTAGATGCGAGAAAGGGCTGGTGATGATACATCACTACCCAACTTGAATCTGAAAGAAAACCTAGATTCCATAAGATGAAATGCCCGAAAGTATCATGAGGCATCCCCTCTTCCTCAACTTCCCTCATCCACATTTGATCAGGTAAAGTTTTTTCTCTTTTAATTTGCTCTAAAGTGAAAGCGTCCTTGTCCGAATAAATGACAAACTTTCCTATATCATGCAAAATTCCATCTACACAAAGATCTTTCTCTAAGTTTAAATCCGGTAATAAACCTCTCGCTAATTGACACGCTATGTTTGCTACCTGAAGTCCATGCTTCCACAGTTCATCTACAAACAGAGGGCGCTCGATTTTTATGCCTTCTTCGGTGGGCTGAGTCAAAATTGAAACAAGTATGTCAAAAACTAGACCGGCCACAAAATAGTCGGCAGAAAGCATTCCCTCAATCCCATAGATAGATTCTCCTGCTAAGGCATAATGGAGCGTCCTAGATACGCTAGGATCGTCAGGGATAAGATCTTTATCATTTCGTCGAATCATTGAAGCCGCCAGAAAGTTTCTGGAAGATAAAAAGCCGATCATACTCAAAGCGACGGCGGCTGAAGTGACGGGTTCTTTCAATCGCGCTGCAAAGACGGAATTAGCCACACTCAGGAGATTGGTTTCAATTTCATGATTCTCCTGCAATATTTTTGCAAAATCAGTGTACTTTCCCCCCGCAAAGCGTAATTGCCTCAAAAACTCAATTTCTGAGGGGGAGTAAAAGATCGGCACTAAGAATTCCTTAACAAACTTGCTAAAGTCTATAGACACTTCTAAAATTCTAAAGGAAAGCTGTGAAAAATGCCAAAGTCGAATTTAAAGAATAGGAAAGAGTACAAAGCGAATGAAATTTAAGCTTCAAAGTACCCCCGAAGGAATCGTGATTTGCCGCATCAAAGAACCCCTTTCAAAGATAGAAAGTGATCAAGTCACTCAAGGAATTGAAAGAATTCTAACTAGTGGTAAATCTAAACTAATTTTGGAATTTAGCCTCAATGCTGCCCTTGGCGCGCCCTACTTAGAAAAATCCTTACGCACCCTCAAAGCTACCGCAGGGAGATTAGGTGGCGATATTAAATACGTAGTACCTGACCCTATTGGACAACGTATTTTTGGCTCAGTCACTCAACTCGATGTAGCCATAAAAAGTCTATTAGAACTCAAAGGAATTCCTCAACCGAACCCTGTTGGGGAGCCCGTTCCAGAAAAAAAGCCTGAAAAAGAAAAAAAGGATCCTCCGGATGAAACTCTCCTGACCCTTGAAATGAAGAAATTAACTAATGAAAACCGCATCTTAACAGAAAAAGTGAGAGAACTTTTGCAGATTGTACGTCAACCCAGCACTAATGAAGATCTCAAACTAGCCGTAGATCATTATCGAAAACTCGCAACAGAAGTGGAGGCGAACCAAAATCCTTATATTAAGAAGAAGTAAGCACGTTTCAAGAAATCATCTGCTGCTGCCACTGAGATCTTCGATCTAATTCTTCTCGCAATAGCTCGAGTTCTTTTTTGACATCCTGCTGATTGAGTCCTCTCTCTTCCGCCCAAACTTGCGCCAACGCTTCTGCCCAAGGCAAACCACGATCTTTACGAGTCGCGTAGAGGGGGATTCTCCTCAGATAGAAATCTTCCAAATGTAAAACCATTTCTGTACGAATCGAGTGCCTCAACTGAGCAAGCAGGCAAGGAAACCCTGCTGGATCTGAAACGCCATGATTGCCACGCAGATGATTTGCATCTTCATAAATAGAAAGTGCTTCAGCACCATAGCGACCTAAGAGTTCTTCCGGTAATTTCATACCTTTTTGAAGTGCCTCTTCTCTACAACGTTGAATCGACTCTGGGATGGCTTGAGGATTAACAGGTGCCCGCGTGCGAGAGGACTGAATAGAATGAGAAGGTTTCGGAAAGTCACCCCAAGTCTCCAAAGCAAAATCTACGATTTCTTCTGCCATTTTTCGGTGAGTGGTATATTTGCCACCCGCAACAATCACCGTACCTCCAGGCCCAAGAGCAATGTGATGTTCGCGACTCACTTTTTGAAGAATACCGGAATGATCTGTTTGATTAGAACCGTCTCCGTTATCAGATACGTTTTCAGGTGAAGCACTGGGTCCTTGGCCATCAGTCGAACTTCCTGCATTTCCCATTAAGGGTCTCACGCCCACATAAGCACTTAGGATATCCGAAGTTGTAAGTTTTAATGTAGGAAAATACTGAGTAAGAAGACCCATCAAATACTGCACATCGTCTCGCGTGATTTCTGCTTGATCGGGATCTCTTGGAGTAGGACCATCCGTAGTACCCACAATCACTACCCCTGTCCCATAATCTGAACGGGGAATGACAAACGCCACCCGTCCATCCTGAGGGTGACTCATTACCATGGCACCCGGTAAAGGTAACTTCTTAAGATCGAAGAGGAGATGAATGCCTTTGCTTGGATTCAACCAACGACGCCAATTTTTAGATAATTTTTCACCGATTTGATCTGTCCACGGTCCAGTACAAACTACGGTCCGATGGGCTCTCAATTTCCATTCTTCTCTACCCTGAGATTGCTCAAGATCTCGGACACGAAATCCCGCAATTTGCTTACCGTTCCAAAGAGGCTCTAAAGCTTCCACATAATTCGCTACAGCGGCTCCTTCATTTTGTGCAGCTCTCAGCGTTTCAACAGCTAAGACATCATCCCACATGGAGGCATCAAAATACCTAAATCCCCCCTTCAATCCATCCGCGCGCAAAAATGGAATATCCGCTAAAATTTTCTTTCGAGAGAGTCCACGATGAAATCCAGGAGTCCTAAAGAGTGCGAGTAAATCATAAAGCCATAATCCAAGGGACAATAAGCCACGGCCATGAGAGTCCCCCTGATAAACAGGTAAATAAAATGGCATCGGCCGAACCATGTGGGGGGCCGTTTTTAATAATAACGACCGCTCTGCTAAGGCTTCAAAAACTAATCCAAGTTCTGCATTTTGGAGATACCGCAAACCACCATGAATTAACTTAGAACTACGGGAGGATGTCCCAAATGCAAAATCCCTTCGCTCCACCAAGGCTACTTTTAAACCCCGCGAAGTTGCATCTCGTGCAACGGCTGCTCCAGTAATTCCACCTCCAATCACGAGTAAATCAAAAGTTTCATTTTTCAAGCGCTGGAGCGATTTCTCACGAGTACGAAATGAGAATTCTCCCACTGAATTCGGCATGACTATTCCTTTTTCGATCGAGTCACTGAAATTCCTAATTCAACCAATTGTTCAGGATTCACCGACGAAGGCGTTTCTGACATCAAGCAGTGTCCCTTTTGAGTTTTAGGAAAAGCCATCACATCTCGAATTGGACCTACTCCACAAAGCAAAGCAGCCATCCGATCTACTCCAAAGGCAATCCCTCCATGAGGAGGTGTCCCATACTGAAGAGCGTCCAAGAAAAATCCAAACTTCTCTTTTGCTTCTTCAGGAGTAAGACCCAAAAGTTTAAACATAGCTGCCTGAACATCAGGGCGATAGATCCTCAAACTTCCCCCCCCAATTTCCACTCCATTCAAAACCATATCGTAAGCGGAAGCTTCGATTTGTTCCAGGTTTCGACCTTGAATAAAATCCTGAAAAAATTCGGGTCGTGGAGAAGTAAAAGGATGATGACAAGCATAGTAGCGATTTTCTTTCTCATTAAATTCCATGAGTGGAAAGTTTACAACCCAAAGAAAGGCCGGCTTTCCTTCGCCTAATTTTGGAATCATTCCCAACTTATCGGCTACCGACAGACGAATTGCGCCCAATGCATCGAAGACTACTTTATTTTGAGCGTCTGCAATAGCCAGAACCAAATGCCCTGGCTTCAAACCGAGGACCCGTTTCAATGCTTCTTTTTCCGAATCAGAAAAGAACTTAGCGGCAGGAGACTGCAAATCTCCGTTTGCTTGAACCTTCATCCAAAGAAGTCCCTTCGCTCCAAAACTAGCGGCATAGGCTTGCAAATCATCTAAATCTTTTCGCGAAAATTTATCGGCCTGTTCAGGCACGACAATTGCCCTAACAGAACCCTTTTTACCGCGAGAATTGACAGATAAAGCATTTTGAAATACTTGAAAAGTACTTGCCTTAAATATTTCGGATAAGTCATTTAATTCTAATCCAAATCTTACGTCTGGCTTATCGCTACCAAAGCGACTCATCGCTTCAGCATAAGGCATCCTTGGAAAAGGAGTTTTAATCTCTTGTCCTAAAATTTCTTTCCAAACCTGAGCGATCATTGATTCTAGAATAGGGAAAAAAGCTTCTTCGTCCAAAAATGACGTTTCAATATCAATTTGTGAAAATTCAGGCTGACGATCCGCTCTTAAATCCTCATCACGAAAGCAGCGAGCGATTTGATAATAACGATCCATACCACTAATCATCAAGAGCTGCTTCAATGTCTGCGGTGACTGCGGCAGGGCATAAAAATCGCCTGGATTCAAACGACTTGGAACAATAAAATCTCGAGCACCCTCTGGAGTAGATTTATAAAGAATAGGAGTTTCAATTTCTAAAAACCGATGATGATCCAGATGATTCCGAACGATAGAAAGCATTCGATGCCGGATCATCAAATTATGCTGCAAGGTGGGTCGGCGTAGATCCAAATATCGATACTTAAGGCGAACAGTCTCTGCAACATCAACCTCATCATCGATTGCAAAGGGAGGTGTCTTTGCTTCAGACAAGATCACCAATTGCGTGCAGGCTACTTCGATTTCACCCGTTTTTAGCTTAGAGTTAATCATCCCTTGCGGGCGATTACGAACTCTTCCTTTACACCAAATGACAAATTCAGACCTAAGTTTCCCTGCCAATTCATAAGCTTGAGTGCTATCCTCTAAAGCCGGATCAAAAACGACTTGAACCACCCCATAACGATCCCGAAGATCAATAAAAACCAGACCTCCATGATCCCTTCGCTTGGTCACCCAACCGCAAAGCGAAATCTCTTGTCCCAAATCCTGAGTTGTTAATTCTCCACAAGTATGCGACCTAACTGTCCTTTGTTGCGCCATCCTGTGTTATTAACACCTCACCTTGACTTAGTCTAGACCCGTCGGCCCTCATAATTCATATGACAATACATATGGCAATACAGATGGCCATTCATATGATAATTCCTATCAGTTCAACATGAGTTCCGCAGTCAGGGCGGAGTGATCAGAAAGATCCCCCCAAGGCCGTCCACTCAAGCAACGAGCATGCTTTAATCGAAGCCCTCTGAAATAAATTCGATCCAGCCGGAACGCGGGCAACCAACTGGGGAAAGTTCTTGCGTGATAGCCATGAATTGAATGATAGGCCTCGCTGACATCAAGTCTTTTTTCAAGTACTGGAGAAGCCTTCCCTCGCCAATCATTGAAATCTCCTCCGATCACCAAAGGTTCGTCATGCGGAACATGGGACTCAATTCGACTGCAAAGTCTCACTATTTGTTGGGCCCTTTCAGCCTCTAATAATCCCAAATGCACACAGATTGCATGAAGGGGTTTCCTTTTACCAGGTATAGCAATCACGCCATGAAGAAGACCTCTCTTCTCCCATGAGTTTGTGGACACATCGATATTCTCATAAAATAAAAAAGGATACTTACTCAAAATCGCATTTCCATGATGCCCCAGAGTATAGACAGCATTTTTTCCATAAGCATAGTGCGGCCAAAGTTCATGTGCCAAAAACTCAAATTGGGGTTGTGACGGCCAGCCTTTTATATTTTTGCTATGTGCTTCATGCTCACCCTGAACCTCTTGAAGAAAAATAAGTTCAGGATGTACCGAGTGGAGAGCTTCACGAATTTTTTTTAGAGTAAATTGACCATTACCTGAATTGAACCCCTTATGTATATTATATGAAATAACTCTTACCCGTAATTTTTCCATAATTTAATTACAATTCTCCCTACGCTCATTAAAAATATTATTACAAATATATATCCAGCGTTGCGCTTAATTGGTTCTAAAATCAAGAGTGGAATGATGTAATGAACTCCCAAATAAAACCAAAAAGGAAGAATATACAAAACAGCAGAAAAAAAAATGACTGTACCTAAAAGATACCAAGGGAACGGCACCCAAAATAACCCCTGATATGCAATTTTGGACCGAATACTTACTCTTGGGTCAGAAAGCATGGACACAAGAGTGGAAAATTTTCGAAGTCCCATTCTCTCCGATAGCCATTTTGGAGCCGCTTCGCGATAAAACCGAGCTGCTGAAATTGGAAAAGCTCTTACTAAGCTATACCCCACAAAAGAAGCCACCCAGAAAGATGCCACGCTAATTCGGGCAGCGCGATCAGGACCTAGATGTAACATCGCCAAAACTTCTAGAAAAATAAAAGGCACCGGCAAAAGCCATACTGAAGACATAAAAATTATATATAAAACTGACCAATCCCCCCATCCCTTCAAAACTCCCGTAACGCTCCAGGCGATTACAATTTCCAATCCCCAAACAAGCATGAGAGCATCAACTAAAAATAGAAAATGCCTTCGGGCTAACCGGGTCCCCTTCCATTTAATAAAATAAAACCACGGTAAGGGTGGATCAAAAAATATTTCCCAGGGTAGCCCTCGAAAATATTCTAATTTTTTACTCATGTGCTCCAACATAATTTTGGGTTTACATTCTCTAAAAAGAATCCCTGAACGAGCGCCATTTTGATCTAGATTCCAATGACTCAATACCTTTTCTGCAACTCGCCGAATATGGCTCCGCTCAAACACAGTTTTTGCTTCAAATGTAAGATGAATTTCAGTATCAATGCGAAGCGCACGAGATGCAAAATTTGCAGAACCTATTCCAAGGAATTTGTCATCGATCACAATAATTTTTGAATGAATATAAATAGGTCTCGGTGGTAAACTAATTTCGGCTAAAGGAGCCCGCGCATACGGAAATCCCATAATTAATTTAATTCCTGAATAATTTGCTGCAATCTGCAGTTTATTTAATAACTCAAGCTCATAGGCCATCATATAACGTGTCCACGACCGAATCGGCTGTAAATCCGCAAGAACTAAAATAATCTCAAAATCTTTTCCCTTCATTTGATGAATTTTTGAAATCAACAGATCATTTACTATTTGCGACCAATAATATTGACCTTCAAGAATAATTCGATTCTCTGCGGCCTGGATCAGATCCCTAAATAAAAATTCCACTTCTCGGACCATTGAACTCCCTCGTAATGGGTGCTCAACTTGCGCAATAGTCCGACTCAAGTAAACACTATGGCCTATAGAATCACTTGAAAGAACTTTAAATGAATACGAATCTGGAAATGAAATAGACGAAAGTGCTCGCCATCGAGCCGCAATATGATCATGGATCCCCGCACAAATTGGCCCTGTCACTTGTACTGCTAAGTCATGATAAGGACCATGATGCTCGCCGCTCCAATTTAAGGATCGACGAGGATCCATATAGAGATGCTGTGGACTATCCCAACGTTCATCACAAAGATCAATACCGCCACAAAGAGCCGTTTTTCCATCAAACAAACATATTTTCTCATGATGAGATCCCCCAATAGGGTGCTTGTTATCAAAAATAAAATGAACACGTGGATGAATATCTTCCCAGATACGCCCCTGCCAAATTTCTCTTTCAAGAACATAAAAGTAGGCATGATCCCAAATCAAAAAATAAACCCTAAATCCGGGCTTTTCCTGACAAAGTCGAATCACCTTTTCACGAAGAGTTTCTTTAGGTAAAGCTTGAAAACTCTGACCTTTCCGAAGAGGTCTTTTCAAACATAATCTAGAATCAATTTGCCATCCTACAAAAATAGCATATTCAGTGGCATCTTCCAGAAGTTCAGATACTCGGTCGTAGTAAGGACCTGCCTCCCAAATCTCTTCCCATGAGTTTGCTGCTGCAATCCGATTAAAAGCACGTGCTGAAAGTAGGTTTGAATTCACGAAAACAAATTATATCTAGTATTTTTTCCAATACTCAGGCGCAAGAACCCCAAGAAAACTAATAATAGAAAGTGCAAGAAATACAAAAAGTAAAAATCGACCTTGTTCGAAAGAAACAGCAGACCCATCCCATCCTAACATTATTGCAAATAAACCAGCCAGGAGAAATCCGATGGATACTCGCACCATGATATTGCCCTCCACACAAGAGGCAGCAAACCTCATGCCCAGAAAGAAAAAATTCTTATGCTGCACCTTGGGAGCCTGCGGCTTGGAGGATCACTTGAGCAAGTTGTTCGATAGTATAAGGCTTCCCCAAAAACCAGGCACCTGGTAAATGACGAGCTCGGCTTTCACCTTGTTGAGCCGCTGAAAGAACTACGGTGGGAGGCACCCGACTGAAAGTTGCAAGAATATTTTGATAAACGTCTTCGCCGCTCATACCTTGAAGAGTTAAATCTAATAGCATCACGTCAGGCCAACTTTGAGATAGGTAATCTAAAACCTTTTCTCCTTTATCTATCAAATCGGCTTGATGTCCATAGGCTTCCAGAACCATTCCCAAGGTCTCTCGGATCGAAGAATCATCTTCAACTACTAAAACCCGCATTCAACCTCCTATTTCCAGTTTGTAAAAATACTGAATAAATCAAGAATAGAACTCGACACAGTGTCGAACTTTTTGCATATTTAAAGCCAATTTTCTAAGCATCTATATTAAGAAAGGTAAATTATGTCAACACACCGCGAAGAACACGATTCTTTAGGAAACGTGAAAGTCCCAGCTCATGTACTCTATGGAGCACAAACTTTGAGAGCAATCGAGAACTATCCCATTTCAGGTCGCACAGCTCATCCATCGCTCATTCGAGCTTACCTGCGAATTAAATCTGCAGCAGCCGCGGCAAATCTGAAATACCAAGTATTAGAAGCAAAGAACTCTCAACTCATCACTGAAGCCGTAGAAGAGCTTTTGAAATATCCTGAAAAAGACTGGCCACAAATATTTCCTGTTGATCCCTATCAAGCTGGCGCGGGTACGAGCCAAAATATGAATATAAATGAAGTAGTGGCAAACGTAGCCAATCGAATTGCAAACCACCCTCTTGGAAGCTACAGCCCGATTCACCCTAATGACCATGTCAATCGATCTCAATCAACCAATGACAGCTTTCCAACCGCAATGAGGTTGGCGATTTTAGAAACCTCAAAATCACTCTCCCAGGCACTCCATGAACTTTCGAAGGCTTTTAATGAAAAAGCGAAAAAGTGGCAGATGATTCCAAAATCAGCCAGAACCCATCTGCAAGATGCCGTACCGATGACTCTAGGTCAGGAATTTTCTGCATATAGTGTAACAATTGAAAAATGCGCTCAATGGATTGATGATGGCAGAAATGCGATCAGAGAATTAGGCATCGGCGGAAGTGCTGCCGGCACTGGCTTAACCGTTCCTAAAGGTTATGCTGAAACCATAGTCTCTGAACTGGAAAAACTCACAGGTGAAAAATTAAGGTTATCCAAAAATCTCTGTGAAGCCATGCAATCTCAATCTCCAGTGACTTACTATTCATCCATGTTAAGACTGGTCGCAATTGAAATGACCCGAATCTGCAATGATCTTAGACTGATGGCATCAGGTCCTATGACCGGCTTAGCTGAAATTCTACTTCCTGCAGTACAGCCAGGCAGCAGCATTATGCCTGGCAAAGTAAATCCATCTATTCTCGAAATGGCGAACCAAACTTGGTTTTCTGTATTAGGTTATGATCAGACCGTGATTTTTTCAGGACAAGCCGGACAACTTGAACTCAATGTAATGATGCCTATTATGGCCTATTCTATGCTGGAAGCTACACATGTCGCAACTCACACCCTAGAAGTGTTAAGGAAGCGTTGCATTGTAGGACTTGAACCTAATGAACCCCGTCTCAAACGATATTTCGAAAGCACACCTCAAACCGCAACTGCCCTCAGCCCAAAACTAGGGTATGAAAAGACGGCTAAATTAGTTTCGGAATCTCTAGAAAAAGGAATATCCGTGATTGATTTAGTACGCGAAAAAGGCTTAATCCCCGAGGAGGAGCTAAAATCTCTCTTGGACATCCGTGCTTTGACGGGACTTTAATTCATCATGGACGGAGATTTCAACATCATCCATTGAGTCTCCGTCTTCTTCAAATTCAAGTTCCGGTTTAGCATCAGAACTGCATCCAGGTTGACCAGGGCCATTACCAATTCGAATATGAAGATGGTTACCATGTCCCGGCATATGACGAATGAACCGTTGGTAAACTTTCCACTCAGGGTCTTTCATTGCAAATTTGGAAAGCGCCCGAATATGGCGTCGATCTAAAAAAACCGCCTTAATACATGCAAAAGGATTCTTAAAAATCTTTTTCAAAAGCCACCAATTTGTGACCGAATCAAATTGACGATGGAACTTGATAGGTGATGTACTGTTCTTATTCACAGTTAAAAAACCAATATCTGCATCTTGTCCTGAAGTATGAGAAGCATGCCCTTTTTTACAACCGCCTCTAGGAGCTGAGATATTTCCAATGACTAAATTCACGCCAGATAGAGAGGGGCCCGAGTAGTTTTTGCTAATTTCACGGCCTACCCACTCCAACATTCCAGCCATCGCATCCGTACCAAAATTTAAGCATTTCTGAGGAGACTGAATGATGAGTCGGTTCACAGAACTCGGAATCACTCTACGACCATAAGCCAAAAAACCGTTATTTACAGTACAGTAAGCTTGATCACCCCGTTTACCCATTTCTTGTGTCAATAAGCTGAGAATATCTCCTAATTTACCCGATGTAGCGGCGGCAGAATACTCCATCTGCTCCGCTGTCATTTCATCACAATAACTGGCTTTAATACGCTTCGGGGAACAGCGCCCTCCCTTTGACCGCTTCTTCCTTCCTGGCACTCGCGCCCTTCCACAGCACTTATTCCCATTAAAAATAAAATCGGGGCTCCATTTTGAGCAAAACTGTGGAGAAGGTTCAGATGAAAAAACCGGCTTCATGAACTCAGATTCGGGAGAACAAGGCGGAAAAATAGGCAAAGTTTCAGCCAAACGTGTCGCAGCCTGTGCTGACACGCATTGAAATAAAAGGATTAAAATTGAAAGCACCTACTGACAATAAGAAGGAAATGGTTCAGAGTCAACCCTATCGTCAAAACTAACTATTCATGATAGGGTCAAAAGTTTATAGGAAAATTCTATGCCAGACAGTAATGAACCCAACGAATATAATGACGAATATAATGACGAATATAATAATGAATAGTAATAGTAATAATAATAAAAATGACGAATATTATTACCTGAACCCAGAAGATGTGGATCCGGTTCGAATTAAGAAAGAACGAGAAAAAGCTCGAAAATTAAAAAAATCTCAATGGTGGCTCAGATTGCTCAATCAAGGCCTATGTCATTATTGTCAAAAAAAGTTTCCTTCCTCTCAATTGACGATGGACCATGTAGTCCCATTAGCTCGCGGTGGAGAAAGCAAGCCTGGAAATATTGTACCCGCTTGTTCAGATTGTAATCGTAATAAAAAACTGGCCACCCCTGTGGACTTGCTTTTGAGAAAAATAGACGAGGAAAGTTGAGCAAGGAAAGTTGAACGAGGAAAAGAATAGTCATGCCTGAATCCAATCAAGGTTTTTTTTATGCGCTGACGCCGGATCGCGTATTAGATGCGGTAGAGACCTTCAACCTAAAATGCACGGGCCGCTGTATCACTCTGAATAGCTTTGAAAATCGAGTCTATGATGTCGAACTCGAAAGTGAAGAAGAATCATCTTTAAAACATTTAGCCGCTCACAGAAGAATCGTGAAGTTTTATCGCCCAGAAAGATGGAGCCCAGAGCAGATTCTAGAAGAACATGAATTTTTAACCGACTTAAAAGAAGCAGAAATCCCTGTCATTTCTCCCTTACTTTTTCCTGATGAAAAAACCCTTCAATGCACTCCTGAAAGTAAAATCTGGTTTGCACTTTTTCCAAAAGTAGGAGGGCGAGCGCCTAGTGAACTTTCTGATGAACAATTGATTCGGGTCGGTCGCCTTCTCGGACGAATTCATAATGTAGGGGCTTCAAAAACTGCCAAGCATCGCTTTTCATTAACACCGACTACTTATGGACATTCAAACCTTGATTTCCTACTCAGCGGAAATTGGATCCCTCTTGAATTTCAAAAAAGATATCAAACAGCGGTTGAAACGATTTGCAAAACCAGTCAACCCTGGTTTGATGAAACACCCATCCAACGGATTCACGGAGATTGTCACTTAGGCAATCTTCTTTGGAATGATTCAGGTCCATTCTTTTTGGATTTTGACGACATGGTGATGGGCCCCGAGGTTCAAGACATTTGGCTACTCGTTCCAGGACGAGATCAGGAATCTCTTCTTCAAAGAGAAGTATTATTAGAAGGCTATCGCGAATTTCGCAACTTCCCTTCGATTCACCTTAGGTTAGTGGAACCTCTTCGCGCCCTCCGATTTGTGCATTATTCTGCCTGGATTGCCAGGCGATGGAGCGACCCCGCTTTTCCTCTCGCATTTCCTCAGTTCGGCTCACATGAATACTGGAGCAATGAAGTGAGAGACATGGAAGAACAGGTGCGGTTAGTGACGGAGATTTCTTCACTATCAGTTATTTAAAAACTAATGAACAGAGAATTGCGGCAATCAATCAAAAGTAATCACTAAAGCAACGGTTCAAGAACTTGGGTTACGGCAGAATCACAAGGCGAAAACCCAGATTCTCACTGCGGAGTACCGGCCACACCCACCCAACGCGCCCAGCCGGCCGACAGTCCTGGGCACCAGTGCCCCAGTCGCCGCCCCGAATGACACGGATAACGCCATAATTTGGCCCTTGCGGATCTTGAATAGGAATCAGAGTCCCATCCCTCCTTCGAGAGTTCCTTGAGTAAGATCCATACCACGAGTCAGACCACTCCAACACATTTCCTAATACGTCTTTCATTCCATAAGAGTTTACCGGTATTTCTGTAGTTCCTACCGGATGAACATGACCTCCAGAGTTCTCAAAATACCAAGCATATTTCCTGAGTTGAGTTAGATCGGTGCCCCATGGATAGGTAGTTTGAGTGATCTTCTTTTCGTCATAACTCAATCTCATATAATATTCCTGCTGAGCTTCCGTTGGAAGCTTCGCTCGAATCCCTTTTTTTTCCAGTTTTTGAATCACCTTTTGAGCGTCATCCCAATTCACATGTGTCATTGGACAAGTCAGACACTCCCTCCAGTTTGTAATCTCATGAGAGCCAGGATCTTCGCCTGTAATTTTATTCCACTGCTCCCGAGTCAGTTTCGTATCCATTACGAAAAAAGGGCTTAACTCTACCAGATGTTCCGTTTCACTATCGACTCGACCTCGGCGTCTTTCCTCTGCTGTGTCTGGAGTTCCCATCGTAAACCTTCCACCAGGAAGTGCCACAACATGAATTCCAAATTCCGCCAGCTTCTGGTTCATTCTCTTTTCTGGATTGTTCATGTCATCCAGGAAGTCATGCGCCGCCCGATGCCCTTGCTCGACCGCTTTCTTTAACCAATTCTTTGCTTGGGCTTCATCTCTAGGTACCTCAAACCCATCGGCATACATCACTCCAAGACCAAACTGGATCTGCATATCTCCCTCTTGAGCTGCCTTTAAACTGTCGCTCCAGTGCTTCTTGAGCCACTGAGATGCCAATTGAAAATCTTGAGCAATCCAATCATTCCCATGCAAATAAATTTTTACCAGTGCTCGCTCTGCTTCTGCTAAATGAGAAAAGTGTTCGTCATGGGCATTTTTCCATATTTGCACGAACTTTCGAAATCCACGGCGTTTCAAAGCTTCATGAGCCTGGGAGTTTCCACTTCTTGCGGCTTTCTCATACCATTCCGCCGCTTTCACAAAGTCCTGAGGACACTCCTCCCCTTTTTCCATAGCTTGTCCCACTACAAATTGAGCTTCAGGATTTCCTGCTTCTGCCAGTTTCTCCGTAATCCGAATTCCCTTCTTCAGAAATCTCTGGGCAACTTCAGGTAAACCCCTACTCTTAAATTCAGCCCCCTTCGCTATGTAAGCCTGACTGATTTCACCCAAACTCGCCATTCGTTCCGATCCATTTCCTCCGTGCGGAATTTCACGAACCAAGTAAATAGAAATCGGATTCCCTTCCGTATGCAAAGTCATCATCGGATCAAAAATATATTCATATCCTGCAAAAGACCCATCCCACCGGACAGTGTCATCATGAATGCCTTCAAAAAGCTCACGCGTTTCCTGAGTTAACTTCACTGGATCAGCCGTTACGGGGTGAAGCGGAATCTTCTTTCCCTGCGACTCATCGCTTTGTGCTTGGACTAGCAACTTTTTACGATTATTTTGATCTCCTTGCCGCGTCCAAACAGAGAGTTCTCCCAGTCCAGTTCCCCTGACCTTCCAACCTTCAAAGTCATCTACATCAATCAAGACATCTGAGAAAAGCTGGACCACCGTTATTTCCGGAGCTTTAAGAGAAGAGTGACGGGCATGCGCACTTTGTGGGGTCGCAGTTGCTTGAGGCTCCGAACTTGAGGAGTTCTCAGCACCCATAGCGATCCCTGCCCAACAAAATACACTCACGCCCAAAATCCCTAAGCCTCGGCAAATCAGTTTTATACCCATACTTCCCCTCAACCGTTATTATCGGTTGTCTCAAAACTAAGCTTGAGGACCATTGCAACCTCTCAATAACTTTAGGAAAACTTAGATGGAATTAGGCAAACGACCGATTGACAAAGGTATGGCTAAGCGAATTGCCAAGGACTTGAAGGTGGACTACCGTATATTTCTATAGATATTTTATTCCTAAACTCAACGCTTAACGAATTACGGTTATACCTACCCCTATCCCCTCAGAGGATGAATTTCAAAATCCTTCTCAAAATAAGAATTTGCAGTGTGAGTTAAAATAAGAAGACGAAAAAGCTGATCCACTTTCTTTTGAAACGCATGAAGCGAGTCCATATCACCGCGAGTAGTTACTTCCTGAGGTTGAATTTGAATAGCTAAACTTGCTGGAGAATTTCTTTTACCACCCCAATCAAAAATCAGTGGCACGCGAGAAGTTTTTTGATTTCTATAATAATAAACCTGAGGACGACCTAATCCTTGATTTTCAAAATACGCAAGTGCTTCAAAAAGCACATGGGTTCTAGCGACATTTGCTGGTGTTGCTCCTAAGTGACTCATGAACCCAGCATCGCATAAAGTGTAGAGAGCTTTTCCAACCCCACTTCGATGAGGTTCAATTCGATAAACGACCAAAATAGCTTCTAAAGCTTTTAGATACCGCCCAATAACACGGGCGTCTTTTCTAAGTCTTTTCGCTAAATGAGCGAGTGTTGCTTCTTCTGCTTTGGCAATTTCCATCAGAATCGCCAGACCCAGTCCCCCGTCTAATTTCGAACCTTGAACTTGTTGTAGATCTCTGTAGCAGGTCGTTTCTAGCCACATATCACAAGAAACGCTAAATTCGTTAGAATCACGTAAAAAACAAAGACCAGGCATTCCGCCTCGGGTTACTTTTTTTTCATATTCCTCAAGAGATAAAATAGCTTTACACTCTGCCTTCTTTGAAAAATAATTTCCGACTTCTTTTCCGTAGAGTTCCCGCAAAGTCATAGGATAAAGATGCAAAATCCCTATTCTTCCCGTCAAAGATTCTCTAATTCCTGTGAGTTTTGAAAACTCTGTGGAACCACTTATGACAAACATTCCAGGACGGCGATTCTGATCTACATGATATTTTATGGAATCAAAGAGATCTCCTGCTTTTTGAACTTCATCAATAATTTTAATTTTCTGGTCACTAGGCTCAGTAAATGCCTCGGGGGTATTTTGAGCTCGTGCTCTTTCAGTAAGAGAATCTAACGTAATATATTTGCCGTCTATTTTTGGTAGCAAAAGGTCTCGTAATAAAACACTTTTTCCTGTTTGCCTTGCGCCCACCAATCCCACCACTGGCCAAAGTTTGAGTCTTTTTAATAAGATCGGGAGAATTTCTCGTTTTCTTTGATGCGGCATTGAATCTCAGTATATCTTACCGATTTCTGCATGTATACGTATAAATCAGTATGACATAAGAGTCCAAAAAGTATTTATATGTGTGTATTCAACTTTAAAATACGTTAAGTTTTAAGGTAGTTTGAAATCTTATTAAGTCCAAATTTCCTTATAGATTCCGATTGGTTATGATTAAAACAGAGCAACCTGAGATTGAAAACCTCCGTCTTCCCGCCTAGGGCCAGTGGATGAACGTGGTCTAGCTGAATTTTATGTCGTGAATTACAGATTCTGCCAGTATATCCTTCAATAGTTTCATTGCCCCTAATCGCCGCGCAGCTGCACCTTCCGAATAGTGAAGCCCTCTTACCAAATAATCGAATAAAGTATTGAATCCCCTCTGTGCATGTAATCTGCGCCGACCGACTTCCTTGATATGATGCAACACTGCTAAAATTAATTTTCGCTCCTCTTGAGCAAGAGATTGGGTTTTTGAAAATAAGTCACTATCGGTCAGATTTCTTAAGTTTTGCATCGTAAAAATCACATAACACGAAAATCCTCCATGACCTGGAAAATACTGATGAGTCCGAATTCAAGTCTCAAGGTCCAATTTCAACACGATTTGTTTCGCATTTTTTAGTCTCTACATGACCTGATTTTTGCACAAGTGAAACCCTATGCAATACTTCAGAGAATTACACATACAGATGCAGAAACAAGATTATTACCGAATACTTGGATTTTTTAGAAAAAGTAAATAAATTTAATAAATTACTTGACTATAATATTAAAAAAGAGTAGGTTGCTCCAAATTACTTTGGGTAAAAAAAGGGAAAGTTGTCATGTTGAAAGAAATTTCAAAAATTAAAATAGTGTTAAAAGCAGTCTATTTAGCCCTATCACTAAGTAGTGTTGTTATAGGTGGTTGTGGCAAGAACTCAAGTGATACAATACATGACCCCACAAGAAAGGGCTTTACAGAAAATGGAAATTGCTCCCCTTCATTTGAAGCAACCTATAACCAATACTCCGTTTTCGGCGATTGGAAGGGCCATAAATATAAATATGCCTACTTGAGCATTTCTGATGGGCTAGAATCTAATCTGACTGACGCTAAGAAAATAGTTCAACACTCCGACCAAGTTCTTTCAGAGGTCACAGACCTTAGAAATCAAGGAAGTTGCTATTCTAGAAAGAAATATAGACAGATCCATCCTCATACTGACCCCGACCTTACAGATGCCGTAAGTACGGCGCAATCTCTTACTCAGAAATTGGCTCCGGTTATAAACTTTTCAAATGCTAGAGATGAGCTCAGTAAACATGTGGGTATTCGAATCTCCCCAATTCCACTTTATTCCTTTAAACTGGAAAAAATATTCGATGAAAATCATTTTAAAAATCAAAAGTTAAATCCTACATTAGGTGAAGTGATCTTGCGTATTGGCACTTACCGCAACAATCTTACTCAGCTTGATGCAAGTAAGTTCCCTGAGGTCTGCTATAATTGCAACCCTCGCGAAGAAATAGAAAGAGTTAACTTTTTTACGAATGAATTACTTAAAATGAGTGCGAGACACGCAAGCGATACTCCATTCTATACAGCATATCAGCAAGCCAGCAGTTACGGCACTGGCAATAGTTACGGCACTGGCAATAGTTACGGCACTGGCAATAGTTACGGCACTGGCAATAGTTACGGCACTGGCAATAGTTACGGCACTGGCAATAGTTACGGCACTGGCAATAGTTACGGCACTGGCAATAGTTACGGCACTGGCAATAGTTACGGCACTGGCAATATTAGGAGAAATTACGACAGAAGAGATCATCATAATAGCGATAATCATAATGACAATAATAGAGGATATGGTTTTCCTTCAAGCTTGACTCCACACAAAGACAAATTGGTCGCTTACTTACGAGCACTCGATGGTAAATTTGGATATACTTGTAATCTCTCTTCAGGGTCGCCCTCTAAAGAGGAAGTACAATCCGCTGCCAGAAAAGCCGCTTTTAAATTACATCCTGACAAAGGCGGTAGTGAAGATGAGTTCAAAACTTTTAATTATTTTTGGGATAAATTTAAAAATGAAACTTAATAGCAAAAGAGATCCATCAAAAGATGAGTCTCGATAGCTGTAAAAGCTAAAACCTGTTATTTATGGCATCTGATAAAGTACCCGACAATTACACTACTATTTCTGCAATGCAGATGATATTGTAGATTGATATGCGCATTGCTGCAATACAGATGACGACGTCTCCGGACAAAGTTAAGAATTTAAATGAAGCCTACCGCCTTCTTCAAGAAGCTCTAGAGAGGGGCTCTGACCTCATCGCTTTTCCAGAAAACTTTTCACTCTTGACAGGCAATGGTGATCAGTTCCTGGAAGAAGCGGAAACCCTGCAAGGACTTACGGTAAGCACTCTTCAAGAATGGGCTGCGGACTTCGACGTATGGATTCTGGGTGGCAGTATTGCTCTTAAAGCAAAATCAGATCCTAAACGAGTCACAAATACGAGTATCTTATTCTCAGACGAAGGTGATATTCATGCACGTTACGATAAGATTCATCTATTTGATGTCAATGTAAAAAATGATCAAGTTTATGAAGAATCGAAATTAGTGACTCCCGGCAAGAAAGTTGTTGTCGCTGAAACCCCCTGGGCCATGACTGGTTTATCGATCTGTTATGACCTCAGATTTCCTGAACTCTATCGCAAGCAATCTAATGCTGAAGCAAAGATCCTTTTCATTCCATCCGCTTTTACAAAACCCACTGGCGCTGCCCATTGGGACGTCCTCACTCGTGCCCGCGCGATTGAGAACCTCTCTTATGTCGTTGCACCTTCACAAACTGGGACAGCATATCCGGGACGTGAGACCTATGGTCACACACGAATTGTAGATCCCTGGGGAAGAGTGATTTCGGAAAGACCTGCCGGACCCGGTATCGTTTGGGCGAGGCTTGATTTGGAAAAACTGGAAGAGACTCGAAGAAATTTTCCTGCGTTAAAAAATCGAAAATTAAGAGCGTAAATAAACCTTAATTTAAAGTTTTCTTTAGCTCTGTCCCTAGAGGTTGGATCAGTTTCTCTATCTTTTGAACAAAAGATACACGAACGCCTTCTTTTACGTGGGAGACGAAAATTCCTTCTGGCGCATACCAAGGTTTTTCGACTTGTACGACCAGGGATGCTTTCAATGAAAACTTCTTAGAATCAACCGAGTCTTGCGACACTTCATAGGTGTAGCGATTCGATTTCAAATAGATTGTATTACCGCTTCCTTTTATGCTTTTGGATTCGGAATCAAGTTTAAGAAAGCTTTTTTTATCCGAGAGAAGGGTTAGGACCTGACGGATCGACACCTGATCTCCATTTTCAACAGTGGTAGCCGTCACCTTAAACCGTTTTTCAAATAAACCCTGCGGAGTCTCAGATTCTATTGTAGCGTGAATCTCGAATTCTTTAGAAATCCAGTTCAAAAAATAAGTTTCTAGTTCCGTCAAATCACCTAAATTTTCCAAAGTGATGTTACAAAGTGTGGATAAATGGACTTCAAAGTAACCTTGATCATTTTTCCGTTTTGTTCCGTCCCAATCGAAATCCTCACATTGTGACGCGAATGAAGTAGGAGTGATTGATTGACTCAATCCAACTCCACCTAAAGTACCTCCAACAAGAGGTCGGAGGTTTCGTTTTGAATAAAATGAAGAGTGAACTGTTCTTACTCGATGACCCCAAGACCCTGCACTAGACACAGACTGAACAGGCTGCCTCAAAAAATTCCCAAGAACCACCCTGCGAGGCGTCCGAGTTACTGAAAGAGCGCTGAGAGCCTTTCTCATAGTCCCATGAGCTGGATTGGAGCCTAGACAAAAAACGAGGATTAAAAAAACTAGAGTCTTGATACTATCCATGGGGTGGGTCTTAACATAATAAATTACATATTTTATCCAGAATTTTAAAAAATATCACAAACTAGTTTAAACTCATTTTAAAAATGAAAAAGCTGAGTTCCGATATCCTTATACGAAATCGGTTTAGCTAGAATAACGGGAGGACCTTGAACAAGCCAATAAACAGGTTGAATAGAGTGAACGACCTCAAACCCATCCATTAAGTTCATTCCAATATAGAATTTTTTATTTGGAGTTAAACCATTCAAAGCACCGTATACATGTCGATTCCAACCATTGACCTCATAGCCTCCATCCACCTGAAATGGAGATACCCCAGACTTTACGATTTCATCAAATAAACTCCATCTCACTTCATTCCATCGAAATTCATCATGAACTCCCGCTATGGAGAAAAAGCCTAGCGGCATGCATGCGATAAGAAAGGTCGCGATTCGTGCTCTAAAGAATTGTGGTGAAATTTTCGGTAAAGATATCCATGTGATCAATGCGGGCAATAAGAATAATAACACTGGAAAATGATAACGATCATAAACAAAATTTCCATAAACTTGAACCGTAACAAAAAAAATAATACTAGAAAGCAGCACTGAAAATGTAATCACTCCTCCATAGCTCTTTCGTTTTTTCAATAAGGCAGAAAAACTCATGGATAAAAACAAACAGGATCCAAAAATCGTCAGAGCTTCGACACATCTCCAAATCCACACTGGCCACTGGGGCCTTCCCTGTAAATGATGTTCGTAAACATCCTCTAAAGTAATGGGTCCAATACCCGCATTATAAATAATATTACCAAGAAATGGGAACCCCTGATGAACAAATGTGTCCACATGATAGGGTTGAAAAACTCGAGATCGATAAAAAATAAGCGCCCCTTCGAATAACAAAGTAAATAATAAAGCCGTAACCACTTTCTTACGAGAGAAGACTTGTATCGGCATCAGAAAAAAAAGAGGATAGAAATAAGCCACCGCATAGATAAGAAAAATGAATATTTCTTTAAAAAAAGTTTCTGGATTCACGCTCGTAAGACGAGATAGTGGAATCGCAAACTCCTGCTTAAAATTTCCGGTACTTTTAGCCCAAGGGAAATAGAGTAAAATCACCCCGCTGAATATCAGTATCCCCACCAGCCACTTTAAAATGACTGCCCGATTCTCTTTCTCTTTAAAGTTAAAGCACCATCCTCGATCAAGAAGCCAAGCTCCCAATAAGGCTGGATAAACAAGCACTGCAAACTGACGGACCCAAAAAAGCAAACCGGAGAGCACACTAACTAGGATCATTAAAAGCCAGGTGGGGTGACTTGCCTTTCCACGACACTTTGAAAACCAAAGAACAGCAATCCACAAAGCAGGAACAAACCCATACATTTCGTTCATGAACGTCGTTGAGAGGTAAAGGAAAAGGGGGTTAACGATAAAAAGGATTAAACCCAAAGCACGAGCTAATGCCGGGGTACCCGCCAGAACCATCAATCGGTCCATGGCTCTTAAGCCTAAAATACTCATTCCGAGAGTTACACCCCGCAAGAGCTGATGAGAAAATCCAAATAGTTTAACCCACGGAAACACCCAAAGAACTTGCCCTACTAATGAGGGGGCAATGGGCGTTTCAATCCAAACCTTTCCCAGCTCGAGCAAGCGCTTTACGACGAGTGCATACTGCCAATCATCGTTTAGCGGAAAATTTCCCCACGGAGCAATCACCGCAATGATCACTAAATAAAGGATAAAAGGGATCCACCAGTAAAGATCGAGCTTGTTATTATTGATAAAAAGACTCCTTGAAGACTGAATATAACTCGATCTTTCTTCTATTTCCAACAATTGACTAAGTGCCTCAACAACAGTATAAAATCGTATGATTCATTTAACCAACATCAGTAAACAATACGGTACCCGTGTTCTTTTCAAAGACGCCAGCTTCCAGGTTCGTCCAGGAGATAAAATAGGTTTAGTAGGGCCAAATGGAGCAGGAAAGACTACTGTATTTCGATTGATCATGAAAGAAGAAGGGGTCGATGAGGGGGATATCAACATTGCAGATAAACTCATCATTGGCTATTTTTCTCAAGATGTCGGAGAAATGCGAGGAAGATCTGCCCTCGAAGAAGTGAAAGCAGGAGCGGGCCGCATTTCCACCCTCGCCCAACAGATTGAGAAAATAGAAAAACGCTTAGAACAATCGGTAGAAAATCCTCTTTCTGATGACGATATGGCCGCACTTCTTGAGAAATACGGAGAAGCTCAGCTCGAGTTTGAACAACGAGGCGGATACGATCTCGACTCTCGAGCAAAAGCGATTTTAACAGGATTACGCATAGGTCCCGACGACTATGATCGACCGGTTGAGACCTTCAGCGGTGGATGGAAAATGCGTATTGCCTTAGCCCGAATCTTGGCGTTAAATCCTGATGTTTTACTCATTGACGAACCTACCAATCACTTAGACTTAGAGTCTATTGTTTGGCTTGAAGAGTGGCTCGTTGCCTTTAAGGGTTCTGTCGTCATGACGAGTCACGATCGAGATTTTATGAATCGAATCGTCTCTCGAATTGTCGAAGTAGCGAATAAGGCGATCACCACCTATAGTGGTAATTATGATTTTTACCTTAAAGAAAGAGAAATTAGAAAAACCCAACTCTTAGCCGCTCACTCAAAACAACAAGATATGCTTGCAAAGGAAGAAGAATTTATTGCTCGATTTGCGGCACGAGCCTCCCATGCAGCACAAGTTCAATCGCGAGTTAAAAAACTGGATAAAATTGATAGAATAGAAATTCCGGTTGAAGAGAAGACCATGCAGTTCGAGTTCCCTACTCCACCCAGGAGCGGGAACGATGTCGTTAAAATGCAGAATCTCAGCAAATCCTGGCCTCTCGAAAACGGATCCGAAAAACATGTCTTCAGTGGCGTGAGCGGTGTTGTTCGCCGATTAGACAAAATAGCCGTAGTCGGAGTCAATGGAGCAGGTAAATCTACTTTATTAAAAACTATTTGTGGCCAAACAGAGTCATCTACCGGAAACGTGTCTTTAGGTGCGAGTGTGCACGTTGGCTACTTTAGCCAACACTCACTTGAAGTTTTAAATCCGGAAAATACGATTTATGACGAAGTTCATAATCTTATCCCACAGTCGACTATTGGATTTGTGAGAAATTTACTAGGTGCCTTCCTTTTTACAGGTGATGATGTTTATAAAAAAATCTCAATTCTCTCTGGCGGTGAAAAAAGTCGTGTAGTTTTAGCGACTATTCTTGCTAAACCCATGAATCTTCTGATTTTGGATGAACCTACCAACCATTTAGATATTCGGTCTCGTGAGCTTCTCTTGAAAGCCGTACAGAACTTTGACGGCACTGTTCTGATCGTAAGTCACGATAGACATTTTCTCCGATCTGTCGCCAATCGAGTTTTTGAAATGAATCACGGCGAAATGAGAATCTATGAGGGTAATTATGAATATTATACTTCACAGAAAGAAAAAGTTTAGCTCACGAATATTTCATTATGCAAATGAATACACTTTGTAAGCACGTCGAATAACCATTTGCGCAACATTACGAACAGGAATACCGCCAGGCGTGGCGGATCTCTCAACCCCAAAATGTGCATGACCATGAAAAACTGCATCCACCGGGGCTGAATCTATGGCCTCAGCAAGAAGATAACTTCCCAAGAAAGGATAAATTTCTCTTTTTTCTCCCAAGAGCGTTCCCTCCACTGGGGAAAAATGAAGAAGCGCAAATAAATAATCCGTATTGAGTTTCTTCAAGCCTAAACGTAAAGTCTCTGCTTGAGCATGGCAATGCTTCGCAAATGACTTCATTTCAGGCTCACCAAACTCTGTAATACAGGCCCCAAAGAACCCTCCTCCGAATCCTTTCAAGCCCATCACACCCACAGTCTCACCTCGCACTTCAATAATAGCAGATGTACCTTCCAAACCTATCACTCCGACATCTTTGAGCAGTTTTAATATCTCACTTTGGCGATTTTGATTAAAATCGTGGTTTCCTAAAACTGCCACTACAGGGATGGGTACAAAGGAAAGATCATGAGCCAGAGCTTTAGCTTCCTCTACCGTACCTGATTGAGTTAGATCACCTGCGATCAATAATAAATCCGCTTTCTCATCTAAAACTTGAAAATAGGATCGCAACCGCTCTCTTGAGTGCTGATCATAATGAACATCTCCCACTGCAGCTACCCGAATCACTTCATGTCCTCAGTTTCGGATGGCTCTGAAAAATCGAAAACTCGAATTTGATTTTCAATTGAGCTATTCGGAAAAGCTTCCTTTGCAATTTTCTCAACGGCGTCTTTACGTTCTTGTAATGGTACTTCTCCCCGTAAAAGAATCTTATTTTCTTGCTGTTCAATTTGAATATCTAACTCATTTGTTCGAGAATCTTCAGCCAATCTCTCACGAAGATGAGCTACTGCATAGGCGCTTTGACCTTCTCGCGCGAGTAAATTCGATGGAGTCGGAGATCTTATTTGTTTACTCTTTCCTATCTCAGCCTTTCTTATTGCAGTAAGACGCTCATCTGTCACTCCGTTTGTAGGCAAAATCACTCCAGATTTATGAGTCACGTTTTCAAATATTCCGGAATAGAGCTCATGAACTACATAGTTTGGAACCCAAATATCGTTTGATTGCGCATAAAGTAAAAGACTTAGAATTCGACGCGGAGCTCGTCTGGCTCTCCGAATTAAATAATGCCAATCAATATTGGCATAGGATAAGAGAGCAATTGCATCATGCCAATGACCAGGTGTCAGTTCGCTGTGTGCAACGGCCTTAATAATGAGTAAATCCTCCGGCGCAACTAAGCGAAGACGCTTTCCATGAAATTCAGCTGTAATCATTCTCTGGTACATTTCTGCGTCTAAATAAATTTCCCCTTTAGATTTAAATATAATGTCTACTAAGATGTTTTTCTTAAATCCTTTATATAACCAGCTAGGATCCGTTTTTTCTGTTTTAAAGCCTTTTTTCGCGAGCGCCCTAAGAGCCAACTCCGCCTCTTCAGGTATTACAAATAAATCAATATCATGAGTAGAACGCGGTCTTCCTAATCCGCCCGATGCGATTCCTCCAATAAACATATATCGAATACCCGACTCCTCCATTGCTTCAACCGTCTCACCCAAGACCTCATTGAATCGATCTACCAGATCGGGGTCCTCGGTTGTCGATATTTCGGTTTGAGTTACAGTGTTCTTCAAGGGTTTCATGATTCAATATCCTATCAAATCCCGCGCCAGACAGCCCTGCGCCAGGGAATGCAGCTTGCACCCATAAATATTATATTAACTGAATAGATGACGATTAAAGACCGTTTAGGGAGGAAAAATGTCAAATTTTACCGAACAAGATCGAGAACCCACACACTCAACTTCGAATCCAGAAACCTCTTCTCACGAAGATCAAAAACAGCCAGAACATAAACGTGACTTGGAATCTCAGCAGCCATCCAATAAGTCTGACCTTTCTGAAAGCCCTGGGCAAGAAAACCCACCCGCCCCACCACCTGAAAGCCGTCCTATTGAACGAAATAGAGGCCATGGAAGACCAGGAGCACGGGGCACGGCTGCAATGGATCCTCAAACTCGCCAAGAAGTTGCGAGAAAAGGAGGTTTAGCTGTTTCACGAAACAAACAGCACATGGCGGAAATTGGACGAAAAGGAGGTCAAAGCGTGTCTAAGAATCGGGAACACATGGCTCAAATTGGTCGTAAGGGCGGCGCTGCCTCGAGAGGTCATCGTTAAGCTGAGGGATTAAGCTGAGTTTTCAAGAGTAGTACCCGTTTGGGCATTTTTATGCTTTTGCATCAAGAGAGGCTAATTGCTGCGATCCGTAAAACATTCACTCGTCTGATACGTTCTTACAAAAGTTTTACATCTGGTTTTCTCATTTCGAAGCAAGATAGGGCCATGCACACGCAACCTCGAAAAATTAACTGGCTGATGAGTATTCCCTTCTTTTTAGTTCATTTGTCTGTCATTGCGATTTTCTGGGTCCCCTTTCATTGGGGATTCGTGGCGCTTTGCATAGGCAGTTATTATTTGAGAATGTTTGCTATAACGGCTGGTTATCATCGATTTTTTTCACATCGATCATATAAAATGAACCGTGTCGCTCAATTTGCTATGGCATGGCTCGGAAGCACCTCTTTACAAAAAGGGGTTCTTTGGTGGGCCGCAAACCATCGCTGGCACCATCGTCACTCGGATCAACCGGCAGATCTTCACTCCCCCCTTCAGCATGGATTTTTATGGTCCCATGTGGGTTGGATTTTGAGTAACAGCTATGACGATACCCGCTGGGAACAAATTCAAGACCTTGCAAAATACCCAGAATTATGCTGGCTCAATCGCTTTCATTATATCCCGCCGATTCTTTATGGCGTCCTGCTTTTCGTTTGCGCTGGCTGGAGCGGCTTTGTGTGGGGATTTATTATGAGTACCGTTTTACTTTGGCACGCCACCTTTACAATTAATTCTTTAGCTCATGTATGCGGGACGACTCGTTACTCAACAACAGATACAAGTAAAAATAACTTCTGGTTAGCATTACTGACACTCGGAGAAGGCTGGCATAATAACCACCATTGCTATATGAGCAGTGCTAATCAGGGCTTTTTCTGGTGGGAAATTGATGGTAGTTTCTACGTTCTTAAAATGCTTTCTTGGCTAGGATGGGTTTCAGATTTAAGAAAACCTCCACTCAAGCTTTTAGATGCTAAACGTTTAAAACCATTCCTTCATACCCAAATGACCAATCCACTTCCTGCAAATGAGGAACAGTGTCTTGAGCGTGCTTAAGTTGGGTTTGATAATACCGTCTCCCTTGGGCTTCTGCCGCAGCAATCTTTTCGTCTGAAGACGCAGGGTCATGGTGCATAAAGACAACACGCTTAATTCCTTCACGCATAGCAATATCTAAACCCAGAGAAGCCGTGGCATGACCCCAGTTTACTTTCTCAATATTTTCCATCAAGGTATATTGAGCATCAAAAATCATCATATCAACGCCCTGATAAAGAGGAAGGTCTGGACCCAATGCTTCTCTTGTAACGCGAGTGCACTCGGTATCTACGCAATGGGAGTATACGTGACCCTCTTTTTCAATCTTAAATCCCCAACACGGATCAGGATGATCGAGTTGATAGGGCGTAATTGTAATGTCACCCAAGATCATTGGCTTGCGCGGTTCAAGCTGATGATATTCAATTTTTGAAGGTAAATTTTCTAAGGGCACTGGAAAGAATGGTTTCTTAAATACAGCTTTAAAGATTTCCTTTAAGTCAGGCTGAACGGAATAAACATGGATTCGATTGCCAGGAATAAAAAGGGGGGTAAAAAAAGGCAATCCGATCAGATGATCCCAATGGAAATGAGTAAAGAATATATGAACTTCACCAGTCCCCTTGCTACAAGGGCCTTTCATTAACTCATAGCCAAGGGGTCTAATCCCACTACCGCCGTCAATAATAAATTGCTGTCGATTTGAACTCACTTCAATACAAGGTGTATTACCGCCGTACCCTCCCCATCGGTAACGCGGTTGATGAATGAGAAAATCATCTATTTCCGACTCGCCACGACCCCCAATACTCACAAAATCACTCATGAGAGATCTGATGTGATTTTGAAGGACAAGCGGTTGAAGCGGGGTTGGAAAAGATCCACGTGCACCCCAAATTTTCACTCTCAATAAAGTGCTATTTTCTACGGGGGCTTTAGGGTTCGTCATAGGTTTTATCTGCGGGTTTATCTGTGGTTTTATCTGTTGATTCATGAGTTTTACTTCCGAAAAATTAATAAAAGCATAACATTAAAATAGACTTATTCTCTAAATTTCTTTTTTTGTTCTATCGCTTTATTTACCGGAAACAACTCCAATATTTTTTGACTCTCTTCTTTCACCTGCTTAAAACTCCAGCGAGGGTGTTCTGCCATAAGCTTAATCGCAACATCCGAGAGATAAATGCCCTCTACACTGTCTTTCCAAATTCGACCCGGTGCGACGGTCTTTACAATACCCCAGTCAGCATCAAAAAAATCATATTCAGTATAACGGGTCCGAGGTGTATTAACAGCAACCGGCGAGTCCTCTTCAATGATAATCACTCCATCATTCGTCTTTAAATTTTTACTGTTTTTGAGTTTGTAGCGATAAATTTTTCGATGACTTGATGTTTTATCCGTTAAATATAAAACCTGATAAGTAACGTTGGGTACAAAAAAGAAGGGGACGTGCTGCTCCCAATAGGTGAGGATCTTATTTTCCTGTTGGGAAACAATATGGATATCATCAAAGCCTGGAAATAGATCTTTATAATGGTTAATATCATCTAAAATCTCTTCAACTCGTCCTAAAGGAGCATTCACCCGCATGAATTGCTCCAATCCAATATAATAAGGATTTCCTATAGTTTCAATACATTGTAACTGAACTGGATTCGGACTATTTTCTTGAGCGACAAAACTATCCTTGGGCCATACTCGGATCAAATTGAGTATGTAATTTGTATAAATACTCTCGGGGCCTTCTAATTTTTCATCTATTGAGTGCATTACGGGATGAATGCCCTTTGCTTGGGCTCCGAACGCTATCAAAAACAAAAAGCTAAGCAGTAAAAGCAATAGCTTCCTATGAAACACGAAATAATTTTGCCTTTTTGAAATTCTCCGTGCTTGAACCATATGCACCGTATATCATAAGAATTGAATATTATGGCTATTTTGATTGTAGATGACGAAACAAAAACTCGAGATGCCTTGCGAAATCTTCTGAGCCATCTTGGACATAAAGTACTCTTAGAAGCCAAAAATGGAGAGGAAGCTCTTAAAGTCGCTCACTCTGAGAAATCTCGAATTAAACTAGTCCTTGCTGATTTAGAAATGCCTCATATGGACGGGCTGACTTTAGCCAAAAAAATTGGAGAACTGCCCATTCTCGACTTGGCACCCTTTCTTTTGATTACTTCCGATCTATCTCGATCTCAATTATCTGAGCATAGAAAACAAATCCCACGAATCGATTTCTACCTGCTTAAGCCTTTTCGAATGGCAACATTAGCAGAGGCTCTGAATCGTGCCTATATCCAGAGAAGCCTTACACGAAGTCAGATACTCTATGTGGGAAAAAATATTCCTATCTCCCTTTCTCAGGCTATTCACCAAAGCTCTCATGATACCCTTTGGACAGAACTAGTCCTCATTCAAAGCCCAACAGCACTCAAAGAAAAACTAGTCAGCTTCGCGCAAAAACCAGGAGTGATCTTACCAGGAGCTATCTTCATTCATCCGTCAGACCTAAACCAGGACGAAAAAATACAATACAGTGAGATCCTCTCAATCTTCAAAAAGACACCTCTAGGTAACATGATGCAGTTTGCGTGCTTAAGCCGGAATCCAGAGGAAGTATTTAACTTTAGAATAATTTGTCAGCTTTTCTACACACCCCAAAGCACTATTCAGGATTGGCATTCACTCCTCACGCAAATCACGATGAGAATTCATCATAGCTGGGAAATAGAACTACTTGCTCAAGAAACTAAATTTAAAATTCAGGAAAGGCAATACAAAACAGCACTAAAAACTGCTGAACAAGCATTAAAGTTAGATCAAAATAATTCCGAATCCCATATTACGATCGGCGAAATTCTGGAGCACCTCAATCAACAGGACAAAGCAGCACTTCACTATCAAAAGGCCATTCAACTCAATCCTACTTTACCACGTCCGTATATTAAACTTTTTAAGCTTTGCTCTCATTCAAAAGCTTTTCATGACAAACCCCAAGATATCTTCGAAATAATCACGATGGGTGTGCAGTTCTGTCCACAGAATTTGGATTTTCTCTTTTTCGCAGCAACAGAATTATTTAAACTTGGAAATAAAAGAACCTCTAAAGATCTTTTAGAGATCATTCTTAATATAGAGCCTCAACATTCAAGTGCCAAGATACTATTGAAACAAATCCAATGTTAAATTTTTTCTTACCCATCATAACGCTTTTTTTACTGATTTTTGTAATCGACCTCTTCTTTCGTAACAGCAGAGACTTACTCTATCGTACAAATATTTTATCAGGAAAAATTCCTCTTAACGAGCAACAGCTATTGGAAGTCGTTCAAAAATACGGAAACAATAGCAATTCCTTCATGACGCTTTACCCTGGCTTTGATTACTTTAAATCAAAAGATCCAACTATTCCTGGAGCTATAGCATTTTTAGAAATGTCGTACGCTTGGATCGGTGGGACCGAACCTCTCACTTCTCCAGAATGTGAAAATAGGCTCCTCACTGAATTCGCCGAAGCTGCTGCGAAAGTAGGAAAAACTGCTGTTTTATTGCCTGTGAATCAAGAAGTCGCCAAAAGAGCTTCAAAAGCAGGATATGGCAGCTTAATGATTGGACGTGAACCTGTCTTTGATTTATCTTTTTATCCCAAAACTGGAAACACTTGGATTGATATCATACCGACAGCTAAGCAACTTGATGCAAAAGGTGCAAGAATTATTGAAATTTCTCCCACTCAATGCTCCCAGCAAATCAAACATGAACTCGATGCGATCACAACCGAATGGTTATCTACTAGAAAAATGGATCCATTAGGCTTTTTAAATAAAGTAGAACCTTGGACCCTTTCTGAACATAAAAAGTATTTTTACCTTGAGCTTTCAGGAAAAATACTAGCATTTTTAGCAGCAATCCCCATTTGGCCACGACGTGGCTGGTATCTTATTGATTTAGTGCGAAAAAAAGACACTCCCGCAGGAACTACTGAGTTACTCACCCTTCGAAGTATGCAGCTTCTAAAAAATGCAGGTGCCCAAGAGGTTACTCTAGGTGTCTCACCTCTTGCTCAACTGGACTCTGACCCTTCAAACCCAAAACTATCAGCATTTCTTCGTATGATGTACGAAAAAGGAAATCTATTTTATAATTTCAAATCTCTTTATCAATACAAACTCAAGTTTGATCCCACAAGATGCGATGCTGCTTATCTTATATTTAAAAATATAGAAACACAGCAGACTCACCTTCGACTCAAGGATGTCCTCAGCATATTTCAAGCTTTCTCTCGAAAGGGACTGATGCATGCAACGTGGTCAGGGCTCACTCGTTCCGTAAAACAAACCCATCTTTCTGAATTAATCAGAAATCAGTTAAAATTGGCAGTAGTCGTGCGTTCAGTTCCAAGATCTTGGCGCCTTCTCCTTTTGCGTTGTAAATTTACTGTGTCCATATTGGTTTTCAATTTAGTTCTGTTTTTTGCCACGACAGAATCTTCTGGATTACTGAAATCAAGCATTGAAGCCCAATGGGGTTACCGATGGGATACTCTTCATCAATCCCCCGTCCACGCACTCGCACTTTCTCCTTTTCTTCATTGGAATTTAACTCATTTAAATATCAATTTAATCCTACTCATTTGTTTCACTGGAGGATTAGAATATCTTGCAGGCACAGGCTTTGTGGCCCTGTGTTACCTGATTCCCATGATCCTTTCAAACCCTCTCACCTCATTATGCCTGGGTGCAATGAATTTTCCGCTGACAGAGCTTGATGTGGGGGCGTCTTTAGGAATTTTTGGCTGTGTCGGCGCTCTGAATGGGTTTTTGCGACATGGAATCATCTTGAGCGCTAGCCTATGCGGCATCACCTTGATTCAAGCACTGGTGACGCATAATGGACTTGTTTTGAATCATTGGACGGCTCTCTTTCTTGGAACCTTAATTGGAAGACTTGCACTCAAAAAGTAAACTCAATAAAAACCATGGGCCAAACGGTTAAAGAATGCCCAGTACCCTGAAGCTCCGCTTCATTCATCCGATACGCTGCCCATTGCTCTTGTAGCCATATACCTACCGTCAAAGTATCATTTAAAGGATGCGAAAATTCTAGATTTCCGCTTTGTGCATATCGGTAGGAAAGCCCTGTGTTTTGGTAGAGCCCCCCCACGCTTAAGCTTGCTAAATAACTTCCAAAAAACCTTTTGTGAATTCCTCCTTCTAGATAAGGTCCAAAAAATCCAAAGTTGTTAAAACCAAATTGGCTCGTAGGTTCTTCAATCACACGACCTAGATAGGAAACTCGCACACCCGCATTTAAAGTGAAATAGAATTTAGGCTGAAAAAACCTACGTACTATACCGATCAGAATTTGAGTCTCATGAGCAACCAATCTCACTTGATTCGGAACATGAGTTTCAAAATCCCCTGGTTCAACATAATTTTTATTAACGCTGATCAGTGATTCAATTGAGTAATGTGGATTGAGCCAATAATCATACTGGACTTGACCTTGAGTGAAAGTAGAAGTTTTTAAGATAACGCTAGCCGGAGAATTTGAGTCATTACCTGAAAAATAATAATTTGTATACTCACTCCCATAAAAAAGTCGAAGAGCATTCTGATGTTTTGAGTATTCATCGAACATCAGATAAGTTTCATAGGTCTCTTCAGCTCCAGTACGATTTCGCGCGGCCTGAATTTCCAAAGGCATAAACTCACTATAGGGTCCACGCTCACCTGCCGTATCGACCGCTGCCACACGCCAATAATAGAAACCAGCCGTATCGGTCTTCCAAACATACTTGATGTTGGAAACAGACCTTTCTTGAATCAAATGTTTAAATTCAGAATCTGTTGAAATTTGAATGACATAATCACGAGCGCCTAAAACAGATTTCCATTCCAACTCTACCGAGTATTTACCGCCATTCGAACCTTCATCGGCATACGCTTCAGCAATAAATAACTGATTCAGAGTTTGCATCCATTTTCTATCGACTCTTCTTTGTTGGGCTCCTTCATTCGGATAATGAATGACAGGTCGTTTTAAAATAGGTGGATCAATACTTTGAAGAATCACTTCGTTATTCTGAATCATTTGAATATTTACTTTCGGTCTCAAAAGCTCAGGAGGTTGAATCAAATGATGAACGATAACAGGAGGCGTCGGGCTACTTAAAATTTTATGATTTCCAGGAGTTTGAAATACGAGTCCAAGCTCTACAGATGCCAAGCTCGAATCGGTAATTTCCACATCTCCTTGATTGATATCAATGATGGGCTCCCCTTGAACTGAGCTCTTAATTTTAAAACTTGCAGAACCGGTACTCACTACTTTTTTACTACCCACTTGGATCTCAAGAGAAGCTCGATTTTCCCCTTGCTTATTTAAATCTTGCTGCACTGTCCCCTTCACTAAAGTCAAAATAAATGCCCGACTATTCAACGATGGCGTCTTTCGCAGCATCACTACCGAATCAGGACCGAGGCTTACCGATTGACCATCTATAAACTTCAAGGTGACGGCGGATGAAGCTCCCGTCATAATTTCGTCTCCCTCAAATAAGCTCATTCCTTCCTTAATTTGCTTCCAATAGAGCTGATGCCTCGAATGACTCTTCGCTGTTCGAGACACTGATTGGACTTGAGCAATACGAACTGCTTGAGAATGCCTATCGGTAGGTTTCCACAAAAAATGGAAATTAGAAAATAGCATCCACACTTCAATTACCAATGCAAATAAGATGAGTACTACCCATTTACGCTCTACATAATTCAAAAACTTCACGTATACTCGACTCCCCCCCTTAATGCAGGTAATATACTATTAAAGTTTCAATAATTTTAAACTTATTCAAGAGTATAACTGCATGAGATGGTCATTACGGACAAAAATATTAATCATTCTTTCGACTCTTTTATTAATTGTAGTCACAGCACACCTTATTTTATCTGAAAAAATACTCCGTGAAGATAAAGAATTACTTATTTATGATAGTAATCGATCCAATACTGAGCAACTTGCAAACGAACTCGACAATTCAATGCATCGAGTTATCGACAAAATGGAGCTTCTTGCGGAGCTAGTTCTCAATAATTCAAACTTATCTAAAAGCAATGGCAAAGTGCTTGCTGAGCTTTTCATCGAAAAGGATCCAGATCTACTTGTCTTTCAAATCATCCAACCTAAAAAAAGCCACACCCCCATACAAGGGGAGCTTTTATCCAAAAAGAAAATCCAAGCAATCAAATTAAGCTTATCGCAAATTCATAATAATCATATTTTACCCATTTCATTTGATTCTTCTCAAAGTGAAATTTCAATAGAAAATCGCTCTATTGCAAACACCATTCTTTATTTAATTCGAGTACCGGTTCAGATCAATGGAACCAAGAAGCAAGAACCCATTTTTGCACAAGCCTTAATCGATGGCCGCTCCTTGGAACTGATTTTTCGTGAAAGTCAGTCGTTAGCAGTAAATTTTGCAGTCACCCACACTGGACAAATTTTCACACACCCAAACCTCGACTGGGTGACCTCAAGAAAGAATTTAAATAATCTAGAAATCGTAAAAAAGGCCCAACTTCAACAATTCACGATGCAGCAGATGGTCTTTGATTTTGAGAAAAAAAGCTATATGGGAGTTTACCAAAAAACTACCCTGGGGTCTCTAACAGTGATCTCTATGATCGATAAAAGCATCGCTCGAAGAGCAAGTCGTATTCTTCTTGAAAAGACTATGATTCTTTCGCTCATTATTGTCACTGTCGTATTATTGATCAGTTTATTTTTTGCGGGATCTTTAAGCACCCCTCTCTTGAGTCTCGTGGATGCTACAAAGCAAATTTCTTTAGGCAATTTCGACACTCCGATTGACGTTCATACTCAGGACGAGATTGGAGTCCTCGCTCTCGCATTTTCAAAAATGACAAAAGAACTTAAGTCCTCACGATTGCTACTCGAAGAATATAATCGAGATCTCTCTCTTAAAGTTCATGAACGAACCCAAGAACTCGAAAGCAAAAATGCTGCAATTCGTCAACAGCATGAAGTCCTGATTCAATCGACTCATTTAGCTACCCTGGGAGAAATTGCTGGAAAAGCTGCACATGAAGTTCTCAACCCCCTTACGGCTATGATTTCCAACCTCGAAAAGTTATTGAACTATACAAAGCAACTGAGTCAATCACCCTCTACTTCGCTTTCATTATTTAAAACCATCTTAGATAGCTGGAGAGAAGCTTATCATTTAGGAGGTCTTCAAGCTTGGTTGGAGAATGTCAAACAGCCCAGCCGCATACTCCCAGGAAAATCCCTCCTTGAAGAGGATATCGAAAACTTAAATTTAATCTTAGGGCAGTTCAGTAGTTTTACTCAAAAATCCAATTCGGACTTACAACTGATTCTAAGCGAATCTCACCGAATCTCCAGAATCGTGGATCAATTGAGAGGACTGAGCCGAACTACCCGATTGACCTCACCTATAGATATCAATACGATTATTACTGATAGCATTCAAGTTACTGAAGATCTGCTCGCCCGTTATAAAATCAAAATCGAAACTCGACTCGATGAGTCACCTCTTTATATTGTAGCTAATGACGATGAAATGAGACAAATTTTCTTTAATCTCATTAAAAACTCTATGGATGCCATTCATGCTTCAAACTCTCATTCCGGTGGAAGAATTCAAATCACCACCCAAGCATTAAAAGAACAAGTCAAACTGAACTTTTGGGATAATGGTATTGGGATTCCTTTAAAAAACCGGGATAAGATTTTTGAGTCCGACTTTAGCACTAAAGGAGCCTATGGGACGGGATTCGGTTTAGGCATCTGTCGCCGTTTTGCACGTGCAGCTGGAGGAGAAATTATCGTGAAAGCAAGCGAGCCAGGAAAATTTACGGAATTTGAACTTACTTTTCCTCGTGGATACCCACCTAACTCTCTTGAACCAGAAAAGAAATAAGTGACCAGGAGAAGAAATTAGCTATGCCGACAGTTACGCGTCATCATCATAATAACCTTCTAAACAACATATTCAATAATCGCATTCTGATAGTCGAAGATGAGCCTAATATTCGAGAGGGGTATCGAAGTATCTTAACACCTACCCAAATTCCAGAACTCAGTAGTTCCCGCATTTCTTCCCCAGCTCTCTCCCCTAATCCCGTGCAACACTCCCCCTCTACTTTAAGCTTTGAGATCGTAGAAGCAGAGAGTGGAGAAAATGCCTTAAAAACTCTTTTGACAGATCTGCAAGAAGGGCGTCGCTTTGCAGGAGCCATTGTCGATGTAAGAATGCCTGGAAAGTTAGATGGACTCCAATTTATTCAAGAAGCCTGGAAAAATGATCCAGACCTCATCGTGGTGGTGGCCACCGCCTACCAAGATCGCTCTGTCGACGAAATCCATAGACTCTTCACCGAATCCTTTCAAGACCAGTGGGATTATCTGAATAAACCTTTTACTGCCGGGGAGATTACTCAAAAAGCGAGGAATCTCGTCTCCACTTGGAATCGGAGGTATCGAGAAAAGGAATATTTGAGACAAATTAAAGAACAGCAACAAGCTTTAATAGGTCAAGAAAAACTAGCTGCTGTAGGAAGACTCGCAAGAAGCGTGGGCCATGAATTTGGAAATATTTTACAACCGCTCATATCCACTCTTGAGCTTACTAAAGAACAAGTGAAATTAGGGGAATTGAATTCAATTGAATCATTCGTGGATGAAATGCTTGAAATAGCTAGCCTGGGTGCAAATATTTGTCAGGATTTACTTACATTTTCCGACGAAAATCTAAACCCAAAAACTCAATTAAATAAGGTTCTCATTGAACCGATCATCGAAACTTCCACTCGACTCTTAAGACATGAGATCAAAAAGCATGATATCCATATTACCACTCTCATCGAAAAAAACCTTCAAGGTCTTATAGATGAATCTCGCTTGATCCAAATATTAGTGAACTTATTAAAAAATGCTTTAGATGCACTCCCCGATGGTGGAATCATAGAAATTCGTGGTTACTCAACTCCTCAAAATGCAGTCTTGGAAATTAAAGATTACGGTTGTGGCATATCTGACACAGATTTACCCAAACTTTTCCAGCCTCTATTTTCCACAAAAGGCAACTGCGGTAATGGCATCGGATTGATTGCGTGTAAGCAAATCATGGAAGAACACGGTGGTGAAATTTTAATCCAATCCAAGCTTGGCATTGGCACTACTGTCATGCTTAAGTTTTCTCTCTAAAATCAAAAAGCTATAAGAAAACTGCCCGGTGTGGTCTTCTCGACTGATTTCACGAAATTCACTTAATTTAAAATCGGGAAAGAACGTATCCCCATCCATATCTTGATGAATTAAAGTCAGATAAAGCCGCTCAATACGAGGAAACGCTAATCGATAAATTTCCGAGCCACCTATGATAAATAGTTCTTCTTCTTTATGCTGATAATAGTCTATCGCTTGTTCAAGGGATTGAACTACACGAGCTCCTTGAACATGATAACCCGCTTGCCGCGAAATAATCACATTCTCACGATGAGGTAATACTCGGCCAATGGATTCAAATGTCTTTCTTCCCATCACGATAGGATGCCCTGAAGTGATCTCGCGGAATTTTTTTAAATCTTCGGGTAACTTCCAAGGTAGCTGGTTTTTGTTTCCAATCACTCGATTTTGTGACATCGCAACAATAGCTGAAAGCCTCATAAACCATTTTCCTTATACAACGGCTTCGAAAGGGAAAAACTCAATCCCATTTTCTTGGTATGCTTCCGAAAATGGCCCTACTCCAACAAGCCGAATTGAAGTTGATGAAGGGACCTTTTCACGAAGTTTGTTCAAAATCAAAATATCCGTTTTTCGGACACGAGATTCGTCAAAGATTTTTATCGCGCAAATCTCGGAATCAGTATCAATAATAAAGTCAATAGAGCTTCCTCTCTGAGTGGAATAACAATGCATTTTCCACTTCAACTGTCCCAGATTGGTTCTCTGACTCAGTTGCTCATTCAGGAACCAAGTTTGAATCACTCGATTTTGGCTCGCGCCTAAAAATCTGGCTAATGCACAGTCATAAATAAAAAATAGACTTTTTCCAAATCCGAGGCGATGAGGGTCCACTTGATGAATCACAAAAAGTTCCCTCAGCACTTCAAGATGCCTTTTGATTCGACGACTGTCTATTCGAAGAGCTGAGGAAATTTCAGAAATATTAGAAACGTCCAACCGAGCCACCTGCTCCAATATCTCCCGACCCAGCTCAGGGTCAAACCATTTGGCAAATCGCGCGTCACGAAATAAAATCAGATCCAGTAGATCTGACATGGCTTGTTCACGCTCTAGATTTGAACGGATGGAAAATAATCCTGGCAAGCCTCCCTTTTCCAAATAGAGATGAAGATCTTCCCGGCAAACTCGTGGCTTATTATTTAAAAGGTGAATGCCACGAGCTGGATTCAAGGAGAGAGAAAGGCTCTCTGCAATATTAAATGGAAAGATGCGAACACGAGACAATCTTCCCGTTAATGATTCGCGAATTCTTGTGAGCCTTGAAAACTCGGTGGACCCAAGTAAGATAAACTTCCCAGGGATTCGATTCTGATCAATATTTAACTTAAGTGCGTCAAAAAGATCAGGCGATTTTTGTACTTCGTCAATAATCAGGGGTATTGCCCCCGGATATCGCAAAAGAAAATCATCCGGTGAGTGTTGAGCAGCTAACCGCAAGGCTTTTTCATCTAAACTCAGATAATGGGCCTGATTCAAATTTTTAGGAAGAATCTCTCGACCTATAAAGCTCTTTCCTGTTTGCCTTGCGCCCTGGATGGCAACGGCAGGTGCGAAAGAAAGCTTTTTTAAAATCAGTTTTATAGCGTGGCGATTTCTGGCATGAGGCATAGTCTATGGGTTAAACTATAGCATTTTCTGCTTTGATATGTCAATAAATGCTATAGCTTTAACCCTATCAGTTAGAATTGTCGTTTTCCCTTGCTTGGCGAATCCATCAAACAAATTGAGAATTCTCACTTTGATAGTTACACTCACTGATAGTGAGGATACATTCTTATGTTGTTCGAATGCATGAGTCGATCAAACTGATGCAAGTGGCTCAATGGCTTAATTGTATTTTGTTTATCCATAATATCAGAACGTGATTTAATCGCCGCGCCTAAGTATGAAACCTTTCACTGCAAAGAAGGATGGAGTCTTTCAACAGAAGGGCCTCTTGGTAGACCGCTATTTACAACGAAAGGATCTGAATTAGATAAAAATATTGCAATGAGCACAATTAATCAGCTGTGTGCTCCGGGTAAAGAATCAGAAACATGTTATTCGAATGCATCCCATCAGATTTTGCAAACTCATTTGTTTGTTTCGACAAGACGTCAACTAGAAGAAAAATTACATCGGGAGCTTTTACCAGCTGAACTCTCAGAACTTAAAGAGAGCCTGAGGCTCATGCCTCTTTATACTTGGCTTAAAGGTAATAGGGAACATAGGAGCAAACCGTATCCTGGAGTTAGTTTTGATCATCTACAAAATATCAGAAGAGAACTATCGTTAATGAAAGAATCGGGAATTCCAGGACTAGATTTCCCATCAGGAGTGATACTAGCTGCACATCTATTTGGATATGACCCCCTGGTTGCTAAGGGAGAAAATCCGTATAATGCCCCGCCTTTTCCAGCGTGTATAGATCGAGCACGTCCGTGGTTTGGTGAGCACGTTTTAGCGGCGAATCAGGAACACTCTTTTCGAGCAATGTATGATATTTTGGAGTCATATATAAAAGCCAAGCCAGAACTTCGAGCGGAGTTTCCAGATTATAACGTATATGCTTTTGAGGACAAGTCGCCGGACGGGAACAAGAGGCAATTTGATGAAATTGCCATAAAAGTTCGTAATATTCTTTCTCACGACCCACACTATCCTTTGGCATTTGGAGCGGCAGGTCATTACGTTACTATCACTGGAATTCAGGAGTCGTGCTGTAAGCGACATGAAAGTAATGAGTTTAGTTGTGAAGACCTGTGGCAGGTAAAAAACAGCTATGGAGATGAAAACTCGGGATTATTCTCTTCGCGAGTTCTTGCAGAAAAATTTATGAATTTAGTCTTTATTAAGCCATGTGGCCAAAACGGCAAAGAAAAGTGCATGCCGGAGATTCAGGAGATATCCAAACCTTTAGAATATCTTTTGGAGATGGAGCACCCTCCAAGCCTAACAGAAGAAGACTTTGAAAGAATCGGACTTGCTCAATTGGAATCTCCGAATCAGCTCGGTAGTACGGCGATTGAAACTGCCATTGCAAAAGGTAATTTACAGTTTGCGCAAGTTGCTATCAGATATTTAATTAAGCATAATCTTTTTGAACATTTTATGCGCAGCAAAAGGAAAATTCCAGACTACAGTGTGCAAAAGGTAGATCTTGCTGGAGAGCCGATCTATCAGTTTAAAGAGACTGAAGAGACTATGGGTAGGTTTATCGAGCGGTCTATTACTACCGAAGTCAACCCAGAATTAAACAAATTAGTTCGAGAAATTAACGGAAAAACCCCCTAGTAACCAATAAATCAACAAGCCAACTATTTAGTTTCAGCTAGGTGTGTAAAGTTTTCCATAGGTTTAGCCTGTGGGCTTCAATTACGACGTTTGCATCAAGCAGAAGCAACTTCGATTTCATTTTCATCGGCTCCCTCTGGGAAGCCGTTATTCTCGAAGAATTCGGGCAAGTCTACCAGCGGTATTTTTAACATGGTGGAAACCTTGGTACGAGAGATTTTACTCTGAGCACACGCTTGAAAAGCTAGTCTAATAAACCGATCAGGGAACTCCGGCGGAGTATTCCACTGATCATGCATATTTTCACGATACTCTCGTTGAAACTCTTCATTTGCGAGAAGTTTCTTAACAGCACTTTGAGTTAATAGTCCTATGTAAGCGAGTCGATACAGGAGTGCCGGTATTGAAACATCAAACTGCCTTGCAAGTGCGACAAGTGAAGCGGTAGAAATCTTCCCGGAGTGAGTATATTTTCCAAATTCTCGTCTGAGATGTTCAGCTGGCATGAGGAGTCCCGCAGCAAAAGCTTCAGCATATTTCTCAAGATTTTCACGAAAGTCTTGAGATTTCGAAATCTGTTCAAATACCTTGGAAGTCCAGGTAAGGAGATGAAATAGTTCATGCGCAAGACTATAGTTTCTTCTCCAGGGTGGTTCCGATTGATTTAAGAGTACGGCTGCTTCATTTCCAACACGATAAGAGGCAGCAGATCCATTATTCTCAAGGTCAGTGTAGAAAATTCTGACATCGAACTGATCTTCTAAAATTTTTGCAAGTGCTGTGGCAGGTTCATTTCCAAGGCCGAGTCGAGTTCGGGTAGTTTCAGCTAAATCATAGGCTTCTTTATAATCAAAAGTATCAGGGTCGATTTCAAAGATTTCCAGAGTATAAGCTGGTGACTGTTTTACGCTAAGGGCCCGCTCGAGAAGGTCGTATGATTTAATGTTTTGAAGGAAGCCCAGATGAATGGATTTGGGCTAGAGCAGGTATTAGATTTTTCGCGGCATGCATCCGTATCTACTCTAATGGTGTATAGAGATTGTGACGAATGTGTGCAAGGTCAAATCGCTGAGTTGATTTCCGCCAAAATTGAAAGAACAAAATCAAACAAACTCAGTGCATTATTTATTTTAGAAACCCATTCACTGCAAGGATTTGGGACATAGGTCCTCAGCACTTGTAATGAATGGGCAAACTACGATCTTTAATATTATTAGCTTTAGCGCCCAAATTACTGTGCTCTGAGCAACCTAAGTACAGCTTCAGCAAAAGTATTGCCAGCAGCTAATTGATGCGAAGTACCATAGGATGGCGGAACATAAGAAGGGAGATCAAGAATTACAACTTTGCCATTCTGATTCTCAAAGAATAGGCTCTTTCCCGGCTGTTTTAGCAATAAACCCAAGGACTCAACTTCGCTTTTTTCCAAACCAAATGTTCCTTCGAAGTTATCCAAACAATTAGTAAGATTCGCAATTCCAGTTCGATCAGCCAGTTTGCATAGATCTTCGCTCAGGAGTGAACTCAGTGATTCCTGTACGCCAAAAGTTGAGCTACCATCTCGCGCTGACACATATAGGCTCGTTTCCCAATGGCTTATCTCAATATGTGAAAAACCTGGCGCTGCTATGTATTTATCTACCAAGGTTGAGTCAGCAAAAGCTGAACATGTTATAAGACTAAGTGCAATTACTACAGACGATAAGCCAAACTTCATTTTTTGTTTCCCCAAGTTAAATTTGTTATAAATGTGTCGTGGATCGGCACACCCAGTTCCCTACTCAATACTCGATGACGAGGTATTGTCAAAATAAAATACCATGACGCAACGAACTACTGTCGAATGTTAGAATATTAGCCCACATTCCAAAAGAGGATACGCTTGCGCGTGCTACTTACTCTGCAAATCGCTTTCAAAAAAGTAAGAAATATTTTTTAAACTATATAAGTGTTATACGTATTTTAGAAAATATTATCAATTTCAATATAATATATTTACATAATAAATAACTATTATGCAGAACTTAAGTTTAAATTATAGTAAACCACTTTCCTTGGACTGAATCCGAACTTTCAATCTGGCTAACATCAAACGCGTGAACATTACTGATAAATCAGGATCATTGAAGTCCTTTTTTAGTTGATTCTTTTCTGAGTCCGAAAGGGACAGGAAGTAAGCTCGTATTCTTGATATCCTGAAGAAAGCATGCTCCCACTGACTGGTGGGGGTCTATCAAATCTTGCTCCTCACAACTTTTTTCCTCTTCCACTTCACTTCTCGATCGCTTGCGATCAACCGTATTGAAGGTATTAGGTATTGAGTATTGGATGGCGCTCCCTAATGCTAGGCTTTTTCGCGGGACCGTAATATCTATGGAGTCGTTCAAGACTGTTTTGAGCTCGTGTCGCCTAGAGATAGCCCAAACAATCACCGGTCCCAACGGTCAATGTGCAATATTTAATATATCCTTGACATGTAACCTTTAGGTTACCTATAATAACTAGGTGGACACCGATCTGGTTTTCAAAGCGCTAGCGGATAAAGGCCGACGCACCTTACTGGACTCCCTGTGCGAGCAAAACGGCCAAAACCTGAACTCGCTCTGTGAGAACCTGTTCATGAGCCGGCAGGCTGTGATGAAGCATCTCAGGATTCTCGAAAAAGCGAACCTGATTGCTGTTCATCGCGAGGGGCGCGAGAAATTGCATTTTCTCAACCCCGTGCCGCTCCAGGAAACATTCGGACGCTGGGTCGCCAAATACGAATGCAGACGGCTTACGGCGCTCGATCATTTAAAGACCTCTTTAGAGAAAGGAAAGTCAAAATGAGTAAACCCCAATTCGTTTATACGACCTATATCCAAACCACGCCTGAAAAACTCTGGGAGGCGCTTACCAACGGTGAGTTCACGCGCCAATACTGGGGTGGTTACCGCATCGAGAGCGATTGGAAACTGGGATCATCGATTCAGTTTTACGGCCCAGATGGAGACTTAAGGCATTCGGATCACGTGATTAAAGCCGAAAAACCAAAGTTTTTGTCCTATACTTGGAAGCCCTTGCAAGAGGGTATGCCGGATGAGCCCGCATCAACCGTAAGCTTCGAGATAGAAAATATGGGTGCTTATGTGAAATTAACGATCACCCATTTTAACTTCCCAGAAAATTCAAAGATGTTCCCAATGATCAGCGGAGGTTGGCCGCTTGTACTCAGCAGTCTCAAGAGCTTCTTGGAAAATAATAAGCCAATGAATTGGAAAAAATGCACTGGAGGTAACGAAAAATGAGTTCTTTTAAAATTCTTCATGAAGTTGGAATCAAAGCATCGCCGAATTTCATCACCGAGGCACTCACGGATACGAAAAAGCTTGCAGCGTGGTGGACATCTGACACTCGTGGAAGCGGCTCACAAGTTGGAGATGTTCTTGAGTTTTGGTTTGGCGATTTCTGTCAAAAGTTCGAGATCATTGACCTACAGCCCGGAAAGCTCGTGAAATGGAAAGCGACTCAAAAAGAGAGCATGGATGAATGGGCGGGAACAGAAATCACATTTAAACTGAGCCCAGAGAAAGACCAATGCTGGCTTAATTTCAGTCATTCGGGCTGGAAGAGCGACGAGGGAATGCTTCCTCACTGCTCAACCAAATGGGCTGTGTTTATGCTGAGCCTGAAAGATCTTCTGGAAAAAGGAAAGGGACATCCGGCGCCGAATGACATCGAAATCAACCACGACTGATCTTGAGAGAACGCGCAACAATCCTATATTCTAATAACGTGAATTCGGGATCAGAATCGGAGGCGGTTTCAGTTCGAGTTTCGGTTCCTGTACGGTACAGTTTAGATGTTTTCTTACCAATACTGAGCCGAAACTGGACCGAAACAGCAACCAAAACTGAAACTGAAACTATCTCTTAACCCGAACTCCATATATGAGGTTAATAACATGAGCAGTCATAAAAAAGCAGGGATTCGTATGAGCTCTATTTTACTTGCCAAGTGTCCGTCCTGTCATACAGGAAAAGTTCTGGAAGGATTTTCCATTCGCGCTAGATGCCCACATTGTAATTATGATTTCTATCCGGAGCCTGGATTCTATGTCGGAGCTATCGCTGTTGGCTTTCTCATCTCAGCTATGACTACCATTCCACCTTTGATTGTTTTGAAGATCCTCAATGTAGACATCAACCTATTGATCGCATTTCCATTCGCTGAATTTATTTTTATTGGGACCTTCTTAATGATTTACTGCCGAATTATCTGGCTTCACCTCCAATATCGTATGACGGATCATCTAAACGGCAGAGACTAAATGAACGCGCCCGTTTTATAGCTCTACACCGCAATCGGCGCAACAATATGCGGATGAGGATCATATCCCACGATCTCGAAATCATCGAACCTGTAATCGAAGATTGAATCCGGTTTTCGTTTGATCACCAACTTTGGAAGGGATCGAAACTCACGAGTTAGTTGAAGCTTGGCCTGAACCAATGGTTAAAATAACATCCCCAGGTTCATATCCACACTGTTGTGGCCACCATATAAATTCCAAATGAAAAACTCGCTTTTTATTATCAAACATGACTTTTTTGAACTTTGTGTGCTTCATTTGAGTCCCTCCTTCATCAGCTCTTTGAGAATCTTCCGAATACGACGGTCGATCTTCCCTTCCATGAGCGTCAAGTGCTCATCGAGTTCAACCTTCGCGAGTAATTTACGATCCTTCAACACATGAACATGCCTAGGCGAATGATCGCCAACCCAGAACTCGAATAGATATCCACCACGTTCGTACATTAGTCAGTAATGCTAAAGTATCCCTTAGTCATATTCGATTACTTAAAAACGCTCTCATCAGCCTCAAGGTGATAACCAGGTTGCATTTTTAGAAGCTCCAGTCGATTAGGTTTGACAGAAAAAATCAAGACATCTCGAACCATAAGCTGCCCGTCATCAAAAGGCATAATCGCAACTTCTAAATTCCCATCCTGATTAATATCCGAAAAAAACTTTCCAGATTTAATTTTTAAAAAATAGGCGTAGTCCCATAAATTATCATACTTCTGCTCGTACTCCTCGGACCAAATTACTTTATTAATCAGTCTACCTTTACTATTCTTAATCTTTTTTCCTAAGATCAGTTTGGTCTTATGCTCATCTACTTTTTTTAACCAAATCCATCTATTATGGGGAAGCTTTAAAAAGTCTCGCCATAATGGCAGGCCAATAGTTTCATAGTAAGTTAAAGATGCAATGCTCTGGTGACAAAACAAAACTACTAATGCAAGAAAGCAGCTACTTCTTTTTAAGAGATTTTTCATATTTAGAAAACACTTCTTTAGCGTATGCGTCGCCTTCTTTTTTCCAAGATTTATAATTTTTTATTGTATTGTACAGGCTCTTTTCAGCTTCTTTTGGAATTTTAGAGTATTTATGCCCAAGTAATCTTATCCCTAATGCAATATTTACCACCGGATCAAGTTTATCGTCTTTCTTTACATGAATAAGTGCCTTGCGTGCTTCGATATAATCATCTTTATTTGCTCCCCCTCCCAAAATTCTCATCATTTGATCTGTAACCTGCATCAAGCCAGAAGCTGTACTACCTTTAGCTTTTGCATTGGGATTAAAAGTTGATTCAACTGCAATCAAAGCCTTAATCAAAAGAGGGTCTAATTTCTCAGGAAAGGCAATCCCCTCAAACTTCCAGTATTCAAGCCAAAATTGAATAAGCTCATCATACTCTGCACCCTGGTTTCCATAACCATCAATGGGATTCAAAGCAGGGTATTTCTTCTTCGAGTTCCAGAAAAGATAATGAATATTATCTTTAAGAAGTCCTGGACTAATTCGACCTCGGTTCTTTCGAACATGCGCATGAACCCAAGCCGCAATGCCAGACTGACAAACTCGCTTGAATCCATGAACCACATGCGACCCTGGAGGACACACGAGTGTTGCATCTGGTTTTTTTAACATGATTTTTATTCCTTTTTTATATCCATTCTACACGGCAATCGGCGCAGGAATATGAGGATGTGGATCATATCCCACAATCTCAAAATCCTCGAACTTGTAATCGAAGATAGAATCCAGGTTTACGCTTAATCACCAACTTCGGAAGTGGTCGAGGCTCCCTCGTTAGCTGCAGTTTTGCTTGCTCAAGATGATTTTTATAAAGATGTAAATCACCCATGGAAATAATCACTTCGCCGGGTTCAAATCCACATTGCTGTGCAACCATGTGAGTAAGGAACGCAACACTGGCCGTATTATAACTGTTGCCAAAAATAAATCATTCGACCGAATATAGAGCAAACAGGAAAGTTTATTATTAGCTACATAAAATTGATAGAGCAAATGACATGGTGGAAGCGCCATCTTTCCATCCGCAGCATTTTCCCAAGGTTTCTTTGTCTCATCAGGAAGATAAGCAACATTCCAAGCGTGAAATAAATGTCGTCGGCTATCTGGACGGCTTTTCAAGCCCTCAATCAAAGTCGCAATCTGATCAATGTGACCTCCTTTTCCATCTGGCCAAAAACGCCATTGATATCCGTATACGGGTCCTAGCTCCCCTTCTGGAGTTGCCCACTCATCCCATATCTTCACACCGTTCTCTTTTAAATACTTGATGTTAGTTTCACCCTTCAAAAACCACAAAAGTTCATGAAGAATCGATTTCGTGTGAAGCTTCTTCGTCGTAAGCAACGGGAACCCCTCAGAAAGATCGTAACGAACTTGTCTTCCAAAAACAGACAAAGTCCCTGTTCCTGTGCGATCTGTCTTTTCAGTTCCGTTTTTCAAAACATCATCAAGTAAGTCTAAATATGCCTTCATGCTCTATCCTCGTGAGTGAAGAATTGACGCTACCATCCGTTCCATAAAGACTTATCCAAACCTATCCACATAGCAATTGGAGCTTATATTCTGGTTCAGCGATGCTGGAGAATACTAGTTCAGCTCCGAATCTAAGTAAACGATCTTTAATTGTAGACGTATCTATTTGAAATTATTATATAATATAGAAAAATCACTTAATACTACAAGTTTTACTACAAAATTTGTAGTAAAACTTGTAGTATTAACACTATGCCGGCCAATGAATTTGAATTCCTAACCTCCCCGACGTGGCTAGATTACACTCAGCATCGCTACCTTTCTCCAGATGAGATGAGGTATCGCATGAAGCAACAAAAAAGTCTGCCTACTGACTGGACTGAGCTAGCAAAAAAAGTAGTGAAATATAGAAAATTCGGTTCAGTTCCTCTCTTCGTAGCATCCATCGATAAGAAATTCTGGTACTTTCCCTCGGATAGTCTGACCCGGAAGATTAACGAAATCGAAAGACTGGGTATCGACCTTTATCACCGGATCAATCAACAGTCCTTATTCAAACATGATTTTCTTTTAGACTCAGCCATAGAAGAAGCAATTACCTCAGCAATCTACGAAGGTGCGCACAGCACACGAGCGCAAGCACAACAACTTATTGCATCCGGAAACAAACCTAAGAATAAAGACGAATGGATGCTTGTCAATAATCTTAAAGCCATGCAGTGGATTCAAAACAATAGAAATAGGGACGTTACACAAGAACTTATTTTGGAATTGCATCGAATTGCCACCGAACACTCCATGGAAGGCGACGATGCAAATTTCTCAGGAAAATTTAGAAATGACAAAATTTTTGTTGGACCCCACGAAGGGATTCAGCATGGACTTATAGAACAAGCGACAAACGAGGCAATCTTTTTAACAACCCAGAATCCACGCTATATCCATCCCTTGCTGAGAGGAATCCTATTTCATTACTTTATTGCCTATATTCATCCATTCTTTGATGGAAATGGAAGAACTGCACGAGCCCTCTTTTACTTCAACTCGATGCGAAATCATCTTGATTACATCCAGCTTCTTTCTGTTTCTGCTTATCTTAAAGAGCATGGATCTCAATATGAAAAGATATTTGAGAAAGTCGTATCGAATGATCTTGATATCACCTATTTTATAGATTTTTGTTTAGATTCAATTCATTCTGCGCTCTCGGTAGTATCCGAGAAAATCAAATATTTGCTCCAAATTACGGAGTTAAGAGAAAAAGTGGGTCTATCTACTAACCAGATAGGACTGCTACAAAGAATGGCACTTCATAAGTTCAGAACTGTAAGCATTGAGGAATATGCCGAGCAAATTGCCATGTCGAGAGAAATTGCTAGACAAGAACTCAAGTCACTCACTGACCTGGGTCTTATTCAAGAATCTAAACTCGGCAAGAAATTAATATATGGCATCAAAAAGCCTAACCTGGATAACCTGATTAAGTGAGCCTCACCAAAACCTCGCCAGTGGAAATCCAAATGTAATTCCTAAACTATTCGAACTGTAAGACACGGTATTAGGCTGGGCTTGCCAAGCAATATAATTCACTTCACCAAAAAGCTGCTTTCCCCATCTGAGCCAGATATTGTAATAGGCGCTACCCGAAATCGAGGGATAAATAAAGGCCCCGGCTGCTAAATTCCTTCCTCTTTGAAAAGCGTCTCTATAAATCAATTCGAACCCTTGGGGAGCCGAGAAAACTAAGTAATATTGACCTTGCGCTTTAAATCCCATGGCATGTCCGCCAATCAGAAGATTCAGGGACGCTCTCCGATCTAAAAATCGATTATTTTCGAGTTTAAGATATAATCCAACGTCTGTGTAATTGTGAGAATCCAGCGCTGTCAGTCCGAATCCGACGACATTCACGTCTTCTGCAATAAAATAAGATCCATAGAGGGTCCCAAATACTGCAAAATTAGAAAAATCTTCTCCTCCCCCTGTAAAGCCATGGGAATAGCCACCTACTCCCATACTCAATGAAAAAGCATGAAGTGTTTGTGCAATTTTGTAGTGAAGTAGGATTTTATGATCTTTACCCTGAAGTAACACTTGACCCGGCTGAGATTGCAGACGAAGAGGCCACATTGAGGGTGATGCAGCTTGAGTCTCCACTCCTCCTACTTGAATGGTTTGGCCCACATTATCCCAAAATGAAAATATTTCCAAACTTGCAGTCTGGCTGTTTTGGTTCATTGCACGTACTTGGCGACATCCTAAGTAAATCCAATCATCTAAACTTGGAGTCAAAGATTCAACAGAGACGCTAAAGGGTGAGCAACTCGAATCCACATAAACGTGATTGTCTGAGTTTTGCAGTTCTGTTCCAGGCTTAAATTGAACCTGTATTTTCCCTCGAAGGACTTGATCCCCTCGTTTTACACTGATCAAGATTGGATTTTTGTCACCCGAAAGCAATGCTATCGGGATTTCAGCGTGACCATGGCTTTGCTCTCCATGATCCTTGTCATGATCCTTGTCAATGATAAGAGGTTGCGAGAACCCAGAACTGGACACCTCCCCTCCCTGCACATTTTGGACATCCACCACGAGTCTTGCTCTAGGTAAAACGAGAACTTCTCGGACCCGAACCCATTGCAAAGATCCCTTTGCTAATTGAACTTGGAGGTCAGGAATGGGATGACTCACCCATTGAAAATCAAAGTCTAACACATCAAAATGATTTGGAGAAAAAGCCGTAGGAACCGACTCAGATAATACTTCATCGCTCAGAGAGGGAGGAAGTATAAGAACGTTCGCACTCAATTCTCTAGATGACACTAAAAAGAGTAATATCAGCACTTTATGGAAAACTCTGGAGAACAGATTATTTTTCACAGGATGGGTCACTCTCATGATCTGTCACTCTCTTCATTTTAGATTCGAAATTCACCAGAAGTCTATCAAAAGTCTACTGTCAAAAGTCTAATAAAGAGCTGCGGCCACTGAACTATCGGGTCTGATCTTCTGTTCTGGGCTTCTCTTCTGGCCTTCTGTTTTCATCAGTGGTTTAATGTTGGCACTATGAATCAATCATGCAGTCCTTTGTCAGAAAGTCCCTCCGCGCGAAATAATTCAACAAAAGTCATGGGCGCACTGGCACTCGTTCAAGTTTTATTTGGGATTAATTTTATTACCTCCAAAGTCATTATCCAAGTATTTCCGCCTCTTGCCTGGGCAAACTTTCGAGTATTTATTTCAGCAATTGCTTTATTAGGAATTGCGATCGCTACGGGGAAACCACATCCCCCTTTTAAAAAAGAATTTTTTGCCCCCCTCTGCCTCTATTCATTTTTGGGAATTGTAGTCAGTCAAAGCTCCTTTTTAATGGGCCTTCATTATACCACACCTACTAACGGTGCGATTTTAACGACCCTCATTCCCATTTTTACGCTTCTTCTTGCGACCTTAAGCGGGCAGGAACCTCTTTTTAAAAGTCGTATTTTTGGCTTTTTCTTCGCTTTAACAGGAGTTCTCATCATCCGTCGAATAGAAACCTTCACTATTTCCGACCAATCTATACTGGGAGACGGGCTGATTTTATTGAATTGCTTCAGTTACAGCCTCTTCTTACTGGTAAGCAAGAAATTTCTGGGGAAGTACCCCCCCCTATGGACGACGACTTGGTTCTTTATTATTGGAAGTCTCGAGCTCGCCATTGTAGCAGCACCCACTTGGATTGGATTTAAATGGCCTTCTATGAACTCTTCGTTATTGGCATGTATGTTATTTTCCATTTTTGGAAGTACATTACTCGCGTATTTCCTCAACCTTTGGGCTCTTTCTCGAACTCGATCTTCCTTAGTGGCCCTCTTTATTTACCTCCAACCCGTCATTGCCAGCCTATTAAGCTGGATTTTATTTGGAGAAATCATCTCCTCTCGAACCCTCCTCTCAAGCCTTCTCATCTTCACAGGAATGATTCTTGCCTCTACCCGAAAAAAAGTAGCTGCAACTTAGAATGGAAAAAAAAGCCTTTTTGATTTAGATCTGAATGAATGTCAAAATCTCAATCGATTGCTATTTTACAAGGGTCCCCTCGTAAGCTTATCATCGAATGGCTTTCTTGGTGGAATAGCCTCACTCTGCTCCAAAAGTACTCTCCTATGGTCTCCGTGAGTGCCTATTGGTTGACTCTCGCTCTTCTTAAGGGATTTCGAGGAGACCATTTAGCTGCTGGCCTGTTTATTTTAGCTTCAAGCTATTGTGGCAAAGCTGGAAGAATTTTATTAAATTTTGCCATGCCGTTTCTTCTCACTGGCATTGTGTACGATAGTCAGCGATTTTATGCCGATTACCTCCGAGGCCCCATTCACGTTTCACAGCCTTATCTTTTTGATAAATTTTTCTTCGGAATCTCGACAGATCGTGGAGTACTCACTCCTAATGAATGGTGGCAACTCCATACGAATCCTGTGTTAGATGTCATTACAGGTTTTGCCTATTTAGTTTTTTTCAGTCTTTTCATCTTAATTTCAGCTTATTTTGTATTTTACTTAAGTAAAATAGGAACCGCTAAACTCTCCTCAAAAGAAGTCTCACAAAAGGCCATTCGGATGCCTTGGGCTTTCTTCTGGCTTAATGTCGTGGGTTATTCTACTTATTATTGGTACGCGGCAGCTCCGCCTTGGTATGTTGCACTTTATGGTTTAGGTCCAGCACGAATGGAAGTTGCAGCCAGTTCGGCAGGTTGTGCTCGGTTTGATCTCATTCTAGGAACTCATTTTTTCTCTGAAATGTATGGTCGTGCTGCGGATGTTTTTGGTGCAATTCCATCTCTTCATGTCGCCTATCCCCTTCTCTCGGTTTATTTCGCATTTCAACTCGGTGCCGCTCGATTATTTTGTATTGGGTTTTATCTTTTAATGTGTTTTTCAGCAGTTTACCTGAATCATCATTACATTCTAGATATTGCGTGGGGATCTACGTATGCAATGCTCACAGGTTGGTTAACCAATCGATTTTATGAGTATTCCGAAAGTAAACAACAGAAACAGCATTTAACTTTAAAATAACAATGGAACTTACACCCTCCCATCATCATTCCTCCTTTTTGACTACTTTTAGCCGTTCTCAGGTGGCTTCCCTAGTCGCCACTTTATTGGATTACGCCATCCTCTTCCTCTTCACTGAAGTATTTAAAATCTGGTATGTCATCGCGACTGCCTCTGGAGCGATCGTGGGCGCTGTGACCAATTTCCTCATCAATCGGCACTGGAGCTTTCAGGCTACTCATGGAAACTGGGAGCGCCAAGCGAGAAGATATGCACTCGCATCGATAGGAAGCCTCATTTTAAACACAGGCGGAGTTTTTCTTGTCACGGAGTACGGACGGGTGCATTATGCCATTTCTGTTATCCTCGTGTCGGTCTTGGTTGGATTGATTTTTAACTACCCCATTTACCGTCATTATGTTTACCGATCTTAAAAAGTGAGAGGTTTTCGATGATTAAAAAAGCTAAAGTCGTAACAGAAATTCCTGGACCTAAAAGCCGTGAAGTCCGTGCCCGAGAAGAAAAACACCTCGCACCTGGACTTCAACGTTTCGCCCTGATGGCCGGACTTGTCATCGAAAAAGGCCAGGGCAGTACTGTAACGGACGTAGACGGGAATGTATTCATTGATATTATTGGTGGAATTGGTGTCAATGGTTTGGGCCATAGCCACCCCAAATACGTCAAAGCCATTCAAAACCAAGTCGAAAAACTCTCTGTAGGCAGCTTCACTTCCGAGCCTCGAGTTGAGCTCCTAGAGCGTATTGCAGAACATCGACCTGCCCCCGATGTCCATCGAACCCAGCTTTACTCCAGTGGCGCGGAAGCAGTTGAATCTGCTTTACGTCTCGCTAAATGCGCGACTGGGAAATATGAATTTGTAAGTTTTTTTGGCGGATTTCACGGAAAAACCATGGGTGTTCTTTCCTTAATGGGCTCAGACTTTAAAGACAAACTCGGTCCTATGGTACCCGGTTCACACATTGCACCTTATGCTTACTGTTATCGATGTCCCTTAAAACTCAAATATCCTTCGTGCGGAATGGCCTGCGTAGAGATGGTTCGGAAACAAGTTAAAATGAACTCCTCGGGCGCCGTAGCTGCCTTCATCGTTGAACCGATGCAGGGGTCCTATGGAAATATTATCCCTCCTCGTGAATTTTTGCCTGCCATTCAGTCGGTCGCAAAAGAAATGGGAGCTTTGTTTATTGCCGACGAAATGATCACAGGATTTGGACGAACCGGAAAATATTGGGGAATTGATCACTCAGGAGTAAGCCCTGACATTGTCACCATTGGAAAACAATTTGGAGGTGGAATTCCTGTCAGTGGCATTATCGCCAGTGACAAGATTGCTAACTCTCAACCTTGGTCAAATCCATCTGGATCTTCCTCAAGCTACGGTGGAAATCCTCTCGTGTCAGCGGCAGGCGCTGCTGCTCTCAAAATCATCGATGAAGAAGACCTCGTCGGTAATTCGAAGAGAATGGGAGAATACTTCCTGAAAAAATTCATGCCGATGTTAGATCAATATCCCTTTGTCGGAGACGTTCGAGGCGCTGGCTTATTCCTAGGAATTGAACTCGTAAAAGATAAAGAATCCAAAGAACCTCTCTCTAAAAATGTCACTTACAAAATTTTTCATGAGTGCCTCAACCGTGGCTTACTCACGATGTCCTATGAGGCTAAGTTTCGAATGCAACCCTCTATGACAATCGATGAAAAAACAGCAGATGAAGCGGTAGCGATCATCACGGAAGTGTTTGATGAGATGAAGGAAACTGGATACTGGAAGCAGGTTTAAAGTTTGATTGTGCGCCTGCCACGAAGGATGAACTCAAGCTAAGTCATCATGATGACATCGCCTTTATTAATGACTGTATGGTGAGTGGGCTCATATCGTCATTTTGCTTGGATGAGTATTTGAATTTTTTATGGATTTTCGCAATTCATCCTTCGTGACAGGCGCACAATGTAAAGTTTATAGTTTGTTTTAATGAAATCAATGCTGAATTTGGGAAGCACTGGACTGAGCGCACCAAGTCAGAAGATTGTATTCAGGAGCAATTATAAAATGATGGATTTTCTAAAAAATCCCGCACTCCAATCCCGCACTTTTTCCCGAATTATAATGAATCGGAATCACACTCAACAGTATCCGTCGAGTCTGTTGTAATGAGACGCGCCCCTCTTTGAAATGTCAGATAAGCCCATGCCCACTCGATCACCACCATCACTCGATTTCTAAATCCGATGAGGTAATAAATATGAACGATAATCCATGTGATCCACGCGATGAATCCACTCATCCGTATTTTTCCGAGATCTACAATAGCGAATGATCTTCCAACGGTAGCTAAATTTCCTTTATCGAAATATCTAAATGGTTTCAATTCTAAGAGACCACGAATCCTCTTCTGAATGACAGATGCAACATAACGCCCTTGTTGTATCGCCACCGGTGCAACACCTGGAAGAGGCACTCCATTTTGAAATAAACTTGCTGTATCACCTATTACAAAAATATTTGAATGACCGGGTACGGTCAGGTCCTCTCGCACCTTCACTCGACCCGTTCGATCTACGTCCGCTTTCAACCACTCACCCGCCGGAGAGGCCACCACTCCCGCACACCAAATCACGTTTTTTGACGCAATTCGCTTTCCAGAAATCACGACTCCTTCTCGATCTATTTGATTCACTCGAGTATTCGTAAAAATACCCACTCCGAGTGACTCCAGTTTCTTCAGGGCCCGTTGTGCCAGACTATCTGGAAAGCTTGCTAAAATTCGGGGGCCAGCTTCGATCAGTATAATCTGAGTCAGTCGAGGATCAATATGCCTAAAATCTGATTTCAAAGCTTGGTGAGCCAGTTCAGCAATGGACCCCGCCATTTCCACTCCAGTGGGGCCGGCTCCAACTAGAACAAAAGTCAGCAGCGCTTTACGTTTTTCAGGGTCGGATTCCATTTCTGCGGCTTCGAAAGCAAGTAAAATATTTCGCCGAATTCGAGTTGCATCTACAATGGACTTCAGACCAGGAGCAAAGGCCTGCCAATCATTATGACCAAAATAACTATACCAGGAGCCCGTTGCCACAACTAAATAATCATAATGTAATTTTTTGTCTTTCAATAAGACAAACTGTTCAATAGGATCTAATCCTATCACCTCGGCCATGAGTACTTGCGTGTTGTCTTGCTTTCTTAACACGGATCGAATCGGCGTCGCAATATCTGCAGGGGACAATCCCGCTGTCGCGACTTGATAAAGTAGAGGTTGAAATAAGTGATAATTTCTACGATCAATCAAGGTAATGTCAACAGTCGCTTTACGCAAAGAGCGCGCCACCGTCAACCCACCAAACCCACCTCCAATAATCACCAATTGAGGCTTCACCATTGAACTCCCGTACTAGACTGAAGCAAGAGTGTTTGATATAATTTTGTCATGAAATCCACCCGAGACTCACTTCTACATGACATTCTTTCACAACCCACTGCCCCTTTCCGTGAAGGTCATATTATATCCAGGATCACTCAGGAATTAAAATCGGAATCTGTCCCTCATTTTATCGATCCTATTGGCAACGTCGTCATTGGCGCCCATTCAAAAGCTGATTACCTGCGTCTCGTTCGTCAACCCACCCAAGAACCACTCCGAATTTTTATTGCCCACATGGATCACCCCGGGTTTCATGGCGTCAAATGGAAAACCAAATTAGAACTCGAAATTAAATGGCATGGAGGATCACCGACAAAGCATCTCGAAGGGGCCCAAGTTTGGATCAGCGACTCGACAGGATATTTGGGTAAAGGCAAAATAAAAAATGCAAAACTTCTCGCGTCAGGAAGAGCAATTGAATCAGCCACTGTTATCTTGCAAAAAGAAATCGCCTCTTCATCGCAGAAAGCACTCAATCCAAAAAACTTGTTTGGAGGATTTAGTTTTCGAGCCCCTCTGTGGAAGAAAAAAGAAATGATCTACACAAAAGCGGCAGATGATTTAATCGGTTGCTTTTCTATTACTTCACTCGCTTTGGATTTATGGAAAAAGCGCAAACAGTCTGCTCCCATTCCCTTCTTAGGACTTTTGACTCGAGCAGAAGAAGTGGGATTTATCGGTGCCATCGGCCATCTGAATTTGGGGTGGTTAAAAAAGCCTAAAAGACCGCTTCTCTGCGTCAGCCTAGAAACTTCACGCACACTGCCTGGCGCAGAAATTGGAAAAGGCCCAGTGGTTCGCCTAGGAGACAAGTTCACGGTTTTTGATTCAGGAGCCTTACGCGTTTTCTCTGACCTAGCCGTGTCAGAACTCCCTGAAAAGCATCAACGAAAAGTGATGGACGGTGGAACTTGCGAAGCCTCTGCTGCCACTGTTTTTGGTATTCCTTGCATTGGCATTTCCGTACCTCTCGGAAACTATCATAATCAAAGCTTTGAAGGAGGACCAGACGCTGCGCCTCCTCATGGCCCAGCTCCCGAATTTGTCCATTCCCAAGATATAGAAGGTTTATTGAAACTCTGTCATGCCCTACTTAAACCCAAACTCCCCTGGTCTTCACCTTGGGAAACTAAAATGAAAGAATTGAATAAAAGTCTAAAAAATTACACGCCCCTTCTTCGTTCCGGGCCCTAATCCATGACACTAAAAAATCCACTCTTAAACAAGCTCTCTTATTTTTTTAGAATCACCCTCCTTCGAGTACTCTTAGATACACAAACTCAAATCAAACAATCACAACTTTTAATGGTAGCTGCAAGTCAAGCTTATGTGACTATTTTATCCATTATCCCAGCTCTAGCACTGAGTTTTGCAGTCTTTCAAGCCTTTGGTGGCATGCAAAAGCTCAATAGCATCATTGTTCCTCTCATTTTATCGAATCTCGCAGAAGGAACGAGCGACGAAGTGGTGGCTCTGCTCCACAAATTTATAGACAACACTCATGCCGCAGCGATTGGGGTCGGCGGACTCGTCGGCTTGATTTTTACTACAATGAGCATGTTATCTAATGCAGAAAAAGCAATTAATCAGGTCTGGCAAACTCGTATTACTCGAGGTTTTCTTCAAAGAATCGCTACTTATTGGCTGTTTATTACCTTAGGGCCATTAGCGCTTTCTATTGTGATTGGATTCGCTACGTCATCCAGTCTCCCCCTGATGCGCTTTTTCCCCAACGGTACGGGAATGTTCCTCATCTCCATTGGTCTCTTTTTTTGTATTTATAAATGGGTTCCTCAGGCCAAGGTGAAATCGACCTATGCGCTCATTTCCGCAGTCTTAACGGCATCTTGTTGGAACCTGGCCCGACTGGGATATTCCCTCTACACTGAAAAAGTAGTGACCTATAACGTTGTCTACGGCAGTTTAGGAGCAGTGCCTATTTTACTCCTATGGATCTATATTATTTGGATTATTATATTAACAGGTGCGGCCTTTACTGCCGCTCTTCAAAAGCGCGCGGGATAATCAGTTGCTTTCATCTGATGACTCAAGTAATAACCATTAAAAATGTCTGATCTAAATCTAACCCGTCTTTCCGGTGTCGTTGAACGAGTGACATTTCACAACGCTGAAAATGGCTGGTCTGTTTTAAAGGTAGCGCCCTTCAATGAACCCCATAAGCTCGTTACAGTACTCATTCATCAGGCAAAGGTCTTTGCGGGTAGCTCCATGGAGTTTTTTGGAAATTGGAATCACCACGCTAAACATGGAGAACAATTTAAAGCGGATCGTGCTGTCGAAAGAAAACCTGCTTCCAGCGCCGCCCTTGAAAAGTACCTGGGCTCAGGCTTAATTAAAGGTGTAGGGCCGAAAACGGCAGCAAAAATAGTCAAATTTTTCAACGAAAAGACATTAGAAGTATTTGAAGAGCGAATGGACGACCTCCTGGGAGTACCCGGCATCGCTGAAAAGAAACTCTTAGATATCAAAGCTTCATGGCAAGAGCACAAGGCCATTCGAGACGTCATGCTATTTCTACAAGGGCATGGAATCAGCACGCTATTTGCCGTCAAAATTTATAAAGCCTATGGTAATAACTCCATTCCTATTGTTTCAAAAAACCCATATCAGCTTGCGAAAGACATTTATGGGATCGGCTTTTTCTCGGCGGATAAAATCGCGCTCACTATGAGTTTTGAACGAGACGGAGGCCCGAGAATTGAAGCTGGAATTAAGCATGTCCTTTCCGCTTCGCGGGAAGAAGGTCACTGTTATTTAACAAAAGACCAAATCATTGAAAACACCACTGAGCTGCTTGGGATCAATGATTCAGAGAAAATTCAACTTCTCCTCGACTCACTCTTAAACAACAATGAGATCAAGAGACGCTCACTGGACGGCACTGAAGATCACAAGCGGTTAGCCTATTATTCAAATTCCCTTTACTTTGATGAGCGCTATGTTGCCAATAGAGTGAAGCGATTTATTACGCGCACTTTGGAAGTAGACTGGGCTCGGGTAAAAACCTGGATTGAAAACTACTGTCAAAAACAAGAAATCACGTTAAGCCTCCAACAACAATCTTCAGTCATGGGTATTGTAGGTAAATCCTTCTCGATCCTGACAGGAGGGCCTGGTTGCGGAAAAACGACCACGACTCGAGTTCTGGTTAAATTATTGCAAGCTATGAATCAAAAAGTAATTCTAGCTGCACCTACGGGTAGAGCGGCCCAACGAATGAGTGAAGTGATTGGCTCTGAAGCGAAAACGATTCATCGACTGCTCGAAGTGAATCCTGCTCAAGGAGGATTTAAAAAATGCGAGCAAGATCCGCTCGTCGTTGATTTTTTAATTGTGGATGAATGCTCCATGTTGGATATCAATTTGGCCGCAGCCCTTCTCAAGGCTGTACCCGAATCTGCCCAAGTCCTCTTGATCGGTGACCCTGATCAATTACCTTCGGTAGGCGCAGGAAATGTGCTTTATGATCTTCTTCAAACTCAACAAGTACCGAGTTTCTGGCTGACTCAAGTTTTTCGCCAAGCGGAGGAATCTTTGATTATTCGATTTGCCCATCAAATCAATCAGGGACAGGTTCCTAAAATTGATTCCCCCTTTCATCAACCTCAGCTATGGAAAGAAAAAACTGGCTGTATTTTTATAGATGCGGAAGAGGCGACTCAAGATCAGATTCGTTTTCTTCAAAAAGCAAAACTTGCAATTCAAAGAACAATTCATGAAGGAGAAAAACAACTTGTACAAACGGGAGATCAAATTACTGGGATCATGAGCCGAGAAGACGACGATGAAATTAAAATAGAAAATCTTTTAATGCAGGAATTTAAAAACCAGGACGAAATCCATGCCCCCGTATTTTTAATTCCTGAAAAATTCAAGCACGTAGATCTTAAACGATTTCATCATGCCCAGGGAGATTTAGAGAAACTTAAATCCATGATTAAGTCAGTTCATCCCTGGTCAGCCCTCCATTATGGTCTATCGGCTCTCGATGTTGTTTTACGGCTGTATACCAAAACAATTCCTGAATATTTCGGACAAAATACTGAAATTCAAGTACTGACCCCTCAGATCCGTGGAACATTAGGAACACTCAACCTAAACCAATCGATCCAGAATAAGATCAATCCGGAACGCCAAGGCGTGAAGCAGCTTAAATTTGGAGATCGGATTTATCGAGAAGGTGATCGTGTTATTCAAACTAGAAATAATTATGATATGGGCGTATATAATGGAGATATTGGTAAAATCATAGAAATTGATTTAGAAAATTTCCAATGCTGCATTCAATTTGGAAAGCAAGCGCCAGTCATATACGAGAAGGAAGACTTGACTGAGATCACCCTTGCCTATGGAATTACGATTCACAAATCACAAGGGAGTGAGTTCGATGCGGTCATTATTCCTGTAGCGACCCAACACTTCAAAATGCTTTTTAGAAATCTGATTTATACAGGGCTCACTCGAGCAAAGAAATTATGTGTGTTTGTAGGCAGCAGAAAAGCACTCTCCATGGCAGTTCGGCAAATCGATCATCGTAAGCGGCAGACGGCCCTGACTTCACTGATCGACATCAATACGATAGAGAGCAATTAAAGAATCGAGCGGATTTATGACGAAACGAAAAATTATTCTTAGAACAGCCGGGAGAACAAGCGCACACGTCTCTTCTCGAGCACTTATTTTAGTCGATTCGAATCGCCTGAAAGCCGAAGAGCAAAAAAAGTGTCAAAAACTTTATCAAACATTGGAATCTGCTCGAAAGGCAGTCGAAATTCATGAATCTCAAAGTGTGCCTGAGTTTCAAAAATGGCTTCATTCGACCTTTGGAAAACAACTCACTACCCTTCGAGAACTCACTCATAAAGTCATGGAGTTAGAAAACCTGATTGAAGCGGTGGAAGAGCAAAGCCTGATGAGCGGTACTCCTCCGTGGAAAGCTTACGAAACCCTCCTTAAATATAAGGCGAGGGCCGAAAAAATCGAAGAAGACCCACTCTTTTCGTCTGAATCCGAATCTCAAAGTGAGGAATCTAAAGAAGAACTTTTTCGATCTGCATTCGAATCCTTTTTCGGAACAAAAAAGCAGTGGAAATCCAGACATCAAGCTTACGGAGAAACTGACACAGAAACCTACGAAGAAGCCTTCGAGAGGTTTAAGAAGGAAATCGAGGGCGCTGAAGCTGAAGAGGAACCTCGTTTTGAACGCAGTCAAAACGGTTTCAAAGAAAAACCCCATGAACCCAAATTACCCCCTGAATCTTCAACTCAAACAAAGACCTCAAATACTCGCGTAAAAGAATACTATCGCTCCCTTGCCAGAAAACTCCATCCTGATCTCAACCCAGGACTTGAACCCAAAAAACTTGAACTTTGGCATCAAGTCCAAGAGGCATACGAAGCCCATGATCTATCTAGGCTCGAAGCTTTGGCAGCCTTAAGTGAGATGTTTGAGCAAAGTTGGAATAAGATAGAAGGAATCTCTACTCTCAGGCATTTATTCCAAGAACTAAAAAGAACTCTGAAACAATTTGAAAAAAAGATCCGCTTAGCAAGAAAAGATAAATCCTGGAAATTTAATGAAACTATGAAATACCCACAACAGCTCAAAGCTCTAAAAAGTCAGATTGCAAATGAGCTTAATTTTGAACAATTGAAGCTTACGGATCATCAAGACGAATTACAATCCATCATTGATTCGTGGTCAAAACCTTCTAAAAAAAGAAAACGAAGTCGAGCTGAACGGGACCTTAAAATAGACGGCAATTTGAGTGAATTTGAGATATTTTCTGAACTTTTTCGCTAACAGATCTTCTTCGCAACAAGGATCCTCAGTTATTTCACCCAATATTTTATATACTCGTCTTCATACGCAAGCCGATTCCGATCTTGAGGTAAAATATGATCTAAATAAAGCGAGCCTTGAAGATGATCCAATTCATGCTGAAAAACAGTCGATAAAAACCCTTTCACTACTAAAGACCGTTTCTGGGCATCAGAATCCAAATAATCCACCTGAATTTTTCTAGGTCTCCTCACAAATCCCCTCAATCCAGGCACCGAGAGACAGCCTTCCCAATATCCGCTCTTTTTTTCATCTAGAACTTTAATTTTAGGATTAAATAAAATTAAAAGCGGCTGCGCTAAGGATTTCAAGAGATGGTGATATCGGGGATTATCGGAATCAAATTCTATCACCGCTAATTGCAATGATTGATTCACTTGAGGAGCCGCTAAGCCAATCCCTTTGGCGTAATGCATGGTCTCAATCATGCTATCTACCAGTTGCCGAATTTTCGCAGACCGAATTTCTGCGGGCGCGAGCTTACGTGCTTTTTTTCTTAAAACTGGATTTCCCATTCGAACGATATTTAAGATAGCCATTTTTTTCCCTATACATGAAGCTCACTGACTACCTAATAAGGAGGTAGCCTCTCTATTTCAGGATATTTGAAGGCCGCGAGTCCCACTACCACTTTATGTGGTGAGCAGCTTTTAATTCTTATAATTCTTATAATTCTTATAATTATTGTAAAAATGGTCGGGGCAGCAGGATTTGAACCTGCGACCCTCTGGTCCCAAACCAGATGCGCTAGCCAGGCTGCGCTATGCCCCGAATCTTTGATTTTTTTAACAGCAGGAAAGCATATACAACTACTCACCACTTCGTAGCTATCAAAAAGTGCAAAAGAGAGTATAAAATTATTTACCCCCCCTGTAAACCGCTATCCCAGCCACCGCATCCGCATTCCCTCGACAGACAACCCAGGGCCCATCGTGATCAAAGCACCCACTTCATTGGGAACTACCGGCCTTTCTAAAATAGATCTTTGAAGAACAAAAGCCACGGTAGGAGATGACATATTTCCATATTCCCTGAGAATAGATCTTGAGTAATTTAATTCAGTATTCCACTTTTCTGAATCTCTAGAAAGGGCGTCTCCCATCAAATCTAAAATCCTTTTACCTCCTGGATGAACCGCTACTCGAGAATTCTCGTCTAACTCCAAAAGTTTTATCATTTGAAGCGCCAAGGGTACGATTCGATCTGGGATCTCGGAGGAAAGACGAACTTTCAGTCGACCTTGCTTTTGATTAAATCCCATATCAAAAAGATAGCGCCCATCTCTGAGAGTTCGAAATCCTTCAATTTCAGCAACAGGCCCTCGGTTTTGATCAGCTCGGTTTTGATCAGCTCGGTTGAGATCGACCCGGTTTAGGTCGGCCCGGTTGAGATCGAATTGAGAAATATCTTCTTTTCTCGAGCTGAGAATGACCGCAGCAGCCCCATCTCCAAAAAGTGCGTTTCCGAGCGCAGTCTCTGGATCGTGATCAATCCAGTAAGTTGCAGAGCAAATTTCTGCTGATACAACGAGTGCCCTTAATCCTGGCCGAGCCGTTAAGTGATCCCACGCTCTTTCTATTGCAGGAACTAAGGAGCTACAGCCCATACCCAACAAATTTGCAGTGGGGCGATCCTCAGGCATACCCAGCGTGTATGCGAGTTCGACTGAGTATCCTGGACAAGTATAGCCTGTGCAGGATGAGAAAACGATAAAATCCAAATCGCTCCCTTGAAGACCCGCTTTCTCTAATGCTTCTCGAGCCACTGGAGGTACGATTTCCCGAATTCCAGAAATATAGCGGGAATGAAAATCATCGGGATCAGTAGTAGGATTATAATTTTTTTCAGATAACCACATGGCTCGACGATTCACTCCCACTGCTCTAAAAACAGCCTGAATTCTATGACGCTCTTCGGGTGGAAAGGTTTCGTAGCCCGCATATTGAAATAATTCTTTTTGAGAAAATACTCGAGGGGGAGTCCGAGTCGCAGATGATAGCCAATAAACGCTCATTCAGAGATCTCCTCTTCAACTGGGCCAGAGGACTTTTCCCCAAAACAAGGGAGATAAGACCTTCCAAGTGGATAAACGATCCGCCACGGTTTCTGCTAAAGTGTGCCTAAGTTCGGGCTTCCTTCCGAGCTGCCCAATAGCATAATCTGCAACTCTCGAGTACGGTAAAAGCTTCTGTAACCCAAAACAAAATAACTCCTCTGGCCGAAATACTTTGGAATGCCAACGTTCGTATTGATCTAATGCTTTTGCGATTCCATGCTTTTCCATTCCATACTGATTGAGCTTCTCGCTGAGTTCATCAGCGGAAACTAAAGCATGATAAAGCCCTTCTCCTGTAAACGGGTCAATGAATCCTGCGCTATCACCGACTAATACGCATCGATCTCCCACCGGCTTTTGGGGTATCCAAGCCATAGAGGACACGGTCCACATTTGATTTGAATGGGGGCGAGTTCCCTTCATTTTGCTGAGCAGCGGAGGGGGTGCATATTTTCCAGTCACATGCTCCGTTAAAAATGAAAATAATCCTGAACTTCCTCGACCCGAAAGCCGAGCCTTTAAAAGCGCAGGAGAAAGGACTGCAATCACTCCTAAAATTCCTCCAGGTAGTGGATTTAATCCAACATACCCCCATGGCGCGACATACATTTCTACCCCCAGAATGGGCACCTGTGGCATGGTAAAATGCCCCATGACCGCTGCATGCTGGAGAGAATGTTTTCGGGTAGTCCCCATCCCGAGCTGACGAGCTATAGCAGAATTTCTACCATCCGCCCCCACTAAAAAATCAGTAAAATAGCTTCTCCCATCACGGCAATGAACAACAAATCCCTCCGGACGCCTCTCAACCTGACTCACTGTAACGCCTAACTCAACTTTAACCCCTAAGGCTAAAGCCGAATCCAACAAGGCTTGATCTAAAATGGCTCTTTGAATGGTAAAAGGCTTTTCACTTCCAAATTCTAGAGAACAACGAGACCCAAAGGGACCTACTAAAGTAATTCCTTCAAGCTCTTGAATTGATGCACTCGGAATTCGAGACAAAGCCCCGAATTTTACAAGTAAATTTCGACTAGGCGGACTGAGACATTCTCCACAAATCTTTTGCTCAATTTGATCTCTCCGCTCTAGAAGGGTCACTTTCCATCCCTTGCGAGCCAGAGATAACGCAGTACTCGATCCCGCTGGACCAAAGCCAACAACAAGACATTCTTTTGAAGGGGAATGGGATCGTATTGTCACGAAAATACCTGCTTGAACTTCTCTGTTCCTACGAGTAGATTCGCCTTATATGTCAACGACCCCGTTTAACAAAGAGAAATTTAAAGAGAAATTTAACGAAAAATATAAAGACAAATACCTCCAAATCTTAAAGTCAGAAGGAATTTCCAAAGCCCTCACACAACTTCAGAAAGATACAGATGCGTGGGAATTAGAATCTTTTGAGGGAGATCAAGGCTATCAACCTGAAATGTGGAAGCAACTTGAATTCGTGCGGACTTTTTCACGAGAGTTGTGGGAATTAGCGTTACAAACAGAAAAGTAAATGAGCGTCAAGCCGTGAATTAATGCCCCGACTCTAAAGAGTCGGTATTCTCTTCGTTTTAACAATTCCTTTTTTTTCAAGCTTCCTTGTCGCATCAATCATTTTCATTTGCCCGCCTCCTATTTGAGTCAGTGTTGCGTTGGGCATTTCCAAATATTCTTTTATATCAGCCGCTACACGAGGGGTCGCTTTGGATAAAAAGCGATCCTTGATTTCCTGGCTAGCTGCATGAATGGCATAACCCGTAAATTGCGGAGGCACCTGCGCTAAAACTTCCGCCAATTCCATATCTGAAAGCTTCAAGACGTCTTCAAACGTCAACATGTATTCGAGGGCTTTCTTAGTATAGTCCTCATCTTCTTGCATCCCGACATCTATCATTTTTTGACGTCGCACCGAGGGAGTACTCTCAAGAAGTTCAACCAATTGTCTAAGGCCGTCAGGATTTTTTTTAAATCTGGTATAGACACCCATAAAATTTAATTCCTTTTATGTTATTATAAACAAAAATGAATAAATCCCAAGCTTCAATAAAAAATAAAGATAATATAAAGATTTTGAGATGGGAAAAACTTTCCCCATTAACCCAAGAAGAGGCTGAAGCACGGTTACACCAGGAAGGTTACCAATCCTTTTGCTGGTATGATGTCCCTGGAGTCATTTATCCCAAACATAAACACACTGATGATGAATGCATCTGGGTCCTGAGAGGAGTGATCCAATTCGCAATCCAAGATGAGAACTATGTAATGGAGAGTGGAGACCGTATTTATCTTCCAGCAAATACTCCTCACACTGCCACAGTACCTCCCTCCCAAGGAGTTACATTTTTAGTTGGGCAAAAGAAAATAAAATAATTTTCATCAATCTTCGAAACTCTCACCTATTTTTGGAATTCCACCTATTTGTAAACTCACCCCCAGCTGGATGCCCCACTGAAAGAGAGTATCGTAGGGAAACCCAATGCGAAAAGCCCAAGCACCATCATTATCAAAACGAAAAATGCGCAAGGCGAGGAATGGATCAATTCGAAAATGAACAGGATAAGTGAAAACACCCAGAGATTCACCCGGATAATTAAAACTGGGTGCGACCACATCAGTCCCTAGACCTACTCCGATTGCATTGACAAACCAGAGTACACCTTCAATACCCCCGTGGAAGTCGAGTCGTTTCAATGGGGAAAATCCACCGAATTGAACGCCAAATCTCGGTCCAATCCAAAAGCCGTGATCTTCAATCGGCGAAAACAGATAGGCGCCTTCAAACTCCGCACCCAGGAGAGACGGATTGACACTCACCCAGGAGCCAGTGAACTGCACAGTTCCAGATCCATTGGATTTAAACTCATCACAAAAACCCACATGGGTCAGGTGAACAACAAGAAGTAAAACGACAGCTAAAAAAGAGACCGACGTAATATATTTTTTATAATTCATTTTTCACTTCATGAGGTTTCACAATCGAAACCGTTCCCGCAATTAAATCATGGAGAGCTCTTTTTTCAGGATGAAATGCTGCCATCAAAAATCCTGCTCCTAAGGGTAAATAAGATAAAATATAACCCAAACAACGAATCAATGATTGACGCAACGTAATCGGAGAAAGATCTACCATAGAAACAACATAAATTCTAAGGACTCGCTTCCCTAGTGTTGTGCCATACCGGTAAGTCAGCCAGGTGTAGTAACCTAACGAAAGAAGTGCCCGAAGAACTCCAAATATAATTTGAAATCGAAATGGATCAATCGCCTCATAAAAGGACGTCACTCCACCTTGAGTTCCTGAATGAGATAGAATACCTATCCAGAAAAGAACTCCTACTCCCATCAACTCAAGTAAAATAGCCGCACTATCCAATATTAAACTATCTATGAAATCGGCAATTGCCCGGATCCAAAACCCTGCGTACTTTGTTTGATTATCCATATCTCTCATTCATACTTCGAATTTAACTCTTCTTGTCAACGAAGTTTCGTGACCTTGCCGTAATTACTAGCAGCCGGCATAACATTTGCTCAAAGCTCTACTCGCGGAGGAATTGAAAAATGAGCTTTAGCTTCCAAGGATGGTATCGTTTTCGGGGAGTCCTCTCGAGTACATTGATTTTTAATACGTTGGTTTTTTCTTTGAATACTTTGGCTTCGATGCCCGAGAAAGATTACAAAGCAGCTCTGCAAGTGGCAGAAGCTAAAGTCGTGAAAAAAGCATCAGCCCTGAATCAGGCTCAAGCACTCTCAGCATCCATGATTAAGCAGTTATTCGGCCGTTATTACCAAGTCGGCGATAGTTGGGATGTCGCGGCGTGGCCGATGAATCATGCCACGATGCGTATGACGAGTGATCCGGTTCAACTTCAAAATAAATTGGGCAAAGGGGGCTTATTTCATTATGAAGTGGTTGAAGTAAAATCCGGCACTGTTCCTCAAGTGATTTTGCAAGTCACGCAAGTTCAATCTAATGATTTTACAATTGTAGACCCTAAAATTACGCGACTGATGCTCACTATGAATGATCAATTCGCTCAAAGTAAGAAAGTTTATTTTTTTCAGAATCAGACTTCGGGTGTCGAGGTTTCTCCTGAAGGAGTTCACTCTCGAGTCACTTCTTTAGAACTTTTTCCTCTCGATGTTCCTGATGTCGTCACAGCAGATCGCCACACACATCCGTCACTCCCCACTCTTCCTCCTCAAGTGCTTCCTTTTGCAGAACGAATTCATTTCAAACCGAATCTTTCGCATTGCTTATGGTTTGAACAAGATGATTTCTTCGGACGCCCTGTTCAGATCCTTTGGCAAAAGGGTGATCCGTGGCCAACCTATTTTAAAACCTCGGGTGGGATAGCCCTCCTCGTTCAGAATGGACACATGGAGGGCTTATGAAAACTATTACCCCAATTACTACCCAAATGACTAGATGGACAGCTAGCACTTCTATCGCTCTCGCCCTCCTCAGCTCCTGTGGCCCCAGCGCTTCCCAATTCGCCGATAACACGGGTACTAATATCGCAGTCACGGCACCTACGCCCGCTCAAACTCCAAATGTTCCTTATCCTAGCTTTAGAGGACAAGATTTTCATGGCGAAAAAAACTTCGCGTTCTTAATGAATACTTATACCCAAGGAAAAGTAGAACCCACCCCTTGGGCAGGATACTGGTGGCCCTACACAGGCAACGGAACTGCATCTGGCACTTACACAGGAGGAGGAAGCCCAGTTGGAAAATATGATGCAGCCCGAGGAGACACCACTCACGCTCAATTATGGGAAATAAAAAATCACGGAATAGGAGTTCCCAGAGTCCAACAATGGTGGGGACATTGTAATGGATGGTGTGTTGCCTCCGCTCTCTTTCCAGAACCTCACGAACCCGTTGAGGTGAATGGCATCACGTTCGGTATAGGTGACATTAAAGCACTTTTGAGCGAAGCAGGCATGTCTGCCAATGCTGATTTTTATGGAGAGCGAGTCGACGTCGACGACCCGAACTCTCCCAAGTATTGGGATACCATTCCCGATCAATATTTTTTGGTCTTAACTAATTATATTGGAAAATTAAAACAGGCAGTTCTCATTGATCGGTATACGGGCTCACAAATTTGGAATCAACCTTTAGCCGGATACAAATTTGAATACCCAAAACCAGAAGACTATTTAGGTAACTCTCCAGAAGCGCCTCACGTTTATCGAATGATCGTGACTTCTACGCTTTGGTGGATGGACGATGGAGTGATGCCTGACGTACAAACAGTTCAATTCAATTACGAAGATGATCCTTCAGGAATGATTCAATCTAGAACTCTCAGAATGGAAGTCTGGTTGGATGCTCCTGTCGTTTTTGATGCAAACGGAAAAATGACTTCAAGTGGAGATGTCATTGTAACCCGTGATGGAGAAACCCTAACGGGGGGAGCCTGGAGGATGGGGGACGGCTACCTCGTCGATGCTTGGCCTGATTATATGTGGGTTCCTTACAGCATTATCAAGCCTACAGATCCTGACGAGGACTACGCTAATCCTGAAGTAGATATGGATTGGATCAAAGCTCATATTCTTGTGTCCGGGGGCGCTAATGATCCTTCCGTATCACCAGGAACGGTGAGACCTGCGCCGATGCCTTATCCTTCTGGGTTTCCAACTTCTTGGCCAAGTTTTCCTGCAGGATGGCCATCAGGAAATCCACAGCCATGGCCGTCTGGGAATCCGCAACCCTGGCCCACAAGCTGGGGACCTCCCACTTCTGGAGGATCTGGGTCTACTGGTACTCCTTTGCCTGGGTCATCTGGAAATCCACAACCCTGGCCCAGTTGGGGGCCTCCTATTTCTGGAGGATCTGGCTCGACGGGTACTCCTTTGCCATGGCCGGCCTGGATTCCATCACCTCGACCTACATCCAACTATCCAGAAATTTGATGACTTAAAAAATCGTACCGTTCAACCACATGCCGAATGAGGCGGATTCAAGAAAAGTACTTTGTTGCCCAGTACTGGCATCGATTCTTTGAACCGCTATGGGATAAGCACTCACAAACGGAAAAACCGTGATCGATTGCGAAAGGACATAAGTGATTCCTAAATTAATGGGAATAGCAGTCAATCGCCAAGAGTCCTTAGTTCCATTTGAGAGCAAAATCGCTTTTAATGGATTCCAATCTGAAATCACTTGTTTTCGGTAGTCAAAACTTGTCCCCACACTCAAATTTACCGTATCGCTCAAGCTATAATTTAAAGTAGGAAGAAGGGCAATAATGAACTCCGGCTTGTTTTCCGGTATATAGCCCCCAAAGGTCATTTGAGGCTCTGCTATTTTGCGGTCTGAGTAAAAAAAGTATCGCGGACTCACAACACTAAATATGGACCATCGACTTCCGGTCGGATTGTATCGAAAACTGGCAAACATTCCCGGATTAAATAAAACAGTTCGTCTCTGAGCTTGGTAGCCCGTAAAAGGTGCTGGGAAAAAGTAAGGAAAATCTGAATTAATCGCTCCTGTTAAAGACCAATCTCTCCCAGACAATAACCGACCCGAAAGTCCGAGACGAGGCGTCTCCCAACGGAAGACGCTGAACTCAGTATTGCCGGTGCTATTATTTAAAATAATTTTAAATCGACTTTGAAAATCTAAAGCCAAATTGCTTGAAAACTTATATCGAATTGAAAACTGATTCTGAAAATAGACTCCATCGTTCTCGGGCCTTCCCAGTTGATTGGGATTAAACAACAAATGATCCGGATGAAGTCCAGGACCGTAGAAAAAAGTGAAATAAGTAATACCTATCGTCTCTTTTAGTTTCTGATAAAAACTAACAGTTTCTTGATCTAAGAGTTGATGCTCACTCGTCAAGGACGAAACGGCAGTGTTTGCCCATGCAGAGGGCATGACTATACTAATCAATAGTATTCTTATCAAGTTTAGCACGTGGCGTGAGGTGTACCACACTTAATGACTATTCTAAACTTAAATACATAAAGGATTGATTCACTAAAAAAATAGCTTTAAAATTAAGAAGTTAGTGAATTTTAAGAGTAATGATTAGCTCAGTTAGGGTACTTGAGATAGTAAATATCTGGGAGATTTCGACTTCGCTCCTCAAGATCTAAGCCATAACCTACTAAAAACTGGTCATCAATGGTTCTTCCACTGTACTTAACCGATACGTCGACCACTCGCTTAGACACCTTATCAAGAAGGGTCACAATCTCTACCGACGCAGGTCCGGCAGCCATGAGTCGATCATAGAGAAACCTCAAGGTGCGACCGCTATCTATAATTTCTTCAACGATCAGGACATGCTTGCCTCGAATATCTGCTTGAATATCCTTCAAAATAGTCACAGTTCCACTTGAAGTTCTACCTTTTCCATAGCTGGATAATCGTACAAATTCGACTTCTACAGGAACATGAATTTGTCGCACTAAGTCGGCCATAAAAAGGATTGCTCCCTTGAGAACCCCAATCAGTATGATTTCTTTACCTTCGTAATCCTGATTAATCTTGTTTGCAATTGACTGAACAGCCGCTTCGATCTCATGTCGATTGAGATACTTTGTGAAATTTTTTTCATCCAGCATGACAAGAACCCTCAACAAAATAATACATGGGAAATGAGATTGCTGTAACTAATAAAAATATGCAACTAAGTTGGTTCAGAGTTCGAAGAAGAAGTGGCTTTTGAAGCACTTTTTTCGACACTCTCAGAACTTGACGATGGGCTTGATGATGGGCTTGATGACCGAAGTTGCCGATGACGCTGCTTGAGCAATTGCGTCTTGGTTTTTAGCCTGCTCTTCAATTTTACGAAATTTTGCCTCTTCGACGCCCGAAATCGCATCTTTAAAGTTGCGAATCGCTTTACCTAGGGTATTTCCTAGTTCAGGGAGGCGACGGGGACCAAAAATGAGTAACACAATACCTAAAATGAGAAGATGCTCGCCAGATATTCCAAACATAAACACTGTATACAGGTCGATAATTCCCGTGTCAATTGCGGTTCTCAGGTGCCTACTCTGGTTTATGCCCTACTCTACTGCAATCCCCTGCTGGGCTGATGAAATACAACCTAAAGGCACCAACGCTTACCAAATCGTTACAGGGGATGACTCTGAAGGTGACCGCCGGCACTGGGACAAGCTTTTCAACACCCGAGCGTACATCTATGGAAAAGAGCCCTCCCCTTTCCTCAAGGACCACATTTCCTTACTGCTACGAACCCCCTCTTCCCAGCCTTTTTTGATGCGTAATCGCCACGCGGCCGATATTGCTATGGGCGAAGGAAGAAATGCTGTCTTCTTGGCAAAAATGGGATTTTCAGTGGATGGCGTTGATATCTCTGAAGTCGCTCTTCGTAAAGCCAAGCATCTGGCTCATGAAAATGGAGTCACCCTCAATACGGTCATCGCGGATTTGAATCACTACAAACTGAAACCAGAATTTTACCACGTCATTGTGAATATTGACTACCTTCAGAGGAACCTCATTCCCCAAATCAAACGTGGCCTTAAAAAACAAGGGATCGTTATTTATGAAAACTACACCCTCGACCAGCTCAATAATGTAGGTGGCCAATACCTCAGTAGAGATTCATTACTCAACAAAGGGGAGCTCAAAGAGCTATTTAAAGACTTTCAGATTTTAGTTTATCGAGAATCCAATGATGGAACGAATGCAAAAGCGAGTATCATTGCGAGAAAGCCTTAACCTTTAAATCGATACTGAGTGGTTGCTTGAGTTCCTGTCTTAATCAATTTCTTTTCTGAAACTCCTAGCGCGAGATCCCGGCTTGCAGTTGCAGTCGAAATAGTCTTAAAGAACTGAAGGTAATCTTTGCGAGAAAATTCACGTCGCTTAAATTCCATCTGAGCCAGCTCAAGTCGGGATTGAGGCGTCTCTGAATCTGGCTTGAGCTGATCCAAGAAGTCTTTGAGAGCATCTCGAATCGTTCCCAGTGAGAACTCAATAAAATCAGTTGAATCTCCTTTTTTGTCACACCGCTCAAGGATTGAATAATAAGACTCTTGTCGATCTTTAATTAAAGACTCAACAGGAAGATATTCGAACACGCCCTGGTATTTCGTTAAAATCAGAGACTGCCAAAAGCGACCTATCCGTCCATTTCCATCTGAAAACGGATGGATAAATTCCAACTCATAGTGAAATACACAGGCAAGAATGAGAGGAGACAACTCTTTCGCATTTTTTAAAAAGCTAAAAAGGTTATCCATCAGCTGAGGCACTTGCTTTGCGGGAGGTGCGAGATGAGATACCTTTTGACCTTTGAGTATCCCCACCGCTCCAAGACGGTATTTCCCAGCGTTCGGAATCAGATCTTTCATCAGAACACCATGTGCCCACAATAAATCCTTCTCTTTGATCGGATTCAACTCATAAAGCGATTCATAAAGCCTGATCGTATTTTGAACTTCACCTATATCCCGCTTTGGGCCCTTGACTCGCTTACCTCCGAAAATCGCTGTAACCTGCTCTAGATCGAGAGTATTCCCTTCGATCGCAAGACTATCCTTGATCGTTCTCACTCGATTTTGACGTCTGAGCTTGGGCTGAGGAACTGGCGCGTGAAATCCTTCATACTTGCCCAGCAAATGACTCACTTCAGAAACAAGATTAAGAATCTTAGGCGTGAGGATAAAAGGAGGGTACATAGATAGGATAGTATCATATGATACTATCGGATATCATAAAAAATCATTTACCTGCAAATGTGCCTTTACCAAATAAATCAGACTTATTTTTAATCACCTCGTTGAAGCTTCTTTGACGAACTAACACCCACTCCAGGGTTGTTTCACGTTCACTCGTTCCCGTTCCCCTACGCCTCCGGCTACGGGGCGATCCACCGTACCGTGAACGTGACATTGAAGAAATCCATGGAAAGATTATATTTTTTATTTTTTGGAATATTTTAAAATATAATTTTTCGATCAAAATACCTCGTAAATTCACATTATTTTATATATTATGCCTCTATCTATGATTACTTTTATTGAAGACGTTTCGGTTCTCTCAGATAAAGAATTGCTCAGCTACTCTGTAAAACTTGCTCAGCATGAAAAAGAAATTGGATTACAAATTATCATCTGTTTGCGAGAAGCCGAGAGACGAATGCTCTATTGTCAATTGGGAATGAATTCATTGTGGGAGTTTGCAACTCAACATTTGGGTCTCAGTAGCGGAAACGCACAAATGAAGATTGATGCGATGCGCCTATCTAGAGACAATCCTATTGCACAGGAAAAAATTAAAACCGGAGAACTAAGCCTCGTAAACGCGGCAAAAGTGAATAGTTTTTTTAGACAAGAAAAGAAGGCAGGTCATATCTATACGCCGGAACAAAAGGCAGAAGTCATTGAAAGCGTTTTGGATCTGTCTCAAAGTAAATGCGAACGGGCATTGTTGGCACGAGCTCCAGAATCTATTCCTGCAGAAAAAATTCGCCCACTGACAGAAACAAAAACAGAAGTCAAAATTGTAGTGAATCAAGAAACGATGGCTATCTTGAAACGATTAAAAGATCTGTTGTCCAACAGGATGCCTAATGCAACCTACGCAGACCTTTTGGATTATCTCGCACGAGAAAAAGTGGAAGTTTTAGAAAAGAAACAGATGGGAGTCACGCTGGAAGAACTTGAGTGCGTTTCCACCGCTACAGGTGAGGTAACTCCAGCTAATATCACGTCTATAAAGATGGAGATGGAAATAGAAGCAGGTCCACCCCACAACGCACCCACACCTCGCAAGTACATTTCGGTTGAAGACCGTAGGTGGGCTATGAGAAGGGCTGGAGGACAATGTGAACATGTTTCTTCGAATGGGCGCCGTTGTACCAATAGACGACAACTTCAGCTAGATCACAAAATTCCTCTGGCACTTGGGGGCACGAACGAGCGCTCAAATTATCGGATTGCGTGCAGAGCCTGTAATATATTTTATGCAAAAATGCATTTGGGTGAAGTCATGAATAAATACGTTCCCAGCTTGAATTAGGATACTTGTAGTCCACCTGCATGATAACAAGATAAAGATGGGCTTTTCTAGTAAAAATATTTCAAAAAATAAAAATATATTCTTCCCATGAATTTCTTCATGATCTTGTTTACGGTACGGCAACGCCGGCGCGGCCTGGACGGCCGCGAGTAAACAAGAAACAACCATGGAGTGGGCGTTAGTTCGTCAAAAAAGCTTCAACGAGATGATTAAAAATAAGTCTGATTTGTTTGATAAAAGGCTGGAGATGGTTCGGAAGGAGATCCTAGGTGAACTCCAGGAAAAATCCAAAGTATTATCTGAATAACTCAATCAAACCATTACTGTGAGATGAATGAGTATTTAAATTTGATCGAAGTGAATCAATATTTAATTTAAATGACCTTCGATAGACTTAAAATACTGGAGTAAGTCATTTAACGTTTCAGGATATTCTTTGCATGAAATTGAGATACCAGCAAAGTTTTCCCATTCCAGGGTTACAGTACTTCCATTCAGATCATAATCAATAAAAACTTGATCGAAGGAATCGATAACATTAACTTCTTTCGCCTTTAGTTGATCGATCATTATAGATCTAATTTTTAAAAAAAGCTTGTTATCATCGCTATCAAATAAAATTACAGGAATAGTAGTTTCAGTATGGTTCGAAATTTGGCTTGTATTAGCTGAGATCGTATCGTTCTTAAAGTATGAATATGAACTTAGAGGTTTAATGCCTAATTCAGCATTTCTTCCTGATGTTGAGTAATAAGAAAGAGCATTAGATCTTATTTTAAATTCAGCCTATCATGGTAATTCTGCTTTATCAAATTAATATTTTACATTTAAATATTAATTTATACTAAACAGAGTAACTTGCGACTTGGAACATCAAAAATTCAAATCCGCCGCCGCAGGACGCGTCATCAGATTTTTAAGCACATCATGAACTGAAATTTTTTCGTTAATCAGACGGTTAATTCCTTCAGTAATAGGCATGGAAATCCCATGCTTGGAAGCAAATTCCCATACGGCTTGAGCGGTCCTCACTCCTTCAGCGGTGCTGCCCAAATCAATTAAAATATTTGCCAATTCTTCACCTTGAGCCAACCGAAGACCGACCCGATAATTTCGACTCAGCGGACTATTACTTGTCGCCAGAAGATCCCCTATTCCAGCAAGTCCTAAAAAGGTAGACTCTTCAGCTCCCATAGCCATTCCAAATCGAACCATCTCGGCCAAACCTCGGGTCACTAAGAGTGCACGAGCATTCCAACCCAACTTCATTTCATCTACAGCACCTGAAGCAATCGCAAGAATGTTCTTAAGAACTCCTGCCCATTCCACCCCAATGATATCTCGACTTCGATAGACCCGAAAGCGATCGCTTGCCAAGAGCGCTTGCCCCGCATCGCAGACTTCCGTAAACACCGAAGCAACAACAGTTGCCGCAGGTTCTCCTCGTGCAATTTCATGAGCTAAATTGGGACCACTAATGACCCCAATCCGTCGGCACGGTAATTCTTCCATTAAAATCTGAGAAATACGTTTCAAACTTCCTGACTCTATTCCTTTGGTCGCATGCAGAACCAGCTCATCCCCTTGCAGAAATGGAGCAATTTTTTTAGCCTGTTCTCGGCACACACTCGAAGGAAGAGCCCAAATCACACAATGAAGGCCCCCTTCAAACAATCGATTCAAGGAACTATAAGCATGCACTTTTTCATTGAGCTGCAAACCCGGCACATATTGATCATTGGTTCGAGTTGAATTAATCGACTTCACCGACTCTTCATCTCGGAGCCAAACTCTGACCTCACGACAGTTCAGAGATACACTGTTTGCCAATACAGTGCCCCAGCTACCGCCACCGATCACTCCTACTTTTGAATTACGCCAAAAACCCTTGGCCATCATTTTGTCCAAATAAAGTTTGATGTTCTCCCGACTCTCTCATCCCAGATAAGCCATAGCCGGTAAGACGGTTACGATAATAATAGAGTAAGTTCATGTCTTCAGTCCAAATGACATTTTGTTGAACTTTCACTACTGCAGAATCATGCAAAAATCCCAATTGCTTCACACCATCTTTTACCCAGCTTTCCGTATTTGAAGTTTGAAGCTCTGGAGAAAGAAAAAGCTCGCCTCGCTGAGCACGCACTTGAACTTTTTTGTGAAATATTTCTGCCGAACTCATAAAGCTAGAAAATGGCATCGATCGCTGCGCCAGTGAGAGTCTTAAAAATCGATACAATTCAAAATCCGGATATTTGCTTCGCAAAGTCTCAAACAAAGCAAACGCGACCAAATGAGAAGTTAAAACAGTATTTTCTTTATGAAAACGATCGGCGAGCCTCACCCCTAACTCACGAGTATACTCTTGATCTCTCTGCGGCTCTCTTTTCAATTCTCCTCGGGTGGTCAACCAGCGAGTCGGATCTACCCAAGTCCCATTAGGACCTATAGATTGCCCTTCTTCATCCACCAAATTTCCAAAAATATCGAGAGGCTTTCCAATTCGGACCGTAATACCGGTTTGCGACGAAAATATTTTCCAAAAAAATCCAATCACTTTACTGAGCTGCCAAGACTCATCATCCATCGAGATGAATTTATGCTTACCCGACTCCGCCAAATAATCCTCAATCAAGGAACTCGCCTCTAAAATAAAATGATAACTCGTTACCATCGGCACAATAAATATTTTAGATTTTGGATTCCCGGCTAACATCCCCTCGAGCTGCGCATCGAGTCCGGTCCCTAAGAGACCCAGCTTCACGCGGCTTTCAATAGCACCACTTCGAGAACGTCCTCCCCCAGGAAAAAAAATCGAGTGAATCCCCTCTTTTAATATCCGGGTGCTGTAATTTTTTAAAGTATGTTTGTAAATTACATTCGCCTTCTGGCGGTCTACCGCATAAGCACCCAGGCGACTCATGAAAAAACTGAGTACAGGATTCGAGTAAAGATTCAGCCCTGCGCCATACGCAAAGGGAGGCAAAGACATCAGATAAATGACGTACCCAATCAAAACACTATCAATATTGCTTTGATGTGTAGGCACTAAAAGAATAGTCCCTTTTTCCGCTAATTTTTGAAGTGCCGGAACTTCCCCAAGAATGTGCAGGCGGGAAGCCAAAGATTCCGTCATGCCCCAGGGAAGAAATCTTTTAACGCTCGCCGCATTCAGAAGCCAACTAAAACACCAGGGCACTGCCCTCACCGCACACTGATAAACCCAAGGATCAAAGTGCCCTCCGATTTCCTGTGCATAATGATCAATCACCTTTTCAAGGAGATCATTTCGATCCAATTCGGCAGGGGGCTTAAGCAAACCTGCTTGCACCTCATTCCAAATTCTTCGATCTCCATTCAATCGAGATCGAGTAAATAAATTTCCCCGATTCCTTTTCAGCCTGAGCCGCTCCAAATAGAGCGCTTCCCCCAATAATTCTTCGGAAGGCATGCTCGATAAGTCTTCTTGGGTTTTCGTCAGAACTTCCTGAAGTAACTGTGGCCTGATTTTATCTAATCGAGATAAAGGCCCCGCCACGACCGGAACCTGTTTAAATTGAATAGAAGGATGACTTCCTCCTCCACTCACTTGAGTCTCAACTTTCACCCCTGTGTTTCCTCTAAGCACCGAGGCATTATCACTAACAGTTGGCCTTTTCGCAAGCAGACTTGAAAATTTCTTCTCAGGGTTCGGTTACTGAGGCCATGTGACGATAATCCTAACCGTCCATTTTTTAAGGGATAATGAAACCCTGTTAAAGTCACACCCTGGGCAGGACTTCCAATGGGAAAAATTGACACAGTACTTCCCACCGGCGCAGTCCCCTTCCATCGAGGAATTGCCGCCGAAAGAAAATGATACTGGCCCTCTACTCCCACCGCTTGCACACTTTTTAACTTCCCATAAACTCCGGTTGAAAACCGAGACAGATCATAAAGCATCGCCAAATGATGATCGGGTCGCCCTCCTGTCACCCCTGTGCAGACAATCTCGTGCGCACCTGCCTCAATCGCTGCAATCACCGCATAAAAAAGATCACTTCGATCTTTTTCCGTAGGCAAAGTGATATGAGGCGTACCCCATAATAGATTTTTCTTGGCGAGACTATCCCAATCACCGACTGCAAACTGGGCGCGTAAGCCCCATTTCTTTAAAATGAGAGCCCCCCCATCCACACCGATGAGCATATCCGTGGATTTGATCTTTAAAGAGACGAGCAAGTCTTTTTGCTCACGATCGGAGGGCTCGACGGGGCCCATTAAAATGGCTCTCGTTTTCTTCATTGCACAATTACTTTTTTTTCAATTATTCAATTATTCAATTATTTTTGGGGTCACTGGTTCAATTGTTCACTTGGCGTTGAAACTTTGCAAGCGCCGCTTCCAACTCAGTCCGCTTTGCCAGTAGCTCCTGTTCTCGGCGTCGTTCCTTCTCCACCAACTGCGGAGGAGCTTTGGCTATAAAAGTTTCCTGAGAGAGTTTATTTTGCACAAAAGCAAGATCAGCATTCAATTTTTCAATTTCCTTTTTAATCCGCTTCGCTTCCTCTTCAACATTCACCAAACCTTTGAGATAAATTCGGAACTCCAAAGCAGGATGTGCAATCGAAATAACTGCCTGCATATTCCCTTCTGGGTCACTTGATAAATCTCCAGCCTGAGAATTCAACATAAACTTGGAGACACGAGCGAGCAATTGAATCTTCGGAGCATGCATTCGAATAAATGAAACGGCAAGCGCCGACCCTGGAATATAATAAACAGGGAATTCAACTTTTGGAGAAATCCCATTTTCCCCTCGGAAATTACGAATCGCTTCAACAATACCCTGAATCGCTTCAATCGTCGTTTCAGAATCCTTGCTTTTAAATACCGACTTCGACTCAGGAAAAGACTGGAGCATGAGCGTATAAATTTCAGGCTTACGCTCAAGAACCCTATTGATGGTTTTCACGGGCTTTCTCCAGGGCAAAGACATCCATAACTCTTCAGTAAGAAAAGGCATAAAAGGATGCATCAACCGAAAGAGCTCTTCTAGTACATAACGAAGAGTATAGATCGTTTGCAGCCTGGATTCTCCTCCATCTCGGAGGTGCTGCTTGGAAAATTCAATGTACCAGTCACAAAGCTCGTGCCATGTAAATTCGTAAAGAGCTTGAGCAGACAGATTCAACTCAAATTTCTCCAAACCTTGTGTAACGACCTCAATCACTTTTTGGAGTCTCGACAGAATCCAGAGATTCGCTACATGAAATTCAACTCGATGATCCAAGAGCCATTTCTCCACACCTCCAGCGGGCTCAGGAACCTCCCCTCCCTGTGCAGGCTCAAACTGCATATGAAAAAACTTCGTAGCATTCCAAAGTTTATTACAAAATGCCCGATACCCTTCGACTCGATCTAACGAGAGCTTAATGTCGCGACCTTGCCCCGCCATAATAGCCAAAGTAAACCGAAGAGGATCGGCACCATGCTGATCGATCACCACCAATGGATCAATCACATTTCCTTTGGACTTGGACATTTTCTCGCCCTTTTCGTCCCTCACCATGGCGTGCAAATACACATTCCGAAAAGGAACCTCTCCCATGAAATGAATTCCCATCATAATCATGCGAGCTACCCAAAAGAAAATAATGTCAAAACCCGTTTCCAAAATGGAAGTAGGATAAAAAGTCTCCAAAGCTTGTGTCTTCTCCGGCCACCCCAGAGTAGAGAAAGGCCAAAGTGCAGAGCTGAACCACGTATCTAAAACATCTTCATCCTGTTTCAATTCAGAACCAGGAGCCTTGCAATGACTACATTGAAGTGGCGCTTGCTTGTCGACTGTCACTTCTTGACAATTTCCGCAGTACCAAGCAGGAATTTGATGCCCCCACCAAAGTTGGCGTGAAATACACCAATCCCGAATATTAAACATCCAATCGTAATAAGTCTTTTCCCAGCTTTCAGGAGAGAATTTAATCTTCCCAGACTGCACCGCCTCAATCGCAGGCTTTGCTAAAGGTTCGATTTTAACAAACCATTGTTTAGAAATCATGGGTTCAGCCACAGTCTCACACCGTTGACAAAGACCCACTTTATGAGCGTGATCCTCGACCTTCACCAAGAGGCCGGCATCTTTTAAGTCTTGAACGATTTTTTCACGGGCCTCTACAAACTTGAGTCCAGCGTAAATACCCCCTTCAGGCGTGATCCGACCTTCCTTACCCATAACCGAAACGATAGGGAGCCCATGCCTTTTACCCAGTTCGTAATCGTTAAAATCATGAGCCGGAGTCACTTTAAGACCCCCACTCCCGAACTCCTTATCGACATAGGCATCGGCGATCACTGGAATCAGTCTTCCCACCAAGGGAAGCACCGCCTTCTTCCCGATCAAATGTTGATACCTTTCATCTTCGGGATGTACCGCCACTGCCGTATCACCCAAGAGAGTTTCAGGACGAGTCGTTGCAATCACGAGCTGCGCAGCACTGCCATCGGCATTCAAAACCGGCGAACCCTGATCATCGACTATCTTATAAATGAGATGCCAAAAGTGACCTTTTCGGTCGGTCGGAACCACTTCAAGATCCGAAAGCGCCGTCTGGCATCGAGGACACCAGTTAATGATTCTCTCCCCCCGATAAATCAAACCCTCATGATAGAGGCGGACAAAAACTTCTCGAACTGCCGCTGAAAGCCCCTCATCCATCGTGAATCGTTCACGACTCCAATCCAAAGAAGATCCCATTCTTTTCAACTGCTTTGTAATCTGACTCCCGTGCTCTTCCTTCCAAGCCCAGGTTCGCTCAATAAACTTCTCTCGTCCCAAATCATGCCGAGAAAGTGGCCTTCCCGTCGGCCCTTTCCCTTCCTTGGCAATCGCCTTTTCTACTTGGGCTTGAGTTGCAATCCCCGCATGGTCCGTTCCCGGCAACCAGAGCGCATTATCCCCGCTCATCCTTCGCCACCGAATCAGGATATCCTGAATCGTATTTGTCAATGCATGGCCCATATGTAAAACCCCCGTCACATTGGGGGGCGGAATGACGATGGAGAACGCTTTCTGCCCAGGAGCACTCTGATCCGAGGCCTTAAAGCACTCATTCTTCTCCCAAAACTCATAAATTTGAGATTCAAAACCGGCCGGCTCATAGCTTTTCGCTAAGGGACGTGTAGGCATTTCAATAGGCTTCGACTGCGATGACGTTTGAGAACTCATATAACGCAGACTTTAACACGGCCTGCTCCAGAGGGCTACAATGATTGGCCAGCGAATACACCAGCACGGTCAATGAGGCTCTGGTCGGGTCGAATTCCTGTATACAGAACAAACTGCTCCACTGCCTGCAATAAAGTCACTTCAGCACCTGCAATAAGTGACTTTTTAGCTTCCCTTGCTTTTTGAATCAAGGAGGTTCCGTGTAAGTCGTTACACGCAAGGAGTAGTTATCGAGGCGAAGAGTCTTTACCTGATTGGGTATATTTTATATAAACATTAAGAACTTGTACCCGATCAGGTATAAATAGCTCAAAAAAACTAATCGATTGAAAGTGCTGCTTTCAAACCCGCTTCGACTTCAAAAAGAATCTCTTTGGAAATCATTCCAATTCTCTCATTCAACTTTGACCGATCCAGCGTTGTGACTTGATGACAGAGCGCCACACTACTTTCTTTAAGGCCCGCAGTCCCTTTAGCAAGAACTATCGCAGTAGGACCTCTCCGAGCCTGCTTATCTGATGTAGAAACCGGCACTACGATAATTGAATGCCACTTCATGTTTTCATTAAAAACATCATGGGAAATAATAATAACGGGCCTCTTACCAAACTGCTCTGAGCCCGAACGAGGATTCAGATTAGCCCAGTAAATCTCTCCTCGCTTCACTGTTTGCCTTCTTCAGTTTTTAATAAATGATCCACACCCGCTGCTTCGAGTTCCGGGTCAAGATCATAGCGGCTTCCAGCATTTGTTTCTACGTAAGCAACAAGCTCCTGCCGTAAAATTTCCTTCTTCCACTCTTTGATCCATGACTCGACCACATCTCGTACAATTTGTGTGGCTGGTTTTTTTAGCCTCTCCGCAGCTTCTCGTAATGCCAAATAAGTATCGTCTGGCAAAGGCACATGAAAATTCTTATTTCTAATGGTGGCTTTCATATGCCTTTATTCTATAACGGTTATTATGCCATGTCAAGGTGCCATAAAACTATGGCATAATAATTAACCACACATAATGCCACAATCGGCTTAAATAAGTGCTATCAATAATTGACATCTACTCTACGGTTATTTACACTACTTACTACTCCACAGGATCATTATGGGTAACAACACATTCCTAAAATAATATTAAAAATGGCACACCTACGACAAAGACACTTGCTCTATTCGATTCTATCAAATATAGAGTCGATAAAAATCGTCGCCCCGGAAGTTACTTCTTAACGGGCTCCAGTCAATTCAGTTCTAAATTAGGAATCCGAGAATCGTTAACAGGACGGATAGGACTTCTCAAACTCTATCCTTTCACACTAGCAGAAGCTCATCAAAAGCCTTTTGCAAAAGAAAAAAACAAACCCATCCATAAAGAGAAACTCGATTTTTCAACAAGCCTAGTTCCTAAACATCTTTCTGCGGGCGGATTGCCCGTACCCTTATTCACCCATGAAGACACACTCAGAAAACAATATTATCAAAACTGGCTTGAAACACTTTTATATCGAGATGCCGCAAGAATTTTTGGTAGAAATTATGACCCAGATCAGGCTTTTTCCATCTTACGGCAATTTGGGCAATTACTCACTGAAGGAGAATTGCCGACTCTTAAACACTTTAAACTCAACTCTCGAAAGCTCAAACGCTACCTTGAAGCCTTCGAGATGATTTTTCTTCTCACTAAAATTCCTTGCCATGAATTAGGAGTGGGATACGACGCCTGGCTCCCTTCAGACTGTGGATTAGGTGCCTATCTTGCTGGAAGCATATTTGGCGAAGGAATCAGCTTATCACTCACCCGTATCTTTATTTTGAATGAAATTTTAGCGCTAAACGAATACTCAGGAAATCCCATCCGGCCTATTTACTTTAAAAGCGCCAGGGGCTCTCCCGTTGATTTAATTTGGAATCAAATCCCCATTAAGGTGAGCGTAGCTTCACCAGGTCACGCTGCTTACGAAGAAAGGGCTTTAGCCGGATGCATGAAGAAACTGAACTCTCCTCTCGGAATTCTAATCACCTCTTCAGATCAAATCGACATTCCAAAAAAATCAGGGATTGCTCATGTCCCTTGGACGTATTGGAGCTAAAACGCGCAAACCGTCACTACTTGAGTCAATATGGACTTTCATCAAGATCACTCAAAAGGATACCGGCACGCAATTCAATCAATTCTTCGTAGCGGCTTTTTAATTCAGAAGAAAGAAAGCTTGCTTTGACTCCATCTTTTATCTTGGGAATGGCTCGTTGCAGCTTTTCAAAACTGTTCTCAATGGCTTTTTTTTGAATTTTCAGTGTTTCTCCCATCGCTTCAAAATCCTCCCGCGTAAGGCGAGCTTTTTTCCCGTTCACTGTCAGCGCCATTTCCTCGGCGTCATGAATCGGCAATAACTGAGTGGAAATCAGGTCATACGCTGGTGCAAGACCCACCTCGCCATTCTTCCGAGTCATCAAGGAAAAATTTTTGAGATGCATATCAGCATTTCCTGTGAGAAATGAAAATAGCGCGATATCAAAGAACGTCAGCACATCCAGCCCTGGATGAGATGAATATTTAAGAATAATCTTCCCAGCCTTCTCCATTGAGGTCTTATATTTTCGCTCCGTCAAAAGCCCACTCAGTTGACAAAAATCTTCAACGGCAACCTTCTTTATTTTTTTCCTGTCTTTCTCTCGATCAAAGCGACGTGTAACATAAGCAAATTCACCGGATTTCAGCTTGATAAGACCATGAAGCGCTGTAGTAATTCCCGCTGCTTCCGCCATATGCATGGTTACATCTTCAATTACCGGAATGTCTGGAAAACGCGAGCTGGGTGGTTTCAGAATAAAATCGCCCCATAAACCGACAATCATCAACCGATGTGACGGATCATCTTTTCGTCTTTCTAGATCAACCGAGATCTTAGGTTGAACCCCGGTAATCCCGAGATGACGACTGAGTGCGACCTTTGCGAGTTCTTCCAAATGTTCTAAACCAAAATCCACGAGAGGTGGGATCTCAGTTCCGAATAATCTTCGACTGCATCTCTTGTGATAGTCTTCAGAATCTAAATCTAAGGCCTGGTAGCAACCGAGACAATTTTTAGGCATCACATTTCACCCTCATCTTCAGCCACTACACTCACATTTCCAATGCAGTCTTTGCATGCAAGGAGTAGGAGACTCATCCGATCCCTTGGATCGATTTTCCAGTTATCGGTGATGATGTTGAGGAGCCAACCTTCTGGAATCAATCCATCAAAAAATGGTAGCATAGCTTTCTCTTGATATGGCTCGTTCCGAAGTGGAAGAGTGAGACTAATTGGCTTAGCGCCCTCATTTTCCAAATAGATTTTGTCGTAGGTGAAAATACAGAAGCCTTCGCGTTCCTCAATCATGCCCGCAAATAGCTCGTCCACAAATACTCGACCCCGTTTGCGTTCTGTGAATACGGTCATTCTTCAACCTCCCGCTTTGCCGGAACGGGTCCTACGGTATGACCAAAGAGAAGCAGCACCTGCTCAACCTTATCGAGGCGAAGAGTTTTTTTATTATTTTCGAGTTCTCGTATAAAGCGCAATCCGACACCCGCTCGCTGGGCGAGTTCTGCCTGAGTGAGCTTGACTTGCTTCCGCTTCCTTCTAACAAATTCAGCTAATTCTTCCATAAGAAAATCATACCCGATCAGGTATAAAAATACCAATATAGATAAATTTCGTACCCGATTGGGTATATTTTACATAAATATTAAGAACTTGTACCCGATCAGGTATAAATAGTTCAAAAAACTAATCGATTGAAAGTGCTGCTTTAAAACCGGCTTCGACTTCAAAAAGAATCTCTTTGGAAATCATTCCAATTCTCTCATTCAATTTTTAATAAATGATCCACGCTCACTGCTTCGAGTTCTGAGTCAAGATCATAGAGGCTTCCAGCATTTGCTTCTACGTAAGTAGCAAACCTAAAAAAATTGAGACCCATCCACTTTCTTCAGCAAATACACCCGACTGAAAACTCGCACATTTTGAAACTTCGGATTCCCTTTTGAAATCTCTGGAATCTCTTCACTCAAAACACAATTCACTTGAAATGCATCCCGATACAACTCATTCACTTCCGCGTCTGATACCGAAAAAGGAGGCCCTTGAGCTAAATCTTGAGGATACTCAATCGCAATCAACAACATCTGAAGCGAGCCGCATACGCCCCCTGATTCCATGAGTGCAGTCAGATGCGAAACGTATTTCCTTCTTAAATCTGGAGACAATGCAATCAGTGCAGCTCGATCATAAACGAGTGAAACACCCGCAAGATCCGTTGGTCTAATTTTAAAAAAATCCCCACAATAGAGAGTGTAATTTGCACCCCGATAAACCGTAAACTCTCCGGAGATTTTTTTTTGGTACGGTTGGCGGATGATCTCATTAAAGAACGCCTCACACGCAATCGCACTGAGCTCAACCCCAATGACTTGATGCCCCTGCTGCGCAAGCCAAACCATATCGTAGCTTTTCCCACACAATGGCACCAAAACCTTACTGGGAGATACTTTTGGAAAATACTCAATCAGGTCGGGCTCAAAATCCTTCTGATGAAACCCTATTTCACCAGCCTTCCAACGACTTAACCAAAACTTGGGTTCCATCTTGCTCTATTCCCTCCGTCCTATGGCGGCGACCAATCTCTCTTGCAATTCTTTGGCTTGCAATTCTTTAGCTCTCAATTCCTTTCCTCGCACTTCTTTCCGCATTTCTTTGCAATGATTCGCAAGGGAAACAAGAGACTTCATTAATTTAACGTCGTTCCTATGTCTTTCACAAGCCAGCTCGTAACTTCGTCGTGTTTTGGTACAAACCAAAGTTTGAGGAGATCCCTGGCGTTCTGTAACATGTGTCATATCCAGCACTCCCCGATCAATCATCTCATGTAAATGTTGACGGCGATCCTTCCGCACTCGAAAGCGGTGAGTTTTCATAGTCGGTGCATTTGCAAATGCCAGTAGCTCTTTGCAGTCTTCACAATTGCATGGAATTAAAACTTTTTGATCCCAGTCTCGAGGCGCTTCTGGAGGAAATTCACTGCGAGCTAATAAAAACCGGCCTGCGTGTTGCCACAGCCTATTGAAGTGAGAGTTCACATGGAGTTCTCTATTATCCTGATACAATCGAAGAAGAGCAGGAACAAGGATACTCGCCGGATCGAACGTCTTTTCATGTGAAATCATTTCCGTAGCTGCGGAATCTTGAAGCTGATCCATTTTCAGGCGCGCGAGAGCCTCCCCCAACTGAACAACGAACACCTCACTCACAAGTTTCGTATCCCTTCTTACTCCATACCTGCTCTCATAGGGATGATCATATAAATCAGAAGTCAAGGATGGCTTGCCTATCTTTTTGAGTGAATCAATAATTGCTGTTGCGATAGATTGAGCGATAGATTGAGCAATACCTCCATCTGTAGTAATGCCCTCATCTGTCATGAGACCAAGCAGACTGACACAAGCTTCTGGATAGCGATCCATTTTTTGGTGAACCAATTTTGTAAACAGATGATTGACCAGGATAGGGTCTAAATGTCGAACAGCCACAACAAGTGCCCCATTTTCAGTACCATCGTACTGTTTCATAACAATAGGATCGATGAAACGCTGTAATAAGGTTGGGCTTTCTAAATCACACAGAAGCTGAATCATTTCCGAACGATCGGGCTCACGGCGATTCGTATTCCAAATATTATAATGATTCTGTGACCTATTTTCCCAATGCTTGAGAATGAGTTCTGCCAGAGCTTGCAACTCTTGCTGCGTGGCCAAGGGGGAAGTGCATTGGGCCATACGCTGTTTTAAATAGGAAATAGGTCCTATTAATCCACCTTGCAACAGGACCTCAGCATAACGATCGTATCGCCAAATCAGCAGGGCTGCTCGATGATAAGAACGCTCATACGACACTCCCTCATTACCTGTTGCTTCCATAAGGCGCTGCTGGTCCGGCAAGGCATTATCCAATGCCCCATTGGGTAATAACTCACCTTCTCCAATTGGAATCCTACCCAAATTTTCGGTACTGCTGTTGAGGCTCATCCATCCATCAACATATGTGTCTAAACTGCAAACATCGATTACTTCGAAATCCCCATTCATGCACTCTTCTTCTTCATCAGAATAATAACGACGCCCCCATCGTGACCCTCTTGAGTAAGTGGGATATTGAGGCTCTGCACTTCCTGATTCTAGGATGTGCACAATCGCAAGGTGAATAGCACAATCGGACCGAACACACGCTTGAGATAAAACCTGAGCTAATGCTGCATCTGCATTTTTTAAAGTCGTAAAAGACAACTCTGCTGAGGTGTATTGATGCTCTAATAACCAGACAATCTTAAGCGGAGCATTCTCTTCTTTTAAAGCTCCGTGTAAGGCTTTCTGTAGAATCTCTGCAGCATTTGCAATCTCCGTATCGTAAAGCGGCGCCTGAAGAGAGGCTAGAGCGTCGACTTTTTGAGCAGGCTCACGTTGAGTCGCCTGGGATTTTTGAATCAAATTATAAATCAGACAAACCCGACTCCCTGACGTAACAGGTCTAGCCTCATGTTGACAGTCAGCATAAAACGCTGCGAAGGCCAACTCTGAATTCTCTGCACTACTGAGATCGACTGTGGCTTCGTGACCAGCATGACGAATCACCAACTCCCCTCCCTGGTGAGGCGAAGGGAGAACAATGACCAAAGTACCAAACATTCCTGAAGACTTTTCGGTATCGCGATGGGATACGAAAAAGTCACCTTCTTCATAAACAAGAAATTTATAAAACTCAGCAGTCACATCTACATCCAGGCAACCCAACCCCTCTTTGACTAAAGAAAGAATTTGATCAAAATGAGTACTCCAGGAACGCCCACTGATCCTCACCTGGTCTGGCCTCAACTGCCAAACCTTTCGGACAGACGTGTTCATGATTGTCTCTTCGCCCTGCCCATAAGGGGCACGCACCCCTTGTTGAATCAACTGCTTGATTTGCTGCGGGGGAATAGGAAAGGACAAAATACCCACACCGTCCACTTCGACCTTGGGCATGGGCAATTCTATTAAACCTTGAAAATAAAAGTTACCTGGCCGCGTAACACGAGATAAAAGATCTTCAAGAGATTGGAGGTTTTGATTATAGCTGAGCCGAATAGGTTGGGTTGTCATGCACTCATCGTTGTATGCTTTGACTGCGCTAGAAATCAATCTTGTAAATTATAAATACAACACTCCTTAGCATGTCAACTTTAGGTCAACTTTAGGTCAACTTTAGGTCAACTTCAGGTAAACTTTAGTTAACCCTTAGGTAAACTTCAGGTAAATTTAACGTATGTCCAAAATAGATCCCTTCACAGAAAAGCGTTTGATTCGATTTGTGGAAAAATTTAGAATGCAAACGGGCCAGCTCCCCACCCTCAAAGATTTGAGCGAAGGAGGCTTTTCCCAGACCCAAGTTGAGTCAGCATTAAAAATGAATCTTCTTGAGCAATTCTATGTCACCCTGAGCAATGGAAGCATTGTAAAAACCTTTAAACTGCGAGTCCATTTTTAAACGAGAACTTATGACTACTGAAGCCGAAGTCACTTGTCCCTTTTGTGGAGAAAATTTTTCCATCGTTGTCGATTGTTCTGTTGACCATCAGACCTATATCGAGGATTGCTTTGTCTGTTGCCGACCTATTACTTTTCAAGTTCATTGTCTGGATGGTGAACTCGTTCAGGTACAAGCGATTCGGGAATAAATTTCGGAAGTACGAGAGTAAATAAAATGAAAGCGAGACCTCTACTCAAAGTTAAGAAAATAAACTCCCTCCAATGGCTCTTTGAACCTTTGGAACACCGATCTGATTTTCTGCAGAAGAAAATGTTTGGTTTCGAAGCTGCCTATTTAAACGATAAAATAGTTCTTGTTTTAGCCGATAGTGAAGACCCTTGGAACGGAATCCTCATCCCGACTGAGCGTCAATTTCACAGCATGATTCAAGAAGAGTTCACTACCCTGGCCCCTCATCCAGTCTTAGGCAAGTGGCTTTACCTTCCGCAACATGCTCTAGATTTTGAGGAAACTGCGACGAAGGTCGTCAAATCGATTCAATCAGAGGATCCTCGATTTGGAGTGATTCCAAAGCCAAAAAAGAAAAAACGCAAATAGTCTACATTGACATTCTTGCCTCATTCGAACTAACTTCCAAAGCTGTACATAACGGCTCGATAACGGCTCGGTGACAAGCTGAAGTCCGGTGAAAATCCGGCACTGTCCCGCAACGGTAAAGAGAGATTCTACTTTCTAAGTCCGATGGCCTCATCGAACTAACCTGTGCTTTATTGCACACTCTCGGAGTAAGAGCATCATGATCCATACACAAAGCACTCGTTCATCTACAAAAACTAATAATCTAGGCTTTCCTCGTATCGGCGCTCATCGAGAGCTCAAGAAAGCGCTCGAATCGTACTGGAGTGGCAAAAGCGAAGCGAGCGAACTGCATACAGCCGCTGCTGCTCTACGGAAACAGCATTGGAAAATCCAACAGGAATCTAAAATAGATCTGATTCCAAGCAACGATTTTTCGCTCTACGACCCAATGCTAGATATGGCAGTGACTTTGGGAGCAACTCCTCGTCGCTACCAGTCCATTCAAGACCCACTTAAACGCTACTTCGCAATGGCCCGAGGTCTTCAAGATCAAAGTGCTGGAATTGATCTTCCAGCAATGGAAATGACGAAATGGTTTGACACCAACTATCACTACATTGTGCCGGAACTTGAAGCCAAACAGACCTTCAATCTCAATGCTACAAAAATTCTTTCTGAAATCAAGGAAGCCCGTGCATTAGGAATTGAAACTCGTCCAGTCATGATCGGCCCCGTCTCATTTCTTCTCCTTTCTAAATTTGAGTCTAAACTGGATTCCAAGTTTGAGTCCAAACTTGAGTCTAAATTGGATTCCAAACACCATTCCAAACTCGATGAAGGAACCCCCTCTGCTTCAACCTTAGACCTTTTAGAAGCATTGCTTCCCACTTACAAAGAGCTATTCAAAGTCTTGGCTGCTGAGAACGTATCTTGGGTTCAGCTCGATGAACCTTGCCTGGTCTTGGAGCTCGACCATCGAAGCGTAAAAGCTTATGGAAAAATGTTTTCTGAAATCACTTCTTGGAAAAACCGACCCAAAATTTTCACTGCGACCTACTTTGGAACTCTCGGTAACAACCTTGACCTGGTGGCAAAATCCGGGTGCGATGCTCTCCATGTAGATTTGGTCAGAGCACCTGAGCAATTGGACCCTGTGCTCTCAGCACTTTCTCCTCATACCTTACTTTCTCTAGGCGTTGTGGACGGTAGAAATATTTGGCGAACTGATTTGGATTTAGCGCATGGTCTGATTCGTAAAGCTGTTTCAAAGCTAGGTTCCGAACGAGTTCTCATTGGACCTTCCTGCTCTCTTGTTCATGTCCCTGTCGACCTTGAGCTGGAGAAAAAGCTCGACCCAGAACTGAAAAGCTGGCTTTCCTTCGCAGTTCAAAAACTTCATGAGATTCAGGCACTCGCTCATACCGCTGAATCAGAACACCCTGTGGGACCACTGATTGAAGAAAGTCGAGCTGCGATTTCCTCTCGTCGTTCATCCACTCGAATCAGAAACAGTGTGGTGAGAAACCGTGTGCAAGGAATCACACAATCTATGCTCACTCGACCTTTCCCCTATTCCACTAGGGCGTCCCGACAACAAACTCGACTCAACTTGCCCACCTTTCCAACCACGACCATTGGCTCATTCCCACAAACCGAAGAAGTGAGAAAAGCTCGGGCGAATTGGCGCTCTGGAAAGATCACTGAAGTCGAATACCACCAGTTTCTTAAACAAGAAACAAAGCACTGCATTGAAAAGCAGGAGGCCATTGGGCTGGATGTGCTCGTCCATGGAGAATTTGAGCGAACTGACATGGTGGAATACTTTGGTGAAAAACTCTCGGGATTTGCATTCACTTCAAATGGCTGGGTCCAGAGCTATGGCTCTCGCTGTGTCAAACCACCCATCATTTTCGGTGATGTACAGCGCGACAAACCCATCACAGTTGAATGGTCCGTCTATGCACAATCTTTAACAAAAAAACCCGTTAAAGGAATGCTCACAGGACCCGTGACGATCCTCCAGTGGTCATTTGTTCGGGATGATCAGCCGCGAAGTGAAACCTGCATGGAGATCGCCCTCGCCTTGCGAGATGAAGTACGTGACCTGGAATCTGCTGGAATTTCTGTCATTCAAGTCGATGAACCAGCCATTCGTGAAGGATTGCCGCTCAGACAATCCGATTGGAAAACCTACTTAAGATGGGCCGTCGATGCATTTCGCCTAGTGACAAGCGGAGTTCGCCTAGACACCCAGATTCATACTCACATGTGCTATTGTGAATTTGGGGATATTCTAGACTCTGTAGCAGAAATGGATGCCGATGTGATCTCCATCGAGACCTCCAGATCTCGCATGGAACTCCTCGATGAATTTGAAAAGTTTCGCTACCCCAACGAAGTGGGGCCCGGCGTCTATGACATCCACTCCCCGCGCATTCCTACTCAAAAAGAAATCGTTGAACTTCTGCAAAAAGCAAGTCGTGTCATCCCAATCAAAAATCTATGGGTCAACCCAGACTGTGGATTAAAAACTCGGGGCTGGCCTGAAGTACAAACCGCACTTGAAAACATGGTTGGAGCTGCAAAGTCTCTCAGGAATCTGTAATCGAAAAAGGAGTCTTAATAGAGCTGGAAATCCGTGAGGCAATGCTTCGCTGGTTTTCCAGCTCTTTTACGTTGCTGCCAAGTCCTGAATATCGATTTTAATAAAATCCAGGCGAGGAAAAAGATCCTTCAAACTGATATTGGGATCTGAATTCTTGGCTTAAGAGGAATCAGAATATTTTCATATGATTGCACGACACGGTTGTAAAACTTTGGATCTTTTGGTGCAAACAAACTTACAACGAGAGCATATGGCAGTGGCTTCGGATCTTTAGTAGGGATAGCTCCAGCACGGTGGTGAAACCAGATATCAAAACAAGGTTTATGTAAAGAACCGGAACGAAAATTTTGCTCATGCCGAATGCAAGGTTCCCATTTAAATCCTTCCTCACGTAGACGGAATTCGGAAGCACGAAAAAGCTTAGACCCGGAAAAAAAAGGTTTGGTCTTAGGATGAGCCGACTTCTTCCCATCTTTTGAGGTTGTAAACTTTCTCATATCGGGGCGGAAACAGACTTCCAAACCACCACGAGTATAAGCCCCTGGATGTTCAGGGTCTACATCCGGTGCAATTGCAAGTGTGGCCCGAAGGGTTATGGGGCCTGATAGAGGGCCGATTGGAACAGGAATCATCGCGCGAAGGTGCTGCCCCAAAGGCAAATCCCCCTGATAGACTACCATCGCTTCATGGTCTTCACATGTCATCAGTACTTTCGGATTAGTGTGAAGCAGTCCCCATCCGACTTCAGTGCGCGAGTGTTTTTTTTTGCTTCCGCTCGATGTATCAAAAGGGCTCGTATAGCGAGAGAATGAAGGTCGTCTCCTGCGAAAACTCTTGTCCCTACCGCACCTCCTAAAACAAAAGGGGAAGCGAAACTTGTTCCACCATCGGGTCTTGCTTGCGGCCTGGAAGAGGCGTCTAAAACCATGAACGGTTCAATGTCTGAACCACCAAAAGCAACTCCATCAGGCTTAACAAAGCCTGGACTTCTACCTGGGCCAACTGAGCTGTAGCTCGCACGTTTCCATTCTGTTGTGCTGCGATCGGATGCCCCTACCGAAAGGACATTTACCCCATCTGATGGAGGCTGAATTCTGTTTAAATTTAGGCTAGCATCGAGTTCGCCGTTGTTTCCAGCAGCAACAGTCGCAAGGATATCACTTGTACAGAACCGAATATCTAACGATGAAGTCCACAGATTGACGTCGTCATATTCCATTGGAAAATCAGGACCGAGACTCAAGTTTACAAATTTGTACTTTCCATTGTTAGCATCAAGATGCGCAAGAATACGATCTAAAACATCAATGTACTCCAACTCTTTGTTCGGAGTAGCGTCGAGAACACGAACATGATCTACCTGGCAAAACGGTCGTCGAAGGGGAACTCCTTGATGAATAGAACCAAAAAGAAAAGCCGAAGTCACTCCAAGTCCGTGCAAGACATAGTTAGGAATGGGCTGACCAATTCCAGGAGGTTGAATGTATTGGACCCATTTACCAAGATTAACGCTTGGCGGGAGTCCTCCATCGAAAATTACTGCACGTACATCATTCGATAGTGGTCCCTCAGTTGGCATGTCCAGAGCAAAATTTGTAGAGCCTCTTAGGATGCCTGTGGGTACGGGACGAATTGAAGGCATGCCTCGCGCTACACGAACAAAGGTAAATGCTGCAAGTTTTTCGATATTTTTTAAATTACTGCGAACAGGTACAAAAGTAAGTCCATTGAGTTTTTTCGTGCGATCGATAATTGGGAAGCTGTCCAAAGTCTTGGCATAGGCACAAAATTCATCCAAAATTTGATCTCTACCTAGATTATGTAAAACGATTTCAAGGATCGCATCATCGCAGTCTTCGGGATTCCCCGTAATTTATCTTCAGCCTGAAATGGCACCAAATCCTCAATTTGTACAATGGAATATGCTCCCATTGTTTTTTCTGTCCATTCAGGTATTTTTTTGATCCAATTTCCAAAGACCGATTTTTTCCCTGCGATAAACACTTGTTCTGCCATCGCTTCTTGTGGATGCTTTTTTATTCCCCATGATTCTGGTTTGATCTTTTTTGGTCGCGTTCCTACTGCGCGAAGACCGACTGTGTGAAGGAGGCCTTGAGGGAAGTCTGACTTTGAAAGATATCGTGGATGCAAGGTCATCAATGCTACGACCTCTTCACCTGGGCACGCGATAGCAGGGACCCTCGAGAAAACCTCTGTGGTTTTTTCGAGTTTTTCGTTCAGTCGTGTTTTTGCTTTAGAAAATTCGTAAGGAGGTTTTTTGGGTCCACCTCCTGAAGGGATATCAACTATTCCGGTTAGCTTTTCTCCTTTACCGAGTAGGAAATTATTTTCACGGGCCATCTATGGTTCCCTTTCCATCCCGCATTGAATGCCTGCCATCCAGAAAATCCCCTAAGTATTTTCGAATAGTATCTCGCGATAACCCAGTTATTTGGTTAATCTTCCGTTGGGAGTATCCTGAATCTATCAGAAAACGCGCGCAGTCTAATTTTACTTGGGTACTTGCCGTCTTCGTCCGACACTGAAAGAATGAAAGAATTGATTCATGAAAAGGTTTACCAGAAATGAAAGACTGCTTCCTAACTTGATCTATTTCTCTCTTAATTTCAGCGAAGCTCTGTCCTGCTGAATGTGCTACTAAAAGGCGCAATAATGTCTGACTCATATCACTGCTGCCCGAGGTTTCAGTTAGAAGCGATTTGATGAAACTGATTCTTGCCTCTTCAGATGGTTTTGGAAATTCTACTACTCTGTCAAACCTTCTCCAAATTGCTCTATCTAAGAGTTCTGGGTGGTTTGTTGCAGCAATTAGAATCCCCTCATGAGGCCAGTCATCAATTGACTGGAGAAGAACTGTAACTAGGCGTTTCAGTTCTCCAACTTCTGAATTGTCATCTCTTCGCTTTGCAATTGCATCAAACTCATCAAGAAGGAGAACAGAAGGACTGCGCTTAGCAAAGTCGAGGACCACACGAATATTATTTCCGGTTTTACCTAAATAACTGCTCATGACCGAAGCTAAATCTAAGGTCAACAACGGTCTTGAGAGCTTTCTTGCTAAATAGCGTGCTGCAAGCGTTTTGCCTACTCCTGGAGGCCCTATGAAAAGCAAAGTTCTTGATGCGGCAAGATGGGCCTCCATTAATTCCTCAATGCGATCCCGCTCAGTAAGAACTTCGTGCAGAGAGGTGGCTACTTCTTCAGGCCAAACAATGGTTGAAGGAAGCATGGGATTCGCTTCCCTGCGTAGTAGCTCTTGTCTACTATCTAAATCGACAGGGAGCGGTTCGATTATAGCGCTTCCCCGAACGGCAGATCCTGAAAGATATCCGACAATTTCATTTTTAAAAGGTTCAAGGTCGGGTCGATTTTTTTAATATAGGGATGACAGCCCGCTTTAGATAAGCTCGCAAGTCTGCTTCTTTTCCGCTCAGTGCAAGTCGAGCAATATGGACTATATCTTTCTCCAAGTCCTTCATTTAGTCCACTCCTTACTACTTGAAATATAATGAAATTCAACACTAGTGGACTAAAATATAATTTCTTAATGAAAATTAGTCCATTAGATTTCTGCTTGTCGCCCGTTTTATTTCCCTTCGGATTGTCCAGACTCTTAGCAGCTGCTAACAGTAACGGCAGATTTAAGGTCGTTCCATACAAGTTCGATAAAGCTTACCTAGAAACACTTTTGACAAAACGTGCACAAGTTGATTAATGCCGACCAAATATCAACCGAAATAGAAGGCAAGATCCAGGATATGATTAGATTTTTCAAAGAGAACAAATGAGAAATATACGCTTCACAGACCCAACGCGAAATAACCTCCAACCTAACGTTCCTTATCTCAGGTTCTGCAAAGTTCCAGCGGCCTTGTAGGTGTTGACGAGGATGCCCGTCGGCGAAACCTTCGTGCTCTCGAACGCGAATGCGCGCGGCGGAGTTCCCTCCGCAAAAAGCCGCTTCCCTTTGCCCAGCAGGACAGGATTGACCAGCAGAAGCATCTCGTCCACAAGCCCATGCTCGAGCAGCGCCGAAGTCAGCGTCGAGCTGCCCGAGACGATCAGGTCCGGACCGTCCTTCGCCTTGATGGCGCGAACACCCTCCACAAGGTCCGGTCCAATGCCCTCGAACGGGCCCCATTTCAGGCTCTCCGGCCTGTGGGTTACGACATACTTCGTCGCCGCATTCAGGCGGTCCGCCATCGGACTCTTCGGAGCTTTGGGCCAGAAGCTCGACCACTGATCGTAAGTTCGGCGACCAATCAGCAGGTCAAAGCGCTCGCCCCATTCCGGAAGAACCATCGCTAACCCAGCAGGGCTGCGATACGGCTCGGTCCAGTCGCCATAGCGGAAGTCGCCGTCTTTGCCGTGACCCACCTGGATCACGCCGTCCAGCGAAATATGTTCGATGAGTTTCAGCTTTCTCATTTGAAATCCTCCTTTACGCTTCCATGCGTGATCACATCAAGCCTGGGGTACTCTGAAAACTTCGGGATGCGCCAGAACCATAAGATGTGAGATCAGTTTAGCAGCTCACCACCAACCACGATAGGCACACAGTATCAAAATCTAATGAGTTAAAACCCAGATCAAGGTCATCTAGGCGCCAATGAGCTGACTATGCTCATTACGAAACAACCGTGATGCCCCAGCAGTCCTTAATTGCGTCATATTTTGACCCAATTGTAAGGCCTAAGTGGTGGGTCACGTCACTGACTCCTCAAACACTTATTTCTCTTGAATTGTAAACGGCGAAAGTATTTGGCGAACTGATTTAGATTTAGCACATCGTCTGATTCGTAAAGCCTTTTCAAAGCAAAGACCGTGGAGTTCGTTACCATGTCCTCTCAACTGAAAAATCCATCGCATTGATGCCAAGTATGTTCTTAACAAAATAATCTGGCCCAACCCAACAGACAATCAAGACGTTCAATTTTTATTGGCTTGCATTGATGCCAGCGGAATCTGACATGATTTCAATAGCCAGGAAAAAGGTTTTCATGTGCTGAGAAAGTAACGTCAGAAATGAATGATCTCGCGCAGAAGTTGTAACAACAAATGAGATATTATTTTGAGATAACCACTCTTCCCACTCATAGGGGATTTTATTTTTTGAATGTAACTCCCAAATTCTTGATCCATTTTTTTCAGCGGTATTTTTATGACGAATAAACGAGGCTTTTAGTTCATCTATGTCAGCATTTTCTTCAATAAAATCCCAACAGAATGATTTGTTCTCGATTAACTTTGTAGGAGTTTGGATATCAAAATCGAGAAGAGTTCCACTTTCATCAGGATACTTTGCACCAAATGCCTCAATAGGAATTCCATTTTCTGCCATTTCCAAGGCATCTTCGAGTTCGTAAAGAAATCCTCGAAATTTATGCTCTACTACTTTACGAATATTTTCAATGGCACCTGGAACACGACCCAAGCGAGTAACTATTTTTTTAAACTTTTCAGATTCCCCCATATTTTTATCGAAATGGGTTTCAATAAAATCAGCATGCCAAAGTTCTGTCGGAAGGTATTTGCTTTTTAAGAAAGGTTTTTTAGGTAACTTACCCGATAGATATCCAGCAACACTTTCAATCGAATCTACATCCCTATGTCCATTTTCATTCGCATAATCAAGTGGAGTCTTTCCTGCTTTTGTTTTTAGTTGAAGATCTGCACCTAACTTAATAAGATACTTGACCGCTTCTAGATGCCCTGCTTTCGCAGCCCAATGAAGAGCCGTTTCTCCTTCATCACTCTGGACATTAACATCATTCTGTAGAGACTCAATGCAGTATTGAATACCAAAGAGTGAACCATCACCAGCCTGATAAATAACACAATATTTATCAGGATTTTTCGCTATTTCGATTATTAGAGCTTCTAGACGGGCCTTCTTTTCTAAGTCTATTGACGCTGGTGATCCACCTAAAAGAATTTTAACTTCAACCCAACTTGCACTATCATCATTAATAACGTCATAAGGAGTATGACCGAGTTTATTTTTAGCTGCTAGAGTAGCACCTTTGTCAATCAACCGCTTAATTATTCCGATGTTTCCTCGATAAGCTGCAAAATGCAGAGGGGTTCTACCCTCACTATCTGCTTCATTCACATCACAACCCTTATTTAGAATAGTTTCAATTTCACTTAATTCTTCTTTTTCTACATATTTATGTAATAACTTCCCTGCCGAAACATTTTTACAGTATTTTGATACCTGCTCGACTTTAACTTCTCCACGTTTACGCGACACTTCCGGCAAGTTTATGTCCATGCTCCAAACAGAAGAAGAGATGATTAAATGAGTCAGAAGTAATATTGATGAAGCAAAAATAGAAATTCTAAAAATCGATTTTTTCATAAAACAATAACCGACAATTAAATACCGAACGTAATTAATGAGACATACATACTACATATTATGAAAATAGCAAATATTATATACTTAATATTATTAATACTAAATTATAGGTATTTTTCAGCCACATATTACAGGAGCTGACACATCATAAGTAATCTAAGCAGAATTATAAATACACAACGTCATTCAATGCACTAAGACACGCTTTTAGACCATGCCCTATCTGTCCTACACCTAGCCTTTACGAAAAAAATAATCTCCATAAAGCTGATGTACTGCCAGGCTATTACGCGCTGTCTCTTGCCATTCTTTCAAACTAGCAGAAGCTCTTTTATCAGCAAGATTCCACTTATATCCTTTCCTCAATAAATCCGAATCAAAAGCTCGAATGTATTCTTCGTCCTTTAAAAGCCGTTCATGATTACATTCGATTAAAAGTCTGGGATGAAAGCGCTCGATCACTTTTTCAGCGCCTTCGATGACTTCTGTCTCCAAATCCTGAACATCAATTTTAATAAAATCCAGGCGAGGCCAATTTGCATCAATCATCACTTGATCTAAGGGTTGAATCCATACTTCACGAGAAGGATGGACTTTTCATGAGACTCACCCCCAGCAGAACTCAATAAGAAACTATGTCCTCCAAAATTCTTGGTATAAAAATACAACGAGGCTTTTCTGGTCTCACGTCCAATCCCGATTTCGTGTACTTCAAATCCAAAACTGGGATAAGCATTCGCAGTGAGCTTTAAACATTGAAATAGAAGTGGGTGTGGCTCGAACACGTAAACTGCAAGTTAGGACGATGCTTTTTCACAAAAAGAGAATAAAAACCTACATTCGCTCCCACATCAACAAACACGCCATCTTCAGGAAGCCAGTCTAAAAGTTGCCGTTTTTCCTTTTCTTCATAACGATTCATCCGATTCTTGGCAAACCCTTACTTTTTTGTTTGATCCGAAATGTAATCGACCGAAAACAACAATTGCATATTCACTATACTTTCACGCACGCTTGCTACGATGGGTTGCCTAAAACCAAGATTACTTAGAGAAATATCAAATTCACCAAAGGGAGAATATCCAGACTACTCCCTATTTAGGGTATTCTTCATAAAATGTTCGAATTCCGTAATCCCATTTTCATGAGCCCAAAACCTGGGATCGTATGATAACCTGCTCCCCCCATTTGCAACCTGTATTCGCCACCTGAGTACGGAAAAAGAGATGCAGATCGCAACCGAGCAATCGTTGATCCATTCCGCGCATTAAGCTCTTTAATGGTTTGATTTGTCACGAAGTGTGGATTGAGTTGAATGTAAATTCCCATTCTTAAATCACCGGCATCTGAGCTTCACACACAAGAGCACCGGCAGTCTTCCTATTTAAACCATCCTTCTCCATCACATAAACATCTTGAGGCCTGACTGTAAATCGCCCAACTGATAATTTATTATATTGACCAACCACGGAACTCGACAGGCGCGGATTATTAACTAGGGGAGGATTTATAGCGATAGAAAGAGCCTCATAGGGCTGCACAACTAAATTTTCAAGTGCGACCGGACCAGAAAAATCAGCATAGGGAATAACATAAGTCTGAGTATGTTGATTTAGCTTAGGATAATTAACAGCAACAAAGCCATTTACGTAAGAAGTATCATTTCCTCGAATATTCATTTTTTTATTCAAAGAATCAATTACGACATTAATTCCATGAAGAATGTCCATAGGGTCCTGACCAATATGTATTTGCGTAAGTTCACGTGAACCGCTCTTCTTGAGTTCTAGATAAAGATCTGGAATCCGAATCTTGAACATAGGCAAAATACGGCCATTCAAGATAGATATGACCTCACCCACGGCACGTTGGATCTGACGCAGCCTTAAATCATCAGCAATCAAAACTCTTGAATCTGATATGACCTTTGGGTTCTTTTCCAACAAAGCAAGCTGACTTGCGAGCAACTGAAGTCGATTTACCAAAGGAGCAATTTTTCTTTCAATATGCCGAATCCGAACTTTGCTTTCAATCTCTTGAACAGAGTGAGAAATCCAGTCATTGAACATCTGTAAGGTCAGAAAATTCTCATGCTTGTTAAAGCCTTTGTTTGAGACTATCTTATGTGTCGCCATTAAAAGTTCGTGATTTCGTTGAGAAGGTAATTCTCCGGTTTTTAGGATTGCATCCTCTTCAAGTTTCAGATTGCTCATTACATCCAACATCGTCTCGACAATTTTCTTCGCTTTACCCCCATTCGGGCGCTGATGACTAATTTGAATACTTAATGCTCTCTGATCATCACTGCGGCAGTCGTTAATGACAAGATACAAGTGAGACTTGACCGATACGACTTTACTCAAGCTTGACCAACAACTTCAACATTGAATCGATTCTTAACCTCTGAAAGATCGTCCGGCACCTGCACCAACAAAAGACTACCTACAGGAAGATCTGGAAATGGGGTATCAGGAAGACGTAGACCCATCTCATATCGTGCGTCCGTCCCTTGATTACTGGATACTGCATTCGATTTTTCAATCCCTGAAAAAACTTCTGAACCCTCACTACGTGTTTGATCGTGAATATTTTTTATTTTAGGTAAAGTGCTCGACCCAACTTGCTCACTTAAAAAGTCCCCTAAATTGACCGAAAGAGAAATGGGAATTATACCTTTGACTAGCCAATCAATAGCATTTTTAGCTACTTGATCTGACACTACATGTTCATGTCCATCTTTTGTTGCTCTAGTTATACTTAAAATTGAGTCAGAGCGAAATTCGGATAAGCTTTCAAAACTCTTGATAGAAGTTACCGTCGATCCAGCCTCACCAATATGCAGAGTGTACCCTTCGGGCCCTATCCCCTTTGCATTCATTAAATTAGAATATCTCGAGTTTGAAATTGCGCACGTAGGATGCCAGCTTTGATTGACTTGTATATTAACAACATCCCCCTTCTCAACCGCCAAATCGGTAAACTGTTCGTTTGAAAATGCTAATTCCTGCACAGACTTCGCTGTTAGAATCTTTGTAGGCGCTAAAGCGTTTTCTCCAGACAAATTGAACCCTATATTTCCAAGAGACTTCATTTCTTTAGACAACCTAGATTTCCATACGTCAGAATTAAAAACCTGAAATAGATCCTCCTTATATGTTTTCATTCGATTCAGCCTAAGAAGCCCCTGTGTTTCCTTAAGATCAGCACGCAGATCCATTAATTGCATGAGCGTAATAAGACTCTCATCCACTAACTGTTGTTTGTAACTTTCTATGTAATTTTCATTGTGAAATCGTCGATGCACTTTCTCCAAACGAGAATAAATTTCGGCAAGTTTCTCATGGATTCGTTTGATTCTGTTTTCCGTTAATCCAACCCTTAAAGTTGGAATCGCTTGTCCACTAAAATATCCTGACGCCTTGACTGCGTGGTACTGGCTCCAAAAACTGCTAACCAAATCCACAAAGGGTTTCGCGAAATCAGGATATTTCGCGATGGGGACTTCGGAAAGCTGGACAGGAGTAGCATTCGCTTGCACATGAGTAGAATGTGTAATGTTTATCAAAAAATTATGTAAAGATACTAACTTTTCTTGTGATGCCCAAATTGACATCAAGAAAGCAGAAATTGCACTACCTTCATGCTCCAACTTTTCCAAACTCACTATCTCTTTCATTATTTGAGCATGAACATCAGCATCTGGCGAATCATTTAAGGCTCCAAGAATAGCAAAAATTTTTACAACTTGATCGATAGAGTCAGAGAGCTTACCTTGACTCATTAACTTTGCATCCTCACCACAATCCATAAGGGCACATCTGAAATCCTCTAACCCCGCGAAAAATACTAGTCGAGGATAGAGATCTGACATCATTTTTCCTAATACAGGAATAAAAATTCGAAAATTCAAATTATTATGGAAAGCAGCTTGATTGAAATGAGCCATGGATTGAAGTCCATATTCCAATAAGCTCTTGCTTTCTATGCGCTGCCCATTCAGAGATCCCTTGTCACCTAAATAACCAGAAGCCCCATTTTGTTTAAGAAACTGAGAGTAAGTAGACCAAATCGAGTTTACGATGGGTTCTTCATCAGCCAATTGAGCTGCTTCGACAAGATGAGTAGACAGGTCGGCATTTAGGTCCTTCTTAAACAGACTTAGATTTTCCGCATGATGATAAATTTGCTCATCCATTCCAACAACCCAGGTATTGACATGTTCAAACAAGGCGGCCAATTTGCTATCATCATTCCAATCATTCTTCGCTTCAATATGGTGAGTAACTGTATTTCTCAGGGTAGTTATCAGAGGAGAAAGGTAAACACCTTTGCACTCAGATGCTTTTATCTTGTTAAAAAAACTCAAGGAATCAGTAACACAACGCTTATAAACTATATTATTAACAGTTCCATCAGCGACTTCAAACTTACAACTTTCAAGCTTGTTTTCTAAAGAATTTGCTGGAGACTTATCTTCATTCTTGCAAAAATCCAATCCTATAAACGTTATCGCTGCCCTAGCTGGCACACCCAAACTCAAGAAACTCAACGTTATTATTAATAGAATCCTTAATTGCGTTTTTTTTAATTGCATATTTTCTTTCAAAGGCCTCTTATCCCTTACAACTTATATTAGCCCACTAAATGAAATAATTATGAAACCGCTATATTTTAAAATAATAAATGTTAAATATTATTTTTTAAAGAAACAACACAATAACTGATGGTTAAGAAAAATTAATTCATAGAAGAATTAAAAACCAAAGATCGCTTAAAAATTCGCTCAACTTTCCAAAACTGTAAAGTTCGATCTAATCATTCGAGATCAGATTTTCTACTTTAATTTTCAGAAATATCAGCTCATTTTCGTTCTAATTATTAGTATAAGACCAAAGGGACGAATTGCGCCTACATGAGCAGAATTTGTCACAATAAAAGACAAACCAGTCCTCACAATGACTGCTTCGATAGTTTTTATATGGCAGGACTCCTTGCTTGCTTAGACTATCTCCACTCTACGCTGCAAGTCATTGGAGATAGGCCAGGGTTCCAGGGACATCGCGAATCAAGCGCAAGAGGACATCCATTGCCGAGTTCTGAACGTTCCGACCTGACTCCCACCGTGAGAAGGTATTGATCCCGAATTTAAGCAATGAAGCAAATTGAGCCTGGGTCAATTGATTGCGCTCTCTGATGGATCGGATCTCATCCCCTGACAGTAAGCTATACTTCTTACGGTAAAGTTCGATGGCATTCTCTCTCAGCTTCCTGGATTCATCAAGTCGAAGGATAATTTCCTGGCACTTCTGACACTTCAAAAACGTCATGCCTGAAACTGAGATATTCTCACCATTTACAGGGAAGTCTAACTTGCCTGATACATCTTTCATTAAAGATCCACACTCAACGCATTTGCTTCCTGATGTATCCAGTTTTTTATTTAACGACTTCTTTTTATTCATAGGGGCGGTCATCATGGCACAAAATGACAATTCAATTGTCTCTCAAAGTAACACTCACATTAGAATGACGATTGATTTATATGACCAATTGAGTGCGGTTGATGTTCAAGAGATAAATTTATATTCTTAGTTAATATGACTTGTATTGTTTTAAATTTGAATCTTATTCACTACTATGGTGTTAGGTATGGCCTATTCTTAAAGTTCAATTTTTTCCCATTTGCCAATACATCTGCAACATAATAGAAGTCGTTTATATCGAAAAACTTGTTCTCATTAAGTTCAAATTTTTTAGACTTTGTTATAATCCAAATCCCTTGAACTCCAAACTTATAAAATGGGTGGATATCGACTATATCTTGAAATTTAACTAGTATCTTCCTCCTTAGAGCTAGAGTTTTTCCTAAGTAAATAGAATCTGCGAATAATTCTATGCAATCAGAGTTTTTTCTATCTTCAAGCGTCTTCCGACCTGCAAGGACAGAAAAAGAAAAGAAGAAAATGGCAAGGCTTACTGCAATCAATAGCTTTAATAAACTCTTGTCCTTTTCAAGGTAGTAGATAAAATAGATAAAGATTCCAACTGACGATAATAAGACCACTGAAAAACATCCATTTAGAAAATTATCCTTACTCCGAAATGATGTCTTCAAATGATTTACTTTTTCCATCATGATTAATCCTTAATGACTTGAACCTATTTTTGACTGCTCTGATTTAGGTTTAACGAAGTTCCAACCGACTTCACTCCCTGAGAAAGAAAATCTGTTGCAGAAATTGCAGCATTTGAATAACCTGACGTTCCAGATGCAGCGACTTCTGACAAATGACCAGAAATTCCACCTCCGATACCCCCCAAAACAACAGAAACTGAAACCTCTGTAAACGAAGGAAGGCGACTCTCCGTAATACCAACTGCTGCGGTAGTGCCGACAAGGGCTCCAGTAGAACCAGCAATCGTTCCTGTCAATGCAGAAGCAAAGGTAGAACCCATTCCTGTAACAATAGCACTGCCGACACCACCACTGACAGCACCACCGATGGCACCAGCGACAGCACCTGATTGTGCTCCTTCTAAAAACCCGTGACCTTGTGCATGACTGGCAAGACCGCCCACGACTCCACCCATGGCAGCACCTATAACTGCACCATCCATCATTGCACCGACAGCGCCCCCAACGGCGGTTCCCATTCCAGGCATGATTGCAGTTCCAATTGATGTTCCAAGCACAGTAAAGCTGGCTTTCCCACTAGGATCCACAAAACTAACCGGATTTCCTCTTGCATAACTATATAAATTGCATTCATGCGAACTCTCTACACAGTGCTCAGGATGCTCTAAAAACAGAGGATCAGGGGTAAGATATCGCTTAACAACCGGATCATAATCTCGCTGCAACATTCGATAAGCTTTAAGATCAGGATCATACCCCAGAGAAACATAGTCGATCAAATTTGAGTGTTTATTCCTCTTTTCATTTCTCACACCATAAGGAGATGCAACACTTAAATTTCCAGACAAATCTTCCAATACACTTCCTCTAAAATCGGCAGCAGTCGGGACAAAATGACCATTCTCTAGAACTCCAGCGACTGTCCCATTAACTTTGATGGGCTGATATAAACCATCATTACTGATTACTCGATCCTCAAAGTATGCTTCGATAATTTGATCCCCCTCTTTCTTCAATATTCTATTACCAGCCTCATCATAGAAATAAGTAATGGACGACTTACCTATCCGCTCAATTTTTTCGACACGATTATGACTACCATAAATCAGAGTGCTCGAAGGTGTTTTCACGACGCGGCCTTGAGAGTCTAAATTGTACTCAGACTTATCATTCCCCTCGTGCATCATCCATTTATCAGAACCAGAATCAATTAAAATTTGTGCCTGATCTTTGCTAAACTGCTTTAGAAGTCCTACCTCATCATAGGAATATTTCCTATTTACTCCAGCTCCAGAATCTGCGGCACTTAACAAAAACCCGTTAGGGGAGTAAAAATAATTCCTATTAATATGATTCTCATCGAGACCGAAGGACTCATTTGCAATCAAGCCACGTTGATTGAACGACCAATGATTCTGTGATTTTTGACCCTGTTCAGCGCTCGAACTAAAACCAAGAAGCCTTTCTGTAAGGTGATCGTATTGGTAGTGAAGTGCTGAATGATCATTGAGATTCACTTTTTCTATGTGAGAAAATGGATCATAGTTAAGACTAAAAACCGGACGATCATTCAGTTCAACAGTACTCAATCTACCGAGGTGATCTAACTTAAATTTTTTTAAAAACTTTGACTGTAACTTTGTCTGTAACTTTGTCTGTAACTTTGACTGTAATGAATCAGGCTTATTGAACGAAGATTGAAGCTCTACGTCTTCAGAGGCAATTTCTCCATCAAAAAAGTAGTCATAAGCAAGACGGAGAGTTTTCCAAGTTGGAATATTAAACTCAAGCTTTTCTAATTTCCCATCTGGCCGGTATTGCATCGTCCGCGTAAATTCAGGGCTCTGAACGGCCGATAAAAACCCAACCTGTCCTGCCAAAAGAGATCCAGAGGGAAGCTGCCCATCATAATAGAAATGATAACTATTCGAATGATCTCCCCCTAATATCGACGAACCCTTTAGAGTCTCTATTTGATTTGAGATACGACCTATTGAATCATAAGCATAGGATACAGTTCGATCGGATCTCCCACTTGAATCATAATAGCCTTTTGTCAGAAGAAGCCCCGTCGTGGGATCATAGGAATAAAGAACCTTTCCAATTGAGTTACGCAGAACCTGTAATACTCTACCTTCCGAATCGTATTGCATTCGTGCGCTATCCTTGTTTGGTAACTGAACGAAGCCAAATCTTCCAAGCGCATCATAGTGAAAGGTGGTTATTTTTCCCTCCGCATCTTTAAAATTAACCTGTTTACCTTTGGCATTAAGATGTTCATAGGTAGAATGGGTGTCGTTTTCGACATGTTGTATTTCCAAACCCTCTTTTGAAAAGCTCAAATGGGAAGAGATCGTACCGAAAACATCCTTCTGCTGCACCTCAACCTTATTCAAGGGCAGACCTATGAAGGACTTCGTTTCATACGAAATCGGTTTTGCTGTCGAGAAAAGATCATGAATCGAAAACTCACTCGCCTGGGAAGGCAAGATGTGGGAACTAAAACCTTGAACCTGATTGTCCTCCGAAAACTCAAAAGCTAAGTTCTTTAAGGATCCAACCCGAAGATCCTAATAAGGCTTTCCCGATTTCCTCGCCATTTCCAGCCTGAAACTGGAACTCCCGCTTTGTCGCATTTCCATGCAGTCTTTGACTCACCTCAGTCCAGGCCTGCTTTTCTGAAGTTGCATATTGATATTTGAAATACGAAATAGGACTTGTTTCAGATGAGGGGTTCAGATTGTCCCACTCTTTTGTAAGTCGGTCGAATCCGTCATAGGCAAACGATTGGGCAAACCCTTGAGTCCCACTCCCTTTTTCACCGTGAAAAGAGGTAAGGCTCGCAATCAAATCAGAGATTGAATGGCCATAGTCTGCCTGAATCCGACTCCCATCAGGATTTGTAATGCGACTTAGCCTAAATGATGAATCATAATCAAATGTAGTTTTTCCTTTCCGGGAATTTGAATCGATCCAATCTTGAAATCGTCTCGATATCCGATAGTTCCCAGTATCCTACCCCTGCTCCCAATGTGGACGATTGCAGAGGATGCCCGTACGCATCCCTATCAATTTTTAATCCATGAGAGAAATCCATTGCCGCATCTACATGAACTCCGAAAGAGTTTCATGTGATAAAAAACAACCCAAATGATCTTTTAATGCTGGTGGCTTCTCATTATGATTCGCAATTTTAACAACTGAACCTTCCAACTTTTCCTCTATTAAAGAAGGGCAAAGTTCGTCTTGGTATTCTAAATAGGATTTCTCACTCAATACTGTCTGATTCCATTTTTCATCAGCCGATCCCACAATCTCTTTTTTTAGGCGACGATAATTCAATCCTTGAAAAGTAGCTTTATCGTATTCTCTTCTTTCAACTTGATAAACATTGGGCTGTCTGGAATCGAATTCTCTCTCTGTTAGTAAAAGAGAGGGTATTTGATCCTCATGAAAAAAATCGGATTCTCTATGATCAAATTTTGTTTTTACAGTTACGTGATCAAACCCCAATAAACTCTGCATGAGGGAATGTGTCTTTACATGATCAAACTCATAGTGATAAGTCTTTTCTTCTTTTCCTGTCGTCTTAACTTTCATTGACTTTAATACGGGAACCCGAGTTCCAATCCTCTTCTCAGGATTGGCTCGACCGTAAAAAAAGGAAATATGATTACCCTTCCCATCGTCGGCAGCGGTTAGAAAACCTGTTTCTGGGTGAGTAAACTCTATAAAATAGGCAGCTGAACGATCCGCCACTGTGAGCTGAACATTTCCAGACCCTGAAAAATCTCCAATCGCAGGAATAACAATAGGATTACTGTCAAGATTGAATGGAAATGCACTTAAAGCAGGCACTTCTTCTCTAATGAAATTTTCTCCATCTGTAAGATAGACATTGATATGATTCTTTCCGAAAAGAATAAGGTCCGAAATACCGTCTCCATCTAGGTCGTGAAACACTGCTTTTAACTCAGGATTAAAAGGTAATTTCCTTCCTGTCTTATCCCGCAACTCAAAAGTCTTACGACCCTCAATATCAAATGAGTAATCTCCTTTTCCATACCAAACAACAAATCCAGTCCGATAGTAACCTATGATATCAGGGATACCGTCACCATTCATATCTTGAACAAATATCGTCAGCGGCCCATCCGCATAACTTGCCGAATTCAACTTACCATAGAGAGTTTCTGTAGAAAATTTGAGATGATCTGCAGTAGAAAGATTGCGAAGAATGGCATACTGATTACGATAAATCTTAAGAACATCAGGTGTGCCCTTTCGACTGAAATCAGCCAGTGTGGTATTGGGATCAATCTCCCAGTCTCCATTCACTTTTACACTTCCTGTTCGTACCCCTTCGCGGGAACAAGTAACAATGTTCGTTTTTCGCTCATTTTGTAGATATGCAAAGTAGACCACTTCCAATGGACCTTGCGGACCCCGTAATTTCATTAGACGACGGGGAACTGGCCTCCCAGCAAACTGAAATCTGCAGCCTCTATCCACCTCCGCAGTAGCTGCTGGCAAAGGCTCAAGTTCAAATTTCTCAGAATCTTGCTTCAACAATGCGAAATCTTTCAGTGGGATCTCAATACTACTCAACCCCTCAGAGTCCAGATCTACAAGGGATCCACCCATAGGCTGAATAATCCCAGTACCGATTTGCTGAATCCACGGACTCAACTTTGAATTTACTTTCCAATGAGTCGTTTTAAGAACCTCCGAAGCCAAATGATAAGTCAATCGTTTCTCGGGTTCCGCCTCTCCATTTGAAAATATCTTTTGAATTGAAGAAAGATAAAATGCAATCCCATGTTCAGGCTTAAAATATTGAAATCGATAGTGGAAGTGTTCTTCATACGCATCAGAGATACTCCCGACCTTAACAAAACAATGAATAGCGGTGACCTTCTGGGACAACTCTTGACGAGTTCCAGATCGATAATCCAGGTATTTTTTTTCAATAGGTTCGTAATCTAGGCTTAACTTATATTGAAAATGATCTTTAAAACCACCGTAATAAATTTCAGATAAATAAAAATAATTTTTATTACTTTTATACTTATACTTTGTAAACTGATGCTCTGAATTATGAGCTTCTACGAGATACAGGCATACTCCCCTCGAGAAGTTTTTAAAACCGTATCTCGTCCAAAGACCAACTCATCCCCATCTTCTAAAAAAGCATGCAGCTCTGTTGGAGACACAAATCGAACACGCACATGAGACTTTAAACCTAAAGGATAGTAATCACCGTCAGAACCCTTTTTCAGTTTCCCGAATGGAGAAAGAAGCTCATCTTCCTTAAAATCTATTTCACCCACTTCCCGAAATCTCCGAATTGCGAGTTCTACACTGATTCCCATCCCCCACTCGCTCACCCCAGAGGAAGGCGAGTAGGTAGGCTGAATGGGGTAAATCATAGGACCACGTACCTTTGGAAACTCAAGCACTAGAGGTAGGGAGTAAACTCCTCGAGTGAGATCCGAAGCATCCCAATTTGTAGCTCCAAACTCCCCCGCAAGCGAACCGCGAGTGGGTGCCGCTAAATTAGGTGACTCTGGCATTTGATTAGAAAATGGATCGGTCTGGTCCCCCAATGAAGCACTTGCTTTTAAACAGGTGACCACTATCTGAAGAGCAAATACCCATCTATTCATCCTATTTTTACCAAACTGTATTCTTGTCTGAATCATATTCACAAATGGAGCACCCTAACACTCAATGACGAGCTGTTACGCATCGTTCAATCCACTGTAAATTACTGTCCCCATTGATGTATCGGACCTGATAGACAAGCATAATCTCCTTGATGTCTTTGTCCAAGTTTTCCAACAGTCCGTGGTCTCTAAAATTAAACTCTCCGAAATTCAATTGAAACTCACCAAAAGGAGAGATCCCCCTACCGGCTTTTTCTTGAGAGAGTTCAAGTTTACGAAAAACAGCACCTGGTGTTGGAGTGTCTCCATAATAAACAGGAACATGAATTCGTCTCCAATTTCTTGTCAGAGTAAATTTCTCTAATTCATTTTCACCCGGAAATTCTAGATCTGAAACATATTCTAAATTCACATTATGAAGTGCTTCATTTAATGTAAAAGCATGTTGCTGATCGGGTCGGGTATTAAGAAGAACATAAATACCCATCGCATCTACAATAGGTGCGACCGCATTACACGGTAAAGATCCGGAAATAATCCCATTCACCCATCTACCGTTAATAGTTCTGCTTTCTGAAACATATAAATCTGCAGGGGTCACTTTAAAAACGCCCCTAGATTTGTTTTCGTAGGATAGAAGGACATCTGAACGGTTTTCTCCATGCTGAGGTCGATGGAGAGAATCCATAAACGCCTGCCACGGCTGTGCTGCCATAAGATACGGAACATGAGGAAGCACTGAGCTATAATTCTCTTCGATAGGATTATCATCCTCTGTTACTACTCTTGGAAAACTGACTGCAATGGGGCGTAGAGGGTTTATAATATTGGTAGTAATCGTCTCATCTATAACTTGATCATTGATCAATTGAAAAAGGGGAATAGCTCGGTCAGCAATGAGCTTGACCGATCGATCTAAATTTAATGTTTCCACTAGACGCTGTATGAGTTCAATTGCCTGATGTTGAGTCGCCAGATTTTTAATGACTCTCGGGTAACGAATTTTTAAGATCGGAAAAACTCTGTGTCGAAAGAATTCAATAGTTCTGATCAAATCATAACCTATCGAGTTTAGATCGTGATTATCATAAGCCCAAATCTGAGTCAGGCTTGCTAATTGTCCTTTCTGATCTAAAATTTCGAGTTCGCCATAGAGAGACAGAATTCGGTATAAAAGCGGCTTTAATTGTCTTTCTAAATTCAAAATCCGAACTTTAGCTTGAATTTGTACCAACTCACTATTAATCCAACTCTCATAAAAATCATGAAGCAATGCTGCCTGATGAATGTCCTCACCATGAATTTGTAAATTATTGATCGTTTGATGCCTGAGATTCTGCATATCCGTAGGTGAAATCGCACCGGCATGAATGAATCTAGCCCCTTCAGTAGCGATCGTCTCCAAAGATCGAATCATAGTCTGACTGAGATCCCTAGCAATAATACTGAGTGGCCTCTGTTGAAGAACATGAACAGATAACGCATCATGATCATTCGATGTACAGTCATTCGCAACCAAATAGTAATCTGAGGCCGCTTGCACCAAAAAGCTACTATTTGTACGGATAATCTGTATATCTTTAATTTTGTTGATGGCTGTTTCACCTCGTGGCAGCTGAACTAGGAGCAAACTCCCGGCTGGCATATCAGGGAAGGGAGTATTTACCAGCCTTAATCCCAACTCGAAAGAAGCGCTTCTCCTACTTTCGTCACTACTTGTATTCGATTGATTGTATCCCCACGAGTTCTCGTTCCCCTGCGCGCTTGTTCTAGACCAGGACTTGCTGTGGCTAATAGAGGGTCCACCTAAAGAAACAGGACCCAAATTTACGCTCACACTAAGATTCGCTGTAAGAGTAGTATTCACCGTTTCGCTATTTGCATTAGACGAGAAGTTTCGGTTAGAACGAAAATCACTGGAGGAAGTCACATGCGCATTGCTGGTGTTGTCGGTCACAACAAATCCGCTTGAATCGATCACTGCATGAGTTCGATCCCCTCCCCTATATTCGGATTTTTGAAGTGCACAGGTGGGAGACCACTTTTCCCAATGCCTGTATCGATATTCTATCTCCTTGCTCAGCATGAATCACATCCAGCCCTTTTCCATCTATACTGATCTGTTGAATTGGACTTTGAGAATGAATAAGTTCCGTCGGATTAAACTTTGCATCCGAGGCAGTAATTGACAAATACTGATCCAATTGCGTGGCAAGAGCTTGGCCACCGACGGTTTTCCAACGCTCCGAATTCAGAAGTCGATCCGCTTCATTGGAATATTTTGAAAATCGCTCACCCTGATCGCGAAGCAATGTTTGTGCACCTCGAAGATCACTAGTCAAATAATCCAGTAACTCTCCCTCTTTGTTAAGTTCAGCAATAACTTTCAGTTTTTGACTCCGAACCTCTCTATCTCTTACGAGTTCTTCTGCCACCCGAGGCAATTCGCCTTCATACCGCTGAGCCGAAGTTTGAAGTGTAGCGATTTGCTGAGCAGTCAAATGTTTAATCTCAGCAATATTTTCAGGGGTGAGGCCAAAATCCAAATCTGCCATTTTCTTTTTCTTAAAAAGACCAGTAAACTTATAGTTATAAAATAATTCAGAAAAAAAGGAAGAAAACCCGACATATTCCCGCACAGAAGAGGGCAGTAAATCCTGTGGAACCTCTGAAAAATGACGCAGACTACTTTGCTTCCCACCACTTTTCGTTACAACCTGAATTTGAGGAATAAGTCTTGATTGCCGTTCTTGTAATATTGGAACTTCCGATAATATATTCTTATCAAAGTCCCTTACAACCGGATCTTGTATGGCCTCAACCTTAGCCTGTAATTTAGCAAAGTCTTTTACCACTTTTAATCTATCTGGTTTATCCAAGACACTCAGAACTTCTACTGTAGTTGCAAAATCATCTATTTGTTGCGAGCGACTCCGACAATCTCCAACTTCACATTTAAAGTCATACACTGTGGCAATTAAATTCACTCTTTCTTGAATAGGGCTAAGAATCTTTGCCATGACAGGAAAAAAGACTCTGTCATCTATATTTGCTGAATCTACTATTTTTATAATCTCTGAAGCAACATTCAGACTATGAGAAAAGCTTTTTTCCTGTTTAAGAAACTCTGGATTTGAACGTGTAAATACTAATACTTGTTTCCAAAATTCGCGCAGAACTCCTTCAACTTCTTGCGGTATAAGCTCTGTTACAGGAACCTTAAACTTTTTCCTAACAAACTCTGCTATATTTTCAATATCTCTTCCTTTTAATAAAATGGACTCCATTCTAGAAACCCATAAATTTAGAAGGGTAAAAAATTCTCGTAGATCAACTTCATTGATACTATTGGTCGCTATATTTCCAGCAATTTTTTCTGCTCTGTGACCTAAGATATCCCTCGTCACATCTAAATAATACTTGAGATAAGTTTTTTTACATTCTACAGATTTTAGTGAATTCAAGTCATTAAATGAGTCGTCAACACATGCAACATAACCTTCTTTAGAGAGTTGGATATCTCTGCTATCGCTCCCCACTTTTTTTGAAGTCAGGCTACAAGAATCGAGTCTACTTTCCAGCCGATTGGCTGCCCTTTTATCTTCCGCTGGACAAGTATTGAGTCCAATGAGTGCATACATTCGCTCTGCTTTTTGAAACAGTGTATTGCTATTTTCTAAATTCGATTCATTTTTTGAACATGCTGCTGAAAAAAGAGAGAAAGATAAAGCTATTACCGTATATTTTTTCATATAAGCTTCCTATTTACTCAACCGACCTGACAACTCTAATTTGATCCCCTAACTGCAAGCTAAACTCCTTCTCTCCGCAAATACCATCACTCGACCATTCTAAGCGGATTCGATAATTAATACCCGCAGGGAGCAGAAATGACTTACTCATCATAATGTGACCAAAGTGGACTTCAAATCCGCCACTAGAATTTTGGCTGATTGAACCAGCCATATTCTCAATTAAATCATTAATACTAATAAATTCTGTTTTAAATGGAGACAGGCTCAAACTCTCTGGGTTCTTGAGTTCTAAGATCTGCATCTTAAATAGTGGCCAGTTCAGCACTTCGTCTTTGCGACTCAAAGGAAAATTACTCTTTAGAACTAACTTTAGCTGAACTGGAATCGCAACTCTTACCATTTCGTCACGATCCTCAACTGCACCAAAAGTATGTATGTACCCATGAGGTCGAGCCGATAGACTACAGAGAGCAGGAGTCTCCCATTCGTGTCCCAAGGAAAGAAAGTGAAATTGTGATTTCGACTTGGATGGAATAAGCGAAGAATGAACTCCACCTGTCACTGCAAAATCATCAAATTGTCCCGGTCCAAATGGTGCAACAAGTGGGTAGCGAAAAAGATGGTCGTGCGGCCAATTTTTCACGGTTTTTTTAGACTTAGCGAAGAGAGCGTTAGAAACAAAGAAACAAAGGACGAGCAAGAGAAAATGACTACTTTTAAGTTTAAACATCGACTAACCTCCAATTTAACTTTTTCTTTTTAATTAGGCTTAGTGATGTTGCTCTGAATGTGCCTCAGGCGTTACACTATGTGTCGCATCATTATTTTGATTATCGACAGATAGATTGGAAGCTGCATCATGGGTATTTTCATTACTGTTATGATGAGATCCAGTTTCATGAGCTGAATTAAAAGCGTGATTACTTCCCCGCCACTTAATAATATACCTTACGACCAGGGAAGGTTGCATATTGTTATGAGCCTTCCCATTTCCAGATTCTGTCATACCCATGGGAACCTCATTAGGTTGCACAGTCAGATTGGAACCCGAAGGCGCTGTTTGACCCATCATAGGTACATCAAGTCCATTTACTTGGAACCCGCGAACGTATTGATCCCCATTTACCTTTCTCAAGCCTTCTGCACCAGAATGTGCCCAAGATAGAAATGATGATCCATGGGCACCTGAATGACTATGCCCATTATCTTGAATTGGGTGGGTATGAATTGCATTCGTAAGCTCGTGCTTATGCTTTGGCATCTCCTTTTCAGTTAAAGTATGGGTCTCTTCACCCAGAGCTTGTCCTACATCACGCTGAGTGAGTTCTTTCGTTGGATGACCTGCTAAGCGGACTTCTCCTTTACCAGCACCTACTGGCACCCTCCCTCTTAAATCAGGAACACGAAATAGGGCCCCGTTCCTCTCTGATTCTGGGGTATAAGTGTATTTGATTATATCGTAAAGAGCACTGTAATCTGAACCAGTGGGTCCGGCAGGACTCTTCGGCAGTTGTTGACCATCACATTCAACATAGCCATCTGGAGCAGATCCAGTACCACCATAAGGTAGAATAGTTCCAATAGGCACTTCTATGCTTACTCTTGCACCGGCTTCAAGTACAATTCCTCTGGCAATTTCTGGAGCCATTTCTCGAATGATATTCTTTATTTTTTCTTCATCTTCATGTGAAAGATTAGCTTGGACAGGTCGGACCGAACCAATAATACCTAAGAGTACCCATAAAATTTTCGATTTCTTAAAACACAACGATGACTCACTAATCCACGAATTTTATTCATCTGTCCTCTTTTTCAAAACAGCTACTATATGAAATATAGGTTACTCGGCATAGCCACCATCGCTATTACTTAAAAATGAGCACACTCACTTCGTTATATGAAGTGTAAATAATTTTATTCTAAATGATAGTTTATTATCTTTTATTTATGCAGTTAAATTTTACTAACTCTATATCAAAATACTCTTATGGAGAAAAACACCAATCAGGTCAAAAAAGGAAAGCGACAATAAACCAACACCTCAAGAAGACCTTCATTTTTTGCCTTTCTACTAGCTCAATGCCTTTGATAGTCAAGAAACCAACCTTTTGGATAGATTGGAATCAAAATTCTTTCAGTGGCACCTAACTTAAGGGCTTGCTCCAAAACAGGAGCATACTTTGGCCAATGGGTTGAATCAGAGTAAGGATCTATCCTCCAAGTGCTTTTATGAATTCCAGTAAAGAATGCAATCAATGCGAAAAGAGTAAAACTGAGAGGGATTTTACGAAACCGATCATACCATCTCCCTTCAAAGCCACGAATTAAAACCACGGACCACAATAAAACTCCCGAAAGAAAAGGAATAAACGCATATCTTACTTTATGTCCTCCCTTGGCCATTTCTTCAGAGTAAAAAACATGGGCAGAATCAGGACGAGCAATAAGTATAAGTAACGGCAAAAGTATGGTTGCGAATTCAAATAGACAAAATAACCTCAACTTTTTAGATCTTATACATGTCAAATAAAGCGCAAAGAGAATACCTAACTTAAGTATATTGATACTGACAGCTTCATGGATCATGGTCCATGATGTAAAAAACTGTCCCAGTAAAGGCATGGTTACTTGAAAATCCAATAATGAAACCCAAAAACCACGTAATAAATCTGATACACTTGCTAACTCAAGGGAAGACTTCCCACGAAGGTGAACGCTGAGTGCAAAAAATAAAATAATAATTCCTGCGATCATCCAATCTCGAGAAAAATTCTTAAATTGATTTTTCTGTCGAACATAACTTCTATACGCCGAAAGAGGCAGCAAAAGAACAGTTGATCCCTCTGAGGCACAAATCAAAAATACAAACCCTATTTCAATAATTGAGAACGATTCAGCCTCATCTTTTAGTAATAATAACGCTAAAGCAAAAAACAAACTCCAGTGAAGATTGGCCAAATTTCCTAAAATATTCCATGATAATGCTGGAGCCAGACAAAATAAAAGCGCAATCACGGTTCTGGAACTATCGATTGGCACAAGCCAGCGATATGTTTTTCTTGTAAATAATGAAAATATAAATCCAACTATAACAGTACTCACAATACAAATGGCACTAGCAAAATATTTTACTGGCACAAGAGATACTATGAAAATAGCAATGAATCTTGGGATGGTATGAAAATACCCCGTATAGGGCTGAAATAATGTTTGAAATGGAGCCTCAAGCGCATCTTTAATAAAAAGAGCCCCATCTTCAGCATATAGGTCAGCAACAGTGATTCGTGACCAACCTCTCCACAATAAAATGGAACACATAAAAAACAAATTTGTGAAGTAAAATAACCTTTCAGGCGTATTATACTTTCTAATAAAGCGCACGCACCCTCCAAATGAAATTTTTTTTAAATGATAATAGAAAACAAAGTATAACACTAATGACCATCGCCACTAAGTTAATTTTTTATCCCCTGGTATTTTTATGTATGTTGTCCACTTTTTCCTAGCCTTGCAAAAACGACGTTTTTTTTCACTTCAGCCCTCTTTTCCACCAATACTCTCTCAGTGGAAATACCCATGCTCGAATGTAAAAAGAGATGAGATAAACCACCATCGTATTCGCCTAATTTGTTATTTTTCTCATAGACCTTCACTGCTCTCAGCTCCATCCACGTCAACTGAACATAATTTTTAATAATTCGAGGAAATAATTTATCAGAAGAAAGGAATTCAGGTGGGATCTTTAGTTTTCTAGCAATTTGTGCCTGTGCATCCGTTCAACGCTCGAGCGACACGGCCTGTTCTTACTCCATCGCGTAATCCATTTAAACCTTTATGTCTAAGCGATCTTTTCTAGACGTTGGTCTCAGTGACTACTTGTGCTATCATTGCTTAAATGAATAACACATCAAGCCATCACATGATTCAACTGGACGCTATTAGGGCATTTGCCGTCCTTGCAGTTATCCTTGGCCATAGCCTCCCTGAACAGTCTACTTGGAATAGAATCGGGATTGGCTATTTAGGTGTGAGATTATTCTTTGTCCTCAGTGGGTTTCTCATTACTGGAATACTTTTACGCTCCCGACAGCAGGTTGAATTACTCGAAACGCCAAAGAGAGAGATTCTAAAGACCTTTTATATTCGTCGCATACTGCGAATCTTTCCCGCCTACTATTTCATCTTGTTCGCATTTTTACTACTGGGCTTACAACCTCTGCGCAACACTTTCTCTTGGCACTTTTTCTACCTTTCCAATTACTATTTTGCCATCAATGGACAATGGCTTGACCCCATTAGTCATTTCTGGTCACTCGCAGTAGAAGAGCAGTTTTATTTATTTTGGCCTTTTGTGATACTTTTTACTCCGGTACGTTGGTTTATTTTTGTTTTAATTGCGATAATTCTATCTTCTCCAATATTACGATACATATTAGCCTCGTTTTTTCAAAACGGAATCACTGCAAAATCTCCAGGATTTACTTGTATGGACGCACTTGGCATGGGAGGGCTGTTAGCTTATCTCCATTTTACTCAAGGTGCCACACATCCAGCCACTCGAAAACTGACAAGTTGGGCATGCATATTGGGATGGTGCTTGTTTTTTACTTCCTTTGTCCTCAAAGGACTAAATCGTTCGTGGCCTCTTCGAGTAGCATTACTGGATTTATCTGTGGCGCTAATTTTTACTTGGGTTATTGCTGTAGTTTCTCAGGGTATCTCAGGATTCTCAAAAAGTGTACTCGAGTGGAGACCTCTTCTTTATGTTGGAAAAATCAGTTACGGCATCTATCTTTATCATACTCTGATGCCGTGGACTGTCGAGAAAGCAACTCGATACCTGCATATGCCTATGACGATACCTGAACCAGGGCCGTTACGTTTCCTATTCACGCTAGTAAGTACTCTTATAGCTGCTAGCCTTTCATGGCATTTTCTAGAACGACCTCTCAACCGATTGAAGGATCGCTTCCCTTACTTACCCAACAAGCAGAAAGACAAAAAAAGGCCAACATCGAGAATCAACTCGCGTGGCCTTTTCACTCAACATAAAATTCTATAACTAAAAACAGATCTTAATGATCGTGATCGCAATCACCGTCATGCTCATGACTATGCTCATGACTATGATCGTGGTCATGTCCATGGCCATCAGGTCCGTGAGCATGTCCATGTTCAATTTCTTCAGCAGTCGCATCACGAATCTGAAGAACTTCTACGTCAAAATGGAGCGTCTGATCTGCAAGAGGATGATTTCCATTGATTTGCACTTCATCACCTTCAAAGCCTTCGACAGTAAAGACAAGGCTTTGACCATCTTCGGCTTGTACTTGAAACTGCATGCCTTCTTCAAGTTCAGCATTATCTGGGAACTGAGTTCGGCTAATTTGCATTTTTAATTTCGGATTGAAAATCCCGTAACCTTCACTCGGAGGCACAATAACTTGTTTTTTGTCGCCGACTTTGAGGCCTTCTAAGGCTGATTCCAAGCCAGGCACAATCTGTTGAGAACCATGCAGATAGGTAAAAGGGTCCTTCGCATCAGATTCATCCAAAATCTCGCCTTCTGAATTTTTCAAAGAATAAACTAAATCAACTACTTTTCCGGATTGAATCATATGTGAAAACCTCATTTTCTATTACTAACCGATAAATCCGGCCTTTATACTCTTTTATAATCAGCGCGTCAATACCGTTAAAGTCCAGCCGTCTGTTGACTACTCCTTTGTAACCACAACCAATTAAGACCAGGAGCCTCATCAGCTTGTGGATATATCTTGAAAGCTATAGTTTTTTCGAGTTTTTTACCATTGATCCTAACGGAGCCAAATTCGGAGTCAACATGTTTAGAACTCCAAATTGTAAATGGATTGCCGTGAAAATTCTCTTTAGGCTTCAAAAATAGAGAGTACTGAGCTCCAACTTTTACATCAATCGGTTTACCCATATGAATAGGCAAGTAATTATTATCATGGACATTTTCTAGACGCACAACTTTATTAACTAACGAGTTTCCATGCTCATCCAAAATTTTGAATTCACAATCTCCTGATAAACTCTGCTGGTAGGTTGCAAATAAAATCTCGACCACAGCAATTCGATTTGATTTAGCCCTAAAGGGCTGAAGTATTTCAGCTCGGCCCAGAATTGAATCAATTGTCGTATCTGCAGACGTCTGTGCCACCTCTGGCTCTTTATAGCCAAATCCCATTTTATAAGGATTTTCAACCATCACACGACAAGAAACGATGAAAGCGAGCACAAAAAAAGCCATCGTTGCACTGACTAGTACATAACGAAACTTAACAAGAGAATTCAGTAAGTACTCAACAAGCTTAGCAAAATACAGCAGTGCTACAATCATTGCCGGAAATAAATACCTTCCTTGAGGCTGGTACGACGTCGTATATCCCGCATAATAGTGTATAAAAAAATTAAGCATTAAAACAGCTATCATGCCTACCTGAATGGAATCAAACTGACTTAGAAAAAAACTCCAAATCTGCTGCCTTTTTCCAGCTTCCTTTTTTTGAATGATTTTATATGAATATTCAATGAATCTCGGAGAAATTCCTAGTAAAACTAAAAGAGATGGCAATAAAACTGCAACATAAAACAGCTTATAAATTGCCGGAGTCAACCATTGATTCATATATCCAAAAGCCGCAAACGCACTCCCTAACGATGTAAATAAAAAATTTCGAGAAAACACTGCGCCACGAGGAGGATGATCGATATGAAAAATACTCCTTAATGACTCCAATCCACCTGCTCCATCCACTCCCAATCCTTTCAAATTATAAAAAGAATTATAGGCAAACCAACTACATCCCAAAAGAATAGGAATGCCTAAATAGAGAATTGTATTTTTGAGTAGCAATCGCGGTTGGGTTCTATACCAAAGAAAAAAACAAGTCACAGGTAACGCTAGAGCACAAATGAAGTTCACTTTACAATTCATAATCATAAAAGAAGCGAAGGCAATGTGATTCAAGTTTCGTTTTTGCGTACTCCAAATAAGATAAAGAAAGATAGGAAGTCCCATAGCATCCAGATTCACATAAGACTGCACAAAAACAATTTGAGGCAAAAGACCTAGAGCAATCCCTTTAAAAAGAGCAACGAGAAAGGGATCATCCTTCAATAATAATATTAAAAAGCAAACATAAAGAACTGTCCAGAAACATTGCCCTAATCGCGCAATGTAATTTGACTCAAATGAAAAACCACTCGTTGGTTTTGAGATATGATTCAACTGTGGATTCTTCAAAGAAGCGAGTGCCAATAACCCTGCCGAGGGCAAGTAGGCAAAGGGATTGTACATTGCATAGGGGTAAGTACTGTAACTCAAACCCTCTTTAAGAGTCGTAACTTTTCCCTGAGAAAGAGTCGTTGTAACAATCATATGCCCAAATTCATCTGGTCCATTTCCAGGATGAATACTAAAGATCATCAACACTCTCAGCATTAATAGCAAAAAGCCAAAGAAAAACAGACCTCTATTTTTCATTCCTGTCTCCCGTCAGCATTAAATACCTATCAGTAATTTTCATAAAGCATTGACTGAACGTAAATAGATATCAACACCTTCCGCAACTGGACCATCATAAGCTTTCTTTTGGCCATCGATTACAATACATCGATTACAATGCTCTCTGACGACTTCTGCGCTGTGAGTGATCAAAACAATAGTACGTCCTTCGTCATGTAAATTATGAATCCTCTTGAGGCACTTTGCTTGAAAACCCGCATCTCCAACTGCAAGAACTTCATCCACTAATATAATCGGAGCTGATAGGTGTGCTGCAACAGAAAACCCTAGTCGAACCAGCATTCCACTCGAGTAATTCTTTATCGGCATATGAATTTTTTCACGCAATTCAGAAAATTCTACTATTTCCTCCAGCGCATCAAATGTCACTTTACGACCAAATCCAAGAATGGCTGCATTTAGAAAAATGTTTTCATATCCAGATAAATCAGGATGAAATCCAGCACCCAATTCAATTAATGGAGCAATAGTTCCTCGAACTTCAACATTTCCAGAAGTAGGTGAATAAATACCGCAAATCAACTTTAAAAGCGTACTCTTGCCGGCGCCATTGCGCCCCATAATACCAACGAAATCACCTTTTTTAATATCAAAACTAACAGAATCTAAAACAGTAAATTCTTTTCTATCCCCAAACCTAATATTTCCACGCAATAGATCCACTAGTACAGTTTTGATACTCGTAGGGCGATCATCCCAATATCGAAATCGCTTAGTCAGTTCACTCACCTGAATAACTGTTTGGCTAATGACCGGTACTACTAACGAGTTAGACATCAAATTTGCTCCACCATGCCTTTAGCCGTATACTTATAAATCAATGCAGACAAAAAAAGAATACCAACCGCCCATCCTATAGAAACAGCCGTATAAATCCATTGAGGAAAAGACCCTTCAACTAAAATGGCATGAAATGCTACAAATAGACTCCCTATAGGGTTTGCAAAAAGAATCCAGTGAAACTGGTCTGGGATCATAGAATGGCTATAAACAACCGGTGTTCCATAAAACCAAATTTGCAAAATAATCCCCATGAGATGCCGAAGGTCACGAAAGTATACAAATGCAATGGCTAAAATCAAAGCCAGCCCATAACTCATTCCAAAAAGAAGAAGAAAATAAAATGGCAAAACTAAAATTGAATAACCAATACTCACTTTAGAAATCAGTGCCGCACCTATTAAAATGGGCAACGAAAGGCTCAAGGTTACCAAATTGGTTAACGTCCCAACATATGGAAATATTTGAAGGGGCATTGGGATTTTAGAGGCGAGTCCCCAGTTTCCTACGATAGACTCCATACCTTCTAAGATAGATTGAGTAAAAAAGCTAAATGGAATCACCCCACTCAAGATAAAGGATAAATAATGGGGGATTTTAACCTTCAAGAAAAGGTTAAAAACCATATAATAAATGATTCCCATCGATAAAGGAACAAGGAGAGTCCACAAAACACCCAGTATCGAACGCCGATATTTAACCTTCAAGTTACGATTAACCAGATTGAAGACAAGAAATTTTTTGCCAAAACAAAATAGATCAATTCCTAAAGGCTGCAAAAATGGTCGAAGGAAGCCAATCATTTCCATTATCCGATTGTTTTACCCGATTTATAGTCTGAGATCAATGACCTCTGTCTTGAAGAAATGAACTCCAGGCGGAATGCCCCATATGTAACATGGTGTCAAATAAAAACAGTAATATCAATTACTTCAGCTCCAAATTTCTCCTAGTATTTTAATTTAGCACAAGTTAGCTTACTTAAGTTATGCAAAACTCAAAGAACATACCCATCTTCATATTAGCAGGTGGACTAGGCACTCGTATTTCTGAAGAAACTCATTTAAAACCAAAACCTATGATTGAGATAGGTGAGATACCCATCTTAATTCACATCATGAGATGGTATTATTCTTTCGGTTTTAATGACTTTGTTATTTGTGCTGGATATCGATCATGGGAAATTAAACAATATTTTTTGAATTATGAATTTAGATCGAATCACCTTGTCATTGATCACCGTGAATCACCTCGAACTCCGGCAGCTGTACTAGGTCAAAATAGTGCCCAAGAGCGATGGAAGGTTCGAGTAATTGATACGGGCGTTAACAGCATGACAGGCTCTCGTATAGCGCAGGCTTATGATGAAATTTCAAAGACCGAGGTCCTATCTCATTTTGCTGTGACTTATGGGGATGGTGTCTCTGACGTAAAATTGAATGAAGAGCTTATGTTTCATTATTCCCACCTTAAAGTTGGGACAGTATTAGGTGTCGTGCCCACCGCCCGATTTGGAGAACTGGACTATAATTTAAATAATCAGGTGGAAGGGTTCTTAGAAAAACCTAAATCCAAGCAAGGGCGAATTAATGGTGGATTTTTCTTTTTTACTAAGGAATTTAGAAAGTATTTAAGCACAGACTCTAATTGTATCATGGAGCGCGACCCTCTAGAGCGATTAGCAACCGACAAGCAATTGATGATCTTCAATCATTCGGGGTTCTGGCAGCCTATGGATACACTCAGAGACAAAGTCCATTTGCAGGAGCTTTGGGATAGCGGAAAAGCGCCGTGGGCAGCTCATCACTCTCAATGATTAATTAGATTAGTAATAAAAAATACGGATCTGAATCAGTTAAAATTTATGCGTTCTTTTTCAACTACTAAAGGCCTCTTGAGTACCTGCGTGTGAATTGATCCAATATACTCACCAATCAGACCAATAAAAAATAACTGTACAGACGAAAAAAGAAAAAGCCCAATAACAATAGGCGCAGTGCCAATAGTAAATTGACTCCAGAAAACCAGTTTCGCAATCAAATAGGCAAAAGCTACAAAAAACCCAATTAATGACATTCCAAAACCCAGCATTGTAGCGATTCTTAGTGGAACTTTCGAGTGGGTTGTAATTCCCAACATAGCCATATCATAAAGGGTGTAGAAATTATTTTTGGTAATTCCACGCCTACGGGACGGTTGTTTATAAGAAATTTTTAAGGCCTCAAAACCGACTTCGCGGATCAATCCTCGAAAATAAGGATAGGGGTCATCAATTCTCTTGAGCACATCAAGAACCTGGCGATCATAAAGTCCAAAGCCTGTGCTGTTTTTAATGAGTTCTACTTCAGACAATTTATTAATAAGATCATAATAGAATTTTCGGATAAAAAACATGAGGGGAGATTCTTCACTTTCCGTTTTTACACCTACGATAATCTTATATCCCTCTTCCCACTTTTTTATAAACTCGACAATCATTTCAGGTGGGTCTTGAAAGTCCGCGACTAAGTGAAATGACGGCGTCTCCTGATGCTTGCAAGAGTCCATGGTAAGGAGAACGAATATGGCCAAAATTGCGAGAATTGGCAATAATCTTAACTCGCTTGTCATTGGAAGCAATTTTTTTCAAAATGACTACCGTACCATCCTTCGAGCAGTTATCAATAAATATATGCTCGTAGTCATACTGTGGCAATCTATCAAAGATCTGTTTCACCGCTTGTGAAAGCGCATCAACGTTCTCTTCTTCATTAAAGCATGCAGTAACAATACTAATTAATTTTTTCACTTTTAGATCTCAGTTAAGAATTCTTTTAAAAGAGGGGTAATTTGTGTATCTAAATCCAATGGTACTTTCTCCATCTTACCGGCTCCTCTGGTGAGAATACAATTCACCTTACCTGCTGTATTCTTCTTATCTGTCTTCATTGCACTTAAAATATGATCAAAATTAGCTTGAATCAGCATTTTATCAAACGGCCTATAATAGTCTAGGATCCAACTGTGAAGTTCAGAATGACTTCCCGATGAAATCATATCTAATTTCTCAGAAAAATAGGTAGCTGTAGCTACACCTAATAGTACTGCAATACCATGAGGAATTGCATAACGGGTCGCCGATTCGTAAGCATGGCCAAAAGTATGACCATAGTTTAATAGGTTTCTAGGGCCGCTATCAAATTCATCTTTTTCAATATATTCTTTTTTTATTTGTAGAGACCGCATCACAAGGCTTTCAAGCGTTGAAGGATCTTTCTCAATGAGGCTGAGACTTTGTCGGATGTTCGTCACATCGGTCTCACCGGCGATTAACGCAAGTTTAATCATTTCTCCAATTCCTGATCGAATTTCATCTTGAGGAAGTGTTTTTAGGACTGAAAAGCAGATTGCCACACGCTGAGGTGGATAAAAGGTACCCAATTGATTTTTAAAGTCACCAATATTGATTGAACTTTTACTTCCAATGCAACTATCACATTGTGCTAATAGAGTGGTTGGAATCAAATCCCATTTAATTCCTCTAAATAGAATCGAAGCAATAAAACAGCCAATATCTTGAACGACTCCACCACCAATAACTATAAGTCTTGAATCCTTTTTAATTCCAAGTTCAATCAACTTTAAAAAAATAGGATGAATTTGTTCATAAGTTTTTTGTTTTTCGGTTGCAGGAATAGTAATAAGCGGGCTTGATTCTAAAACTTTTTTAAGTGCAGCTGGATATAACTTGGGTAATAACTCATCTATCAAGAAAAAAATATTTGAACCTGCCAGTTTTTGTAACGCTTGTTCTAGGCTGTCTACTGCGAAAACTTCATAAGAATGAGAATGACTTTGAATTTTTATCATAAAATCTGCTCCAAACTAGAATTACTGACATGTAAAACCACCATCAACAATAATGGTCTGTCCAGTTAAATATGAATTCATATCTGAGCAGAGCATGACGACAGATCTAGCCAGCTCTTCTGGAGTAGCCATACGTCGAAGTGGAATATTTTCCTGAATACGAAGAATTTCTTCTTGAGAATTATTTTTGCGTGTCAAATCAGTATCGACATAACCTGGACAAATCGAGTTCACAAGAATTCCGTTTGGTCCCAGTTCCACCGCAGCAGTTCTCGTCAACCCATTTAATCCAGATTTGGTGGCAGAATAGGCTCCACGGCCATTACGTGTAACGATCCCAAATATACTACTGATATTGACGATGCGCCCCCAGCCCCGAGCCTTCATGGTTTTTGTAAGTCCTTGAATGAGCTGCAAAGGAGAGGTCAAATTCACCTGAACCATTTCCTGCCAATCCGACGATTCAATCATTTCGATGGGATTAACAACATTGATGCCGGCATTATTGACGAGGATATCAATTCCAAGATCTTGATTCTGATTAATAAATTCTTGAACAGAATCAGGTGAACTTAAATCTAAATCTTCACGGGAGGGGGCTAGCACTTGAATGCCACTTTCTTGAAAAAGCGCAACAAAGGCCGCCCCCAAACCACGAGAACCTCCTGTGACCAAAGCAATGTGATCTCTAGGAGATTTAAATAAACATTCTAATGTCATTGCTCTTAGCGCTGTTTAGCGTGCATAACTTCAATCGATTTATTATATCGCTCTTCCATCATAACTAGACGTGCATCATCTTCACGATGAATAATACCATAGTAATTTTTTTTATTTTTAAGCCAAGCAATCTCAAATTCTACAGCTTTCAAGAACGCATCTTCTTTATTATCAAGTGCTCCTGGGCAACCAAAAACCACTTTACGTGTCTCATATCGATCAAGATGGCCAGCTGGAAAATCTTTAAAAAATGCCATGGAATGGACAGAAACAGCTCCGCCTACAACCACTTTTTTACCTTTGGCCTTTGCCTTGGAAGCCATTTTTAGGCAAATATCTAAAACTTCTTTGCTGTTGACGGAATTACGATCCAAATTCATAGAGCCTGTCAAATCAACGCGACCTAATACGATGCCATCCAGTAAATCAATCTCTGGAATTGCCAACATTTGATCGAAATTTTGACAAGCAGTAATGGTTTCAAGATTGATGAAAAACTCCATGTCTTTACGACGTTCTTCATCATAAGCAATCTTCACAGCTTGAAGATACTTTTTTAATGCATAAGGAGTTTCTACCATGGGTCCTACAAGGTGAGATGTTCCTAAGCTTCCAGCATCAAACATGTCCTTGATGGCTTCACATCCACCAATTTTGGTTGTAAGTCCTAATCCTGCAGCCATGCTGATTTCTTTCAATCTCATGGCTTCTTCTATGCGAGTCCCTTCTGCTTCGAACTCCATTTTCACACCAGTAACGCTGTATTTTTCTTTGAGTTCCTTTAAAAGGGATACCATCTTTTTTTCAGTAAAATTCATATTTTCCTCTCTTTAATCCGTGATTAAAGGGATTAACATGTTTTGTTTAAATTCTTCTCTCGGCAAAAATGGGTATAAATCTTCTAAAGGCGAAGAGATCATTCTGCCGTCTTCTAGTTTCCTAGATGAAAGTTTTGGCGCAAATTGTTGTTTCAAGTCAAGGATTATCTCACAGATCTGTGGGCCTGGCGAATTTATTGTTTCCACAATCAACCGACTCAAATCAGAATGTTTTTCAATTTTTCTAAAAGGGATTCCATAGGCAAATGCAAGTTTACTAAAGTCAGGGAAACCCAAACCACTCTCGTTGCCACAACCCACGATATTATCAGGAAAGTAATTGTGTTGGGTTTGGCGAATCGAATGATATCCCGTGTTATTCAGAATAAAGATTTTTGCAGGTATTTGATGGGTCACAATAGTCTGAAGCTCTTGGATATTCATTTGAATACTGCCGTCTCCAGCAAGGCAAATAATACGATCTAATTTTCCATGAACTCGGATTGCCCCAAAGTAGGCACCTATAACTGCTGGCAAATCATATCCCATAGATGCGCAGCCCGAGTTTGTGTAAAGACGCTGACCTTTTTTGATTTGTGCAGCTTGAAATGTCACCACACAGGCAGTTCCATCACCCGTCACAATGGTCTCATTTTCTTGTAGCTCTCTAAAAAGAGCATCTACAAAGCAATAGGGATTTACTGTATTTTCTAAGTCCCAATACTCTTTTAATACTACAGGGTATCGCTCTCGTCGTTCAATGCACCATGCTAACCAATTTTTCTGTTCTGACGTTGGACCATTATAATCAAGCAAAGTGAGCTCTCTGATGATATCCGCTACATTTGCATGAACTGCCATATCCGGGTGGAGGGTGGGTTTTTTTAACTCTGACTCATCTATATCTACAATGACCTGATAAGCGGCACGAGCGAAAGACCTCCAATTATAACTCACCTGGCGAATATTGAGTCGAGATCCTAATACAAGTAGAAAGTCAGAGTTTTGGACGGCAAAATTTCCTGCTCGATCCCCTATTGTTCCAGGTCTACCTACATAAAGTGGGTGAGAGTTCCAAATTAAATCATGCGAGTTCCAAGCGGTTGTCACTGGAATTCCTAATTTCTCCGTAAGTCGAATAAACTCTCGATGAGAACCACTCAATCGAATACCTGAACCTGCTAAAATAACAGGGCGTTGAGCTTGTTTCATGCGTGCAAGGATTTCATTTGCAGCTTTACGGACGTCTGTTTTTGGAATATCCATCTGAGGCGTTTGAATCAAGTCTACTTTTGGATCAAATCCTTTGAGAGATTCTGGATCTATTAACGCACTTTGAACATTGATCGGAATATCTAGCCAACACGGCCCTGGTCTTCCGGTTGCAGCCAAGTAGAGAGAACGCTCTAAGTGGTATCGAATCGTTAAGGGATCGGTTACGATTTCAGCGTACTTGGTGATAGGTTTAACGATGGAAATAATATCTACTTCTTGATCACCTAGTTGGCGAAGTGGAAGTTGAGTACTTCGAACGAGTGTCTCCCACTTCACTTGACCCGAAACAACGATCATTGGTATAGAATCAACGTAAGCGCCATATACACCCGTAATTGCATTGGTTCCACCGGGTCCAGTGGTTACATTCACGACAGCGGCTTTCCCTGAAAGTCTTGCATAACTTTCAGCTGCCATAGCACAAGCCTGTTCGTGATGACAACAAACCCATTCAAGACCTTCGCACCGACCGATTGCATCATTAAGATGCATTGCTCCGCCACCCGTAACTAAGAAAGCTTTATTGATTCCGTGGTGAACCAGCTTTTGTGCAATATAGTCTGCAACTCTTATTTTTTTTTCTGAAGTAGTATTCATTTCAATTTCCCTGTCTACCTTAAGTGATTTTATCCCGATGCCATTCTGCAGTTCGAAGAATAGACTCTTGAAGACTAAAGTTCTGTTTTAAACCTAATTCTACCTGCGCACGTTGAGTAGAGGGAACATAACGCTCAGGGGGCTGGTTATTTGAATCTTTTGCTACTTCTATTTTTAATCCTGGAAAAATCACATCAACTACTTGATGAGCAAGCTCATTAATAGAAATATGAACTTCGGAACCCACATTATAAGATCTACAAGATGTTCCTCTCATTAAAATCACCCATAACCAAACGACGAGATCGGCTCCGTAGAGATAAGACCGAAAAGGGGTACCATCACCGCCAATACGGATCGAACGTCCAATCAAAGCGTCACGGATAAAATTACCAATTGCAAAATGCGTATTTAACGGCAAATAAGGCCCTACAAAAGCAAAACAACGCGCAATAGGGATTTCAATACCCCATCGATCAGCATAAACTGCGCAAAGATACTCAGCCACTCTTTTTCCCTCACCATATGCTGACTTCAATAACATTAGATCAGGACTACCTCGGTAGTCTTCAGAAATATGAGTTACTTCTGGAGGTTGCTGACCATAAACAGCACCCGAACTAATTAAAAGAAAGCGAGGAATATTACAATGAACCGCAAAATCAAGAGCTCGTCGAGTTCCTTCACTAATGGTGTCAAACATGAATAACGGACTCTCTGCATTGAGTTGAGCACTTGCTTCAGTCGCAGCATGGATCATGTGAGTAAATCGCTGTTTCGAAAATTCAAAGCTACGAATATCCCCCTGTTGGAAATTAAGAAAGGAAAGGTTTGCTAAATGAGGATATTTTTGAATAAATACAGATGGGTCTCGCGTAAGAACAGTCACGCTAAAGCCTATTTTAAATTCATCCCGAATCCAGGCAAGGCTTTCCAAAAAGCAAACACCCAAAAAACCCTGTTCCACCAGTAATAAAAATATTTGCACCTTCAAAATAAGAAAGTGAATTCAAAAGAATGAAATGATTACTGAAGGCGCTCGTAAAGTCTTGAAAAAGCAGATTTGAGTTCATGAATGATTCTTGGAAAAAGCTTAGCCGAGAACGTTTGCCTCTGCAACTTTTAAAATTCTATTTTTATTTGCAAAACAAGTCACTTCTTTGCTGACTTTAAATTGCCTGAAAGCATTTTGAACAATTTTATAATATTTTTGATTTAACGAACTGTTTAACACAGACTGATCAAGTCAAGCTCAGTTATCTATTCAAATAAATCAATAAGCCAGGATTTAAAAAGTTAACATTTTGCTATCTTGAAAAATTTATTCTGGTAACTTTTCGACATGGAAAAACAATCGAGCTTTTCGATTAAAAAGATCAAAATTAACCAGGAAGAAAAAGTGTGGTTGATTTGTTTGATTAATTTGATCGGCTTTATGGCAGCCATCGTTTTTTGTTATGTGCAATATTTTTACTTTGGAAAAGGCTATCCTCACAATACTTTTTTATTTCTTCCTAGCGATCATTTTAATGATTTTTTTAATATTATGAGACCTATCCAAGATGGTAACCCTCTCAGCTCTTCCCTCAGCGTTTACTTTCCCCTTACATATACTTTACTCAGACCATTCAAGTCTTGGGATCCTACTGTCTTTTTTTACTGTGCCTACTCTTTTGCATTTCTATATATTGTATTTTTTAGCTGGAAAACTTTATCATTCATTCCAAAAATACAGCGGACGCTAGCAAGTATCTTAATGACTGGAGTTTGCTACCCAATTCTTTTTTGTCTAGATCGAGGAAACTTAGATCTTTTTGTTTTCATTTTTTCAATTCTTTTTGTCCGACATTGGATAAAATCCAATATGAAACTAAGTGCAGTTTATCTTTCAATTGCAATTTCAATGAAATTATATCCTGGAATTCTTGGGGTCCTTTATCTGACCAAGCGCCAATTTAAAGCAGCGTTCTTGACATTTTTCCTGGTTGTAATTGAAACTTTGAGTTCAGCTGCCATTTTACCAGGTGGTATTTTAGGGTCGCTTAGATTACTGACAAATAATTTAAGATCTTTCACAAATAACTATGTATATTCTTGGAGCGGGACAGAACACAATTCAACCTACTATGGTACATTCAAAATTCTTGCAGGCTACTATTCGCCTAAACTACTGCATAATATGAATCAAATTGTATTAATATTTTCAGTTCTAGCTCTGATAATTACTGCACTAATGATTGCATACTTAATATTCCGTGAGCACGTATTGTGGAAACAACTGACTTTTTTAACGTTTTCTCTTATTTTACTCCCTCATGTTTCATTTGATTATAAACTCATTTTTGTTTTGCTTCCTGCTCTTTTATTTATGACCTCTACAGAATTGAGTCGATTTGATCCTATTTATGCTATTTTATTTGGTCTGCTTTTAATCCCTAAGCCCTTCTGGTTTTCCTTGAATAACGAAGGGTCTAATGCAACCACTTTAAGTTCAATACTCAATCCAGTTTTAATGACAGCACTTATTTTCACGATATTATTTGACTGCACAAAAAAGCCAGAAGCACTAACTCAGACTATCCATTCATCTACTTTTTGAACAAAATCATTCGCTAAAACGAAGCCTTATTATCGTACAAAGATAAGTCAATACGAAAACCAGTAAGTTTCGTTTCGTTTCCCCAAACATTCTTTTTTTGAAAGTGAAAGGCACTTCAACATAACGAAGGCCAGGGTTCTTCTTTACTAACTTAAACAATATTTCTTCAATAATATCAAAATTTTTGCACTTCAATTCAAGATCTCGTAAGTAGGAAGCACGATACAATTTAAAACTATTAGATATATCCTTCATTCGCAAATTTAGAATCCAACCATAAGTCCAGTTTAGAACCTGGCTCATCATTCTTAGTAATAAGGTATTTTCAGTAAACCCACCGTCTATATAGCGAGAGGCAATTACTAAATCAAACTCTGCCTTTTTTTCAAGAAGATGAGGGATAAACTCTGGAAAATGAGATCCATCAGCGTCCATAAATAAAATCCATTCACCTTGAGCACGGCTAATTCCAGTCCTTACTGCATCACCAAAGTCGTTATTGGGTATACGGTTCAAATATCGCACGCGATTTATTTTGCAAGCATCTTGAGTAGCGTCTAAAGGTCTAGTTGTATCAACTACAAGGATCTCGGATTTAAAATGAAACTGTTCTAAAACATGAGTAAGTCTCGGTAACAATAATCGAAGATTTTCCTCTTCCATATAAGAAGGCAAAATAACGCTCAAATGTACTGAATTAGACATATGTCTCCACCCATTGGATCATATTCTTAAGCCCTGTTACTGTATCTAAGTTGGGTTTCCATCCGAAATCTTCTTTTGCTTTACGAATATCAGCAATAAAAACTTTTTGATCACTCTGCCGCCACGGCTTAGCTTCATATTTGAGCTGAATGTCTAATTCTTTTTCAAGTAACTCAAAAAGCTCAAGCAATGACAAACTGTTCTGAGAACCTCCACCAATATTATAAGCACTCCCAGCCGTAATCTTGATATTCGCCACCGCGTTAAAATAGCAGTTTAATAAATCATCAACAAACAGTACATCACGAACCTGTTTCCCATTACCACAAATGGTAAAAGGAGTTCTCAACTGACCTCTTGAGGTTTCAATCGCTTTTTGTACAAACCATCCAATCCAACCCTGATCCTCTGTACTGAATTGTCGGCCACCAAAAATTGAGGAATGCCGAAAAACCACTGTTTTCAAACCAAAAATACGAGAATAATCCAACATGTACTGGTCAGTAGCCCCTTTTGAACATCCATAAGGACTACGAAAGTCCAACTTAACATTTTCACAAAATCCGTGCTCATAACCTTTTGCAATATAACGTGTGGGAGCCTCGTGGTATTCGACGTATTCGAGATCCCCATACACTTTATTAGTAGACGAGTAAACTATGATCGAACCGGGCGAGTATTTTCGGACCGCCTCAAGCAAATGAATTCCACCCAACACATTAGTATCAAAATCCAATCGAGGATTTTCAATAGAAGTGGTCATGGCAACCTGTCCCACCAAATGATAGATGACATCAGGACGGATATCCGCAATCACCTTCTCCACTTGTTCGTTTGATCGAATATCTAAATTATAAAACAAAAACTCACCCTGACTCTTTAACCATTTAAGATTTTCTTCGCTTCCTTTACGATAAAGGTTGTCAAATACTGAAAGAGAGTCTCCATTTTTCAAAATTTTACTAGAAAGATTAGACCCAAGAAATCCACACCCGCCCGTAACTAAATATTTCATTGTTTAAATCGCCCTTTCATTATGAATCACATTCGAAAGCCCGTCTTCCAATAATACGACAGGCTTCCATCCTATATCGACCAATGCCGACGTATCGATCTTTGACTCCATAACTTCATGACTTCGATAGGGCAATGCTCCAAAATTCAGATGGGTCTTTCTGTTCCCAGTTAAATTTTTCAATAGTTCTACAAGTTTTCTGAGCTCGATTGTCCGATTACTTCCGATCTGAAAATTATAGAATCCTCGCTTAGCATTCAAACTAAAATCAATCGCGGCAACAAAGGCATTCACCACATCATCAACGAAGGTAAAGTCGCGCTTCTGCTTACCCTCAGTCAGATCAATTTGTTCCACTTCCTTAATCAGTTCGGAAATTACCCATGTAATAAATTTGGTTCGATCATCGAAGGGACCGTAAAAATGATCCATTGTCATGTTAATACAAACTAAATCTTTTGCGAATAGCTTAAACCACTCTCGAAACTGCGCCTTTGAAAGAGAATAATTATTAATTTCCTTCTCCAAGATTGTATCGGCATTTACAAAGCATAAAACATTATTCAAAATAGCGTGCTTCATTAACTCTATGGGAAAAATCAAGTTAGTTTCTGCAACCTGCCATAATGGACAAGATCCTCGGTCGTAACTAGTAGCGCAATGAATAATCAAATGAATCTGATTGTCTTTGAAGATTTTACTTATTGGAACCTCATCTACATTGTAAAAGATAGCTTGAGATAAAATATCTGAGACTCGGTTTAAATTTGAAGTTGAACGCTTAGTCGCTACTACTCTAAAGTTTTGAATCAATCTCCTCAGAATTGCGCTTCCAAGATACCCGGTAGCACCGGTCAGAAGTAGAGTTCGTTTGTCCATGTGAAATCAAAGATACTCAGATTTCATAAAAAGAAAAGATTCTTCAGCACGTAAAGAAAACTAAAGATACTTTAAAGTCTCAAAACAATATTTAAGACTACTAAAACTTTACTGAGTTGACACAAAAATTAAAACTCATATCTTTTTCCTTGCTTCACCCTTGAGTTTTATGATGCATTAACGACAAATATGTTAAACTCATCTGACGTCTCTCCAAACGGTAAAGCTAACGAGCCTCCTTTCGCTTTAGAGCGTTCCCAAATTCTGAAAGCATCGCGCGATTTCTTTAATCTAGCCCATAAAGCAAAACCGTTTGTCGCCGGGGAAACTTACATTCCTGTCACGACTAAAGTAATGGACGCTGAGGATTTAGCATTTTTAGTCGACGCATCATTAGATATGTGGCTCACTTCTGGTCGATATGGTCGGAAGTTCGAATCAGAGCTTCCTAGATATTTTGACCGTAAAACCAGTGCACTTTTAGTAAACAGTGGTTCAAGTGCAAATCTTGTGGCAATTAGCTCATTAGGCGCGCCGATGATGCACGACCTTAAAATGAAGCCACTTCAAAAAGGCGATGAAGTCATTACGGTCGCTGCAGGCTTTCCGACGACTGTAAATCCAATTATCCAAAATGGATGGATCCCTGTTTTCGTCGATGTAGATTTCAGGACAATCAACGCCACTCCTGAAGCCATCATGTCAGCACGGTCATCTAAAACTAGAGCTGTCGTTTTAGCTCATACGTTAGGAAATACTTACCGTTCCGACATCCTTGCCGATTGGTGTAAAAAAGAAGGACTTTATCTAGTTGAAGACTGCTGTGATGCATTCGGTGCCCGCATTGGAAATGCACCTGTCGGATCTTTTGGAGATTTTGCGACCTTAAGCTTTTATCCTGCTCACCACATTACTATGGGCGAAGGCGGAGCTGTTATACCCGCAAATGGCCGATTGAAGAGAGTCGCAGAAAGTATGCGTGATTGGGGTCGTGATTGCTGGTGTGAACCTGGAAAGGATAACACTTGCGGCAAGCGCTTCGATTGGACACTTGGCCAGCTTCCATGTGGTTACGATCACAAGTATACTTATTCTAATGTAGGTTATAATTTAAAAGTAACTGATATGCAGGCTGCTGTTGGTCTTTCTCAATTAGCAAAAATTGACAAGTTCGTTGCCGCACGCCGCTTAAATTGGCAGAAAATTTATCAAGGTATCAATCAATCGCCAACATTAAAAAATGCTCTTATTCCCGTATTAGCCTACAGAAGGAACAGAGCCTAGCTGGTTCGGATTTCCAATTCACTGTGCTTCAGGAGTAGATCGAGATCGCTTAGTTCGGATCTTAGAAGAAAAAAAGGTGGGAACGCGGCTCGTTTTTGCAGGTAATCTTACAAAGCAGCCTGCCTATCAAAACGTAGAATATAAAATCGCACAGTCACTTGATGTAACCGATAGAATTATGAAAAATAGTTTTTGGATTGCTGTTCACCCTGCTCTGGATGATGCTCGAATTACTTATATGCTTGAACAACTAGAGAATGCCATAAGGTCCATTTCATGAAAAATTCAACCCCTCATTCTAGTGAAAAAACATGGTTAGATAAAAAAGTCTTCATAACAGGAAGTACCGGTTTACTAGGATCCCATCTGACTCGAATTTTACAAGAACAAGGAGCTGAGGTTGTTGCACTCGTTCGAGACAATTTACCTAAATCACTTTTTTATAATGAAGATCCCGAGTGGTCTCTCTATAAGAAAGTGATTACCGTTCGAGGGAGTATTGAAGATTATTCTCTCATTGAGAGAACTCTAAACGAGTATGAAATTGATACTGTTTTTCACTTAGCTGCTCAAACCATTGTAGGAACTGCAAATCGTAATCCAATTGCAACATTCAAAAGTAATATCGAAGGTACTTGGAATATATTAGAAGCTGCAAGAACACATAACCGTAAGATAAAGACGAGTTCTCATCGCATCCTCTGATAAAGCTTATGGAAATCTAAAGGGAGAATCTTATGACGAGACTTTTCCTCTAGCAGGCGAACATCCCTACGATGTTTCCAAGAGCTGTGCAGATCTTATTTCTCACACTTATTACAAGAGCTATGACTTACCTGTGGCTGTGACTCGGTGTGGAAATTTCTTTGGACCTGGAGATTTAAATTTCAATCGAATTATTCCTGGCACTGTTCGAGATGTTTTGGCGGACCGGAATCCCACTATTCGAAGTGATGGCAAATTTATTCGCGATTATATCTATGCATTAGATGGTGCCTATGCCTATTTAAGTTTAGCAGAAGCTATGACCGAACAGCAAAATGGCAAGACTAAATATGCCGGAGAAGCATTCAACTTTTCCTATGGCCTTCGACTCTCAGTCATCGACCTAGTTGAGAGAATCCTAGTATTGATGGGCAGAGAAGATTTAAAACCTCAAATCTTGAATGAAGCACATAACGAAATCCCAGTCCAAAGCTTAAATAGTACAAAAGCAAAGAATCTTCTCAATTGGAAGCCTAAATTTGGATTTGATGAAGGACTTAAGTTTACTATTGAGTGGTATAAAAAACTGTTATGGTAATTAGATTTATTATCTATTCTTAAGTAATGGTTACGCAATGGCTAGGATCGTTTTAAATTTTCAAAGATTGAGCTTAAAGCTATCCATGAATCCCTTAAAAACAGATTTTAGTTTTTCGGGTCGGCGATCCTCATAAAGAACCATTTTGATGAATCGTTTAAAAATTGCAAAGCCTGCATGTCGCACCCAGGGATTTTCGCTAAGAAAATACTTTCTTGCTAATAGGCAAAAGTTTCGTATGACAAAATACCAACGGAAAGCAGGCTGGTTCATAGGATAAGCAGTGCGCCATAGAAAGCGTCTGAGTTCGCTTGATCCTATTTTATGATTTAAGATGGGCTTGGTGGTCTGAATAATGAAGTAGCCGAGGCCGCGAGCTCTTAGGCAATATTCATCATCCACATGATCAATAAATAGAGAATCTACAAATGGACCTATTATTTTGCATCCAGAAATCGGAATTAAGCTCCCAGAAGAAATGACAGTAGTTTTTAAAAAATAGGGTAAACTTTGTCTGGTAATGGGTTCTGAATGTTTGCCTGTATTGAGGTCAAGGTAATTGCAGCCAATGACAGCCAGTTTTTCCTTTTGACCGAAAGAAGCAAAACAGTCTTGTACTGTATCTAAATAATGAGGGAGAACTTCTGAGTCTTGATCAAACAAAGCAATCCATTGTAAGTGCTCTTGTGTGATGAGTTTCTGAATTCCAATATTAAAACCAGATGCGATTCCCAAATTTTTATTATTTAATTGAAGAGCTGACTTGGCTGTTCTGTAAACTTTTTAGGAATTTTATTTCTTCTTCATTTGAACCATTGTCAACAATAATCACTTTAGAAACGTGGCTTAAGAGTTTATTGATAGCATCACGTAATTTGTGATTGGGATGGTAGGTCACCACAACCGCCCCTAGATTGGTTTTTTCAGGTCTAATTATGGATAGATTTGGGCCTAACGCTGTGGAGTTCGAAGCTATCGCTATCAACTTACCTAGGGCCCGGGCAAGGTACGCTTTAGAGAGTGCTGGATCTTTTAAAAAGTGTTTTAATGTCATGAGAAGAAATCCTAGACCTCGATCTGTAGAATTGAGAAAGAGGGTCTTTTGGTGGATCGTGAGTTGTAATTCCCGACTTCTCAATAGCAAATGCTAAGGCTTTGGAACTTTTATAACGACTCACTGCAGTACCTATAATTCCAAGTGTTTGATCTGATTTTTTGAAGGAAAATCGTCCTGCATAGGGTGTAATTCCTAGCGTATTCGCACTGTGTTGGCGATAAGCGTAGAGTGGTTTGTTAATTGCTGTGATTCCCTGATGTGCGGCCGCTAGAATCGCCGCCCAATGATCGTGGAAGGGGACTTGTTCAGGAATTTGTGGGTAGCGCCTCCAGAGCTCAGCATCCATAAGAAGTGCAGCACCTGCAACGCAATTTCGAATCAAAAGGTGTTCAAGAGAGCATTGTTTAACGCCTCTTTTTTCAATTTTCCATCCTGTTGTTGAAGGGTCAATTAAATTTAGGTTTGTATCTTTTCCAAATAAAAGATGCATGTCGGAATGAACCAAGCTAAGTGGTGGTCGTTCTAATAGGGTGTGTCGAAGTATCTCCAGTTTTTCCGGGTACCAAATATCATCTTGGTCAGAGAATGCGAGTGTATCGATATTCAATTTCAAAGCAGTGCAGGCGGCAAATTGAAAATTTTGCTTAACGCCTAGGCAGGTTGAATTTTGTATCCAATGGAAGCGTGAATCTTTCCTAAAACGGGCAAAACCAGGGTTGTCCCAAATTTGATCTAGGGGAGAGTCGAACGTTACAATACACGCCCACTTTTCAAAACTCTGGCTTTGAATGCTCTCCAATTGAGCAAAAAATAGGTCAGTATCTGGCTTGAAAACCGCCAAGGCAATTCCAATATTTTCTATACGAGAATGACGCACAATTCTCACAAGCTATCAAACTACCGATTCTATTCAAAGCTCAAATATGTCTTGATTCTGTAGTTTCCAAGAAGATAGAAATGGAAGTCATGCAAACAGTCTCGATTGTGATCCCTACTAAAAATGGGGGAGCTTTATTGAAAAGAGTAGTTGATGCGATTTTGACTCAAGATACTCAAGTTCCTTTTGATCTTTTACTGATAGATTCTGGCTCTACTGATGGTTTTAAGACATGGTTTAATAAGATTTCAAAGCGTGACCCCAGAATTCATCTCCATGAGATTAAACCTCGGGATTTTCAACATGGAAGAACAAGAAATCTTGCGATTCAGCGATGTAAAGGCGATTTGATAGCTTTACTGACCCAAGATGCATTACCTGCAGATCATCGTTGGCTAGATTCACTGATCAGTGGATTTAAAAAAAATGACCAAGTTGCAGGGGTCTTCGGTCGTCATATTGCTTATAGTTACGGTAGTCCGCTAGTGCATCGAGACATTAAATTTCATTTTGACAGTTTAAACGCATTACCTAGTATTCATCGATATGAAGTTCAAAATAAAGACAAATATGAAAAAGACATAACTTATCGCCAAATGTTACATTTTTTTTCGAATAATAATTCTTGTATTCGAAGAGATATTTGGAGTTCATATCCATTTCCAGAGGTTGATTTTGCAGAGGACCAGGCTTGGGCTAAGTCCGTGATAGAGGCTGGTTATTCAATTGCGTATATACATGGGGCTTCAGTTTATCACTCACATGACTATAGCGTGAGTGAAACATTTAAAAGAAGTATGGATGAGTCGTTCGCATTAAAAAAGCTCTTTGGTTATGTTTTCGTACCTTCGAAAAAAGCTCTTTTTAAAAAAACTATAAGAAGCACTGTTTTTGATTGGAGATATTTAATAAGGAGCCCTTATTCTATAAGTAAATTATTATGGCTATTTAAAAGTCCATTTTATAACTTTGCCAAATCTTTAGGACAGTACTTTGCCATTAAGTTCAATAATAACCGTCCACTTAGTCCAATGGTTTCGCTAGATCAGAAAAAAAAGAGAATTTAAAATTTATGTTAAAGCATTATTTTATTCAGGCAAAAAAACGATTTGAAGCTGAAGGATTCTTAAGTTTGTTGCTTTTTTTAATAATTGGGGCACAACGGCGCATCTATTGGGTTTTGAATTGGAGACGTAAGTCTAATCATCCTGCAAAAAGATTTCAAATTGTATTAGATCATCCGCATCAGCTCCAATTAGAGAAGGTTCAAACTAACCTAAATCTACATCATATGACGTTAAATTGGCTCATTCCTGATTTTGATATAGGTTCAGGTGGTCATATGACTCTATTTCGAATATCTGAATTACTGCAAAAGATGGGTCATAGGAATATTCTCTGGGTTTATGGTGACACGCGGTTTTCAACGGGTTTGAGTGCAAAAAGTTTTATAAATAAAAATTTCTTACCTTATACCTGTGAAGTAAAAATCCTGAAAAAGAACTTTCATGAAGTTTGTGGAGATGTGGCGATTGCGACAGATTGTTGGAGCGTTTACCCCTTACGTTCAGTTACAAAAGTGAGAGCAAAGGCTTACTTTATACAGGATTATGAATCTCTTTTTCGTCCGCGTGGCACAGAGTATTTTCTAACAGAAAATACTTATCGCGAAGGTTTGGAGCCAATTACAGCTGGGAAGTGGTTGAAAGAGGTTATGAAAACACGATTTCAAGCAAAGGCGGCTTACTTTGATTTGGCTTATGATGCAGATACCTATCGCCAGTTAAATCAAATAAAGCGAATTCCTAGATCGATAGCTTTTTATAGCAGGCAGCAAACTGCGAGGAGAGCAGTAGAATTAGGTCTTCTTGCTTTGGAAGAACTTCATAAGATGAATGTTTCATTTCAAGTTGAGTTTTACGGTGGATCTCTCGGAAAAATGCGTGTTCCCTATGCTTATAACAACCATGGAGTTTTGAACTCCTCACAGCTTGCAAACTTATATAATAAATGCCAGTTAGGTATGGTTTTTTCGGCTACTAATTATTCGCTGGTTCCTCAAGAGATGATGGCTTGTGGTCTGCCAGTATTGGAGTTAGATGGCGAAAATACCAGAGCAATATTTCCGAAAGAAGTTATTTGTCTTGCTCCGCCTAATCCCCATGATATAGCGCGGTTGATCGCAGAAAAATTAGCGAATCCAAAATTACTAGAAAGTCAGGCAAATGCGGCATTAGAGTATGTCAGTGTATTAAAATGGGAGAGAAGTGCTTGCCAGGTAGAAGATGCCCTTAAGAACATTTTACTAAAATTAACAAAAGATCAGGACAGTCTATGTCGCATCAATTGAAACACATAATGGATTTTCGTAATTTTCACGGCTATGTATTGTTTAAGACAAATAAGATTGAGAAGAGTAATGTACTAAAAGTGTTTCTTTACTGTCCAAATAGTCAAATCCTCATTAAAACTTTTGAGATAAAACGGCTATTGGGTTCTACTTATGTAGGATTTTTCCCTCATTCTTACCGAGGGCCTTGGGCTTCTGATTTGAAATTAATGAGTGCTAAAAATTGTTTTTTTAACCTCTACTCTAAATTATTTTTTTACTTCATTTTTTCGTTAAAGAAGTGGGATATTTTAGGTATTTTTAAGTTACTTATTGATTTAATTTGCTATAGAAAAATAAAATTAAGAGGTGTTATCCGAGATTATTTTAAGGTTAAGGAAATATCTCATCAATACAAAATAGTCTCTGAAAGTAAATTTCTTATTGAAACGGAAATACGGGAAGAAGATTTACTTATTGTTGCGTTCAACGGTAGTCGTAACCTGCTCACGAAGCAGGTTTGTTATTTTTCTCACTATGATCCTAATTGTACTGTAGATCCCTACGTTCTTAATTATCTAGATGCTTTGCTTAAAGTAGGATTTTCTATTGTGTTTATTTCAACGTGTCATTCTTTAGATAGAAAATCGCTCATTCAACTAGAGTCTCGTTGTTATAAAATTATTTTGAGGAAGAATTTTGGGCTTGATTTTGGATCATGGGCGCTGGGCTTACTGTCTGTTCCTGTGAATAACGATAGTATTTTACTTTTTGCAAACGATTCAGTTTTCGGTCCTATTTTTGATTTAGAAGAAGTAATGACTCGATATAAAAAATCAGGACGCAGATTTATTCGGAATTACAGATTCATTTGAAATTGATTATCATCTACAAAGTTATTTTTTGCTTTGCAGTACTCAATTTGTGAAGTCCGAGGCATTTCACAAGTTTTGGAAAGACTTTGAATTTACTGCAGATAAAGGAAGAATTATTCGTTGGTTTGAAATTGGATTTTCTGTGATGGCGATTAAAAATGGCTTCAAGTTGGACGCACTCTGCCGATATAGAGAAATATTCTCAAAAGTAAGTGATCTCAAAATTCCAAAAAAAGATATAGATCGAATTATTAAGTGTAAATTTGTAAATCCCACCCATTTTTTTTGGAAGGTATTAATGCAAGATTTCCATTCGCCATTTATTAAACGAGATCTATTAACCAATAACCCTGCTCAAATAGCTGACATTTCTCAATGGGCAAGCATCATTGAGAGCTCCTCTAAGTATTCATTAAAATTGATCCAAGACTACCTAAATAGAGAGAAGAACATAAAAAATTACATTCCTTCATAATTTTTTACTATTATTTAATAATAATGCTCGGGAAAAATCTCTCGCTCAATTGTTTCGATTAAAATATGAACAATTTTGATATGAATTTCTTGGATACGATCACTGGAATCACCTGGAGCAATAATACTATGATCTACTAACTCTAACAGCTTTCCCCCGCTACGCCCCAATAACCCTACAATCTTAATTGGGATTTTTTTTGCCGCAAGTACAGCCTGAACTAGGTTTTCAGAGTTTCCACTAGTCGAAAATACTAAAAGTAAATCCTTTGGATTTGCAAGGCCTATCAGCTGTCGTGAAAAAACATGGCTGAAACCATAATCATTTGAAACACAGGTAAGGTGACTAGAATCTCCAAGAGCTAATGCTCCAAGAGGCGCACGGTCTTTTCTATAACGTCCAGTCAACTCTTCAGCAAAGTGCATGGCATCACAATGAGACCCTCCATTTCCACAGCTAAACACATTACCTTTTCTCTGAAATGTCTCGATCATAAGCTCGGATATTTCACTCAGACGCCAAATATTCTCATCTGACTCAAGGAATCGTGTCAGCACACTTGAAGCTTCATTTAAGGACGATCGCCAAACATCAGATATTATCATTAGGGGCCTCTTTGATTAATCGATGACATCACACCTATGATTTGGGTTTTATTATACATAAAGAGCGAGTTGAAAAATTAGGTAATGCAAAAAAAGCCAAGGATTGGTCAGAACTGATTATCGGAGTTTCTCCTAAGGCTTCCATTAATGCATTTTCCAATTTCGCCCCATGATCAACATAGCCTCGACGGTTTATTTGAATCCCAGAGTAACCCATTTCTCTCAGACGAACCAGATCCAAAGGCTCAGTGCTCGCTCTTTGAATAAGATCTTGTTCTGGCCGCCCTCGAATTGATCCAAAGCTCCAGCGCAACTGCGGTGCGTGTAAGAACGCTTTAAAATGTTCGTATTCCTTCATTTTTCCTACTGGTGGCGCTTCCGGAAATGCAGTAAATGGCATCTGCAGGATGGCCGCTTCTTCTTGACAGTGATTCCTCACTTCACGAAAAAAAGCTTGGTCAGAATTGAATTGGGATGCCCGATGAAATGTTTCCTTAGGAATTTGATCTAAGAGTATTAAAGGTATAAGTGCAAAGGCAACAATTGTTCCAGCTCCTTTTGGTAACCGATCAAAAAGCCTCTGAAGAACGTTTCCGCAAGCCAGCAAACAAAAAGCTGCAATAAAAACACTGATCCGATTAGGTGAACGAAAAATGGGAGAAACCAAGCACGCGAAAATCATGCTAAATCCACCTATAGAGCCGTAAAGAACTCCAACCAAGACTAATGAGGCTAATCTATTTGTAATGTCTTTTTCTGTACTTTGATTAGACCTTACAATTGCATTCACAAGCAATAATATAAGTCCAAAAACTGAAAGTATACCCATATACTCACCAGCACCCTCGACTCCTGGGTTAGATGGGATATACTTTTCTCCTAGAAATCCGAAAGGACGAATTCTTTCAGTATTCGGAGGAAATATTAAATTTGTTAATTTTAGTCCTGTAATTTCACTTTCTCTAGGATCTCGAGAAATAAGTTGGAAATTCTTACCATGTTTTTTTTGATAAATAATCGACGGGGCAGCACTCATAAGACTTGCCACCATAATAAGAAAGACAGAAACTACTCCACACAAAGCAGGTTTACGCCAATTACCTTTACAGCTTGCGATCAAAACTCCGGCACTAAGAAAAATACAGAAGAAAAAACTATAATAAACTCCGGTACAAGCGGCCATAAAAAGGCCGATTGCAATGAAGACATCTTGTCGCAAGATTTTGAATTTTTTTGACTTTGCACTTAACTCTTCTCTATTTATCCAACTGGTAAACGGCGGATCCAATGAAAAAAGTTTCAGAACGACAAATATGTAAAACGGAACAAAATAATATGCAGACAAAAATAGATGACTATACCTTTGAAAATGATAAGGGAGAAAAGCATACGAAATGGAGATCAAAATACTAACACCACGCTTAATTCCTAAGAATCGGGCAAGTGCAAAAAAGGCCAGTCCACAAAGTATGTAACATAGAATATAATAAATATTATATATAACAAATGTATTATGCGTAAAAAGTGCAATTAATTTAAACAAGCAAAACTGTAACTGATCTCCACTTGGATAATCTGACATATTATATTCATAAGGTGCTCCAAGTCTTATTGAGCGAATTTCACCAAAAGGGAGCCAATCTCCTAATGATAGAGTCTGAATGAACGCACTGACAGCGACGGCATCATTGTCATAATTAAGGGGCATGTAAATTCCACGAAACAAACCCCCAACTGATTTCATAAGAACCAAGTGGAATAACACAATGACCACAAAGACAATAAAAGTCATCGAGAAATAATCCTTCAGGCGGGGCGTACTTAAAGAACAAATCAATCGTTTCATAAGAAGGATTAATGATACACAAATAGATAAAACTTTCAATCAAACGTTATAATTTTTATTATAAAATATGCTTTTAATGATATTAAGATCAATGAAACCACTCTTGTGAATACCATCAAAAACAAACTATCCTCCGGCGTAAATGATAACCAGAGTGTAAGCTCCAAAACCTGACGAAACACTCTTCAAGTGCCTTGACTTCATAATCTACAACAAGCAGTCTAATTCCCTAACATGTTTAATCACATTGACGTATAAATCTTCGCAATCTTTCCAAAGTTGCTTGAATTCATCTAGTAGAACTATAAAGATGTATCCAATTGGGCCAGTTTTGACTTTACTTCGAAAAAGGTCTCATAATCTCGAATGTAGTCGGATTCATCATAGTGGTCACTCGCAAAAACAAGACAAATGGATCCGGGGTCAAAATTAACCTCACTTGCCCAAATCATGGGAGGAACATGCAAACCCAGCCAAGGTCTGTTCAGGTGTACAGTTCTCTTATTTTTACCATCATCTAAAGCAACATCGAAACTACCAGAAATACACACTAAAAATTGGTGAAGTTTTCGATGAGCATGAGCTCCACGACTTTCTGCCGTAGGGACATCATAAATGTAAAACACTCGTTTAATTTCAAATGGAATATGTTTTCCACTCTCTACAAAAGTCAAACTCCCTCGAGGGTCACGTATTCTTGGCAATTGCAAAAGCTGATCATATTTCATTGTCATTTTAGATTGCACCAAATGGACGTATTATGTAGTCGCATGTTTTTAAACTCATATTTGCCAGATTATTTTAAGCACGCTACATTTTTATTTGCCAATGATCAATTGAGAAGATTCCTAACCCCCTTATTGTAGATTTCAGCCAATATTGTAAAAAATTCACTTCAATATTACCTTGCAAACTCTCCAGCTCTATGCTTTCTTTCTTTATTAAAGGTGCATTTATAATGAGACCCACGCTTACCGTCCTTCACTTTGACAATGAAGGAGAAGGAGTCGCTCTTGATCCAATATCTTTCCCTTCCATTCAATTCTTAAACCTGAGAGTTAGCTACGAGACTCGAAATGAAGTGACACTCATGCATTCCCTTGCCGCCACTCCGGCACGGTACATAGAAGCGGCTGTAGCAAAAGCACTCTCGCTAGGTGTCAAAACGGATATTTTAGTCTTCAATCCACAAATACAGACAGAAGAACTTCTTATTCAAGAAACTTTGGATCGCTGCCTTGAATGTGCATCAAATACTGTTTGCATGGTATTCACCGATCTCAAAGATTATCCAATTGCCTATTTATTTCCAGCCGCTTTGATTTCTGACCTTAACGCTATCAAGCTAGAACGGATTCGATTTCTTTCCAATTCTTCATCAAGCCTAGATGCAAGCTATCTTAGCACAGCATTTGGAGAACGTAGTCAATTAGTGGTAATCCGAATACGCTGTACACTAAATAGTAGCGCAGGATTCTTCAATAATCAGATCAATGAATGCATGAAAGGGATTTACAATCTCACAACTCTTCATGCGACAAGAGCCTACTCTGCGGTATCCCTTAGCGATCGACCAAAAAAAACCATAGCTGTGATGCCCTACCATGCAGGTGATTTACTTTTTTTCTTAAAAGCGATGGAAGGGGTTTCACACCCTTTTAATTGCTTACTTATTAATTGCGAGTTTGTAGATATCGCAAAAAAAATCGCCCCTAAACTTGAATTAATTCCTATTTTAGAGTGCGCCCCAAACCGTAGCTTAAATGCAGATCCAGATCTAACCAGTCATGGCAATTTAGAATATCGATACTTCCAAGATATCGTGTACAAATACATTCCAGAAGATGCTGCTTTTTATTTTTTCCGTCCTAGTCGAGACTACAACCTGTGCAAATTTCACATGATCGATCAGTGGAAATTTAGTCTTACAAATGATAATTTTCCTCTAATTAATGAAATTTCGTTCAACGCTCCCAAGCTTCCTCTGAAAAGTCGTTCCGCCTTATTACACTTTGATGGAGGATGGCCACTTAAAATTTACCCATCAAACCTTCAACATAGACTCATCTCTCTACTCCAACAGAATGGCTTCGAAGTTAAAGTAATCTCTAATGGATTACTTGAATATAATTGTCCAACAATTCAATTCCAAGGACTTAATAGTCTGCAAGATGAGATTTTAAGACACGCCGTTCTTATAGGGATGGATTCATTTCCAGCACATTATTCAACTTACATAATAAATCACCCCACTATTTGCCTTTTTGGCTCTACTCACCCTTCAAACTCAAATGCACCCAAATCGAATCGATATCAATTCCTTTCGAAGAGTTTTGACTGTGCTCCGTGCTTTCATAATAACTACTGCCGCAGATTCTATTCAGACCATTGCAACAACTTTATTGACCCTGAGGAGGCCTGTGCCGCTGTTGAGAGCATGTATAAGACCTGTTATGGAGAATATGCATGAAATCTGCAATTTTTACAGTATGCCAAGCTTCTTTACTTCCACAAGCACAAGTCCTTTTGGAATCCTTGGTAAAATGTGCACCTGAATGCGATTTGTTCCTGGTTGTCCCGGAAAAATCAAATTCATGCTCCTCTGGTTTTGTAAAAATTGAAAAAACCACTTTCATCACATTGGAGCAACTTGCTGTTCCCAATGTCGAAAGGCTAGCGTTTGAGCTAGAAGGTCCTGAATTTTGCCAAATGTTAATACCACACAGCATTCGCTATCTCTTTCTCCAGTCTTACGAGAGCGTGATTTATTTTGAACCAGAAAGCGAAGTCCACGCCTCCTTAATCGTGCTTATGCAACATTTTCAAGAAAGCGCAGCTATCCTTTGCCCTTACTTTACTGAGCCCGTATTTAGAAATCCATCACCATTGAATTCATGTGAAATACAGTCTCAAGGAATATTCAATCCTGGATTTTTAGGATTACGCAAGACAACAGAGAGCGAAAATTTCCTTAGCTTTTGCTGCAAACAAAAAAGCAAAACTCAAGCTTTTTTTGGTAGCATCCTAAGCTTTTTAAGTCCTTGTTCAATTATCCGTAACCATTCTTATGGTGTTTCAGTCTTGAATCTTTTCCAGCGCCACCTTAGGAAGGAGGAAGGCAAAGTAGTTACGAAAGACGGGCCCCTCGTATTTCTAAGCTTTAAAGATTTAAATACAGCACAAATGGAGATTTCTCTTGATACTAAATATGCTGTCCAGGAGCTGATCAAAAATCGAACTTCTCTGCTTAAACAGGCGGAAAGTAAACTCTCATCCTTCTCTAGAATAAATTCATTCGATTTCTTTAATGATGGAGAACGAATTTACCAGGCCGATAGAAGAAAATTTGCTGCACTCAACTTAATTGAAAAAGATCTTCTTGGAGACCCTTTCTCTGCAAAACTAAAAATACGGCAAGTAAATCGGGTCGTGGGACGAATTCACGATATCACTGAAATCGCTGAGACCAATCGAAAACTCCATATATTACTCAACGACATGCAAAACTTAATCAACAACATGCAAAACTTAATCAACAACATGCAAAATGGCCCATCTTGGATAATCGGTCGACTGATTACCTTTTTCCCAGAAAATTAATGAATTTCTTGAAACAAATGAATCATAAATTTAAAAAGGCCTCTAAAGATAGAGTGGTACTACTACCCAGCCCCGCCAATAGTAGCTCTCAGCAAGTTTAATAAAATTTGCTCCCAATATTGCAACTTGAAATATAATAATTTTAGAATCAATAAACGATGAATTTTATTCTTGGTAGGCTTTAGACTAACAAAGATAATATTTGCTAATTACAATCTCATTTCAATTAATGAGTTCTCACAGGGCCATACTCAGGCTTCAATAGTGACTATCTTCTTATTATATATAAAATAGAGAACAAATACATGTATGAATATATTAGACATCTTTAGCAATTCCAGAAAAACTAACCTGGCTCATGATTGAATATTCCGGTCTTTTTTTAGTATTTTCAAAGGTTCTCCAAATATAGGATCCAATTATACCCAACCCAAATGAATTTAGCCCGCCAAAAAAAGTAATAGTAATAACTGTCGTAGCATAGCCAGGAACATTAATAGAACCTGAAATTCTACCTATTAGTACAAGTAAAGAGAGAACTATACTCAAAAAAAGAATCACACTCCCCATAAATAGAAGCAAACGAATTGGCAAGTCAGAAAATGCAAAAATACTATCTAGCAAATATTTTAGCCGTTTAGAAAAAGTCCAGGCACTTCTTCCGTGCATCCTTGGGCGTCGATCATAATTGATAAACTCTATTCGAAATCCAAGCCAAAAAATTAGGCCGATTAATGTAGTATTTGACTCCTTTAAAGCTAATAAATGTTGAATAAATATCTTATTACAAGCGAAAACATCAACTCCACCAACAGGAACCTGGGGTTGGACAAATTTTCGATAAAAAAACCAAAATAAATTAGAAAAAATACGACTTAAAAATGGATCTGATCTAGACTTTCTCGTCCCAACTACAACATCACACTCACCATGACGAAGACGTTCAAAAAATTGAACAACCAAATCAGGGGGTTCCTGTAAATCAGCTGCCATCACCGCGTAATATGGTCCTGTAGCATTTTCAAGCCCTGCTCGAGCAGCCGCAAAAGAGCCAAAATTTTTAGACAACAAAAGAAGACGAGATTTAAAAGACACATCATTTAATCGTGCTTTTAGTATCTCAAAGGAACGATCTGGACTGCCATCTATAACTAATATAACTTCAAGACCATTGTTGAGACTCTTATTTAACACTTCAAGTGTAGATATTAATTCTATGAGGGTCGGTTCATTCTTATAAATTGGAACAATAAGAGAGTACATTGCTATCAACCCTGCCAAGTATTACACGCATGAATTATCCGTTCGATATCTTCTTGTGCTAGAAATGGGTGAATTGGAATACTAACTTCGAAATCTGCAAATCGCTTTGCATTCAACAACGTTCCCAATACCATAGGTATAGGAGACACGTTTCGAGTTAAAACCTCTTGGTATGGCACAAGCCGAGGATAATGGAGCGCGGTATGAATTCCTTTAGACTGCAGATAGGCTTGAAATGACCCCCTATTCCCTTGTATTAAAAGAGGATAAAGATGCCACACAGAACCAGAATTAACTGGAACAGGTGGGGATAAAATTCTTTTATTCTTAATCTCAGAACGATAAATAGCAGCAATCTGACTTCGTCGTTCAATAAATTTATTTAATTTTGGAAGTAACGCAAATCTTAAAATAGCGGCTTGAAGTTCATCCAACCGACTATTTAGTCCAAATTCAGCATGGACATATTTTTCAGATTGGCCATAATCTCTTATTATTTTTGCACGACTAGAATAGATTTCACTAGGTGTTAATAGAGCCCCGCCGTCTCCCATACACCCTAAATTCTTTGTTGGATAAAATGATACAGTAGCAATTTGTCCAACCGAACCACATGGCTTTTCAGAACTAGTTGCACCTATCGCCTGCGCGCAATCCTCAACAACTTTTAAAGAATATTTTTCTTTGATGAATGATAATTTTTGAAGGTCTAAACAGTGCCCAAACAGATGAACTGGAATTAAAAATTTAATTTCTGAATCTTCCTCTAGGGCCTTTTCAACAAGCTGAAGATCAAGTAACCCGGAATCATCAACATCCACAAAAACAGGATGTCCTCCCGCCTTTAAAATGGCTAACGTAGTAGCAAATGCGGTTAGAGGAGTAGTAAGGACTTTATCTCCTGGTTTTAAGTCCAAAATTCGGAGTGCAATCTCAATAGCATCAAGACCATTGCCACATCCAATTGCGTAAGGAATTCCCCAATACTTAGCTAAGTTTTTTTCAAACTCATTAACTTCATTACCTAAAACTAAATACCCACTTTTACCTACCCTATCAACAGCATCTAAAATAAGATTACCAACATCGTTCCATTGCGCTTTAAAGTCATTCAGCAAAATTGGCTTTTTACAATTACTCGTTTCATTAATCATATTCAGTATTCTTTAAAAAGTGACGTGGATAATACTAAATACTTTTAATTTTTATGAATCCGTATTGTGGATCGGATATCTTAATATTTTGTCGTGTAAAATTCGCACCCATAAATGTGGGAATATAGGCAATTCGCGGCTGACCCCCGCTATTTCCTAAACTACCATGAAGAGTTCGGCTATGATAAATGATACAATCACCAACATTTAAATTTGACACTATTGTTTGCTTCCACCATTCAGCTTCATTTCCAACAACAAACAGCTCAGAAAATTTCTCAACTATCTTAAACCGTTTACTTAAAAAAGGTAAAACAACCGCATTAACCCAATCTGCAAACGATTTTTCTTTAGGCTGAGTAGCACATAATTGAATACTCTTATTATCTGAGTTTTTAGCATTCCTACGCAAAATTTTATTTACAATTTGCGGTAATTTGAACGTCCTTGACATCATCACAAAATGTTTCAATCTCAACTTATGACTTCCAGGTACTACTTGAAGAATACCATTTTCAATTGAAGTATCTTGAAAGGGTATCCAGATTGAAATCAATTCTTCAGGTTGAATATCCCAGAACTCAGAGTCTTGATGTAAGGGAAATCGACTTTGTTGATTCTGTAATTTTTGAATAAACGCATCACGAAAGAGGTAGAGATCTTGACCTATTATTGCCTCAACTAGTTTTAATGCAGGTGAATTTTTTAAAAGTGTTCGAGTCTCTACAATCTGTCCAAACACATTTGACCGTTCCTTTACAGACATTTTTTGAGATGCATATTTAATACGCCAATTTGCATCAGAATCAGGAATAGCCAAAACAGCATTTTTCATTTTCTTTAGTAATTCTGGATCAAAAACTTTTCTTAAAATTAGATACCCATCTTTATTAAATTGCTCTATTAAAGTATGGTTACGGTTTTGACCTGTCATCAAGTCAGTATAAGGTAATATGCTTTCTGCTCCTGCGCTAACACTCTCGGTTGTATTCATAATTTCCTTATTAGTAAATATTATAACATTATTTATAAATCTAATTCCGATCCGCCACTTCTCTAACTACCACAGCGGGAACTCCCATGACTAACTTCCTTGGTAACACACTTTTCGTAACCACTGCTCCTGCTCCAACTACCGAGTCTTCTCCAAGTTCAATCCCAGGAAGCAAAGTTGCATTCACTCCAACATAGGCCCGTTTTCGAATAATAGGACCTGCCCACTTTGCAGTCGAATCACTTCGTCCAAGAGAGTTTTCACTTGCTCCGCAAACATGTGTGCTTAAAAACACATCCTCTTCAATCAACATATCGCCAGGGAGATGGCAAGTATCCATGATCTTGGTACGCGCACCAATTTTAGTGTTTACTTGAACCATAACAGAACGTCCCAAAAGAACATTTTCTCCAATTACACATTGCTCACGAATTGAAGTTAAATCACAAATAATAGACCCTGCCCCTATAGAGGAGGCTCGATAAAGTACAACATTAGCCCCTATCACGACGTCATCCCTAATTATTAAGCCTTCTGAAGTCCCTCTCATATCCCGCTTTACTACACTATCGCACTGAGGAAGTACCGTCGGCCGACCAAGTACGGTATTTTCTAATATAGTTACATTTTTACCTATTTTCGTTCCTGGATAAATTCGTACTCCAGCACAAACCCTACTGCCGTGCCCAATTGTGACATTTTCTCCAATTGAGACGTCTTTCCCAAAATGAACTTCAGGATATAAGGCACTGAAATTCTCATTATCAATCTCCGTAAAGGGCAAAATCACAAGAGACCCCCATTTAATGGAAGTATAGCACCAGTTAAATATTTACACTTTAAAGCGAAATCACAAGCTAGGAATAAATCCTCGCTTGTCCCTAATCGTCTTAATGGAATTTGCTCAATAATTTTAAAAAGGGCCTCTGAAGGAACTTGATTAATCATTCCTCGATCAAAATACCCAAGATCAATACAATTAACTCTCCCTTTATAGCGGGCAAACTCTTTAGAAGCTGTTTTAACTAAACCATGCAATGCCGCCTTTGAAGAAGCGTAAGCGGATGCTCCTAATACACCAACCTCTGACACCACTGAACCAAAAAAGAGCACTGAAGTTTCAGATCTATTTTGCAAAAAAGGCTGAATTGTCTTTAGAAGATAATATGAGCTATCTAAATTAACCCGCACGGTTTTTTCCCAATTCTCAATACCGAGCTTATGAATCATTCCATTTATTGACACCCCTACAGCATTAATAACATACAGAGGCTCAGTAGGACTTAAATTATCATTAACTTTTTGGAAAAACTGTTCAACAGAATCAAGACTCTCAAGATCAATCTCCTTTCTGGTGGCTTTAATCATTTGCCCATACGACTCAAGAATGCGAGGGTTGCTTTCAATATAATCAGTTAAACCAGAACCTAAGCCGCCCGCAGCCCCCAGAATAATTAACATCCAACACCCCAATTAAATTATTTATAGTTGAAATTATTCATACTTTTTTCAACGTAAAAAATCCATAGCAAAGTAACAGAATAAATGTAAGCCTCTACGGCAGCACTGTAACAAAACCAATATCAAAACAAGATGGACAGAGACATATAGAAAAATAACAGAGCGTAAACCTTAGACCGTCTCAAACGGAAATAGAAAGCAAATTCTTTCCATGCGATGATATTAAATACTTTTAAACCAAATCGCTAAAGACCTCTTTAGATCAATTTCTAAAAAGTTTAAGTTTCATTTTTTAGAAATTAAGGAACCCAAAGTTACATTAATACCAACTATCGATCTTTATCCTCATATATTCTGCAAGAATTAAGATATTTACCCTCCTGCTTGTTTATTTCTTTCTTTTTGAGTACACCTTAGTAAATCTTTTTATAAGGAATTCTTCATGCTAAAAGAACAACATAAATTTTTCCTCATCACTGGAGGCGCAGGTTTTATTGGTAGTAACTTCGTCAAACAAATGGTGGAAATGGGCCATCGAATTATCGTCCTTGATGCCCTCACTTATGCAGGCCATAAAGAAAATCTTGATTTATTCAATGCGGAGGTAACTGCCATTAATGGTAGGTAATATTTGTAATGGAACACTGGTTTCGAAAATCCTTCATGAAAACCAAATTGATTATGTTGTGAGCTTTGCAGCTGAATCTCATGTGGATCGTTCCATTAGCGCCCCATCTGAATTTATCGAGACTAATATCAATGGCACGTTTAGCATGCTCAATGCTTCTTTGAATTATTGGCAAAAGCGGAAAGACAAAAGAGAAGAAGACTTCCGTTACCTCCAAATCTCCACTGACGAAGTCTATGGTTCACTCGGCCCTATAGGAAAGTTTAGCGAAACTACTGCATTTGCTCCAAACTCTCCTTATTCTGCCTCAAAAGCTGCGGGGGATCATTTAGTCCGGGCTTGGTTTCATACATACGGACTTCCAACAATCACCACAAACTGTAGCAATAATTACGGCCCTCGCCAGTATCCAGAAAAACTGATTCCACATATGATCGCTTGTGCCCTACAAGGAAAACCTCTCCCAGTCTATGGCGATGGTGGCAATATCCGAGACTGGATCCACGTAGAGGATCATTGTCATGGGATCTGGCTAGCGCTCCAAAAAGGCGCCCCAGGGGAAACCTACTGTTTCGGTGGGAATGCTGAACATAATAACTTAGATGTCGTACGTACGATTTGCCGAGAGCTGGACCGACTGAGTCCTCGTAAAGATGGGCAATCTTACGAATCTACGATCAGCTTTGTGGCTGATCGATTAGGCCACGATCGTCGTTATGCAATTGATGACACGCGAGCCCAAAAGGAACTTGGGTTTACGAGAAAATATAATTTCGAAGCTGGCTTAGCGAATACCATTCAGTGGTACTTAGACAATCAAAATTGGTGTCATGCGGTGACCAAGAAAAATTTAAAATAAAGGAATGACTCTATGAAAGGAATTATCCTTGCTGGCGGAAGTGGCACACGGCTTTATCCTCTCACTCACTCGATCAGTAAACAACTTCTCCCGGTTTACGATAAACCGACAATTTATTATCCCCTTTCTACACTCATGCTGGCTGGAATTCGTGAGATTTTGATTATTAGCACCCCTCGCGATCTTCCGATGATTCGGGATTTACTGGGAGATGGAAGCCAAATCGGTATTTCCCTTTCCTACCAAGAACAAGCAAAACCAGAAGGAATTGCCCAAGCATTTCTTATCGGGGCTGACTTCATTGATGGTGATTCAGTTTGTTTAGTATTGGGTGACAATATTTTTTACGGTCACGAACTCAGCAATGCACTGGAGCGTTCCTCAAAACTTGAAAAAGGGGCCCGCCTGTTCGCCTATCATGTTCACGATCCAGAGCGATATGGCGTCGTCGAGTTCGATAAAAATGGGAAAGCGATTAGTCTTGAAGAAAAACCCAAAAGTCCTCGTTCTTCTTGGGCAGTCACCGGTCTTTATTTTTATGACTCGAATGTAGTCAATTATACAAAATCGTTAAAACCCTCGGCGCGAGGTGAACTCGAAATCACCGACTTAAATCTTATGTATCTCAAACGCGGTGAAGCTCACGTTGAGCTTCTAGGTCGTGGGGTCGCTTGGTTGGATAGCGGAACCTATGATTCATTACTAGCTGCATCACAATTTGTACAAACCCTGGAACAGCGCCAAGGACTTAAGGTCGCGTGTATTGAAGAGATCGCTTACTCAAAGGGATTTATCAATGCGGCTCAACTCGAAAAACTTTCCGAGGTTTATGCAAAAAGTTCCTATGGTCAATATTTGAAACAAATTCTCAAGGAAACTCCCATTCTCGGCTCTTACCATGAATAATTCAGCACCTCACCCGATCGTGATCCTGGGATCAAAAGGCCAAGTAGGAAAAGCTCTTTTAGACCTACTGAAAGAGCATGCGATCGGACTTGACCGAAGCCAAGCTAATTTGGAAAATCCAGAAGCTATCATTCCTCTTTTGAATCAGATCCAACCTTCTAGCATTATCAACGCCGCTGCATACACGGCAGTCGATTTGGCTGAGCAGAATCAAGCATTAGCCATGAAGATTAATGGCGATGCTCCTGGAGTGCTCGCTCGGTGGTGCGCGGATCACCAAATTCCTTTTGTTCATTATTCCACTGATTACGTTTTTTCAGGTGAAGGGGATCGCCCTTGGAAAGAAAAAGATCCAGTATCTCCTTTAAGCTCTTATGGAAAATCCAAACTTGAGGGAGAGAAACAAATTGCAGCAGCTGGGGGTAAATACCTCATCTTCAGAACTTCTTGGGTTTATGATGCTTTTGGAAAAAACTTTGTAAATACCATACTCCGTCTGGGACGAGAGAAGGAAGCACTTCGGATCGTATCCGATCAAATAGGGGCTCCCACTTATGCACCCCACTTGGCCAAAGCAACCATTGAAGCACTCAGAGTTGCCCTAGAGATAAATCAGTTTCCTTCGGGAGTTTTTCATCTCTGCAATTCTGGAGAAACTACCTGGCATGAATTTGCCCTCGCCATCTTTGAGTTAGCCCGTTCAAAGAAAATGCCGCTTCAAATCAAAAAAGTAGAACCGATTCTTACATCCGAATATCCCACCCCTGCTACACGTCCTCTCAATTCACGGTTGAACCTAAATCAGATTTATCATGTATTAGGAGTTAGCCTTCCAGATTGGAAAATCGGCCTCAAAGAGTGCATGGAGCATATTAAATGAAAATCACCTCTCTTGATTTACCGGGTTTAAAGCTAGTTGAATTACAGATTCACGGAGATCACCGAGGCTTCTTCGTAGAACGTTTTAATGAGGCAAAATTTAAAGAAGCAGGTTTAACAACGCACTTTGTCCAAGACAACCACTCTCGCTCTTCTCCGGGTGTTCTGAGAGGACTCCATTACCAAGTAAGCCCTGCCCAAGGAAAACTCGTAGGAGTCATTCGAGGAAAAGTTTGGGATGTTGCTGTCGATATTCGCCCCAAGTCTCCTACCTTCGGAAAAAGTTTTGGAGTTGAACTCAGTGGAGAAAATGGAAAAATGTTGTGGATCCCAGCAGGATTTGCGCATGGATTCTGTGTACTCGGAGATGAACTAGCCGATATGCTCTATAAAGTAGATGGCCTTTATAATCCAAAAACAGAGGGAGGGATCCACTGGGCTGATCCTGAACTCAATATTCCATGGCCTACGAGTCATCGTACAGTTTCAGAGCGAGACGAAAAGCTACCCTCATTTGCGGCTTACAAAAAAGCCCCTTCTGACTGGGCATAGGTTTTTGACTTCCTGAATCATTTTTATTCTAATAATTGGCATATTTTTAAATTTTTGCCAATTATTAGAATAGACTTACTCATAGATGATGATGACTATTTATTAACAAATAACACCTATTTGACATTTTTGTCATATTTGATAAGATTGTCTTGTGAAGCTTCCAAATTCCTTTAATCAAGATGGCTTACTACCCCCTGAGAATTACACAGCAACTTTGAACGACATTGACGGTTATTTTGTTTGTGCGGAAGAAAGATTTATTTCTAAAGATCTGCATCGAGACCTCAACGCGTTGGATCCGTTTAAAGTTTGGACTTGGGCTCCTCGAAGTAGAATGTCCGCGGTGGGTTCTCCAAAATTGCAACTTCCGATGTGGCATCAGTACCGCGTAGAACTTTATCCACATTTTGGCCAAAGTTCTGGAATCTGCGACGCTAGAGGATATGAATTGGAATTTCCGTCCGCCTTTCGACAAACTCGCGAAGCCGGAAAACCCAAAGGGATTGTTCAATTATTAAGGGAGGGTTAACCTATGCTCCGAACAGAAGCCGAATATCAAGAAGCATTGAATCGCCTTAAAGCTGAAAAAAAGCGAATGGATGATCATAAGAAAAAATTGAAAGAAAAAGGCCTTACCTCTGAGCAGATCGAGACGGCTCTTGAACCTATGGAGTCTTTCCATTTGCAATGGGTCGAAGAAGTTGAAGCCTACGAAAGACTCAAAAGAGGTGATCTAGGGGAGCTTCAGAATCTACATGGACTGGGAACTATGCTCATCTCCCTTCGTATTGCCCGTGGGCTCTCGCAGACAGATCTTGCTAATCGCCTTGAGATTGATGTTTCACAAGTATCCCGCGATGAGAGAAATGAGTATCACGGGGTCACTGTTGATCGAGCTAGCAGAATTCTAGATGCATTGAGGGCTAATCTAAAAAGTAAACCTGAATCACCTATTTTCCCGGAGAAAAGTCCACAAGGGAAGAAAAAGGTAGCTTGATACATGAATCAAAGTAGATGGCCTTTATAATCCAAAAACAGAGGGAGGGAGCCACTGGGCTGATCCTGAACTCAATATTCCATGGCCTGCGAGTCATCGTACAGTTTCAGAGCGAGACGAAAAACTACCGTCATTTGCGGCTTACAAAAAAACCCTTCCTGACTGGGCATAGCATTTTGATTTAAAGAAAGCCGTTTGTTATGCCGAAAAATTATATATTATCATGGGAAATTATCATATAATTTACTGTTTTTATTAATACTTAGCCCATAATATTGACATTTTATATGGGATATAGTAATTTGAATCATGAATCAAATGAAACCTATGGCCATCAACGAAAATCAAAGAATCAGTCCGGATGCACTGATCTCAGCACTCAAGAGGAGGGATTCTTCCTTAAACGGTCTGGCCAAAGACTTAGGGGTAAGCTCGTCTAGCTTTCATCGGTGGGTACATACCGACAAGGCAATTCCTAGAAATTTGATCTGGGAAATTGGGATGAAGCTCGATCTCGACAAGGAAGAAATGGATACCCTGTTGATGGTACCGAAGTATCGCACTTTTTTTGGCGGCGATACCTGGGCGAGGTACCCGAAGAGACGCGAAAAAATGCGATCGAATTAGCCAAGACCTATCTTAATTTATCTACGCTTCATTCGGATGCGAGATTTTGTCCTACAGACCTATCGTCAGAAGACAATCCAGAAACAGTAGCGGAGCATGTCAGACGATATTTTACTTTTCTCCAACCACTAAGTTTGCCCCAGATGCTTACTCGGTTAAGAGAAGTAGGCGTCGAGGTAGGGTTTGTGCGGTTTGCTGACTTCTGTGCGGCTGCCACCGATACTGATGTTAAGGAAGATGCATTTTCTGTAACAGATGAGAGCCGATTTTGTATTTTTTGCAATACTGAATCAGTGAATATCGGAAAGCTTCCTTTTGTTGTTGCACACGAGCTTGCCCATCTTTTTCGTAGCAACGCGAAAATTACTAAAAACGAAGAGCAATTCTGCAATCGTGTAGCAGCCGAAATTATTCATCCAAAAATGTATTTTTTAGAAAGGCAAACTGCTTTTCAATTAATTTTAGATAGTGGTGATAGAAACGCAATTATCGGGATGATAGATCAGATCGTCGATGATTTGGGCGGTGAATTCTGGGAGTATCACTTCGGCTCGAGCAACTCGGGCTATTAAAGCCAAAGCACAAATTTCTTCTTCAGATAGGACGAGAACGCAATCAGCGAAGTGAATCTATCGAGACGTTATTTTTTCAAGATATTCGTTCTCCAGAGCTCAGTGACTTATCAAAGTTTTGGAATGACTCAAAGCTGATGTCAAATCCTGTTTATCACTACTACTCTATTGTGAAACGTGGAATACAAAGCGAGCGGATGACACCACGATCCTTTTCTACTTTGTTTAATGTCAGTTTTGCAATCGCTGAAAGTCTTAGCCCGAAGTTGGAGAGCACAATTCCAGCACGAGTTAGAACTCAATCATGACTAGAATTGTGATCGGGGATACCAGCGCAATCATTCAGCTCGCTATCATTTCTTTTTCTTTTTTTGCTTTTCTACCGGACCTCGAAATCGTTATTCATGCTAAGGCGATGGTCGAAATTCAGGGTATTTACACTAATCCTGATGCCAATGAAGCAATTAAGCCCTTTTTAAAACACATTATCGATAATGTTGGGACGATTAGTAAATATACTGAGCCCACTACAAAAAAATATTCTCAAATGGATCAGTTGATACAGGCAATCGAAAGCGGAATGTCTGCTCCAAAGTCTGCCCCGACTGACAAGAATGATCGATTTTTTCTCATACTTGCGAAACACAATAACTTTCACCTTTGCACTCGGGAAGGTACTCTTTATTCTCTAGCAAGAGAAGTTTTAGGCATTGAAAAGGCATGGGGTGTTTCGGACGTTATTGACTATGCAGTAAACATGGCCTTGATACGGAGAGATGCAATTCAGGAAGGGCTTAATCGCCTTGCAGAGACAGGGGAGACCCTTCACCGTAGATGCAGAGAAAATCTAAAAGATTCTGGCTATAGAATTACCTAAGAATGGACAATCAGCACTCACCTAAAACTTGGCCGGATTTTAACCCTTGATTAGCATTTGCAAGGAAGTCCACTCCTAAACATTGACTCGACCTGAGTGATTGAGAGATAATAACAATGGAGCCGTTCAATCATGCCTAAACTCACAGTCATTGTCCCTGTCTATAATGAAGCTCGCGATCTCGAAAATGTAGTGCGCTTTCTTTTGAAGGTCCCGTGTCCCATGGAACGAGAATGGATTTTTATCGATGACCACTCGACTGATAAAAGTTTAGAAATTCTCAAGAAACTAAAAGCTGAATTTGGTTTTCAATTACTCGAACAACCTGAAAATCAAGGAAAAGGTGCAGCGATTATCTTAGGTATTACAAAAGCTACAGGTGACTATATCATTATCCAAGATGCTGACACAGAGTATGATCCTCACGATATACCTTCTCTACTTCAGCCGATATTAGAGGGGAAAGCAGATGTTGTTTACGGAAGTCGATTTAAAAAGAGTGCGCTCCAAGTACATCGCACTTATCATTATTTCGTAAATCTTTTATTAACTGTCATAAGTAATTTACTCTCTGGAATTTATCTTACTGACATGGAGACTTGCTATAAAATCTTCCGAGCAGATTTACTCAAAAGCATGAATTTACGATCCAAAAGATTCGGAATTGAAGTCGAGATGACTGCCTATGTTGCAAAAACCCGAACTCGGATTTATGAACTTCCCATCTCTTACTTCCCAAGAACACGACTCCAAGGAAAAAAAATTAACTGGAGAGATGGGGTTGCTGCTCTCTTTCATTTAATCCGATTTAATCTTTTTACAAGTCCTGAAGAAGCATTTAAGAAGAAATTTACAGGTAATGCATTACAACGATAAAATGAATCTGCCAAAAGAGCAATAGTTGGAAGCTTTTGAGATGCGTTACTCATAATTTATTCCTACTTTATGAGCAAAGTTAAACCTTTTAAAGCATAATCTTCTCTACACTTTCTGTTCCTGTTTTTCCTTGCATTCATTGCGTACACCTATCAAACATATTTGAATGAAAACATTCTGGTCGACCATTCAAGGCTCTAAAAGTCTACCTGCTTCGGTATTCATGTTCTTTATTTCTATTTATCTCTATTTCCCAGGACTGATGAGCGTCGATTCGGTCACTCAGCTAGAACAAGCTTATGCACACCAGTACTTAGATTGGCACCCCCCCATTATGAGTGTTCTTTGGGCCTTGCTCAACCACATCTATTTTGGTCCAGCTCCATTTTTGATTTTGCACAATCTTGTTTTCTGGGGAGCCTTGGGCCTTTTTGCTGAAATTATTTTCGAGACAAGAACAAAAGCGAGCTGCTTCATCATCGGAATTGGATTATTTCCAACTGTCATTACCCAAACTGGGATCATTTGGAAAGACGTGGGGTTTTCATTTTCATTGTTTTTTATCGCTGTAGCGCTCTTCGCGATCCAGGAGCGCAGAACTATTTTAGCACGACGAAAATTACTAGTAGCTCTCATTCCCTTCCTCTTTTATGCAACAGCGGTCCGAGCAAACTCAATACCTGCAATTCCCTTGGTTCTATTTTGGGCGCTCTCGATCTATTGGCCCGATTGGACTTTCTTGAAGCGAGCATTCCTATCAGTCGCAACTACATTTTTATTCGTAATCGCCGTATTGATCTTTAATCGTGCCGTTACGAGTGGTGAATCAGCCCATCTGGAGCAGCAAATTAAGGCTTATGATTTAGTAGGTATCACAATGAAGACAGGTCAAATCTTGGTGCCAGAGTATGTGAAACAAAAGCAATTAGTAGGTCACAATGAAGATCAAGAATCGGTCCCCATTCCCAACATATTGCGCAACCTGCTCCCCTAAGTGTCCCAAACAGAGAACGACATCACTGGATCCCCCTCGCTTGAATCGCTTTGTGAATTACAGATGATCAGAAATGAATTAATTTTATGACTTCTACATGCTACCTGTAAGAGGGAATGTGGGGAAATTTTTGGTATAGTAGATTGTTATATTGTTTTGATAATTTAATTTGTTTTTATTAAGTAAGGTTTAAGGGATATTTTTGATTAGAGGTTGGTTTACACGCTCTTGTGATTTACTTTGCGCCCGATGCTGTAATCATAAATTAAGGTGATCATCAGCCTGCATGCAAGTCGAAGTGCATTGTTATATACTGCTGGGTATTTTTTCTACAATCCAAGCTGCGATCTACGGTATTTATATTGGCCGATTCTTGCTGTGATTTTTTCGTTTGTCGTATTGATTTGGGGAGTTCGTCAAACCCGAAATTTCTGAGCACTCTAAAAGTATGCTATTCAAAACATTTGTCGTTTCTATGGGTGAAACTCATATTCACCTTTAACCTCAATATCATAAATTAATATGATTTATAAATTAAAAACATATAACAAATTCACAGATCACTTATATTGGACTTCAAAATAATAACTCCCTAAACTTTGCTTGATTGTGCTTATCAGAGAAGAATTAGCAGATGATTTTTTGACTGCTTACCCCTGTGCTTGACCATTACAGGATACGACTTGAATGGCCTCGTCTCTGCTGCCTCCAATTTGGCATCAACTCTAGACACACCTCCAGAAAGTACAAACCCCACGCCTGCAATACCAGGCGCATCTTCAACTCTCAGTTTGTCTCCCACATCATTAACTCTCATTACTGGCGAGAGTGCTACTTTTAGCACGACTGGAGGGACACCCGCATATACATATAATTCATTGCTTGGTTACATCAATTCAACAACAGGAGTTTATGCTGTACCTCTGGGTATCAGTCCAACTTCCGACACAATCAGAGTCAATGATAATTCTGGAAATCAGACATCAGCAAATGTAACCATTAGCGCATTTCAAAACTGAAAGATTCTTACTGTGGAATGGCGACAGGACTCTTGGCTGAAGGCAGCTCAATTACGATTGATTCAAGCGGAAATATCTATGCTGCTGGTCTAGTAATGGATCCTTCTTTCGGCTTTATACTGGATCGTAAGAAAAAGTTCTGATGGTGGAATCACGTGGAACAACGTCGACGTCTACCAATATGCGGCCGGAGCTCCTGCATGGGCGAATGCGATCACAGTAGACTCAACCGGCAATTTGTACGCTGGAGGCCAAGCATGGAATATGCCTAACGGTGGTCAAATATACGGAGTTGTAAGAAAAAGTTCTGACCAAGGAAACACTTGGAGCACCGTCGATACTTTTCAGGATATGCCTCTCATTTCCGGTAGCGGAAATGGCGTAAAATCCATCGTCACTGACACTTCGGGTAACGTCTATGTTGCAGGGTCCAATGGAGGGTGGATTGTGAGGAAGAGTAGTAACGAGGGATCTACGTGGACTACGGTAGATTCATATCAATCGACTCCTGGAAGAGCAGCAAGTGCTAATGCAATCACTCTAGACAACTCAGGGAAGATTTATGCCGCTGGGTTTGGAACAAACTCATCAAATATGTGGCAGTGGATCGTAAGAAAAAGATCTAATGCAGGAACCATGTGGAGTACAGTCGATTTCTACAATTTAGACAGCGGACACTTTGCACTACCTAATGCTATCTCCGCAGACTCTTCGGGTAACGTCTACACTGCTGGATTTGAAGGAGCCTTCAGCCCTGGAGTTTTTTACCCACCCTCTAACTGGATTGTAAGGAAAGGGACGAATCATGGAAATGCCTGGGCTACTGTTGATTCATCCCCAACTCGAGAAATTGGCGCCATGGCAAGTGCGATCACAGTCGACACCTCTGGTAATGTTTACGTCGCCGGTTATAGTCACAATAATTGGACCGTAAAGAAAAGTTTTAATACTGGAACTACCTGGACGATTATTGATAGTTTTGGTGGAGGATGGGGACCCGCTGGAGCCGCTTCAGCGTCTGGAAAAATTTACGTAACTGGCATGGCAGGTAATGACTGGCTTACACGAATTCTATCTCTATAATTGAGGATAAGGAAGGTTATGATCTCATTGAATCCTTCGATCAAGAAGTCAAAATAGTCAAATATTTGACGTGAGATTCTCAGAAGAAAGTCTAGTAAATAAAGCTTAGATCCTTATCTCCCCTTTTCGCATTCGGTTTTAAATCAACTAGACAGATTATGAACACTCATGAGTCATTACTCAAGCTGCTATCCATCAATCAAATAAGCTGAGTCATTTGCCAATCTCAGACGAAATTTTATTAAATATTATGCTTTATTATCAACACATTGCATTATATTTATTGTTTTATATTGTTTTTTATTGTTATTTTGACGATAATATAAGGAGGCTGAGTGATTGAAATATGGCTGACGGAACCTTACTACCGGGATTATCGAAAGAGAAAAGGATGGCTGTTCGATGAAAGTGAGAAATATAAGTTGTTTGACTTGACCCAAACCCTTCAGAGAAATTGGCCAAAATGTGCCACCGATCCCTCGATCCCACCAGAATTGGGAACAGGATCACGCCTCTACTATCTGAAGTGTGACTTCACCCTACAACAAGCAACTTTTCGAGTGGCTTTTGGATACCATGATATCCCTGGGACCCAGGGAAGATTGGTAGCTTTAACCTGCCGGACTAAAGAGGAGCTATCCCGAGGGTCACAAAATGGAACCGCTGCCTGGTACGATCACATAGCCACAGTCGGAAGAGCTCGCTGGCGCGACTACCATACAGGCCACATCGCGGCCTGGAGAATTTACCGTTCCGATGGAACCACAGGATAAAGGAGGTCAATATGAACGCACTCATTCGAGCAAAAATAGACTCAGTACATTACCGCGCCGGTATTTTTGAAACTGTTCTTAAACACTTTGGGAAAACTGTTGATTCTAGGACGGCCGAAAAGATCGCCGCCGTAGTTGACTTTGCTTACACGAATGACCTTCTTTTCGAGGAGTTCGAACTGTGGATGGAAAATAAGAATGACAAAGTCTTTCTCTATCAAGTCGACCATTTTTTAGAAAATAAGGACAAGAAGTCGCTTCCCTCTGAAAAACGCGACCTAACCGGAAAATCAAACGAGATTCAAGCAATCAAAGAACAAGCTGATAGAGATTTTGCGAAGAGTTTTGCGACAAAACTCCAAGCATTGGCACTGGAGCGCGGCCTAAAAACCAATCAGGAACTTGGCGAATTCCTTGGAGGAATGACAGCGGAGCAAGCACGAGTGCTCTTGGAGGGACGACATAAACCCCAGAGAAAGACTCTTCTGAGAATAGCTGCGGCATTTGAAACCAAAATTACCGATCTAATTACCATCGAATCGCTCAGCGACTAGGTCCGTATCCAGACTCCTGATCCATTTGTTACAAGAACGCCCCCCCCTGATCACTTTGATGTTGTTCCGAATTTTGGTGATTTTGGTGATTTTGGTGATGCTGAGCAACTACATTTGCGTCCAGGAACTGGCCACTCGATCTCGATTATTTCGTTAAAACGCTGGTATAAAACCAATCATCCGTCACCATAGACATCGTTGCGATGTTTAATGAGGACAATGATCACAATATTCTTCTGCATATCAATACGATAAACGATCCGATAATCGCCGACCCTAATTCTACGATGGCCAATAAAACTATAACGAAGCGGTTTCCCCAAACCAATGGGATCAACAGCCAACCGTGTTCCAATTGCACCTTGTATGCGACTACGCATAGTTTTTGGAAGAGCAGAAATGTCCTCTTCGACCACGGTATCTAGATATTCAATATCAAATGGCTTATTTCCAGGCTTTGTCATGAGGTACAGTTTTCTTTGATTTATTTTCGCGTTTCATTGCCATTTCTGACAGGAGGAGATCTTCATGCTTTTCTAAGGCGTCTTCAATGAGCTCTTTAGCCACGACTGACATGGATTTATCCTCTTGTTTGGATATTTTTTCCACCATCTCATAAAGCTGATTATCCAAGACAACATTTAATCGGGGATTCTTTGTAGGCATGAGTAGCCTCCTTTTATTTAACTCTTAGTGTCTCACTAGTGATGAACTATGTCAACAGGCTTTTTTTAAGTTAAAACTGAGCTTGGTGGCAGTAAAGCCGCTTTGATCTAGGAGAGGTCATTATGAAAAAGGAACCTACCACCAAAGAGGGGGATGATGATGATGATGATGATGACGTAATGCTCGTGAAGGACTCTCTGGTTTGATCAGCGGAACCCGAACGTTCACATTCCTGGAATCTTCAGACACGGCATGATCTCCACCGACTCGCCCGGGAAGATCATAAAATGCGGGTGGTCCTTGAAAATCTTGGCTGCAGCCGCATGGGAGCTGGCTTGGACGACAGTAAAGGCCCCCATCTTGTTGCTTGTGTCGGCGACGCCCTTGCGATCCACTCGCTTAGTTTCGCCGAGCGGGGCACCCATGTACACGATCGCCTTTTTGTTTTTAGCAACCCACGCGTGCCACGCTTGAATTCCGGCAGTTTCACGCTCCTGCCTGATCTTCGCAGGAAGTTTTTCCCATTTCTTCATCGCAGCTGAACTGCCGATAAATACAGCGAGAAAAGTCTTGGGGGCGATTTTCTTTTTTGAGTTTGTCATAGAGTAAGTATAAAGCCACTTCCGAGAAAATTCCAGACGAAACCTCCGGCCATTAAACAATTGCTTTCACTTATTACATTTTCTCCATTGAAGGTAGTAAATAATACCGGACTTACTATTTGGGCTATCAACGGAGGCCATCGCCCCCTCTTGCCCTGGATTGGTCATTACCTTCAAGAATGAACTCACGGTCAGATTAACATCTTTCCCGCAAGGCGACCAAACAACCGCTTCTGGCACAAGAGTATTTGATACAAGATAATCCTGATTTAGGTCGCCGACAAATAGCTTTGAATAGTGAGGGCCTCCTTGGTCAGCAAAGGAATAGTCGACCGTCAGAGTAGTTCTGGCTTCAGTAGGGAGATTATTCAAGCCTCTGAAATCAACCTGGAACAAAGAAACGCTGATCCCCTCCGGGACATGTATAGGGATTATAAAATTACACTTTTTTCTGTCTAAAGCTCTGCCGGTGGTACCCCCTACTTCAGCCTTGTATTGGTCAAAAAGAAGGCTCATAGTTTTTTGATCCGGACTCAGAACTGCTGAGGCCGTTCCCTCTGGACACCCACTTCCACTGTAAGTGAACTGACCTAAATGAATAACATCAGCCATGGCCGGTACTGTCGAGAACAAGGCTATTAATAAGAAACTTTTCTTCATACGATATCCCCATATTTTGGCATTAAAATGCCATTATTAATCGCTTTTGATCTTTGCTATGAGCTTACTTAACCAGCTCTCCTGGTAAGAAACATTGATCAAAAACTTTATTCTGTCGGTTCTTGTCCAATCATTCGCTTCCCGTAAAGCTTTCATTAACCTTGTCATATTATTTTGTATCAGGCTCTGCACTTTATTTCTTACATCAGGGTCCAAAATTGAATGAGTGTTGATTCCAAAATTATTTTCCGCCTTGTGGTAGAGATCATCAATTGCTGCTTCAATAGCGGCACCCATCATTGCTTGAGACCACTCTTTCCAAGGTCCAACATTCAATAAGGACTCTAATGTCCGATCACCCACTGGGTTAAAAAAGATTGCATCAAAATCAAGAATAAATTTTTTATAGATCTCATTAAAGGCCTCGAATTGACCCGCAATGAGAGTTTCACTTCGATTTACAAAACGGGTCGCCTCTGTCACTTGCGCTGATGTGAGTCCGCTCGAACTGGCAATGGATCGGGCCTCCACCAATCCATCCTGCCTCTCTTGTTCAAGTCCCCTCAAATTCATCTTTTCTAAGAATTCCTTCACGTCATCTCGGGTATTTGTAAAAACGATCACTAACCTCTCATCTTGAGAGGCAATCTGAAGCAACTGATCGACATAGCCTGCCGTGGTAGATTGAGTCGCATTTAAGATATCCAATAGATTCGAAACCGCTGGCAGCGCATTCATGGGATCTGGTGTATCCGCCGGCACGCCTCCCGCCACTGTTGCGACAATATCTTTAATTTGACTTTCGATAGGCTCAGTTGCGCCCAGCACTTTTTTTGCCGTCTCAATGTAAAGCTCCTTGAATTCACTTTGGCTATATCGAGCATTTCCGTCGATTGACGCTTCTGTGCCACAAATTTCCCGCCATCTATCCGTTAAAGTCTTAGACTCCACATTAAAGACGTCACGGTAGGTAATGATGCGATCCCGCAAGCTCGCCAGTGGCATGCGGCTCAATCTTTTAAAGAAAGTGGCCTCTTGAAACGCAAGGCGATCTCTCATGGCAGCCAGACGAGGTGATAAAGGTGTATTTCCTATTGCTGAAAAAATCAGGGTCTGCGAATTATCCAGTGTACTCTGGAAAAGTTGTCTCCATTTCGCGTCCTGATCCCGTTCACCGACATTATAGTTTTGAAGAAGATCGTAGGCTGTCTGCAAAGACTTTTCACGAAAGCTAAAATAATCCACTAATTTGGGTCGGACCTGATCATCCAAGGACTTTTCGAGGTTTAGCGTCGTTAGCTCAGCTAAGACCTCATCCCTGCGAGTATCGAATTCGCCTGCCAGACAAGTAAGGCCTGAAAATATCAAAAGGGTTAAAATTAAGTAGATTTTTGTCATAGGTGCTCCACGGGATTTATTTTTAAAAATGATCAATAAGAGTAACTCGCCATGGGCCTTGATCGAGACGCTGGAGCTGCCAAACTCTTTTGACCTGAAAGTTGGTAAAACTGCGGTACTCATCGCCAAACTTGCCGATATGTTCAACAATGACTGTTGCCTGCTCAACCCGAGGAATCTGAAGGGCCGTATCACCCGCGAAAACCAGTTGTGGCTTTGACTCGCTCAGAACTCGAATATCCTCTACATAGGGAAGAGTATCCTCTCTATTAACAAGAAGAGCCCTAGAATAATTCCAAGAGTCTTGCAACATGGATGAGCTCATCTCTCTCTGCGGATTAAAAAAGGGAGGGAGGGGCTTTTCAATATAAAATGACCATGGGGCAAAGAGACTCGACCAAAATTGAATGTTCGAGTATTTCACCGCTTCAATCATGGCCTCCATTACTTTAGATGGAGACGCGTGATCATTCAGGGTGGGGCTGGGCATATGAGGAAGTTGATCCTCTCCCGCAAACGCGAAACGCTTTCTCTCCGAATTGGGTACAGGTGCTGATGCAGTAGACCTGAGATCGACAAAGAAGCCGGGTTTTGGGTTCTCTGCTGTCAAGTCATTGTCTGGATTTCCTGCGTAAACTGCAAAGGGTTCTACCAAAAGGGCTGTGACCTGTGCCTCTCTAAAGGAAACCATATGGGGATCGTCGATCACCTTTCCATAAATTAGAAACTCCCACGATGTTTCATTTGCGTAGATTGACTTAAATTGAAAAAAAGTATCAAAAAAAACATCCATCTTTGGAGATTTGGCGGGGACAAGATAGTAACCATCCTGGTCAGAGCCTGCTACCAAGTAACTTTTCCCAGTATCCGTTATGAATTCACTTTCAGAGACTCTAGGAAGAGCAACCCACTTGCCAATCCAGGGTTTTACGTTTCCGGTGACTGGATTTGGAATCGGAAAAGGATTAGTCCATTGTTTAGGATTCTCAGCTAGGACTTTTGAGATGGCTGCAAGTCCCGTCTTTTTTGAAATGACCACTGCGTCGTGTCCGGCAGCTCGCCACACCTGGCTTTCGGGGGTGAGGGTATATAGCGTGCCCATCAAACTCGTTTTAACAGCCTGGAAATCTTCAGAAGCCATTGAGGTAAAAGTGCCAGAATGATGGGCGGCCAAATATGCCAACCTTGGGGTTTGAACCTCTAACCAACTGGCGAGTTGTTTCCGGTTGTCGAAAGAGTCATTCTTATTCCAAGGACTGCCCAACACCTGAGATGCGGTCTTTAAAAACTCTTCGTACCACATCGACCAGACACCGTCTGTGAATCCATCAGTCGCCATCTGATCCGGCCCATGATCACCCAAAGCGCGCTGACCCGAAGGTGTAGTATAGAATTTCTCTTCCCTCAACTCCGCATAGATCGGCAGTTCCAATTCATCACGCAGCACAACTAGACCTGCTAGATCCCCAGGGTGTGCATCCAGTTTTTCCCAAAAGTCTTCCTCATTCATACCTCCAGCAACAGCACCGTTCTGCATGAGAGTGTCGGTCACTGCTATTTTCTGATTCTTAGGAGTCAGCATGGCTATGACCTGATCGCCAATTCTTAAGTTAGAATGGCGAAAGGCTGAATCCCAGCCGATCCAAGTGATTCGAACTGAAAGAGGGCTTCGTTCATTTTCGTTTTGGCTGGTAATTCGAAAGGAAACTCCGTTTGCAAAAGCCCGGATCGGCGAGGCGAGAATCAGACAAAATGACAGACCGTACCAGAATAAGCGGTGAATCCGTTTCATATAGCAGACAGCTAACACAGTAATAAATTCATTTCCATCTACATAGAACGTCCTCGGAACATCTGCTGAGATGTGAATTTTGATTTATTTACCGTCGAAGGCTGCCTTCAGTTTCGCGATGTCCATCTTTTTCATTTTCAACCTGATGTTATTTAAAATATGGGGGTTCGTCTATCGCTTTACGTGAATGTTTCAGTTTCAAATTGCTCATGATTCATGAGAAACTATTCATGAGAAACTTTGTTTTGGCGAAGATCACCGAATGCTCAATGATAGGAAATGACTCTATGACTCATAAAGACGCAGCTATTTCATTCCTAACCCTAGTCACTAATGGAAAAATTCGTGAGGCCTATGATCGTCACGTCTCCCCAAACTTAAAACATCACAACCCGTATAATAAGGGCGATGTAAACTCGTTGATGACTGGAATGGAGGAAGCCGACAAACAATTTCCAAGCAAGGTCTTTAGGGTGCAACGCGCCATTCAAGAAGGAGACTTTGTCGCTGTTCACTCACATCTAACGCTAAAGCCAATGGAGTTGGAATTAGCGGTTGTCCATCTCTTTCGTTTTCAAGCCGGTGGGATCGTCGAATTCTGGGATATCGCCCAACAGGTTCCGAAAGAACCTCTAAACGAAAACGGGATGTTTTGAGTGAGCCCCGATTTTTATTACACTCGATTGGAGAATATATGAGCCGCCTGCGCGTTGAGAGTTTTTCATTGTCCCTGGATGGATATGGAGCGGGCCCGAATCAAGATCTCGAGAATCCGCTGGGCCGCAACGGCAAGACCCTATTTGAATGGTTTTTTCCGACACTCACGTTCAATAAAATGATAGGCAAGCCCGGCGGCACGACCGGCATCGATAATAAATTCGCCTCGCGTGGATTTGAAGGAATTGGCGCGAATATCATGGGCCGCAATATGTTCGGTCCCATTCGTGGATCGTGGAAAGATGAAGAGTGGAAGGGATGGTGGGGACCTAATCCGCCTTACCATACGCCGGTTTTTGTCCTAACCCATCACGAGCGTAAGCCCATTGAAATGGAAGGCGGAACCATATTTTATTTCGTCACGGACGGAATTGAATCCGCGCTCAAACAAGCGCAAAAGGCTGCGGGTGGAAAAGATATTCGTCTCAACGGCGGTGTCTCGGTGATTCGGCAATATTTGTCTAAAGGGTTGGTAGATTACATGCATCTCGCTGTTTCTCCAAAACTGCTCGGTGCAGGTGAAAATCTTTTTGCCGGACTCGATCTCGTAAAGTTAGGCTACTCCGTGAAAGAAAACGCCAGCGGAGAAAACGCAACTCACGTAATCTTCGAAAAATCTTAATGGCTTAATGGCTTAATGGCTTGATGGCTTGATTACTACATCAGTCGCAGCACCCATTCAACAGATCGATTCGATTCTCACCCAGACTGTCAAAAACCCAGTGGGCCCAGAATTCATGGCTCCGCCAGAACTTCCCAAGGTGGCGTGAAAGACGAATGGGGACTAGGGCCATAGTTTTTGCAGCAGTGGTCACTTCTTGCAAGAATCCATTCCACTCTGATGACCCGAGTACCTACGACTTACAACCAATTTGCAGGAAAAAGACTAGATCGATTAACCTCGCTCAGTGACAACGTTTTTGCTGTGGCAATGACTCTCCTCGTCTTGGATCTTCATGTTCCTGACGCGATTAAAATTGCCAGTAACCACGATTTTCTCTTAGCAATAAAGCCCCTACTCCCTCGCTTGATTACCTACTCAATGAGCTTTCTGACCTTAGGAATCTACTGGATTGGTCAACACACCCAACATGATCAACTTGAACGAAGTAATCGCCACTATGCTTGGCTCAACCTCCTCTTTCTTTCAGTGGTCACGCTGATTCCGTTTTCGACGGCACTTTTGGCCACCTTTATCCGCTTTCGTGCGGCCTTGTTCATCTATTGGTGTAATTTGCTATTTCTTGGAATCACCATACTTGCTGCTTGGTCATATGCTCGAATTGCTCGTCTGCAAAAACCCGACTGCTCCGAAGTCGTTCATCGCGCATTCTTAATCCGTATCTGCAGTTCCCAAGCTTTCTACGCTGGGGCAATGCTCCTGAGTATTCCATTCAGTATTTATTTAAGCATAGCACTCATCGTTCTCCTTCAACTGTACTATGCAATCGCGCCAAAACTTGTCTTCCGATCGGCGATCAAAAGTCGATAAGCTCAATTGATCCATTTAGAATGGGGGCTGCGTCGCGGCTCTCGTTCAATGATTCGTTAATGCAACAGCCGAGTAATAGAGGTAAGGTGGGTAGGGTCAAATGTGGTGCAGGTAATAAAGTTAAAGCTAAAGCAAAATCTAAAGCCTCGAAGCTGTTAGGAGCGACGTCATGAGTCAGCAACAAGTCAGTATCGAAACCAAAGATGGAGTCTGCAAAGCGTGGTTCCTAACGCCTGACGGAAAAGGCCCTTGGCCTGGCGTCGTCTTCTATATGGACGCTTTCGGCATTCGTCCCGCGATGATCGAGATGGCGAACCACATAGCAAAGCAAGGCTACGTGGTGCTTCTGCCTGATCTTTTTTATCGCTTTGGCTCCTACGGCCCTTATGACCCAAGAGAAGTCATGAAGGGCGACTTCCGCGCCATTATAGGCCCCATGATGGCGTCCACTGACAATCACAAAGCGGCAGAAGATACCGCTGCGTTCTTATCTTATTTTGAAAGCTGCGACGACGTGGCTCGCGACAAAGTCGGAACCGTCGGTTTCTGCATGGGCGGTGGAATGGCTTTGACGGCCGCGGGCTATTATCCTGATCGAGTGGCTGCAGCCGCAAGTTTCCACGGCGGCAACTTGGCTACTGATCTGCCGACGAGCCCTCATCTCGTCGTTCCTAAAATCAAAGCGGAGATCTACGTTGCAGGAGCCGACAAGGATCAAGGCTATCCACCCGAGATGGCTCAGCGTCTCGAAGATGCACTCACCCAAGCGGGTGTTCGCCATAAGTGCGAGATCTACGAAGGCGAGATGCATGGTTGGATGAAGCCCGACATGCCTGTCTACGACGCTCAAGCGGCTGAGCGTGGGTGGAGAGAACTCTTTGCCCTTTATATGCGAACGCTCCGGTAAGCATCATTTAAGCATTATTCGCTTTGACAACAGAAAGATGTAACTTCCAGGCGTTTGATCTCTATCGATTGAAAAATGGGAAAGTTACCTACTCCCAATCCGCCTCGTTTGCCTTCGATTATCTAGCCATCGCAACATTCGAAAACCGCCGCTCCCTTGGATGACATCTCCTGCATCAGGATTTGCTATCAAAAAAGCCTGCATTTCTCTGAACAGTTCGTCTGCAAGATATTCAGAAAGATGGCGAGTAAATACTGGAGCTTCTATGAATCCCATAGCTAGCTATACGTTATTAACGTATAGCTTATCAAGCAGCCGCCCTACATGAGTCTGAGCAGCAAGAGGGGCTTAATCGAAATAGTTTAGAGAGCCTGGAAATTCGGTTTAAAAAAATATTAACAACAGGCGTTATTTCTCCTTGCTAAATAACTAAATACCAGCTATTTAATACGGACTATGAAACGTGGAAGACCAAAAGGTCGCTCTTGCGACAATCGCTCATTCGGCCCCTTAGGGGATTTAATTCGTACTCATCGCTTGGGAAGGCAGCTTGGCCTTCTCGATGTAGCAAAAGCATGTGACTGTTCGGTACAATTTGTATCTAACATTGAACACGGACGTGCTCCGCTACCTTGGGAAAAGGTTGGGGCGCTTGCAAGTTATTTAAAGATTCCAGTAGAAGAATTACAGGTAGCTAACTTGGCAATTCGCTCTGACTTTAAAAGCTTTGTAACGCTTTCCAATGACAAAAAGACCAGCAAGTCATCTAAATCAGGCCAAATACCTGGTAATGCGTCTGCAGCAAATACTGCTTCCGCAGTTGCTTTTGCGGCCAAAGATAGTCACCTTCAAGAAGTGATTTTAAAATATCAGACTGCCACTATTGCATCTCGTAAGAACTTTGTTCGTGCAGCATTAGAGTTGTTAGAAAGTTAAAAAATTAATTTGTACCCCTGAGTCTGAGCCTAAGCATAAGCCTAAGCATCACGCGTCATACTCAGACTTTGGCTCAGGGGCTCAAAAATTAAATCTTCGACAGCCTGCCCGCTCTCATACACAATGAGAGTGTGGAACCCAATCATCTTGCGCCGTCTGATCAAATTCAACAAAATAGAGATAACCCTTTAATTTCCGAGCTATGGCTAAATTTAGGCTGGATTGGGTGCATCCTCCTCACATTCCTTGAACTGGCTCTTCTTTTTATCCTTCTCCCCTGGATGACACCCGAACCCGACTTAAAAAATATTAACCAGCTTTTTTTATATAATCGCATTGCAGATTGTTTACCCGAGCCTTTAGAGCATAATCGCTATATTTTTGGGGTCATCACTCTTTTCGTTTTCTTTGTTGGATTAGCCAAATGGATTGGTACGTACGCAAAGACGGCAAATCTGAAACCAAGATCATTTCAATGGCTGTATGTAGGTACATTTTTAGCCCAAGCACTCCTGATAGGATTTTGTACTTGGAACTGGATTGTGCAGGTCGATGCCAGCTTTGTCTATTTTAATTCTAATCAGCTATGGATTGCCTTCATCTTCAGTATGGCATTTCTCTGTAGCTGGGGCCTTACGGTAAACCATACAAAAAGATCATTACCCCAATGGCTCCAATGGGGTTCACTCTCAATTGCTGCTCTTTACCTGATTTGCAATCTGCTTTCATGCCTATTCACAGAGGAAAACCTTGCGCATGCTTACGGACAGGTTACTAATCATATTCCGTTTTTAATGGATGAGTTTGCCTCTGTCCTGAATGGGCATACTCCTTTAGTGGATTTTTTCCCACAATACCAATATCTTCTCTCTTTTCTTGCAGTTCCTTATTTCAAAGCCTTTGGATTCGGTATCGGTTCATTTACCTTTTTAATGCTGTTGCTCTCTTTTGTGGCCATGACATTTGTCTATTTTATTTTTAAACGAATCACTCAAAGTCTATTTTGGGCTACGCTATTGTATATCCCCTTTCTTGCGGCAAGTTTTTTTCCAATTTATGAATTCAGCTTGATCGATCATCCCGAATATCTAGTAGAACGGGCAAATGCATTTAACTATTACGCAGTCAACCCCATCCGAACTTTCGGACCGTGGTGTGTCGCATTCGCTTACCTCTTCTATTTAAGCCGGAAATCCTGGCAACGCATGTTTTTGCTTTTCCTCATCGCCTCATTTTCAATGGTCAATAATTTAGATTTAGGCCTACCGGCTTTTGGCGCCGCATTCATAGGAGTGGTCTTCTCGTTAGAGGAGGGGGTTTTTCCACTCAACCGAGCTGTAGGTCAATCGATCATCATTTCACTATCGAGTTTGTTTATTGCCCTATTCACTTTTTTTGCCACTTTATTTATAAGATCGGGGAGATTTCCTGAAGTTATAGCTTGGCTCAACTTCCAGAAAGCGTTTGTTCATTATGGCTTCTATATGTTGCCCATGCCAGACTTTGGACTTTATTGGATTCTCTTCGCCTCCTTCGGCGCTGCGGTTGCAATAGGAATCCTGACGCTCCAATTCACTCAGCAAAGCCCTCATGCAAAAGAGTTTCGCTTAAGGATGGGCATGTTGCTTTTCAGTGGGGTTTTAGGTTTCGGAGCAAGTGCCTATTACGTAGGCAGGTCACACCCCTATGTGCTCACTGCTATTTTTTCATTTTGGATGTTTTCCAATTGCCTTTTACTCTGGGAATTACTTCTTCAATGGAAGCAGGCGATTTTTAGTAAAAACACGATTCGGTCATTCATTTATATACTGCCGATTTTTCTTACGCTTTTTACATTTTTCTCATTTTCAACTTGCGTCTTCGATGTAGTTTCATTTTCAGATCAGTTCAAGAGACTTTCAATTCGGCTTCACAGTTTTAATTTTGAAACCCATATCATTACTCTGGTTCGATATTTTAATCCTGAAAATTTACCCATGATGTTGATCTATCCGTATGGGCATAAAATCGCCCTTGATATTGGAATTAAAAACTACTATCCATTTGCACATCCTGATTCACTTATTTTGAAAGAACAAGTGAACCAAGTCATGAATGAAGTGAATCGAGCAGGAGTTCGAAAAATCATAGGTAGTTTTCAAAAGGAGCTCCAGGATTCACTTTCCAGCGCCGGCTTTATTTCAAAAACATTATTTTCTGATGACAGCCAAGAAGGAAAGAGAATTAAAGCGCTTGGGCTTCAGTTTTGGGAAAAATGAAGACCCTTCTTATTGGCTTTAGCTTAGCTTAGCTTTAAATTTAAATTTATTTAATACTTAAAAAACAATAGCTTTTTATAACGCATTACGTTAAGACTTGAGCGAACATGAAATATATACTTGCGTTATTATTTAACTTCACTTTCATTTTTATCCCTGAGAGTTATTCAACTTCATCAGTTGAAACCCTATGCCAAAGTCCTCTCGATGAATTTGGATTTTCACAAAGCCCTCAGATACCTATAAACGTTAAACAAACCATTTTTAAAAATATTTTACCCATCGAAGAAGAGAAAGGCGCGCTCCTTCGAAATGCACTCTGCCAATGGCGACAGAGTGATAACTCGCCAGATAGTAACAGCCCACAGCAAAAGCTTATTTTAGATACGATCTTTGGCGTGGGCGTAGGCTATGAAGTCCTTAAACAAATTAAATTGAGTGAATCCGAAAAAGAATCTATTCGCCAGAAGCTGTCCGTCATTCTGGAGCAGTCCATTCATATTGTACAAAGTCAAATTCACCTCTCACAGCCCTTTAAGGCACCCAAAAAATTTATAGATTTTTGCGCATTCCTGAGTGGCAAAGAGAATTGCTCTCCAAACAGCCCTGAATTGGGTCATATTGAACGAACTCAGCTCGCTTTTAAATTTCTAGCTGAAAATGCAACAGCTCCAGAAGAAGATGAAACCCTTGATAACGCAATTTTGCGTAAAATTAATAAACTAGAATATTTAAGTAAGGTGACTCATTTTAAAGAATGGCGCCACGACAAGGGAAAAAACGAAATCCATGGAGACCTTGAATCACTCATTGACCAACTGACTACTTATAGTGAATCCATTTCAAAAGATATCCAAGCAAATATGCCATACCACAACTGGGGAAAGGGAGCCCCAAATGACTCCATTATTAATGCTTGTTTACACTGGATAAAACATTATCAAGAATTTCCTGATATAGGCGATTGCTTTGAATACAATTCGACCACATTTAGATTTATAAATAGCCCACCTTCTACAATCATTTCAATAGAATTACCGAAAGGGTTAATGCGACTTTATGACACAATATCAAATACTTTAGTCGTGAAAGATCCAAATAACGTTCCAATAACTATGTACAAACCTGACATATCAATACATCACTGCGCTTCAAACCTTGAGTTTGTCATGCTTAAATTCGGTACTTCTTGTCGGTAATTATCGCTGAAAACCATGGATTAATTACAATTTCTCAGAATGGTTGAGCTGTAAAGATGTACAAATCTCAGGTGACGGCTAGCCTGTCGAAATCCATTTAATAATCCATAACGTCTCCCTCTACCCACCCATTTTCAGTGGTAACGCTTTTGCGTACGAGGGAATTCTAACTAGATCATACAGAAATCAACTACACCACCCTTCACTGTGCTAGGTCTCTGTAGGTTGTGTACAGAAATCGCCGACCCCAATATCAGGGAGCAAAAACGTCATATTAAGGTGGTGCCCGATTTCATCAAAATGACAACGAAATAAGCCGCATTACTACACTCATTTCGATAGCCTAGGTGCTGGCTAAACCATGTGTAATCACAGATAACTTTCCTTTAATATTTCTATCAAAAGTTGCTTTTTTCAAGACTTCTTGCGGATTTTACTCAATTAATCCTAAACCATGATATCTCATCACCCCATGAGCCATGAGGCAGTAGAAGAGTTTACCATCGCACTATCGCCACAGGGGGCACTCTATCTTTTGCCTTCTAAGAGTTTTCCCATTTCTGAGCGGATTCAATCCGCTTTTGCAAATGATTCTGATGCAAATGATTTTGAAACCAACCAAAAGGAAACAAACCCAGCTACAGCCTCCGCTAGAGTACACGTATCTAGTGGAAAGGGTCTAAAGCACCTTGGACTTTGGGAGCTGAACACGCCCCTTCCGCCTGATCTCGCTTATTGGCGTGAGTTCAGTCGGATTTATTTTTCACATCTCTGCGCACTCCCTGGGCTGGCAGAAGTGGGATCACAAAAGACCCTTCAATTACCGCCACCTCGAGAGGAGTTAGCCGAGTTTTCTCGGATCGCCCCCCCGATGATGGGTGGTGAATATCTTAATGAAGATATTTTAGTTGAGCTTTGGGAGGCTCTCCACTCCGCCTTTCAAGAAGAGGTGCAAGGATCAGGAAGTGTTCAAGAGTATTTTACAAGCCATGGCATCGTCTGGAATCTGGTGGGTCGAGTTTGCTTTCATTTGGCTGAAAATAAAGGAAATGAAGAAACACCCTTTGCCTTTTTGGCGACCTATAGCCACAAACTCTCGACACAGGGCAAGGCGCAATACCTTCCTCTGGGCAAGGCACTCCAAGAATATGGATCTGAAAAAAATAAAGCACAGCTCCTTCAACTTCTTCTCCCGGTTCAAAAAGGGAGTGAAAAGAGTCCGTTTCTTAAATCTTTGGTGGAGTCGGGGGAAATATTTCATCCACTCGCATGGACACCTCAAGATGCTTTTCAATTCTTAAAAGATATTCCGGCCTTTGAATCATCAGGAATCAGGGTTCGAGTTCCTGATTGGTGGAAAGCGAAGAACCCACCCCGTCCTCAAGTTTCTGTGACAATAGGAGCGACAACAGAAGGAAAGAAGACGTCGCTCTTGGGCTTGGATTCCATGCTCCAGTTTTCAGTCCATCTCACCTTGGGAGAGGAGCGGCTGACGGCAAAAGAGATTGCACAAATTCTCTCCGCAACTTCGGGCCTTGCTTTGATTCGAGGAAAATGGGTAGAGATTGATCGAGAGAAGCTCACTGAAGTACTGGGGCATTGGAAGTCGGTTGAGCAAGCTACGTCCGATGGAGAAATTTCTTTTATTGAAGGCATGCGACTTCTCTCCGGCGCCACGGCTTTAGGGAATTCGGATTTGCTGCCAGATTCGTTGTTAAACTCATCATTAAATTCATCATTAAACTCATCATTAAACTCATCTGGGGAGTGGTCACGAGTTCAAGCCAGCGAGGGGCTCTTAAAAATTCTTGAGCAACTCAAGGCTCCAGATGGAACGCTCACCGAAGAAACGGATCCGGGTCACGAGCTTCAGGCAACACTTCGGCCTTACCAAAAAACAGGAGTGAAATGGCTTTGGTTTCTAGGTCGCCTTGGCTTGGGAGGATGCCTTGCAGATGATATGGGATTAGGAAAGACGATCCAAGTGATCTCCCTTTTTCTTCTTCTCAAAAGAGAGAAGCAAAAGAAAGGATCACCCCATCTTCTAGTCGTACCCGCCTCTCTTCTGGGAAACTGGAAGTCAGAGATTGAGCGCTTTGCTCCAAGTTTAAAATTATGGATGGCGCACTCGGCTTCTGAATCGGCTATTGATTCAAAATGGAATCACAACGCCCCGCCTCCCACCGAGATGCTCGCTTCTGTAGACATTGTCATGACCACTTATGGATACTTGAGCCGCCTTTCGTGGCTGAGCGAAATCTCATGGAATCGCATTGTCATTGATGAAGCCCAAGCCATCAAAAATGCCGGCTCTAAACAGACACGAGCCGTAAAAGCCCTCAAGGGGCGCCATCGAATTGCACTGACAGGAACGCCGGTTGAAAATCATCTCTCAGATCTTTGGTCGCTTTATGATTTTTTGTGTCCTGGACTTTTAGGTTCAGCTAAAGCTTTTACAAACTTTGTTAAAAGTGAGATCAAAGGTGCAGCCAACGGTAAAGAAAAAGCTGAATCTCCTCTGAGATATGCAGCTCTCCGAAATCTCATACAACCGTATCTCCTGCGACGGCTGAAGACTGATAAAAGGATTATTGCTGACCTGCCCGATAAGACAGAGATGAATGCCTACTGCTCTTTGACTAAAACTCAAGCAGTCCTCTATCAACAAGCAGTCGAGGAACTGACTCACAAAGTTGAGCATCTGGACGGAATTCAACGCCGCGGAGTGGTGCTTTCCTACCTGATGCGCTTTAAGCAAATCTGTAATCATCCGTCGCAGTGGCTTTCTGATGGTCGCTATCAGGCATCTGACAGTGGAAAATTCGGGCGTCTTCGAGAGATTTGCGAAGAAATTGCAACGAAACAGGAAAAAGTTTTGGTTTTCACTCAGTTTCGAGAAATGACAGGACCTCTCTCTGAGTTTTTAAAAGGGATCTTTAGAAAACCAGGATTGGTCCTTCATGGTGAGACGCCAATCAAAAAACGAAAAGAGCGCGTGGATGCATTTCAAAACGATCTGGACATGCCCTATTTTGTGCTCTCGCTCAAAGCGGGTGGCACAGGCTTGAACCTGACATCGGCCAGCCACGTGATCCATTTTGATCGTTGGTGGAATCCAGCCGTGGAAAACCAGGCTACCGACCGCGCGTACCGTATTGGACAAAAGAAGAATGTTCTCGTTCACAAGTTGATCTGTCGAGGCACGATTGAAGAGAAAATTGACCTATTGATTTCTTCGAAGCAAAGTATGTCAAAAGAAATCCTTGAAGGAAGTGGCGAAGCCATTCTCACAGAATTAAGTAATTCTGAACTCATCAAGCTGGTTTCGCTGGATATTCGAAATGCTACAGAGGAGGGAGATTATGGCACGATCTGATCGATTTTACGGCGGCTGGCCACGTTATATACCCGTGGCGGAGAGACGAAAGAACGCTGCAAAAAAAGCTACCGCTCTTCAGAAGAAAGGGCAGACCCTTCGTCCCATACAGATTGAAGGTAGAGAAATAGCTCGAACATTTTGGGGGAAATCGTGGTGCAAAAATCTTGAAAACTACAGCGATTTTTCCAACCGACTTCCTCGGGGTCGAACCTATGTCAGAAATGGCTCCGTAATTGATCTTCAAATCAATAAAGGTGAAATCACCGCCATGGTGAGCGGCTCCTCCCTCTATACGGTCAACGTCTCGATTCGTCCACTCGAACCGCTTAAGTGGAGGGCGTTGCTAAAACAATGCTCAGGACAAATCAACTCGCTGGTGGAGCTGCTTCAAGGTCGATTTTCGCGTGGAGTGATGGAGGTGATGACTTGTAAAGAGCAAGGTCTATTTCCGTCTCCGAAGCAAATTTCAATGAACTGTTCCTGCCCTGATAGTGCAGTCATGTGTAAACATGTGGCTGCTGTGATTTATGGGGTCGGGACACGCTTGGATGAAAAACCAGAACTCTTCTTTGAACTCAGAAATGTGGATCATGCAGAATTGATTACAGCGGCTGTTACTCAAAACGCCGTCAATCAGACCACCCAATCCAAAAAAGTTCTTAAATCAGCTCATCTCTCTCAGTTGTTTGGCATTGAGTTGGACGAAGAAGCTTCATTAGGTGAGGAAAGCAAAAGTAAGCGCTCAGAACATACGAAGCGGACCACGGCTAAAAGACCTACACCTAAAACAAGAAAAAAATAGGCGGTTATCCTAAAGAAACTACTTACGATAATATCCCTTTAAACCAGATCTGGCCTCATCTTTTTAACCCCTTCCACAACTCTACGAATTTCCTGAGCGCGGTCTTTCCGTGCGACTAATAAAGTCTCCCCTTGCTGAACAATAATTAAATCCTCTACGCCTAAAAGCGCCACAAATCGACCTGGAGCATCGATAATATTTCGTTGAGAATCTACGGCTAAAAGCTCACCTTCCGTTAAAATATTATCACCCTGACGAATTTTAAGTACTTCCGCCATGTCATCTAACGAAGTCCAACTTCCAAGATCATCCCAGCCGCAATCCAAGGGAAAGGTCACTACATTTTTGGCCCTTTCCATAATGCCGTAATCAATAGAAGTTGCAGTCATGTGAGGATAGGCCTCTCCCACCTTGCCTTGCACTCGATCCCAGGCCTGCTTCATTTCAGGCATGAACTCGTCAAAAGCTTTCAAAATAACCTCTACCCTCCAGATAAACATTCCGCCATTCCATAGGTAATTCCCGGATTGAAGAAATTCATTGGCTTTGCTCAAATTGGGTTTCTCAACGAAGGCTTCAACGCGCTTGACCCCAGCGAATTCTTTAGCGAAAGAATTTTTAAACTCAGCCGTCTTGAGATATCCATATCCGGTCTCAGGTCGAGAAGGTTGAATTCCCAAAGTAACCAGATCATCTTTTTCTACTGCCCACTTCACAGCCGATTTCACGACAGAAATAAATTTCTCGGAGGAAGCAATATGATGATCCGAAGGCATGATCAGCATCACGCCCCTCGGGTCTTTCTCAGCAATATGTCGTGCCGCCCAGTAGATGCACGCTGCCGTATTCCTTCCTTGCGGCTCAGCCAGAATCTCAACATGAGAGGCATCTTCTCTCACTGCTTGTTCCAAAGCTTCAGTGGTAACGATGATTCTCTGATCGTCACGGACAAAATGATCAAAGCGCGAGAGGGTCTGTACTAAAAGCGACTTCTTTGAACCAAAAGTGAGTAACTGCTTAGGTCGTTTAGAAGTACTTTTAGGCCAAAAACGAGTTCCACTGCCTCCTGCAATCACGACGAGAAATAAATTGGCGGGAAATAAATTGGCGGGAAATAAATTGGATTGATCCATACTCTCTTTCTTTCTTTCTTTGATAAAATTTGATTCACTTTAACACAAAATAAAATGGGATATATCCAAGATTGACTCCTGCCAAGCCATGGAGAGATAGTTCCATCTATGTATAAGCTTCACCAAAAGTTAGGCCAAAAACTATATAAGAAATTAAATATCCAAGTTCTAGCACTCGGCTCCATTCCTATCCTCTTGGGCTTTTGGGTGTGGCTATCCAGCTTAGCTTTCGTACCGGTTCCCTGGCCCGATGACTCTGCGTTTTACTTTGTGGCAAGAGAACTCTTTCAATGGCCGCCACGATGGGTCATGCTGCCGCAAGCTCCTTTCGAGCCCACGTATCGTATTTTCAATTTTAACACGATGCCTCTTTATCCCATTCTCATTGGACTGGGGAGGATCATAGGAATAGACGGGAGTTTTCTCCTCAAGATTTGGCCGCTCAGTGCTTGGGCTCTGAGTGGTAGTTTATGGGTCACCGTGCTTTATCGTAAAGGACTCCCTTTCATCTTTTGTGCACTGCTGGCACTTGCGTTTGGATTAGACCCTGAACTTCGCTGGGCTTCTGTTCTAGTTCGCCCGGAGTCGCTCATTGGTCTATTCGGAATGGCTCTGATCCTGGGACTGACTTTTGGTTTTCCAAAACGTTTTGAACCCAGAAAACTTTGGGATCCTGTAGCAGCACTCCTTGCGTTAGGAGCTTATTGTCACTTTAATGCAATTCACCTACTCCCAGCAGTTCTGATCACTTTCATCTGGAATCCAAAACGCTTGATGCAAATCGGTGCAAAAACGGTTCTTTATCTTTCGCCTTGGCTTCTGTTTGTTGTTTATCATTGGCAACTCTTTCTCACTCAAATGGAAACTCAATGGTCTCGCCTGGCGGTCCCCAACAGTTGGCTCAACACACCTACCGATGCCATCAATAGTATCTTTCAGGCCATGGGAAGTCCCACTCCTTGGGAGCCTACCATTCGTTGGGCAGCGGCTGCGATTTGGATTATTTTTCTTGCCACAGCTATTTTTTTCGTAATCCTTCCAGTGATCCTGAGTGGCCTAAGTAGCCTAAGTAGCCTAAGCAGATTGAACAGCATTAAGAAACAAGCTGAAAAAAATACTCCACTTTTTAACTTCAGAATTCTTCCCGCCTTCACTTGGGTGTTAGGTGCTATTTGGCTTTTTCAAACGAAGCCCGAAGTGTGGTTTGTTTACTTCTTTCATGCTGCAATGTGGTGTCTGGTAGGAATTCTCTTTCTTAATATTTGGCTGAGCCTTCAATCTCACCTTTTGACTCCAGGGGGAGAGACTCCCCCCAAATGGAAAAAAGCTGCGTTGATCTCCTTAAACTCCCTGGTGACAGTAATTACAGGAATCTTTTTTTACGTCGATGTCAGTCAAGCGATCGAATTGGGAAATCAGGAAAGTTGGCACTGGGATACTTACCACGACTTTGTGAGCTGCGTGGATGATCGCCTCAGTCAGCTTGAAGCTCATTTAGGTCCCGACAAACCCTTCCATGTTTGGTGTCCTACTTTTCCAGATATCACCATCGAACTATCACGCAAACATCCTCATTGGGAACTCACTCGAACGAATGATTTTTGGAGTCGGAATCATCTTGCCATTCAACACGCTTGGAATACAGAGGCTGTAGTGATTACTGAAACCCTCGGTCATGAAGACCGAACGGTTTCCGATAAAGCGGAAAATGTGCCAGAAATTCAGTCGATCTGGATGCACTGGAAAGAATACTACCTAAACCAACTTTGGATCTCTCCCGGCTGGAAACCCAACCGATATATTTGCCAGCGTGGCAAATGGCAGGCTTTTATTTTTATGAAAGATGAGCCGCTAGGAAAGTAATTCCGCATATTGGTACCGTAATATTCGGTCTAAATCCTATAGAAATCGTCTACACTAAGCCTTGGTATGCGAAGTCTCTATAGCTTATAGAAAGAAAGAAACTAACTACACCAGTTAGTCCTATTTCTTCACTCTTTCCAAGGCACAGATTTGCCCACAACCCCTTTTAAGAAGGTTAAATGGCGATAACGCTCAGCCTCATACCCCGTAGTCAGGAATACGTTATTAAACCCTAGATCAAAAATTTTCCGTGCCACTCCTTCACCGGAGATCCCCTCTCCCAAGCTCACATCCACATAAACTGGGACACTCAGATCAAATTGATCTGAATTCTTAAAAAACCCATCCGCATTGGAATATCCCAGCATCGATCGATTGGAAGATTCTGCAGCTAATCTCCAAGAAAGTTGAACCAAAGGGTCATCATCAATCAAAATAAAATCTGGTTTTAGAGGGGGGTCTACAACAGAGAGGGGGACAAATGCTGCCATACTCTTCGGCACAATTCCGACACCCAGTTTCTCACAGGTTTCGAGAATTTGCTTTTCTTCAAAACGGCTAGTGACCAAAACACTTTGTGAAGCAATGCCTAACTCTTCAATCAGATCTAGCCCCGTCTCTTTGAGGCCCAATAATTCATAATCCACCAAGTACAATACAGATTTTTTCTCGTGAGCATTCTGAATCACCCAGCTCTTCAGTTCTCCTGGTATTGAGAAGTGCTTAATCTCAATATTCTGAGTGGTCATTGAAAGATTTTCAAATCGTCCGTCCCAGATCTGGTGAATTGAAACATCATCGTCTAAAATAATCACAGAAGTTTGAGGGCTGATTCTCAACTCCGGGACAAACCAAACAGGAGGAGGAGCATTCGGCAAGGTAAGAATCACGACTGTGCCCTTTCCTACTTGAGATTCTAATTGTAAATCACCACCCCAATTTTGAAGCGATTTTTTAGCATGGTAGAGACCCAGCCCTAATCCTCCCTCTTTGCCATGGGTTTCTCCCCTCTGACCGAGTTTACTTAAAATTTCTGGTGCTATCCCTTTTCCGGTATCGGTGCAAAGAATTTCAATTTTGCCATCCTTCTTTGCCAACTCTAACGTCACGTTACCGCCTTCTTCCAAAGCTTCCACCGCATTATTGATCAGATTTGAAATGGCCCTTCTGAACTCAATCGGTTGAAAATCAGCAAACAGACCATAAGAGGAAGTGCAAAGCTTGAGTTGGATTTCTATCCCCATTTTGGATCGAAACTGATACCGCTTTTCGGAGATCAAGGAATCAATCATGCTCGAAAGAAGTACAACCTCGGCTTTCTCGATGGGTTCAGGTCTAACAAGATTTTGCGCCATTGCGTTTACATGACTCTTACTAGGAGGACTTTCGAGTAGTTTATTTGCGATATCTCGAATCCGACTTACGGAACTTCTCACTAAAAGTCGTATATCCTCTGGAAGAGTAGAAAGCTCCGGCAGAGCCATATCGAGTGCCGCTAAGGGTGAGCGAATATCATGCGCTATCTGGGCGTGATTCTTTTTGATGGCTTCGGCAGTTCGAGCTTTTTGCTCATTCAGTATCACCTGATTCATGACGTGGATCTGCTTTCTGAAAAGGGTATTATACGAGTGCTGTAGCTCTGTATAATAGGTCTCTCCCTTACTCTGAGTTCGATCTCCCAAAACCGTCTTATTCAAAATATCAATAATGGCTCCGCCGTAATCCGCAAGTCTCTGATTGATATAGGCGCTGAATATCCCGGAAATTAATATTCCAGTGGAACACATCGCACCAATATAGATGAAGCGATCGACAGAACCTCCCACAAACACCTGTGAAACGCTAATTGCAAGGAAGGTCGTAAAAATTAAAACCACCTTGATTTCTACTTGAACACTTCTCATTCTAATGGGGTAGATTCTTTTAAATGATTTCTCAATCACCATGAAAACTGCAAACAAAACCAGTCCGAATCCATAAATGAACTCATAATAATCAAAATCTAATGTAAGCCCATGAGCCTGGCGTACAACAATTTCCGCTCCTATTAAAAACATAGTCAAAAGCCCCGCCGACATGAAAGTCCAATAGGGTTGTTGACTAAAGATAAAAATAAAAAGAAGAATTAAAGAAGTGACTCCATTAAAAAAAATATAACTCACTTGCGACACCGTAAGGAAACTACAAAGCTGATTCAAGTGAATAATCCCGACTGACTGGGTAAATAAAAAAGTCCCAACGCCACCCACAAAAATTATAAATAAAATAAATTTCACTCGCTGAATACGACTCAAGCTCCTGATGCGAGCGACACAGCCAAAAAGCGCTATCCAACAAATAAATGCGACAGAGAAGGCAAAATTAATTGACCCTACAATAATAGGATCAGAGTTGCTAAACAGCTTTGCGTAATGACTTGCATGCCACAGAATGTCTCCAATAAAACAAAAGCTAATAAAAGCCAAAAAAAGAGCGATCTTGACACGTTGAGGCTTCTGAAATCGAGTCACAGGCAAGCGTTTCATTAAGGACCCTAGGCATAGGATATATGAAAAAAGCTCAATCGAGCTCAGTAAAATACCCCCGTGCCAATAGGTTGCATGTCTCTGAATAAAATAGAGAATGAAAAACACAAGCAAGATAGCCGAAATAATCGCTATAGTATATTTTATATCTAGGTTTTGTTTCATACTATCTTAGATGGCTTTAAAGACTAAATCACAGCTCTCACAATCGGATACTCTTCCAAATACAAGCTGGCCTCGAAACTGATATCGATTATAAAAAACTTTTTCCAAAACTTTATAACCGGATTTCAAGAAAATCTTTTGAGAAACTGGACCTGTTGCTTCAGCAATAACTCCTCGACGACCTTCCAGTTTCGCCATTTTTTCAGATAATTCTAGCAATCTGACCCCAATTGAATTCCCGCTAGCCTCTGGAAATACCCCCACCATCAGGACGTGGAGAATCTCCCCTAGTTTAGGAGACGACTGTTTTTTAAATTCTTCATCCAAATGACTTAAAATGGCGATAACAGAATCCAGCTTCTCATCCAACTTATCGCTCCCTTCCGGGGGCGGTAGAAGAAAATCTTCTGCAACTAAACATCCAATCACTTTTCCTTCGCCATCTTTTGCTAAGTACGTATGACCATTCTGAATCGAACGTTTCGTAAATATTTCTACAAATGGACGAAACTCATCCAAACTGAGATTAATTGCTTTTGAAAGAGCCTCGCCCTGACAAAAAGTTTGATTGATACATTCAACAGCCACTTTAAAATCTTCTACTGTAGCGATCTCAAATCTAAATTGGTTTTGCATTCGACACTCACCTCACTTTATGAGCAGGGAAATACTCAGTTTGGAGCTTAATTTAACTTAGCGAGTGTAATTTTTCAAATAATTTATAACTTTAATCAAGTATCTTAGCGCATTCAGAGATAAGCATATGGAATATAGGGGTTTTTATAGAAATTGAGCAGATATTTACAATTTGTTCAATAGAGTGAACAAATTTCTTCACTCCATTGAACAAACGGAACTTAACCCCGCTGAGCTATACGATCGTTTAGGTCTATCTTAAAATGTGAAAAGATCTTCTAAGCAGTACTGACTGTCCTCGAACTGGAAACTCAGATAATCAAATCCACATACTCACTACAACTGAAACCCAGCCGCTTCAGCATCCTTCTTAAAGATCTGCACAGTTTCTAAGCTGAACTGTTTTAAATCTTTATTAAAAAGGGCTGTCTTTTTGAGCTGATCTTGAGTCACGGTAATAATATCAACACCAATGAGATCCGCTTGCACAATATTCCAAGCTTCACGTGGACTCGCCCAAAGGAGTTCAACCTGAGAGCCCGCTGAGCGACACATTTCTAAAGCAGCTTGCATCAAAGGAACAGGATCTCGCCCGGTATCTGCCACTCTTCCTGCAAAAACAGAAACAATAGAAGGAGCCCCCCCTTTGAGGGCTTGGCAAACTTCCCATACCTGATCGAGGGTGAAAAGTGCGGTCACGTTCAGACTCACACCCTCATGAGAAAGTTGATGGATCAACTCCGCTGTCGGCTTCCCTTTTGAATTCGTCACAGGGATCTTCACATTGACGTTCTTGCCCCATGTTTTAATTTCAAGCCCTTGCCGTCTCATTTCAGGAAGCTCATCCGCAAAAACCTCAAAGGAGATCGGTCTATCTGAAATATGGGACAAAACTTTGTGGGCAAACGCTTTGTAATCTGTCACGCCAGCCGATTTCATCAGTGAAGGATTAGTCGTGAATCCTTTCACTAATGGATGCTTGGAAAGTTCAATCATGGAGTTAAAATCTGCTCCATCTGCGAAAATTTTTATTTTAGAGCTAAAAGGTGATTTTTGAGACATAAAAGTACTATTAGACTAGCGATTCAATTTCTTCAATAGCTTTTCAAAAACACGATCCCGCGCCATTCCCCTTTTTCCATCACTCGGCTTGGTTTTACGCCCAATAATGATGAATATTTTTCTATGACTTGCGAAATATCCTTCTCAATGAGTCCAGATAAAATTAAAGCCCCGCCGGGCTCTATCCGACTCACAAGCTCTTCCGCAAATTCCAAAAGAACGGGCCTCAATATATTGGCAACAACCATGCGATAACGTCGGATTTCGTTTTCCCGTCCTTGAGGCTCCAGAACTTGAGAAAAACCGACTCGATCTTCAACTCCATTCAATGCGACATTTTCTCGTGCATTGTCAATTGCGAGGGGATCGACTTCGACCGAGTTGACACGAGCACCCAGCAAAGCTAATCCAATCGATAAAATCCCTGAGCCACTCCCAAAATCAAGGGCCCAGCTCTCCTCTAAAGACCGCTCTTGACTCAAATCTCCAATGGCCTCTAAACAAAGCTGAGTGGTCTCATGGGTTCCAGTGCCAAAGCCAGCTCCTGGATTAATTCTTAAAATCCGTTCTTCTCGTGCCACGTCTTCCAAAGATTTAAACCAAGGAGGCACGACCCGCCAAAAAGGTGCAATGGAAACTCCGGTACCTGAATTTAAAAAAGAAGCTTTCCATTCAGCATCCCAATCTTGTGACTTTTGCTCTTCAACAATTCCTACCTGAATTTGTGGGATTTCTTTTAGAAGCGATGCAGCTCGCTCTGCCTCTTCTTTTCCAGAAAAATAGAGTTCAGCCTGGACCTCCTCCTGTGAATCCACCCAATCTCGGTCTTGGGGTGCCACACCTGAGTCCACGGTCCAAGAATCAGTCTCAAAGCCTTCCTCTGCCGCTTGCTCAGTCAAAAGCGTGCCTTCATGCACTCCCTCTAACCCCTCCTCACCCAAGCGACCCCACAGCCATTCATAAAAACTGTCGCGATCTAAAGTAAGAAGTTCTGTTGCACTCCCCAAATGAGCGGGAAGCACAACAGAACGCGAAATGCGAATAAAAAACTTAAATACGTTCAACTCAAATACCTTATACTTTAAATATTTTTATACTGGCGGCTGTGATTGATCTCCACCTGCCCCGGCGCCTCCGCCAGAGTTTCCGCCAGAATTTCCGTTAGACCCTTCGTTTCCTGATCCAGAAGAAGCGGTACGCACTGGAGATTCATTTCCGGAAACAACCAATGGGGCAGCGCCGGCATCTTTCATCGCAGGCTCATTGCGTTTGATATGAGGAGGTCCACCTGCGGCAGTGTAACCATAAGGCTTCACTCCACCCCGATCTCTGTTGCGATCAACTCCCCCACCTCGACGAAACTTTCCTCCACCCGCAGGGCTTCCACCCGGCCCCCTCCGTCCACGCACTCCTCGACGACCCGCTGCACCGTTTGGACCTCGATGATTCATTTCTCCGGAAGTTCTTGAAGGATGTCCTCCCGCTCCACTCCCTAAGCGAGCTAAAGCAGCATCTTGTGCAGCCTGTGCTCTGAGGAAAGCCAAGCGATCTTCTTCATCAAAAAATTCATCTGTCTTCTGAGTCGCAGTTCCTTGAGCAGCTCCTTGGGCAACCCCTTCTGGCGTATCTTTTGACACTTCCGAATTCTCTAAAGAATTCCTCACACTTACAACAGGGGCAGGAAGAGGATTAGGAAGAAGAGTTACTCCTGATGAAGCAACAGGCTCAATGACTTGAGGGGCTGCTGGCTTAATAATTACCGTAGCTGTGGATTCATAAACAGGAGCGATAGGAGTAGGAACTTGAGTATTACGTTCACGGTCTCTCTCACGGTCCTGATCTCGATCTCTCGCACGATGGCGGTTTGAACTATGATCCTGGGAGCGATCCATTACAGTGTATTCTCGACCGTCCTTACCTCGCTCACTTTTTTCACGCTTGTCGGCGGTGACCTCAAACTGCTCCGGATGAAAATCTGTAACAGCCTGAAGATAAATTTGCTTTCTGTAACGTCGCTCGAGTTGATCCAAGGTCTCACGCTCATCAATCGCTAAAATGTCAATGACATCAGGATGCGCCTGAACTAAAATCTTGCTCACATCGCGCTCAATACCTTCCCGTTCAATTTCACGCATGACTTCATAACCCACTGTCAGCTTTCCTTTAATGAAACCCTTGCCTTCGCAATGAGTGCAAGATTCACAAAGCGTTCTGACAATGGTGTCGCGAGTTCTTTTTCGAGTCATCTCGACCAAGCCCAATTCTGAAATCTTTAAAATGGTTGGCCGTGCACGATCGCGAGAAAGTGCATCTTCAAGTGCCCGATAAACACGCTGTTTGTTCTCATCTTTCTCCATATCGATGAGATCAAGGATGATAATCCCGCCACTATTTCTCAAACGAAGCTGATAAGCGATTTCTTGAACCGCTTCTAAATTCGTTTTTAAAATAGTGTCTTCTAAATTCTTTTTCCCTACATATCGGCCCGTATTCACATCGATCGCTACGAGCGCTTCGGCTTGATCAATGACGATATACCCACCTGATTTCAACCAAACTTTTCTCTCTAAAGCACGAGACAGCTCTGTCGAAATTCCGTAAGCATCAAATATAGGAATATCCCCGTGATAAAGCTCTACTTTCTGCTTCAATGAGGGCATGAAGTGAGAAACAAATCGCTGAATTTCATTATAATGGTAACGGGAGTCTACAATCACTTTATCGATTTCTTCAGTAACCCAATCGCGAATTGCTCGAAGAACCGAATTTAAATCTTCATACACTAAAGCAGGTGCCGTAATGGAGGCCGCTTTTTCTCGAATCTCTGTCCAAAGATGGGTCAGATAGTCGATATCCTGTTTGATTCGTCTTTCAGATTGTTGTTTTCCACTCGCAGTTCGAACAATAAACCCAAGATTTCTAGGACGATTACGCTCAACAAACTCTCGTAATCGACGTCTCTCATCATCTCTTTCAATACGACGTGAGACACCTACGTGATCAATCGTAGGCATACACACTAGGTGACGTCCTGGTAAGCTAATATGGCAGGTCAGCCGGGCCCCTTTGGTCGCAATGGGATCCTTTGCAACTTGAACTAAGACTTCCTGTCCTTCTTTCAGTAAATCTTGAATATTCACTTGTGCCTTGACAGGCCGGCTACTGGTCTTGGTACGAATCCTACGATCCCGAGATCGAGGTGCTTTAAATTCAGGTCGATCTGCACTACTGGAAACGATTGGACGGCGCTCCACATTGACAACCGCTGCCGCCTCTGGGCGATTAGGCTCAACAACTTCAAGAGGATTACTTTCAGAATTGGCAGCAGCACTCGCAGCGTTGGCTTCGTCTACTAATCCTGAACGGTCAGAGCCAGAAGCTCCTGCATCGGCAACTTGTTCATGATAATTTTCTGGATAACTTTGCTGAACCTGTGGAGATGCTTCAGGAGGAGTCACTCGTCGACGATAACGCCCTCCTCTTCTCCCTCTCCGATGCCGTTTACGTCCAGCAATACCACTTTGAGCATCTGAATCACCCGCTTCACCGTCTGCTGCCAGTTCTCCCTCGTCTTGACTGTCGTCATTACTTTCAACTGGGCTTTCAACTGAATTTTCTCCTGGGTTTTCAACCGGGCTTTTAACTGAGCTCTCAACTGGTGAATCCGATCCTTGTGATACTAAATTCAGAGAATCTGCTTCAGAATTGGATGTTTCAGGAGCCACTGTGCCTGGAGGTTGATCGGAAGAGGATTTACTCCCCCCCTCTCCACCAGAACTACTGGGTTTAGCTGCCATCTTAACAGGCTTAGTGGGTTCATCGTCATCTGAATCATGAGGTGAATCATCTGACAAATCATCTGAAGTATCCTCTTCAAAATCTGATTCTGAATATTCTGTTTCTTCGTTGTTCCACTCCGACTCAGCATCTATTGGCGTCACCTTTTGTTCAAACGCCGGAAGCGAAGAGGAAATAATGACTTGTGGATTCGTTTCAGGCGCTTCGCTAGAAATACCAGTGGGCTTGACTTCAAACTCAGATTGAGACTCAGATCGAAGCACAGAACTCACTGCAACTTCGCCTACAGGCTCTAAAGCTCGCTCCACCTCTGAAGCATGCACGTCTTCAAGAGCAATTGCGGCCTGATGAGAGCCTTCCTCTTCTTCCCAGATTTCGGAGTGGACATAAACATCATCCACATACAGAAATGCAGCCTTTTCAAGTCCAATATCTACGAAAGCCGCCTGCATTCCAGGTAAAACCCGGGTAACACGCCCTTTGTAAATATTTCCTACAATACCTTTTCCAGAAGCCCTCTCAATGAGTAACTCTTGAATTTCACCATCTTCCATTAATGCAATACGAGTTTCAGGTAGAGACGCATTAATAATTAGTTCATTAGCCATATGGACACTCCCGCTAGATGATAGCGTGCTATCAAGTTAGGGAAACCGCGGGTATTTCCAACAATGCGAGGGGCGAATCGTTCCATCATATATAAGGTGATAGACATAATCGAGATTTTGAAGCTTTAATAAACGTTGTATAATAAACTTGCGCTAAAAAATACACACGATGGTGTATAAGGCTCACAACTTGAGTTCTTGGCTGATTGTATAAGGGCAACGTTAAGGCTCCCAAAACCGTACCCACGGCAATGTGGATGCCGACGGTTTCATAAAAAATAATGTCCCTAATTGGGGCGCAATATGCGCGCCACTGAAAGCATTGCTCTCAGCAACCCTAAGCCGGATAAAAATAACCCGAACTTCTTCCAATAGGGAATGAGGAATTTCTCCTCAATTTTGTTCATGAGGTGCTTACTCAAGCAGGTAAAATCCAAATTTTCCGCTTTTAAAGCAACCTTTACTTATCTAAACGTAGCGAATCCGACTTGACACTTCAAGTAAAAAGTAGGATTTCTCTTAAATCGCAGTGCATTATGAAAAGTCTTCGTAAAGCTAAAGACTTCGCTGTTCTCTTCCAGAGATGAATACAAAATTCCGACCCTTTAACCTTATTCCTTTTCAACTCCTAAAGAGAATGATACTCCGCATAGAGAATATGCACGCCCTTCCTCATGGCTCACTTGCATCAAAGATTGATCATACGCTTCTTAAGTCGGATGCCACTCCTGAAGAAATCCGCAAACTATGTGAAGAGGCTCAAGAGCATCATTTTGCAACTGTTTGTATTAATTCAGTTTATGTGCCTCTAGCTGCTGAGCTTTTAAAAAACTCTTCTACAAAACCTATTACAGTGGTTGGCTTCCCCCTGGGTGCCGCATCTACTGCCGCTAAAGCATTTGAAGCTCAGGAAGCGATTCGAGTGGGTGCACAAGAAATAGACATGGTGATCAACATCGGAGCGTTGAAAAGCTATAATTATCAGCTTGTATTCAATGACATTCGACAAGTAGTAGAGGCTTGCAAGCCTTATTCTGTAAAAGTTATTTTGGAGACTTCCAGTTTAAATCATGAGCAAAAGATCGCCGGATGCACCCTTGCAAAAGCCGCAGGGGCTGCATTCGTCAAAACCTCTACTGGGTTTGGAGCTGGAGGAGCTACGGTTGAAGACATTACTCTGATGCGGAGGGTGGTCGGGCCAGAAATGGGTGTCAAAGCGTCGGGTGGAATTCGCTCTTATACAGATGCTATGAAAATGATTGCTGCAGGAGCATCACGAATTGGCGCTTCTGCAAGTGTTGCAATGATTGCACAAGAGAAGCAGGCACAAGAGAACCAGACACAAAAAACCGAAGAAGTCAGCGGGCTCTTCAGCTCAGAAAATCATGACCCTTCCAACAAAAATACTTCATACTAACTTTATGACTCAATCTCATTTGCATTCCCCTTTAAATCGAGTTTTTTGGATTGTCCTGGATGGCGTAGGTGCCGGAGAGTTACCTGACGCAACTAGCTATGGAGATCTCGGATCCAATACTTTGGGAAATCTTTCAAAAGCTTTTCAAGAAAAAACAGGGCGGCCTCTGCAACTCCCTCACCTAGAAGCTCTAGGTTTGGCAAATATTACCCCGATGCAAGGCCTCACGCCGAAAAATCCAGGATCAGGACAAGGTGCATTTGGAAAAGCCATCGAACTTTCTCAAGGGAAGGATACTACTTCTGGACATTGGGAAATGGCTGGACTTGTCCTGACAACTCCTTTCACCACTTATCCTCACGGTTTTTCTGACGAGATCATTCAGCGATGGGTCAAAGAAAATGATTTACCTGGGGTCTTAGGAAACAAGGCTGCCAGCGGCACTGAGATTATTGACGAACTGGGTGCAGAGCACATCCGGACGGGCAAACCCATCCTTTACACAAGTGCAGATAGCGTTTGGCAAGTCGCAGCTCATGAAAGTACTTTTGGTCTTGAGAGACTTTATAAAATTTGTAAATCAGCTCGACATCTTTGTGATGAACTTCAAGTGAGCCGTGTCATTGCTCGGCCCTTTATTGGAGACCCCACACAGGGTCAGCCTTTTAAGAGAACTTATAATCGCAAAGATTATGCACAACAACCCTCCTCTGATACTTACCTAGACGTACTTTGCCAAGCGAAGATCCCCACACTTGGAATTGGCAAAATATCTAATATTTACGCAGGTAAGGGAATTCAATCTAATATTGATACTCATGGCAATACTGATGGAATCAAAACTTTATTGGATCAAATGGACACTGTTCATTCTGGATTGATTTTTTGCAACTTGATCGATTTTGATATGCTGTACGGCCATCGCAGGGATGTGCTTGGCTTTGGACATGCCTTAGAAGAGTTTGATCTTGCCATGCCTGAAATTCAAAAAAGACTGAGAGCCCAGGACCTTCTTATTATTACTGCGGATCACGGAAATGACCCCACCTATCCAGGCACGGATCACACCCGAGAGTACATTCCTCTTCTTGCCTTGAGTCCAGCCCAGAAAATAAAAGGCCCTGTAGATATTGGAATTCGAACGAGCTTTGCCGATGTGGGAGCGACAATTGTTGACGCTCTCCTTGGAACCCTTCCCCAGGGAACAGGACTTGCTGGTAAATCCTTTTTGCCAGAACTGGGATTAAATTAGAATAGTTTATTTTTATGAATCATACACCTTCCTGGATTATCCAAAAAAAGCGCGATGGAAAAGAATTAAAAAGAGAAGAAATTAGAGAGTTCATTCAAGGCATCTCATCAGGAGCCGTAATGGACTATCAAGCAAGCGCATTTTTAATGGCTGTCTATTTTCGAGGAATGACTTTAGACGAAACTGTAGCTCTTACAGAAGTCATGCTGGAAAGTGGCGAGCGCTACGACCTATCAAAAATTTCCGGACCCAAAGTAGATAAGCACTCAACTGGCGGAGTGGGAGATAAGGTATCTTTGATTCTTGCTCCGTTGGCAGTCGCCTGTGGCTTAAAAGTACCGATGATGTCCGGCCGTGGGTTAGGTCATAGCGGAGGCACATTAGATAAATTAGAGTCTATAGCAGGATTTAATGTGAATTTATCAAAAGAACGTTTTGAAGAAGTGCTCGCCGGCGTGGGCTGTGCCATGACTGGACAAACGGATCAAATCGCGCCTGCTGACAAAAAACTTTATGCCTTAAGAGATGTCACAGCAACTGTCGAATGTATTCCTTTAATCACTGCTTCCATTTTATCCAAAAAGCTAGCAGAGGGAGCAACTGCGCTCGTCCTGGATGTGAAAGTTGGAAGTGGCGCTTTTATGAAAACCCGCTCACAAGCGCAGAAGCTTGCGAAGACTTTAATTCGGGTTGCAAAAAAAATGAATCTCCCCTGCCGTGCAATTCTTACGAGCATGAATCAACCCCTCGGATATGCCGTAGGGAATTCAATCGAAGTGAAAGAATGCATTGAAATTTTGAAGAATGAAAAAAATTCTGACTTCTGTTCTGCTGACCTTAAAGAACTGACCATTCATCTTTGTGCTCATATGTTGGACATTGGCGGCATCAGCCGAAACTTGGCTGATGGAAGAAAACTAGCTCATAGTCGGCTTGCCGATGGAAGCGCATGGAAAATATTTCAAAACCTGGTGCAAGCACAAGGCGGAGATGTCGCAAAAATAAGTAATCCCAACAAATTTGAAACAGCTCCTCGATGTATCACATGGAAATCAAAAAAACGCGGATTCATAGGCAAAATGAATACTGAAGAACTCGGTAGAATCTTAGTTGAACTCGGTGGTGGAAGAAGAAAGACGAGTGATCTGATCGACCCCAGCGTAGGAATGATCTTTCATAAAAAGCTAGGCAACAAGGTTCAAATGGGCGACCCCCTTGTCACGATTTACGCGAATGCCAATTGTGACTTAAATCCCATTGAAGCGCAGTTTCATCAGTCGGTGGAAATCACTACAGCTCGAAAGCCTGTACCCAAATTGATTTTCGAACAATACTCTTGAGCCAATCATTATCATTATAAAAAGGATATTTATGAAAGAACCCCAGATTTACCAAAGACTTCGTGAAACAGTAGATGCCATTCAAAAACGCTGCTCCATGCAGCCAAAGATTGGTTTAATCCTAGGCTCAGGACTCGGCTCCATTGCAGAACAAATGACTGACACGGTCACTCTTCCCTATTCTGAAATTCCTCACTTTCACACCACGGCAGTAGAAGGTCATGCAGGGAAAATGATTTTTGGCAAAATGAACGATATTCCCGTCGTTCTCCTTCAAGGACGGTTTCATTTCTATGAAGGCCATTCTATGGAAGAAGTCGTTTTTCCTACTCGAACGATTTGCGCTTTAGGAATTCATACCTTGGTCTTGACGAATGCGGCAGGAGCTGTCAATACTCGACTTAGGCCGGGGGATTTAATGCTCATCGAAGATCACTTAAATCTAATGGGAGATAATCCACTCAGGGGGCCACATCTCGCTCAATTGGGTGCAAGATTTCCTGACTTATGCGAAGCATACAATAAGTCCTGTTTAGAAATCATTAAAACAGCGGCAAAAGAACTGGAAATTTCTCTCCACACTGGAGTGTATGCCGGTCTCTTAGGCCCTAGTTACGAAACCCCAGCTGAAGTGAGAATGTTGCGTGTTTTGGGTGCAGATGCAGTTGGTATGTCAACAGTACCTGAAAGTATTGCGGCTAATCATTTAGGAATTCGTGTCACAGGACTCAGTTGCATTACTAATCTAGCAGCAGGACTTTCTCCTCATAAACTTTCTCATCAAGAAGTCATGAGTACTTCGCAAGCTGCTACAAATAAAATCAAGGCTTTACTCTTGGCCGCAATTCCTCGAATGGCTCACCACACTCCAGAAAGGCATCCTGATGAGTTCACAAATAGAAAACGCATCTCCGGAAATTAAAGAGCTATTTAAATTAGCGAATCTTGCTCGAGAGAAGTCTTACTCGCCCTACAGTGGTCATAAAGTAGGTGCAGCCATTCTCACTTCCAATGGAATCCTATTTACAGGATGCAATATTGAAAACTCCTCCTTTGGAGCCACTGTGTGTGCCGAGCGGGTTGCCATTCAAAAAGCTATCAGTGAATTAGGTCACATCCAAATCACAGCCGTTTTAGTCATAACGGATGCAAGTCCACCTTGGCCACCCTGTGGAATATGCCGACAGGTCATGGGAGAATTTGGAAATAAAATCACCGTTTATATGGCCAATACTCATGGAGCCTACCGAACTTTAGCTTTTCATGAACTTTTTCCACATGCATTTACACCTTCTCATCTAATTCCCTGAGTCCCTTAACCTGAACTGAGGCTAAGTATCTTTAAAAAAAATACCTAAGTATCTTTAAAAAAATACCTAAGTATCTTTAAAAGAGATAAATATTGCCAAAAATACCCCCTTAGTTTATAAACTGATGCCATGTGTCATAATCAGACGCTTTTTATTAGTTTTTTTTTACTATTTAATCTACTCCAAGTAGCTTCTGCAAAAGTCTACGATTGGACCGTCATGAGTTCTCATGACCTTGAAGTGGTTGAAAACTCTCAAATAGAAGCCGAATTTCGATTAGCCCTGATTAACAATGCTAAAGAAAGCATTGATGTTGCAACATTTGACCAACGTTCCGATAAACTCGTTGGATTACCTATTTTAAAAGCCTTGAAAAATGCTGCTGACCGCGGCGTCGCAGTCCGCTTTATTCGAGGCAGTTATGTAACTACTGCATTTAATCAATATTATTCTGAACCGACTTTACATGACCCTGTTTATAAAACATTGATGAATCCTCCTGCTAAAAGTCCAATTCAGTATATTTTAGTAGGCGGATATCAGATGTTAATGAAAGGATGGTCCGTCTTTGCAGGTGCCCATGAGAAACTATTGCTCATTGATGGTCGCATCGCTTTAGTAACAGGAAGAGGGAATGCAAAAGCCTATTTAAATTGGCTGGATACCTGTTTTATATTTAAAGGCCCACTGGTGAATCAAGCTCAAGATGGTTTTAACTTACTCTGGGATTCTGTCCGTCGAGAGAACAACATTCAGGAAAAACCCACTCTGTCTAAAAACGCCTCTCAAACCACAACCCTTCAAAGCGAATCAGTGCACCTCCAAGAATCCCACTTTTCTCTGAATAAAAAAGAAAGAAACAGACTCCAGCACCTCAAATCTTGGGCCAATCAGCCGCCGCAAGACCCTACTCATTTGCCTGCATCCCAAAAACTTAAAGCAAGAGTCCTTCATCATGATTTCTTGAACCAAATGAAAAGATTGTGCAAAAAACTTCCATGGTTTTATAATTACTTTAGATGTTCGAAACAAATTCAGGATCCCATTCTGAACGAACTGATTCAGTTGGTCGAAAAATCTCAAAAAATACAGTTTTATACCACAGGACCCAATCTACAAGATCAATTAAAACAAGCCATTACGGTTCGTCTCAAGGAAAATAATTCAAACCAGGGAAGAGACTTTAATTTAGAATTGATGACAAACAGCAAGGAAGCCTATCAACTCATTTTTCCTTATCCTTTCGCCTGGTATACTGGACTCCCTATATTAAACGAACTTCTCCAAGATGGAGCCACGGTTTATACTTTTAATAAAGCTCCCCATACAAACTCCTTGGAGTTTACCCATCGAAAAGTGGCCATTGCTACAATGCCAGATGGAAATGATACCGTTCTCTTTGGTTCTCATAATTTCAATAGTGCCAGCACCTTCGGGAATGACGAAATGAGCTTCGAGATCCAAAGTCCAGAGTTCGCTGAAAAAATGCGAAAAATATTTAGAAAGAATGTAGCTACAAATGGCTTCAAATTGGATAAAGACGAGATCCAGGCCGAACAAGAGAACAATACCATCCCTGGATTTGGATGGACTTGGAAACTCCTCTTGGGTATAGCGGAAGCGAATACTTAACTCACTCAGCTTATTTAAAAACTTTCTTTGTTTCTCCGCTTGGTATAGTAGATTACTCTTATAATATTTATGAGAAAATCAATTATTAAAACGGAAATCGCTGCTGGTATCACGACTTTTTTTACAATGGTCTACATTATCATTGTTAACCCCACGGTCCTCTCGTCACCGGGTGTTGGAATGCCTTTTTCCGGAGTTCTCACCGCAACGATCGCATTAGCTTTTCTCATGACTTTACTTATGGGCGTTTATGCCAAACTTCCATTTGCAGTTGCTCCCGGCATGGGAATTAATGCCTTATTTGCTTATACTATTATTTTAAGAAACCAGACTCCCTGGCCTATCGCTTTAGGAATCGTTTTCTGGTCTGGCATCCTTTTCTTAATTTGTTCACTCACCCCCGTTCGAATAAAAATAGCAGATGCCATTCCTGACAATCTTAAAGTGGCTGCAGCAACTGGAATTGGAATTTTTCTTGCCTTTATAGGCCTTAAAAATGCGGGCTTGATTGTCCATGACCCTATTACGTTAGTTCGATTAGGAATGCTCAACCGTAAGTCGGTGTTTGTGATCCTAGGCCTTTCCTTAATGATCTTAATGGTACGCAAAAAAAACCCATTTGCTTTTCTAGCCGGAATCGGTCTGGTTACTCTCCTAGGATTCATGGATGGCCAAGTCCATCTGCCTTCCGTACTCTTCAGTAGGCCTGACTTTCAATCTGTCTTTTTAAAGCTGGATCTTAAGAACTCTTTAAAAATCATATTTATCCCTTCAATGATTGCTATCCTATTCACTGATTTGTTTGACTCCATTTCAGCATTTATGGGCTGCGCCCAGGCATTAGGAATAAAAGATGAGAAGGGTCAGCCCAAAAACTTACGAGAAGGGCTGATTGTCGACTCATGGGCAACCCTTTGCGCAGGCCTTTTCGGAACATCCGCGGGAGTGACCTTTATTGAAAGCGCGGCAGGAATCGAAATAGGTGGACGCACAGGCCGCACTGCTATTGTCACTGCTCTCTGCTTTCTACCCTGCTTCTTTCTCGCTCCTTTGGTCGCCATGGTCCCCACTTATGCTACGGCTCCGGTTCTCATACTCGTAGGCGCTCTTATGTTTAAAAGCGTAAAAGACATCAAAGTGAATCACTTTGAAGAATTAATTCCTGCCTTTCTGACCGCCGCCATTATTCCTCTGACTTTCTCCATCACTCAAGGAATCCTTTGGGGACTTATCTCTCATGTGGCTTTGTATTTAGTGGTGGGAAGACGAAAAGAAATTCCACCCATGCTCTATGGGCTTGCAGGTATTGCCATCATGATGTTGGTAATTGAAAGTTATCGTTATACTTGATTATTACTGCAATATTTGATTATTATTGTAACTTATAGTTTGCAGCGGGCAACTATTCCTATTCCATTCCCGCTTTTCCTGTAGGCTGTGAGCGGCTAAAAGAATTCCTGATTTACTGTTGACAGATCCGCTCCTTTGAGGCAATTTGCACCGTCTATGTACGCAGTGATTGAGACAGGTGGAAAACAGTATCGTGTGCAACCCGGTGATATTTTTCAGGTTGAAAAACTTGATGGAGATGTTGGAACTTCTTTAAAGTTTGATCAAGTTCTTTTCTTCAGCAAAGGTGACCCTGAAAATGCACAAATCGCAATAGGAAAACCCTATTTAAGCGGTGCTAACGTACAGACCGAAGTCGTTGGACAAGGCCGTGGCGAAAAGATCCTCATCGTCAAGATGAAGCGTCGTAAACAATATCGCCGCACCCAAGGCCATCGTCAAAACTACACTCAGCTCTTAGTAACATCAGTAGACAATGGATCTGGCGAAAAAGAGACTTTAACTGCTGATGATAAAAAAGCTAAACTCACTCAGTTTCAAACTCACTTGAAGCCAAAGGGCGAAGCTTTCACAGCTCCAATCCTAGGCTCACGTAAGAGACTTGCAGCTGCACGTAATGAAGCTGCACTCAAAGAAAAGAAAATTTAAGTTTAAGTCGAGGACCTTAAGTCATGGCACATAAAAAAGCAGGTGGAAGTTCTAGAAACGGTCGCGATAGTAATCCTAAAATGCGCGGAGTGAAGCGCTACGGTGGCCAAGAAGTGAACGCAGGTGAAATCCTCGTCCGCCAAGTCGGCACTAAATTTCATCCAGGCCGTAATGTAGGCCTCGGCAGAGACTTCACTTTGTATGCTTTAATTCCAGGCGTTGTAACTTTTGAACGCTACGATCGAAAGCGCAAGCAAGTCTCCGTTTACCCAGCAGCGACTCCAGCAGCCTAGTTTATCCTATTGTACGCACATTCAGGCGATAGCTAACACGCAACAGCTTTAGTTTAGGGCTCAATTGTGTATTTTTTGATAGATAAGGTTATTTATCTTCAAAAGAATAAATTTATTCATCTTATTTGATGTATAAATTTATAATTCTGTAGTATATAAAGCACCGGTAAATTATATAACCAATAACCTCAAGCCTGTTGCCTGAAGTAGAGCTATTCTTATGCGTTTCATAGATGAAGCAAAAATTCGTATTATGGGCGGCCACGGCGGCCCTGGCTGCGTCAGCTTTCGACGAGAGACCTTTATCCCTCGAGGTGGTCCCGATGGGGGCGATGGGGGTGCAGGTGGCCATGTTATTTTTAAGGCGTCCATTCAACTTGGAACCCTCCAAGATTTTCGATTTAAACGAATCTATCAAGCCCCAAACGGTATGCATGGCTCAGGAGCCAACAAAGCCGGTAGAGATGGCGAAGATATTGTGATTCAAATTCCGGTAGGAACTGTCATCAAAGACACTGAAACGGGAGAAATCCTCATTGATTTCACTCAAGATGGGCAGACCTGGACTGCTTGTAAAGGGGGCCGTGGAGGCAAGGGCAATGCTCATTTTGTCAGCTCTACTTACCAAGCGCCAAAATTTGCCCAACCCGGAGAAGAAGGAACTGCTCGCGAAATCACTCTCGAGCTCAAGCTCCTGGCCGATGTAGGTATTATTGGATTTCCAAACGCAGGCAAGTCTACCTTGATATCAAGAATCAGTGCAGCTCGACCTAAGATTGCTGATTACCCTTTCACCACACTCACTCCCAATCTCGGTGTTGTATCCTTAGCTAACCATCAAAGTTTTGTGGTGGCAGACTTTCCAGGATTAGTTGAAGGCGCCCATCAAGGAAGAGGATTGGGTCATAAATTTCTTAAACACATTGAAAGAGCCGGACTTTTTGTTCACCTCTTGGATGGAACTCAACTTTTAGAAGAAGCAACCCGTCCTATTCATCAAGAAGCTGAATCCAACACAGACACAGATAACAGTAAAAAGAAGTACAAATTTGAACATGCGTTAGAGAAGCTGATCTACCAATATCAAGCGATTCGCAATGAACTGGGTTTATTTAATGAAAAATTACTTCATAAGCCTGAAATCGTTGTTTTAAATAAATTGGATATTTTAGAATCCGATCCTGAACTCGTAGCAGAAGCACGCAACGCTCTTCGAAACCGTATCACCTCAATTCGTGGAACCCACCCACTCCCTCATGAGCCTTTCGTGATCTCAGCAGTGAGTGGAGCCGGTGTTGAAGATTTACTTTTCTGTATTTATCGAGAGTTACAATCTGCAAAAACAACTGCTCGGCCCAAACGAGCAGAACTCCTTCCTGATGACGAGGGAATTCGTAAGTGACCTCATCGACTCTCAAGCCTCCTCAGTGGAATGAGGTTACTGCGGTTTTTGGAGGTCGATTTGACCCTCCTCACCTAGGTCATCGCGAAGCTGTAAAAGGGCTTTTTAAAGATCCAGGAATTAAACAAGTCTTGATTCTTCCATCGGCAACTCCTCCTCATAAATCAACGTGGGCGAGTGCAGAGGACCGGGCAGAGATGGCTCAACTCAACTTTAAGTCAACTGGACAGAGCCCCATGCCGAGCGAAATTACCATTGACCTACGTGAAATCGATCGAGCGAAGCTCAGGCCCGATTTACCCAGTTATAGCTATGATTCAATCCTTACACTCCGGCAAGAAATTCCAAAGCTTGCATTTGTGATGGGTTCAGATCAACTCGTTTCATTTTCTAGTTGGTACCGCTTTCCAGAAATTTTAAAATTATGTCATTGGATCGTACTGGAAAGACGACCCGTTGATTCTGGATCTTGCCAATTCACTTTACACGAATGGATCGCCAGTGGACTGATTCAGGCTGCCCATTCTAATTTATGGCAAATCCAAAATAGTTCCACTTTTTTAACTTTAGCGCCCACTGAAGCCCCCCCTTTATCTTCAACGGGTATCCGAGAATCGATTGCGCGTACAGGTGCTCTCCCTACAGGGTCGGTCCTAGGCGAGGTTTCTCGGTATTTGAAGATTAAACAACTCTATGGTATGAGAAATATCGAATGACAAATGAAAAAGTACGGTCCGAAACTGATTTAGCGGCAATTGAAGATCCTTCCTGCCGCAAAGCTCTCAATTGCGCACGAGCAGCAATCGATAAAAAAGCTGAAAACGTTAAGATTTTAAACTTATCCGGCATTTCCGGATTTACTGATTATTTTGTAATTTGTAGTGGAATGTCAGACCGCCAAGTACAAGCCATAGCGGATTCAGTGGGACACACCATGGAATCTGAAGGATACGAAACTTTGTCCTCTGAGGGCTACTCCGAAGGCCGCTGGGTTTTAATGGATTTCGGTGATGTGGTTGTTCATGTATTTCTGAATGCTCTCCGTGATTATTATGACCTTGAAAACCTGTGGTCAGATGCACCTACGGTAAAAGTTCCTTCTGAATACTACGGATCAGCCGCAAGTCGCCTCAATTAAGACCCCCTGTTGTGCGCATCTGCCTCTATGCTTTCGGCAAACTAAAAACTCCCGGCCTCAGAGATACTGCCGACTACTATAAACGCTTGATCCGGCCCTGGATTTCAATTGAAGAAACCGAGTTAAAACCCCTCACTGTTCCAGAAAAAGCTCCTCAAACACGAATCAAAATCCAGGAGAAGGAAGGCGAAATTCTACTGGATCGGATGAAAAATGAAATCACAGGGAGAGGAATTTTCTACATCTTAGACGAAAAAGGAAAATCTCAATCGACCCAAGAATGGGCTCGATTTGCAAGAAGCTGGGAGTCTGAGGGTATACCCACCGTTTCGTTTTGTATGGGTAGCAGTCTTGGTTTTTCACAAGAAGTCAGAAATCGCGCTCAAGGCTTATTAAGCTTAGGACCCCAAACCTTACCTCATGAATTAGCCCGAGTCGTACTTTTAGAGCAGCTCTATCGAGCTTGGAGTGTCATTCGAGGACATCCTTACCATAATGAAGGAACTTGAGAGGTTTCCATTCGTCCTTTTATTGGCTCTATGCGTCAACTTTGCTACAGTCCCCAACTAGAAGCATTCGGTAATTTAAAATGTAATTCCAGCTACATTTTATCCTTTTCTGATTTTTTTCTGAATTTAACCGTTAACCCAAATGGCTCCCCAATCTTCATCAATGTCGCCAGGGTTGGATTTCTCACTCTTCGTTCTATATCGATAAGTACCCTGGGTGCGATTCCAATCATTCGGGCATAATCCACTTGGGTTTTTCCAACAATTTCACGCATTTTTCGAATCGCTTCGGCTATATCTAACTGTCCACTATCCAAATCTTTGTAAAACTGTATCTTAGCCTCTATTGTGTCAGGAGGTTTGCGTCTCACCCTCTTTTGTGAACTTGAGCTTTTTAAATTTTTGCTTTTTTCAGTTATTACTTTCATCTATTTTCTCTAAAAAACTTTTCCTAAAGCACTTGCAACGTCATTGATTCGATTTTGAAATCTATCAATCAATGCTTTACCCACACCACAATGAGCCATGATTTTAGGTAAATCCCCAACAGTTTTGGAAAATTTTGCAAGATGCTTTGCAATTTCATCAGCCTCGAATCCAAATTGACTCACTCTCTGTACAACCTTTTTCCAATCCGGGAATCCAGCAGTTTCCGCATTTGCCCATCGGCAAACTCTGGGAATTCCCTGATCGTCCAAAATCATAGGTGCAAAATCAAAAAGTGGAGACAATCTAATAGTGCCATCTAAATACTTCGAAACAGCAGTATTTCTAGCATGGTTATCAGTATTACCTAGTGCCACATTCAGTACATCCCGAGTGAGGAATTCTTTTACATCATCTAATGGGCTAGAAGAGTACTTTGCTAAAACCTCACATAAGAGCTCTTGCGATACTTTTTCCCCAAACTCAGAAACGCCTGCCAATGAGCAAAGGCTTTCCTGACCGTGTCGAATGACCTGCCCCTCTTTCACACTTCTATCGAAGCGCGATACAAAAAGTACATTTTTTTCAAAGTTTGGCAATTCGTGAACCGTCACTCCAACTTCTTTAGCCACTCTTGCATACGCCGCTTCATTTTTTAAAATGATTCGATCAGACTCTTGCTTCCCTCGTGGAAACTTTACGAGCCAATGCTTTGCGGTCAATTCGTCACTCAAAGCTCCATCAGCATGCCATTTTCCTTTTTTGTCTTCCGTTAAAAGGAATTTGGGAGCATCACCTTGGGCGCCTGTCGAACCAGCAACGGGTGCGCCGTGTTCATGAGCATACTCGATAAACTGTTCCTTTTTTGTAATCACATCTGAATAATCAAAACCGTCGAGATTCGGGTGACTTCCAAATGAACCAAGAACTCGTCGCGCTGCCTCTTGGATCCGCAGATTACCTATAGGATTTGCGGCTGCAGCAATCAATAATGGCCAGTCAGCAGCAGCCCCATCCTTTAGGTTAAGTTTTCGCACCCAGTAACGGCGACTGGCACCCGAAGGTAACAAATCCAAAAGAAAGGCTGGCCATGCAACTCCATCATAAAGTTCAAAATTTACAGTGTATCTGCATGAAACTGCAGCTCGATCATTTCTTCCTAAATGCTCTCCGGCAAAGCTCGTATCGTATTCTAAATAACCTGAGCCACGATAGCCTTTCTTGACTTCAGAACTTGAACGCACTTCAAACTCAGCAGCTTGAGTCCATTGATTGTTTATAAAAATTTCAATTCCACACTTCATGCTATTATAATGACAAATTAATTAACTAATTACCACTTTATCTGCCATTAAAGTAACAAGTTAATAAATGAAAAAGTGGAAGAATTAAGCGAGCTACCTAAATAGTGAAGTTTAACATCTAAAGTCCATGACTTCCGCTGGCTTAATTCAGTTCTTGAGAATTACAAAAAAAATTACAACTTGCTGATTTTAAAGGATATTTTTTAAATTAAAAACAAAAACCAGTTATTTCAATAAATTACAAACTTATGACGACCTACCGGATTTAAAAAATTATTCTTGTAACAGCTCCTGGGTAGACTATAGCCTGTTTCCTTGAGACATATAGATCTTTACGCAGAGCTTCATACAAAAGGATAAAGGAAAAAATTATGAGCAACCGAGCCATCCTTATTGTCCTAGACGGTTTTGGCATTGGAAAAGACTCACCCTTTAATGCGATCAAAAACGCACCCATGCCGTTCTATAATGGCATTGTGAAAAAATACCCTCATTCTCAACTGATTACTCATGGCCCAGCAGTAGGGCTTCCTGTGGGCGTCATGGGAAACTCTGAGGTAGGTCATATGACGATGGGGGCTGGGCGAGTGATTTATCAAGATCTGACTCGGATTTCCAAATCCATAGAGGATAAGGAATTTTTTAAAAACCCTATACTCCGAAAAACGATTCAAGCCGGTGCAAATAAAACTGGAAAAGTCCATTTGATGGGTTTGCTTTCTGATGCAGGAGTTCATAGCCATCTTGACCATCTTCTGGCGCTTCTTGATCTTTGTGTAGAGCTTCAAGTTCCTCAGGTCAGTGTCCACGCTTTTCTGGACGGTCGAGATACTCCTCCAAACTCTTCTCCCAAGTATTTGCAGAAACTCCTGTCTCATCCCACCTTTTCAAAAGCAGGATTGGGTCAAACTCATGCGTCAATTGCTTCCGTTATGGGTCGTTATTGGGCGATGGACCGGGATCAGCGATGGGATCGCGTTGCACGCGCTTACCTGACCCTCACAGGGCAGGTACCTGAAACCGCTTCAGATCCCCTCCACGTGGTACAATCCTCCTATGACGCAGGAAAATCAGACGAATTTGTTGAACCTGTGTTGCTCTCTCCACCTGGAGCTCGAGGCGCCATGATGGATGGAGATAGTGTCATCTTTTTTAATTTTCGTTCCGATCGAGCCCGAGAAATCACCCGTGCTTTGACCGAACCTGATTTTACTTTTTTTAACCGCGGGCGGGGATTTCAACCAAGTGCTTTTGCGGGAATGACAACCTATGATAAGACATTCGTAAACGTAGACGTGGCTTTTGGACCTCAAAGCATGAATCACATTCTGGGGGAATGGCTTGAAGAGAAGGGCTTACGACAATTTAGAATTGCGGAGACCGAAAAATATGCACATGTTACGTTTTTCTTTAACGGCGGTCGAGAAAAGCCATTTGAAAGAGAAGATCGAGTTCTCATTGCTTCTCCTCAAGACGTACCTACCTATGATCTCAAACCAGAAATGAGTGCCGAAGGTATTGCGCAAGAAGCGTCTCAGAGAATTCTACAAAAAAAATATGACTTCATCCTGATGAATTTCGCGAATGCGGACATGGTAGGCCACACAGGAAACTATGAAGCAACCGTTCGAGCCATGAAGGCTTTGGATTCCTGCTTAACTCAGGTCATTGGCGCTGCCGAAAAATCAGGCTATCATGTCCTTCTGACTTCGGATCACGGCAATGCAGAAGAGATGATGGATGAACAAGGACATATTCATACACAACATACCATTAATCCAGTGCCGGCAATTTGGATTGCACCTAATACCGCCATCGCTCCGCAAACCAGTCGGGTGGCTCTAAAAGATGGAAGTTTATGTGACATCATGCCTACCCTGTGTAATCTTATGAATCTCCCTCTCCCACCCGAAGTTACGGGAAAGAGCTTAATTCCAGGAAAAATTTCATGCTGACCTTCCCTCAACTTAATTTAAAGAAAAAAATTCACTCCATCGCGGTCCTTACAAGTGGCGGGGATGCTCCCGGCATGAACGCCGCCATCCGCGCAGTGGTTCGTTATAGTTTAGCCCACGGCTGTAAAGTTCATGGTATCCTCAGAGGTTATAGCGGATTACTTGAAGGCAAGATGGTTCAGTTAGAGCCCGCTTCTGTTGCAAATATTATTCAAAGAGGCGGTACTATTCTTAAAACAGATCGATCTCTGGAGTTTTATAAAAAATCCGCTCGAAAAAGAGCCGCTCAAATCCTAAGAAATCAAGGCATTGAGGGTCTGATTGTTATCGGTGGAGATGGCTCTTTTACGGGAGCAAATCTCATGGAATCTGAGACCGGATTTCCAGTGATAGGAGTTCCTGGCACCATTGATAATGATATCGCTGAGACTGAAGATACGATTGGCTTTGACACCGCCGTAAATACGGCGATTGACTCCATCGATAAAATTCGGGATACGGCAAGTTCTCATGATCGAATTTTTTTAGTGGAAGTCATGGGACGAAGCTCTGGCTTTATTGCCCTTCAGGTCGGAATGGGCGGAGGAGCTGAAACCATCATTCTCCCCGAGAAAAAAGAAACCGTTGATAATATTTGTAATACAATTGAACGAGGAATTCGGAGAGGAAAAACCAGCAGCATTATCGTTGTTGCGGAAGGACCTAAACCGGGTCTCTCTACGAGGTTATCGGCAGATTTAACTCGACGAGGCTATAGCGCCAAAGTATGCATCTTAGGCCATACTCAACGAGGGGGCGCACCCACTACTCATGATCGAGTTCTTGCATCTATCTTAGGCTCATCCGCTGTGGCCTATCTTCTTTCAGGACGCTCTCATTCAATGGTCGGTATTCAAAAAGGCCAAGTGGTCTTAGTGCCGTTCAATCGGGTGATTGGATTTAAAAAGAAAGTCCCAGTGGAGCTTTTAAACCTTGCACAGATTTTAGCTTCTTAGTTTTCTGGTTTTTTAAATACTCTCCAAAACCGAAAGATCGCCTTAGTAAGTTTTTAAAGATCTCCCGTCTAAAACCAAGAAAATCTTAGGCACCTTAAATTATTTATTTAATTTATATTTCATAATAGCAATCGGTAAGTAATTTTCTTCTTCCTCGATTTCCTGACCTGATAAATGCTGTTCTAATATTTTAGCTATTCTTCTAGCTGTTTCCTGACTTCTCTCTGAACGAAGCATGTCTAATGGAGGATTTTCACCAAAACATTGTATACTTACGACATGTTTATGGGCTAACCCAGCAGCACACAACAAGGATACCCTACCCTTTTCATCCAAACGAAGGTCATCATGAAATATCTCACTGCCGCTCTTCCTACTGCTCCACATTCTAGTCAGTTTTTCTTGGCGCATCTTATTCTTTGCTTGTCTGAGTTTGAATTTGAGTTCCCATTTTTTCTCTTTGGACAGCTCCTCAGTATTTAATACAATCGCATCTCTTGGCTCTCCAATCGCATTAAAACTCACTTCAAATCCAATTTGCTTCTTAGCTGGAGATGGATGGTCTAAGTAGTTTTCATCTAATAACTCGCTCAAATCTGCTACTTCCAAAGTCGTATCTGGAATATAATCAACAGAAGCTCTTTCCACAGATAAGTCGCTATTTACCTCTGCAGGTTCACCTGCACCTGCACCGCACGTGCACGCGCTGCGCCTGCGCCTGCGCCTGCGCCTAAGACATCAATCAGAACGTCTTGATTTGTAAGGTCTGGAAAATTTGCAATATTCCAATTTCCTGCAGCAAGGACACTGGCAGACTGTCCTAACAAGATTACAGTGGCAAGCATGGAAATATGAGTTTTTGTTAAATTACTTAATCTTTTCATAAAATTTACCTCTAATGATTTCAATCATGAATCATATTGCAGAAAATAGACCAAAAAAAGTACTTTATAAGTTATTTATATAGATCGAGGTAATAGTTTGATAGTATTGTTAAATTATATTTAAACATAAATATAGTAATAAGAATATTAACTAATTTAGTTACGTTATTTAGCCTAATCCATTTCAATCTGTCAAAAACTTTAACACACAATAAACTAAAACTCGCATATTTCTCGCACAGAACGGACCCTATGCTGAGCCTTTTTACCCGATGTATTTCTTGCCAATCTAATCTGCAAATGACGACCGATCGAAACTATTTCCCTCTCTGTCTGATCTGTTCAGAAAGTTTGGTTTCTTGCCCAAATCTCTGTAAAAACTGTGGAAGTCCATTATGCTTGCCCTTAGGTCCGCAAGACCCCAATCCAACCTGTGCTCGACCTTGGATCTCCAATCCCTGCATCAACTCCTATTCTGCTCGCTATCTTTTAATCAACCCTGGATATTCGGTATTAAGAAAATGGAAAATTCATGGAGGTATTCTATTCGATCGCCAAGTCTTTAAATCAAACAGCCTCATTCAAGCGGCTTGGCAGTACTCCCAAGCTGAAGCGATTATCCCTATTCCTCAAAATTATAGGAGAGCCTGGAAAATGGGGGGCAGCCGAGTAGAACGAATCGCACAATGGGTCGGTTCTGAAACTCATTGCCCCATAATCAGGGCTCTTCAATTGCCTTTATCTTTAAATACTCATCCAAGGAAACGACAAGCCTCTTTAAATTTATCAGAACGTCTTGAAAGCCAAATTAAATTTCAAGTTCATTCTCATAAATTACAAAATGTAAAACGAGTGATCCTAGTAGATGATTTTAGAACGAGTGGACGAACTCTCAACCAAGCTGCAGCCGCCCTGAAAAAAAGCGGTTTGGAACAAATTCATGTTTTTTGTTTAGGGATCAGAGTCTTCCGGTTTAATTCGGAGGAGCCGTCTCGCCCTGCACAGCACTTGATATCACGGGATTAATCCCTAGAGCTGACCCCACTTGCTGAAAAGCCGATGAGGGTCCGTAAGTATCAGTAAAAAATGAAATCCCTGAAAGACCGGGTTCAGTATAAGGCGCAGAAGGAACTGATCCAGCGGCATCAATCGCTTCTTCTCCAAAACGCACTTGTTCTTCAAGAATAGTTGCCCCAAAGTTCGCAAATCCCTCTGGAATGAGATTGCTTCCAGCAAAAATTTTATCCAGCGTAGTTTTCATTCGACGAAACTTCTTCGCAATTTCGTGATTATTTTCCACTTCTTCAGGAGATAAACAGAGCGACCATCTACTGCGCATTCCACAAGAAGTAAAATATCCCCAGACATGTTTATCGAGCTTATCGCCTGCCTCTTTATTGAGTGTCGCAAAAAAGCTCTCTTGAAGAGCTGCTCCCAAACTAAATCGATGAAGAAAACTAGCTTGTAATACTCCCATGGTCACACGATTCCTAAGAAAGGAGAGAGCTTTAGGTAACCCTTCAAGTCCTGACAATAAACTCCAACGATCTGCGTAAATCACATGATCGCATTCCAGCTCAACACCCGAAGCAAGCTGAACTGCTTCGATCCCATGACCGCCTTTTCGGAAAGATGTAACAGGAACACCTTCGAACCTTTTTAAATGAGGAAAACGTCCCGACAACAAAACGGTTCGAAATTCTTCTTCGATTTCCCCTAAAGACATTCTAAATCGGCTATCAATCGCTCCGACAAATCTTCGCTCAGGTTCCCACAAAACTTCGTCCCTGACTTCCAATCGACTTTCAGGGGTGGGTGCTTTCATCCATAAAGGTTCACGAAAAGCCTTATTCCTAAACTCTCGAATAAACGATCCCTGACGTTGCTCACCCAAATCTACGCCTAATTTAAGTGCTAATTCTGCCCAAATTGCAACTCCAGGACCCCACTCCAAACTGGCTAACGGTGACATAATTCGTGCGCCAGTTCCAGTAACCCAGTACACTGGAGTACCCTGACACGCAAAGAACCCGACCGCTCCTAATGCAGACCAACCCTCGCCTATCACTACTCTAGGTTTTTCACTCATTCGAGGAACTCCTTATGTAAAATTTTAACACCTTGATCTGCATCAGCTACAGGAATTCCTACTGTAATCGCCAATGACGAAGCGGATCCTACTTTTATAGCAATATGTTCTCGGGTCAAGACTTCAATAATTTGATGTAAAGCCGCCCCATCCTGTGAAAATCGATCCCCAATGACAGATAATGGAATAGTACCAGCATCAATTTCATACTTTTTTACAAAACCATCAAGAACGAGGCCTTCTAAGGTCTTGCGCCATTCACTTTCACCATCTCGATCTGAAAAAAATCGGACTTCAGTATCTGAAAAAAGTGGAGCAACAATACCCAGATGCGTACGCGCTGCTCGATCCCATAATGCACCCAACACAGAAGACCGAGCCAGAGTGATGGTTATGAAAAGCTTGGTTCGATCAGCAGTAACCCCTACCACCCCAAACTCTTCCATACCTCTTGTTTTTAATAAGCTGGAAACCACTGCAGTACCCTCGTTTTCATTTAAGCTATTTCTTACTTTTAAAGAAACTCCAAATTGCTTTGCAAGCTCTACACTTCTGGGATGTAATACACCTGCTCCTCGAGTGGCCATTTCAACCATTAAATCATGAGAAATGACATTCCATAGTTGGGCCTGAGGCACTATCCTCGGGTCGGCAGAATAGACACCATCGACATCTGTAAAAATTTCGCAAGCATCCGCCTGAAGAGCAGCAGCTAATGCAACTGCACTCGTATCAGAGCCACCTCGGCCTAATGTGGTGATTTCTTTTTTTTCACTCACGCCCTGAAAGCCGGCTACTATTGCAACCACTCCCTCTTTTAGCGTCAACCGAACCCGATCACCTAAAATACTCCGGATTCTCGCCCGCCGATGACTCTCATCCGTGATAATTCCACTCTGTGACCCTGTAAATGACCTTGCTTGGACATTACAATCTGATAGCGCCATACTTAAAAGTGCCATGGATATTCTCTCACCAGAAGTGAGAAGCATGTCCATCTCACGATGAGGGGGGTTCTTTGAGACTCGATGAGCAAGATCAATCAGCTCGTCAGTCGTATGTCCCATCGCAGAAACCACAACTACAAGCTGATGACCCTCCCCCTGTGATCGAGCAATTCTATTGGCCACTGAGCGAATCCGCTCAGGAGTACCCACGGAAGTTCCGCCGAATTTCTGAACAATGAGTGCCATGACCCTTATTCGCACATTCCCAGTCCAGCTGTCTAGGATCTAAGTGCTAGACTCTCTTGATATCGGATGCCCAAAGTCTAACTTTCAACGTCCTCCGTGTGACCACGTGGTCCCACAGAACGGGCCGATTCACGATGTTTATAGGAAATTTTATAAGACTTAGAACTATGATGACGATGACGATGACTGCGTCTTTTTTCTGGAGGGTCTTGAATTTCTAATGATGCAAAAGTCCGAGAACGATCATTTGGCATAGGGAGAAAAACCTTCGCGCCATTGCGAAGAGGAGTCTGGACAGAGATTCGATTTAAATCTCTCATTGGGTCTACATTAATTCCAAAATGCCGTGCAATTCTCGAGAGAGTCTCCCCCCGATGGACTTTATAGGTCATGAATTTAACTTGTCTCGGAAATGCTTCATGGTTATAGGTCAGCAAAAACCGACTATGGCTAGAAGCTGGGAGTTTAATCCTATAACTCCTTGCGGTCGGAGGCGTACACCAACGGAGAATTTCAGGATTCAAATTCTTCACTGTCAAATAAGAGAGTCCAGCTGCCCGCGCAATTTTAAGAAGATCTGCAGGACTCTGAACATCAAACTCGACTAACTCCTCACCACCCACTTCGCCTTTTTTACTTACATGAGGAGTAGGAACAGGTTTAGCCAAAGGAACGGGAGACAATTCTATGGGCATTGTGAGAGCAGTGGTTGTAACCTCAGGAGAATCGAGTTCAGCATCATCAGAGAGATCCTCTGCACGCGCAAGCTGAGTATCCATCTCTTTCTCTTTTTTATACTCAACATCTTCCACAGGTTTATCGGTTTTCACTAATTTGACAACTTCACCATCTCCAGCCACTGCAACACCCGCCGCAGGTAAGGTATTTCCTTCTGGAAATCCAAATTGAACACGATTTTTAGAGATCAATGCAGCCGCAATAATTTTAGGAACATAATCACGTGTCTCGGGTTTCAAAAAGCGATGCTGAGAGATTTGCCAAAAATCATTGCTTCCAAATCGCTTAATGGCTCGGTCAATCTTAGCCTCACCGGAATTATAAGCAGCAGCTGCAAGTTCCCAACTCTGAAACATGGAATAGAGATCTTTTAAATATTGAACAGCTGCTAAAGTTGATTTGCGAATATCTCTGCGCTCATCCACCCACCAATCAACCCTCAGTCCATATCGCTTTCCAGTTGCCGAAATAAATTGCCAAGGCCCCACTGCACGAGCACGTGATCGAGCCAAGTTATTAAAACCACTCTCGATCATTGCAAGATAAACCAAATCCTCTGGCATTCCGTTTTGTTTCAAAAGAGGAATGATGTAAGGAACAAAATACTCAGATCTTTCTAAATATTTTTCAAAAAATCCCCGACCTCGACCCGTAAAATAATTAACCCAATACTCCACTCTAGTATTAATAGTAATTGGAATATCAAAATGAGTATTTTTTAATTTAATTCCGTGAACACTCATTTCACCATTTTCAACTACTATACTTTTTTGATTGGAATCCGGCTGCAAAACTTCAGTAAGAGATTTTGGAGTGGGAGGATTTGAGGAATCTAAATGATTATTATTGTCAGATGAAGTGCGAAAATGCGCGCAACCAGTAAGAAGCACTAGGCCAATGAGAGACGTTTTTAATAAATAATGGCTTTTTCCTTGAACACTCAAATACATCCCTAAACATCCGATCGTGGTTAAACAGTGAATATTACTAAAATTGCCCTATTGGTTAAGATACATTCTGCTATCTTATAATCTTAACCGATATAGCGCAAAATTGTCAAATTTTGGGCGTTAAATCATCATCTTAGGCTTTTATTCGTAGTGCAACTACAATCGCGAATTTAAGCGTAAAATGAAAATCTCTGCAAAGGTCACGCCCATTTTGGGATCTTACTGATCCCCCTGTCATTCAATCGGTTCAATTTCAAGATTCTTTAAACGGGTAGACGAAATTTTACGATTGAACCTTAATTCAAGTTTTTTTTCTTCTTTGAGAATACTGCCTCCATCAGGTGTATTTTGTGAATTTTGAGCTGCTTGGTGCTTCTCAGTAATATTTTTAAATAATTCGAATTGACCAACAGAAGATTCATGTTTTTGAATTAGACTACGAGGTTTCATTTGAATTGGTTTTACAATCCCAGACCATAATGCCAATCCACCTAGAAGAATTGAATATACAAGTATAAACGAGTATTTCTGCAACATCGCTAGATAGATTGCTGCAAGGCGTAAGCCCTTATAGTTAAGAAATATTAATAATTTTATTCTTTAATAACAGAGAGTTAAAATTTAAAAGAAATAATATATTTTAAATCACTCATTAGTTTTTAAACACTGTTTAAAGCATAGGCATATGTATGCATATCTAGTGGTTTTCATTTACCTTTATGGATGCTCTGAATTTTACGCTTAATTTGAGAAAAAAAGTAGAACCTCTAATATAAATAGTTCCTTTAGAGCTGTTGACAAGACTCCCTGCAGTGCTTACCTCTAATGAAGGTCTGCAGGATTGAACTTTTTCACTATATCCACAATTTGATGTTCAAGATCGTCATCAGTTTCATAGACGTCGTCAATATGAGAAGATCTCATCAAATATTGCACAATGGTGTTAGCTATTATTTTTGGAGGCTTCTGAAAATAAAAACCATTTAATTCATCTATACCAAAACTACTTCGCACAACAGCTTTTGCAGCACGATACTGTTCACTCTCCGTAAACGTAGTGTCCTGAAGCATATCTGCTTTTGCACCCATTTTTAAAAGGACTCTTTCGCGTAGGTCTTCATCTGTCAAGACAAAGGGGGCTATCATGCCATAAACCTCATCTTGAACAATTTGTCTTAAACGAGAAGGAAAGCTAATTGATTTGCGGTTTTCCAATCGAGTAATGATACTTTTACATAATAAACGCAGTGTCTCTTTTTGCGTAGCCATTTAATCCCTCATTAGCTTAAGAACTTGTTAACCTACCTTTTTACCTTAGCTCAGGTCGAGGTTCGACTCAGCTTATTTTTTATTTTTTCTGTAAAAAGATCAATTACCTCAGTGACCTCTTTCAAATGAAACATTTTGGCCGCCAACCAGACAAAAAGAACCCCCTCAGTAAGAAGAGCCATCATCTTGACGCCTCTTTGCATAAACACTCCAGTTTTGCCAAATTGCAATAAATACAGTGTTGCGCCCTGGAGCCATAGCGTTAAAAAGTGATCTGAAACAAAGCATACAAAACCCATAGCTAGAGCAATACTTGAGTAGACGAGAAAGCTTCGACCTAGAGGAGCCAGAGGAAATCGCCCCCCCTTTTCTTGAATTAACTTACGGATTGCAAATAACAAAAAAACCCCATTTATGATCGCAGCAAGAGAGGTTCCCAGTGCCAACCCCCAATACCCAAAAGGTTTCACCATGATCAGGTTGAGACCAATCGTGACCCCCACAGCAAGGATACTGGAAAAAACAGGTAAGCGCGTATTGCCCAATGCATAACAAGCTGGAACTAGCACTTTGACTGCTGAGTATGCGGTTAATCCAATTGAATACATTGCAAGAGCCATTGACGTGGCGCGCGTATCCTCTGAATAGAATCGTCCATACTGAAAGATCAATTCAATAATAGGATAACCTAGAAAGGCTAGCCCAGCAGAAGCAGGAAGATTGACGGCAAAGACTGTTTTGATACTATGACTCAATGTCTCATGAACTCCTTTAATATCGCCCTGCGCACATTGATAAGAAACACGAGGAAGAGTTGCCGCTGCTAATGACACTCCAAAAATGCCAATTGGAAACTGCATCAAACGAAATGCATAATTAAGCCAAGATACTGCCCCTGGTTCTTGAGAAGTGGCCAGAATAGTATTTACCAAGAGATTCACCTGCGTTGCAGCCAAGCCTACAGTTCCAGGTACCATCATCCACAGCATTCGTCTCAGGCCAGGATCTTTTTTCCATTCAGGATCTTCAGGCCTCTTTTTTGGCCAAACATAACCTGCTCGATACAACGCGGGTAACTGGCAAAACGCCTGAACAGCACCTCCCACAAGAACCCCGATTGCCATACCTTCAATAGGTAAGATTCCCCAACTTTTTCCCCAATACATCAATACTTCAGCGCAAGTCACACCCACAATGACCGAAGTCATATTGAATAATGCAGAGGCAAATGCGGGTAAGAAATAAACCCCACAAGCATTCAAAATTCCCATAAAAGCTGCGGCTAACGCAACTAAAGGAAAAAATGGAAACATGATCCTGGTCATCTGCACGGTGAGTTCAAACTTACCCGGAATGCCCTTGAAAGCTGCTGCGTATAGATTGACAAGTCTGGGTGCAAAAAGAATTCCTACAAGAGTCAATCCACTGACCGTAAAGAAAAGAATTCGAAATACCAGACCAGCCAATCTCCACGCACGACGATCTCCCTCTTCAACACGTGTCCGGGTAAAAGTGGGAACCAGCGATGCACTCATCGCACCTTCTGCAAATAAGTCCCGAAGTAAATTTGGAATTCTAAAGGCAACATTATATGCATCAGTCAAATTGCCCGCTCCAAACAAGTAGGCAAAGACTTGCTCCCGCACGAGACCCATGATCCGACTCATTAAAGTCGCAATACCCATGACTCCAGCCGCTCTTAAAACACCCGGAGCACTCCCCAAAGTAGAATCTGAACCAGAAAGTAAGACAGAAGAGTCGTTAGCTTTTGCCATGAATTAAGAGAGCTTTGACCCATTGAAAGTCTTTTTAAGCCAATGAGTAATACCTTCATCAATCTTTGCCTTAAATGGAGAAGCAAGAAGACTCAACTTACCCTCGAGTTCCATCTTTTCATCCTGGCACTTGAGGGATGCAGAAAACATAGATGACTTGACACAAACTTCCTTGAGTTCAGGGTTTCTTTCAATTTCAAACTTCCCTAATGCAGCTTTACTCATAAGATGATCGATTCCCATAGAAACTGCATTATAAAGCTCTTGGGCCGTTTTACCTGGAATTTGAACTTTTCTCGAATAACTTGGCATTTTATATGTACTCCCTCGATTACAGTAGGCTAGTCGAATTCACGTAATAATTCAATATCAGCCAGCTCCTGACCATAGTCTACAAAATCCTTAGAATTCACTTTCCAGCGAACGACTCGTACATGAGTGGGTAAAGCATGCGGAATGAATACTCCTAACGATTCGATAATAATCAAAGGTTCATGGGCAGCAACCAAAGATCCTGCCCGAAACAAGACAGCATTCACTCTCCCGGAAATTAAGGAGGAAAGCTTAAAGTTTAAAGACCCATTCATTTTCCTGACACTTTTAAACCAAGACCCAATACGTACAAGCCAACGCAGGTTGCTCGTCGGAAATGCCGAAACTCGTGCAGATACTCCTACTTTGAGTTCAATTTCTCCAGAAACTCCCCTACGTCCTTCTTCGCTCCAAAATGAAGGACCTTCTTTCCATTTCAAAGATGAACCCAAACTGACTCCAGATTGCTTCCATTGCTCTCCAATAATCCATCGTGAAGTCAAATTTCCATCATCTCCACATTCCGCACAAATCCTCCCAAAACTTTGAATGACTTCCAAAGACGGCTGAGTAGCAGGTAAAAACTCTTCATCTACAAACGCAGTATGAAAAATTTCTTCTTTAACCCATGGGTGACTCAGTAGCTCCGACAAAAATCTCTCATTCGTTTGGAGACTCCCGGAAATCCAAATTTCATTTAAAACCCTTTGTGTGACAGGTAATAATTGCTCGCGATTTGGCCCAGAAACAAAAAGAACTCCAAGAAGTCCAGATCCAGAAGTAGATACCTTTTGACCTTCCTTACAAGCTAATACTAAATCTGCCTGAGTCTCCTCAATATCCCAATGCCGAATGCTAGAAAGCTCTTGGACTTTTCCAACTTGAGGAAAATGAAAAAGAGAATCCTCCGCATAAATTCTAGCTGAAATACCCGAACTCCATTCTTTCTTCGGTTTAATCGCGGGCATCTTGTGTTTTTGATTCAATTCCAAAGTGGCTAATTGCCAAGAAACGGCAGAAATTCCAGCAACTTTTTCCAAAAGACCAAAGCCCGTACTCAATCGAGAGAGGCCATCAATCAAAAAGCACTGAGTTCCATCTACTAAAAACTCCAAAGAGCCGACCCCAATGTAATTACAATGATCAATAAAGCGAGTAGTCCACTTAATCAATAATTTTTGAACTTCTGGATCCACCCGAATGGCTGGACAAAATTCAACAACCTTACGATAACGGCATTGCAAAGAGGCATCTGAAATCGGAAAGATTTGCACACGCCCATCTTTAAACCTCGCAAAGGGCACCACAAGATGCCTAGCACCTTCCAGGTATTTCACAGGAAAAAGGATGACCTCCCCCAAGTGCTGCCGGAGCTGATTCAGCCATAAAGGCAGCTCTTTCCTGAGTCCAGTCAAATTCTGTACTACAAATAAACCGACACTTCCTCCTCCTTGAACTGATTTCAAAATAAATGGAAACGTCTGTCCGCTGTGCCGAATGAATTCCTCAATTTCACGAATCGTATAAAGAGAGTCAAAACTATTAACTAAATGAGGGATCCCTAATCGTTCGGCATCCAAGAAAAAACTTAACTTATTTCCAAAAGTAAACTGCGCTTTTGGCGACGGGCAAATAGGTATTAAGCCCAACTCATGAGCAACATTGACGAACTCAGGCCTTTCAGCCCAGATAGTCGTTCCTGGATGAACCAGGCCATTTCCATTTGAAACAGCCCAGAACTCTGCTAAAATACTCCGCAATTCTGGCAAAGAGTGGCGATCACCTAGTTTTGGGAGCTTCTTGGGAGTCAGCTCATTTAAAAAAAGCGTGTCAAACCCCGCATCTTTCAGCTGTTGTGCAATCATTTGTGCTATTATCGCTTCACCCAGGATGAGCACTTGAGGTGGTTTCAATTTTGTCGCCATACTTAATATAACGCTAAACGTAACGCAGCCTCTAGACAAAGGCCATCCTGTTTAATCTGGGTAACAAATATGAAAGTTTCAGAACCTCTCTCATTGGCATTCGGATCCGAGTTTGAAAAACGAATTATAGACTTTGCGGTTGAGCAAGAGCTATTACCCGACTTTAATACTTTTAATTCTCCACGATTCCTTGCCCGATCTATCGTGCCTCATGTTAAAAAGCTATCAGCGCTTTTTAATCGAGAACAGAAAGATCAAAGCAGTGGCTTGAGCCCCTACTGGAAGGAGAGCTCGAATCCCAACCATCTTCGTTTAGCTTATTTTCTCTATTTCATGCCTTCCAACTTATTTCGTGTATCAGCAGTGTGGTCCGAGCTCTCACGACTCGGCTTTAAATGGCCAAGCAAGAACTTTCGAGCCATTGAGTTTGGAGCAGGTCCTGCTTCAGGAGCTTGTGGCATTGCAGCAGGAGAGCGATATGCTCCCGTTGGACTTCCCAAGGAAGGCAACTGGGCACTCATTGAACAAGATAAATCCATGTTAGAGTTAGGATCAAGCTGGGCCGCCAATTATTTCTCCTTTTTGGGCCGTGACACCTGGGATACCAGGCCCTTCCATCGAAAAATTGATTCGGACCAAGGCTTTTTACCCAGAACCGCACCCAAATTCAATTTATGGCTCATGAGCTATTATTTAAATGAAACTTTGTCTCCCCCAGAAAAACTGGCTCAAACTCTCATGAGGGACTGGGGTCGTCATCTTGAAGATGAAGGCATTGTGATCATCGTTGAGCCCGCTCTTAAGCTCCAATCACGACGCCTTTTAGAACTCCGACGTGAACTCTTGCTAGAAAAAGACAGACAAAAAGCAGATTGGTTTCAAATTCTACTTCCTTGCTTAGGACACCAGTCTTGTGGAGCCTTAAGCAATCCAGAGGATTGGTGTCACGAAGATGTCAGTTGGTGGCGACCTCCCTATTTTAGAAAAATTGATGCCATGGCTGGACTGGATCGTAAAACTCTTCCCTTTAGTTATTTGGTGATCGCTAAATCCCATCGCTCTCGAGAAGAGATTTTACCTGCGTTAGCTCAATCCACTCCTCAAGAACGCCATAGACTCGTCAGTCCTGCCCATTCCGAAGGTCGAGAATTGGAATTTTTTATCTGTGGACCTGAAGGAAAAAAGCGAGCACGATATAAACCTGAAAACGAAGCGGATCCAGCCGCCGAAATCAACCGCGGAAGTATACTATTAGGGTCTGAAATTCGAGGCAATAAAAACTCTGCACGTGTAAGCAAGATCAAAAAAGTAATCTAAAAAGTAATCTATAGATTGGCCTTGAATTGACGTGCGATTTATTTTAGCTCTAGAGAATGGCTCTCAATTTAAATAAACTGAACACGTGTCAACGTGAGGCCGTTCTCTATCCTTCTGGACCTCTCCTTGTTTTAGCTGGCGCAGGCAGCGGTAAAACCAGTACGATGGCCTACCGAATTGCACACCTGATTGCCGAAAGATATATGCCGGGTTCAGCGATTTTGGGATTGTCTTTTACAAACAAAGCTGCAACCGAACTGAAAGAGCGTGTGACTTCTTTAGTTGCTGGAGCGGTAGGAAAAAAGGCGAATCGGGGTTTGACGATTACGACTTTTCATAGCTTATGTGCCCGACTTTTGAGAGCTCATGCAGATCGTATTGGTTATCAAACGAATTTTACGATTTTAGATCAAAATGACCAAACGGATGTTCTTAAGCAAGTATTAAGAAATATTAAAATTGACGAAAGACGTTTTGATCCCTCCATCATTTTATTTGAGGTCGGTCAGGCGAAAAATCGATTTTTAGGCCCAGCTGAGGCAGAGAATTTTTTTCTGGAATCAGGTCGATTATCTCAGGACTATGCATTAGCAGCAGCCTCTAGTTTTGGGCGTTATCAAGATCAACTTCGTATTTTAAATGCAATGGATTTTGACGACTTAATCTTCAATACAGTGCAACTTCTCGAAGCTCATCCGGACATTCGAGATCAGTATAACTACAAATTTAGACATATTTTGGTTGATGAATATCAAGATACTAATCCTGCACAATTTCGAATTTTAAAACTTTTAACAGAGAAACAGCAAAATCTATGCGTGGTCGGAGATGATGATCAATCCATCTACGCCTGGCGTGGAGCTGATCCTGCTCATATTTTAGAGTTTTCACGTCATTTTCCCCAGGCCCATACCATTGCGCTCGAACAAAATTATAGAAGTACTTCTCGGATTTTAGAAGCCGCCAATAGCGTGATTGAAAAAAATAAAAATCGCTATCCCAAAAAACTATGGTCAGATCGTGGCTTAGGTGAACCTCTGACCGAAGTGGTACTGGAAGAAGATCGAGCCGAGTCCGAATTTGTAGCAGAAGAAATTCAGAGAAAAGCGACAGACCACAATCGTGCTTGGAAGGACTTTGCGATTCTTTATCGATCGAATGCACAGTCAAGAGTATTTGAAGAAGCACTGAGAAGACGCGGAATTCCATACAGAATCATAGGCGGGTTATCCTTTTTGGCTCGCAAGGAAGTCAAGGATGTTTTGTCCTACTGGCGATTGATCGCAAATCATAAAGACGATGCATCATTGAGAAGAATATTAAACTGGCCTGCTCGCGGAATCGGTAAAACCTCGGTTGAAGCTTTGGGTGGCTATGCGTTTGAGAATGGGCTTCCTCTTTTTGAGACTCTTTCTAAAGCATCTCAATTAGCACCCAAAACAGCCCATGCAGTAATGGGTTTTCGTGATCTAATAACAAAATTGAGCCAACGCTTAGATGCTGTTCCCTGTGATCGTGAAGCGATGGCGGCTTGGGCAAAAGAATCCCTAGAGAGCATCCAGGCAAAACGAGCTATTGAAGAAGAGTGTGATGATCCCGTCCAAGCCGGTAGAAAATGGGAAAACGTAGAGGAGCTGATCCACTCCATTGGACAATTTAAGTGCGAAGAAGCACCCTTATTAAGTGAAGTAGAACCCAATACAGATCCAAGTACAAATGAAGAAATATTAGGACTCTCTGGGAAAACTGGTATCCATTTCTTGCGTGAATTTTTAAATCGGATGACATTAGAAGCGCAAGAGACTGAAAAAGATGAAGATAAAAACGATAAAGACACTCAGAAAAATCAAGTGACCTTACTGACATTGCACGGAGCTAAAGGTCTTGAGTTTCCCGTCGTATTTCTAGTCGGGGTAGAGGAAGGATTTTTACCTCATCGTCGAACGATAGAAGAAGCAACGGATTTTGGTGAAGAACGACGCCTCTGTTACGTTGGAATTACTCGGGCCAAAGATCATCTCTTTATCACACGAGCTAAAAATAGAATCCGTTATGGCAAACCTGTGCCCCGCACACCGAGTCGATTCTTAGAAGAAATTCCTAAAGAATTACTTGTCCGCATAGATCACTCCGGAACTCCAGATTTCGGATCGAAAGAAGCTGAAGCTCAACATGAAGTTCAGGTAAAAAACTATTTGGCCGAAATTCGGGCCAATCTATTGAAGAAATAAAAAATGCTTCGCCGCATTATAACAGGCTTGAATAGTTTGATTGTCGATTACAGTATGTGTTTAATTTATAATTACCTTGACGCTGTTTAGCCTCGCCACGATCCTATTTAAACAGGAGACGAAAAAAATGAGTGGAAAAGAGTTCAAGCCGGGGCAGCAGGCAGAAGTTTCTGGAGCCTATCGAGTAAATCATGACCAAAATCACATTAACCCTCACGAAATTACGATGATTAAGGGAAATACCTTTCCACCGTGTCCAGGTTGCATAGGCGTGAAATACACGCTCATTAGAGAGACCATCCACATTTCCTCTAAATAGGCGCTGAAGTCTAGATTGCCAAAAATAAGATCGAAATGAGGAAAAAATAAAATCGCTGACATTGATCTTCTTGAAGTCGAGAAGCAAGAATTGGCAAATGCCATCTATAAGGTTTCTACTTTGAATAAGAATCCGTAAATTTCGCTAGATCCATATCCATGTACCGCTAAAGCTAAAGACCGCTTGATATGTCTTTTAAGCCCGGAGTCTTCTCGTATTTAATACCGACTACAGCATGACTGGGATTTTGTCCAAAATTCTTACTCAGAAAAATTATGTCGTCATCTTTCGTGGTCCAAACTTGTTGGCCTTCTTTCGATAAAGGGTCAGGTTTTCCATACTTAAGCGTGAGCTGAGTGGAAACTATTTTGAAGATTTCATCACTCTCAGATTTCATCGGTTCAGTGAATGTAAGGTTTTTCAGATCGATCTCTGTACCTTGCAGAGGAAAAAGAATTTTAACATCCTTCAGCCCTTTTTTGTCAAAGTTGAAGATTACTAACGCAGTCATGAGATTGGCAATCGGCCTTACAATAGCGTAGCTCCTCTCTCTGTTCTGATTTCTTTTCACTGTGCCACCAGGGTAAAGCGCCCTCACATTGGCCAATGACATTCCCCACTTCGTCTTATCGTAATGAGCATTGGCTGGAGACGTACCGAATGTCATAATAGCCATCACGTTTACAGACAACCAAAGAGGAAACTTTCTCATACTATCTCCATGCGAACAGAATACTTTATGTTCATTTTAATCAGAATTTTTTAATTATTATTTAAGTAAGTATTATTCTTCACCGATTTTATCACCCCCTAGGTGCTCAATACGGTCTAATAAAAACTATTTTAGCCAGATACTTATACTAAAACAATATTAGTTGATATTAAATTTTCAGTTAATTTAAACTAACTTGAATATTAAATAATGTAATGATAAACAAATCCGATGAAAAAGGTTTATTTCTTACTTTCGATGACTTTTTTATTTGGACAGAGTCCTTCGTTTGCCTTTGGACCAACAGTGCCAGTAACAGATCCGAGTAATCCAAATTATCCACAATGGAGAGCTGAGGAAGATAAACGGCACGATAATTTAAAATTACTTTTAAAGAGCATAGGCACTAGTGTTAAGGATTATTTAGCAAATCCTCCCCTAAATCCTTGTAGGGAGTGTATTGATGAATCCTGTAATCAAAAGTTTGCTGATGCTCAAGCAAAAGCTGCCGCACCTAAATTACAGAAATGTCCATGTAAAGAAGAAATTTGCAATGAAAATTTAGCACGCACTATTTCACGGGGGTTATTAAAAGTCCAGCCCACTCATACCTGTCTTACGGAAGCCGAAGTAGCTAAACGAGACACCATTAGGCGAGTTCACTTTGTCGTATCAGACCTATTAGCAAAAGCTCCATTAAATACTTGTTCAGGTTGTGCCAATGCTCAATGTAATGAAAATTTTGTACAGTCCCAAATAGATGAGGCACTTGCTGCAGGGGTACCTGAATGTCCATGCAACGCCGCAGACTGCATTAGAAATTTACCCAAAGAAGATATCTTAACTCGCCTCTTAAATAGGCATCCTCTTCATAACACTCTTACTGCAGCTCAAATCGCCCAAGCTCGCCTTACGAAAGCTCAATCGGCTCTGGATGCTGCGGAGGCTCAAGCTGCTGAAGCACTTAAAACAGCTATAGCTATTCAGAATGATCCTCATGCTACTGCCCCTAAAATTACTTTAGCTCTAACAATTCTAGAGTCGGCTAATACTGCTGTAGAAAACGCCAAAGCTTCAGTAGCTCAGGCTGCTCAAGCTGTGCATGCAGCCGAAGCCGCACAGACTTGCTTTCCAGGTGAAACTCTTATTAGCATAAAAGATGATAGCTTAGAGGGGAATCATTCGAAGCCGATTGATTCTATTCAGGTGGGTGATTCTGTTATGAGTTGCAATCTGAAAGAGGGCATAGAAGCTTGTGAGTTCCGAAAAGTCGAAGGTCTTATTCAAACCCATACTGATCATTTGATCAGACTCTCTTTTGGCGGAGAAATATTGAGAGCTACAGATCAACATCCTTTCTATGTTGTTAATAAAAAGGGTTGGTTTAAAGCATGTGATCTCCAAGTAGGAGATCAGCTAGTGACAGGATCAGGGGAGATTTTTACAGTTGATGAAGTCAATAAAGAGTATGGCACTTTCAAAGTCTATAATTTAAATATTGAAGGACTTCATAATTATTATGCATCAAATATTTTAGTTCATGATTGCACAGTCGTTAAAGGGGAGTCACCAATAAAAGAAGTAGTCACGAGTGTTGGTGAAAATACTGTAAATTTCCAGAATATGACTGAATAGTTCGATCCCAGCTTATTTAAGCATTTAAAGAATGGACGTGCAGTTCGTCTCTGTGAATAACTGGGTTCGATTGTACATATATGAAGATGAATAAAATATTGAATCTATTAATAGGCTTCATTTTGATAACTCAATCAGCACCTGCTGGGGCGATGTATAAGTCAGCAACATGGGTTCCTTATGATGGGAATCCCGGCGATACCTCTGGGCAACGTCACGGAGGCCACTGGAAACCAGATTTAGGTCCAACCCCAAGAGGAGGTAGTTCCACTACTACACAAAGCACTACACCTCCTTTGACTATGGAAAATTGGGGAAAGTTCTGGAATGGTGGTCGAAATCCAGTTCCAACAACAGTCAGATCTGCTCCCCATTCAACAGTATCTGCAAAGCCGCAACCTAATCAAAACGCAGAAAAAAAAGCTGCGGAAAAAGCTGCTACTGAGAAAGCAGTACTTGAGCGGGTTGCTGCCGAGACAGCTGCTCTCGATCAGGCGATGAATCAAAGTTTAAAGAGTGTTACGGATCGAGCTTTTAATCGAATTCAAAATCGATTCAGCTTATTTAGAGAGATCTCAGAGCCACGAATAACCATCGGTTTTATGTAGTGGATGAAAGAGGTTGGGTCGAAGCGCTTCGTGCCTAGGAATGCATTATCATTCTATCATAAATACTGAAATTGAAGAGGGTGACTTCACTGTTTATAATCTAGACGTTGAAGGTAACCATAATTATTACGCCCGCAATGTTTTAGTACATAATTGTAATCCGCTTGCCGCGGGAACAGTTGCCTCAGCAGTTCCGGGTGTAGCGGCAGCAGTAGTTGAGGGAGCCGTTTTTGGAGCAATGGCAGGCCCCGCCGCTCTTGTTGGATCTGCTGCGGTTCTGGGGTATGCTCTTCATGAAGCTACTAAAGCCGCTGGGGTTGATGGGGGTTCTCCTATGAGACCTCCAGTCAATGGAGAATCTTCTAAAAAGCTCTCTGAAGTCATAGAAAATTTTCTTGGTGAAAGCCCTGTGGTAAAAACTAACAAAAAAGGAGATAAAATTTTTATCTCCGCAGATGGTCAAAGAAAAGTGAGAGCCGATATCAAGCATTCTCATGGAGATAAGCCACACATACACGTCGAGACCAAGAATCCCAAGGGTGAATGGGTGGACGCTACTGACCAGCATAGATTCTATCCAGGACAATAATTATGAATAAATACTCAAATCAAACTGATAAGTACGATGCTATAATTGAAGAAGACGAGTCTGTTGGTTTTTATCTTTATATTTATGATAAAAATACAAACAAATGCTTATTTGACTTTTTGCAGGATACCTTGGAAATTGCTAAAGCCCAGGCACAACGTGATTTTTCCTTCGATCCTCAAAATTGGATAAAAGTCGGCTAATCTTGGAAAATCCACTTCGCTGAATTGAAAATTCGATTCACACAGTCTCCTATTCGAGGTACGTTCCTTAGAACGCCCTCAGCTTACTAGCTTCGCTTGAATCAAAATTTCACGCCCCATTTTGCAGGACGTATTCTTATTAGAATACATAATCACCCGTCGGGGTCGTGAAAAGTTCAGCAGTCATATGAATCATATCTTTACCGACTAGAAATTATTTCCTACAGCAACGACAAATTTTTATGCTGCCAAACAAACTTCATATTCTCTTTCATTTTTGATCATTGAGTAAATTTTACAAATCAACTTTCTTGCAACTGCAACTATTGCCTTTTTCTTACTCCCTGATTGTTTCGCGATCCGCTCGAAAAATAACTTCATATTTTCGTCCTTACCGATGAGGTACCAGGAAGCTTGAACTAGGTACATTCTCAACGTCGGATTCCCCTGGCCCGTAATTCGCCCTCGATGAATACTCTCTCCAGAGGAATACTCAGATGGAGTGAGCCCCAAAAATGCCGCTACTTGCTTCTCATTGCTAAACCTTTTCCAATCGCCAACTTCGAAAGCCAAGGAGGCTGCGATTAGGGGGCCGACACCTAGAACTGACTGGATAATCTTAAAATTCTTACTGAAGTTTTTGGTTTCTTCGATTTTCAAGTATTCTGACTCCAACTCCTTGAGCTGCTTATTAATCAAGTCGATTTCTTCTAAGAATAGCTTCAGAGAGAGTCTGGCCATCGATGGCACTTCCATTTTTAGAATCTCGGCGGCCACTTGTTTGCTAATACCCCGAGTATTCAAGTAAATTACGAACCATTTGAGACATTGAAAAGCTAATCTGTTCAGGAGTTTTTCCCAATAGGGAGCCTGAACGTAAAAGAAAAGACTGGAGTCCAAAATTAAGACTACTCTTTTAGATTGAGAAAGTTTCAGGATCGATTCGAGCCCAAGGAGGTAAGAGGTCTTTTGTGTTTCTGGGTCGAGTGTCGGAAAATTGCATTCTTAATGGAATCGGAGCGTCTTGGTCTCTTATGATCCAGAGTTTTTCATTTCCTTTTTGTATCGGCTTAATGCTTAGGCCCCCTCCAGCTCCGTTAACCTCATTTGATGTATCTGTGCTGTCGAACTGTGGTGGGTCATGACCATAGCGGTGTAACTCCTAGAAGTTTATTTAGGAGCCTTTCGGTCGTGAAAGGCCCGCATGGGGTATCCTCTTCGTTTACGGAGGGAAGGACGTCAAAATCGCATTATAAATCCAGTCAACAGCCTTGGATTCCTGGCTCGTATCAATGCGATTAAATAGACTAGAAATCTGAATTTCTGGATTACCATCTAGATTTATAAAATTGTACGATTGTCCTGTTCCAGTACTAGTGAATACTTTTAAATAATCGAAATCAGGATCAGCGTGACACCTATTGTACTCACGTCCATTTGTCACAAATTTTACCATACTATCAATAGCACTGCGAAAGTCATCAGACCCAGCCGTACTATGTCCTGGATTGTTAAACACTGGCGCAATGTCATGATGCCCAAAGTAAGATCCATTTACTTTCGAAATGATAAGCCTGAAATAGGATTTCAAAAAAACTGAAACAAACTTCTGGTCATCTAGATCCCATGTAAAATCTTGGCCAAATCGCAAAATACGCCCACGCCAGTTGTTTTCTAGACTGGATGACTCTCGATCAATTAGAGTACTTTGCTCAAGTTCGTCGAGGGTCATATAAAAGCGATGGTCAAAATCATTAATACCATGACCTTTCATGAGTTGTGAAAGTTGCTCATCGTGGTTCTGTTGCAGCCCTGTTATAAATAATGATCTTGGTTTCGTAATATGCCCCAGTTTTAAATTTTGGGAATTAATTCTGATCTCGAAGGAACTAAGAACCCCTTTCTCCTCAAAAAATTTCCGCAGGGAAGCAAGGAGTACTGATCGTTTCATTTCCCACTTCCCTTCTTTTCTGGCGTTCTTCGAAAGAGATCGTCGGCTACAATCATTCCAACACCTTTCTCGATAAGACCAATTGTTTTTGGGAAACGAGCTTTATCAACATACGTTCGCGAAGGAAGAAGGATAAATGCAATTTCGTCGAGAGAAAGTGTAATTGGAGTCACTGACCGCCATTCCCTTTCTTCATAAATTGATTCAAAATGTTCGGCATTATGACCTTCAGGGGGATCGATTGAATCATTTAGATGGGTCGGGACCTTTGTAAAGGGATCAAGTTCAATCACGTTATCTAATTTTTTCCAGAGACGATTATTTTCAAGACTCAGGTGAAACAACGAAAGATGAGGAAAATATCTCACAGGCATTATTCCAAACTCTGGATACTTAGACACGCTTCTTCTACGTATTCCTACTCCGATGTTTCCATATTTACACATATGAATTGGCAAATGCGGTATTGGTATGTCACAGAAGCACACAGCCCTCGGTTCATGCACTCTAAAGTGAATGATGTCCTGCAATGTACTCGCATCCTGAATACCAAACGTTTTCTCATAAAGGGTCAATATTCTCAAATAATATTGGGAGTCTTCAATATATGGAGCAAGGCGCAATCTTTTGCCATCATCGGAAATATAAGTCTCTAATCGGTTTATGGCTTTTTCCTCTGAGAAGCTTTCAAAACTTCTTGGTCCAATAAAATGCCAAAGGATATCTGACACATGGCTCAAACTTTCATATTGAGTCAATGAGTTTATGATTGGCGTGTCGGGTGACATTGACACAGAATATCTCAGTAACTTCGAGTGAACAAGTCTCAAGGGGATTGTAATCTCACACCTCTTTCTAGGAAATAGAATAGTGCTGAGTAGGGCTGATACAATCTTTGGCAAAGGACCATTTATTGCTAGACATTCTCGCCATGACAAGAAGTATTATCCTTTGCATACTCTTGCTTTTGAACTTCCAAGCCAATGCCAGTATGAGTTATACAGAGCAAACTCCTCGACTGACAGATTCCGATCGGGCTTCTGTACGCTATCATCTTGAAAATCTTTTTAATGAAGTAGATCTCCTGATTAAAAATCAAAAGATCAATCGAGCCGATGTCAAAAGACAAGAACGAGATTTTGCCGATCTGAAAATATATGAAAGAATCCCTTTTCAAGGGGATCTGGCTGGACTGAAGGAAACCTTGACTCAATCAGCTGAAAAGTTTCAACTCAAGGTGAAAGACTTTAAGCTCGTCCGATTTTCAGGGCCTGGCAAACCTATTCCTCAATGGATTTATACGGATCAATCTGAATTTCATCTGAGTGAAGACCAGTTGGTAGAACTGATCTATTTTCAATTGAAAACCACTGGAACTCTAAAAATGATCACCCAGTGGACCCAATCTTGGCCCAATCATCAAATGAGATTAACGGAGCTGGACGGGGGCCTGAGCATTAAGCCGATACAAAAAGGAAATGAAAAACTCTGGATCATAAGAGGCCACGCTTTCCGATTCCGTAAAATACAATTTCCGACACTCGTACCCAGAAACCCAAAAGACCTCTTACCTCCTTGGGCTCGAATCGATCCTGAAACTTTCTCTAAATCCGAACCTTTTTTATGGAATTTTGTTAAAAAAATCCAAATACTTGTCCCAAAGACTCGGTCTTGTTACGAAAATCTCGAACAATTTTCTCTTAATGACGCCCGAATGACGTTTTTCCTTTCCAAATTCAAGACACACTAAGAAACTGAGAGTCTATGCTCCGAACAGAAGTCAAAATACTGGTCGTGGATGATGTCAGTGCAGTGCGAAGCCAAATTCGAAGCTTATTGAAGAGTTTTGGCTTTCAATTAGTAACCGTGGCCGAAAGTGGGTTAACGGCCCAAAAACTCATTAATGCCGGTAAATACGATTTAATCCTGAGTGATTGGCATATGGAGCCCATGAACGGCCTGCAGCTTCTCAAATATCTCAAAAGCAAACCTGAGACCGCTCAGATTCCCTTCATTATGGTCACTGCAGAAAACACTAAAACGAAAGTCGTGGAGGCCATAAAATTAGGAATCGATGATTATCTCATCAAACCTCTCACGATCGAGCAAATCGAAGAAAAAGTGCATAAAGTACTCATTAGAAGGCAAATATTATGACTCATTTCAATCCAGCTCAGCATGAAAAAATACGAGAGTTTATTGATGAACTCAATGGCTTTGCCAACATCGCCGAAGACAATTTAAAAAAAATTGAAGGTGACCCTGATGGTCAGAAGCATCTTTTTTCAGTATTCTATGAAAGAATGTTTGCAATCCGAGGCACAGCGCAACAACTCAACCTCCCTCATATTGCAAAAATAGCCGGACTTGGCGAAGAGATCTCTCTAAAAGGAGAACAAGCCCCGAGCCGGCCTCAGATCAGAAAATGCGTAGGGAGTCTTTGGGATGCGCTCACAACCGTTAAATACCTGTTGCAACATTTCGAAGAGGAAACAAACGAAGAGCAAACCATTCTCATTCATCGACTTGAACACACCCTTAAAGCACTTGGGGGCGCAAGACAAACCATGAACAGCGATGAAATTGAGAAAATGTTGCACCACGAGAAATCCTAAAACTAAAACCAGACAGATTCCTGTTGTTTTCACAGGAAACATTGGAAAAATCGGGTGTTTATTGAAAATCCTGTGAAAATAACAGGATTTTGCCTTACAATAATTTATGTTTGTAATGAACACCCGTCACAACTAAAACATAGAGAAGTTGAGCGGATACAAAACCTACAACCCAAGGTGTTCCACCCGTCGAAAATCCATAAGAATGAAGTCCGACACCCAAAACAAAATTCACTCCATACCACGCCATCACTACCGACATAAAACTGATAGCGGACCAAGCGGCAAATCCAAATTGGCCTACCCAATTTGTAAATCGACCATGTAGAATCACCAAATAACATAACAAAGTGATTAAAGCCCAAACCTCTTTAGGATCCCAACCCCAGAAACGACCCCAAGAGTAATCTGCCCAAATACCACCCAGAATTGTGCCCGCAGCAATCAAAACAACACCAAATTGCATCGCTCTATAGGTCAGTTGATTGAGAGAAGCAATTTTCTGCCCCTTCCCCTTCTGTTTTCTAAGAAAATGAAAAAGAGTGATATTGGCAAGTCCAAGAGTCAGTGCAAAAGCAGCATATCCTAAAGTGATAGTCAAAACATGGATAGTCAGCCAATAATTACTTCGTAGAACTGGTACTAAGGGATGAATCGAAGAGTCTAGTATTGCCGGTGCCGAATCACCCGCAATGAGTCCGAACATGGCCAAAGTACTTGCAACGGCTAAAATCACTCCCTGCTTATGAATTCCATATAGAATTGCTGCAAAAGCGATGACCCCGAAGCTCACCCAAATCACCGACTCATACATATTCGTCACAGGAGGACGACCGGCAATAAAACAACGTAAAATAATTCCAAAAACTTGGCTTGCGGCAGCAATCGCCGTCAAACCTAAAGCCACTTTTGTCATTTTTTGAACCCATTGAGGGCGGGTCAGGAAATGAGTTAAAATCCAGCCTAAAGCTGCCAATAAATAGAAAATCCAAGCGATCATAAAGGGGTGAGATCGATTATATAAGGACTCAGCGGCTACTACTTTCTTTTGGGTTTCGTTATAATGAGGGATCTCTTCCTCAATTGCCGAACGGAGTAAAAGAGAAGCCTGTTCAAATGCTTTGGAATCTGCAGCCTGATAAGCTGTTAAGACTTCAACAAATTGGCTTCGGATTAAATTACCTTCAGGATCCTTATCCACTAAGCTAGTCCACGCGGCGGGAGCAGGCTTAGGAATCAAAAGCCACCCTTGTCCTGAAATTAAATTATGAAATAATCCAATTCGATCTAAGACTGCTTTTAATTCCTGGTCTCTCGGGTTTGCTTTGGGTGCTCCAGGAGGTTCTGTCCCTTGAGTACTGATTCCACTCCGCTCAGCATACTGAATTAAACTTGTATTTCTATATAACTCTTGAGGAGAAAATAAAGTCCGTCCAACTTCTAAGCCTAGTTGTCTACGAACATCTTCTCTGCCTACTCGAATAAACGGTTTTTGATCCCAATAAGCAGGCGCTCCAATCCAAGAGAAAATAAGATCTAAAGGCTCCCAATGCTCAAAACTCCGTGAACCCGTTTCATAAAGCACAACCTCGCGAGCAAAAGAATCAAGAGGTTTAATCCGACCTCCACTTTGAACTGGCGCAAGACCTATCGAGGTAAAAGACCAACTCTTTGGCTGAGGATCGATATTTCCCGCTTCGCCCGCATGAGCCCATGAAGAAGAGGCGCATAAATTTAAAGTTAAAAGGAATAGAATCCAAATTCTTAATACTACTATTTTCATAAAGCAAGTACCTCTGAAGCAGACCCTTTACGAACAAGAGACTGAGAAGCGACACTTTTTTTCGCCAAAGTTTTTTTATTTTTTCGTTTATATTTTTGGCCAAAAAGTAAAACTGAACCCATCACGATGAATAGAGACCCCAGGTACTTCCAAAGCCTTCCAGGATCACGATTCACAGCAAAGATCGATGTAACCGGACGAGGCTCCCCTTCTTCATAGCTCGCTTGATAAACCGTATACCCATGAAGCTCCAGGGGCTCATTCATACTAATATTGGCCTCTTTTTGACCCTGGCCATCGAGAACTGTAACCCGTGAAGAATAGGCAGCAGGATTTAAAGTGCCTTGATCATGGTCTACTGTAAAACGTTCTAACCGCAGTGAAAAGGGTAGAACTAATCGCTTTGGAAAATACCCAATCTCAACATCACGTCCATCCAGATGAAGTACGGCACGGTCTCCCAACCCGAGCCAAACATCAGCACTTTGCCCTGCAACCACATGAATCGCAGAAGAAGGCGCTTGACTCCCAAATTGAACTCGAGCCGGTTTGTATTGAGTGAGAGGCATTGCATGGGGCAATACTTCTTCTAGAGTGATCTTAACATCACCCTTCCATCCGGGGTGAATGACTTGGCCAATAATATGATCTTTTCGAAAACTCCCCCGAACCACTTTTCCTAATGAAGAATGTGCAACGTAAGATAAACTGCCATCTTTTTCAATTTGCATGGCTAGCCAAGGCTGATGGGGCTTGCTCTCTTCTGGTGAATTCTCTTTGCCCAATGAAAAGCGTGCCGGCCCCGCCTGGATTGTTCTCCATCCGGGTGCACCTTCCCAAAGCCACATTTCCTGAGTGATCCTCATTGGACCACCTGTAATTCGAAAACGGAGAGCAGCAGCCAATTTGTTATCTTCAGAAGGTGTGACTTGAAATTCAGGATTAGGTATAAAAGAAACGGTTGAATCCGCGTGCGACAAAAACTGATCCACTTTTAAGTCATAAGGCAATCCATAAGAGAAGAGTGAAAAGGGCGTGAACTTTACATTTGAAGGTAACCAGCGGATAGGAATGGAATGAACTTTATCCTGCTCACCGATCACGAGAGCTGCCGAATCTAACTCAACAATACTCCCCATTTCCCCTTCAGAAATTCTAAGATTTCCGTCGATTCCTCGTTGATCCGTTAATAATGACCCCGCCAGTAAAGTAAGAATCCCTACATGAGCCATTAAAAAAGCAGTATGCTTCCACTTCCAGGGATAGCGACTGATTGCTACACATAAAATATTTAGCCCTAGGAGTACAAAAATTCCATGAAACCACCAGGATCGATAAATCCAGTACTGTGCAGTAGGTGTATCATAAAGCGACTCAAGGAAAGTACCCACCCCAAGTGAAACCGCCAAAGAGAGAATGACCATGACGGCCAACTTCAAGGAAGACAACGCCCAAAAAACTCTATCAAAAATCTTTGAGGCGATGCCTTGATTCAACTCATTCTCCTAATATTTACTACTGATTCAAGAAATCTAAAGCTTTTGCATTCCTGGTAACTCAAGAGCAATAGATTTTCCGAGATCTGGAAGTGTCAGACCTGCTTGGTAAAAAGCGACTCCGGCTAAATTGAGCACCTTTTTTTGAACATATCTTTCTCGTTGAAGTAATTCCTGAGGGAGATCCGTTCCAGTCAGGCTTTCATCAAAAATACGATCGTAGCTACTTTTGCGAAATAGCCCTACATTTCTACCGACCGCAAAAGCAGCCATTCGGCGTAATTTTTTAGCGTGGAACAGCCCTTGTCTCTGTCCTGGCCCTGTAAAATCAATCAATAGGTCTATCTTCTGGGGACAGGATGGTCCCATAGGGGTTCCTCCCGTACTTTGGAAAAACACAACAACATCTGGATAGGAAAGTACGATTTTTTGACGAAGCGCTTCGATATCATAGACCATTCCACGAGAAGATAAGACTACAAGAACGAACTTAACTCCTGAAACCCTGTGGGACAAAACCTGTTCCTGTTCGGCCATCTGCGTCAAACGCACTTCAGATTCCCGATCCACATTTTGGTTTGAACTTAAACTTGGTTGATTTTTCATAAAGGTCAGCATTTTCCTTATCAAATATTCTTAAAATTGAAAATACTAAAACAGAACTGTCGGCAGTACTTACTTCCTAATAAAGATCATATTTAAGCAGCCTGCATTCAATGGGACCATTAAACAATACTGATCGTCGAGTGGCCTTCAACCCAATTGATTTGGATAACTCAGGACTTCCTGTAAAAATATACCCTTCCCACCCTTTAAACTTCTGTTTCATTAAATCTCCCAGGCCTTTGTGAAGGGGGATCAGCTCCTCTATTTCTCCTAGTCTTTCGCCATAAGGAGGATTCACAACTAAAATTCCAGTCTTTGCAATAGGCTCACATTGAGTCATTTCTCGCTTTTCAAAATGAACCTTTCCATGAAGTCCCGCTTTTTCTAAATGAGTTAATGCGACCCGAATTGCCCGAAAATCTTGATCATATCCTACAATTTTTGGGAATTTTTTCTTATCCTGAACGCGAAGGTCTTTCGCTTCTTGAAGGAGTCGTTTCCAAAGAGTTGGAATATGCCCTTGCCATCCTAAAAATCCATAATATTCCCGATTCAGACCTGGGGCAATATGACCTGCCATCATCGCAGCCTCTATGGGTAATGTGCCAGATCCACACATAGGATCGATAAACGCTGCACCCTCTTCACGAGGCCAACCCGCAAGTTTTAAAATTGCAGCCGCTAAGTTCTCTTTCAGGGGTGCGTTTGTACCCTCTGTGCGATATCCTCGGCGGTGCAAACTCTCACCAGACAAATCAATACTCACAGTTGCTTCGTCTTTGAAAAGATAAAGATTGATTCTGATACTGGGGCGCAATGGATCAATCGACGGCCGAGCCCCCTGCAGAGTTCGAAATTGATCTACAATCGCATCCTTGACCTTCAAAGCTCCAAAATGCGTGTGGGTCATTTTCGATTGAGAACTTGAAAAGTCCACAGCAAAAGTTTCATTGAGTGTTAAATGATCTGTCCAATGAATCGCCCTAATTCCACCATAAAGACTATCGGGATCAGGAGCTGAAAATGTCTTTAAAGGCAGCAATATGCGATTTGCAATTCTCGACCATAGACAAGCTCGATATCCAACCTCCAGAGAACCCTGAAATGCTACTCCTGCTCGAATTTCTTGAACTTTTTCTGCCCCCATCTCAGTCAGCTCTTCTAAAAGGAGCTTCTCCATCCCCTTTGCCGTGGTTGCGAAAAAATCATACTTCTGTAGTGCCATCATTACGGTCTAGCAGACTTATCAGCATTCAGGCAACAGGCGTCAGGCTACAGCCTTGAATCCGATTCTGAGCTGTAGCCTGAAGGCTGATACCTGACATATTTACTCTTCTAATCCAGGTGAAAGAGTGGTCCGAAAACAACGCATATCAAATGCCTCGGTTGCCTCCGAAAACCGACCCGATATCATCAATGACGCAGGGATAGAGGCACTATCACTTGTCGGCTGCTTGATGCCTAATCGAATGACTTTACTCCCGCTCTGCCCTCCGTATGTCCACTCATTCGATTGCCCAGTGAAATACGCATGACTCACAAAAGCCACGGGGGAAAATGCACGGTCCTTTACGCTTTGAACGTTTATTTTATAGCTACCCGAAGCTCCGTCCACAGATTCATACCAAATACGAGCAATCAATTTAGGATTTGCCTCTTTGGAGTTTTTACAAAACCAACCCAAATCCCTCACCAGAGAAACTGTTCTGATATCTCTAAGTTCGTAAAGATTTGGCGCAGCGGCTTCTACTCGTCCCTCGACTTTAATAATAGAACCCAGTCTCAACGTGACCCCTTCAAGTTCAACAGATTCGGGTGCTAATAAACTTCCAAAGTTAAAGTTATCTCTTAAAAGATATCGAGATTGTCCGCTCATAATCACTATGGACCAATAACTCTCCGACCGCTGGCATGGCGCACCATCACACAATATCTCTCCTACTCTCGTAAATCGACGTTCAAATCTCACTTGTCCAGTGACTACTGAAAGATCATCTGCTGCAAACGAACTTTGAACTAGGATTGCGAACAAGAACATAAATGACGAAATTAAACGAATTAACATAAAGTTCCCCTCTGCATTAGGTTTGAATGCACGGGAAACAATAGCAATACATATGCCGACAGTTAAATTAGAATCTCGTTAAGAATTGCTTGGACATGACCCGTTACTTTAACTTTTGAATAAATATTTAAAATTTTTCCTGAAGGAGAAATAATAAAAGTAGTACGTTCAATTCCCATATACTTTCGACCATACATACTTTTTTCTTTCCAAACACCGTAAGCTTCACATGCCTTCCCATCTACATCTGCCAAAAGTGGAAAGGGCAATGAATTCTTTATTTTAAATTTCTGGTGGCTATCTACTGAGTCTTTGCTCACTCCAAGAATAACAACGCCCCGTTTCTTGAATTTTTGAAATGCATCCCGAAAATCGCATGATTCTTGAGTACATCCAGAAGTCATGTCTTTAGGATAAAAATAAAGAATTACCGTTTGTCCTTTAAAGTCTTTAAGTGACACTTTGACACTAGTATCAGATTCTAAAGTGAATGCTGGTGCACGATCGCCAATCTGAATCATTTTTTTCGCATCGCTCATAAGAACTCTTTCCGTCATACTAAACAAACTTTATTGTACTGAATCTGCGAAACCTACCCAAGCCTTAAGGTAGCGCCCCTCTGGAAACTCCACTAACATGGGATGATCTGGAGACTGAGCTCCATGCCCCACCCACTTGACTTGGACGCGATTTCTCGCTGCGGCTTTCGCGAGGACCTGCGTAAAAGATTCTTCGGCAAGTAATGCGGAGCAAGAACAACACACAACGCCGCCCCCCTTTTTCACAATACGAAAAACTTGGGAAGCCAACTGCAGGTACGCATGAGTACCTGCCGGAATATCTTTACGATTTTTAATCAATGCAGGGGGATCAGAAATCACGATATCAAAAGAATGATCCTCCACCTCAACTAAACTTTTCAACACATCTGCTTTCCAAGTCACGCATTTCGCACCTTGGGCTTCAACATTTCGACGAGCAAATTCGAGCGCTTGGGCCGATGCATCTAATGCAGTTACTTCTACTTGAATACCTAAATCTTTGAAAAGCCTTGAAAATTGAGTCCCCCATTGTCCTACGTAACTGCACAGATCAAGAATTCGAACCCGAGTAGACGAAAAATGGTTCAGACCCTGTTTCAGACGGAGAGCGGCGATTTGAATATTCGCAAATTGATCCAGAAAAAATCCTGTTTTTTGCCCTCTGAGTAAATCGACTTGAAATGGGATGGGCTTCCCCCCTAAGACGGGATGAATCAAAATAGTAGAATCTTGTAATTTTAGCCCGGTCACTTCTTTGAGGATACGGGGCTCTTCTTCTAAAAGTCCTTCCAACTTTCTCACACTGAGATCATTTCTCAGTACAATCGAAGTTTGACTCCACTTTGGAGCGCCTGGAGTGCTTTTGACATAGAGTTCTAAAATCGCCTCTATATGAGGAAGCAGACGATCGGCACCTGCCGTATGTGCCTGCACCACAAATACTTGCCCTGATTCAGTCAGATACCGATCGATCACTAATCCCGGAAGACCATCCGCCTCACCAAAACACAATCGATGACTAACGTCGCCTAAGCCTACCCGAGAGCGCAGTTGACCGGCTCTCTGTAAAATCTTAATCATGTTATCCACTTCGAGTGGAGATCGCTCTTCTGGATTCCTACTCACCGCTCGAAAAGAAATCAAAGATTGAGGATTGCCGTACCCTCTCGCCAGAAACTTTCCACCTGCATCCTGGAGCTCCACCCAAGCCCCAGGCTCGATGCCTTTTGGACTCTCTGCCAATTCATTCGAATAAACCCATGGATGTCCGGCGCGAAAACGCCGATCCATTCCGCGCCGTAAACGCCAGACCGTCCAAGATTCCATAGATGATGCCATGAACATAGCTTTACCGCGATTGAGTGGTTAAGGTAAACACCGAATATGGCCCCTACATTAAATTGGCGAGAACTAGAATATCATATAAACCAACTCAGACCCGAGCTAGAGGGACTTTTTGTAGACCGAATTCTAGTACCGGAACGAAACACCTTTCCGGCTGGATATCTGAAGGGTGAATGGGCGTTCCGACTTACAGGACGCAAAGGAGCTTGCACACTCATCATCAGTATTCGGGCTCGACATCCCTATATCTATTTATTAAATGGAAAGGGCCCCAAGGCCGCCGCTCAAGCAACTCGATCCCCTTTTGATCTTCATTTATCCAAACATTTGGATGGGGCAAAACTACTGAAGTGCCAAACCCTGACTCGTGACAGAACTGCGATCTTTTGGTTCTCAGAAGAGGGAAATCCTAAAAACCGACTGGGACTCGTCCTCGCGCTCATTCCTGCAGCACCCGAAGCATTCTTGGTATCATGCCCAAATGATGAAACTTTAGAATGGCCCATTCTTGCGCGAAGCCGTACCATTCGAAATGAGAACCAGCAGGAAACCACTTACCGCCTCCCTGATCATTCACAAGCGCCTCTCGACCCTCCTCTTCGCGAAGAGTTATTTCAAAATCTTTACTCTTTTACTGAAGTGATAGAAAAAGAACTCAAAGCTGAATCCTTTACTCTTAGAAGTCAGATTGCCGAAAAATCTCTCAAGCAACTTTATAAACAAGCACACGACCGCTTCAAACAAAGCGACTCTACACTTCGAGAAGCTCATCGTGAAGAGAACTGGCAAAGACTCGGGGACTTGCTTAAAGGGACCCTAGGGGATCCCTCTTCTAATATTATAAATAACATACGACATGTGACTGATTATACCCAGGACGAGATCGTTGCGATTACTTGTGATCCAAAACTCACTCTAAAAGAACAAATTGAAAAATTTTATCAAAATGCAAAACGAAAACAGAGAAGAATTTTAGAAGCTACCGCACGCGCGGAGCAATTTAAAAAAATCAGTACACGTATTCAATCCGCGCTCGATGAAAAACTCGCCCCCGATGATTGGCAAAGACTGATTGCATTAGAAGCTCTAGCAGGAATTCAGCATCAGCAATCGCTTTCAACATCTAAGGAAAAACCCTCCAAAAAAAAAGCGGTCGCATGGCTTGGCAAATCGTTTACCTCTCGTGAGGGTCTTATGATTTACGTCGGACGCAGCAAGGACGAAAACCTCGAACTGACCTTTAAACACGCTCGAGGCAACGATCTCTGGATGCATGTTCGAGGACGACCCGGTGCTCACATCGTCATTCCAGTACAACCTGGAAAATCTGTCTCTCTTGAAACGCTGTTAGATGCCGCAAATCTGACGATCTATTATAGTGGCGGAGAACGCTGGGGAAAAACAGAAATTGATTATACATTTAAGAAATTTGTAAAAAAAATCAAAGACTCCTCAGAAGTCAGCTACACGCATAATAAGACTCTCTTCGTAGAGCCCGATCGTGCTCGATTGAGTCGGCTTTTAGGACAGGATTAAGAGAAAGCCTCAATGTGGAGTTCAATGAGAGATTTTGGTAAGTTCGCTACAAGTCTGGGATCGAAGTATATTAATATAAGTATTGGGAGTCAAATCAAAGACTTCCCCAGCCGTTCGCAATTAAAATAAGTAAAAGCGAGGAGTTAGGCCTCATAAAAGCAATCTAAACTTATTAAATTTAAATACAAAGAGTAAATCAACTCAAATTCGTCTTGTCCGTAGGTCATTTACATCGTATTCTACCTACATGCAAGACAGAATTCTTAAATCCAGACTCGTCCACACTAAAAAAAGCATCCTACTTTTAGGCCCCAGACAGGTTGGAAAATCGACTTTATGTAGAGAACTCAAGCCTAGAAAAAGTATTAATCTCGCTGACGAAACTCTCTTCATTCGATACTCAAAAGATCCTGATCTACTTCAAAGAGAAATTTTAGCACTCCCCAAGCCATCCTTAATTTTTGTCGACGAAATTCAAAGAATCCCCTCTCTTTTAAATACCATTCAAGTTCTGATTGACGATCATTCAGGTGCACATAAATTTCTACTCACAGGCTCCAGCGCAAGAAAATTAAAACGAGGCGAAGCAAATTTACTGCCTGGTCGAATCATATTAGAATATTTGGATCCACTCACTGTCTATGAGTTAAAGAACACCTTTGATCTCAATCGCGCACTGCAAGTAGGAATGCTCCCTGAAATTTTTCTAGATCGCGAAGAAGGGATCGACATTCTCAGCACTTACACGGAAGTCTATCTCAAGGAAGAAATTCAAGCAGAAGCTCTCATTAAAAATATCGGACAATATGCTAGGTTTCTCGATGTTGCTGCAATTTTAAGTGGGCAATGGCTCAATTATTCAAAGGTAAGCTCAGAAACAGAAATTCCAAAAGAGACGATTCGAAGATTTTTTTCTATTCTTGAAGAAACTCTCCTCATCTTTAGAATCCCTGGGTTCACCCCAAAAATAAAAATCAGTCGCCGGGTAACTCAAAAAGATAAATTTCTCTTCTTTGACCTAGGTGTTCGAAACTCCTTATTGGGATTGCACCGTCACCCGATCACGCAGGATCAAATTGGAAGCTTATTCGAACAATGGTTCATCTTACAAATCATTTATCTCAATCGGGCATTCAAAAAAGGCTGGACACTTTCTTCCTATCGAACAGAAGGCGGTGCAGAAGTAGATCTCGTCATTGAGCGAGACGAAGATCTGATTGGTTTAGAAATCAAATCTGGAATCAATGTTGGCAAAGGCGACTTAAAAGGACTGCAATCCTTACAAGAAACCATCAAAAATTATAAACCTTTCAAAAAGTGGATTGCCTATCGGGGAAAAACCTCTCAAGTTTTTGACGATGGTACACAAGTATTCCCTTATATCGATCTATTAGAAAAATTAAGAAAAAGCTGAACCCTTTGCGTGAAAATCACTTCACGAAATTCTTAACCACATACTCCAAGGCCTGTTCCTTGGAAGTTAGTTTTTTTTCCAACGCAAGATCCTCGACGCAATGTAGAATCTCAGAGAATTCTGGCCCTGGTGAAAATCCCAGTTGAATCAGATCTTGACCATCAATGAGTTTGTGAGAGCCCGCTTGAGGTAAACTCTTAAGCGCCTGGAATCGAACTGAGCAAAACTCATAATAAGCCAGATTACCATCGGATGCGACTGCGTCGGCCTTATGAAAGGACAATAACTCTTCAAAATGCTCTTCACGAATAAATCGCTGAAGAGTGGATTCCCTCATTTGAAAGACATCTCTAAATTTAAGATGATCAGCAACCATGATAGCAATTCGTTCAGAATCCGTTCGAGACATTTTAAGCCGTTGAGTCATTCGACTAGCCGCTTTAGCACTTTCAATTTCATGCCCGTTAAAGTTTTTTCCATCATTGAGTTTAGCCGCGATAGGCTTACCTACTTCATGAAGAACCGCAGCCCAGGAAAGTGCAGGAGAACGAATTTGACTTTGTTTTGCTAAGTGCTCTAGCATTTTCAAAAGATGTGTCCACACATCTTCATTAGGCTGATAGGAAGGAATTTGTGCTACCCCTTTGAGAGCTTCCACTTCTGGTAAAATATAATTCAATAATCCCAAATCAGAAAGAAGTCGCAAAGACTCTTTTGGATGAGGTCCCATCCACATTAAGGTGAGTTCATCACGAACCCGCTCTGCGCTTACTTTCGTAATGAGACGTGCTCGTGATCGAATAGCGTCTGCAGTATCGGAGTCCAATTGAAATCCTAATCTGGTTTTAAATCGGATCGCACGGAGAAGTCTCAACGCATCTTCCTTAAACCGTTCTTTCGGTTGACCAATTGCTCGAATGACGCCCTTTTTAAGATCTTCAACCCCCCCTGTTAAATCTAAAATCCTCAGAGTTTTAGGGTCATAAAATAACGCATTGATAGTGAAATCACGCCGTTGTGCATCCTGGAGAGGCCCTGCAAAAATAACATTTTTAGGATGCCGATGATTTTCATACTCCAAGTCTTGTCGAAACGTCGCAATTTCTAAAAGTTGTGAGTTAACGCCAGTAGGCACTTTTAAAACCCCAAAGGCTTTCCCTACAGTTAAAGCATTAGGAAATAGCAAACACAGCTCGTCAGGACTCGCACTGGTTGCAAGGTCATGATCTTTGGATTCCTTACCCAAAAGAAAATCTCTCACACTTCCACCTACGACATAGACAATATGACCTGCCTCATCCAATTTCTGAAGAGCTTCTTTCACATAAGCAGGTAATGGATAGGGACGATCAATCCGTATCCACTTCGAGAGACTGTCCGTTGAGTTCGTATTTACTTTTGATAATGGTTTCTGCGTTAAATCGGTTAGGGGCTTTCGTGCCTTCAGCGTCTTTTTCACGTGCAATCTTGCCTTTCGACTTTTTATGTTGGCCTACAGGACGGTCTGTACTCGAAGGCGCCACCAGAACAGATGACGGAACAGATGGCGGAGCCGGTGTCAACTGAGGTTGAGGTCTTTCAGCCTCGACTGCCCAACTTACATGACTCATTAAAATAGCAGCACAAATACAAATCATCATCTCGTCTTCATCTCATTAGAACTTCCCGAGGTCGAGCCCCATCAGCAGGTCCCACGATTCCACGAGTCTCCATAGTTTCGATCATGCGAGCTGCACGATTATAACCTATCTTGAGGTGTCTCTGAAGAAAGCTCGCAGAAGCATGGCCTGAGTGTTTGACTAACTGTACCCCTTCTTGAAACAAGTGGTCATCCTCGCTCTCCATCTCACTCTGCTCATTTTCATCGTCATCATCTGCTAAGAGAATCTCATCCCTATAAGCTGGCTTACCTTGGGACCTCAAAAAAGTCGTGATCTTATTAATTTCTTCATCCTCTAAAAAAGCTCCATGTAAGCGCAAATTTTGTGAGACACCCGGCGGAATGAAAAGCATATCCCCCTGTCCCAAGAGCCGCTCCGCTCCTGCCCGATCTAAAATCGTTTTAGAATCTACGTAACTTGCCAATTGAAATGATACCCGAGACGGTAAATTCGCTTTGATTAAACCTGTGATGACATCGGTTGAAGGACGCTGAGTAGCAATAATCAGATGAATCCCAGCCGCCCTCGCCTTTTGGGCAATCCGTGCAATTGAAATTTCCACTTCTTTTTTTGCAATCATCATTAAATCTGCAAGCTCATCTATGATTACTACAATGTAAGGTAACTTACTGACTCTAGGGGCTCCTGTATCATCGGGCTCAAAAGCCTCGATCCAATCCCCCCCACTCGCCACGGAAGAAATTTCGGATTGTACATCCTCAGCATAAAGGAGATCCTTCACAACATCGCTTCCCATTTCTTCAATCTTTTGATTAAAGGTCGCTAAATTTCTTGCACCCATTTTAGCGAGAATTCGATATCGCCGCTCCATTTCCCGCACAGCCCACTTTAAGGCCGTACTTGCTTGTTTAGGATCATCCACCACCGGGAGGAGGAGATGAGGAATATCCTGATACGAACGAAATTCGATAAATTTAGGGTCTACCAAAATCATCCTTAGTTCATCGGGAGTAAATCGATAGAAAAGCGAGCAAATGAGCCCATTCATAAACACTGATTTTCCTGAGCCCGTTTGTCCCGCACATAATAGGTGTGGCATCCTCGCCAAGTCTGAAAGATAAGTCTGTCCACCAATATCTTTACCCATCACCACTGGAATGGAATGCTTAGGGCCATAAAAATCAGGATGCTGTAAGAATTCGCGTAAATAAACCATTTCGCGGGTATCGCTCGGAATCTCAATTCCCACCACCGATTTACCCGGAAGCGGCGCAAGAATTCTTACACTCTGTGCAGAAAGCGCCATAGAAAGATCATCCACAAGTGCGGCAATCCGAGAAACCTTCACCCCCGGTCCAGGCTTAAATTCATAAAGTGTAATAACAGGTCCTGGTCGCACAGCCGTAACTTCGCCATCAATCCCAAAATCTGCAAATTTTTGCTTTAAAATATGAGAATTTGAAATCAAGCGATCGCGATCAATCGCGGACTCAACAGGAGGAGGATTTTTTAGAAACTCTACCGTGGGAAGTTGCCACTGCCCACGCTTGGTCTTGGATGGATTTTTCTCCCCTTTACTTAAGGGTTTAGAAGTTGCGTCAACTTGCCTCGGTAAAATTGTAATTCCTTTTACTTTTTCTGGCGCTTCTTCCGTGAGGCGTTCACGCATTGCACTCAGGTCAATTGCGTCTTCGTCCAAAGCTTCCGTGTCAGAACTCGTGTTTTCCGTGCTCATGTGTTCTGGGCTCGTGTTTTCTGGCTTCATTTTCGGAATAGAAACAGGCACGGGCACGACTTCTGCCGGAACAAAGGTGGACTTCGCTAAAACAAGGGCCGCGTCATTTCCTTTGGGTCCTTGAGATCCTTTGAATCCTTTTGATTCCTTTAAGTGTATTTGCATCATCCAATTTTGAGCAGTCTTCAATAAAGCTTTAGTAACTTTACTCAGAAAACCACCAAACATAGGAAGCCAATGAATAACCAGCACACTCATGCAGTAAAAAGAATAAGTGATTCCAAGTCGTAATAATCGTCCGATTAAAATTGAAAAAGCTCTGATGAGCTTAGCTCCCCATTGTGCCAAACTGAGAGGCGTAGATATAGCGAGCGATAAGGTAAAAATAAGCAGGGTGACTAAAGAAGAGCCCAAGAAATTGAGTTCATGCAAAAGCCCATCTGCTACCCAGGTACCAAAAACGCCCCCCGTCAGCAATACGGACCCGCCATAGGTCCAGTATTTCCATTGTAGAGCTAGAAATACGGTCAAAGACCCTACGGCAATCGCCATACCGCCGATAGTTCCTAGGATAGAGACGATCCCACCTCGCTTATGAATCGTAGCGGCAATAAAGAAAAGAGAAGCGGGGAGTAAAAACCCCCCCATCCCAAAATAATTTAAACCTGCCGAGGCTATATAGGCTCCTATCCGCCCACAGTAATTATGCGGCAATTGCGTTCCACTGCTAAACAGCGATGAATCCGCGCCATAATAAGTAGTGAGTGAGAAAAGGGTAAAAACCCCCAAGGTAAAAACGCAAATGCTCCCGACCTCGACAACTATATTTTTTCTATTTACCATTTCTCTATGTTACACATTCAAACATGAGTCAGAAAGTATTGTCTTATGACTTAGGTGGAACTAAAATTTCGGTCGGCATAGTGAATAGCCGAGGCCGTATTATCGAGGAGCTTCGCACCCCTGCTCTCATTGATCAAGGCAAAGACGCTGTACTTCAACAGCTGATAGATACCGGTAAACAACTCCTTCGCCGATTCCCAGAAGTTAAAAAGGTCGGCATTGCATCTGCCGGTCCGATTGACCCCAAAAAAGGAGACTTACTTGATCCGACAAACTTTGCCAACAGCCAAGGAACTTGGGGTAAAGTGCCCATCACCAGAATTTTAAAAAGAGCGTTAAGACGTCCTGTCTATTTAGAAAATGATGCGGCGGCTGCTATTTTAGCTGAACACTGGATAGGCACTGCAAAAAAATATCAGAACGCCATGATTTTGACGCTTGGAACCGGATTGGGAACAGGCATCATTTGTAATGGAAAATTGGTGCGTGCAGGTCGAAATCTCCACACTGAAGCAGGCCACATGATACTTCGATATAATGATCCATCCGCTCCCTGTGGTTGTGGAAATTTAGGATGTGCTGAGGCCTATCTGTCAGGGCGTAATTTTGGCCGGCGAGCTATGCAAAAATTTGCAAATCCAAATCTCACTCCTCTTGATATCGCAGAATTGGCAAGAAAACATGATCCGCGGGCTTTATCGGCATTTGAGGAATATGCGGAAATCATGGCAGTTGCGATTCATAATTACTGTCGTATTTATAGTCCTGAAATTATCATTTTCACAGGAAGCTTTGCTGAGTGTGCAGATCTCTTTTTACCCAATACTCTCACGCACCTTGAAAAACTTCTGATACGCCAAAGAGCCGGGATCGATCTTCTTCCAAAACTAGTCGTTTCTTCATTACATAACGAAGCAGGACTCATTGGAGGTGCCTATGTTGCATTTCATAGCCACTGAAGTCGAATAAGACCATCGTAGGCACTCATCCTTTCTTCACTGCTTCGTAATTTCTCAAAATTTGTGATCAAGCATTTAAACGAACTACCAAAATTGAGTAGTTTAACATCTAAAGTCCACGACTTCCGCTACCTTAAATGACACTTTAAGTATTTTCAAAAAGTCTGCACCCACTGACCTAAACTATCCCTTAACCCGAACTGAGGTCCTTAAGCTGTTTTTAAAAGTACAATTGAGCTGAAAACCATGAGTATCCCTGCCCAACCTTTCCAATTGAGTTTTTGCCCGAAGAGGACTCTTGCGGACATGACTGTTCCAAGGATAGCCATCGCCCCCCAGCTCACGTAAGCTATAGTAAGGTCAATAGACTTTGTTACCTGCGCTAGCAAAGTGAAGGCAAGACAAACCATCATTAAGGCTGGAATTCCATACTTCTTATGTTTAAAACCATCTGATTTTTCGAGAAGTAAGTTTGCAGCCACATCCAAAACCGCTGCAAAGACGATAAAAAGAAAATAAATATTCATACCTGTGCCACCCTAGCAGCAGTTTTCTCTGCTTTTGAATCAACTGTTTCCTCTTTTTCACCAAAGCGAAGAAAGATAATTCCCCCTATAGCCAAAGCCAATCCCAAGAGCTTTTGAATGGAAACTCTTTCATTTAGGAAAATCATTGAGATCGATGAAATCAGCGCGGTTCCAAAGCCTTCCCAAATAGCGATAGCTATTCCAACTGCAATTTTACGGAGAGCAAAAGACAGCAAAGTATAAGACGATGAGATAAAAACAAACATAAGGGCATACATCCATAAACTGCCCGAGTGACCGGATGCATTCATCGTTAAAGTGCCAGCCACTTCTGTAATAATGGCTAAAATTAAATATATCCATGCGAGACCCATGCGAATGTATTCCTTAGTATTTAAAATTCAAAATGACTCCACGAATCATATATTCATTTTAAATTAAAAACAAGAAGCATGGCCCTTTTGTGTCAAAAGGGAAAATTAACGCCAACTGCAACCAAGTCATGACTGATTTCCGCACGGCCCCGAATAAGGTCAGAGAGTCGAAAGAATGCTCCCATACCAAACCGAGGGGTCATCTCAAATCGACTGACAGAATTAACACTCATCATATTACCGCCGACCCCACCTAATCCATAAAACGTCCAAGTAGAATCTTTTATAAAATCCCAACGTAAATGCGCACTATAAGCCGTCGCGGTAACCCCGGATAAGAATACGGGCCCTATAGCACCCTCAATAGATACCAAATTATTAATATCTGGAACGAATCCATGAGGAACAATCTTTCGGCTAAAAGTACCCAGAAGAGCATATCCGGAAGAACCGTCGATGATCCCCAACCCAGTCAGAACTCCTGCGCTCATCTCGCTTGACTCAGTCTTTCCTTTCCAATCCTCTGCAAAAGCATTTGAAGCAACTGAAATTAAACTGACTAACAAAAGCCCCACCCTACCGAAAACTTGTCCTAATTTCTTCATCTTGCGACCTTAACTCAAAGTTCTTAATCGATCGAGTAAGTTTTTTAATATTGAACCCGTCGCTCCCCAAATTCGATGTTGATCTACTTGATACACATCGATCGGATATTGAATCGATCCCACAGAAATAGATTCACTTCTGTAGGTATCAGAATGAAAGAGGACACGGAGAGGCACCCATACTGCTTCTGCAATTTCATGGGCATCTAGCTGCAAAGAAATTTCTTCGCGAGAAAGTTTTGATACTCCCACCACCGGATGAATCAAAAATCCTGTTGCCGTTAATAAAGAGGGTAAGATACCCCTGACGCTTACGCTATCACCTGTAATTCCCACTTCTTCATAAGTTTCTCGGAGAGCGGTCGTAATTGGACTTTCTAAGTCCTCAGGTTCAACATGACCTCCCGGAAAAGCCATCTGACCTTTATGAGTCACAACATTCTCCGCTCTACGAGTCAATAAAATCCATGGCCCCATCTCTCCAAGTCCATCATGAACTTTTGGATACACAAACAAAACCAATACAGCCGCTTGGATTGCATTCTCTTCTGAAATCGGATCGAGATTCTGATGAACTCGATTGGAATACGGATGCTCCAATTTAAGTACAGAGTCGAGAACTTTAGAAAACTCTTCCTGTGGCATTTCCAAAAGTCGCATTACTTGACCCCTCTTAAATCAATGCCATATCTCTGGGCTTTACGATACAAAGTAGCTCTGTCAATTCCTAAAATCTCTGAAGCCTTTGATTTATTAAAATTCACCTCCTGAAGCACCTTAACAATATGATTTTTTTCCATTTCCTCAAGCGAAGTACGAGATTGCTTGCCTACTTTTTCACTTCCCACTGAGCCTAAAGCAGACTCTCGAAAGAGCTCCAAAGGAAAATCATCTGGAAATAAAATTGAAGAATTACTCATAGCAACCGCTCGCTCAATCGCATGCTCCAATTCACGAATATTTCCAGGCCATGAATAATTCATAAGCAGCTTCATGCATTCATCCGAAATATGGGATATTACTTTTTTATTTACTTCAGAATAGCGATTCAGAAAGTGTTCTACTAAGTCCGGCAAGTCCTCCATTCGCTCTCGCAAAGAAGGTAAATGAATTTCAATCACTTTGAGTCGATAAAATAGATCTTCTCGAAATTTACCACTCCGCACCAACGACTCAAGATCCCGATGAGTTGCCGCAACCATTCGTATATTCACCTTACGAACTTCGGAAGACCCCACCGGCTTGATTTCACTTTCTTGCAATACTCTCAGTAATTTAATTTGAAGCGCAGGTGAAATATCCCCTATTTCATCTAAAAAAATAGTACCGCTGTTTGCTTCCTCAAATAAGCCGCGTTTATCAGAGACGGCTCCCGTAAAAGATCCTTTAATATGGCCAAATAATTCAGACTCCAAAAGACTATCGGCAAGTGCGCCACAATTAATCGGAATAAATCGTTTATTTCTCCGTGGCCCGTTATTGTGAATAGCACGCGCCACCAGTTCTTTTCCGGTACCACTTTCTCCCATAACCAAAACTGTACTGGCCGACATGGCTGCCCTGGCTAAAGTCTTATAAACTTCCACTATTTTTGGAGATTTGCCAATTAAACTCTGAGTCGTCATTCCTAGCTGAACAGGTACAGATGATTCCTTAATTTCCCTAAGGGACTCCCAATGCTTTGCTGCGCGCGAGACGACCATTTTGAGGTTATCGATTTTAAATGGTTTACTCACATAATCAAATGCGCCCTCTTGGATCGCTCCAATCGCACCCTCCATACTTCCAAAGCCGGTCATCAAAATCACGGCAGATTGGAGATCAGCGCGTTTTACTTCACGAAGTACGGCCATGCCATCCGTTTCTAGCATTCGAATATCAGACAATATAATAGGGAATAACTCACGTTTAATGTATTTTACGGCTTCTTCACCGTTGATGGCTAATTGTGTTTGATAGCCTTCTTTTTCTAAAACTTCTTTAAGAAGCTTTCGGGTCACTTCATCGTCATCCACTATAAGTATTCTTAAATTCATAATATTTTGCTATGGGTCTGATAGGGTAGTTTGAGTGTTACCCGTGTCCAAGCTCCTTCCTTCGAATCGATCAGTAAATCGCCCCCATACTTATGCGCGAGCTGTTGACAAATGGTCAATCCTAAACCCGTTCCCTCTCCTGGCCGCTTAGTTGTAAAAAAAGGTTTCAATACATTTTTCAAATCAACCTTACGAATCCCCTCCCCTGTATCATAAATAGAAATTTCAGCCCACACTTTCCCTTGAACCTTACTTACAGTGGTAGAGACCTCAAGGTGTACTGGATTTCTTGGCTTAAGTTTACTTTTTACTTTAATGCTGTCTAGTGAGTTATTTAATAAATTAAGTATAATTTGCTCTAAATCCAAAGGAACCGCCCTCACCGGCGCCATACTTCGATCAAAATTTCTTTTTACCTCGATCCCTAACAACTCTGTTCTAGGTGTCACAATATTTAATGTTTTATCGACAAGACGATTGAGATCTACCAGCTGTTTCTGGGAAGTCGGTTTGGCAGTACTTTGTAAAAAGCCCTTAATAATTGCCTCAATTTTACTCAATTGCCCATCTACAATCTCAAAGCGTGAATTCACTATTTCCCGCACAGATAGCGGAATCTCATCCTTGAGTAATTGTAAATGCCCTCCTATTGCATTCAGTGGCGTACCAATTTCATGAGCAAAGCTAGCCGTCAATTGCCCCATCACCGCCAACTTTTCGGTAGTCACCAACTGCCTGTGAGCCTCTTGTAATTGCTCCGTAAGTTGGACGTTTTGAGACTCGGCTACTCTCAAAAGCCGATCATTAGCAATAGTCTTTCTCAAAAAATAGCCCAGAGCCAAAATTAAGGTAATCACGCTAAACCCGGCGGCAGTGGCAGTCGTCTTCCAGAGCGTACCCACAATCCGTCCTACCAACTTTGTAGATACAACTACATGTACCGTACCCAGTAGCCGCTTAGGACCTCTGGGATCCCGAGTTCGATGTTCGATAGGAACATAAATATCCCATAATCCACTGCCCGCTTCGTCTATTTTAAATTCGCTCCGCACGGTTTCCACTAAAGGATACAATTGTCCTGAAATGGAAGATTCGTCTTCATCAATATTAGTTGCAACCATACGAATGGTTCCAGTTGCCGGATCTTTAGCAACCACATCAATTCGAACTATATCAGGCTGAGTATAAAGGATATCTTGAAGAGAATTCTCAATGGCGGGCGTAGGATTAGAAAGAGAAAGAAAACGAGAACTATCAATTTCGGCTGCTAAAGTTTTACCTGAATTAATCCCAATTTGACGAATCTCTTCTTCTAAAATAGGAAGAGTAAATTTATTTTCAGCGATCGTCACGATCAAAAATGTAGGAAGAATGACCGCTACTAATACAAGACTGATTTTAGCCTGTAAATCTAAGCGACGACTTAGACAGTTCATATACACTATTTAACACGAATAAATAAAAACCGGGAAACTTGTTCTAGTTTCCCGGTTTCATATTTTATTCCTATTTCGTCCTATTTTGTAACGAAATAGAATAATCTAAATCCTAGCATTATGAAGCTGGAGTTTCTGCTGCAGCTTTCTTCTTCTTATGTTTCTTGTGCTTATGTGATGTCTTAGGAGCTGCTTCTTTGCTCATTGCAGGAGCTTCTTTGTTCATTGCAGGAGCTTCAGGAGCTGCATTACCAGCAGGAGCTTCTGTGCCTTCAGCAAAAGCCAAACTTGTCATTGCGAATGATGCTGCGATTAATGTTACTAGTACTTTTTTCATAAATATCTCCTTAACAGATTTGTTTGTTATTAACCTACTCATAATGAGTAGATATTAGGTTGTAGGGGTCGTTGCTGAAACAGCTTCAGACTTCTTCTTTGCCTTTCCGTGCTTCTTACTTTTTTTCTTTGCCTTCTTCACTACTACAGTTTTTGAAGTAGCTGGAGAAGTCACTTGAGTAGAAGTCGTTGGTGCTGCTACTTGTTCAGCAGCAAAGACCATGGATGACATCGCAAAAGTTGTTGCAATTAACGTAACTAAAGTTTTTTTCATAACTGCCTCCTATTTATTTAATGCTCTAATGCTTTTAACCAACTCACACCTTGGAATAAAGCAACCTAGATGCCAATTTATAATTACTTACATTTCAATTAGTTACAATAAAAATCTATGGATTAAATTGTAGCATCTCGCTACACTTTGCTGAGACTTGCGACACTTCTAGCGAAAACTCTGCTTTTATACTTAAATGAGTGCCATTGAAGACCTAAACAATTCATTTGCCGCAACAAGTCAGAAGAAGTAGATTCATGCTAATGCAAAAAATAATTCGTGGTCGAGTAATCCAATTAGAAAACACTTCGCTTTCAATTCAAAACGAGCAGGGATGCTTTAAAATTCCCATCTCCTCTAGAGAGGCTCTCTCTATCGGAGACATAGTAGAAGTCAAAAATAATTTTTCATTGGGAATTGTCAACGTTCTCACTCCCAACAGCACCTCGCAAAAAACAACTCATTGGATGAAAAGAATCCTAGACCCCAGACGACTTCATGCCACTCAGATACGATATCAAGTTGAAACGGCTATTCGTGATTTCTTCCACTCTAAGGGGTTTCATGAAACTCGAACTCCTCTGATTGTGCCGTGCCCAGGAATGGAAACGCATATACGTCCATTCATGGTCAAAAGTTCCGCTCACCCCGAGAGTCTCTCCTACTTACCGACCTCCCCCGAATTTGCAATGAAACGTCTCTTAGTCGGAGGTCTTGAAAAAATTTTTCAACTTGCGCCTGCATTTCGAGATGAGCCTCTCTCTCACACTCATAACCCCGAATTTACCTTGCTCGAATGGTACCGCGCCTATGCCAATTATGAAGATATTATGCATGACACCGAAAATTTGTTCGAATTTTTGGCAATTCGAATATTTGGAAAACCTGCATTTACTTTTCAAGGCAAAGAAATTCAGGTCAAAACTCCTTGGCCACGCCTGAGGGTACGTGACCTCTTTCAAGAGAAAGCGGGTATAGACTTAGTGCAAAGATCTGATGTCAATTCCTTGGCGGCAGAGTGTAAAAGACTTAACCTTCCCGTAAATGAACAAGACACGTGGGATGATCTTTATTTTAAAATTTGGCTCAATTGTATTGAACCCCAACTTCCTCCTCATCAAGCTGTTTTCGTCACACGATACCCAGTATCTCAAGCTGCCCTAGCAAAGATAGACTCTGATTCAGATGGATCTCGCTGGGCTCGCCGCTTTGAACTTTATGCCGGTGGTATCGAACTGGGAAATGCCTTTGATGAGCTAACTGATCCTACTGAACAAAGAAACCGCTTCATAGAAGATATGAACTTAAGAGAAAAGATCTATGGTACATCCTTTCCAAAAAATCCATTAGACGCAGAGTTTCTGGGCGCTTTGACTGAGGGCATGCCACCGTCTGGAGGAATTGCGATCGGAGTAGACCGTATGGTCATGCTCTTGGCAGATGAGCCGGAGATTTCTTATACTCAATGGCTGTAGCTCAAGAATGACTATTGAGTTACAAAGAGTGCTATCATCACTCGCAAAGAGAGGCTTCATGCGTCCAATAGCAGTCAGAATTTGGGATTTTCTTGTTATTTTATTAGTCGCTTTCCCTTTATTGACTGGAGGAATTTGGATTTCACGGCCAGGTTTATTTATTGAGCTTTCAGACCTTGCAATTCCCGTCCTCATCGTAGGAGCATTAGGACTCCTTCTTCATATAAGAGGTCACTCATTCGAAAAAAGCTGGGTTTTTCAGGTTTGTCTTTGCAGTTGGAAAAACTGGAAAGCTATTGTGACAAAAAATCCTCGAATTACATTATTTTCTGTCGCCATTTTAATTGGCTTACTATGGACGTTTGCTGCATTCAAACGCCATTGGGCCTACGGGAGCCATTACACAGACCTGGGCATTTACCTCAATGGACTTTGGAATTTTACATTCGGTAATGGGTACCTTTGTAGTCCATGCGGAAATTTTCCTTTAATGGCAGATCACCAGTCTCCTTCATTCTTATTTCTAGCTCCTCTCTTTTATTTATTTCCCCGCGCGGAAACCCTTCTTGCTATCCAGGCTATGGGATTAGCTCTGGGAGGCGTTGCACTCTATTACTTACATGCTCAATACTTTTCGTCTCGTTCTGATTCACCCCCAAACGCCCCCACTCACTGGAGTCTATTTGCCTCGCCGTGGATCTATTGGGCTTACCTTCCACTTCGAAATGCTTACTATTCGGATTTTCATCCAGAAGTATTTGGTCTTGCGGTCTTACTTTGGTCTGTTGTAGGGCTTCAATCTAAAGCGACTTCAGCTAGAATTTTTGGAATACTCGGCTTGATTTTTTCGATAGGTTTAAAAGAAGCAATGCCAGCTGTCATGGTTGCTCTCGGTATTGCATGGTATCTGGGTGCAGGCCCCTCTTCGACGCGATCCTTCACGAAAAAAATCAGTATCCCCCTGATTGTGATCAGTTTTATAGTGTTTTACATCGACCTGAATGTCATTCCGAAAGCTTACGGCCTCATTGGCCACGAGCATCAAAATGAGTACAGCCATTTTGGCAGCGGATTAAAGAGTGTTCTTTTATCTCCCTTCACTCATCCCACTCTTTTCTTTTCTCATTTAGTAAGCGGAGACCGTTTGAAATTTCTATTTTGGACTCTCGCTCCTATGGGTTTTTTACCCCTTCTCAATCCAATAGGCTTCATCGTGGCCTTACCTGGATATCTCCTTCTTTTTTTATCAAATGCAGAATACAGGATCACGCCCATATTTCATTATTCAATCATCCCGGCCATAGGACTTTTTCTAGCACTACCTGTAGGAATTCAAAGATTGGAAAAATGGAAACCCATTGAAAAAGTAGCTTTATGGACGTTATTCTGGCTTTTGGCAGCAAATGGAAGAAGTGACTTGTTTCGACTCCGCAACATGGAAGTACCTCAGCATGTTCACTGGATTCAAACCCAAGTATTACCATTCATCAAACCCACGGCACAAATCGCTGTACCCGATTCACTCCTCCCTCACCTGGCAACTCGCCGCTGGATCTACCCCATTCCCCAAATCAGAGATTCTTCAGGAAACCTCGTTCCCTGCCTTCTTTTTGACACATCAATACATAATCTAAATGTAAATAGCTCATCCTACCTTCAACTCCTCGATTCACTTCCTGCTCTAGGATACCAAAAAATTTTTCAATGTGATGAATTCTCATTCTACGAATTGAAGTTACTCCCTCGACATTTAGGCCGGGTCAGTCAGTGCTTGAGCCAAATTCCTACTTGTGGTCCAGCTCAGGCAAATCAGGCCGAAACGCGCTTTTAGGCTTCAGCTTACAGCTCGAACGGGAGCGCGTGCATTGGTAAGCTCCGAAACTCATAGATTGTCACAAAAAGCTTCAGAAACCCTTCCAAATTCCGATACCAAAGACATGCGCCCTTATTTGGCAACAGCTTTATTGGCCGGAATGAGTTTGATGGGCTGTGCTGACTTATTTGCTGCTGCAGATACCTCCTGGTGCATTCGTGACCCGGCAAACCCTCCTTGCGATGGCGCGCCTGGTAAATGTACGAAAAATTTAGATGGCACTCAAGGCGGATTCGTTGCAGATACGGCAACCGTTCAGCAAAAAAGAAAAGGGCTGATGCGTAAGTCCTATAATCTGCCTTACATAGGCATCAATGTCCAAATTTGTGAGAATGCTCAAATCTACGATCATGCGCGGATCTATGGGAATGCTGAAGTCACTCGAAATGCTTACGTCTCCGGGAATGCTCACGTCTATGGGAATGCTCTGGTCTCTGGAAATGCTCAAATCTCCGGAAATGCTCGCGTCTTCGAGAATGCCCACGTCTCCGGGAATGCTCTGGTCTCTGGAAATGCTCAAATCTCCGGAAATGAGATTGTCCATGGGGTCACTCAGGTCTACGATAATAGGAATAGAGCCAAAGAAAAATCTCCACCTCATAAAGGTGGAAGTGAGTGCACGAAACAAGCAACTCACACTACTTCAATAAATACCATTGAAAGATTAATGCAGTCAGTCTGCACCGAACTTTCATGCAATCCAGATGAAGTTGATCTTAGAAAAATCGACTTATCAAAAGAACAAGATCAAAATTTCATCAATCTGATCAAATACCTTTCCAAAACACAAAAAGACGACTGCTATCAAGCCGATATAATAGAAGACTATAAAACTCTTTCAAAGTCAGTACAAGAACAGGGTTGGAATTTAGATTATTTAAATATTTATCAAATCTTGCAATACCTAAAATCGCAAAGAAAATTTTGGATTGAAACTGCTAGAGATCATAAAACTACTATTTTTAAAAAAATCCCGATGGGTGTAAGCCGAAATAATTACGCAACCTGTTATGTTGATCCAAAAGGTGGAATCTTAATTGATTTTAATCGTAAACTGATTGGGCAGGGCTCTTCCAAAAGGGTCTATAATATCTTTAAAATCAAATCGGGAACCTTTTCTGTTAAACCCAAAGCGCTTCTGCTCTCTAGAATATATAACGATACTCCAACACAGAAAGAAGTGAACCAGGCCCAAGACTCCCTTATGCAAGATTACGCGGTTTATGAAAAAATATCTCGGCGAAAGCTGTCGGGGAAAAGCATTGCGGGGTTACTCCATGGAAAAAAATTGCAATTGAGTAACAAAAGAGAAGCACTGATTCAATCCAAGTTCGATGGTAATCTCTTAGACCTAAGGTTGGTGAGCGAGACAATAAGCTCTCGATCCACTCCAATTACCCCTGAACAGCGCAAACTTCAAAATAAGATTTGGCTTGACGTCGCCACCGGTTTAGAGAACCTGCATGACATGGGTTTAGTTCATGGAGATCTAAAACCTGCCAACATACTATTCAATAAAAAAACTAAAACTACTGTCCTTTCAGATTATGGACTGACTTTTGACCCCACAGAATATATTCAACACAGGAGTACAGCCATTTTTGAAGCTCCCGAAATGGTAGATCAATCAGCAACGAAGGTAATGACGAGTGTTGTTCCTAAATATCAAAAAAGAGATATTTATGCTTTGGGAATGACCATGCTGAGAGCCATTCCTGGCTATGAACAAGCTTCGCTTTGTAATTTGTGCGGGTACCTTTGGGTTGATCACGATTCCTGGGGGGCTTACGGACAGTGTATAAAACAGAAAGCCCCAAAACTTTATAATTTAGCCGTTAAGATAGCAGAACATGCATGTGGAGCTAATAAAAACTGTACCGAGTCTATCATGGCGGACTCTCTCAATCCAAATCCTCTGCTTCGACCTACATCTGCCGAAGTCAAGGCTCGTTTAATTCCTATAGCTTTTTAAAATTATACCGATGAACTTATTAGACCATGACCCATAGAAACAAAGCTCCTAAATCCAAAAACATAGTAGACGAAGTCGAACACGAAACAGAAGAGCTCACAGAAACAATCCATGAACTTCAATGTAACATCAAAAAATTACGAGACAGTCAAGCTCAACTAGTTCAATCAAGTAAAATGCGTGCGCTTGCGGAAATGGCTGCAGGCATTTCACATGAAGTCAATAACCCTTTAGCTATCATACAAATATTTTCTGAACAAATTCGGGACCAAATCCAAGATGGAAATTTAGATACACATTCCATTATGAATGGTTTAACAAAAATCACTGCCTCAACAACTCGAATTGCTAAAATTATAACTGGCTTAAGATCCTTCTCTCGTGATTCTGCATCGGATATTCCAAAAAAAGTCAGTGTAGAATCACTGATCGAAAGTACCCTGCTTCTTTGTGCAGCAAGATTTCAAAATCACAATATTTCCCTATCAGTCGTCGGGAACTTAGATCAGTTAACATTAGACTGCCGACCCCCAGAGATTGAACAAGTCTTAATCCATTTACTTCTTAATGCATTTGATGCACTGGCCTTAGCGGCTTCAAAATCTAGTACATTCGAAAAGTGGATCAAAATTGAAGTCGCCTCAATTGAGGATGAAATTCAGATCTCAGTGGTGGATAATGGATACGGAATACCTGACTCAATTAAAGAGAAAATTTTCCAACCCTTCTTTACCACAAAGGAGGTGGGCCAAGGTACAGGATTAGGACTGAGCATTTCAAAGGGACTTATCGAATCCCACTCAGGCTCCATTACATTAGATACTTCCTCCGAAAATACGAGTTTTAACATCCGCTTGCCAAAAACTGCAAAACATTAAATAGGGGTAATTAAGAAGTTTCAGGCTACAAGTTTGGTTTTCTATTTGCCTTTTCGAGATAGATTGCATAAATATCATACCATACGGTATTTTAAATTATGCATAATACTCCCCTCTCCAATCAATATGGAGACACATTTATACACTTAACTCCTCAACAACGCCTGAAGCAGATTCTTTGGAAAGAACGAAAAGACATTTGGGTAGTCATTATCTATGGAATCTTTGCAGGACTCCTTTCATTGATTATTCCTATTGCAGTACAAGCGTTAGTCAATACAATAGGCTTTGGATCATTACTTCAACCGATCTTTGTTCTCACTTTTCTTGTATTTACGATTCTCGGTTTTTCTGGACTGATGCGAACCCTGCAATGCTTTGTGATGGAGATTATCCAACAACGAATTTTTACCCGAATAGCGCTCGATCTTGCTCATCGTTTACCTCGAGTGCAAATTGAAATTTATGATTCAAATCAAGGAACGGAACTCGTCAATCGTTTTTTTGACGTTTTAATTGTCCAGAAAAGTGCCGCAATCATTGTACTCGATGGAATTGCTATTATACTACAAACTGTGCTCGGCATGATTCTTTTGGCATTTTATCATCCCTCGCTCCTTGTTTTTGATCTCTTGTTAGTTTGTTTTATTTTATTCGTATTTTTTGGCCTCGGACGCAAAGGTGTCGAAACCAGCATTGACGAATCTAAAGCAAAGTATGCAGTTGCAGCTTGGCTAGAAGAACTCGCAAGAAACCCTTTGGTTTTTAAATCCTATGGGGGCCCTGAATACGCCATCCGTCGATCTGACGAACTCACTGCAAAATATATTATTTCCAGAAAAAACCATTTTCAAATTCTTTTTAAACAAATTATTGGCTCCGCAGCTGTGCAAATCCTGGCAAGTTCTCTCCTACTGGGACTCGGGGGATGGCTTGTTGTCCGAAGGCAACTGACCCTTGGACAGTTAGTTGCCGCAGAATTAGTGGTTACAATGGTTGTTGCAAGTTTTTCTAAATTCGGAAAATATCTAGAAACCTTTTATGACCTCATTGCGGCAGCTGATAAATTAGGACATCTCCTCGACCTACCCCTAGAGAAATGGGACGGAGAAAAAGTGCAGTTACAAGCCGAACCTTCATCGGTGAAACTGCAAGGAGTCACCTTTCATTATCAGAGTGGGGTTAAATCGCTTTCAGATATCAGCTTTGAAGCCAAAGCCGGTTCTAAGGTAGGAATTATAGGTGAAAATGGATCAGGAAAAAGCACTCTCGTCAGTTTACTTTTTGGCCTGAGAAAACCGGATGTAGGCGCAGTGGAAATTGACGGGATGGATCTCCGCGAAATTCCTTTAGAGAAAATCCGACCCACAATCGCATTTGTTCGAGGAATAGAAATATTCGACGGTACTATTCTAGAAAACATCAAAGTCAATAGACCGGACATTGATTTGAAAGAAGTTCGTGACGTCCTTGCTTCATTGGATCTTTTAGAAGGAATTTCAGCCCTTCCTCAAGGATTACTCACTCGGTTATCAGGTGGTAATCAATCCCCTCTTTCGTCCGGACAATGTCAAAGGCTCATGGTAGCGCGAGCGATCATTGGAAAGCCACGACTCTTGATTTTGGATGAATCTTTGGACAATATTGATGCAGACTCTCACAAAAAGGTGATTGACGTGCTCTTTAATGAAAAGTCTCCCTGGACCCTGATTCTTACTACTCATAATCCCGATCTCGCAAGTCATTGCGATCAAGTGTACTTTTTGAAAGACGGGAAAATCAGCAAGGAAAGAAGGGCATCTCTATAATGTATTCTTTACCTGAATCAACCCCAGATCTTCGCTCTTTCCAGCTTGTGCAATCTCCAAAGAGTGCACGAAGTCTGGCAATGGTCCTCATCTCAGTTTTAATCTCAGGACTGATGTTACTGATTTTTGCTCCCTGGCAACAGACTTCCATGGGACGTGGCCGTATTGTAGCGTATTCGCCTACGGATCGTCAGCAAAGTATAGATGCCCCAGTAGAAGGCCGTCTCGGGCGTTGGCTTGTCCATGAAGGCTCACAAGTCAAAGCAGGTGACTCCATTGTAGAAATTGTAGACAATGACCCCGAGATTCTCAATCGCCTCAATATTGAAAAGGAAGCCCTGACCTCCCGTTTAAATGCTGCAAAGGCTTCGATTCAAATCGCTAAAATTAATTTGGAACGCCAAAAAATTCTCGCCCAACAAGGATTGAGCTCACAACGTTCCTATGAACTCGCGAAACTTGAAATGACTAAATTTTCGACAGATGTCGCCAATGCTCAAGCAGAAATTGCACGAATTGATGTTCGCCTTGCAAGACAGGCTACACAATCTGTGAAAGCCCCTCGTGATGGAACCATTCTCAGAAGAATTGCAGGAGAAGGTTCTGTATTAGTGAAAGCAGGGACTTCACTTGCTATCTTAGTTCCGAATACTGATTCAAGAGCAGTGGAACTCTGGATTGACGGAAATGATGTCTCTCTCATGAAAGAAGGAAGAGAAGTTCGACTCCAATTTGAAGGTTGGCCAGCCATTCAATTTAGCGGTTGGCCCTCCGTAGCTGTAGGAACGTTCGGGGGAAAAGTCGCTTTAATCGATGCTGCCGATAACGGAAATGGTAAATTTCGCACCCTTGTTGTTCCCAATGGTACAGAGCCTTGGCCATCGAGTGATTATCTCCGTCAAGGAATTAGGGCGCACGGTTGGATTCTTTTAGGGCGGGTTCGACTCGGATATGAACTTTGGAGACAGTTTAATGGCTTCCCACCAGCCATTGCCTACGAACCTGCTTCAAGTTCTTCCGCTAAGGGAATTGAGTGATTTTTACAGGTAATTCCATCATTTCAAATTTTCTCCTGCTTGCTACATTTTTGATGTTAGCTCCCTCTGAAGTTTATGCTTCTAAGCTCAACTTGAATGACGTTTTAAATTCAGTGGATCAACACTATCCTTTGATGATTGCTGCAAGACGAGACATTGAGAAGACCCAAGGTGATCTCCTTTCTGCACAAGGTGGATTTGATCCGGTATTGAAAGCCAATAGCATCAACACTCCTGTCGGTTATTATAACTATAATTATTTAGACACTACGCTGGAGCAACCTACTCCCTTGTGGGGAAGCAAAGTCTACGGGGGCTGGAGAACAGGCCAAGGAAACTTTCCTGTCTATGACGGCCGACTCTCTACTTTCACGGGCGGAGAACTTCGAGGAGGTATTGAAGTTCCCATTTTAAGAAATGGTACGATTGATGAGCGGCGAGCTAAAATTCAATCCTATGAAAAAAGTGTGGAAATCGCGAATGCCTCGATGTCACTTCAACGTCTTGAAGCTACACGGCAGGCCACCCATTATTACTGGGAATGGGTGGCGGCAGGCAGAAAATTAGCGATAGCCCACGATATGCTCGATATGGCTGAAGTTCGAGATAAAGGATTACTGCAACGTCTTAAACATGGCGACGTTCCACTCATTGAACAAACAGAAAATCAACGTGCTGTGGTGCAAAGGAAATCATCTGTCATAGCCGCGGAGCGAGCATTACAAAAATCTACATTGGAATTGTCGCTTTTTTTTCGAAATTCCGAAGGTGTTCCTATTTTAGTAGAGAGGTCTCTTCTTCCCACTTCATTTCCTGAACCTGTAGAAATGGAAGATGTTCAATCAGATCAAGATGATCAAATTCAATCCGTTCTGATTCGTCATCCTGAGCTCAAGCGTATTCACTTCCAAATGGATCAAACTCAGATTGATGTACGTTTTGCTCAAAATCAAATTTTACCCCGTCTTGATTTTCAGTTCGGAGCTTCGTTGGATCTAGGAAGCCCCCCCTCGCCTACTCTTTCGTCTGCTTATATGCTCCCCCCCTATAACACAGAACTCAAAATAGGAGTCTTGCTTGAAATTCCACTTTTCTTTAGAACTGCTCGTGGAAAATTAGAGGCTACTCGGGCTACTTATTCACGCATGGATGCGCAAGCTTCTTTGACACGGGATCGGATTAAAATGAATCTTATTAATTCGCTCCAAGCGATCAAGACGTCTCAAAAGCGAGTCACTTTGGCACGTCAGGAACTGGAGTTAGCTCGAAAGCTCGAAGATGGCGAGAGAACACGATTTCTTCATGGCGATAGTACCCTGTTGATTGTCAATATTCGTGAACAAGCCACTGGAGATGCTGCTATTCGAGAAGTCGATGCGTTGCTGGAATACTATCGGGCAAAAGCAGATTATCAGACGTCACTGGCCCAATAACGAAACACTCGACTGATACCGATAGAGCCTGGCATACAATCCATTTTGGTGGAGCAGAGACTCATGATTACCACTTTCAATAATACTACCTTTATTTAAAACAATAATTCGATCTGCAGACTGAATGGTGGCTAAACGATGGGCAATGAGTAAACTCGTTTTATTGGAAGAAGCAACATCTAGACAACGCTGTAACGCACGTTCCGTCACCAAATCCATATTTGCAGTGGCTTCATCAAGAATCCATATCTGTGGATTTTTGGAAAATGCACGAGCAAAAGCTATGCTTTGGCGCTCACCCATTGAAAAATTAGAACCTCTCTCTTGTAATAAAGTATGTTGAGGATATTGAAACCCTATGGAATTCAGGAAGTCTTTCGTTTTGTCTAAATTAATATTTTTCCAAAAAGTGACATTTTCTTCAAATGATCCTGAAAAAATAAAAACCTCTTGCTGAACAATCCCAATCGATGATCGCAGAGAACGTTTGTCATAGTGTTTTAAATCTTTACCATCTACAAGAATTCGTCCACGTTGCGGTTCGTAAAATCTCATTAATAAACTAATGAGCGTGCTCTTGCCCGCTCCCGTATGACCTACCACTCCAATCCGTTCGCCCGCTTTAATTTCTAACGAAAAGTCGCGTAAGATCCAATTTTCATCTTCATAAGCAAACCATACGTTTTCAAAAACAATTTCTCCTCTTAAATCTGGGAGCCCTTGAGATGAAATCAGTGCCGTGTTTTCCTCAAGTTCAGTCTCCCAAGTCAAAATGGAAAAAATCCTCTCTGCAGAAGCCATTCCAGATAGAAAGATATTCCATTTATCTGCTATTTCCCTCACTGGCTGGAAAAGGGATAAAATATATGAAAAATAGGCGACAAGAACTCCTAACTTTAAACTCCCCCTCAGCGCCTCTTGTCCGCCAAAGCCAATGACACAGGCTACAGAAATACCGGCAGCTAGCGTAATTGCAGGCTGAAACAAAGCAAACACTCGCGTAGAAGATAATTGAGCATCAGCATACCATTGATTGAATCGATCAAATTGTTTCATATGCAATTTCTGTCGATTAAATAAACAAACTATTTTCATCCCCGATAAATTCTCAGCCAAAAAAGAATTGAGCGCCGAAAGTTTACTCCGTGTATCGCGATAAGAAATGCTCAATTGTTTGCTGAAATAAATAGAAATCAGAATTAGAACTGGAAACACACTGGATGCAATCAGTGCAAGCCTCAGATCGAGAATCATAAGCCAGACCAATATTCCAAGAACTAAAAGAACATTGCAAAGCATGGATAGGAATCCGGCAGAGAACATCTCATTAACAGCGGCTATGTCATTCGTTACCCGAGTCATCAGACGCCCAGCTGGATTTTTATCGAAAACCTGCACCGACATTCTTTGTAAATGCGAGAAAAGCATGAGACGTAAATCTTGGGTTACGCGTTGGCCGAGAAGTTCAAAAAAATAACCTTGCTGGCTTGCTGAAACTGTACGAACAATCGTAAGAAACAGGAAAAATGAGGTGATTGATTTTAAAAGGTCCCACCTTTTTGGAATAATTGCCTCATCAATTGCATATCCTAATACTCGCGGCTCTAGAAGAGTGGCAAACGTTCCAAATACAATCATTGTAACACCCATAATCAGCGGCCATCGATGCTTTAACATCAAAGACAAAAGCGGCATAAAAGTATGGGGTCGAACTTTCTTACGTTCTCGTTCTTCAATGTCTAAATGTGATTCCAACCCAATTGAATTACCCATTGAATTACCCATTGAATTAGAAGAGGTGGTGCTCATTTTGGTAATTTTCCAGATCTTCTTTTAACTGTTGTTGTTCAAAAAATTTACTATACAGCCCACTTTTCTCCCTCAATAATTGTGTGTGAGTACCCATTTGAATTATTTTTCCAGCATCTAAAACGACAATGCGATTCGCATTCTGAACAGTAGATACTCGATGGGCAGCAATAATCTCCGTATTTCTATCTGGCCGCGAGCAAAGTCCTTGAAGAATTTTGTTCTCAGTCTGCACATCCACTGATGAAAGCGCGTCATCTAAAATCAATATAGAAGGCTTCTTCGCCAAAGCACGAGCGAGAGTCAATCTTTGCCTCTGCCCTCCAGAAAGATTAACGCCCCGTTCTCCTAATTGCGTTCGATAATTAGAACTTAACCCCAATATTTCTTCATGAATGGAAGCTACCTCAGCTGCTTCCTGAATGGGCACGAATGCATGAGCCCGCCCAATCCATTCATGGAGGCCAAAAGCTACATTCTCCATAATCGTTTCACTGAAAAGAAAAACCTCCTGACTCACGTACCCCATTTGTCGACGGAGCTCCTCAAGTGACCAATCATTGATATCAACTCCATCAATGAATAACATCTCTCGGCCAACCGGATAGAGTCTTGGAAGTAAAGAAAGAATAGCGGATTTTCCAGCTCCGATCTTACCTACAAAAGCAATTCGCTCACCTGGCTCAATCACTAAATTAACCTGCTCCAAAATAGGACGAGTGGACCCTGGAAAAGAAAAAGTCAGATTTCTAAATTCAACTCTCCCTTCCTTTTTGGCAGGTGAGATCGCCTGAAAAGGCTCTGGAATATCGGTTCTCACTGAAAAAATTTCTTTCAAGCGATTTGAACTTGAGACTGCACGTTGGAAATAATTGATAGCCATACCCAATGCAGCCATAGGCCAAACCATTTTTTGAATATACCGCTGAAAAGCTACGAAAACGCCTAAGCTAATGGCTTCACCTTCCGACCTAATAATGGACCCACCACCCCAATAGAGTAAAATAACCATTCCAATACTCATGCTAAAATCCATTGTGGGACCCATTGCACTTTGGACTCGCGCTAAACTGAGATTCAATCGCATATATTCTTCGCCCACTTCACGCATGCGATGGATTTGAGTATCTTCATGAGCAAAGGCCTTAGTCACTCGAATACCGTTCAGACTCTCCTGAGTCATGGCCGATATCTTACCAAAACACTCTTGCACTTCCTCAAAACGCTGATGAACTTTCTTCTCATTCTTCATGACTATGAAAGGAATCAAAGGGAGTGGTAAACAGGCGAGGAATGTCAATCGAGGAGAAAGCATGAACATGGCAACTGGAACTGTCAGTAAATAAATAATGGCATCTGCAAAAACCAAAAGACCGGTCCCAATTGCCATTCGGACTGCTTCAACATCACTTGTCGCCAAGGACATGAGGTCACCCATTCGGTGTCGGTCAAAAAAACTAGGAGAAAGTTCAAACAAATGCCGAGCGTAGCTTCCTCTTAAATCTCTACCTGCATAGACACTCGAACGTATTAAATACATCCTCCAACCATATCTGCAGATTGCTTGAGCTAAAGCTGTCGCTAAATAAGCAAGAACCACCCAAAGAAGGAGACGAACCGGCTGTCGATCTACGGTAATATCCACCGCTCTTTTTAAATAAAGAGGGGGAAGAATTTCTAATAGATCTACAACCAATAATGCAAAAAGGCCTATTCCAACCCACCGCCTGTACTTCCAAAGATAATAGCGAATGAATGACGTTTCTTCTAAAAATCGGTTTGGCCTCTTTTTAGAGCCTCTAAGCATCGGTGGAAATCCCCTGGTATTGAACTTTGGATAGAAATTCTATTTTTATGGATTGGATGGGGGAAAGTCAAGTTGGCAGCATGCAACATCAGACGAGGAATCTTTAAATGACCGACTTGACTCCTCCCTCCATAAGTCAAGTCGCCTAGAATCGGCAAACTATGCCCAGAAAGGTGAACTCGAATCTGATGGGTACGACCCGTTCGAGGTTGAGCTTCTATCAGAAGGACTTGTTTCATTTTTTCTAAGATTTTGAAATCTGTATGAGCAAAGTCTCCTCCTGATCGCACAGAACAGTACTTCGACCTTTTCCCTTCTGTCTTAGAACGTGCCAAGTAATTCTTAACATGCCATTGATCGGGCAGAGTACTCGAAGCATTTTTTGAGGCTTCGAAGGCACTCAGGGCTAGGTAAGTTTTTACCGCCAGATGAGAAGCAAAAAGCTCTGCCACTCCAGGGTTTGCTTCCTGGGACTTCGTAAAAAGAATCACCCCTGAAGTATCCCGATCTAATCGATGATGTAATCCCAAATAGGAAGTAGGGGAATGACCCTCTCTATTTTTGAGAAATTTTTTGACAGCAGCAAATAGATTATCTCTAGCCTCATCGAGTGTGGGCTGGGTGGGCAAACCAGGAGGCTTATCTACCGCTATCAGATAGGGATCTTCGAAAAGAATGCGATCCTCAGTCATCGTAAAGGGAATATCAGAAGCTTTAGCTTCTGAATTTAACTTCTGTAAGTCAACGAACACCTCAATACGCACATTGACCAATAACTCCTTTGAAGCGATACGGACTCTTTTACCATTTAAATAAACAGCCCCGGCCACTACCAGCTTCCTGACTTTTCCTTTCGAAATAGGCTGATTTAAAGCGATAGGAAGCCATTCTGCCAGGACATGGTCCAGTCTACGATTGAAATGCTGCTGTGTGGTTACTAAACTCAATTTTTTAGGTGGCATATAGGTTTATAGTGCTAAACTAATCACATGGCGCAAAATTCGGAAACTCCGAAATTTCCGGCACCCATTCCAAACCCCCTGAAAGAGCGTCAGGCGCTTGGCAGGGAGGACAAAATTAAGGAAAATCAGGGCAACAAACAGGGCAACGACCAGGGCCACGAAGAAGACAAGACCGATCCAAATTTGGTTTTACCTCAAAAGGCGGAGGCGATCGCCACAAAACCACGGCCAGTTAAGCTCCCTATTCGCATGCCTGAAATGGGTCCTCTCGATATCTACATGAAAGATCCGGCAGTCACAGAGATCATGATCAACGACCTGAGAAATGTGATTCTGGAAAAAAATGGAAGACTTATTACCTCAGAATTCTCCTACTCCGCAATTGACGAACTCAACCGGCTCACACGAAATATTTTAGATATTACCGGCAGAATCCTGAGCCCAGATTCACCCTATGTGGATGTCATGCTACCCGATGGTTCTCGCATCAATATTGTCGGTCCACCTTTAACCATTTCAGGCCCTTGCATCACCATTCGAAAGTCCCCCTCCAAGCGATATTCTATCCAAGACCTCATGAATGCTGAGACCCTGGACCAAAGGATTGCTTACTTTCTCAATGTTTGTGTCGTAGCTCGATTGAATCTCCTGATTTGTGGTGGCACAGGCAGTGGGAAAACAACCGTGCTCAATGCATTGGCAGCCCTTATTCCCCAAGATGAACGAATTATCACGATTGAAGATACGCCCGAACTGGTTATTTCTCATCCCAACAGCGTCAGCTTACAAACAAAACCGCAGACTCCTGCCTCAAATCCTGTCACCACCCGAGAACTCATTGCTAATTCGCTCAGAATGAGACCCGATCGAATTATCGTTGGAGAATGCAGACGTTCGGAGGCATTTGATATGCTTCAAGCCATGAATACGGGCCACTCAGGCTCGATGACCACTCTCCACGCAAACTCCCCCCGAGATGGATTATCCAGAGTCGAAACTCTTTCCATGCTCGCCGGAGTGGACCTCCCTCTGATTGCTATTCGAAAACAAATGACAAGCGCTTTGGACCTCATTATCCAAATTAAGAGATTTAGAAACGGAAAACGGCGCATCACCCAAATTAGCGAAGTAACAGGCATTGAAGGGGATACGATTACGCTACAAGATATTTTTGTTTTTGAATTGAACTCCAGTAGTCCTGAACAACAGACAGCCGGAGTATTTAAAGCTACGGGGTTCGTGCCCACCTTTATGGATCGACTCAAAGAACAAGGTATTAAATTCCCACCTCATTATTTTGGATAAATTAATTAAGCAGAGTGATTCCGCACGAACAACTTTTGCGAAGAGAGTCTTTTATAAGTATAAAATATATACTTATATTGAGTCGAGAGCCTCAGCCCACCTAAAGCCTGAAATAAAGCACCGACCTACTCATTAGGTAGTCCACGAGCTTCATATAATCGGCTGCTGAACTGGAGCACCGATCAGAGATCCAAAATTTTATTAACCTTTTCACTGTTTTTGCTTATCAGCTTCATTCAAGACGCGATGAAGTCGATTTAAAATCTCCCACTTCACTCTGTCCTCACTGCTATCTAATACAAATTTATAGTGAAAGGGTTCATCCACCTTATTCCTCAACGAAACCCCAAAATCCACATTCCGCTGAATCATATGAGTCACCCACTTAGAGTACCAAAGAGCAAGCTTCTCACGGTATTCACTTTTAACTTCCACCACCTTTAAAGCTTCCTCCCCGATCAGCCGCTTTAGGGTAAAAACTGAACTCCCAATAAACTGTTTAGAGTAGTTACTAGCAAGTATGGGGGAAAGATTGGCGCTAGGCTGAGGGAGCTCCTTTTCTAATAAAGCCAGCTCCTCACCAAAAATACGTAAAGCTTCTACAGACGCTCCTGGACTGGCTACTTCCATTTTTCGATAATCTGCTGAATGAATCAGTCCATTATAAACCCCCTCCAATGAAGCTCCTTGATTCAAAGTATCCACCCAATTTCCAAAGTCAGCGCGATCTTTGGGTTCACGAATAAAAACTACTTGGAAAATTTCATGAAGAATTTCAGCATTTGCCTTAGCGTTTTTAGCCGCATTAGAAATAAATTCTTCATCTGATTGAGGCTTCGGAGTGTCTGTTTGCGCACTTTTAGGATCGGGACTCTTTTTTGCCTCTGGCTCATTCATCTGCGCCCACAAGACATTCCCTAGTTTTTGCAACCAAGTCCAATAGTGATTCACTTCAGGAGGTAAGGCATCACAAGCGCTGAATACGAAGAGACTGAAAAAAAGAACCGTTTTAACTCCAAATGTCAGACTGCGCGATTGATATTTCTGCAATTGCCCCCTCACTTTCGTATATTTTTATATTCAAGCATAGCAGACAACCCTGCTCCAAAAAAATAAAGATAAACAACTCCCACCATGCATATAAAAAAGAGTAACCATCCTCCTATAACAAGATGAGCAGGTGGGTCCAGCTCCACTCGTAAATGAATTTTTGTTACGCCCTTAGGAACCCAGATCCCAGTTAATGCCCCATAGCTAGGAAAAACTTTCAGCGGTGAAGATTGAGAAGAAAAATCATGGGTAGACGCTCTCATATGATTTGCATAATTCATCGATAAAGTAAGAGGACAATCTGCCTGATTATCGACTTCAATTTCAAAGTCTTGCTTTGTAGAACCTTCCCTCATTTCCTTCACTTTTGAATTTTTGCAGATCGGATTTACCGACTCCCTAAGATCTGCATTCATTACCGCTAAATCATTTTGAATCGTTAACGCCGCTTCCCCCATTTTTTCAGTACTATTACGATAAAGTCTCAATAGGTACCCCAACTCATCAAATGACCGAACAAACGTAATACCAGAAGAAAACCACCCAGAACCTAACGTGAGCGGTAGATTTTTTATTTTAATATTACGATTAGAATCCAATGAAATTACATACTGAACATTATAAATCTTTTGAAGGATATCGAATATATTCTTCAAAGGTTCATCAAAATGAATGACCGTTGCCTGGTAGTCCATTTGATTGAGAGCCTGGACAAGACGAGAATATCGCTCAAGAGGGAAAAAATATCCGTTCGGAATCGAAAAATCCAAAAATCGTCCAATGTTGATATCATAGACAGGACTTACCCAATCTAGCTTTGCGCGAACAAATGGAGATTTCAGATCCGGAGCGTTTTGCAGAATTTCCTCTCTCAACCGCTCTCCCTGTGAATTGAAAACGTTCATCTCAATCAGTGGAAAATATCTCTCCTTAAAGGCAAAAATACTTCCGAGACCTAAAATAAGGAATAAAAAAACCGCCTTATGCCTGTTCCACTTTCCTGCTCTATTTTCATAGACAAACCAACCGCAACTTCCCCAAAGGATCACCTCCCTCACACCTGAAGGGACTCCAAAGAAAATCAGCAATAGGAATAAAGAAAGGGAAAGAATTAAAATGACTCCTCTAAAATGAAATTGCCGTTTTAGCTCTCTCCACGTAAATGAAGCACTTTCTCGATGAGAAATTAAAAAGGGAATCACACAAACAGGAAGAAGCAAAGTAAATGGCAAAACCGCTCGGGTAGGAACACGAAAAGATTTAAGGAAAGGAATCAAAGTAAGAAACACATCTGATATGGGGAAGACATTCATGCTAAAAAGCCAAGCTGCTACAAAACTGACACAGAGTCCAATGACCATTGAAAGCTGCGTTCTTGAAACTGCTAAAAACAAAAGAGCTAAAAAAGGTCCCCAGGGATAGTTGACCTCATGCCAAAATTGACCATCTCGATCTGACGGTATCACTGTCCTACTCCACGTAATCGAAGAAAACAAATCATTCCATGATCCGGTTAAATAAGAAAAAGTCACTTCCGAACCCTTTAGTCCCCTCGCCCCATCTCCGTTGAAAGCATGCCCCACTAAAAGAGAAAAAATATCCAGCGATAATCCAAAGGCCGCTAATACAATCAAAACGACAAAAAGAGCGGATTTCTTGGATAAATTCTTAGATAAAGGCTCACTATAAAGAATGCCTATAAAAATGGGAAAACCAAAGATCACCCCATAAATAATCGGTTGCTGGAGAGTTGTATGAAAACACTCAAAACAAACGAGGAAAAAAAGCACACTATTTGTCAAACTTTGAGTCTGAGTCACTCCTGCCAAATAAACACTCATGGCTCCTATCGAAAAAAGCGTGCCCATCAGCATTCCCCAATGGCCATTTGAAAATTTCCACGCCAGAACTGGAGCAAATGCAAAGATCCAAACTAAAGCTAACGTCAACAAATAAGAACGAACTAATCGACTTTGATTTTTGATAAAATAAATACTCTGAATGAGTCGAATACAAAGATAAGAATAGATAGCCTGAGAAAGCCATATTGCCAGATTAAGAATCATGACTGGAGAACAATTGAGTTTAGCTCCCAGCGCATATAACCCAGGCAACCCTGCGGCTTCAAATAACTTCACCCCCCCTAACCAATCCTGCCGATAGATCAGGTGTTTCCAATTTCCTGAAGCTTTAATGATTTCTAAAATATAGACAAAATCGATACTTAAGCCATCCAGGTAACTCAGAATTTTTCCAGGCGCCCAAGAGAAAAACACCACCCATGTCAACACGATGATGCAAAAGCAGGTAAAGAATAAGCCTATGTCTTTTATTTCATTTTTCCATCGACTGGGAGATTCAATCATACTCCCTATGGTAAATTGCTTTATTAGAAAACAGAATGAATTCTATAACCGTTGAAATTATTGGAGAATTTTTACCACCCCTCTTATTTAATGAATGAATCCCCCAGTCATTTAACCAACCGGACGACGGGGAATGACATAGCTCATTCACTCTTGAAAAATAGTATCATTATTGATATTATAGATTTAATGGCAGCTACCGACAAGATTCTATGGCAAATGAGGGAGAGCCCAAAAAATGTGAGGTTTGATGACCTCTCCAGAGTTTGTCGGAAATATTTTGGAGAACCTAGACAAAATGGAACAAGTCATCGAATTTATAAAACCCCTTGGGCCGGAGATCCCAGGGTCAATATTCAAAAAGGTGACAGTGGCAAAGCCAAACATTATCAAGTCCAACAAGTCGTAGAAGCAATCGACAGACTAGAAGCAGAAAAGAAGAAGCATGAAAGGGAAGGTAAGTGACTATGAATATTGCAAAAAAATATACTTATCGAGTCAGCTGGTCTGAAGAAGATCAAGAATACGTGGGCTTATGCGCGGAGTTTCCTAGTTTGAGCTGGCTTGCAAAAACTCAAGAAAAAGCTCTCAGCGGAATTTCGAATCTTGTTGAAGATGTCCTCAAGGATCTGATGACCCACACAGAAGAAATCCCGGAGCCGCTCTCTTTAAAAAAATATAGTGGAAAATTTCAAGTTCGCATTCCTCCTCAAATCCATAGAAAACTTGATATTGAGGCGCATGAATCCCACATCAGTCTCAATAGATTAATCAGTGCCAAATTGGCTAATGGGTAAATATGCTATTGAGGCTCAGCGGTTTTCCACATAGTTATGCACATTAAACATAATAATAGTCATGCACGAAAACCTAGGCATGAAGTTCACAAACCGAACTGCAGAATTCATCGAACTCAATCAACTCACCCAAAAGACTGGCATGCTCGTCATTTTTGGAAGAAGAAGAGTGGGAAAAACTCGTCTTATCACTCAATGGCTGAAGAAAAATGAAGGTTTGTATACGCAAGCCATCGAAGGAGATCCGCATCTTCAACTCAAACAGATCTTTGACGATATTCAACCTTACTTAAGTACTTCAATTACACCCAAAACATGGAAAGAGTTTTTTGAAGTCTTAGAAATACAGAAAAAACCCTTAGTTTTCTGTATTGATGAATTTCCTTACTTAGTAGCTTCAGATCGCTCTTTACCCAGCATCTTCCAAAAATGGCTTGACCACGGCAATAGAAAGCAGATTTCTATTATTCTAATTGGCTCCAGTACTAACATGATGAACGATTTATTTTTGAATCGTTCTGCTCCCCTTTTTGGAAGAGCGACCAAAATTCTTCATATCGAGCCCATGGGTTATCCAGAGTTTTGTAGTGCTCTTGAACATCCCCAGGGATCTCAAGATTCCTTTTCTAAATTCTCTCTCGTTGGAGGGATACCGAAATATTGGGAATTCATAGAAGCAAAAATGAATGCCATTGAATCTGCCGAAAACTTATATTTCGGTTTTGCACCCTATATGGAAAATGAACCTAAACGAATCCTGTCAGATGAAAATATCTCAGGGCTCAATTCAATCAGTATTTTAGAGGTCGTTGGCAGAGGAGCTCATAAACCTTCTGAAATTGCGCAACGTCTTGAAACAGCTCAAACTAATTTATCACGATATTTACAACAACTGAGTGATGCTTCTATTTTAATCCGAGAAATCCCGTTTGGAGAAAGTCTTAGAAACTCAAAAAAATCGCTTTATCAAATCAAAGATCCAGCAATTCGCTTTTGGTACAGCACATTTAGCCCCCATCGAGTTTTATGGCAAACTTATGACACGTCTAAAAAAGCCCATCTCCTCAATCTTCACGCTTCCGCTGTATTCGAGAATCATTGTCGTCAGCTTTTCTTAAACGCTTCTCGGTATTGGGAGAAAGAAATTGAATTTGATATGGTTCGAACTCCGCATGATCCAGCGAACTCCGAAAACGACATCATTATTTCAGAAGTAAAATTTAAGAAACTCCTCAAAAAAGATCGCACTGACATTTTAGCTCGCTTAAAGTTCAGATGGAACCAAACTCAACTCTCAAAAAAGTACACTCATCCAAAATTTGAGGTTCTTGATCTAGAGATCCTTTCATCTATGCAGGCCATTGAATCTACATTAGGTGATCTCTAATACTGACATCTAACCCTTACTAAACGGTACTCCCAATGCCCGAGGAGCGCGGGCATGACCCACAAAACCCGCCAAAACAAATACCGTAACTAAATAAGGCAAGATTTGAATAAATTGAACAGGAACAGGCTCAGTTCCCCAAAGAACGATTCCTTGAAGTCGAATCTGAAGCGCATCCGTAAAACCAAATAACAAACAGGCCAGCGCCGTAGGAATGGGTTTCCATTTCCCAAATATCAAGGCCGCAAGTGCCATGAATCCCCTACCCGCAGTCATATTTCTTGTAAAAGAAGATGCTAAAAAGATAGAGAGCGATGCGCCTCCTAGAGCGGCTAATCCTCCACTCGTGAGAACTGCGATCCAGCGAACCCGCTTCACTCCTATGCCTGCAGAATCCAGTGCTTCAGGATGCTCTCCAGCAAATTGAACCCAAAGGCCCAAAGGGGTGTAATTCATCATCACCCAACTCAAGAAAACCAAGATCCACGCACCCCACACTGGAGCGGACTGAAGTCTGAACTCAAGAGGGATACTGGGGCTCGACGTGCTTGAACCATAGAGTATTTTTAGAATGAAGGGGGTCACCCCTGCTGCAAACATATTGATGGCCGTACCGGCCACAATCTGATCAGCACGTAATTCGATCACAAAAAATGCATAAAATGCTGCGAGTAAGATTCCTGCGCCCACAGCACCGATAATTCCCAGCCCGGGGGAATGCATTGAAAATGCAATAGCGGAAGCAGCCAATGCACCTACTAACATCATTCCTTCCAAAGCGATATTCACCACTCCAGAACGTTCACTCACCATTCCACCTAAGGCGGCAAAAAGTAACGGAGTAGAAACCCGTAAAGTTGTACTCAATATCTGAAACAGGGAAATCATGAACTCAAGTGGCATAAATTCAATCGCCTCACATCATAAGTTTTCTGTGGATTCTGCTGGAAGTTTCACTTTTGATTGAGACTTAAATCCAAATCGTTTGCCGAAAACACTCCACAAGCCATTTGCCGAAACACATAAAATAACAAGTGACTGGAGAATCAATGAAAAATCTCGTGTCACATTTTCGGTTTCCATGTCGAGATCAGAAGTTCCTTTATGAAGGGCACCAAAGAGGAAAGCCGATGCAATCACCCCTAAAGGTCGATTTCGACCCAAAAGTGCTACTGCGATTCCCATAAACCCATAGCCAGGAGAAAATCCTAATTTAAACCGTCCTGCATTTCCAAGTACTTCACTCACGCCCACTAATCCGGCAAGACCACCTGAAATAGTCATAGCCAGAATTCGAATCTTAGCGGCGTCGATTCCAGCAGCACGGGCAGCTGACTCGCTCTGTCCAACTGCACGAATTTCATATCCCAGAGCAGTTTTCCAAAGAAAAAACCAAAATAATACGGCCACAAATAAAGCGATGAAAATCGCCACGCTTACCGGCGCTTCTCCAAAGAAGTTCAGATGAGAAATCAAATAGCCTGGACCCACAGACTCAGTTTCTGGATTTTGAGTATTTGGATTTTTTAATAAATACAGCGTGACCCAACTGCACATCCCAGAAGCAATAAAGTTGAGCATAATCGTATTAATAACTTCATGACTTCCTCTTCTCGCGCGAAGCCATCCTGGAATTGCACCCCATAGAGCAGCTGCACAAAATGCTGCAATACCCGCGAGTAAAGGCGCCCAGGGTGAAGACAGATTCGGGAAAAAAATTCCAACCGCCGCTGCTGCTAACGCCCCTAATGCAAGCTGTCCTTCTGCACCAATATTAAAAAGACCCGCGTGAAATGCAAATGCAACTGAAAGACCTGTAAAAATTAAAGGAGTTGCATAAAAGAGAGTCATTCCAAAGTCGTAACGGGAACCAAAGGCGCTTTTCACAAGAATTTGAAAAACGTTCCATGGGTTTTCACCTGCGATTTGAGTGATCAACAGCCCAATTCCCAGTCCTAAAATAACCGAACAAAGAGGCTTTAAGAGATCTAATAACTTTTGTTTAATAAGAGGGCTCATACGCTCACAGCTCCTCCCATTCGGAGACCCAAAACCTTCTCAGATACTTCGCCACGATTGAACTCCGCAACGATTCGCCCCTCGTACATCACTAAAATTCGATCGGAGAGCGCAAAGATCTCATCAAGCTCTGACGAAATAAGCAAAACCCCGCTCCCTTGTGCGCGGGCCGCCAAGATTCGTTTATGTATAAACTCAATTGCACCTACATCCACTCCGCGAGTGGGTTGAGCAGCAATTAAAAACTGAGGCGAATATTGAAACTCTCTCGCAATCACCAATTTTTGTTGATTTCCCCCTGAGAGGGCCGCTGAAAGAATTTGACTAGAACGGGGTCGAATATCATATTCTTCAAAAACGCTCTTTATAGTTTCATTGAGGTGTTTTAAGGAGATCAGCCCTTTTTTATAAAAAGGCTTTCTTCGTTGAATACCTAAAAGAAAGCTCTCCCAAACTGGCCGCCCCAGGAGCAAGGCATCCCGATGACGATCATCTGGGACCACTCCAACGCCCAAAGCTTTCACTTGATCAGCATTAAAATTTCGAACATCTTTTCCAAATAAACGGAGAGAACCCTTCATCTGAGCAGAATAATCTTTTGGATGAAGAAGAAGCTGAAGTAATTCTGCTTGCCCATTTCCTTCAACACCTGAGATTCCTACAATTTCTCCCTTTCGAATTCGAATATTTAAATTTTGAAGTGGGCGATTCACAGCAAGGCTGACATCATCCATCTCCAAAACGGGAGCACCTAAAACCGCTACTGGGGGAGTTTCACCTTGAAGGCTCACCTTCCGTCCCACCATCAATGACGCTAGATCTTCTACATTGGTTTCATGAGTTTCGCGTTCACCTACAACACGCCCCGCCCGAAAAACAGTGACACGATCCGCAAGGCTCATCACTTCTTTAAGCTTATGTGTAATGATCAGAACCGTTTTTCCCTGATCGCAAAGTTTTTTTAAATTAGCAAATAACTCTGTCGTTTCTTGAGGGGTGAGCACAGCTGTAGGCTCATCTAAAATTAAAATTTTTGCATCCCGATAAAGAAGCTTTAGAATCTCAATCCTTTGTTGGACTCCTACCGATAAATCCTCAACTTTTGCATCCCAATCTACATGCAGACCATATTGCCGCGAAATCAGCTCAAGTTTCTTTCGTGCCGACTCATAATCGATTGGACGAAATATGCGGGGTAACCATTTCCAACGAGAAGAAGATTGTTCAACGCCTAATAGAATATTATTGAGTACGGTCAGAGGGCCACCCAACATAAAATGTTGATGGACCATGCCAATTCCACATTGAATAGCATCAAATGGAGATGACCACGCCTTAAGGCGCCCCCCCCAAAGATCGCCGTTGATAAAAATATTACCTTGATCAGGCTGGTAAGTTCCATACAGGAGTTTCATTGCTGTGGATTTACCCGCACCGTTTTCGCCGACAATGGCGTGGATGCTTCCTGTTTTAACTTTTAAATGGATTTCTGCATTGGCACAAACACCATTAAAAGATTTACTCAGTCCTTGAAGTTCAACGGCAAATTTCATTTTCTAGTTTTATAATAATCGGGCACTTGAATTTTACCCGAAATAATTTCAATCTTTAACTCATCCGCTCGCTTCTTAACGAGTGGCAATAGCAACTTATTATTATCATTATCAAACGTGTAGTCGACCCCCTGATTGGCTAGTCCAAATCGTTGAGTACCTGCCGTAAATTTTCCTTGGGCTGCATCTTTACATGCCGTAAAAACAGCCTGGTCCACTCGTTTGACCATACTAGTCAATACAAAACCTGGCTTGACCCAATTCTGATTTGAATCAACACCTATCGCTAACTTCTTCTTTTCTTCGGCTGCGTCAAACAACCCCATCCCAGAAGCCCCTGCTGCAGAAAAAATAACATCAGCGCCTTGATCATATTGTGAAATCGCTAAGACCTTCTCTCCTGCAGGATTATTCCACGAATCAGCAGTCAGTCCGACATAATTTGATATGACTTTAATCTTCGGGTTAATGTGTTTAGCTCCTGCCTCAAATCCAACCTTAAATCGACGAATCAGCGGAATATCCACTCCGCCAATAAAGCCTACCGTTCCAGTCTTTGAAGTTTGAGCCGCAATAGCTCCTACAATAAATGAACCTTCATGTTCCTCAAATAAAAGAGATCTCACATTAGGAGCGTTTACTTCTCCATCTACAATTGCAAAATGTCCCTGAGGATAATCTGCCGCTACTTTTTTAAGCGCATCTACTTGCGAAACACCTATTGAAATAATTAAATCAAACTTGTTCTTTGCGAACCCTCGAATCGCCGGCTCAAATGCATTATCATCCGTTGCTTCTACAACCTTTACAAAAGACTTCGATTCACTTTTAAACTGCATTGCACCTTTATAAGCAGCAGAATTAAAAGATTTGTCATCCTTACCGCCCTTATCCAACACGAGGCCTATCCGAATATCAGCTGCAGCAGCTAAGTGCCCGACTAAAAGACTCCAAATGGCAATAAAAATTAAAAAATTCTTCGATGACTTTCTAAAAATATTCATGCGCCTCTCTTCTCGCACATCCTGTGCGCTGGCTCAACCGCTAACATAACTATTCAACGCTAAACTTGTGATCATAAATTTTTTCTTGACAGAAATATTGCGTAGCGTTAGATAGATGCTCGCTAGACACCTAAGAATTGTGGCATATCAAAAGGAAATATTAAGAGAAGTCTATGGAAATGGTTCATTTCATACCATCAAGCCAACGTCGCTTTGCTCTTTTAGCAGCACAAGCTGACTCGGCACCTGCCTTAATTTATGGCGCCAGTGGTACTGGAAAAGGAGCCATCGCGTACTGGATCCATTCAAATGGCCCCCGTGCTGCACATATCTTCCTTATGGCTAATCAAGAAAAACCCCTGGTCGGCCAGATTTTAGAAGCCCAAGGGGGAACTCTCATTATTCCAGAAATGGGTGAATGGCCTCTTTCTGAACAGAAAATTTTATTAGGATATTTAAAAACTAAATCCGTTCCTTGTCCTGGCAACGTCCATATGCCCATGATCGCCAATGTACGAATCATCGGAACAACAAGCCAAGCCCTTGAAGGCAGAGCACAAGGTGGCCTTTTTAATATTGAATTACTCGAAAAATTGAACGTTTTTCGAATTGAGATGCCCCCTCTCTCTAAGAGAGTGGATGAATTTGACGACATTGTGATTGGAATTATCGGGGAAATTACTAGAGAGTTACACAAAGACCATTTACGAACACTATCAACTGATGTTTGGAAGCGCCTGCGATCGTATGATTGGCCTGGGAATTTGCGTGAACTGAGAAACGTATTAAGGCTTGCTGCTGCAGCTTCAAAAGGCGATCAAATTGAACTTTCCGATTTGCCTGACTTTGGCTCTGCGCGGATTGATTTTCGTGCAACACGCGAGCAATTTGAAAAAATTTATATCTTGGAGTTACTCAAGACTTTTAATTGGGAAATTGACAAAACGTGCAAAATGACCCGTATTGATAAAAACACCCTACTCTCCAAGATTAAACATTACGGGATTGCTGTCGAAAGACTGTCAATCTCGTAGCCGCTTCTGGAAGCCACCCCCTATATCCCCCCAAGGCTTCCAGAAGTGGTCCTTTTTTAACCTTTCAAAATTTAAATTAGAATCTAAAGGAACTCCTTAGATTCTAATTTAAATCGTGGATCATACTTGCCGCTTGACAATAGATTACAACAATCTGCGCATGCAAGAACTCCCAGTTTGACATGACTTGGAAACTGCTTTCCACACGCTTTACATTGATAAAGGTACCGATTCGCCCGTAACCGAGGTACTGGATTGTAACGACTCACTCCCATATCCCGCATTTTTGCGAGAAACTGAGAGGTATGACCATGGGGCCGCTCCCTCACCCATAGCCAGTAATGAATCATTTCGTGAGCAAGAGTATCATAAATTAATTTCGAAGCATTTTGCTGTTGAGTCAAATAGGAAGCAATTTCGATTTTTGGAGAAAACCTGCGAAGGTCCTTTCGCTTCCCTGGTATAAATCGACCTGCACTTGAACGAAGTCGCGAGTTCCACTGAAGATCAGGCACGTCCAAAAAACCATCAAAGTAAGCCTGATTAATTTCTGAAAAAAGAGTAATTAATAGGGTTTCAGGTATTGAAAAAGCGGGACACATTTAAACAGAATACCGCTTGGCTAGTCCAAAATACAGAGATATAGTTGAAAACTTTCCGGAAGGCGGTAGTGAATCAATGTCCTTCACCTCAGAACCTCAAGTCATGCGAGCCCTAGAATGGGATCGATTCATTGAGCTTGCTCAAGTCGAAGTTCGTACAGAGCCCGGTAAAACTCTACTGGATCAGTTAAAAGACTCAACACATTGGGCTGCTGATATTTTAATGGCAAGACAAATGCAGCAAGAAACCCTTGAAATCACGCCTTTACTCGAGCGTGACGCGCTTTGGGGACCTCTATTTGAACTCAGTGATCCCTCAGATTTGATTCAACGTCTCATTCGCGGATCCGTTCTTGAAATTGTAGATATGGTCACCTTACGTCGCTGGCTCTATGCAGTAGACTCATGGGTTCAAATCCCGAGAGAGGAAATTCGTGGGGATCAATTTAAAAAGACTCTCTCTCGACTCCCAGATCCTTTAAATATTCTACGAATTCTCGAACACATTCTGACCCCCGAGGGTGACCTTTCAGAAAAGGCATCACCCAAATTAGGCAACTTGTATTCAGAAATCAGATCACTTAAGCGTGAAATCGGCATCGTCCTGGATCATTTACTCAAGACCTTTTCTCAAAAGGGTGTACTTCAAGAAAACTTTACTGACGTTCGTGATGGTAGATACGTTCTGCCCATAAAAATTTCATCACAAGGAGAGGTGGACGGAATTATTTATGAAGCCTCGGCCAGCCGACAAACTGTTTTTGTTGAGCCTAAAGAAGTAGCCCTCTTAAATAACCGATTAAGGCAGCGGCAAAATGATTTAATTCAAGAAATTTATATTATTTTGGAAGCTGCGACTCAAAAACTTCGCCCTTATGCTTCCGAAATTCAACAAATGGTGGATACTCTTTCCTATTGGGATGCCGTACAGGCAAAGGCTCGTCTCGGACGTCATTATTCGGGCAAATCAATCCATGTCACTGAGGAACGCACCTTCTATTTAAAACAGACGGCCCACCCTCTCCTCTGGTGGTCTCTACCTGCGGAAACCATCATTAGAAATGAAATTGAATTTATTCACCCCGCAAGGTCTCTCCTCCTCACTGGCCCCAACACGGGTGGAAAAACTGTACTCTTAAAAACACTGGGTTTAGCGGGGATCTGCGCAAGAACGGGGTTTCCCTTTCCTGCTATGGAACTTCCTACTGTACCCTTTTTTGATGTTTTCTTTGCTGACTTAGGAGATTCACAATCGATAGAGCACCATCTCTCTAGCTTCTCGGGGCACGTCCTTAAATTTAAAAATATCCTAGAATCCCTCACAGACCAAAGCTTGATACTCATAGATGAATTAAATTCTGCCACCGACCCAGAAGAAGGCGGGGCTCTTGGCAGAGCGATACTTGAAACCATCATGGCTCGAAACGCTATGATTGTGACAACCACTCACGATCCCCACCTCAAAGCCTTAGCTGTATCTGATCCCCGAATCCTGAATGCCAGCATGGCTTTTGACGAATCCAGTCGAACTCCCACTTATAAAGTGGTTGTTGGAATTCCGGGCCGCTCGCGTGCGTTGGAAACTGCCGAACGACTGGGGCTCTCTAAAGAGGTCATTGAATTAGCTAAAAAGTATATCAGCAAAGAACACTCCGAATTTGAAAAGCTATTAGCGCAGTTGGAATCTGATATTCATCAAACCACGCGTGCTCGAAAAGAAGCGTTTTCTCTTCGTGAAGAGGCAGAACGCATGAAAAAGGAGTGGACAGAAAAAACTGAAACATCTGTTCGCGATATGATGGAGCGGACTCGACAAAAGCTGAAACGAATTCTTGAACAAGCGCAAGATGAAGTGCGATCTTCGGTCCGCAAGTTAGATGAGGTCAAAAGCCGAAAGGAAATTGACACGACTCGTTCTCACCTCAACGAGACATTTCACCATTCAGCAAATAAGCTTGAAACAGCACTTCAAGAGGAAGCTCCTGAAATCTCTCAGGCGCTTAATTTACAGAAACTGTCCAAAAATGTAAGTTCTCCAGCTCCGGCTAAACTGGAAGTAGGAGGAAGTGTCAGAATTCCGAAATGGAAAAGTATCGGCACCGTACTAGAAATTACCGGTACCAAAATCAAAGTCTCAGCTGGCACAATTCAGCTCACCCTTTCATCGGATGAAGTTGAACCTATGACCTCTACAGCCCCTAAAACGCCCCTAACAAAAGCCAAAGTAAGTGGAGTAGATAGCCACCTCCCTCCACCTGAAATTGATCTACGTGGAATCCGATTTGATGAAGCGATGGGCACTTTAGAACGCTATTTAGACCAAGCGTTTAGAAGTAGAAACTATTTAGAAGTCACTATTATTCATGGACTAGGAACAGGCGCACTCAGAGAAGGAACACATAAACTCCTCAAACGGCTCCCTTATATTAAAACTTTTCGCGATGGAGGGGCAGGGCACGGGGGCACGGGGGCCACGGTCGTTGAATTTGAATAAGGATTGACCGTAAAGGACTGCTTACCCATGACCTCTCGTTACAGTCAAAACCCGATTAACATAAATGCTAACCACAAAATAAATCCAGAAATAATAGGTATAGTGAAATTATCGTCCACATCTACCGGCATTAATTCAGCCATCCCTCCGGCTAATCCACCCACTAAGGAGAGCGTCAGAATCGTGCTACTAGAAACAGAAAGCGTATTGAGATAAATAAACGTCACTAAAGAACAAACAAATACTCCAGCGAATGTACCAATCAGGGTTTTACCATTTGCAAGACGAGGTCCTCGATGTCCGTACATAATACCAGCGAGAGATGCCATAGGATCTCCACACGCGAGATACAAGATACTTAAAATTGCAACAGGCCTTGGAAAAATAGCAATGGCTAAAATAACGGAGGCTAAGTAATGAGGCACTGTACTCATCTGGTTGAGTTCGTGAGCACGCATAAAGGGTGCCCAGAATCGTAAAAACTTTTCATTAAAAGAATCACTTCGTAAGCGAGAACTCTCCAAGAGCAGATCAAGTCCAAGACAAATGCCCAAGATCAGCACACTTGAACTTCTAGAAAGCCCTGACATGTAAATGAAAGCAATGACTAACCCCATGATCATGTGCCAGGCTTTCCTAGCTAAGTGAAGATCATTCCTAATATGGAGCCGGATTGGAAACTCACCCAAATAATGACCTTCTTTTGCATCTGCCATTCGCTTCATAATGACGCCTCTTAAACTAAATGAGTTCATTAAACTAACCTCACGAGCTACTGTGGATTTTTCACAAGGACCCAAAATAGTAGCCGTAGAGTAATTGATACAGAAGCAACCTCAGTGCCAGAAAAGCCGACTAGTATGCTATTTTGCAATGTTTTTGTGTTATATTTTCATTAGCAATTTCTTAAGGTTACGTTAGCCATTTAAAACGGACCCCATCTACAAGCCATTAATTGACATTTACAATCAACATCTTGGGTAGGTATTTACGCATTTCACCCAAAAACCGCGTAAAATTCTACGCACATTTGCTGTTTCAGGACCCTATTCACATCCTATCCCCTATAGATCCTTCCAGCACACTTCTAGCTTGACACATGAGTCCGGGGGCTCAATCCTATTAATAGAGAGTCGTGTGCAATACTTGACCGCGGAGCTGGTCAGAAAGAAATGGACGATCCATGGAAGGAAGCGTCGAGTTTTCAAATTTAGCACAATCCACTTCCTTTTCCTCATCCTCCAGCCGTATCAAACAGATTTGGTCTATAGGTGGTGGCAAAGGTGGCGTAGGTAAGAGCCTAATTGCCTCCAGTCTAGCGATTGCACTCACTAAAATGGGCAATAAAGTGATTGCCGTGGATCTCGATTTGGGAGGGGCTAATCTTCACACTACCCTCGGGGTTGATTTACCTAAACAAACTCTCAGTGATTATTTGAATCAACGAGTGCCCACCCTGGCTGACTGTATTACTTCAACAGGAATACAGAAATTAGATTTGATCAGTGGTGCTCAAGATGCGGTTGGAATTACAAACATACGTCCTCTTCAAAAGTCAGAACTTTTAAAAAGCTTGCGCCTCCTGGATGCAGATTACCTTATATTGGATTTAGGGGCAGGTACGAGTTTTAATACCCTCGATTTTTTTCTTTTCAGCGATATAGGAATGATTACTATCCTGCCTGAACCTACTTCAATTGAAAATGCCTACCGTTTTATCAAAAGCGCCTATTATCGATATTTGATGGAGTGCCCACCTCTTGAGGACATTCATACCCTGATCAAAATGGCGATGGACCCAAAAAATAATATCGGAATCAAATCCCCTGCTGACTTATTTAAAGAAGTAAATAAAGCTAATCCTGAAATGGGAATGAGATTAAAAAAAGAAATTCAAAATTTCAAACCTCATCTCATTGTAAATCAAGCACGTACCCACACTGACATAGAAATTGGTTCATCCATAAAAACCGTTTGCAAAAGATACTTTGGAATTGAAATGGAATATATAGGATATTTAGATTATGACAGTGCCGTCTGGCAAGCTGTTCGCAGAAAAAGACCCCTGATGTTAGAGTTTCCAAACTCCAAACTCGTCTCATGCATCGAACAAATCACTCAGAACATTATCAAACACCATGGCTTCAAAAACTACAGCACGTTTTAGAATAGGTGGGTCAAGTTGAAGGAAAATTTATCGCTTTACGATATTTTAGAAATCACCCCCAATGCATCACTCCAAGAAATTCGAGAAGCCTATCTCCGAATCAAAGCTGCCTATAGCCGGAATAATATTGCTCTCTACACAATTCTGAGCGCAGAAGAGGGAGAACAGGCTCTCAAAAAACTTGAAGAAGCCTATACTATTTTGACTGATGAAACGAAACGAAGGCTGTATGATCAAACCTATAATTCTCATATGCATATGGACACACTCGTCGAAGAAAACGTAATCTCGATTGACCGAGTTCCCCCAATGGAAACTCTTCCCCATGGAGAAGAGCTCCTGATCCCTCCAGTTACTGACTTTGGTCATACAAAAGATTTAAGCCAAGCTAAACCTCCTTTAACATCTCCCCCTCCTTTTTCACCTCAAACCGATCCCGTTCTTCGAGAGATCATTGAATCGGAAACGGAGTGGTCAGGACAGTTTTTAAAAAAGGTAAGAAATGCCCTACAAATTTCAATCGAAGAGCTGTCGACCTCTACAAAAATTCAGAAATCTTATTTGATCGCTATCGAAGAAGAAAACTATTCTAAATTACCTGCGAGCGTCTTTGTTCGAGGGTTCGTGATTCAATTCGCTAAAGCTTTAAAATTACCTCATGAAAAGGTGGCTATCGCTTACCTCTCACGGTACCATCGCGTCCGAACGGAGTAGAAAATAGTGACTGATCGCCCTCCTTTTAAACCGGTTATTAAACCAGTTATTAAACCGATCATTTGGACTTGGAAAGTTCAAATGACCTCTGAACGAGCGGATATTGCGCTCTTGAAAGCCTTGGAATCCCCTTCCGTCGAAGCTCCCCCTTCGCTACTGAGCCGAAGCCAACTCAAAAGGCTCATGGATGAGGGACGAGTGACTTCCGATGGAATTGGACTCAAGGCGAACAGCAAGCTCAAATCTGGAGCGGTGGTGAAGATCGAATTTCCACCCCCTCAAACTATGGAGATTGTTCCAGAAAATCGTCCTATTGATATTCTTTATGAAGATGAACATCTTGTAGTCATCAATAAACCCCCTGGACTCACCGTGCATCCCTCTACAACACAGATGGAAGGAACTCTCGTTCATGCACTCTTACACCATATTCAAGACTTGAGTGGGATTGGTGGAGTCTTAAGACCTGGAATTGTTCACCGTATTGATAAAAATACAAGTGGAGCATTGGTGATTACCAAGAACGATCTGACCCACCGAAAACTGGCAGAGACTTTTTCTAAACACGATATTGAACGCTGCTACTGGGCCATTTGCTATGGGACTCCTGTCACTCAAGCAAAAGAACCTCTCACTAAAATAGAAAGCCTCATTGACCGAAATCCAAATGATCGCAAAAAAATGTCCATGAAAGTACAAACAGGTAAGCGAGCTGTCACCTATTTTAAAAAACTGGCAGAATACGCTCAACCTCGCGCAAAACCATTTGCATCTTGGCTCGAAGTGACACTAGAAACAGGCCGAACCCATCAAGTCCGCGTTCATCTCACAGGTATAGGACATTCCCTATTGGGAGACCCTGTCTATGGTACCCCCACAGAACGTCAACCCAAATGGCTAGCCCTCCCAGATCCAGTGAAATCAGCGGTCAAAAAACTTCCCGGCCAAGCTCTTCACGCACGCGTCCTCGGTTTCATCCACCCGATTACTGGTCTCCCCCTTCGCTTTGAAGCCAAACCTCCTGAGGCTTTTGAAAACCTTCTTGAACAGCTCTCTCACTACGGGTGACTGATGAACCTGATAATTCGTGAGGCAACCATCGGAGAGTTCCTTCTCACATGGAGAACTTCTGAAGAAATGACCCTGAAGGATTTTGGTAAAAAAATTGGAATGTCTGTGGCTCATCTTTGCGATATTGAGAAAGGTCGTAAAGGAGTAAGTCCAGAAAAAGCAGTGTTTATTGGTGACTGCAGCTTAATGGCGTAGACCAACTCATGATGCCATTAGCTTCTTAATAATACCCTGATCTTTTAAGAATACTTCAAGCAGTCTTGATGCAGCTCCAGAAGGAGTTTTCTGGCCCTGTTCCCAAGCACGAACCGTAGGGGGCTTTACATTTAAGGGTGCGGCAAACTGCGGCTGACTCATATGGTAAGTTTCAGTGCGAAGTTTTTTCACCTTCTTAGAACTCCACTTAGGAATCACTCGGTAGCCACCTCTCTTGCCCTTCCCACGCGAAGGATCAGAAATTCTCACCTTCCTAACTCCCCCTCCTCCAGGACTATAAGACAATTTACACCGAAGGCTAACACACTGACGAAAAAACAAACTTTATTAATCAATCGTAAAGTCCTTTTACACCAATAACCGGCCTCAGGACTTATTTTTCCTTAAAAAGTGTCGATTTATTTTTAAAATATTTAAACTTTTTAAATTTAAATATTTGAAATCAATCAGAAATTCCTTCGTAAGATTATTTATTTATATTTGGTGCATATAATGCATATTACATTGTGCGTAATGCATTCGGTATTTGGATCGAATTTAAATTTTTTAATAAATTAGGTATAATTATATGAAAACAAAGTCTTTTGCCTTTCTTCTTTTGCTGGTAGCACAATCAGCGTTTGCTGTTGTCAGTGACGAGCAATTCAATGAGTTGTTGAATCGAGTAGAAGCGAATGAAGCTCAATTAAATAAAAGTTTTCAAGGAATATCCGCCAGAATGCATACCATTCGCGCAGAGAATAAAAATATTATTCCTATCGGATCAATTTTGCCTTTTATTGGTGCTCATGCTTTACCAGATGGGTATTTGCCGTGTAACGGAGAGTGGAAAAAAACGGCAGATTACCCTGAATTAGAGCGAATGCTTCCAAGCAATCTGAGTACGGATGAAGAGAAAAAAGCTAAGCCAGGTGAGTTCAAACTTCCAGATTATCGCGGTCGCACATTGATCGGGGAAAAGAAAAATACCTCAAAAGAATCTTGCGTCCTAGGCTCGTGTCAAGGAAGCGAAACAGCAAGACTCGAGACCTCGAACTTACCTGAGCACAAACACAATGGAACTACTAGTGAAAGTGGATCTCATAGTCATAATGCAAGCACTGGAGAAGCAGGTGAGCATACTCATACAGCCTCTGCACGACGTGCATTTCAAGAGGCTGATGGAGGTCGTGGTTTTGCAGGATGGGGTTACGATTCAAATCACGGAAATGCACAAAGGGGCAGAGAGGAAATAGATGTAATAAGAGCTGGTAATCATACTCACAGCGTCTCTATTGCTCCTTCTGGAATTCACACTCATGAGTTTACTACCACAATAACAAATCCAGGAGGTAAAACCGCTGAACCTTTTTTTGTGTTGAATCCTTCTGCAACTGTTAGATTTATGGTTAAGGCTAGGTAGATCCTATGTTTTTTTCTCAATTAGGAATTCCTACATTATTTGCAGGATTAGGTCTTTTATTTATAGCTAACACATCATTTGCCACTGAATCCATTGGAACTTGGCCACAATCAATAAGACCTATTGAGGTAACTTTTGGACCTGATCACTTCCTTGGATTTGCGGATATTGAAGGAGTCCAAGTGCCTCAGACAGAACTTGAAAGTCCAGACCAATTTCATTGGTTGAATCCCAATCCGAATTGGAGAGACTCGGTACAGTGCGGAGAGCCTACTCGTGGACATGGATATATTCATACCTTATCTACCCTATTGGGTGATGAGAAGACAGTGAAAATAGGTATTCCAATTAAGTTTAAATATGAGACAAAATTAAATGGAATTAGAAAACAGCGTCTCTTAGTTGCGCCACTTTTGTCTATAACCACTTATCAAATGAATGCTGACAATTACTTACTGACTCCTCTGAGTGAAGAAGTGATCTCTATGGAATCGCTCCAACAGCAACAAGGAATTCAAAAAACAGATTTAGAATCTGCACTGAACCTTAACTTTGATTCAGTTCTACTGAGTCGTCCAGTTGTCGTTCCGGCTCATGCTCATGTACAAATTCGTATTAATTGGAATTTCGATTTCTTATGCGGAGAAAAACACTCGTTATTTCAAATAGGCGATCAAATTAACCTGATCAGTGTTCTTTAAAATCAAAGGTAGAAATATTTTTATGAAAACTTCCATTGGAAAAGCCTTATCGGGCATTGGTATCTGTTCTTATCCATTATCTTTATTTTTGAGCTTATCGCAACCTGCTTATGGTATGGTTCCTTTTTTCTCAGGAAAATCCACTTACTCTCGTATCGAAAATTGCAGAGGCAGTGATCAGCGAATAGTAGGTCAGATCCAGACGAGTTTGACACAGTGTATTTTTGATACAAGGGGATATCAGCCCAAGCTTAATGATTACCTGAATTGTAATGATAGCCTTCTCAGCTTTTTTAACAGTATACAGGAGAATTCTTGTAAACAGTCTCAGCTCGCGAAAATCAAGAATCAATTAGTACAGAACTTAATTTATCACGCTCAGACTCTTTCTCAAGGAGGAGTGGGTACTCAATCATTAAATCAAATCGAATTAAATCGGTTTTTTAATCATTTTAATTCTTGGTACAAAAAAGCAACTGAAGCACTCTATCTTGAAGCTAATAATCGAACTCTGTTCCCAAAAGCTTATGGAAAAGAGAATGTGAATTCGGTGCAGATTTTACAGGAAGATGTGCAGAAAATCATGGCAGAGTTTTGGAATCGATTTTGGGTATTAACCCGCAATGTGGCAATGGAAATTCCGCTGGGGATATATGCGATCGAAACTCAAACCCAACCTCCTTCTCAACAAATTTTTACTCAAGGCTTATCTAGTCTTACACAAGTGGTTCGATCGGCAATTGAAACTGAAGTGGAACCAGAAATTGGGTTTCTTTTATTTGACCAAGTTGTAGCTCATTTTGACAAAAGAATTCAATTTTTTACCGATCTTAGCGATTTTTCATGCCAATTACAAAAATGTACAAAAGAAAGTACCCAGCTCAGCGAGCTTTTTACTGTCTCTTCTTTATTATCAAGGCTCAATACTCCCTTCGAAGAGGGTATTTTTACGGATGTAAATGATTCATTGTTGCGCATTAGAGATATAGAAGTGAGAGAATTTCTAAAAGCTATTTTCAGCCAACCAGAAAAAACTGAAAGAGTATTTCAAAAAATGGTGCGCCATATGAACAAATTAGCTGATCGCGAATTGACACCACCCACAGTTTCACAGTTTTCTAACCTTTCTATTCAGAATATTCCTTTCTATGCAGTTTCATTCACATCCCAAATTACCCGTATTTGGAATAGAACGCAGAATGCATTGAATACGGGTGTTTTTTATAAAACTGGAGTGCAGGAAGTCCCATTTGGATTGACTCAAAATAATATTGAAAAAATTAAGCTCTCTTTGAGTCGTTATATGGGTTCTTTGGATGGTTTGCTTACTGATTTCCAAATAACACGGAATCAAATGGCACAGCATTTTCAAAATAAAAATCAGCTTGAGATGACTCGAATTCAACTCGGAGCTGAATATCAACAACAAGTTGCTTCATTAGTGGATCTTAGGAATGATCTCAAGGGGCATCAAGCAGCCTTATCTGATAATCGAGTGAATCAATACTCAAATAGTATCCTCGCATTTTTTAAGACAGAAAAGTACAAGAACATATTTTCTAAAATGCTTTCCTCAGGTAGCCGAGGGGTGTTTTCCCTTTCGCCCCGGGATGCCAAGAACGACTTTTCGACAAAATCGCTTTTGGATGTGGCAGTACAGAAAAATGGAATTGAATCTATTTCTCTTAAAGAGGGAGAGATTATATCTTTCGATGTGAGGGGAAACTGGTCTCCTACCTGTGCCTTAGAAAAATCACGCTATTCCGCTATGACTGCACCGCTTATTGGGCCTGAAGGTTTTGTGATCACCGGAAGTTTAAGTAAAAGTGCATTATCTTCTGCTAGTGATTTTAAATCGTCACGGGATTTCAGCAGCGACACTTTGACCCACAGTACGACAGTATCTGACACGACAAGTAGCCAAAAGGAAAACGTGACAGCAGGGACGTTTGTTGCAGGAGTGGGTGCAGCAGGTGGTGCGGTTTTGGGTGCGGCCTTGGGTGGTCCTGCCGGCGCTTCTCTAGGAATGGCTATAGGAGGAGCTATTGGCGGTATTTTTGGTTCTACGTCAGAGCGTGAGTATCAAAATCATTCTACAACTACAGCTACTGTGAATTCTCAGTCGGAAGGATCTGAGATCAGCTGGGGAAGTCACTTAAGTACCACTGATTCCGATGAGCAACGTACAAGTGCTTCTTTTGAAATGGGCCTCAGACTCAAAAATACACCCTTTACGGATATGCCAGCGGGAAGCCTGCTTTTAGTAGAGATCCCAGAGGGAGAAGTGCCTTCATTTTCTAATATTCGAGATATTCAAATTTTGAGAAGGAATACCGTTAAAACCGCTTCAAAAAATTCAAAACTATATTTTGTGATCAACGATTGCCAAGGGGTGAAATCAGACCCACTAACGGTGTCTTATTCTATCCAAAAGCCTTTTGCAAATGAAGCAATTCAACTTTCTAGAGCTATGACCCAAGTGATAGGGGAATTAGCCGACGATTTTCCAAAATATCTTAAAATGGGAGAATTGACCCCTACCCACTCTAGAGCGATTGATGCCAATTTGCGTGGGAAACTGGTGGAAGAGGGATTTACTCTAGAGGAGTCCTCTTCGTTCTCAACTCTTTTTAATCAGTGGGTTACTCGTGAACTTGAGCAACTTGAGCTTCATATTAGAATCCAGCAGTTGGAAAGAAAAATGAGACCCTTGATTTTGGATACGATTCGAATCGAGCAGGAATGGGTTAGACTTTCTAAAAACCAGGAGATTTCCAAGCTTTCAGAAATTTGGGCTTTGGATAATTTTGATGTGATTCATTTTGGGAAAAAAGTAAATGAAGCAGTCTCTTTCTTAAAACATGAGATGATCCCTGTTTTGAAGATAAGATATCCTCGAATTATTCCCTCCTTGAGTCAAGAACATCTGAGTGCGCTTCATGCAATGAGACCTGATAGTTCAGTAATTCAGGTTGGAAAAACTCTTTACCAGTTGTTGAATGATATTCAAAATAAAATTGAAGCTGAAGAAATTCGAGTCAATCTCAAAACTACACAGGATCCTTTGATTGTTAGTTTTCCAAAAGTGACGATGGATTTAAAGGAGTTCTCAGAGGATCCTCGTGAATTTGATTATCCATTTGCTCCGATTGAACGGGTTAGGCAGCCTTGGGCGGCATTGATGAATAGTGCTGGATTTCCGCTTCCTAAAAATGGATTCATGAACCTGTTGACTCGTCCGTGGACAGGGCAGGGGGAGTTGAAAAACACTCAAGAAGTAAATTTAGCTACTCATGAAGGTTACATCCCTCATTCTACTGCTATTTTTGAGATTCATCCCGAAGATCTTTATCGTCATGATATTGTAGAAGGGAGAATTAATTTCAGTGCTGGATCATTATCAAATCGGTCTGTTGCTCCGGTGATTCAAGGACTAGGAATTTATTTTGAGATGGACTCAGATGAAAACATGAGCGAACAATGCACAGAACTCAATGCGTGCAGAAGAAAAGCAAAAATGGAAGTTATCTCAAATTCTAGCTTTACATTAGAAGGAGGAATAGAGAAGTTCCGATTTACGGGTTCTTGGAGTAAATTTGATGTGCCCGTATTTTTTGGGGCGAGTCCCCATCCAGCAGGTGTTTTTGAACAACTCAGGCGGGATCAGCAAAAGGCCGGCGATGGACTTTCTCCTTTTGGTGAGTTTAAAGTGGATCTAAGAACGATTAATTTTGACCGAGGAACCCTTAAAAGACTGGCACCACGGATCAAAAATATTCATTTTCTGATTCAAGCCAATTGGATTACTTCGGATACTCCGATTCCATTTACTAAGATGGAGTAAGATTATGAATATTCCCATTTTAATTGCTTATGTGATGGGGTTCTTTCTACTCATCTTACAAGTGCCATCAAGCCAAGCAGATGATCCTTTCGCACATCAAAAAATGGAGCAATTGCAACTGCGGGTGCCAGAACGAGGTTCATTAGCGGGTGAATATGGTGGTACGGCCTTTAGTAATTCAGACCTGACTCGTGGTACTTACTCTCTTCCTCTTTCGCTTCACTTTCCAGAAGAACGAGGGGGCATGACTTATCCTCTTCAAGTTCATTATTCTCCTTCTTCAGGTATCAGTGAGTGGGGAATGGGGATTTCAATTGATCTTTCTATTAAAAGATTTAATGCAATTGGATTTCTGAATTTTAAAGATGATCACTTGATTTCTCCATGGGGAGAGTTGATTCAAGGTGCCGATGGAAATTTTTATCCGAAGGGATTTCACCAGAAAATCAGAGTGAAGTTCGATTCAGCCCATTCAAAGACGGTTCTGGCCTATATGCCAGATGGCACCCAACTCACTTTCGGTCAACGGCAAGATGATCCGGAATTTGTAGGAATCGAGACTGACCGAGGTATCTATTCATGGTATTTGATTGAAGCCCGTGATTCAAATAATCGTATCACTCAGTTTCATTATGAAAGGTCTCCAGAAAATTGGATTTATCTCAAACAGGTTCAATACGGAGGTATAAGAGGTCAACTTCAGTATCAAATTGATTTTTCGTTTGAACCCCTAAAGATTCCTTTTGTGGACTATCGATCCACTACAAAACAAACCCTTATGCAACGAGTATCAAAAATAGAAATCAGCACCTTAGCGGCAGGCTCCTTTCAAAAGTATTACCACTATCAACTCTCCCATCAAGTAACGGACTTCAGTGCCTCTTTTTATTTAAATACTTTTCAGAAAATTTATGAAAATGGTCAGTCAGAGCCTGCCATTCGATTTCATTATAACGATCCACTTGAAAATCTAAAAAAAGTAAATTGGAAGATCAATGAAAAACTTGACTCGCTTTTTAACACTTATGGGACTTCATTTCTTACTGCAAATAGCAGCTCAAAAATTGATCTGGATCAAAATGGATTAACGAGTCTCGAATTACCTCGAAAGAAGTTTGGATTACTGAAGCAAACCGAAACTGGTTTTATTTTAGAGTCTCTTCCTGAAGAAACTGCTGAAAATACACGTTATTGTCGAGATGATTTCGGATCGACGACAAGACCTAGAATGTTGGGGCGTCTTCGTGGATTCAATAGCCCTCTTGAAGTGATTCAATTCGAGTACAATCCAAAAAATGATCTGACTACGCTTTATGTTTGTAATCGTGAAGGGATTTTGAGTTCTTCAAAGCAAGTCATTGAAGGTGCTTGGAAGTTAGGTCCCTTGACTCGTCTTGTTGATTTAAGTCGAAATGGAAAGCCTGATCTCGTTAAATATGCTGCTGGAAAGCTTTGGATACGAAAAAACATATCTACATCGGAAAAAGTCGAGTTTTCCTCTGAGAAAGTTGAGATCAAACTTTTTGATTCTTACAGTCAAGCGGATAATCCAAAAGCCATTTACTTTGAAGATCTGAATGGGGATGGAATCTTGGATCTTGTAGCTCAATACAGTCGGGGTTTCTCTGTCTGGATGGGGCAGGGAAAGTCCACTCATCAATTTAGCTCCCCAGAGAAGTTCGGAGTTTTTAATAAAGAAGACAAATTTACCTTGATGGATGAGGACACTCAAGTTTTATTTCAAGATCTAAATGGAGATGGTATTCCAGATTTGATTCTACATAAAACAAATTCAATTCGATTATTTTTCCTAAAAGGCACAAAATTCATTGAGTCTGATTCTATAAGTACATTTGGGGCTGAGAACCGAAAATGGAAGCAGTGGCTTGCGACCCCCATTTTGGGTGATTTTTTGGGTTCCGGAAATTTACAAATGACTGTCGTCGCTGATGATAAACCCTTTGTCTTGGAATTGAATCAACCGGGCACAGGTCTTTTGCGGCAATTAGATGATGGAAAGGGAAATCGTCTGGATTTTCAATACGCTCGCGCCAAGCCTGAAAAAGGAATTGGAAGTAGGCATCCTGTTCTTTCATCATTGAGAGTGAAAACGACAGGCCAGAAATCAAAGATTTTTAATTATGAATTTGTTCAAGCTCAGATACATCCTCTGAATCAAAGCCTTTTGGGTTTTAATGAGGTCACTCTCTCAGAAGGCCCAAAGCAAGTACTTGCGCAATTCATTCATGACGTTGAAACTCCGACCATACCTATTTCATCAATTACTACTGATCGTCGACAGTCTGGATTGAAGAAAATTGAACGATTCGGTTATGAAAAAAAGGATTACCTTGGAATTCCCTATCAAAGACTCATTCAGGAGGAAAACGGATATTTAGATCTCTCAGGACTCAATCAAATGCTCGTTTCCAAGACGATTCCTTCCTATCAGGATGAATTTTGTCCAGCTCAAACGTGGGTTCGTTCAAATGAAAGTCAGTTGGAAACTCAAACGGAATACGAGAAACCCAAACTTTTTGATAATCATTTTATTTGTTGGGCGAAGAGAATCACGCTGCGTGGAAGTCATTCCATAGATTCAAAACTGGATTTTCAGCATACGCTTGGAATTGAACGAAATGAAAATGGGTTGCCGACAAAATTTTATACTTTAGGCGATCCATCTAGAATTCTTCAAACCATCACGTATACTCCTGACTTTAAAGTCGCCTCTCTGACAGAGGCCGGGCATGGAACCACTCGTTATAGTTACGACGCATTTAGCCGGTTAATCCAAGTTCAAAACCCAGATGGAACAACTCTTCATGCAAATGGGTATGATCCCATAGCTGATTTACTTCACTCGCTTTCTCATTCAAGAGGTGCAGGAACTTTATTTACTCGCTTTTTTCAATATGACAATCTGAGTCGATTGTCTCATCAGTGGGATAATCTGTACCCCTCCTCTTCTGAAGACCCATTAGAAAGTCTTTCTTATCAATTCGCCGATGCAAAAAAACCCGCTTTCACTCAAGTCAGCCAAAAGATTTTTGGGTTAAAGGGCTCTAGCCAAAGAATAGATGGATTTCTTCACTCTGCTAATGGAGAGACGTTAGGCGATGCTTCATGGGTCCAGGATCATTGGATCATCCGAAACCTGAGTCTTGTAGACTCTAATGAGAGGGCACAGACTCAGTTTTCACAATTACTCATTCCTGAAACTTTTGAAAATGTAAAAGTCAAAGATCTATTTACTTCCGCTCAAGCATTATCATCGCAAACAAGAGATTTTATGGGTTTTATTTTGAATGACGATAAGACTTATCAAACCGGAGTGCGCGGATCAGGAGTCACAAATACAAAAGTGATCCAAGGGACAAACGGTCATGAGCTTGAATTCACTTATACTGAAAATGGCCAATTTACGAGAACTGAGCGAATTAACGCACAAAGCCAAAAAACTCAAATTCAAAATGAAGCAGGTGATGCTACTTTATATCAATATGATGCTCTCGGGCGGCTTGTGAATGTGATATTGCCAGATGGAAAAATCCATTCCGTCAAATTTGATTCGGAGGGCCGAGTGACTGAAGTCAATCGTTCAGAAATTGGAAAAATCATTTTTCGGTATGATCTTATTTCAGGATTGTTGAAGTCTAAAACTTTTTACAATAAAACAGGAGAAATTTCACACTCTCTTGGAGTGGTATACGATGAAATTGGGAGAAAAGTTCAGGAAATTTGGAATACGAATTTTGGACAGACTGAGGCCATTACAGATGGAAGGGCTGACGCCAGTCGGAAATGGACCTATACGTATTTTTATGATGGAAAACTTCCATCAGGAAAAATGATACCTGGCCAACTTGGATTTTTGACTTCTATTCAAGGACCTGTGTACACTCAAACAATTACTTATCGTGCTGATGGAAAAATGGAAAAGTCTGAAGTAAATTTTACCCATTGGGGCCAACTGACCCAAGACTTATCCTATCAACCCGATGGAAGTCTTAAGTCCCAGTTGCTTCAATTTCAGTCTTTATCATCTGCGCATGAAGATGCGGTTTCAACTTCTTCTTTGCTAGAATGGGAGCCCAATTCTTATGGATTGCTTGGAACGATGAAAGTAGATGCCAAACCTCTTTTTGAATTAACTTATGACTCTTTTGGAAAGGTCTCTTCTCTTCAATGGTCTGAGGGAGCAAATAAGCAAAATGCCGATCAGTTTCAATATGATCCTCTGACTCATCAAATGCAGGGATTTTCCAGAACCGTATTGGGAACTCAATCCGAAAATCGCTGGAATTTTAATCAACGGGGGTTGATTGAATCAGAATTTCTTAATTTCGGGAATCAGATGCTTAACCGGAACTATTTTTATTCGCCCCCACGCTTTCTTATTTCTGATCAAGACGACCAAGGAAAAAGAACTTATGACTATTCTTCGACTGGTCTGCTGACTGCATTTACTGATGGTGGAAAAAAATCAGAAATTAAAAATCAATCGAACTCTTGGGATCTTAACGAAGGGGATCAGTCACTCTCTTATCGGCAGGATGATTTTGGACGTGTGATTCAAAGAGGGGCGGATCAATATATCTATGGTCCAAATGGGAGGGTAGAGAAAGTCATTCATTCAGATGGTTCAATCGTCGAGTACAGTTACGACGAAATGGGTAAACGAATTCTAAAGAAGAAAGATGGAAGAATTGTCGAAGCTTATTGGGATGGGATGGTTCTTACTCAGAAGGCTATTTTAAAACGAGTTGAGATAAATGGCATTACATTGGGTATGTTAGAAAATAATCAGTTTCACCCTATGGCCACTGATTTCCGAGGCTCTGTTCTAGAGGAAGATGAACAAGGGTCGAACTTTATTTCTACTTACGGACAGCGAAAAAAGCAGACTCAAAATTTACATACGAAACTTATGGATTACGTTACTCAAGGGTTCGATGAGGATCTGCAAGCTTATCGCATGGACCATAGAGATTATGATCCTAAAATTAAAAGATTTTTAACAGCAGATCCTCTCTTCTTTGAGAAGATCGACTCATGCTTAGAGAGTGCTGAAGAGTGTAATCTCTACGGTTACGCCAAAGGGAATCCTGTTAGTTTTGTGGATCCTACGGGATTATCCGGTATTCTTACCCTTAATTCAGATCGAGGTGGCGGTGGTAAACTTGATGGACATTCTTGGATAACCTATCGAGTTGATGGAACTACGCACACAGAGTCTTATGGAACTTGGGCAATACCAGGAATGAGTTGGGTCACAATGGTTTAATTAATGGTAGAGAGGATGGCCGTTCTGGCAGTGTTCAAGTATCCTTTCACATGAACGATAAGCAGGAGACACGTTTTTTGAACATGTTGCGGGTATTCAAAGTCAAGGCGACAAAGGATGGTCTGCAGATTGCCCTTGTTCGTGCTTTGCGACTAATGCGGTCTATGAAGCCAATGGAAAGTACTTTGATAACGGCACTCTATTTTCCAATCCCAACGCTTTAGCGGATTCAATTCAGTCATTTACAAAGGGCATGAAAGTCAGACTTTTTTTGGACGATTTAATGACCACAAAGATGCTCCTTGGTTAAATAACCAATCAGATGGATTTAAGCATTCTATAGACAATTTATTGCAGGGAAATTGAATGATTTTTAAATTATGGCTTATTCTAATGAATGCGATTCTCAGTCTTGTTGGCTATCAAACCTCAGTGGATCATTTCAAGTCCTTATCAGCTTCTTGTGTGAAAGTTGGATCCACTACATACCTTGAAATCGATGCAGAGATACCAGACAGTGCTCTTTTCTTTAATAGTTCACAGTTGTTGAAGCAGAATCTGAAATCAAACTTACATTTAGGAAGAGATGTCGCACCTCAAAAAAAAATCTTTATTGACAAGATTATAGTATCTACAACAGCAATGAAATCGATTCAAGAAATTCCATTGCTAAGCGGAGCATGGCATAAAATAAGAATCAGTTTAGGTCAAATATTAGGACACGCCTATACTCTCAAGATCGTTTATCACGGAAGTGATCGCGTGATTGGCCAGTGTGCATTATGGCAATAACAAATGATTAAGGAAATCCTATTCTCTATATGCATGATGTTTCCTGGAGCTTGTGGGATAAAAAATATTGAATTTCATCCGACTTCTTGATTGATATCAGGGAATACAAAGCTGCATTTAAAAAAAGAGGAGTTATTCAAAAGTCGGAAGGTTACAAGAATCGATATTTTGTTATATTTGATATATCAATTCAAAATTCCCTCAGTATTGGCTTTGAGTTTCATCTTTCTGACATAGTTTTGAAAAATCCGAATGGCGAAAGATTAGTTACGTATCGAAATAGTCCTGTATCAGGACAAAGAAAAAGAGGTTTTGTTTATTTTGAAAATTAGTTCGGATATTCTATCTTTTATTTGGTACTTTTAAGATTAATTCCAAAGATTTGCTACGTAGACTGCCCTAATACGATCGTTCGTGAGATGAAAAATGGGGTTTCAGCTCAACTAGCCTACTTGGTTAACTCTTCCCTAATCCTCTCTCTAACCTTCTGCACAGTTAAAGGGGGCATGCTCATACACTACTTAAGTAGAGAGTTCAGAAGAGTTTAATAGGGAAGTTCAAGACGAGCGGCTACCTTTCTTAGTCAAGAAACAACATCAGAATCAAGTCTAGCAGTTACTGAGACTTTAGTTATTTCACGATTTATTTTTGCTCCTCTTTTTGCACTCTTAAAATTAAACTCCTTCTTCATACCTTCGTCTTTCATTTGTGGTGGTCAGAACAGAAGCGAAAACTGAATGGGAGTCAAAGTTAATGCTAGACTGGCATTTGGGACAGTAGATATCAACTCAAAAGAAAAAAGAGGTGTCCAACTGATGTTATCAGTAATCTGGATTCGTTTGCCGATATCAGCACTCCAGGAAAAATCAGCCACAGCTTCATCTTCCACATGAAAAAAAACAGCTCCAGCCATCGCTCGGATAAAAAATGAGTTTTCAATTTGTTCTGAAAAATTATAAGCAACTCCAGCCAGAATACTTCCTGTCCAAGTAGCTCCATGAGCTGGCTGATCTTCAAAGGTTCGAATAGGCCCTAGAAAGTTGAAACTAGGACTAACGACGAACTCCACTCCATTCTGCCAGTAATACCCTAGAGTGGGACGAGGAATACCTATCAAAACCCCCGTACCTATACTTGTTCCAAAAAAATTTCCCTGGAAAGCAACTGAGCCACCAAGACTATGAAGACTTACTCCTCCCAAACTACCAGACGTGATCTCAAACCGATGTAATGTGTCTCCCTGTGCTGCTGTTGAGAAAAGAAAGTAGGTAAGAACACAATAAAAATGAGAACTAGGATGCTTCTTTATATATTTAAATATGGGCATGTTTATTAAGTTCGATTTGTAGAGTGTGGATTCGTTCGATAACCTTCCGAATAGAGAAATTTCTCAAGTACGGAGCCAGAGTTCTCTAATCTCTTGATCCGTTATTTGTTGAAGTCTTTTGCAAAGAGCAGGTTCCTGAGTAAGATATATTAATATCGTGCTGATTGAGGGAGGCGGAACTGGAGGATGCTCTTCATCGCGAAATGACCTCCCCTGATCAATCGCAACGATCCGTTTGGAGGACGACAAATAGAGCCAATTCTTAGTATGGCGATCACAATTGTGGATGATGTAATCTAGAATTTTCATTTTTCTGAATCCGAAGATCATCGTGTCCTCTTCGATTCCAGTCACATTTTTCATAAAATACTGCACTGAGCCGATACCAACCCTTCTTATTTTCCTCTTAACTGTAATGGGAACGACATTTAGTTCAAGCAGGGCGTCCATCGCATAAGCTGCCAATTCCGCATTCGCATCCGATAAGGGGATGCCAGCAAGAACTGGACGTCTGGAATCTTCAATTAGAGCTGTAGGCTCTTCCCAAGGAAATGGAATCTGTTTGATCTTGAAAATTCCATGAATACCATGTTCACATTTCAAGATTTTTTTTGACGATTCTCCATCAAGATTCTGCTCTTCCACTACGCATTTTCCGGTCCTCAATGTATCTTCAATAAGAGCTTTCAATCGAGTGAATTCCGAAAAATTACCGTGTTCAAATTCCTGCCATGCTCTCTCCTGTAGGCTCTCTTCTGTATTAAATGACGTATTTGACAAGGGTAAAGTATCCTTAGGTGCACAACTCACTCCGCTAGAAAAGCACAAAAAAAGGACCAAACTGCGTATAATAAAATTCGATTTTACGTCGATATGAAATGAAAAAGAGAGAAGCATACTTTATGTTTAATTTTACCAGAACTCGAACCATACAGCAAACGATAAGTTACCTCGAATTCATCTACGACCTGTAACGCTCAATACTCATATTTCAATAATTAGTATTATTAAGGGTTATTGAACACCCTGTTTATGGTTGTGCTTTACCCACATCTTTATAACGCAATTTATTTGCTAAATTGTCCGTATTTTGATTTGAAATCCCAGCTTAAACATGGAGTTAATCATATGACATCAAATACAGACACAATAAATGATGAGAAGAGGGTTGATCAAGAATTTGGTAGCACTAGATTTCGAGACAAAAGATTGAGTAATCGTGTGATACAAATTATCGAAGATTTCTAAAATAATCCTACTATTGATAGAAGAAATATTTTTATTTTCCGAATACTTTTGAATTAAACGAGACTTGAGCCATTTTATGAAACAATTTTATTTAATAATACTTATTTGCATCTTTCTATTAGACTGTAATCAGCAGTATACTGGATCCCCCCGACAAAGAAGAACTCATTCAATAATAGAAAGGCCTAAAATATGGTCAAATATTAATAAAGTTGTCGTAATTTTTTTAGAAAATACTGACTTCGAAGATACTGTTAATCGACCTTTCATGAAACAACTCTCTCAAAACGGGGCTCTTCTCACGAGCTACTATGGAATTACTCATCCTTCTCAACCTAATTACATTGCATTTATATCTGGGCAAACTCATGGAGTAGATAATAATAAGAATGTAAGCATTAAGGCATCGCATTTAGGAGACTTATTGAAAAATGCTGATAAAACTTGGAAATCCTATGCCGAGGAATATCCAGGTAGTTGCTACTTAGGGGCTCACTCAGGCAAATACTATCGTAAGCATGAACCTTTCATTAGTTTCGAAAATATTCAAAGCGATCCAAAAAGATGCTCTCAAATCGTAAATGCGGATCAATTCCAATCCGATTTACAATCTCAAACCCTTCCCCATTTTAGTCTTTATATTCCTGACATCAAAAACAATGGTCACGACACAGGAGTAGAGTATGCTGACAAATGGCTTTCAGAATTTTTTTCCAATATTAATCAAAACGTCCTGTATAACACAACTTTTATAATTACCTTTGATGAAGGTGGGGGCAGTCAAAATAATAGAATTGCGACTTATTTTTATGGTGCAGGGGTAAAACCAGGAAGTACATCTGATCAAGATTACGATCACTACTGCCTTTTACGAACTATTGAGGATATTTTTAACCTTCCAAATCTAGGAAATTATGACCAGTCTGCTTCGCCTATTGATGATATTTGGATTCGGTCGAGTGAAGAAAGTCTGGTATTGTTTTAGCGTATGAAATTTCTGATTCGCTGGCTGGGTATAAGTCTATGTTTCCATCTCTTAGCAGGCTGGCTGAGTGTTGGATTTTATGACATGGATGAACATTTTCAGATTTTTAGAATTTCTGAATTACCACTTAGGATGATCTGAAGCAAAGAGCCTAACTTGGGAACTTCATGCTCACATGCGCCCTTGGTTACAGCCATTTCTTCATGAAGGGAGATTGTAAGGCTTGCCATCCGATTTGGGATTCATGATCCTTTTAAATGAGCCATGATGCTAAGACTATTTTCTGCCTTGCTAGTGGGTCAGATGGCTCCGAGATGACCAATGGAGCAAGCAACCTTTCGATCGGCTTCTACTAATAGGTACTTTCGAAGTAGCACCAGAACCTGATAAAGCGTAGATGACAGAGTTCATTAGAAAGAGTTGCTCACCTCTTCCTTGAGGGTTCCTTTTGGGTCCGCTCAGTATTGCTGGTAAATTTTAGCCAGTCTGGTGAAGTCAGAAAGTGTAGTGGCTTTCATGATGAGCCACTGAAAGGGAACCGATCTGGCCAGCGCTCTATTAGGTTAAATAAATACTATAAATCTATGTACACTGAAAACAGGGATGAAGAGTTAGAACTAATCGAAGTGATTGAGGTAAATAAGCATGAATACTAAAAAATATGGATCTAAAAATCTAAAAAAAGCCGAGAAAAGACAACCATCGGAGAGTTCCTTCACACATGGAGAACCTCTGAGGAAATGACCCTAAAGAATTTTGGTAAATAATAGGAATGTCTGTGGCTAACCATCACAGAAAGGCTACAATAGATTAAAATTGGTTAATAAAATTTAACTCGTCTTGAGGTCTAAATTTCTGTGAAAACTTCTCAAGTTTTAGAAGTCCGTATTTTTCGTAAGGATAATATTATGAAGATAAAATCCAATTATTTCTGAAAATTCTAAGATCGATCTCACTGTTTTAGAATGAGAATTAAAACCCACATTTAATTTTAAACCATCGTCCTATCTGAATGATTAGATTAAAATACGATCAGTCACTTATTTGTAGATGACAAATATCCATTTTATAAAAAACGATATACTTTTTTTATCAACCGTGTGACAAATTAAGTTCTTATAAATTCTACTTTTGAGAAAGCGAATATTAAAGAAATGAGTCGGAAACTTAGAAAGCCACCTTCGTATTTAAGAAAACCATGGTTTGCATCAAAAATTATAGAAATTGGGGCCGGACAACTTCCTTATCAAGGCGTAACCCATATTGTAGATAAGTATCCAGAAAGCAATGAGCAGCGAGGGGAAGACTTATTTGTACCACAAGGAATGAAATTTTTTGCTGGAGAGATGGAAGCACTACCCTTTCCAGCGGGAGAGCGATTTGATTATCTTTATGCTCGACATATATTTGAGCATGTTCTTGATCCAGAAAAGTCGGTCAAAGAAATAAATAGAGTTTCCAATCGCGGATATATTGAGACGCCAAGTCCGTTCTACGAAATGATCTGCTGTAGTTTTCCATTTAATCCAAAAGATATGCATACTCTTTTTGTTTGGGCAAATCCCCGAAAAAATGAACTTTATGTAATCAAAAAATCGGCAAAAATGATTGAAAATTTCTGTACTTGTCAGAATGGACACCTTGCTCGTCGCATTACGGAATTTAAACGTTCTAAACGAGGACCAGTCGAAGATGGGTGGTTTCCAAATTCAACTAAAACAACAAAACTCTTCTTTAGGGGTCCGATTGTATTAAAAATTTACAGCGACTTTAAAACACCTTGCTCTGAAGGACATTGTGCTTTCTCTTGTTTAGAGGCAGTTAGGCTTTGGAGTGCTTGGCCGATTGCACTTTTCAGAAAAAAATCAAATCAACTGAAACAGCTCTTGAATAACCTAGATTAATAGTAACTAAATAATCCTGATTATGAGGATTCTGTTCGATGTAGGCTGTAGCATAAGTTAAAGCCTTTGGTATTAACTTCATCAAAATTCCTCCTCCTACTTTATTTAATTTTTTTCGAAATATGGGCTTTTCTTAGATGTTTCTAATTTTTAACTTGATGGCGTATGTTGGAGTTTTTTAGCACTCCAATCTTGCTAGTGAGGCAGTCTTTACTTAAATAATACTCAGGAAATCGAAGCCCTTTTTCTGAAAGTTTTCGAGATAGAATGTCCATAAAAGGTTTTTTTAATTCTGAATCATTAGATAGTATATCTTTGTAACCATCGGATCGAGGATGATAAGGCATCCCAAAAGACTTGGACGATGTCATGATTTCGTGAATAGAGTGATCCTCAGGAACCATCCACGCAATCAAATTTAATCTCAATAATTCCATATCATTTTTAGAATGAAGACCAAGGAGGCCAGACAAGGTCAATAAATGATCAGTAGTTCCAGATATTCCCGCTTGTAAAGGTAACCCTAATTGCTTAGATACTTTAACGAATTCAGAATTAGATTCTTTATTGATTTGATAAAAATCATTCCCACTGACCCAACGTACTCTTTTTTGAACTCCAAGACTTGAAGGCGATTGGTTCTTGTCAAGATGAGGCAATTCACCTGTTTCTTTTAGGTACTCTGCTTTATCAATAACACCTGCCAGATACAATTCAGCAACTGTAGGCTTGAGCTTCATTCTTTCTGCTTTCTCTTCCGTAGTTCGTGCAATACGGATCTTTGCGGATACATTATGCTGCGCGTAAGCGCCATAATCAAACATAGGATATGGGGTACCCTTGCCTGCAATATGTTGTACTAGTCCAGTTTCAAGTTGCCAATTTTGATTATTTTTTTTCAATGCATGATTGAGACGATTGACTAAATCAGGGTCCTGCTGTTCTTTAAGTAAAAGATCATTTAAAAAGAACTCGACTTTTGTAAATAATATACATTTTTGTTCGAAAACTGCTCCATTCTAAACCAATAGGTGGCGTATGCACTTGAGCTACCCTTAGAATGGATAATGGATTTGAACCCACAAATCCTGACTCGGTATTTGAATCACCTTTATTAGAACTGCCCATATAGTTTGATAAATCTTGATAAAGACGCAATTTAGGATCTTTCACAATATTTTTACTTGGGCTTATCTCAATATTTGCTTGCATGAGAGAAATGAGTCTATCCGAAATCAGATTCACTTGAGAGAACATTTTTGATGGTCCGACATGTCCAGAAACCGAAGAATTTTTCAGAAGTTCCCTTGCCGCTTCACCAGACAAGGTATTGATAATTTCCTGAGCATAAAAATAATCCTTCTTACATGACTGTACACTACGAGATAGAAGGTCCGATTTCTCCTGACCAGGAAGTTCCTGAAGTATTGTTGAAACAGAATCTAAAGTTTGCTTGGAGAATTCAGGTAATTGACTCGGATGAAAATCGAGAGCACCATCCTTTGGATCCATTTTCCATGATTTCCAAGTATGAGCTTTAATTGGACTTGAAATGCATTTTGGCATTGCAAGATTACTGTCTTCTGTCCTTATTTTGAGTTCTGTTAGGCGTTGAAAAATTTGAGTAATATCTAAAGATAGAGAGTCACTCAATGCGTAAGAAGGAAATGCACAAAAAAAGAACAATGCAATAATAAATAGCTTCATGGTAATAAAATAATACACTTACTTTTATTATTGGAGCATATTATTTCATATATACTATACAATTACTTGGTGATCCTACTTAACTATTGCAGGTGCTTTAGCTGGAACTGGTGTCGGAGGTGCTTTAACAGGCGCTGGATTAGCTTATTCAACAAACATTGTAACCCAAACCGTTCAGAGTACGACACCTAGAAATTTTGATCATGCAAGTGCAGTGGTATCTGGTGGTGCTTCTTTACTGGGTACCGCAGTAGGGTCATTAGCTTCCAATTATTTACACATTCCTCCCCAGGTAATTGGGAATACATTATCTAACATTTCGCAATCTCTGACAAAATCAGATTCTATCATTTCAAATTTTTTCGGAGGATTAGCTGGAAGTGGCGCGGATCTTCTTGGTCAAAGCTTTCTAACAGCTCCATCAAACTCAAATTCTGTTTCTAGTTTGTTCAATGGAAATCTGAGTGGTCAGAACTCTCAGAGTTCATCAAGCTTCAATCAATTTTTAAACTCTGGAACATCCCCAAGTTCGTCGAGTGGCTTTTAAGAAAGAAAAAAATGTCAAAACCTGAAGTAAATTTTTTGGCACATCTAATCAGCATGGTATTTTTCATAGTAGCAATTCCAATTTTGTTGAAGGAGATTAAAAAAGTCAAAAATATGACTAAAAAAAGGCATTTAAGAGTAATATATAAGGTTGGATTATTTGTTGGCATCTGTGACCTATTGTTTTCAGTGTCAGAGTTCTTATATAAAATTTATTTCAAAATATATTAGGTGCTACCCCTATAAAGACTAACCCTCATCACACCCTCCACTTAAATCTGTTCATAAAGGGCAATCGTAATGTCGATATCTTAACGCACATAGAGCTAGAAGCGCACCTCCTCCCAGATCATCATAATTTTCTCTTTCAGCGTGTTGGCTGAGCGAGGCTCTCTTTGAGATAGACTCTTCTTGCCTTCAATCTCTTTGTCTTAACTAATTCTAACTCTTCTGGGAGTAAGACAAGTTCCCCGTCACTTTTCCATTCTGCCGCAAGATTACGATGAACCAATGTACCTCCTGGTGGTGCCGCCGACTGAAGCCGTGCCGCCTCAACAACCACATTACCGTTCGTTGTCACTCCGAGCGAACCACAAACTAGGTTAATTTCTCCGAAATTGGCGCCAACTTGAACGCGTATAGGTTTAAATCCCTGACGAGTACAGAATTCTGATCCTTCTTCTTTTGCAAATTTCATTATATTCACGAGAACATGATAAACTGCATCAGGAATTCGACAGTGACTATGCATTAACTCTTGAATACACACAAGATAGACACCATCCCCCGAAGTTTTTCCTTCGCGAACTGCCCAAGGACGCACTCTCTTGCATAAAGCCGGCATATATACTTCAGCAATGAAGTCTGCATAGGGCTTACCAAATTTTTCCATATTATCGGAATAAGAGTTTAGATCAACAAAGATTGAGCCTACTTCAACTGGAAAGTTTCCGTCACCTTTACTTAATCTGAGACTTTCTAGCTCAAAAGCCATTCGACTTGCAAAGTCATCAATCTGGTTATCAAGACCTTGAAGTGCTTTGAATATTCTTTTAATCGTATCTAGTGCTTCAAACGCCTGATAGGTGTGGTTTTCATTGGCATTAGATAAATTAATTACTGCCTGTCTACCTATCGGAACATTAATGATCCATGAACCATCATCCCTGCTTTTATGAATTAAGGGTGATCGTTCAAGTACTGCTTGTTGCATAATGCTGCCCCTGCCCTCAGAAAGATCAATGATATTATCTAGTTTAGTATCTTTTGTATAACCTCTCTCAGCAAGGCGGTGAAACCGCTTCCCCATAATATCATTTTTCCCTATCGCAAACTCATCAATATAAATACTCATTCGAGCAAACTTTAATTTCTTATACAGTTCGATTCCAATAAAAATCAATTTAGTCTGAACGTCATTCTTTCCATTGATTTCACCGAGCACATCTCCAACTGTTGTTTCTATTTCACGACTTCGATCATCACTGACAATTTTAATATGTGCCATTAAAAGAGAAATTAATATGGGTATTGCTGCTGAAGGATAGGGTGTAACTCCGTGTTGCTCATAATACGAATTTACGCACAGAACAATTCCCCAATTTACAGCGATCATTCGTAAATAATAAGCTGACTTTGTTTTTATTTCTCGAAGATCAACTATTGATAGTACCAGCATAAGTAGAAACACCCAAAAGGTATTTCGGTACCAGGAGCGAAAGTAAGAAGGATTCGTTAATCCGAATAAAGGGAATGATATAAACAGTAATGCAAATACGACGTGTACCCATTTTCTTGTCACCGCATAATAGGCACATACAGAATAAAAGGTCCAAGCAACAAAGACTCGAATGCAAGTATGTATAATTGAAGCGTCAATTCCTGAGAAAAACAGATAAAAGAACTGGCTATTAGATAACGTGTACAAAAGCATTCCTATGCCAAAAATAATAAACTGGCTCCCAATTTTTAGGGACTGGTGTGTTGAGGTTTTTTTTCCAGATAAAAATATTGAAATAAGAAGGAGTGATGAAGTCGGTCCAATATATAGCTCCATGAATTCACGAAAAAGCTGAAGAAATGCTCCATAGTTATATGGAGCTAAAATGGGATCATTCGGCAATGATATAGAAAGTCCGGCATCATCTCGACAATCGACCTCAAGAAGCTTTGGCTTGGACACATCCGAAACAGCAAAATCTCCCCTAAGTGGAAGTTTAGAACGGAAACCCGATTTGCTTGAACGCGTAGATTCAATTACTACTCCATCGAGTATGATATCGCAGGGTCCACGTGGACGACCAACGCTCACAACGTATTGACCTGCTGAGAGACCTCCTAAGCTAGTACGCCACGTGGCTGGACCACTTTTAACTAAAGAAGTTCCTCCTGAGATCCATAAAGTAATAGGGGTAGAAATATTCGATAGAACTATGGAAATAATTAAGAGGCCAATTCCTGATAAGAACGAGACAAGTACATTATATTTACTAATCTTTTTAAATAGTTTCATCCGCTCGTACGGCTTCCTTTGCAAATGTTCGGATATAATTCTGATTTTTCTGAATTCCGTTCAAAACCGGATCCGATATCTTGGTCCTTGCAAGATTATCGAGTTCTTGATTGAGAGTTCCATTCTTTCTATTCCATTCTAGGTGAGAGATAATCGCTGTAATCTTGAAAAGAATAGGTAGATTTGACTCCGCAATCTGAAAAAGATCTTGATAGCGATGTTCTTTATTGTCGCCTCCTGTAATTTCGAGAAGGTAAAGGAGTGTCTGTTGTCCTCGTAATGCCATAGGGGTTAATTGATGGACGCTTTGAAGAATAATGGAATATTGAAGTGCAATAGATTCCAGCCATTTGAATGATACATAGGCCTGCAAATGGTTTGCTAATCTCCCAGTAAAATGTAGCCCGTCCTTATTTAAAGCTGATTCAGCGAGATTTCTTAGTGTAATCTCAAGTTGCGGTGGCATAACATAGTCTTTAAATGCGCCTATGTACTGATCCCATAATAAGTTAAAATAAATTCTAGAAGTTTCTCTACTTGTTAACTCACTAATTGATTTGTACGCAATCAATCGTTTGTTAAAAGACGTTGATCCAGCTGAACGAGCGCTAGGTCCATTATTGTAAAGAATAACGCCGAAGCAGGGTAGACCTTGACTTTCATAGTGTTTAGCTAGCTCTTTGAAAATCTTTTCAAAGGATATTGGATCACAATCCTCACTTAAAAAAAGAAATCCAATATCTTGTCTTTCCTTGCAATAAGCAAAAATATCTTCATATTTTGTAAAAGCCTCAGCGTCGGCATTAGTCTCGTCCACAATTACTTGCTTGAGTGCTTGTCCATCGTCAATGGATCGAGTCAGAATGGCTATATTTAGGTCATCCCACCTTTTCTCTTGAGCGCTCACGGAGGTTCCTTTGAAAGCAGGTCTAGTAATACTTTAGTTGATAGTTGCAGAAATCCTCGTCTCGCATAAAGGTTGACGTCTTTAACCTTATCTCCAACTTTCATCAGTAGAGAGTTATTGTCTACAATAGATTTAAGATCTGGTGCGGACTCTGGATCTTTCTTGATGTGGTCATTAATCCATCCAAATGACTGTGTGACAGTCATAAATCTTTGTGGAAATACTTCTATAGCGTAAGCATTGTGGTTGATTTCAGGCTTGTATCGCGAAATAAACTGCTTTGAATTCTGTTTAGTATATTTTATATAGTCAAAAAGACTCGGCTGCCCCAGCCTATAATTTTCCGCAATATCATTTAACGAGAAGAAAGAACACGAGCCATAGTCGGCTTGACGCTGCTGTCGGAAAATCACATACTCTTTTACTCCCCCTCCGGGGATCGGTGCATCTTTTACCATATTCATCACTTTATCAGGATAATCCCTCTCAATTGATTTACCGGATTTGTCTACGTAACTAGTCTTACCTAGTGAGTCCGTCATAATGTAGGTTACGGTGTTGCCATCTTTTTTGACCAATAAGGGGGCAATATGCCGTGAAGGAAAATCATGTTGAACCAGAAAGTTTACTCCCTGGTGAAGCTGTACTTCGGAAAAGTCAGAAAATGCGTTCTTGAGATCTCCAATTTTAACAACCTTGGTATTCTTCCATACAAAATTATTTGGATCTTTCTTTCGAAACCTCTCCACAAGTTTTTCTATACCGTCAAAATTCATTGTAATGGCCGGTATGTCATGAAAATGAGCAAAAATCGCCCGTTTTGGAAACATATGATCCATGACTTTTAATAGATTGTAGTAATAAACTTCATTAAATCGATAACTTTTATCCTTAAGCTTATCTTTTAAGTACATAAGATAGGCCCGACTGAGTCCTTCGCGCTTAGTTTCAGTCATGCCATTGATCTCTTTCAGTAGTTTACTAGTTTCCTCTGGTGTATCAGTGTAGCGGGCTAATAAATTCTGGAATTCCATTGCCTCTTTACTAGCGACAGAAGTACATCGGTCAGAAGCTGGAAATGTTGATACGACTATTGACGGTCGCGCAATTACGACTTCATGGCAATGGTGATCATTTCCAATGCGGAAATCAGTTGGAAAGTGTTCCTCGCAAAATATCGGGTTAACTCTGTCTAAGATGACTTGAGGTTCTTTATCGTTATTCCATTGAAAGTGACGACACATTCCGTCAAACCCCCATAAATATTCAGTTTTAGGAGTAATTAAAGCAGCTTTATCGAGTACCTCTTCAATCTTCTCAGCAAATAATACAGTGCTATTTTTCGGATTATTTTTGCAATTGTTATGATCACTAGGGGAAGATTCATATCCAGGTTTGAAAAATTGATGTCCTGATAGGTCCGCAAACGCAACATTGCATAATAAAAAATACAATACTGTAGTGAGAACACCTTTCCTTGGAAGTAGATCAATACTTTTTATCATTTATTTAATTTACTCAGATTACATTGATAAAAACAAGGATCATTGACTATATGTTAGATACAGTTATTTTCAATATATAGAACTAAGACCCCGCCTAATAATTCCTAAATTGAACTAAGACCAGGAAATTATTTATATTTTTTATTATGAAAAGGTTGCCATAAAAATATATAAAGATCATTTGAAATATCAAATATGCTCAACATTATTTTAAAAAATCATCGAGTAATTTTACCAAGAATCTCTTAGTTTTAAGATTTCAGTCAAAAAACCCATCAAACCTTCACGAAGGTCGAATAAAGAACCTATAAAGTCACTCTGCATAATATAGGTTAACCCTCTTTTTTATAGTCGGGCCATAGCGAAAAAAGAAGATTAATCCGTAAGCCCTCATTAGAGTTTATAGCCCATACTCAAAGCAATTGGCCCATAGAAAACTCCACACATTCAAGCGTCTCTAATAAAGGTACTCATCATCGTTACTGAAATTATGAATCAACAGAGTGATGATTCTCATTTTTTTTTATACCCTCACGTAGCTTCTCATTTTCGCACTTCAGTCGTTTATTTTCGCTCAGCAACTCACTACATTGTTTAGTAATTTTATTCATTTTATTAAACAAAAACACGGAAAGGGCTCTAAAAATACGAGCAGCCGTATTATTCATATAACCGTCAATGAGATGCATTAAACTTTCTTTTGAAAATTCTATCACCTTCAGGTTTTCACTCGCGACTATGTCAGCAGTGCGAAGCTCTTGAGCAATGAGAATAGATTCTCCAATCACCTCTCCAAATCCACACTCTGCAATAGTATGATCCCCTTTTTTAATGATCGCTTTTCCATTTAAAACAATCCACATTTTATCTGGGATATCACCTTCTCGGGCAAAAACATGATGATCAGCAAACTTCTCCGTATTGGAGATTTCTAATAACCTTGTTCTTTCAACAAACGTTAATAAGTTAAAAAATGCATTGTTCTTAAAAGCTTCCATCTTGGTTTGTGGTACTACCACCGGCACTGTATGAGCAATCCTTCTTTGAGCCGAGAATTCCATCAAAACCGCCGCACTACTCCGATTGATATGAGTCAACTCTTTAAGAGCTTCATTGAAACCTTCTTTTTTAGAATCTGATTTTCTAATTATATTTCTGATTTCATCATCTTTCTTCAAATGATGTATTCCAAAACTACACAAAAGGATACGGTCTTTATCCTGTAATTCCACCTTGAGAGTCTCAACCTCTAAGCTTTGCTCCATCCCTAATGTCAAGGAGACCTTATTTGCATAGACTCTACTCTGAGCCTCTGTTTCAGGTACGAGGTTATCCATAAAAATACTATTCGCGTAATTATGATCGGTAGTCAGTTGATCTAAAGAGTCTTGTCTTAATAAATAGATACGACCGGTTCCAATATGTCCTAGTACTAGACTATTGCGAATAACCCAGGCGATATCTATCTCAACGTTCAAATAATCATTTTCATTTTTCTTCCAATTTACCTTTTGTTTTTGCTGAAATAACTCAAATGATGCTTTTTTTACAGCAACCTCTACGATCGTAACCGCTCGCTGAAGGGACAAGTTGGGTTCAACTTCTGCATATTTTTTAATGATCCCAAGCGCAACATCTACTGCTATTTTACTTGGATTAAAATTTGACGGTAATGGATGAGATAAACTACTTTTAGCATGAGATGACATGATAAATACTTTTGCCTCACTCAAGCTGACTAGATTAAAAAAAGAGGAATCGGATTGCGCCTTAACACTCACGCATTCAGCACTGATGAGCTTATCGTTATTGAGCATTGTCATAAGTTTTAATCATGCCTTAAAATAGATTAAATGAGGCATATTGTTTTAATAATGCAGGAACTGTATTTTTAAAACAAGCGTTTTAATATTACAGATCCTGTATTATTAAAATTCCATTAAATTCTCTGTATCACCGACCACTGCCGAGTCCCACTGCCTTCACGACGATAACTGTGAAATCTCGGAGATTGAGAACAATGGGTACAAGCGCGAATCAGATCGACTTCATAAAGTCCTATTGCTTTGAGTTCCGCAGCATTGATTGCGGGAAGATCCAAATTTCTATCCTGAGTAACCGAAGGAACCGCAAGTCCATCACCTAAATATTTAAACTCTGATTGAAAATCTTCAGCCAACTCCGTACTGACCTCATAACAACAGGGTCCGATAGCAGGGCCAACGGCGGCTACCCATTCTTTAGGATTTTCTCCCTCGCTCATCAACTGATTCCAAAGCTGCCGCAGAATATGCGCACGTGTTCCGCGCCAGCCCGCATGAACGGCAGCCACTCCATTTCCTAAGCGATGTGCTAAAAGGATGGGTACGCAATCAGCGGTAACGATCCCGATTGGAATTTCTTCAGATCTAGTAAAAAGGCCATCTACCTCTCCGCACTCTTGGCTGGGAGTTTTCACACAAGCAATGTTTGAACCATGATTTTGCCGATGTTTTGGACCAGAAGCTTGCCATTGTTTCGAGAAGGGAAGCGGAAGGGACTCCTCTAAAGTTCCAAACCCATGGATAACGCCAGGCACAACGGAAAGTACAGAGCTCGTCAAATACATAATTACTCCCAATCATCATTCCAAATAATCATTCCAAATAATCATTCCAAATAATCATTCCAAATAATTACTCTAAATAATCCTTCTAAATAATCTCTCCAAATAATCACTCTAAATAATCACTCTAAATGAAGGTCTTGAAATTGAACAATACCAAACGAATTAACTTGAAAGCCCCTCACTCGCGGCAATACACCCGTATTTTGCACATAATGATAAATAGGAACGAGAGCCGCCTCATCTTCTACTAGAATTTTTTGAGCCTGTCGAATTTTTGCTTCCCTCGCCGCTCCTGGAATCATTCCTTCAATCTGATTCACCAAAAGATCATACTGCTGATTCGAACATCCTGAGTAATTATTTAGATTTCCTGTCGTGAATACTTTCAAATGTGAAATAGGATCCATAAAAGGAGCCATCCAACCAGATCTAAAAATGGAAGGTGTATTTGATTTTAAAGTTTGGATATAAGTTCGCCAATCCAATTGGTTTAATAAAATTCGAATACCTAGAACTTGTTGAACGTCGTGTTGAATTTTTTCAAAAACTCTGGAGTTCCTGATCCCCGTATCAAATGCAGCAGTAATCACTTCTGGGGCTCGATGATGATTTCTCACCCATTCAATCGAATCCGAGAAGGTTGATCTTGGATCTTGATAAAGAGTAAATCCCTCTAGGCCTTTTGGAATCCAGCTCGAAGCAGGAAGTTCCCCAGCTCCTAATATCGTAGAAATCTCGTCACGCCTGATCGAGCCAGCAATCGCCCGCCTCCAGTTTCGATCATTAAAAGGAGGCTTTCGGCAATTAAAAGAAAGATAATAAGTCGCTAAAAAGGGAGCGGTATGAATCTGCCCCGTCTTTTTTAGCCGTAGGTAATCCAATGACGAAATGTGATTGAGCAAATCCAACTGTCCATGATCAAAAAGATGAATTGCAGTGGACTCATCCACCACTACCCACAACTCAATGCGAGGAATCATGGCTATCTTCCCCCAGTAATTCAAATTTCTTTCGAGTACGATTTTCTGGCCTATCTGGTGAGAAATCATGCGATAAGCGCCGGTCGAGGGGGCATTCTCAGGCCAAATCCCGTGATTTTTATCTAAAACATCTTGCCGAATTGGAAATGCGGGAGGGAGGGTCAAAGCTTGGATAAAATAAGGCGTTGCTCTTTCCAGCTCAATCACCAACTTACCTTGCGATTCCTTAATTCCAAGAGCCAGTTCTGAAGACTTTCGCTCATGATAAGACCGTGCTCCTCGAATGGCAAAGAACAGAGGGGCAAGTTTACACACCGTTCCAGGACTCAGTGCCCGCCTCAAAGCTAATATAAAATTTTGGGGCTGAATAATTTGCCCATCGGACCAGCGAGCATTTGGCTTCAGTTTAAATTCATACCGCGTTCCATCTGGAGAGATCGTATAGGATTCTGCGATTCTATTTTGTAGCTTTCCTTCAGCATCATACCCTACCAGGCCACTATTGATATTATTCAATATTTGGAGCGAAACTCCATCTTCAGCGAGAGTGGGGTCAAGGGATATGGGTTCATTTGCCAATTGAACATGAAGAACCTGTTTTGCTTCATAGGATGATGGGGATGAAGTGGATGAAGGAAGTTTCGAACAACAAATCATGAGAGAAGCAGCTATGAAGCAGGTCAGTGCCCTTTTAAAACTGTATTTAGGCATAAGTGGTTTATAACATTCCTATCTCATGTTAACTTGGGAAAAGGGAGTTCTTCACATACAAGTATGCATTCAATTACACAATTTCTTTCAGAAATCCTCAACGTTACAGGTAGCCTAACAGTATGGCAGTCCTTAATTGCTATATTGGTGACCTACTTCGGTGGAGTTCTTTCAAGCCTAACCCCGTGCGTCTATCCCATGATACCCATTACGGTGAGTGTTGTAGGGGGTATCGGCTCAAAAAAGCGATCTTGGCAAGAAATTTCTATCAGGGGATCCGCCTATGTAGCAGGAATGACCATTATTTACTCTTTTTTGGGAGTACTTGCGGGGCTTTCAGGAAAGGTCTTTGGGTCCTTTACAAACACAAGCGGCTGGTACCTGGGTTTGGGTATGATTATGTCAATGGCTGCTCTCATGATGCTGGACGTTGTCCCATTCGATCCCATGGTATGGTGGGATCAAATTAAAAGAAAGTTTAGCCATAAATTCGGTCATAAACGTCATTACTCTTCTTCTCATCACGCTCTCGTTCAAAAGGAGATCACAGTGATTGGCGCCTTTGTTTTAGGAGCATCTTCTGGATTTATCGCCGCTCCATGCACCACGCCTGTACTCACTTCAATTTTAGCTTTCATTGCAAAAACTCAATCTGTTGGACTCGGGTTTGCTTTAATGTTTTCTTTTTCACTGGGATTAGGCACCCTTTTACTTCTTATTGCAGCCTTTGCAGGAGCAGTTCAAATACTACCCCGTTCCGGACAGTGGATGAAATCGGTGAAAACTATGAGTGGATTAATTCTACTCGCTTTTGCAGAATACTTAATTTACCGTGCAGGAACTTTCGGAGGCCCATGATTTCCATGAATGGAAGCAATTCAACAAAAAGCTCTCGACTTCAAATGTATATTTTAAATATCTTTGCATTAGCAGGGGTTGGAATTTCAGTTGCGCTGACTCAGCACTTTTATGATATTAGAAATGGCACTTCTGGATTTAAATCCTTCTGTAACCTAGGTCAATCCATAAACTGCGACATCGTAGCTGCAAGTCAGTTTTCAGAGCTGATCTGGGGTTTACCCTTGTCCGGCTTTGCCTCAGGATGGTTCCTTACACTCTTTTTTGTCAGTATCTTTGCCCACAATCCATTTTGGCGCCGTGAATCTTTACGGGCTTCCTTTGCCCTTTCACTTTTCAGTATTTTGATTGCTATTCCATATATCATAATAATGGCATTCCAATTGAAGACCTATTGCCTACTTTGCTTTGCAGTAGATACTTTAAGCCTCCTTTCATTTCTGACTGTCTTGAGCTTAAAGCCTGAAGGTTTTTCTATTCATAAACTGGATCTATCTAAGTGGAAGATTTTCTCTGGAATTTTAGTAGGGTCACTCGTGATCTCAGTTTTTGGATTAAAGACTCTCGATCAAAGCGCTGTGCCTTCAGCTGATTTAGCAGAAATCACAAATGGAATTTTAAATAGTCCTGCTTTGTCCGTGAGAACTGACGATAACTTTCCTTCCATAGGTCCAAAGACGGCTCCGATTACGATAGTAGAATTTAGTGATTTTCAATGTCCATTCTGCCGCATCGGCGCATTTGGACTCAACTCTGTTTTGAACCGATACCCTGATAAGGTGAGAGTGATCTTTCGAAATTACCCATTAGATCAAGCTTGCAATCCTCATGTACCCCAGCCTGCACACCAGTTCGCATGTGAGGCTGCAAGTGCCGCCCTTTGTGCTCAGAGGCATGGTAAATTTGAGATTGCTTACCAAGAACTATTCGAGAAACAAGCGTCCTTTGGCCCAGGCCGGCCCTTAGAAATTGTAAAAAATCTCGGAATCAATGATGCTGACCTAAAAGCATGCGCTGTTTCTCAAGAAACTGCGACAAGAATAACCCAAGATATTGAAGAAGCAACCCAGCTTGGGGTACGCTCCACTCCTACATTTTTTATCAATGGATATAAAATAGAAGGGGTTTATCCAATACCTATCTGGAATAACGTAATAGAGAAACTACTTTTAAAATGACCCTAATCGATAGCCATTGCCATTTGAATTATGATTATCTTCCCAAAACTACCGATGACTTGGTTCAAGAAGCACACGCTGCCGATATTGAAGCCCTTGTCACAATTGGAACCGATGTAGCATCCATTCCTGAAATTCAAAGAATTTCTGAGAAATATGAAAATGTTTTTCATACGGTAGGAATTCACCCTCATGATGCAGTCTCGGTATCTGAACCGGACCTGGGTATTCTCGAAAAGGCCGCCCATCATCCGAAATGTCGAGCGATTGGGGAAATTGGCTTAGATTATCATTATTCTATATCTCCCCATGACGTGCAAAAAATACGACTGAATCAACAACTTGAGTTAGCTCTGCGCCTGAAGTTGCCAGTCATTATTCATAGCCGAGAAGGAGAAGCAGATCTCCTCATTTCCCTAAAAAACTATGCTGAAAAACTTCCAGCGGGTGCAATTCCAGGAGTCATTCATTGCTTTACTGGAAGTATTGACTTTGGAAAAGCATGCCTAGACTTAGGATTTTACATTTCATTTTCAGGCATCCTTACATTTAAAAAAGCGGAAGAAGTTCATGCTGCGGCTCAAGCCTTTCCTATCGAAAGACTTTTAGTTGAAACAGACTCTCCCTATCTGGCACCTATTCCTTTTCGGGGTAAAAAATGTGAACCTGCCATGGTAAAATTTACGGCTCTGAAGCTTGCTGAAATTAAGTCTTTATCTCTCGATGAAGTAGCGCGTATCACCACCGCTAATTCAAAGCGAATATTCAAAATTAGCTAGCTATTATTATCTGCATGATCTACATCTCTGCTCCCTTTTCTATCAGGTACTTTACTATTTCTTGGTGGCCTTTATAAGCCGCGCATAGAAGAGGGGTCCATCCACCCTTATCTTGTATCTATATAATATTTAAAAAATTGCTCAAACAATACAATACCTGACAAATACTTACAACTATATTTTTCATACTTATACTGAATAATTATTTTGTGACTGATGCTCCACAAAATACGATCCATCCTAAAATCCCTACACCTTGGAAAAAAGTTTTATTCCAATTTTTCCACAGATCTCCTCACGCATGACTGTTCATTACTCAAACCATAGTCAAAATCTGATTTTGGAATAAACCTATAAAACACAACGGAATTCATCTAATAACTAGGTTATTAAAAGTCACGAATCACCCTGAATTCAAAGGCTTTTGAGGCAATTCGCAAAAGAAATTATTAATCATAAACAGAATAAATATAGTTGTTATTATTTGTAAAATAATGCATTAGTTGAGCGATTATATCTATCTCTTATAAAGATATTATAATTTTTTTAAAAAATTGGAAGACGTAGTATGAATATGCGAGTTTTACAGATTTTGTGGATGGTAGTTGCAGTTGCTTCGCTCGAATGCTCCACACTGGCGTTTGGAAACGATAACAGTCCTTATGCAAAAAAGTACGTAGTTGAAGCGGCTAAGCTACTTACCTCAACAAAAAAATCGATATCGGCTACCGCACTCACAAATGCCCTGCGTATTGATGATCTTATTTCAGTGGCGGGCGATGGCAATCTATCTCAAGTCATATCTCTTGTTAAAAAGGGAGTAGACGTAAACTATGCAAGTAATGCTGGAGCTACACCTCTTTTGCTTGCGGCACAAAATGGCCACATAGAAATAGTAAAGTACTTGATAGAAAGGGGAGCGGAAGTAAATCATGCAAAGAATGATGGCTCGAATCCCTTTTTCTTCCAGTTTTTGGATTGCTCTATGCCGGCGTGCTCTTTTTGGGGGGTGGACTAGGAACAGGAGCTGGCGTTTTAACTAACTCTTTTGGAAAGCGCTTTATTGTCTTGGGTCTCCACGGTGAGGCCAGTAATTTCGCCAGCAGTAGCATGGTTTGGGCAGGGGTGGGTTTCCAGGGCGATACGGGAGTCTTTGAGAGAGGCTCACGATTGGAAAGGATTGAGAAATATAGAGGTGGCATAGTGGGCCATAAATCCACTCAGGATTCAACCGAATTTACTTTAGGTTTTCCAGGGGGAAAAGGCAACCAGTCCAGCAAAACAATTCGCCTTTGCCCGATTCCAGGTCGCAATTATCGAATGATTCGTGAGCAGCTTGGGATACAATACTCTGATCAAATGGAGATTGATTCGGAAGCTTACCTCGCGAATTAGAGCACTTCATCATCTCCTTTAAACTAAGCCCGCACCCTTGCGATTGCGCGTCCCAATCTCAAGGATGTATTTTTCAAAAAGGAAAATCAAAGTTAAGCTACGGAATACATGAACCCCACCGGCTACCTAATAATAAGGTAGCTTCTGTATTTCAGGATATTTGACGGCCGCGACAAGACTCCTAAGCGTCTTGGAATACTTCAGTCGCCAAAACAACCTGCTCCATTCCGCCTCTCGAAGCGCTCTGAGTTAAATCTCCTTCTTCTCAGTGGCCCAATCAGGTTTATAAAAAAACCTTAAATAATTACGATTCAAAGCAGTCCAACGACCGGGGGTCTGATCTTGTTCAATAAACTTTCCAATTGCATTCACTTTAGAATCAAGATCATCAATCATATGAACAATCATCGCTTCTAAACAATGGGGTTCTTTAGGTGAACCGTACTCCAGCTTACCATGGTGAGATAGAATCAAATGTTTAACCAAGAGCTTTTTTTCCTCAGGAAAACTACCAGAAAGCCGGCCAGGTTGCGCTTCTAGCTCCCGTATTTTTCGTTCTACTAATTCCACACCCATCACCAAATGGCCGATTAATTTTCCTTCAGTGGTATAATCGGTAACTCGGTCATAGGATAATTCCCAAATTTTTCCGATATCGTGAAAAAAGCTCCCCAAAAAGAGCAGATCGCGATCCAAGTATTTTCCATAATGCTGGGAGAGATCATCTAGAATGCCGGTAATCGAAACGACATGCTCGAGTAATCCTGTTTTATAAGCATGGTGCATACTTTTTGCTGCTGGTGCACGCTTAACTCTTTCCATAATGTCGGCATCATCCCGAAAAACGGATTCTGCTAGAGCCTTATAAAAAGGATCTTGCATACTCTCAATATAGCCCATGAGCTTTGCATAAAGCTCATTTGCATCCAGTTCACTTTCAGAAATATAGTCTTTGAGAATCACTTCATCTTCGCGAAGAATTTGAAGCCGTTGAACCACAATTTGACGTCTACCCTGATAGGTTTGGCATCGTCCTTCCACACACACAAAAGAGTCCCGGACAGTCTGTCCTACATATTGAGTCACATCTTCCCAAAGCCGACCCTCAATTTCCCCTGATTTATCCATGAAAACTAAATTCATGTAGGGCTTGCCATTTTTTCCAACCGCCGTGGCACTGAACTTAATTAAAAAGGGTGAATGGATCGCGTCTTTATCTTTGAGGTCTTTAATAAATTGAGTCTTTTGCATAAATTGTTTTCCAGGTGTAATGGATCTTTCCGCTAAAGTAAATCGCCAACATTTGTTATGCTCGGCTACTAGACAGGAGAAGAAGTAAAATGACCCGAATTTTTAGGCCTACTTTAGAAAACAGCTCAATTCAGTGGAATTGGATCACCTTAATAGGTCCAGATGCAAAAGATTTTTTACAACGACTCACCACAGTCTTCGTCAAAACCCTTCCAGTGGGCCAAGGCGCTCCAGGCTGCTTTCTCACACCTCAAGGAAAAATTCGTGCTTATTTTACTCTTTGGAATTACCGACCAAATGAGTACGCCTTTGAGTTTGACGCCGGCCTTTCAGGAAAATGGAAAGTCAATCTTCTCAGCTTGATTGATCAATTTACTTTTGGAGAAAATATTTCTGTGGCTGATGCCACCGCCGAATTGGACTTCCGTTGGATTTTTCCAAAGGATTCTGATTTTATAAAAATGGGAATAGATTCACTTAAGCAGTACGAAACTGTAGCAATCGACGATGAAATCCGAATTTGTCACCATGGAGTCAATGACTATGGCCAAGTTTGGCTCACTGCCTGGGGCAGCCCTGCACGGCTTGCCCAATGGATGGATCAGACTTTTCTTCAAGCACCAGAGCCAGTACAAGACCTCACATTTAAAGAGATCGAAGCATGGAGAATTTCGTCGCTTCGTCCTAAAATGGATTCTGAAATTACAGAATCTTCTGGGCCTCTCGAACTTGGCCTCAAAGATGCCATTGCGGAGAATAAAGGATGTTATCCTGGACAAGAAGTGATTGAAAAAATCGCGGCGCTCGGATCTCCTCCCAAACGACTTGTAAAAATCAGTGGAGAAGGAATGGCACCCCAATCGGGTGACCCCGTATTTTCCTTGGCTGAATCTCCCACAGAAGTCGGTCAGATCACCAGTGTTTCCTGCGCTGAGAATGGTTTTGTTGCACTCGGTCTTCTCAATAAAATTCACGCAAAAGAGGGGTTATCCGTGCGCTTTTCTAATGAGAGCATTTCCAAAGGAGTTATAGTCAAAGTCACTTCCTATGTTTAAAAAACTCGCACTGAGATGCCGCTTTCCGCTTGTGCTTGCCCTTGTTCTTAAAAATGCCCTAGTCATGGCCCTTGCAACTTGTGGAATTTACGCTCATCTCAGCGAAGCGAGTATCATTTACACGAGTAATCTCTTTAGTCCGGCAGACCCTTATGGGCTCTCTCCCTATTGGAATTGGAAAACAATTGAGAGTGAGCATTTTCGTGTTACTTTTCCTGAAGAACTCAAAGCGGTTGCCAAGAAAGCCACGGGCTATTTAGAAGAAGCTCATAGTCTATTGTCACCTGTCCTACGTTGGGAACCTCACACTAAAGCTCAAATTCTCTTGATCGATAACCAAGACTTAGCCAACGGGCTGACTTCTCCCATTGGCCGATTTGGCATTATTTTATGGGTCACTCCGCCTGATAGTTGGGGCAGCACCAACTATTACGACGATTGGCTGCGACTTCTCGTCATTCACGAATATACCCATTTCCTCAATATGGATACGACGACCAGCTTTTGGGCCTCTCTGCGCCCTATTTTTGGAGATTTGCTTCTTCCTAATTCCGCTTGGCCCCCTTGGATGCTGGAAGGACTCGCCGTCTATATGGAGACTCAATTTACAACAGCAGGCCGTGGACGAAGCCCTGATTATGAAATGCTTCTACGCGCCGCCGTGGCAGACAACACGTTGAACACTCGGGAGTTCGTTACATTGGATCAGATCAACGGTGATAATCCCTATTTTCCAGGAGGAGATACCCGCTATCAATTCGGATACCAACTGATGAATCAGGTTTCAAAGGAAGCCCAAGATCCCAAATTTAAACTTTTTCCATTTGACGACTCTGAAGACCATGACCTGAAAAAAAGAGAAGGGACCGAAATTCTCGGAATCATGTCCAAACGTTCTGGAGCTAGAATTCCATTTTTTATAAATGGAAATTTAGAAAATATTACAGGAAAAGACTGGTATCAATTCTGGAATGAATGGGTCGCTGCTACTCAAAAACGCACCAACGAAGAGCTCAAAAGAATTCAATCTCAACCCACCACTCACTTCAAGTTACTCACTGAACAAAATCATCAAATCAGCAACCAAGTTTTAGGTGTCGCGGCATCTCCCGATGGTAAATGGTTAGCATACACTCAAAGCTCAGCAGATCAGAGACAGGGACTTTTTATTCGAAATATTCAATCCGGTGAAATCAAAAGAATAGGCGATAAACTTTACGGAATTGGAATGAAATTTACTCCCGACTCAAAAACCCTCATTTACAGTGGGCTCCACAGAAAATCTCAGTATTATTTGTATTCAGACCTTGAGACCTATCATCTGGAAAAAAAATCAAAAAAATGGCTCTCGGATGGCCTGAGAGCCCGAGATCCAGACATTTCAAATTCCGGAAACCGGATCACCTTCACACTCACAGAAACCGCGGTGACAGGCTTAGCTATTGCACCCCTGATCGCCGAGGGGGACAATTACAAGTTAGGTCCCATTGAAAAGCTGTATATGCCACCTGCCTATGATCTTGTGGGAAATCCTCGTTTTTCTATGGATGGAAGTAAAATTTATTTCTCATTACACCCAAACGGAAAATCTCAAGAAGATCTCATGGAATATGACCTAAGATCTCATCAGGTATCCACCCTCATTGCTGACGGAAAATACAATCGTTTTCCAATCGTCATCAATAATCTTGACGATAATCTCGATGGCCTGGGCGAACTCTACTACATTTCAAACGCTACAGGAGTCGATAATCTGTATCATTATGATGGTTACTCCAATGATCATCACGAGGGCGCTCACGCCGAGTCTCATAAAACTGGGCACTTGGTTACAAACATGACTACTGGAATTAATTTCCCTTGTTTTGGACCTTTAAAAAATTCCCATGCCATTCTCTATGCTTCCGTTTTCTCTTCAAGTGGATGGGACCTTGCTGAAGTCGAGCTTCTACAGTCCCCCATCGACTCTGCAGCCATCACCTTAAGTCCACCACCCGCGCCCCCCCTAGACCCTCGGTCGACGCCTCAACCCAACCACAAGGACTACACCGTTCAAGACTACTCTATTTTCCCCAGTATTTTGCCAAGAGTTTGGAGCCCTCTTCTCGGTATTGATTCCGGTGGGTTTACCGTCGGAGGGGAACTCTTGGGCTTCGATGCAACCAATCAACATCGTTACATGTTAGGAGGGACTTATAATACTCAGCTTCAATATGTGGATGGCTTTGCCCTTTATTCAAATCGCTCTTTAGGTCCAGCCATTACATTTTCCTCAGACGTGCTGACTCAATATTTTAATCGGACTTCCGATTATGTCACCTATTCGCGACAAATGGATCTCTCGACTTCCATTTCCTACCCACTCATACAAACCTATTCAACCCTCTCTCCCACGATTGCATTCAATTACCAACAACTCTGGGACTATGTAGCTACTCCAGACTTTTCTCAAAAATTGCTGTATTATACCCAAAGAGCCGCATTGAGTATGGACGCCTCTCTGATCTTTAACAATTTAGAAACATCTGACCTTTCAATCTCTCCAGAAGAAGGGACCTATTCTGTACTAGGCGCAAGGTTGTATTTAAACCTAGATCAACCCATCTGGAAAGCTCTTTGGATCAATCAAGACTATTTCAGAATCGCAAAGCACACCGTCATCAGTCCCAGTTTTAAGGGTTTGTGGTCTTCTCAGATTTCCCCACAATACTTCTGGGCAAATTCCATTTTAGAAGGTCGAATCCCAAATCAAATCATTGGAGCATTTAATGGCAATGGCTTTGATCTGCTCTCTCTCCGTGGGTATCCTAACCATTATTATGTTTCCAATGCCGCAACTGTCGCTGCCGTTGATTTAACCTTTCCTCTTGCAAGAATTTTTGGGGGTTGGGGCACAAATCCCTTCTTTTTAGATAATCTTTACGGGAACGTTTTTGCCGAAGTCGGATACCTCCCTCCTATCGGTTCTCCACTCATCCTTCCGTCTGCTGGGGGCGCCATTAGACTCTCTTCAGAAATATTTTTCATCCCTTTAACTTTTTCTGCTGAATATCAATATGGTTTTCGACTGGATCGAGGAGGAGGGCCGGATTTATTTTTTCAGGTGCTCACTCAAGGATTGAGCTTTTAGCCCCATACAAATTTCTCTTGCCCACTTGATATGAAAACTATAGTAGAGGACCCCATGAGCGAGGGGTACTATGAAAAAGTTAATGGTAACTTTCTTGGCATTATTTTACTGTATTTCTGGGCACTCCGCGGAACCGGATTACATGGAACTTATGGGTGCCATTTCAAACTCTGAGCTACCTAAGATCAAACATCTTCTTAATGATCCAGAGAGGCGAACAAAGATCGCTTTTCAAGAACAGACTCGCTCCGGAAACACCCCTCTGACTCTTGCTGTATTTAAGGGAAATTTAAGCATGGTCCGTATAATTTTAGAACATGCGTCTGATTCTGATTCTCAAAAAATGAGAGATGGCTCTACTCCCCTCATGATTGCGGCGGGTAAAGGGGATATTGCTATTGTAAAATTTTTACTATTCAAAGGAGCTGATCCAAGCTTGAAGAGAAAATCAGATCAAGTCACTCCTTTCTTTCTCGCCTCCCAAGAAGGACATCAGGAGGTGATTGAAGAATTTTTCAAATCAAATCATTTTAACTACAAGACAGAAATACAAACGGCGATTTCAAAAGGGAGGCATGATCTTGCACATGATTTGCTCGAAATTCACTCACAAGATAGCAGGTTTAAAAAATATGAGAATCCTCCCGAATCTTATCCCCTGAACTCAGCGCTACACTCGATGGCGACTCTCTTTGATTCAGTATGTTCGATTTGCACCGAAGCAGCAGGCACGACTTCGGGAATGAGTCGCGTGGATGGCAAAGAAAAACGTGGAGTGGCCCAAGTCACTCAGTGTGGTCACTGTTTCTGCAAAGCCTGTCTAGATAAGCATTTTACTGTAAGAAATGCCAGAGACCTCACTTTAAATTGTCCTAATTGCAGAGCCAGTCTCTCAAAGAAAAAGATTCTTTTGGTAAGACTTGAAGGAGAGAAAGCTGCTGAAAATCAACCCAAAATCCCAGTTCCTGGGCATGACGAGCCCGCGCTTACCCAGCCGATCCGCGTCATGGAAAATGATCCACGAATAACCCGTAATTTTGCTGCACTGGGAGATATGTATCAGGTAGGGAATGTGATTTGGAGTGGGATGCTGAAGGGACGAAATATCTTCTTCATGAAAGCTAATTGGTATATGAATCAATTGGATGCAGCAGAGTATTGTGATTACGTGGATCAATATGCGAGACTCCCTACTTTGGAAGAGTATGACGATCTAGCGAGCGCTATGGGGAAGGGTAAACCAGAGGGCTACAATTCTCATTTACTTCCTGACATGGACTATTTCTTTTGGTCAATGTCATCGGGTTTTTTCTTCTCTGGCTCTTCTGGAGAGACTCAATACTCTCCTCGAGAGAACGACTTTGCAGTCCGTTGTGTCATGCCCATTTAGCGGGAATAAACATTAAATCCCAAAAAATCCGGTGACAACTACAGGATTTTGACTATCAAGTCACTGCATTCTTGGATAATAGGGCCTTTAATGCTAAACTTTTTATTGTCTATAAAGGTCTTGACGTCCGCCATTCTACGGGCCTAAAAAGTATCCAATACCGTAGAAGCAGTGCGACAATTTTAAAGGAGAGGACGTTCGTTGGAAAAGTTCAGCTATTTAAAAAGTACAAATGCGGGCTATATTGAAGAGCTTTTCACGCTCTACACCCAAAACCCTCAATCTGTTGATCCTTCATGGCGCTATTTTTTTGAGGGCCTTGAATTAGGCACAGAATTACCAAAATTAAATGATGAGCCGGGTGTTTCCCAAACTCCTCTTCCAAACGGGCATGCTGGACCTCCTACACCCTCAATCCCCGTAGCATTGGCAACAACAGCAACAACTCCCATTGATTTTAGTGCAGAAGCTAAAGTTGCAGCTCTCATTACGGCCTACCGCGAACTGGGAAGGTTACTTGCCAATATTGATCCACTATCTCCTACCCCCAGCTCTCATCCTCTTCTAGAGCTTTCTCACTATGGACTCACAGATGCTGACCTCTCTAAAACATTTACAGCAGGTCGTCTGATTGGCATGAGTTCCGCCAAACTCAGTGACATTGTGACCCAACTTCGCGAAACTTATTGTGGCTCTATCGGTGTTGAGTTTACGCATATTTCAGATCCAGCAGAACGTAAGTGGCTTCAAGAAAAAATGGAAACTTCTCGTAATCGAGAACTGCTGAATCCAACCCTTCAAAAATACATATTGCGTCGCCTCACCGAAAGCGAAACCTTTGAACGGTTTCTTCATACCCGTTATGTCGCTCAAAAACGATTTTCAATAGAAGGTGCCGAAGGGATGATCCCCGCCCTCGATTGCATGATTGAAGTCGGAGCAGAGCTGGGAGCACAGGAGTTCGTCTTAGGAATGGCCCATCGAGGCCGCTTAAACGTACTGACCAATATTTTTGGTAAAAAACCTGAATATATTTTTACAGAATTTGAAGGCGTTTACAAAGCAGACACCTCATTAGGAGAAGGTGACGTCAAGTACCACATGGGGTTTTCTGCCGATATGAATACCGCCAGAGGCAAAAAAGTTCATCTTTCACTTGGCTCTAATCCTAGCCATCTAGAGTTCATTAATCCGGTAATTGAAGGCATTGCCCGTGCAAAACAGGAGCGATTGAACGATACAGACAGAAGCAAAGTCATTCCGATTGCAATTCATGGAGATGCCGCTTTTGCAGGACAAGGGGTATGCTACGAGACACTCAATCTTTCCCAGTTGGCTGGCTATCGTACGGGTGGCACTTTACATATCGTGATTAACAACCAAATTGGATTCACTTCCATTCCAGAGGAAGATCGATCCACTACCTACTCTACCGATTTAGCGAAGATGCTGGAAGTTCCCATCTTTCATGTCAACGGAGATGATCCTGAAGCTCTTTGGTATGTTTCCAAACTGTGTGTAGAATATAGACAGAAATTCAAAAAAGATGTCTTTATCGATCTCATTTGCTACAGAAAACACGGGCATAACGAAGGTGATGAGCCTTCTTTCACCTCTCCGATTCTTTATAAGAAAATTAAAGCACATTCCTCACCTCGTGAAATTTACGCGGAACGACTGACTTTTTCAAAAATCATCAGTTCCGAAGAAGTTCAAAAATATGTTGAAGAAAACATGGCCAGACTCAGCGCGGCGCAAGTACGAACCCGTGCCGAGTCTCCAAAACCCCCCATATCTGTATTTGAAGGTGCCTGGAAGAATCTACGTCGCTCCTTAGAAAAGGATTTTGCCACTGAAGTTAAAACTTCGGTTTCAGCAGCGATTTTGAAAGAAATAGCTGGGAAGCTCAATAAATTTCCAGGCAGCTTCCATTTACATCCAAAACTGGCTCGTATTTTCGAAAATCGCTTAAAAGCGGTTGAAGAAGGTACAGGAATTGATTGGGGCAATGGAGAAGCCCTCGCTTTCGGCTCTCTTTTGAATGAAGGCTACCCAGTCCGGCTTTCAGGCCAAGACGTAGAAAGAGGAACGTTTAGTCATCGTCACTCTGTAGTTCATGACTTTGAAAACGGCGATCTTTATGTTCCTTTAAATCACATTCGCAAGGACCAAGCTCATTTTGATGTTCATAATAGCCACCTTTCTGAAACAGGCGTTCTTGGTTTTGAATATGGTTATTCCTTAGCTGACCCCGATACTCTCGTGATTTGGGAAGCTCAATTTGGAGACTTTGCGAACGGAGCCCAAGTCATCATCGATCAGTTCATTGCGTCTTCAGAATCTAAATGGCAGCGAATGAGCGGACTCACTTTACTTTTGCCTCATGGCTTTGAGGGACAAGGACCTGAACACTCGAGCGCAAGACTTGAAAGATTTTTAAATTTATGCGGCAAAAATAATATAGCAGTCTGTAACCTCAGCACTCCCGCACAACTTTTTCATGGCCTACGAAGACAATTAAAACGGGAATTCCGAAAACCGCTCGTGATCATGTCTCCAAAAATGCTCCTGCGTCATCCTATGGCTATTTCTCGCCTTCAGGACTTTTCGGAAGGTTCCTTTCAAGAGGTTCTAGACGATCCAGAAGTCATCGCCAAAAAGAAGTTCGATTCGATTAAAAAAATTATTTTGTGTAGCGGTAAAATTTATTACGAACTCATTGCTGAACGGGCTGCCAAGAAACGAGAAGGAATTGCGATCATTCGCATTGAACAACTCTATCCATGGCCAGGCGCTCAGCTTGCTGAGATCTTAAATCGATATAAAAATGCTCCGACTCTCATCTGGGCTCAGGAAGAACCTAGAAATATGGGTGCTTGGAGTTTCATTTTTAATACTTGGAGTGGTGGATACGACCTCTTTCAAGAGAAAGTCGGAAATCGACCTATTTCTTATGTGGGCCGTACGATTGGCGCAGCTCCTGCTGTAGGCTCGCATATCATTCACGAAACTGAACAAGAATCCCTCATCAAAAAGGCTCTCGAATGAAACACAATATCATTGCTCCCAGCGTAGGCGAATCCATAACAGAAGTAAGTATTTTAAAGTGGACAAAGAAATCCGGACAAGCAGTTAAATCAGGGGATTTATTACTGGAAATTGAATCGGATAAAGCCACTGTTGAAATCGTCGCCGAATTCTCAGGCGCTCTTACGATACTCAAATCTGATGGTGAACGCATCCCTGTAGGTGAAATTATCGGCATGATTGACGATGCTGAAAAAGGGACGGTCGCAGCAACCACTCCTGTTGCAACTCCGACTCCTGTCGCCTCTCCTCATTCAGCTGCGCCCAGTATGGGACCTGCAGCACGTAAACTCGTAGCTGAAAAAGGCGTGGATGCTAGCCAAATTGCCGGCACGGGTAAAGATGGCCGTGTCACTAAAGGTGACGTGCTTGGGCAAACCTCTCAACCACAACCGGTGTCAACATCCCGTCCTGTAGCACCTAGCCCAATACCTGTGGCAACACCCATTCCCCTACGAGAGGGGGATCGTCGAGTTCCAATGTCTAATCTCAGGGCTCGAATTGCAGAGAGATTAGTGCAAGCTCAGCATACGGCTGCAATTCTCACAACCTTCAATGAGGCAGATATGGGCCCCATTATGAAGGTACGAAATCAGCATAAGGATGCATTTAAAGCAAAACACGGTGTATCTCTGGGTTTTATGTCTTTTTTCACTCGAGCCTCAATTGAAGCCCTCAAACTCGTTCCTGAAGTGAATGCTTCTATCGATGGTAGAGATGTCATTTATCATGATTACTTTGATATCGGGATCGCTGTGGGCAGCCCTCGTGGTCTTGTCGTACCCGTTCTCCGAAATGCTGAAAAATTAGGCTTTGTGGAAATCGAAAAAAATATTGCAGCGCTTGCCATTAAAGCGCGCGATGGGAAACTTTCTATTGCGGATATGTCGGGTGGCACTTTTACGATTTCAAATGGAGGCGTCTATGGATCTCTCCTGTCCACACCGATCCTCAATCCTCCTCAAAGTGGCATTTTAGGAATGCATAAAATTCAAGAACGCCCCATGGCGATTGAAGGTAAAGTTGAAATTCGTCAAATGATGTACTTAGCGCTTTCCTACGACCATCGACTCATCGACGGAAAAGGTGCTGTTACTTTCTTGGTAATGCTTAAAGACTTCTTAGAACATCCTGAAAAACTCGGATTGGACTTTTAATCATGGCAACAGAAAATTTTGATTTAGTTGTGATTGGTGGTGGCCCTGCTGGATATGTAGCTGCAATTCGTGCAGCCCAACTGGGCATGAAAACGGCTTGTGTCGAGAAAAGAAAAACCTTTGGCGGCACTTGCTTAAATGTAGGCTGCATCCCGTCTAAAGCCCTCTTGGATTCGAGCGAACACTATTATCAAGCTAAGAATAAATTACAAAAGCACGGAATCCTTGTAGGAGACCTGAAACTTGATTTAGCTCAGATGATGAAACGCAAAGACGGAGTGGTTCGCCAGCTTGTGAACGGCGTCGCTTCGCTCTTTAAGAAAAACAAGGTGGAAGGTATTATCGGCGCAGGCAAGCTCTTGGCTGGAACAGGCCCTGAGCGACTTGTCGAAGTTACCACTGAAGCAGGAATACGAACGCTCAGTGCTTCTAAAGTCCTCCTGGCCACTGGCAGTGAACCTACCAGCCTTCCCTTCCTTCCTTTTGATGGAAAACAAATTCTCAGTTCTACTGAAATTCTCGAACTCACAGAAGTTCCTCAGCATTTAGTCGTCATTGGCGGAGGCGTGATTGGCCTAGAAATGGGCTCAGTTTGGCTTAGATTAGGAGCAAAGGTAACCGTAGTTGAATTCTTAGACCATATCTGCGGTAACTCAGATAAGCAGGCGTCCAATGAACTTTATAAAGCCTTAACAAAACAAGGTATGGAGTTCAAACTGGCTACCAAATGCACCGGTGCCACTCAAAATGGCAAGTGGATGGTAGTCCAAACTGAAGACCTTGCAACACAGACAAAGGGTCAACTCGAGTGCGATAAGATTTTAGTCGCCACAGGACGTCGCCCTTATTCCAATGGACTTGGATTAGAAGCTTTAGGAATTAAAACAGACAAAGCAGGTCGAGTAGAAGTGGATCAGCATTACCAGACTGCTGCTCCTGGCATTTACGCGGTTGGAGATCTGATCACAGGCCCGATGCTTGCCCATAAAGCAGAAGAAGAGGGAATTGCCGCGGTAGAAATTATGGCGGGACAAGCAGGCCATGTCAATTACGAGGCAATTCCAAATGTAATTTACACCTGGCCTGAGCTCGCCACAGTGGGTTATTCTGAAGAAGAACTCCAAGCTAAAGGTGTTGAATATAAAGTCGGCAGTTTTCCATTTATGGCCAATGGCCGCGCCAAAGCCATGGAAGAAACAGAAGGTTTTGTTAAAATCCTTTCCGACAAAAAAACGGATCGTCTCTTAGGGATGCATATCATAGGTCCATGGGCCAGCGATCTCATCAGCGAAGCCGTATCTGTGATTGAATTTGGAGGCAGCGCCGAAGACATTGCTCGAACCTGCCACGCCCACCCTACTCTTTCAGAAGTGGTGAAAGAAGCTGCGATGGCTGTCGATAAAAGACAAATTCATATGTAATTGTGTTTGTAATAATGTTCCACACTATTGAGCGAATCTTTTTTGGAATTTAATTAAACAAAATAAATTAACACTACCTGACTAAATTTATTGCCTTTTATCCTATCTTGATATAGAGTCTCCGCCCAGGTATTTTATTATGAAATTTTTTATACTATTTTTAAATATTTTTATTTTCTTCTTTCATTTAGAAAGCCATGCATCTTATCGCTGTTTTACAGATCAAAAAAATGGGCAGATTTATCTTGAAAATGACTCAACTGAGTCAGAATCTGTTCAAAACTTAAGTGAGAATGATCGCCTTGAACTCAATAAATTTACTGATTTTTTAATAGAAAGAATACCTTCACATTTTCACCTCTACACTAGAAATTGGGTTACTCAACAAATTGTTTTCTATCTGAATATCAATCACAAGATCTCTTTGACTGATGCCGATGAACTACTCAAAAATACTATAAAAGAGACCATGTGGAAAGGCGTGAGGGGCAGCATTATTTTAAGTATCCTCACCCTCTGGACTTATGGAGCCTATGAGCTAACTTCAGTAGTACCTATCTATTTTCAACCCGTAATCTTACCTGTTTCATTAGTCACTTCAATCGGCCTTCTAAATGCCTACACTGGTGCTCACATTAATAAGCTCTACCAACTGATCAATCATATTGGGAAAGTAAAAAATCCGATTCCCAATACTACCTCATTTTCTTTGAATACTTTATTTTCAAAAACTAGCGAAACCTACGACTCCTCTCAAATACAGGCGCGCAAAGCCTTGACCTTGGCCTGCGATTCCATTGAGCTTCAATTGAATGGTTTAAATACAGACCTTCAAATACTTTCACAAACAGAGAGGCGACCCTTTTTACTGAAGCGTTTGTCAGAAATTGTATTTAAATTTCAGGAATGCTTTCAAGATGTAGGCCCATTTCGCCTTGCTATACGCGAACCCGTAAAAACTCGTCTATCGATTTATAAGAATTTTTTGACCTCGAATTCCATAGATGAAATTCTTGAGCTCATCCCTGCAGAATACCGCACAGAAGATCAACTCAATGCTTACCGAGAAATTTTAGAAGCTTGGCTACCTGCCGCTCAAGCGATCTTAAACGAAGCGGATCCCTCCATAATGGAATCAGTGGTGATACATACTGAATAAATTTTTCTTACAAAAACATTGCCCCGACGAATACCTCTTACCTCACTGCATCAAGTCATCGATTCATACCTTCAAATGAAAGACTGGGACAACAAGACGAAAGTTATGATAAAGTAAGCCTTGATAAGATGAAAAAAAAGGAACGTAAAATTTCAAAATCGATTCGAGTAGTGGATCAGAACCTAGTTTTAGAGTTAGTGGCGCAGCGTGGATATTTTAGAAGGCCACATATTGAGTCTTTTAATACAGTATTAATTAGAAAATTGGGCCTGAACAATGCTCGCAAATCTCGAAAAACTAATTGAACTAAATATTAATCATTAAAGAACTCAAACATCAAGGCGCAGGAACCTCTTTCCCGTCCTTGAAGTATTTGTCCGAGATCACCTCTCCTTTTTCATTATACTCCTGCCATCTCCCTGTTTTTTTTCCTTGCAGATATTCTCCGACTAAGGAAATTTTGTCATTAGGATACCACTCGAAGTACTTGCCATCATTGACGAAATTTCCAGATTGATCTCTTTTTTGATAGCATTTTTTAGTTCCCCGAAAGGTCCCTACTGTTTCACGCGCCGCCTGCCCCCCTTCAGAACACGGCTTCCTCTGAGAGGTGACACATGAAGCACTGCTAAGTGTCAGTAATAATACCGCAAATAGACGCTGATAGCTTTTAAGCTTTGCCATTTAATATAAAATTTTACCTTAAAAACTAAAAATAAGCTAAAAACAAGCCCATGAGAAAAGGGCATCGTTGGCTCTGGATTATATTATTTATTGGAGTCACTTTACTTTTAGGCATCCTTGCCACTGGCTGGAACGTTGTCCTCGTCCGAGACTATCAACACCTACTTACGCTCGCCCGTAAACTCGTACTCCCAATCGAAGCAAACGAACACTTTTCAAGTCTGATGGTCAAAATGATCGCGGGAACCTTGGGCTTTATTGCTGCATTAGCACTCACGGTATTGATTTTTATAAAACTTCTCAACGAAATGCGATTGAATCAATTGCAATCTGAATTTTTAGCCACTGTAAGTCATGAGTTAAAAACACCTATTGCAGCCATGGAACTGAGCTCAAGCCTGATCCAGGCCGGAGGACTTTCTCCCAACGACCTAGAGCGATTGTGGCTTTCTCATGACAATGAACTCAAAAGACTAAGAGAGGAAGTAGACACATTATTGGAAGCTGCACGCTGGCAATCCCATCCCTCGGCTCATAAGAAAACACCTCTCCATCTAGAGTCCTGGATCGCACAGTCCATTCCTCATTGGCAAATGATTCTAGGTCCAAATGGGACTCTTCAGAGAGAGGGTGATGCTATGGACTTTCAAATTAGAGTTGACCCTCAAACTTTGAGATTAATTACAAATAATTTATTAAGTAATTCTAAAAAATTTTCACGTGGCAACCCTCACGTCACCATACGAACCTCTAGAATATCCCCCAGATGGCAAATTCAGTTTGAGGACCAAGGTTGGGGATTCAACCCTATTGATTCAAAAAAGATCTTTCAAAAGTTTTTCAGATCCAGAAATTCTGCGCCGTATGCTATTCCAGGTACCGGCTTAGGACTTTACCTCGCCCATGCTGCCTGCCAGGCTATGAAATTGACCTTGAACGGAAAAAGCGAAGGAACGGGTCTTGGCGCTATTTTCACGCTTGAAGGATTGGAAAATTTAAAATGACCTCTCCCCTTTTTTCATCAGCTCTCTTAGTCGAGGATGAGCCTAACTTAGTCACTGCTCTCACGATCGCACTACACAAATTAAATATTCAGACTCATCATGCTTCCACTTTAGCAGAAGCTAAAAAACTCGGCAAAGAGGCCCAATTTGATCTCATTCTTTTAGATCGATCACTACCCGATGGTGATGGAATTACTCTTTGTGCATCGCTTCGACAAGAAAATTTTTCCGGCACTATCCTCGTCCTGACCGCATCCGGAAAAATTGAAGATCGAGTTCAAGGACTCAACACAGGAGCCGATGACTATCTGACAAAACCCTTTTCCTGGGAAGAGCTTGAGGCGAGGATTTGTGCATTAGCACGACGTAAAACTCACTTTCACCCAGTCCAAATTGGACTTCAAATCTGGCAGGTGGATCCGTCTAATTTGCGTATTTTAGGACCTAAAGCTTGGGTCACACTGACTCCCCTTGAGTTTAAACTCGCTGCATGCCTGATCCAAAGACGCAATCAGATCATATCCCGCGATGATCTCCTCCGAGATGTTTGGGGATTTTCACTTCTCCCCAAAACTAGAACAGTCGATCACTTTTTAGGAAGACTGAGAAAACACTTCGAGGAAAACCCAGAAGAACCTCGGCATTTTCTCACTATCCGAGGGGCTGGCTATAAATTTCAACTTTAAAAATTAAAAACCAATCCCCCACCCACAACAGGTCCGCCCAAATTTAATGAAAAACTTTGCTGTAAAATATCTGTTCCTGAGCCTGTAATATTTGGATTGGTAAATTGGGTAGTATTCAGCACTCGATACCCCCCCTCTGCAAAAACACTAAAAAGCCGTGAGAATTTCCAGTTGGCATTCACTTTTCCTAAGAAAGTAAGATAACTTCCCGTAAAAAGGACAAGGGTCGATGAAGGAGAAGCGGCGGAGGTAACCATGGCCTGAACTTCAGCTTCTACTGCCATCCCGCCTAATGCGCCGACTTCCAACGAAAGGTGATTGCCCTCATAAAATACATATTGTAATCCCGCCATAATAGGCAGACTCCCTAGATTCACCTGAAAAACTCTACTGGTCGAATGATCATTCACAATAAGAGTTTTAAAAACATTTTCAATACGCAACACGACGCTGAATCTTGATGACAATGGAATGCCTATTTCACCCCCATAACCATAACCTGGACTCAAGTTATTCAACCCAACGATTACGCCCGGAGAGGTGAAAAGATTGAGATCACCAAAAATCCTCAATTGAATATTTTTATTAGAATTATGAGTTTCCTTTTTATGACGACTTTGTGAAAGTCTTACTCTGAGATACTTTTTAATCTCTTCGGACCTTAAATCTGGATCTACTTCCGCAGAATGGGAGGGAAGAGCAATTAAGTTTAAAATCAATATATAAAAAAAAAGGAAGAAAACAAAACTCGCCGTTTCATTTCATCACCTCAGTCAATCCGATTGGATTCACTTTAACTCGATGAACGACTGCCTGCCAATGAAGATGAGGGCCATTGACCCGACCCGTTTTTCCAGAAAGACCCACCAGTTGATGGGCTTGAATCACTTGGCCTTCTTTTACTTTGATTCGACTCATATGAGCATAGAGCGTAATCACTCCGTAGCCATGATCAATCATCACGGTATTTCCCGTATAAAAAAGATTGGAGGCAAGAACGACCATTCCGGCTTCTGCGGAATAAATCGGAGTCTTCATAGGAGCCTTAAGATCCAAGCCTGTATGAAAATTTTTGAGTTGACCATTATAGAGTCTCTTAGTGCCAAATGGACTCGTGACAGGGCTTTGAATGGGGTAAGAAAAGGGGCCACTCCAATATTTTTGAGGGGTAACACGACCGTATATTTGAGCAACTCTTTCCTGCTCCCCTTTAATTCTCAGTAAATCCTTTTTATGATGCGGATTCACTCTACGCCCATCTACATGCAAAACTTCCGACCGATAATCGCCCTCAACCACATTGAACGATATCGGGTAGCTTTTAGCAGTTTCGCCCTTTCCAATATGAACCGTTACAATCCCAGGCCCAGGTTTTCTCTCGTAAGGAACAGCAAGAACTGCTTCAAAAGTTTCTATGAGTCCATTCACTGTTTCACTGACTGGAAAAAAGGGAAACTCAGTTTTTTCAAACTCTCCTGATATCATTCCTTTTCTATACACAGAAGGCACCTGAATCGTAATCAGAGCAATCGTCCCAGAGACCACCTGAGAAGAAGACAATTCGGCATGAATATCAACTACCGGCAGAACAGCTGCTGATTGAAGATTAAGATGAGTTGGTGCACAGGAAAAAGAAAATAAAAGAAAAACGGGAACAAAAAGGCGACGCCATATCAGGCCAAAAAGGCCCTTTTCGGACAGGCTCTTACTCAAGTGCTTGAACTCTCTTATGACCATCATAGAAGGTAATTTGAAGCTCCTGTCCTGATCGTACCTGTTTTGTACTCTTAACAATAACTGAATTGTCGCCAGAATCACGTACTAAAGCATACCCCCGTTCCAAAACTCGTAACGGAGAAAGAGCATCCAATTTACCCATCATTTGCTGTAGAATGCCTTGTCTTCTTTCCAGTCTGATTTTCAAGCCCCTCTCCAAGCGGAGAAAAAGCTCATCAACTCTCTGCGCCTGCTCACGTAATCGATCCCTTGGACTGACTACACGCGCCGCAATATGAGAAAGAAGCGTTTTACGATTGAACAAGTCCTTGAGAATGACTCCCTTGAGCCGAACAGCTGCTTCCCTGACTTGACGTCCCGCATCCACCCAATGTCCTGTGATGATTTCCGCTGCTGCAGAGGGAGTCGGCGCTCTCAAGTCTGCAACAAAATCAGATATAGTAAAATCAATTTCATGTCCTACCGCTGAAACAACAGGAAGTTTAGATTTTCGAATTGCACGAGCCAACTCTTCATGATTGAAGCACCAAAGATCCTCGATACTTCCTCCCCCTCGCGCTAAAACGACTAAATCCCCTAATCCTTTTCGGTTCACTAACTCTAAGCCTCGGATGATTTGAGCTGGAGCGTCCTCTCCTTGCACTACTGCGGGCACAATCACAACTCGAACATGAGGAGCCCGACGCTTGAGTATATTCAGCATATCTTGAATTGCAGCTCCCGATGGAGAAGTAATGATCGCAATCCGACTCGGAAATAGCGGTAAAGGACGTTTTTGAGAGGCATCAAAGAGACCTTCTGCGGCTAATTTTGTCTTCAACTGTTCAAATGCAATCTGCAAGGCCCCTGCACCGAGAGGTTCTACTTGTTCAACAATCAATTGATAACTACCGCGAGGAGGATAAAGGGTAACTTTTCCACGACAAAGAACTTGAAGTCCGTCTTTGAGATCAAAAGTTTTTTTTCTAGCGCCCCAACCAAATACTGCCGCTGAGATGCAGGCCCCTTGATCCTTCAAAGAAAAGTAAATATGACCTGATGCTGCTGGTCGATAATTACTCACCTCTCCCTGCACCCACACTTGTGTAAAAGCGGGTTCAAGGACCCCTCGAATCTGGCTCGTCAATTCTGTCACTGTCCAATGCTTTGGCTGTCCAACAGGAACTGACTGACGAGCTTGAGAAAAAAGCGGAAAATCATTTAAATCCATATACGAGTACTACCTTCAAAAAACGGTTTTAGTCTTTTTGGGACAAGGGCTTCAAAGTAGGTGTCATTGCACCTTTTACGGTTTCAGGCTGGTCTTTATCTATCGAAATCTTTTTAAACACTTCAAATGACTTCAACGAATTCAGCGCCTGCTTCACTTGATAATCTTCCTTAGGATTCATTTTCATAGGAATCATATCATCATCGTCTTTTGGAGACTTGTCTGAAGAAGTCTTATCGACAGCTTTCTTTTTGTCTTTGTTATCTTTTAATATAAGGTCGAGTTCTTCCTTTTTAAACTCTTTCGCACCACTGTCCTCATCCGTATTCGTCATATGACCTTTGAGATCACGTTCCCGAAAGGAGTCCGGTTTAATCCGAGCCTGAGCGAGAAGTTTTGAATCAAACTCTTCCAAAAGGATATCAGGTTGTACGCCCTTTTCCTGAATACTCCGCCCGCTCGGAGTATAATAACGAGCGATTGTGAGTTTTAAACCCATATCAGGAGGGAGAGGAATGACTGTTTGCACAGATCCTTTACCAAACGTAGGCTGTCCCAAAATCATGGCTCGGTGATGATCTTGTAAAGCTCCCGCTACGATTTCTGCCGCAGATGCCGTACTCGAATTCACTAAAACAGCTACGGGAAAGTCTTTATAAGCCATCCCTTTACGAGCATATTTGATATCTTTTTGATCTCGATTCCGACCAATAGTCGAAACAATCACTCCCTCATCAATAAATAACGAGGAGACATCAACAGCCTGATCCAATAAACCACCTGGATTCGTTCTTAAGTCAAAAACTAAACCTCTGAGCTTCTCTTTCTTGCTCATTTGATCAATGGCCTTTTTTACATCTGCAGAGGCGGTTTCATTAAAAGTGGTTAATCTGACGTACCCGTATTGAGGCTCAAGTAACTCACTTTTCACAGATTGGATTTTAATGGTATCACGCATAATCGAAATATCTTTAATCTTATCGAACCCCTCACGATAAATCGAAAGTGTCACAGGGGTCTTTGGTTTTCCCCTCATTTTTGAGACGGCCTCCACTAAGTTCAGTCCCTTGGTACTTTCTGAGTTAATCTTTACAATTCGATCATTGGGCTTAAGTCCAGCTTTCCAAGCGGGGGTATCCTCAATGGGGGCTAGCACCGTCAGAATATTGTCTTTCATTCCAATTTCAATACCTAAACCCCCAAATTTTCCACTCGTGTCAATCTGCATATCTTTATAAAGATCTGCGGGTAAAAAATTTGAATGGGGATCGAGGGTTTCAAGCATTCCCTTGATGGCTCCCTCCACTAATGCCTTATTTTTGATTTCATCCACATAGTTCGCTTCGACAAAGTGAAGAACTCGGTTGAAAAGCTCTAAATTTTCATAACGATCTTGTTGTCCCGATGTGGCGGGCATTGCCGCCGAGGTCGCTCGAAGGAGCTGGAACTCAGCCGTCTGACGCCCCAAACTCTGTCCTACACTGATTCCCAGAAAAGAAATGACTAAGATGAAACTCACAATAGAAAGCTTTTTTGAAAATTGAATCATAGAACCTCTAGGCTAAACTAATTAAAGACCCACTGCAATGGATTCACTGCAACGTTTCTGGCTCGGATCTCAAAATAAAGAGGAGTACCCGAGTTATCTGTTAAACCAATTGCATCACCTACTGCTACAGACTCATTTGTATTCTTAGTAATTTTTCCTAAATGAGCACAAAGCGAATAAAAATGGTCGCCGTGATCGATAATAACAACTCTTCCATAATTCGGTAGTTCTCCTGAAAAAGCAACTCGTCCAGCAGAAATAGCTTGAACGGGTTGATCTTTTGTTGCCTCGATATCTACACCCTTTTTAAAAATAAAAAGGCCAGATCGTGAATCAAATGATCTACCAAACGCTGAGATCACCTTTCCTCCTAGAACGGGGAAGGGTAATTTACCTTTTAACTTAGAAAACCCTCCCTGCGCCATGGCTTTAGATGCTACTTTTTCTGTTTCCTCTTCATGCTCAAGCTCTAACCGAGCATTGAAATCTTTTATCAAATGTTCCACTTGCAGCTCAGAACTCTTGAGATTTCGATAATTTTCAAGTTGGGCAATCCGTTCATTACGCTTCTTCTTGAGAAAATCAATTTGTAGCTGACGATTCAACTCCAATACACTTTCTTGCTCTTTTAAATCCTGAAAAAGATAGGCGAGTTGCTGTTTTTCATCTTGAATTCGAGCACCCAACTGCATAGCGTCCGTTAAATCCGCTCGTAATGTTTCTATCTCTTTAAATCCCCGATCCACTAGGTTGGACAAGACTCGTCGTCTCGGTGCTACTAGCTTTTCCTGATCAGCCAAATGACCCATCGGAAATGGATTACTAGAACCCTCTCGATTCGAAGCTTCAATTGCCATCAGGCACTTTCGAATGGTTTTATGATGAAAGTCGATTTTTTCGGTCAAACTCTTGCGGCGCGACTCCAGCTCAACTACCGTATGCTCGAGTTCTGCAAGTCTTTGCATTCCTAATTTTTTTTCAAGCTTTTGGAACTTAAGAAGAGTTTGAATTTTTTTTACCTGAATTTGAATGTTTTTCTGAGTGTGAAGATCATCTACGATACCTTGTTCAAGTTCAGTAATTCGATTACGAATCGATCCAAGTTGATCCGCCAGCGGTCGAATCTTGCTTTCCGCATGTCCAATAGAAGTCATCCATGAAATTGTCGATAAAAGTAGCAATATCAACCGATGAAACCTCCCTCATGACTCAGTTGAGAGGTCGAGAGACTTCCAAAAAATCCAGCCACTAAGCCCACCAAGCCTCCCATAAAAAAAAGCAACACTGCTAAATTTCCATGGGCGGCTGGCATCCCTTTGAGGATGAAGGAGAAGTTCCGAACATGATGGGTGAGCCAAACTCCCATAGTCAACCACCCACTGCAAGCAACCCCTCCCCCTAAGAAACCCACAACAAGGCCTGAAATCATTCCTGGACTCAATAAAGTAAAGCTGCCTGCTCCCCAAAACTTCAGCAGCATTAACGCATCTTTATGCAGGTACGCATTCATCCTGGAAAGGTGAATCAAGCCTGTTAACAAGGCTAAAAAAACTCCACCCATAAGAATTCTAGCAATCCATCGAAGAGCAGAGAATGCTTCGACAATAGAGTGACTCCTATCTTTAGAACTCTCGGCAGATTCCACACCGGGAATATCCCTGATCTGATCCAACGCAGAATCTGGAAGAATTCCAGATACTGAAATATAACGAGGAATGACTTGATTCATATCTTTTCCCAAGTCTTCTAGTTCATGCCCGAGCTCAGGATACTGACCTTTAATCATCTCAATGAAACGAGGAGCATTCATCAGCTTCACTTCAGTAGACCTCTGAGATCCAATTGAAACTCGAATTGTATCTACAAGCTGTTCTTCCTCTTTACTCTCAACTGATGAATTGAGATAAGCCGTAATCACCTGTTCGCCTTGAAGACGATTTAATACCGGCCACAAACCTCTTTGCATCCAAAATAGAAACCCTATTAATAAAAGTAATGACCCTACGGCAAAGGCAGAAATCATTTGATTCAATGGAGCAATTCGCCAAGGGCGGAAAGAAAGTTTTAATAGATACACATAGACTCCTCTACGGATATATGTCCACCCCGTAAAACAGCACAGCGTTTACGAACTCTCCTCACAATTTCACGATCGTGAGTAGCCAAAACAACAGTTGCACCCATAACATTAGATTTTAAAAAAAGATCCATCACTGTCCAAGTGTAATCTCTATCTTGGGCACCCGTAGGCTCATCGGCAATAATTAGCTCAGGAGAACGAACTAAAGCTCGGGCTACTGCAACCCTTTGAGCTTCTCCACCTGAAAGAGTGGAAGCGAGCTTATCGCGCTTAGCTTCTAACCCCAAACGATTCAATAGTTCACTGATTTTTGCTTTTGATTGAGCGGATAAAACCCTATACCTCGCCAAAGAAAGAGATAGCGCGATATTATCAAAAACAGTGAGGTCTGGAATTAATTTGACATCTTGAGGGATATAGCCAAGACATTGACGAATTGCTCTAAGTGTTGAAGGAGAAACGGCTCCAAGATTATATCCAAAAAGAGAAATATTCCCCATAGAAGGAGCCTCTTCCGTTGCTAAAAGCCTAAGCAAAGAAGATTTACCGGCCCCACTACCCCCAACAACATACAAAAAGTCACCTTTTTTTAGCTCAAGATCAACATGATCTAATATTCTAGTTTGATTAAAATACCACTTTGAAATTCCTGATAGGATGACCATAGATCCCCCAATTAAAAATAATATCATATTTGTTTAATTTTAATAAAGTTCTACTTGAAGCCCATCATTTTCATTACACATCACAAGGCTTTCTTGTTGACGCAATAAATCATTTTTAATAGATTAAAGGTTGATTGTCCTTTGAGTTAGACGCATGCTGGAGAAATGCCGAGTACGGATGAAACCGACCTCACCTCCATTCTACAATGGAAGAAAGTGTTATTGAAATACCATTGGCTTTATAAGCCGCTGAGCTTTATAGGGCTGTATGGACTTTGGATACTCATCTTTCGTCTCCTGACTTTAACCTTTATAACCTACTTTATCATCTCACCTTCATCTCACTTTCAAGACATCAGCGATGCCTTTAGCTCCAATGAAGTCAGCCTGATGGGTTTAGCAGCATTCTTATTCGTGGGTTTACTCTGCTCATTATACCCCCTCACTTCAACACGGCGCATCGAAATTATTAATCAAGACCATGCTGAAAGAGAATTTCTTCCCGGCTTCATACGAGGGGCTTTTCTTGCGAGTGGCTTAATCCTATTCTTTATATTAAGTGGCGCTTATCATTATCTCGGGTACTTTATCCAAATAGGCGAAGTAGCTGATGTCGGAAATATCATATTTAGAATAATAGCTCTGAGCGCATTATCGTACTGCGAAGAATTCATCTTTCACTATAAAATCGCGACACAACTTAATAATCACCTCCCTGCTTTTGCTTCCGCTCATCTCATTGCATTCCTCTATTGTGCTATTAAAATACTTCAATTTGATTTGGGGATCATGCATCTCTTCACCCTTTATTTGATATCCATTTCTCTCTTCTATCGCATTCAAAACGGGGGGAAATTCTCAAGGACCGCTGGCTTTTGGGCGGGTATACTGATCATTTTTAACCCCCTCCTCAGTTTGCCCATTTTCGGAAGTGAGTTTCAAGGTATACTGTGGTTTAAATACCAAAACACGGAACCAGGAACTTCCCTCGCTCGTATACTTACAGGTGGCGTAGGGGGACCTATTTCTAGTTTGGCATTTCAACTCCTGTTGATTATCGATATAGCTCGAAGCATTCTAAGAAATAAGAAAACGCCTTAGCGTAGAAAGGTTGAATACCATGCCCACCGTACACATTGCCCCATCGGGAGTTTTTGATTTAGTTTCTGAATCCGGATTAGTAGCTAAATTAGTGCTTTTTTTGTTACTGAGTATTTCAATAACATGCTGGGCCATCATTGCAATTAAATGGAAAATTCTTCAACTAGCGCATTCACAAAATAAAAACTTCATTCATGCGTTCTGGAATGGAAAAAATATTGATGAAATTTTAACCCAAAGTGAGCAATTTCCAAACTCCCCTGTCGCATCAGTTTTTAAATATGGTGTTAAGGAGCTTAGAAAATTGCAAACGGGACACGCAGACGCCTCTCCGACGAATTTCGAAAAAATTGAAAATATTTATCGAGCCCTCAATCGAGCCTCTACCTCTGAAATTTCAATTCTAGAAAAACATGTCGGTTGGCTAGCGACCACTGCAAGTGCCGCCCCCTTTATGGGCCTTTTTGGAACCGTTTGGGGAATCATGAACGCCTTTCAAAACATTGGGACAACTGGAGCTGCAAATCTCGCCATTGTTGCACCAGGCATCTCAGAAGCCCTGATCACCACCGCCGCGGGAATTGGTGTCGCCATACCGGCAGTAATCGCCTACAATTACTATGTCGGCCAGATTAAAATAGTCGCGACTGACATTGAATGTTTTTCCCAAGATTTTATCAACATCATACAACGAAGCTTTTTAATTGGAAAAAAGGGAACATAACATGAGTTTTGGAGGAATAAAATCAAACGGGAATAAATCTTCCAGCCTTTCTGCTCCAACCACTCTTGCTGAAATCAATGTCACACCTTTAGTTGATGTGATGTTGGTATTGCTCATCGTGTTTATGATTTCAGCACCTCTGATGCAGCAAGGAATAAAAGTTGATTTACCTAAGACAAATGCTGGGTCATTAAATGAAGTCCCTGAACAACTCATTCTTACTGTGGATAAATCGCGGCAAATTTCCATTGCAAACCATGTGATCCAAAGTGGCACACTCTTTAAAAAGCTAGAAGCTATTGCTTCAGCAAAACCTGGCATTGAGATCGCTATTCAAGCTGATCAAAATGTTTCTTATGGTTATATTGCTCAGGTTATGGCGGAAGTAAAAAGAGCGGGAATTGTTCGAGTTGGCCTGGTGACCGAAGCCGGAAATACTCATTCTAATTTATGAATCGTCAGAAACAGCAAAATCCATCTATGACGGTAAGCACTAAAGGAACTACTCGCCATGAAGCAGGACGACCTCAAGTTAACTAAGGGACTAAAATGGTCTGTTTTTGGCCACGCCCTTCTTGCTTTACTTATTTTAGGAAAGAGACTCATCTTTCCAGATCAGGTCCAAATTTACATTCCCACTTTAAGAGTCGATCTCGTGGGACTGCCTGATATTTTAAAAAAAGACCTGAAGCCCTCACAAAAGTCCCAATTCAATCAAGATATTGCACAGGTGCTTAAAAAGGCAGAGAGGGATGCAAATCGGATTAAAACCACCAAGCCTACTCCCATCAAGGAATTAGCCAAGAAAGACGAGATGGTCTTAAAACCCAGCTTACAACATGACAAAACAGTTGAAAAAAGGAATCAGAAGGCATTAAATCGACTTAAAGCTCTCGCAAAAATTCAAGAATTCCGAGACAAAACAGATACTTCATCTGTGCAACATATCCTAATTAAAGGGAACCAGATTTCTCCCGGATTAAGTTTATCGGGGGACGCCAAAGAGGCTTCAGAAGCTCACTATTATGATATCTTACGAGATCGGCTACTGGAGAACTGGACTCTGCCACCTTGGATTGGTCGACAGAATTTCGATGCACAGGTTCAAATTTATATTAATGCCCAGGGAAAACTTCAACGATTGAAGTTCTTAAAGCCTTCCGGTAGTTCTCAATTTGACAATTTAATCAAGAGAACTATTGATCTTAGTCAGCCATTTCCCTTTCCACCTCAGGAATTAAAAACATCGCTGCTCACTCATGGAATTTTAATAGGATTTCCTTTATAGTTTTAGATCAATGACACTCACTAAAATCTTTTCGTTTGTAATTATTTTAATAACGTCTCTTTATAATTTGCCAGTTGGTAATGCAGCGACCAATTCAAATGCATACATTCCGATGGGGCCGGCCCGAACAAAAAAGACAGTCCTCGCATTTCCGATGATTCGCACCAAAAATCTAATTACCACGAAATTATCGAAAATCATCAATGACACCGTACTGAGTGACTTGAGATTCATGGATATTTTTAACATTCTCAATTCTGCGGCTTTTATTGAAGACACCGCCACAGCGGGAATTATCCCTGAAAGCTTTAAATTTCCAGACTGGACTGGAATTGGCGTTGAATTTTTAATCAAGACCTCCCTCACCGAGAATCCAGATAAGATATTAGTATTTGAAACCCATCTTTATGATACTCTAGGTGCCAAGCAGATTTTTTCAAAGAGCTACTTAGCTCCCCAAAAAGACATCAAACTCATTGCACACACCTTTGCAAATGACCTCATTCAAACTCTCACTCAATTGCCTGGCATCTTCCTGACAAAAATCGCAATGTCTTGTGATTTGACCGGAAAAAAAGAAATTTACATGATGAATTTTGATGGAACTGATGTCAAACAGGTCACCCACCATCGATCCATAGCATTTGCACCTGCTTGGAGTGTCGATGGAACACGCATCGCCTATTCTTTATTCACTCGACATCAAAACAATATCAAAAATATCGATCTCTATGAATTCAACTTTACCACGAACACGGTGCATCTCCTTTCGAATCGCCGAGGAATTAATAGTGGCGCTGCCTATTCCCCAGATGGAAAAAAAGTTGCACTGACTCTGAGCTATTTGGGTAACCCTGAAATATTTTCCCTAGACCTCGGCTCCCATCAGGTGAAACAACTCACAAAATCTTTTGGGTTCGATGTAGACCCTACTTGGAGTTCAGATGGAGAAAACATTGCTTTTGTTTCCTCTCGAACCGGAGTACCTATGGTCTTCACAATGAAATCTGATGGCACCCAAGTACAAAGACTCACCTATGCTGGCCGATATAACGCTACACCCACGTGGTCTCCCCAGAAGAATAAAATCGGTTTTGCAGGTTGGATAGATAAAAATTTTGATATCTTCATCATGAATCCCGATGGTACTAAAATTGAAAGACTCACAAAAGATCAGGGTGGCAATGAGGATCCCGTTTTTAGCCCTGATGGTAATTTTATAGCTTTTAGTTCAAACCGAACCGGGCAGAAAAATATTTATGTCATGAATATAGATGGGTCATTCGTAAAAAGATTAACCTATGGACTCGGAAGTTGCGTCAGTCCCAAATGGTCAAATCCGCCTACGATAGGAACTTCGGATGTTCAACATTAAAGTCAATTCCAACCACGAAATCGATGAACGTCTTCGTCGTCGGTACCTGGATCGACTCAATAAAAGGATGAAAAAACTTCGAAAACTCATTGTGGAACGAAATTGGGAAGAATTAAGAATTGAATGTGGACAACTCGCCAATAGTGGCGAAACCTTTGGATTTGAAAACCTGACTTCACTTGCAATCTCCACACAAGATGCAATTCCTTTGGGTAAGGTTTCTCGTGCCGCGACGCCAACTCATGCCAAAGAAATGGCGGAGTCCCTGATTACCGCGATCGATGCAATCTTAATTGAGCATTCTGTATCTCGCACTTAACTAGCTTTTGCATCCACTGAAATATTTGCTATAGAGAATGATCAAGGGATAAAAAAGGAGAACGTCTTATGGCAAAAGAACGAGTGATGGTTATTAATGGGGCAAGAACGCCGTTCGTCCGTGCCCGTACAGTTTTTCAAAAATTACCACCCTCTACATTAGGTGGAGCCGTTCTTCGTGAGACGATCGCTCGATCTGACATAGATCCACAGCTGATTGAGGAAGTCTATTTTGGAATCGTCAGTGCTCCGGCTGAAGGAACCAATATTGCTCGCGAAGCATTATTTGATTCAGGACTCCCTCCCACCATTCCTTGCACGACCATCAACCGATATTGTGCATCAGCAGCCGAAGCTGCTGCAGGAATCTCAGCGAAGATCCTTTCAGGTCAAATTGAAATTGGAGTGGCAGGAGGTGTAGAATCCATCAGCTCTGTTCGAGCCCTTTTTAGCCAAGAGGCCACAGATTTTTTTCAAGATTTCGCTAAAGCAAAAACACCCGCTCAAAAGCTGAGCCACCTCTCTCACTTTAAGCCTAATTTATTTATTCCTCATGCACCTGGAATTAAAGAACCAACTACAGGGCTCACCATGGGTGAATCAGCGGATCTCATGGCGCGAGAATTTAAAATTAGCCGTGAAGAACAAGATCAATATGCAGTAGATAGTCATCTCAAAGCACACAACGCCCGAGAGAGGGGCTTTTATAGTACCCATGTCATTCCAGTAGGCACGCCTGCTGGTAAAGTCATTGATCGCGATACAGATATCCGTTCAGACACTTCTATCGAAAAGTTGGCAAAACTAAGACCTATTTTCTATAAAGATGGAACGATTACCGCTGGCAATGCAAGTCCCTTAACCGATGGCGCTGCTTCCGTATTGCTTATGAGCGAATCTAAAGCGAATGAACTTAAAATGAAGCCCTTGGGAGTCATTCGAAGTGTCGCTTCTGCGGCAGTGGATATTAAAAAGGAACCTCTTCTGATTGGACCTGCATTCGCTATCCCCCGTGCACTCAAGCAAGCTGGGGTTCGATGGGAAGATATTGACCTCATTGAAATGCATGAAGCATTTGCAGCCCAAGTTTTAAGCACCATTCGAGCACTTGAGTCCAAAACCTGGGCGAAGGAAAAATTGGGGATGGATCATGCGATTGGACAAGTAGATCGCTCTAAACTCAACGTAAATGGCGGCAGCATTCCCTTGGGACACCCTTTTGGGGCTACGGGCGCCAGAATGATTCTTCAAGCCTTGCACGAATTACGAGCACGAAAAAAGAATCTTGGGCTGATCTCTATTTGCGCTGCAAGCGGAATAGGCTTAGCGATGGTTGTAGAAGCAATATAAGCACTGTAAGGAGCCTTGTTGCGCCGGGAATCTAAATCTTTTATTGTGCGCCTGTCACGAAGGACGAGTTTAAGTTAAACCATCATGATGACATCGCTTTTGTGATAACTTGATAATGAGTGGGTTCAGATCGCCACTTTACCTTGATGAATATATGAATTCTTTATGGTTTTTTGCAATTCATCCTTCGTGGCAGGCGCACAATGAAATCTTTACGGCGCAACAAGGCTCCTTACAGTTCTTATCAACAACCCTAAGGAACTGCTTCCAAGTGATCTAAATGCTTTCAGTTTAGCAAACTAAAGCCTGTGTAAGCTAAAATTCGACACGATTTCAAGCCACTTATTACTGTACTTTATTAATCAAGAATATTCTTGACACGACCCTGTAAAAAATATACTATTTCGCACATCTTTTGATAAGAAAGATCAGGAGCCTTCAAATATTACTCATTGCAATGAGCTGAAGACGAAAAGTAAAGGGATTCGAACACAAATGTTAAAAGGATCAGTAAACCTCCATAAACAAGTCACTCAACTGAGACTTCTGAGTGAATTATCATCTAAGCTACAAGGCCTATTTGAATCCACAAACTTTTATCAAGAAATCGTCAATATTATTCAAAGCAAATTAAATTATTCATGTATTCAAATCTGGAGTGTAGGAAATGACCTACAATACACGATCAGAGCCCAGGCTGGAGAATTTAAACCCCACCTGAGAATAGGTCATACTCTTTCCAGTGCCGAAGGGGTGATGGATATCGTCATCCGTAACAAAAAGAGTTACCTTACGAACAATCTCTGTACTGCACCCAGAGAAGCAAACTCCGACCTCCCTTTGAATTTTTTATCAGAGCTTTGTGTTCCTATTATTCAAGACAGTGAAGTCATTGCGCTTATGAATATTGGGAGCAATGAATCTCATGCCTTCAATGAAGAAGATCAACTCACATTAGAGGCTGTCGTTGCTCAAATTGCTGTATCCATTACAAATCAAAAGCTTTACAATGAAGCTAAAAGCTTCAATAAAGTACTTCAACAAGCAGTTGAAGAAAAAACGCTTGAGCTCCGGCGAGCTCATGAACGTATCTTAGAACAACAACATTTACTCCAAAAAGAGAATAAAGCACTCAAAACATTAGTGAACCAAGATAATAAGACCTTAGATATTATAGGAAAGAGTCCTGCCATCTTAGGAGTTCTCTCTATGGTAGATAAGATTGCTCCCACTACTGCGACTGTATTAATTCAAGGAGAAAGCGGTACGGGCAAAGAACTTATTGCACGTAGGCTGCATTTAAAAAGTGATCGAACTCACTCGCCTTACATTACTGTCAATTGTGGTGCCCTTCAGGAATCATTACTCGAATCTGAGTTATTCGGACACGAAAAAGGATCATTCACAGGAGCTGTGAATCAAAAACCGGGACTTTGTGAAATTGCAAATGAAGGCACTCTTTTCTTAGATGAAATTGGTGAAATGTCTTTGGGGATTCAAGCAAAAGTCTTACGATTCCTTCAAGAAGGCGAATTTTACCGAATTGGAGGAAAACGGCCTATTCGAGTCAAAGTCCGCGTCATTAGTGCAACCAATCGTGATTTAGAAAAACAAATGAAAGAGAATCGTTTTAGAGAAGATCTCTTTTATCGTTTAAATACAATCACTCTCCGAATGCCTCCTCTCAGAAAACGCAAAGAAGACATCCCTGCTTTAATTGATTTTTTCTTAAAAACTTCTCGTTTTGGCAATTCAACGCAACAAATTAAACGAATTGATCCACGAGTCATCGAAGTATTTTCGAATTACAGTTGGCCAGGCAACATAAGAGAATTACAGAACGTCATCGAACGACTTAAAATTCTAGCAGACAATAATGAAATCCGTCTTGAGGATATTCCTTTTACCATTCGGATTCCTAAAGCTCGAACGGAAACGAATGATTTCACCTTGGATATGCCGCTTGAGGAAGTCGAAAAAAGCCACATCTTAAGAACGCTCGCATATAATCATGACAATAAAACTAAAACGGCACAAACCTTGGGAATAACTATTAAGACACTCTATAATAAGCTTCATCGGTATGGAATATTGCAGACACAACTTCCATCAGAAGATTTGGACCTAACGAAATAACCCCCTGACCTAAGAGAAGGAAGACTATATGACGACTAAAACCAAAAAAGAATCTACCAAGAAAACAGCGACGGCTGCTGCTACCGGAGGAGTCACAAAGCCTGAGAAAAAGGGTCTTAAAATGGCCGAGACAGCTCCTGAAGAGAGCATTGAGACTGAGGTGCCTTCTTTAGAAGATACTGAAGAACTTGAAGAACAAGCAGAAGCCGCTGCTGCAGAATCCTCCAGCCAAAACGGCAATGCTGCTGCATTGGCAGCCGCTGCAGGGAACCCTATCGAGATGTCCGCTTCATTTAAGAACTTTCGACATCATCCAGATATGGAAAATTTTTATCGATTTATTTATGAAAATGATCTTCGCCATGAAGCGTTAGCTATCATTGATGAAATCATGGTTGAAAAGCAAGAGCGGAGATTAGCTAAAGGTCCTAAAACACAGGCCCATTAAATCGGCTCTGCATTTAGCATTTAGATCTGTGAATACTGGATCAGGTCTGATAGCAAATTGTTTGGGGTGCTCATTAATATGAAAAAGAACTATCTCTTAACTCCTGGACCTACGCCTATTCCAGAGTCGGTGATTTCAGTTTTTGCACAGCCGATCATTCACCATAGAACTCCTGCCTTTCAAACCTTATTTGAAGAGGTCCGCGCCGGTTTGAAATACCTCTTTCAAACACGCCAAGAGGTGATTCTACTTTCGTCCAGTGGCACCGGAGCTATGGAAGCATCTATCTCCAATCTCTTTAATCCAGGAGATGAGGTCATTACCGTAAACGGCGGTAAATTTGGTGAACGGTGGACAAAGATTGCAAAAACTTATGGGCTCACTCCTCGAGAGCTCCTATTAAATGCAGGGGACGCTCTTGAACCTCAACAATTAGATAAAATCGTACGCGCTCATCCTCACGCAAAAGCGATTCTTTTTCAGGCCTCTGAAACTTCAACAGGTGTCCAGATGCCTACTCGCGAAATTTGCAAAATCGCGAAAGCCGCAGGAATGCTTTCAGTTTGTGACGGCATCACCGCTTGCGGTGTCTCAGATCTCCCTATGGATGACTGGGAAATCGATGTGCTCTTAACAGGCTCACAAAAAGCGCTCATGATTCCTCCTGGCCTCGCCATGATTGCCCTGAGTGACCGCGCTTGGGCTGCATGTGAAACCGCAACTCTACCACGGTTTTATTTCGACTTAAGAAAAGAGAGAAAAGCTGTAGTTAAAAATCAAACTGCCTGGACGCCTGCAATTTCCTTGATTCAAGGGCTTCAAGAAAGCTTGCGGCTCATTCGAGAAGAAGGTCTTCAAAATACTTTTAAACGTCATGATCTTTTGGCACGAGCCACCCGAAATGCCGTACACGCTTTGGGAATGGAAATTCTTGCTAAAAAATCACCTTCAACCTCAGTCACCGCTGTCTTGGTCCCTAGCAGCATCAAGGACGGTAAACAAATTCCTAAACTCATGCGAGATAAATATGGAGTGACCATTGCAGGAGGACAGGATGAACTAGAAGATAAAATTTTTAGGCTTTCACATTTTGGTTATTGTGATCGATTTGATATTACTACTGGAATTTCTGCATTAGAACTCACATTAAATGATCTTAAATATTCAGTAGAATTTGGAAAAGGCGTCGGAGCCGTATTACGAACATTTTCAGAAGGATAAAAGATGGGCAACAACGTAGTGGTAGTGGGAGCTCAATGGGGCGATGAAGGAAAAGGGAAAGTAGTTGATCTTTATAGCGCACGCGCTGACTACATTGTCCGCTACCAAGGGGGAAATAATGCGGGTCATACTCTAGTTGTCAATGGAAAGAAGACTGTTTTACATCTGATTCCAAGTGGAGTTTTACATCCCGGAAAAATTTGTCTCATTGCGAATGGAGTCGTATTCGATCCCACGGTATTCTTTGAGGAGATTGAATCCCTCCAAAATACCGGGGCATTAACTTTAGCTCCTCATGAAGTAGTTCGAGTCAGTGAACGAGCTCATGTCATCCTCCCGTACCATCGATTATTAGATAAGCTCCGAGAAGAACATGCCGCCAAAGGTGATGGAAAAATCGGCACTACTGTACGGGGCATAGGCCCTGCTTACGAAGATAAGGTAGCGCGGCGAGGAATCCAAGTCATCGACCTGCTTCGGCCAGACCTTTTACACATGAAGCTTCGAGTGGCTTTAGAGGAAAAAAATATTCTGCTCAAACACCACTTTCAAACGGCAGCGCTTGAACTCGAGCCGCTTTTTGAGGAATGTATTAAGTTAGGTCAACGGCTTAAACCTTTTGTTACTGACGTCCGTAGTATTTTAGTTGAAGCTTTAAAGCAAAATCGCCCTATCCTTTTTGAAGGTGCACAAGGCACCTTGCTCGATGTGGATCATGGAACCTATCCATTTGTTACATCATCCAACACCGTCGCAGCTGGAGCCCTTACCGGCTCAGGAGTGGGAGTCAATTCAATTACTCAAGTGATTGGAATTACTAAGGCTTACACTACTCGTGTAGGTACCGGTCCATTTCCTTCTGAAATGGAAGCAACTGAGCCTGAGACCGCTGAACTGATTCGAAAAGTAGGAGCTGAATTTGGAGCCACCACCGGCCGCCCTAGACGTACCGGCTGGTTAGATTTAGTGGCGCTTAAATACGCTGTAGAAGTCAATGGACTCACTGGTTTAGCTTTAATGAAAGCTGACGTTCTTCAAAACTTTTCTCATGTCAAAGTCTGCGTCGGGTATCGACTGGGAGGAAATACTCTCTACGATCTTCCTTCCTGTGTTGAAGACCTGGAAAATGCGGAGCCTACCTATGAAGTCATGCCGGGCTGGGGCAGTTACAATCCCAAAACCGTCACTTCACTCAAAGACTTACCTCTAGAGCTTCAAAACTACATGGGTTTCATTGAGCGTTCCTTAGGTGTCCCTATCGTCTTAATGAGCACAGGACCGGGGCGAGAAGAGACTTTATTACTTTCTGACCCTTTTTAAGTCGCTTTTTAAGTCGAGTTTACTTGCACTCAGATCAACTCTTTGGTAACTGAGTTCCTCATAAGTGAGTCCATAGCTCAGTTGGTAGAGCAATACACTTTTAATGTATGGGTCGATGGTTCGAATCCATCTGGACTCACCACTTATTAAGAATTTTCTTGAATCATAGGCATTCTATGCAATGATTCATCCTAAATGAACTCAAATCAGAAAAAGTCAGGTACTTTTCACAAATCTCTATCGGCCATAGTTGCCGCTTTGTTTTTATTCTCAGCATGTTCGAGCACCACCATGATTCGAAGCACAGATCCAAAAGCTAAAATCTTCATAGACGGGGAGTATGTTGGCACAGGATCCGTACCCCATTCAGATCAAAAAATTATTGGTTCACCTACTTATGTAAAACTCGAGCGTCCCGGATGCCAAACTGATGCACATATTTTTTCCAGAAATGAAGAATTTGATGTAGGAGCTTGTATCGGTGGAGTATTTCTCCTTGTTCCTCTTCTCTGGATTCAAAAATACAAACCGGAGCATGTTTATGATTATACATGCAAACCGACTCACGAAAAGTGAACCTCCAGGCTTTCGCCCACTGGAAACCGCTTCCTTTGCTATCTGGAGCTGCTCTCTTTTTTAGCTTAGCTTGCTCAACAACGTTTCCTTTGGCCACCTTAAAAAGCGGTATCGATAGCCAATATCAATTGGCACGCTGGCAGAAAAAGGGGGATTTTGTAAAAAGCCCAGGAATACGATTTTATCAAACTATTTTAAGGCTGAGCTTAGGGAGTCATTGCTCACTTTTTCCTAATGACTCGGCATGGAGTCAAGCAACCCATCTTCGCTGTGGGGCGGGAATCGCCCTATTTAAATCCATGGCAAGATTTTACTTAGAACCCGATGCACCCCGATTAGGACTTCCCATCATCGAGCAGAAAGGAGCCTTGCTCCGTGAAGACCTTCCAAATCGCTGTAATTTACTTTAGCCTGAGTCATCTCATCTTCACTTTGAATGGATTTGCCACGGAATACAAACATACCAATCAAACTTGCCTAGATGAGCATGCTCTCTACCAAAGAGCAAAAATGCTCTTTTCCAGTGGCCAATATCTCATGAGTGCTCTTCATTTCTCGCAACTCAGCACAACCACTTGCGATCCTCTACTTGCACACCAATCGCTCTTCTCTTATGCACTCGCAATGAGTGAACTCGGAGAATTTACAGAAATGATGTCCACCCTCTCTCAAATCCAGAAGCTAGACGATCCTACTCTTCTTCATAAAAGCCATCTTCTTCAGAGCTATCATCATCCCGAACTACAAAACTCACTTAATTCTCATGAAGCCATTCAATTAACACTTTGGAATCAAAGGAAATCGCAAAATTTTTCAACGTTAACAGAACTCAAAACGATGACCCCAAATAAGCAAAGTCATCTTATTTCTCTTCAAGAGTTGATTTTAAAATCCCCTGAAAAAACTCCATGGATCGCTGGAGTTGCCAGTACCCTTCTTCCAGGCTCCGGACAAGCCTACGTGGGTAATTATCAATCTGCAGCAGTCGCTCTGATCTTAAATTCTATCTTTCTAGCAACCACGGTAGAACTGACAAAACATCAGCTCCCTTTTTCCGCAATAGCATCGGGGCTAGTATTTTCAGTAACCTATTTGGGAAATATAATTAATGCCGTTGATGGCGCTCAAAAGTATAATGAGACTTCACGAAGAACTCCGGAAAATGAATTCCGAAGAAGTTTATTTCCTGAGTTTACTCCTTAGGACATCATCATCGGTCTGATCCTGCGATCTTTTCCTTTTGGGACGAGGTGCAGATGATTCTTTACGAAGAATTTTAATTTCATTATTCGCGATTTCAAAAACTCGTGGCTGAACAGGAGCCAAAACAGGAAAGAACCCTTGGGAAAGACCAATATCAATCCTCCAAACCAGCCCATCACAGACGCTATTCATTCCTTCAAGCTGAGGCGTATGCCCTACGACCATTCGTTTGACCGCAAGGGTAGCTAGGACCTCTTTGAGTTCTTTACAAACTTCATCGCTAGGTGTTCCATCGGAGTAGAGCCTACTCCAAGAGGGGTGAGTGTCAGCCAATTCTTGAAACAAAGAGGGGATTCCACTCGAACTGGATTTACCCAACATCCAATCCCGCATTTCCTCATGTAATTTGACTAACCCATATTTAACGCTTTGGGGGGTGATGCCTCCATGAACAAAAACTGTATCATTCACAATTGTAAAAAAAGGCCGAGTCGCTAACAACTTTGCATAGGGACCGCCTGGCATGAATGCAACGACACGCTCAGAAACTCCAAGACCACGTGGTTTCATCACCGTTTTTGATCCATACCGCCCATCTTCATTGAGCGTCGGCTTTGGGAGCAATTGACTCTGGATTGGCACATTTATGTCTAAAAATTTTCTGAATGACTCGGGTGTGACAAATCTAAAATCCAAAAATACGTTCATAAATTCGTGATTTCCATTGAGCGGAATGACTTTCCCACCTGCCGCCTCTGCCTGAGTTTGAAGGTCAGAAAACAAATCCAAGATTTTACGATCATCATGCCATCGGTCAATCTGATCTCCAGTTTGTACCAGAACGAGCGTTCCCCCAATCCAGTGGTTATGGTTGTCAATCGCTCCTGCTAATCGCAGTACACGTTGCGTCGCTTCAAAATCCCCGTGAAGATCCCCTATGGCTACAACTCGACCATCGGTCTGATAGCGAAACTCCCGATAAGGATCAGGGTTTTCGTTCGCGAGAGACCGATCCTTGCCTGATTTTTGAAATGACCTTGACAATGAGCCTTGCGTGTTTTGCGGATGGAGCTGACTGGACTGACAGCTTGTAAATATCAAAAGACTAGTCCAGAGTGAAAATAACTTCTGTTTTGTGAGTGCCATAGTATAAATATATCTATAGTATTAAATGGATAGCAAGTATTGAGATTTTAAATACTTAATAAATTTCACTAAAATATCGACTACTCGGTTTTGAATTCTCTTTTTTTTGATGATCAGAAATTATTTTCTGATATAATTTTGCAGACCGAGTCATAGTTCGTTCGAAGGTTTCGTAATTCACTTGATAAAGTCCAAAACAAGGTCCAAAACCTTTGATCCATTCAAAATTATCCAGCAGTGACCAATGATAATAACCTCTAATATCCATGCCATCCTCAATTGCTTGTGCTATTTCACGCAAATGAGAAATTAAGTAACTTTGTCTCAGATCATCTTTTCGATCGGCGATCCCATTTTCAGTGACATAGATAGGCAATTGATAAGCACTAGTAAATTTTAACAACTTTCTTAAACCGGCCGGATGTAATGACCAACCTACATCCGATGCGACTTCTTTTTTTCTGGAAAAAGCCAACCCAAGAGGTACCTCAGAAGGCTGTTCATGCGCTGAATCTCGGGGACACCATTGAACATAGGCTTTTGTATAGTAATTGATTCCCATATAATCTACCGTTTTTCTACCGTGAGCTTCTTCCACCTGCTTTGCATAGGGCACCAGTCCCAAGATTCCAAAGTGCTGTTTTCGACCTGTAATGGCATCCAACCAAGAACGATTATAAAATCTCCAAAAAATAGATGCAAAAAGCTGCTCTAATGGATGCCAAGAACGATCCGGTAAAAAATCAAACATATTGTGAGCAATACCGACTTGAATTGGGTGATCTTTCCAAGGGCCCTTTCGATTCTCGATATCTGCATGTAAACAATCATAAGCCAAAACATGAGCTTTTAATAAGTGATGACAGGCAAGGGAGGCCAACTGCGGCGAAAACTGTGCAGGTGGCATGAATTTTCCCAAATAGGTCCCCGCCACCAGGACCATGGGCTCATTGAAGGTACACCAGAGAGGTATCCTCGGCCCCAAAGTACTTGTCACATGTTTCGTAAATTTTAAAAATTTCTGAGGTGAATCTGATTCAGTAAAACCGCCCCGCTGCGCAAACCAAAGTGGCGAAGTAAAGTGATGAAGAGTCAATAAAGGAAGAAGACGGTGTCGCTCACACTCTGAAATCATTTCGTGGTATCGATCCAATGCCAATGAATCAAAATGCCCTTCCTCAGGCTCAATCCTCGACCACTCAATAGAGAAGCGATAACTATTAAGACCTAAATCAGCTGCCAATTGAATATCTTGTTTAAATCGATTCCAATGATCTGTAGCCGCACCCGACCTTACTCCTCCTTCAATATGGCCGCTAGCCTCCCATGCCCACCAATCGTTTTTATCATTATGACCTTCAATCTGATGAGCGCTCGTAGCAGCACCCCAAAGAAAGGGAGCACTTGATTTAAGTTTTGACATGAATGAACTCCGCTATTTAAATGATGTTTTTAAAGTCCCACCTGGTTCGAGGATAAATTGCTTTCCTCGCCATTGCACGGTGTTTCCAAAGGCAATACAGATCCATAACGGAAGCGCCAGCAGTTCTCTTAAAAACCAAGCAATCGGCACTTGAAAGGTAAGTTTTGACCTTAATTTTTTAAGAATCAAAAGGTCACAGAATGACCACAGGCTCAAATGCAAAATCATAAATAAAGAAGGAGAAATTCCAAATAAATTCTTTGCACCTAATACACCCAATAATCCAGAAACCATGCACCCAAACCAAGGTTCTATTGCAAATACAAGCGGGGCTTGAGACTTACGAATGCGGCCCCATCGGAGATGACGCGACCAAAATTCGTAAAATGAATACCGCCCAATGAATTGGGGAATAGGATCAACGGAAGTCACGACTCGTAAACCTAATCGTCGAATAGCTTCTCCTGCCATATAGTCTTCAGCAAGATAGCGAGAAAGGACATCAATTCCTCCAAATCGATTCGCCACCGAACGACGAAATAGCATGGATTTACCCACCACACATGGATGATCCAATCGATCTGCCATGATCATGCCCCGTGCATAAAAAGTATTTAAAACTATGGCTTCCAAATAGCCACCCATTCCCTGAGCATGGTGCCCGGCTACTACTGAAGTGATCAATCCTACTTCTGGCTTAATTTGTGATACTAATCGTTTCAAATAAAGAGGATCCACTCTTACATTACTATCGCTGATCAGAAGCCAATCGTTTGCTGCCGTCTTATAACTCATGACCAAATTATTCACTTTTGGATTAGGACCGATATCAACTTTACCTAAAATAAGCCGAGCTTGAGTCTGAGGGTATTTTACTATCAGTGACTCCACTAACTGACAAACTGGATCGCTCTGACCATTTACTGAAAAAATCAATTCGTAATCCGGATATTCTAATTTAAAAAAACTTTCTAGATTTTCCTCAATACCTTTGTCCATTCCCTTCAAAGGCTTCAGGATGGATACTGGATATGGCACAAAAGGAAAACTCAATGTCGATGACGGTTCACTAAAGTGCTGGACGGTCAAAAAAGTGCCGTACAGCATGAGACTCAGTGCTACGAACCACCCTAGGAAGCAAGTGACGAATACCCAGCTCATTTCTAGACTCATTAGAATCCCCCTCTTCTTGGTAAAAGTGAAAATCTAATTCTTGTTTTCGAATGGCCTCCAGAATGGCCTCACGATGGAGCTCACAATAAAAAACAGTCTTCCAGGAATAAATCTGCTTGGGACTATGAAGATCACTCGTTGCAAGCTTGGGAAGGGAGGAGTGCAGAACTTCATCAAAAAGGTGGGGGCCACTTGCAACTTCCCAGGCGTCAAATTCTTGAGCCAGCTCATCTCGACGATCCCAGAGATGATACGTTTGTTTTTCTACTTTTCGTGTAGAAACCGGGTGAGCCGCAACCGCTAAACCACCTTGAGATCGAATACGACGAGCAAGATCGAACCACGTCTCCATCAGCAGTAAAAAAATCTGAAATTCCTAATCCTAAAATATGGGCTGAACGATGGTTCAAAATCGAATTCTTCGAAAGCTCAAAACCAGGAATGACAACCATATGATATTGATCCCAGGCTCGTTCTGCTTCTGATTTTAGGATTTCCATATAGAGTGGAAAGGTAGCTGTCGTGAGTGTATGTCCAATATATCTCGCAGCTTTTCCAATCAGAGTTTTTTCTTCGCAAACGTGGTCCGTAATTGCAATAGCACCAAAGCCCCTCACCCCGTACAAATCAACTAATTCTGGAATAGAAAGTTTTCCGTCACTAAAATTCGAATGAATATGCAAATCAGCCAAAATCATATTCAAATGATCTCGTAAATCACTGCCAGGGTGGGTTAAGAATAGGTTAGGATTCTATTAGTACTCAATGGGGTGGTAATTAATTTGGAAAGTGACAAATAAAACTCGCACCTTTTCCAGGAGCACTCTCAACCCAAACGGATCCTTGGTGACGTTGCATAATATGCTTTACAATCGCCAAACCCAGACCTGTACCTCCGACTTCTCGTGAACGTGCCTTGTCTACTCGATAAAATCGCTCAAATAAACGGGTCTGATGCACTAAAGGGATACCTGGGCCACTATCAACCACTTTAAGTAAAGTTCCTTGATCATCCTCAGACTCCCAAGTAACTGAAATCTTTCCCCCCATGGAAGTATATTTATTCGCATTATCGAGTAAATTCACCAAGACTTGCTCTAACCTTCGCGCATCTGCCAAAACAGTCTTTGAAATCGAAGTGACTAAGACTTCTTGTTTCTTAGCATCGAGAACTCCCTGCATTTGCTTAAGAATTCGTTCAGTCACATCTTCTGTACTTAATTCTATTTTATGAATGACGTCTGTTGATTCTAATGAGGAAAGATCCAGCAAATCACTGATTAAAACCATCAATCGATCTGCATTTCGAGAGATCACTTCAAAAAACTCCCGCTCTGGGCTTTTTCCTTGTTCAAAATCCTGAATCAAAGTGTCGGTATACCCTTTAATCGCTGTAAGAGGAGTTCTCAATTCATGTGAAACATTGGCCACAAAATCAATTCGGATTTGTTCTGCACGTTTGAGATCAGTGACATCATGAAAAATCGCAACTGCTCCGTAAACTTTTCCATTTGCTTTTCTCAGAGGGGTAACGTTTACCGAAAAAAATTGCCGCCCGGTAGGGAGATCAAATGGAATCGCTCGTATGGAATCCGTCTTGCCTTTTTTTAATGCTGTTTGAAAGGCTTTTAAGATTTCCTGGTCTATAAACATTTTCCAGAGTCGCCTATTCTTTACATTTTTTTTTCCGAGTAATAGCGCAAAAGGGCTATTATAAAAAAGAGGAGAGCCCTCCAGGTCTACGCCTAAAATGGGATCAGAGACCACTTCCAATAAAGTCTCCTGCTGTACCCGCTCAATCCATGAGTTTTTCGCTTTTTTTGTTAAATTTTTAATGAGGGTGCGGATGTTCATTGATTTTCCAATTAAATTTTAATTCGATAACCCACCCCACGAATGGTCTCTATAATATCGGCGCAATCCCCGAGTTTTTTTCTCAAACCAAATACGTGGGTATCAATGGCTCGATCAATCACTGCAATTCCCTGCCCTTGCACTAACTCAATCAACCGATCACGAGATAGAACATGTCCTCGATGACTCATCAAAGAAGCCAAAAGTTTAAATTCCGAAGCAGTCAGCTGGACTTCCTCTGAGTTACAGATGACCTGATAAGTGGAGAGATTCAAACTAAGATTTCCACATTGAAATTGCTCTCTGGTTTCTTCTTCCTTCTGTTGATTTCTACGAAGGAGTGCCCGAACGCGGGCCAGAAAAACTGGAATTTCAAAAGGCTTAGTGATGTAATCATCTGCCCCCATTTCTAGTCCCAGCACGACATCGGAAGTATCGGCTCGCGCTGTTACCATAAGAATAGGAATCTTTCCGGCCATGAATTTACAAAGCTCTAGACCTGATAAGCCCGGCAACATCCAATCTAAAATCACGAGATCATAAGAGGAAGACTTGAAAAAATTTAATGCTTCCTCCCCATTATCAGTACTGACAAATTCGTAACCTTCACGCTTAAGATGCAAAAGAATAAGGTCCCTTACATCTCTTTCATCTTCCACAAGCAATACTTTAACATGATGAGTCATTTCAAGCCACCCACACATCCATTAAAAGATTATCTAAATGTTCATGACCAAAATCACTTACCGTTATAGAATGAGAGCTTATATACCACTGCCTAATACTTTCAATCGATATCTCTAAATTTAACGGACTATCTAAATTATCATAGGCTAACGAGTGGCAATAGAGTTATACCGAAATGATACTATTATCCACGAAGGGGGATCAATCTTATGTTTGGACAGTTTTTACCACGAGAGGGTAAATTTTTTGATCTATTTGGAGAAAGTGCAGACTTGAGTGTCGAAGCGGCTGAAAAATTGCTACAAATGCTCAGTGATTTTCCTCACATTGAAAGCCGCGCTCGTGGAATTAAAGATATCGAACACAAAGCAGATGAAGTGACCCATCAAGCGATTGAACTCCTTCATAAAACCTTCATTACACCTCTTGATCGAGAAGACATTCATAAGTTGATTACAGAGATGGACAACATTGTCGACTTCTTAGATGCCGCATCCCAGCGCATTTTTCTCTATGGCATCAATCAAACTACTCCTGAACTCAATGGATTAGCGAAAGTCTGTGTACAATCCGTAGGATACGTTAGAAAAGCTGTAAAAGGTCTCAGCAATCTCAAAAACCCTGCCGAGATTCGAAAAAACTGCGTTGAAATCAATCGCCTGGAAAACGAGGCGGATCATATCCTTCGGTCAGCGGTAGCCAAACTTTTTCGAGAAGAAGCCGACATTCGTCTCCTGATTAAATTAAAGGAAATCTATGAGCTTCTGGAAGTTGTGACAGATCGCTGTGAAGATGTAGCAAACATTATCGAAGGAATTGTTTTAGACTACTCTTAAGCTAGCTCAAAAGGATACAACTCATGCAACCCGGTCTGACTTTGATCATTTTTATCGTGGCACTAGCCCTTATCTTTGACTTCATTAATGGTTTTCACGATGCGGCAAATTCTATTGCAACGATTGTTTCCACTCGAGTTCTCAAACCTCAATGGGCAGTTATTTGGGCAGCCTTTTTCAATTTTATCGCTTTCCTCTTCTTTGGACTCCACGTCGCTAATACCATTGGCCAAGGAATTATTGATCCATCCATTGTAGACCCACTCGTTATTCTATCTGCACTCATGGGTGCAATCGTTTGGGATATCATTACCTGGTATTATGGAATTCCTTCCAGCTCTTCACACGCTCTCATAGGGGGCCTCGGAGGGGCTGCGGTCGCAAAAGGAGGCGTCCATGTACTGAATACGAGCGGCTTTTTAAAAATAGGGATTTCCATTGTCCTCTCTCCTATTCTAGGATTCGTCCTCGCCGGCCTCCTGATGATTTTAGTGTCATTCCTTTTCTTTAGAGTGAATGCAAGTAAAGTAAGCCGCTGGAGCCGCCGTATGCAATTTGTATCGGCTTCACTCTATAGCTTGGGCCACGGCGGAAACGACGCCCAAAAAACCATGGGCATCATCGCCGTCTTACTTTTCTCCACCCACATGTTAGGTCCAGAATTTTACATTCCTCTTTGGGTAGTCCTCGCTTGTCAAAGCGCAATGGGAATTGGAACTCTCTTTGGGGGTTGGAGAATTATAAGAACCATGGGACTCAGAATCACTCAATTGAAACCTGTCGGTGGGTTTTGTGCCGAAACGGCCGGAGCGGCCACACTCTTCCTTGCTACCGGCTTAGGAATTCCAGTCTCTACTACCCATACGATTACTGGATCTATTATGGGTGTTGGAGCGGTAACCAATGCTAAAGCAGTTCGCTGGGGCATTGCAGAAAAGATCCTCTGGGCCTGGGTGATTACTATTCCTGCCGCAGCGTTTGTATCCGGACTGACTTGGTGGATCGCCCATCTCTGCTCGAAATTGAAATAAAAATCAGTTTCTTAATTAAAATATTTTATTTAATATTAAACCTGAAGTACTTTGGCAGTTTTTTAAATGTTTAAAAATCAATGGCTTCAAAAATCTTCGTTTTTACATTCCAGATAACATTTTGACCATGATTAAAATCAAATCCTGTTGTCATAATCTCTCCATTTGGCGCACGCGCACCTAATATCTCTAGGTCATTAGCATCACGAAACATCAATATGTCGTTATGTGTTTCTACATAAAATGATTCTAGAAGGCCCAGCTTTTTTTGAACCTCTTTTAGGTTTTTAAATCCCAAAACTTGAATCAAATAACGCTCTTCTGACTTATCATGATTATTTAGCACTTTATCAAGACGATCTGCCAACTCTGCAGCAGTTGGGCCTTGAATTGTAGGCTGACGAAAAATACCTTGGGAAATTTCCTTAGGACTACCGACAAACGGCACAGCATGAATGATAGCCTTTTCTTTTCCAGATTCGTCTATTTCTTTAAAATTATCTGCACAAATTTTATAAATATTTTGAATAGCCAAATCTGTTCGAGCCGCTTTAATGGCAGTTTTCATTCCATTTCCCCAAGGAGATGGCTTTCTTAATTTAACTACTTCATTAGAGTTTTCAGTTATCCAATGCATTCTGAGTGCTAACCTTAAAGGCAACCTCGGAAACTTTCGGATTAAAACTTCTGGATCGAGATCTTTATAAATATCTTTTAAGGCATGATCACTCGGAGTTTCACCATGAACATAATAAGCCCATGACATTGACCCTTCACCTGCAAAAGTCAGCCGCTGACCTGTTTTAGCTTCAAAATCTTGAACTCTACGTTTTTTATACGCATCATCTGTCTCGTGATCGTATTTGGGAGGAATGTTGTAAGACATATTATAGCGAATAGTGCTATTTGAACCTAACTTTTTTGGCCTAATATATCGGAAATCCTTTGGTGTAACCACTTTTGTAAACTTCCAAGAGTCCTTATAGCCAGTAGAATAAGGGTCAGCCTTAGAAAATCTGCTTAATATATCATTTGGATTTGTAGGTATAGCTTGACAGCATTTATTAATTGTAGGGACTTTTGATCCGGGAGGAGGAAACAGTTCCTCCAATTCTGCTAAAGCCCGGTGGCACTCTTTATCTCAACCTCCGATGGGGCCGAAAGACCCGAGGGAAAGATAGAGACATGCCATTAACAATATATCGGTCTAAAAATTTCGTTATTTATTTTGACGTAGAATTTTATCCATACTTTCTCTAGCCAGTTGATTTGCCTTATCCATTGAATATTTACCTGTTTCATATCTATAGAAGCATTTAAGAAGTGCTCTCGATAATTCTTCCAAAGGTTTTGTCCCTTTATGGTTAATCGACAGACTTTTACCATCTAATTCATTTAATCTTTTTTCGACAAGCTGGTATCGCTCTGGAATTTCATTACCTTGGATTTTAGAAATTCCACTCCTGATCTCACTTATAATCTTATTTATATCCTGTTTTTTTTCTGACCCAGCCAATAATTTGCTCAATACAATACCCATTTGAAAGTAATCATTTTGGATGCCTGTGAATTTTTTCACATCCTTAATTCCAAGTACATGCATTGCGCTTTCGATAGCTTGATTTTTATCAATTTTAAGTTCATTCCCCACTTTCATATGTTCTTGTTCGTAATCATAATACGCATTAAATTCTGGATCATTTGCAGACACCCTTAGTGATCTGGAATAAGGAGAAGTAAGATACACATCATTTTCCGAATCAAACCATCCCAAATTATTTTGAGTATGATTATAGCCAGGCAATATCAAAGTAGCTTTTTTCGGATCGGATGCATTTGCCTTTTTCCATATCGCTGATCCGAAATCAATAATGAGACAATTTCCACTATCATCGATCATTACATTTTCAAGTTTGATATCCCTATGAATAATTCCAGCACTATGAAGGGCATCCATTTGAGTCACAAGCTGCCTTCCACATTTTTCCTTGACCTCAGGATTTCCAAGCAATTTCCCATACTGCTTGAGTCCATTATAGCCCTTTGGAGCGCTCTCTAAATCAAATGCTTTTTGCAGGTCAATTCCAAGATTAGGATTAATTTTACTATCCTTCTTTTTATCCTGAATAAATTTTTGAATAAGTGGGTTAGTGGCCGCTAACCTCCGAAAAACATTCACAACCTCTGATTTTAAATCACTTTCGGCACGCTTTTGTGTCGGCAATTTTCTCTTAAATTGATTACTTCCCAACCTCTGATTATCATCTGCTTTATATTGCTCCAAAATCTTTTTTTCATGATTTTTAAAATCAAATGCTTGATAAAGCTCTTTTGTAGTCGCTGGGGATCCCACAACCATCCTACACTCACGTCCTGCATTGATATACGAAGTTGGTACAAAATACTTGACCCCATTTTCGCAATAGGCTTGTACACTCAACTTAATTATTGTTGGCGTTGCGCTTGTATAAGTAAATTTGTTACTCAACTGGCCATCAACACTATCAATACATTTGTAATTCTTCAGCTTCATAGTATTGGACTGGTTTTCATTTTCCAATTGTTTCAAAATTGAATCAACCGCACTTTTATTAGGGCCAGAACTACTCAATCTGGCTCCTTTACAAAACTCCTGAATATCATAAGGATAATTAAATAGAGCATTTTCCATAAATGCCTTAAGTTTTGGAGCCGTCTTCTTAAACTGCATACTTTCAATACTTAACAAATCTGCATCGATCAGAGCTTTGAGCTTTGTTTGTAGTTCAGCAAAGTTACCGTTAATTTCCCTAGTCTTGCGACTCAGATTATTACTTTCACAGAGACTACTTTCTTGAGTCATTAATTCTGACCTAAGCTCGTCCATCTTTAACTTTAATTGCTTCTCCATATCCACAATTTCAGACTCTTTGGACAAGGAATAAAGTTCCGCTTTTTTTCTGACTTCTGCCAATCCTTGGTTCATTTCTTTTTCAAGAACCGATTTATTATTTTGAATCAGTCCATAAATGTCTGAAATCTCTTTTAAATTTCCGCAGAGATTCTGTAAATTCGGATTAAAAACAGAATCACTCTGAAATGGACAATTCTCCTTAATTTCAGAATAATGCATGTTCTCACTTGGCTCGACTTTATTTGAAGACCCCAAACTAGCATCAAGACGCTCCACTTCCTTGAGCGCTTTGTCCATTGCCTCATAATGAGCTTCGATCATGCCCAATTTTTTTTGAGTAAGATCTGAAGGCTCAGTTAAATATTTCTGAATGAATTCATCCTGCTTAGCCTTTAAGTTTTCAATTGCTTGATCATTAATAGGGTTCTTACTTAACTCAGCAAGCCACTGTTGACGATAACTTTCTGATTTAGAGATAAGTGAAGACTTCCCATGATCCTGATCCAGCAGGGTACTATTTTTATGAATATCCTCCAATTCTTTATCCACTTTTGAGAGATTAGCTTTGTAATCTCTTAATTGCGCATTCAGTAGAATCAGATGTTTTTCTAATTCATCTCTTATGGCCTGCTGCTTTTCACTTAACTTCTTTTCTGCTTTTAGATTCTCAATCATTTTTTCCGCAGAATGAATTGAATGCGCTAATTCATCTGCTTTATCTTTATTTCTTAAAATAAAATCGTTCAGCCGCTTTTTAGCATTTTCATAACTCTCAGATTCTTTGTTTATAGAAGCTTTCACTCCATCTTGAAAGTCTTGATCTAATTGGCTAACCTGACCATATTTTGAATGAATCGCGAACACCTGATCGTGAGCATCTTTAGCATGTTTGAAACTCTGTTCTAATTTTTCAAGATCCGTTTCAGTCGAAAGGTTTGACTCCCGTGTAAATAGATTAAGTGTACGCTGAGTCTTTTCTTCAGCATCAGTAACTATTTTTCTATTCAATTCTCTCACACTATTTCCTTGGTACCGACTAAACACTCCTCCTTCCCCTATATCTTTTGCCATACCATCCGTAGGTGAACCTAGATCTTTAATCATCTGCGCTAGATTCCCTCTCAACTCTCTTAATTTCTCCGGTGTCATTTTATTTACTACTTCAACTTCAGGTTGCGATACAGTTGATACAGAAGGATTGCTGATAGATTCTTCTTGAACGGGAGCATCCACTATCACAGGGGCATCCATGGAAACATTCACTCTGAGTCGAGCCACTTCAGATTCTAATTTTTTTATTTTTAACATGTCGGCATCATTTCTACGTTGTTCAAATGCACGGTTTTGACCGTTCATCCCCTTTTGTAGTTCCTCCAGCTTTTGATATTGCTTTTTAAGTTCAGCGTGCTCTTTGATCAATTGCTTGTTTGGACTCAGATAATCCATATCACGCTTCTGAACCTTGGGGGCTTTCGCTAGCTCTTGTTGTAATTTTTCAATTTCCTCTTTATATTGATTCAGTAAGCTTTCTTGCTCGCGTGCCTGATTTGCCTGACTTTGCAATTCGTCTTTCTGTTTTCTCAGTAATGAAAGCTCATTCTCTAACTCCAGATTTTTCTGATGAACCGCCCCTAGACTTAATTTTTCATTTTCTAATTCTTGAATACGAGCAGCCTTAGCTGCAATTTCACCTGAATATCCATTTTTCTCATTCTGATGTAAAATCTCCATGTTAGTATGCTCTAAGGCCAAAGCCACTGATTTTTCTTCTGATTTACGTAATTGACTTTCAAGAGCTTGAATTTTACTTTCACCCGCTTTCCTCTGTTCATCACTCTGCCTTCCCTCGGCTTCTTGATTGGCTAAGGACTGTTTGGCCGCTGCGAGTTCAGATAATAGCCGCTCTTCATTAACCTGACGATTCTGCAAGTCCTGACTCAATTTTTGTAATTGCTGATCTTTCTCTTCTTTTTGACTGACTAACTCCTCTTGAAGTTTTTCCTTTGAATCTTGCATTTCTTGAAGTTCTTTCATGTACTTTGCTTTAATTTTTTCGACTTTCAATTCCGCTTGCTTTTGGCGTTGTATTGTTAATTTTCCCTTGGAAGCACGTAACTGTTTCTGAATCTGATCTACTTCTTTTTGAAGACCATCCACACTGGTATTCGCCTTAGCTTCCAATGCAGCTTTCTGTGGGATTATTTCGCCCTTTTCTGAAGGATTATTGAACTTATACTGAAGTTTTTTATAATGACCCATTAATTCGTCATATTTTTTAGAGAGGTCTGTAGGGGACGGCTTTTTGGCAATATATTCGTTATATTCTTGCAGTTTAGTTTGGTAATTTTTTAAAGACCCATGTAACTCGGTCTGATCTTGAGGAACGGTTTTAATATAGGAATTGATTACATCTTGGTAGGCTTGCATCGCACCCCCATAAACAACGTGAGATTGATGCTGATTGGGATTGCTGTAAAACTGTTTCAATTTTTCAGTGTAAATTTTTGAGTGAGTAACTAATGGATGCTCTTGAGCCTTTCCATCGTTATGATAGACAGACCCTAATAGCTGTGTATAGCTATCAGCAATTCGAACTTCTGGATGAATCTCTTTTTGTTTTACTTCTTCTTTTTTAATTTCTGATTCCGGATTCTGGGCAATGGCAAGAAGGGCTTCCTGATAATTTTTGATCCGATCCATTACGATTTTTAGTTGATTTTCATCGCCCCACCAGCGAGAAGGTTTTCCATTTTCAAGGAATTGCTCTAAATACTTTCTCCAATGATCTAGATTTTCAAGTTCAAACTTTGTATCTTTAACTTTATGTTCGAATGCAAGGAGAGGAACCTCAATTTCGCCCGAGCTAACAGCATCCTGACGCTTAGTAACTGCACTATTACTTTGCTCAGCTGCAGAGCATGGCACGCTAATAGACAAAGCAAATAGAGCAGATAAAATCCCCAATCTCAAAAAGACATAATTTTTAGGCATCAGTTAAATTATACAATATTAATTTCTGAATGCCATTTAATACGGAGTAAATACAGGTCAATATATTTACATTTTAATTAAATAATTTTTTATTAATAAAACCATGAAATTACGCCCTGTGTCTATTTATACACAGGGCTATACTCTTACCACCTTGCTCAAAAGTTAAAAATAAAATTTTACTCAAGAATGAAAGTTGCATCTTCAATTAAAATTGGAAAAATAAACAAGGAGAACAAAATGCAAACCCTTAGAGAAATTATGACAAAAAACGTTGAAATAGTTCGTCCCAATGCAACCCTATTTGAAGCTGCAGAAAAAATGCGAAATCAAAACGTAGGCGTATTACCCGTCGTTGAAGGTAAAAAAATTGAAGGCATGATTACTGACCGGGATATTGTAATTCGTGCATTAGCAAATCGCAAAGATCCACGACAAACTCGGGTTTCTGATTTAATGACCCGGGATGTAGTTTATTCATACGAGGATCAGGGCGTCGATGAAGCCGCCAAAATGATGCATGATAAACATGTAAGACGCATCCTAGTATTGAATAATAATAGAAATTTAGTAGGCGTCATCTCATTAGGTGACCTAGCAACGCAGACAGGAAGAAGAAGAATGGTTAGCGAAGTGCTCGAAGAAGTCTCTACCTCTGGTCAAAACATGATGGTGATAAGAAGATTTTGGAATAACTTAAACTCACGTGTCGGAATGGCAAGCCTTATTGGAGTAGCCACACTTATTTTTGGAGTCTTCATGTTCCGAAGACGCCCGGAACTCCGAGCAAGGCTACAGGGTGTAACAATCCCCTTTGAAAAAGATGAAAGAGCAGCGTAAAAAATGAAGCATTCCCTGTTCAAAATCCAATCGTAAGTAGTTCCACCTTTAGGGCTGTTGACAAGCACCGCAAGGAGTCCTGTTGCGTCGTAAAGATTTGGATTTCCGGCGCAACAGGACTCCTTTTTAGACGTTCGATTATAAATATTATTACATTAAAATAAATGTCGTAGTATTGACTTCCTATGAATCCAATTTTTCCTCTTTCTCTTATTAAGAAACATTCCTTGATTTGGGCTATCAGTCTTGGATGGGTACTTTGTCTTTTTCAAATTGGCTTTACATGGCTTTTCGCACCCAAAAATCCAGTTCCAGCAAATCAATATTTTCGGATGCACGTATTGGACAATTGGGATGTAAAACCTGGGAACTCTGCTTTAGAAACTGGATATAAACGATTTAACAACTGGGATAGTCTCCGTTTTTTCGAAATTGCTCAAAATGGATTTCATATCCCCAAACACAACATCCTTGAAAGTGATATTCACCAGTATCGAGCTAATGTCACCACTCCTCCTGCCTATCCACTAGCCGTGCATTGGATTCAACGCATCTTCAGATTACCGGGAGAAATTGCGCTTTTAGTTACGGCACAGCTGGCATGTTGGATTTTTTGGATTTATTTTATTTTAATTTTAATTGAATCTCGAGTTCCTAGCTCCGGAATTCTTCTCAGCGCCTTCACCGTTGCAGTACACCCAGCTTCCTTTTATTTAGTTGTGGGATACACAGAGTCCCTCTTTATGGCTTCCTTTATGGGGTTAATTTACTGGACCAACCGTTGGGCAAAAAGCCGACATTCAACGACGTTCTGGTTTCTAGCTGCAAGCCACGGATTTATAGGAGCAGCCACTCGGTTTGCAGGATTTCCTATTGCCGTCTATCCAATCGCTCAGGCCATCATAAAAGGACGAAATAAACTCCTCTCAGGTGCGCTTCTCTCGCTTTTCGTAATTTTTGGTTTAATTTCATTTTTTATATATTCTTATTTTAAATTCGGAAAATGGGATCTCTATTTTAGTCTAACTCAGCTAGGATGGGGGCTCTCTTCCAAGAGTGGGTACTGGGCGATCTTTAATCCCATGTCCTATATCCCTTTATATTTTTTTGAAGACACTATGGCCTCTATCAATCGCACCGCAGTACCCTGGAGCTTAGGATTAATCATTCTCTCTTGGAGCTTAGATAGACAAAAAACAAACAGAATGGGTCTTTACTGTAGTGCTTTCGCACTTCTTTACGCAGCAATGATAGGAAAAGCGGGTTCAAATATGGATGGAATGATCCGATATACTCTTCCTGCCTTTGTACCTATAATCCTTTGCATCACTCAGGTATTGAATACTGATCCATCCTACATTCAAACTGTTTTAAAATCTAAAGTTCGCTGGATCCTTTTGGCGGGGTATCTCCTTGCTATTGCTACTCAAGGATGGATGGCTTGGCGCTTTCTACATGGCCGATGGGTATCATAATGATTCTAATGCGACTTCTGTAGAAATACCGCGCGTAGGAAAATACGCTTCAAATACATTTCCTTTTCCGGGAATGCTTTCAACTAAACTGACATTCCCACCATGGAGTAAAGCAATTTGTCTTGATATAAAAAGACCTAAGCCTAACCCCCCCATCCGACTGGTTCTTTGTGCTCTTTCAAAAGGTTGAAAAATCCTCTCGCGGTCCTCAATAGGAATACTGGGGCCTTGATCTCTCACCGTCAGCCGAAATGCTCCGTCCTCATCTCTCAAGCGGATCCAAACTACCCCGCCCTCAGGAGAAAATCGAATTGCATTCATCACCAAATTCGTAATGACTTCCTCCATTCTCACCGGATCCACTCTAACAGTCAGCTTAGGAATTGAATCTACCTGAAGGATTACACCAGCTTCTTGAGCAATCACATTAAGTCGTGTCTGCGTTAACTCTTGTAAGAGCAATGCAACATCTGTCTCTGAGGGCTCAACCATAAATCGACCATTTTGAATTCTTGAAATATCCAATAAATCATCAATGAGTTCATTGAGTCGCTCTACTTGATGAATCACCATCTTCAGAAAGTTATGATGCCTCTCTTGCTCTGGAAAATTTGCCTCCTGGGTACCTTTTAGCCTCAGCATTCTTTCCTGAAGTTGAAGTATACCGTAGATCGACGTAAGTGGAGTTTTTAGTTCATGACTCGCAATCGAGAGAAACTGATTTCGAATCTGAAGCGAACTATCAAGTCTCGCAATCCGAAATAAATCTGACAAGTACTTCGCTAGAACTAAAAGCATTAATTCTTCATCTGCCGTCAGGACCCGAGTAGAGCCCACCCCAATAGCAAGATGCTCAATCAGTCGGATTGAAGTAAAATAATTAAAACACTGAAATCCAGGCCACGGGGTTTCAATTTCAGACGAAGTAAAATACTGGATTGGATTATTTTCATCCCACTTCTGATCCATTAATTTAAATTTAAATAATGCTGCGGTTTTCTCTCGATTCACATTTTCGGGTTGAATCGCATGAGAAATACTTAAGCCCACAGCTTCTTTAGGTTTATTAGAAACTAAAACAACCAAGGGCATATCTAGGAATAGACCCACTTTTTTTGCAAGTTCGTTCAATTCATTTTGAGATTTGGGCCAGGTAGTGATCTGATTATAAAACTGTAAAAGTTGTGTATTCTTCACAACTTAAAGTTACCACTTAATCAGCTCAGCGGCTCTGCGTTAAATTTCAGAAAAACGGGCACGCTAATTGAACAACTTAATATTGAAAAATCGAGGAAGAGCGTTCGCGTCATTATCTTCGCCCCCGAAACTGATGCGACCCACCTCGACTGAGGGGCAAGCTAAACCTTGCCCCTCCTGCATTTGCATAAGGAATTCATTTAGGGCTGTTGACAAGCACTGTGTTGAGAATACCATTCTCTTAAATGAGTATGGAATAATCGTGCAGACTTCTCGTATTGAAACCCTTTTAACTCATTAAACCATATACAATCAATGAGCTCTGGCTTTCCGGTTTTAATATAAAATAGCCGCCCTTTTTTTAAATAAGAATCCACCACAAATTTGGGAACAATGCCCACACCGACATTTTTTAAAATGAGTTCTAATACAAAATCAATGGTTGCTCCATAAGCTCTCACTTGAAAAGAACTAGGCTCTTTTCCAAAATGATGCTGAATCCAGCTTTTAAACAGTTGACCATCCTGATAATATTCAACTACAGGTAATGCTTGAACTTGATTTAAGCTGGGTCTTTCACAGAAAAACTTCTTCGCCGTTACCAACACCAGTTCATCTTCAAAAAGCCGTGTCGCAGAAATACTGTTAGTTTCATGATTGAGAGGATAGATAGATAATGCTAGGTCAATTTTATGTTCTAATAAAGAGGATCGAAGATCGGCTTGAGAAAGAAATACCAGCTTCACTCGAATTAAGGAATATTTAAGCAAAAACTGAGCTAATAATCCGCTCAACCGGCTTTTTGGAAATCCAATAAATAAGCCAATCCGCACTATACCCGAAGGGGCTTTCTCTACCAAACTCAAACTTTCTACAGTTTTATGGAGGTGATGTTGGTAGTCTCTAATCGAATTAAATAAGATTGAACCCGCTTCGCTGAGGATCAATTTTTTCCCCACTCGATGAAATAATCGAATATTCAACGAATCTTCCAGACTTGAAATAGCTTGGCTGATTGCAGATCGAGTCAACAATAGCTTAACTGCTGCCTTGGAAATACCATCACTTTCTACGACGGCTAAGAATGTATTGAGTTTATTCAGATCAATTTGGTTAAGTTCCATTAAACAAAGTGTTTAATTGATTTAATTTTACTAATCAATAGAAGTCCATCATATGTAGTGAATGAAATTTACTGAAACACTCGTAATGAAGCTTTCGGATAAACATCTTTTAAAACATGAGTTTTATCAGGCATGGAGTGCGGGCACAATATCTTTGGAAACATTGCGTCTCTATGCTCAGCAATATTATCAGCATGTCAAAGCTTTTCCTCGATATATTAGCGCTACTCATTCAAATTGTGATGATATTCGAGCAAGACAAGTGCTGTTGGAAAATCTAAATGAAGAAGAAGGTGGATCTAATCACCACCCTGAGCTTTGGATGCGCTTCGCCGAGGGTCTAGGAGCACCTCGCGCAACTTTGACTCATCCTGAATTACTTCCAGAAACTTGTGAATTAGTGAACACTTTTTTAACGTCCTCACGTCGCTCATATGCAGAAGGTTTGGGCGTATTATTTGCTTATGAGCATCAAATTCCTGAAATTGCTACTTTCAAAATCGATGCACTTAAGAAGCATTACTGCATAGAAGACCCATCAACACTTGAGTTTTTCGAAGTACACCGACAAGCCGATGTTTATCACACTCAGGCATTGAGCAATCTATTAGAAGAACTTTCTACTACCGAAAAACTGCAAACTGAAAAAGCCGCTCAAATTGCAGCAAATCAGCTTTGGAGATTTTTAGATGGCATCCACCGCACCCAGTCTATTTAGTACCCTTGCTCTTCATAGTCTAAAATATAAAGTCAGGTTAGGATGCACTCCCGAGGAGCGTAGCGTCCCTCAGGGTGTTCGATTTGACATTCAAATTCGATTTGAGTCTCTTCCTGGAGGCAGCTTCAACGACGACCTGAACGAAACGATCTGCTACGCTAAGTTAAGTAATCGAGCCCGAGTGATTTGTGATATGCGAGAGTACCAGCTGATTGAAAAGTTAGGATGGGATGCATTTTCTGCTTTAAAAGAAATCATCCCCCCCAACGTGAAGCTTTGGCTTCGTGTTACAAAAGAAAAGCCTCCTGTAGCTGAGTTAGAGGGGGGTGCGAGCTTTAGCGTGGGAGAATGGATTTAGCTTTCATGATTTTGCTAGGTTTGGGAAGTAACTGTGGAGATCGAATAGGTTATTTGCGTGCGGCAATTCAAAAATTGAAATCAGGAGAAGGTCCCTCTTCGATAAAAATTTTTGCAATTTCTCCCATTTATGAATCAGATGCACTTTTACCTGAAAATGCCCCCCCGAGCTGGGATCAAGCATTCCTGAATTTAACTATTCTTGCAAAAACAAATCTTTCTCCTACTGAACTTCTGAAAGTCGTTAAATCCATTGAAAAGTCCATCGGCAGAAAAGACCGTGGTCGTTGGGCTCCAAGAGAAATCGATATTGATATTTTGGCAATGGATTCCCTGATTTTTGAAGCAGAAGGTCTAAAAATTCCACATCCATCCTTACTCGATCGACCCTTCGCAATGCTCCCATTAGCCGATTTACTTCCGCAATGGAAATATCCTATTCCAGGCTCGAATTCAAACCGATCCGCCATGGAAATTGTGTCTCAATGGAAAGGGAAAGCACTTGAGCAAATTCCATCCCGTACTCACCGATCTACACAATGCCTCACTGAGTTCATGGGCATTTTAAATATCACACCCAATTCTTTTTCGGATGGAGGACGCTTTCTCAGTCCTGAAGCTGTCTTAAATCAGGCACGCCAACTTGTTTCCGACGGGGTTCGAGTACTTGACTTGGGGGCAGAAGCGACGAACCCTTCTGCCACTCCGATTTCCCCCGACGAAGAATGGCAACGACTTGAACCTATTATTGCCATGCTCCAATCAGAAGTATGGAATTCTACAGCTCCTGTACAATTAAGTTTAGACACACGACATGCCGAAGTCGCCGTTCGCGGCATTCAATGTGGAGTGAACTGGATTAATGATGTAAGCGGTTTTGATGACATTGCGATGAGAAAAGCAGTAGTGGAATCGAATGTTCACCTAGTTATGATGCATAGCTTAGTGGTACCTGCGAACAAACAAATCAATTTATCCACCGATCGAGATCCAGTGTCTGAGATTCTCAGTTGGGCTGAAAATAGAATTGAAACGCTTGTGAAATTAGGAATATCTCGTGAAAGAATTATTTTTGATCCGGGATTTGGATTCGGTAAGACCATTGAGCAATCGTGGATACTCCTCAGAGAAATGAGAAGATTTCACGAATTAGGAGTGAGAATTTTAGCAGGCCATTCACGAAAGTCTTTTCTTTCCTCGATTACCGGATCTAAGGCAACCGAAAGAGACATTGAAACTGCCGCGCTGACCCTCGGTCTCGCTGAAAAAGGGGTCGACTACCTTCGAGTTCATAACGCCGAAATCAATGCACGTAGCCTCAAAAGCTGGACTCAATTCAACGGAGTCAGTCAATGGCAGTGATGAGTTATTCTGAAATCATTCATGAACTAGAATCTAGAGGAGTTATGCCAGATCGAACTCCTAGCCTAGAGCCCATGCAGAACGCTTTAGAGATCTTATTACCCAAGCTCAACGTGGATCCGAGCAAGACCATCCTTGTCGCTGGCACAAATGGCAAGGGAAGTGTTTGTGCGACTCTCGAAGCGCTCTTTATGGCAGCGGGCGAAACTGTGGGACTCTACACCTCCCCTCACTTAGTAGATACTACTGAAAGAATTCGGATTCAGGGCCAAGACATCTCTCAGGAGCTTTTTTCTCGAGCCTATCAACAAATTCTGAGAATATTAAATACTCCAGAAGCCTTAAATAAGATCCGTAATGTGAAATTTAGTCATTTTGAAATGCTGACTCTTATGGCTGCTTGGATTTTCTACTCCGGCAAAGACTCGCCTAGAGTGGATCGCTCCATTTTCGAAGTGGGCTTAGGAGGCACGTGGGATGCCACAAATGCAATTCCTCACACGAGTTGTGTCATTACTCCTTTAGGGTATGATCATCAGAATCTATTGGGCTCTACATTGTCTGAAATCGCGAGTAATAAATTTGGAATTGTCACGAGAGAATCTGTCGTAGTTCACGCTCCCTTACCTGATGAGGTAAAAAAATACGCAAAGGAAGTTGAAGCACTCACTCACAGTAAATGGCGAGAATGTATTCCTTTTAATTTAAAAATAGACAAGAAAGAAAGAACTCCTATTTTTACTCTTCAAACTCCTTGGGGGGACGCTCCCTTATCTCTAGCGGGCAAACGTGCTGCCCAGAATTCTGCTATTGCCCTCACGTTGTTTCAAGAACTTGGATATGCGCCAAAACTTTATCTTTCAGTGCTCAAGCACGTCCGCTGGCCAGGAAGAATGGAGAAAATCTCAAGTACTCAAACGGGTTGTCCGATTTACGTATCGGGAGATCATAATCCTCAAGGCATACAAAGCTTACTTGAGCTGCTCACTGATTATCCAAGAAATCATTTATTTATTTTAGCGGGTATTGGAAAAGACAAAGATCAGGATGGAATTTTAAACCCTCTTTTTTCCCTCGAAAATTCTTCTATTTATCTTACTGAGATTCCATTTCGAGGTCGCTCCATAAACGACTATGGAAGCTGGTTAAACCATGCCCAAGGGGCGTGGCCCGATCCCATGCAAGCTCTTCAAGAACTCATAAAATTAGCTAAGCCAAACGATATGATTCTCGTTACCGGCTCTTTATATCTTGTAGGGTACATTAAGCAGCAACTATAAAATATGTATTTGGCCTTCAATGCATTTTCTCAATCTCTTCACCTTTGATCCTTTTAATTTTTAGGAGGCTGTTGGTCATGTTTTTGCAGCGTTTAACAATAGTGGAGGAGGTAATATTTATGGTTAGGAGAATCAGTACATTATTAGCACTTGGATTAGTAGTCCTTTGGATTGCCGGCTTAGGGAGCCCAACCAGTACCAGTTGGTTAACTTGGCTAGACGGATTAGCAGCACTGGCTGCATTTGGTATTGCAGCCTTGACTCCAACCTATGCAAGGAGGAGTGCTCGCATGGGTGAGCCGGTTGCTCTTTCAGTTGGATTATTTGCACTTTTTGTAATTGGGTTAGCAACTGGGGCCACTCTTTGGCAAGCCTGGTGGACATTTGCATTTGCCTGTGCGTTTTTGATCTTGGGATTCTCAGCAAGAGAGAGAAAACAAATCCCAGAAATGGCATCTCGGTCCCAATTAGAAATAGAGCATGAGCGTGAAAAAATGCGTCGAAGCGCTTAAGCAGCACGAGCAGGTTCGTGAGTGAGTATCTCTACTAAAATCCTTAATGCATCAGTGGCAGTAAAAATGCCGATAATTTTTTGCGATCTGAGGATAACAGCATAATCACTTTTACTTTTCACCATCTCAGTCACAACGTCTGCCACTGCAGCATCGGGACTCACGACATAACAATGTCGGCTCATCGCATCTGACACTAGCAATCGACGAGTGGATTGTACGGATAATGCTAGTCGCACATTAGAATAAAGAAGCACTCCAAGCAATGAGCCCACTTTCTCTACTGGGAGATGTCGAATTTTATAACGCTCCATTAACTCCAATGACTCTGTTAACGGAAAGTCTGGAGTTACAGTATAAGGCATTGCCGTCATAAATTCTTTAATTTTTCCCATCATAAATTCCTCTTCGCTCAAAAATATTAAACCCTTGTAACAAAACAGGGGGAAATGCAAATTCCGCGCTGAGCAAAACCTCTCCGAGGCGCCAGGAAAAATATTACGATACCATTTTATTACGTATTACCAACCGGTGGGTGCCTTTCTTTTTTGCCGCCTGAATCAGATTAATAATTCTTTCCGAAGGTCCACCTACTTCTAAAATAGAATTATCCTTGGCATAATCTAATGCGGATTTCTGAATGTGATCCTTCGCATTCAGATCAATATTATTCTTCTTAACAAGCAGCTCTACAACCTTGGCACAAGAATCCGAGGCAGCAAAAATCAAAGCGGTTCTTCCATCGGTATCCTTAGCATTCACATCTGCATTATGTTGAAGAAGAATTTCTACCGCTTTTGGATAGCAATTTCGTGATGCAAGCATTAAGGCTGTCTCACCTGAGTCCGATGTACTGTTGGAATCTGCTCCACTCTTGAGAAGAGTCTGTAACTCGTGCGTCCGCCCCTCCCTGGAAGCAATCCGCAATGAGCCATTCAGAATATTCTGCGGATCAAGCTCTAATGAAATTCTCATCCCAGGGGTAGACCTTCTTGAATAATACTGAGGCATATCAGTCTCCCACATTGAATAATCGGCATAGGATAAATACGATCCCAAAATGGAGCTCCCGAAAACGAGCGTCAAAAAACACAATCTCATACTTTTAATTGAGAAAAAATGAGCGTTCATAGGTTCCCCCGATAGCACTTTATAGCTACCTGCCCATCCTATAACATATTATTTTAAAAATAGTTTCTTATAGTTTTAGAGTACCCAGAAGCGTCGCTTTCTTTAGGTTTTAGCTGCTTGATCTATTCATGAATTCCATAATAAAACTGCAGTTTTTAATACACCTTGATAAAATAGATTAGAGACCAATTCAGTTTCCGATAAAATTGAAAAATCTATTCTTCGATCTCCCAATTTTTTCTTAAAGTGACTGAGAATACGAAATCTTTCTTTTACTAATTCTTTGGCTTTTTTGGAAGAACGCACAATCAGGAGAAGATCAATATCGCCCCCTCTAAGCGAAGCATCAATTCTACTTCCATAAAGATAAAGATTTCCCTCTCCTTCCTCTAATAAGGCAGAGAGCGTATCAATAAAAACGCTTATTTCTTCAGGCTTAAGTCTCATATTTTAAAGTTTATTTTTTAGTTCAATCAAAATAGGTGCTAACTCTCTCATTTTCTCAAAATCAGTAGAAAGTTTATTTTCTGAGTATTCATGAGCAGAAGAATTTCTTAACTCCCGAATAGTCATCCAAGTTTCTGAGTCATTTACAAGTCCTAGCTTTTCAGCTTGATCTACAAAATCCCTAAGCGACCCACGAAACGCAGGATCCCCTTTTAAAACATAACTTCTGACATATTTAGAAAGGAAAATATCACTCACTCGTCCAAAGCGAGCCACAAACCCCTCCCAAGTTTCCAAATCTTCTGTACTGAGCGTCTTTACATCTGAAGAAAGCTTTAAAATTTTTTTATAGCTATAAGCTAGGTGCTCAATTCCTTTTTTGATCTGACTACAATACTCGTTGAGAAGGTGGTCGATTAACATAATAAATACGATCATATATCATCGCAAAGGTGATGACTCACCTAGAAAGAGGCATTCAAAGTAAAAAAGACTGTTATAATCCCATAAAATAGATTAAGAATCATGACTCATTGCTCGCGTGGTGAAATTGGCAGACACGCTGGCCTTAGAAGCCAGTGCCGAGAGGCGTGGGGGTTCAAGTCCCTCCGCGAGCACCAAAATTCTATAATATCAAACAATTAAGCCTCTTTTTCAAACCATACATAATCGTAAAAAGTTCCTTTAGGGCTGTTGATAAGCACTCCTTGCAGTGCTTACTCATCATTCGTGATCTGAGTCACGACCTGAGCAAGGTTCGCCTTTTAGACTTATATGAGCATCATGACAGCCATGTTGGGTACTCTCACGTAAATCTCCTCGCCCCCCGACGGCAAACTTAGAAAACAGCTTTTTTGTACTTTTATTATTACATTTCAAACACTTACCCTGATCTGGGTCCGAATTAGAAGTAATTTGCTCAAATATACTCTGGCAGCTCTCACAATAATATTCATAAAGAACCATAAACAAATATTATCATGTTTGCCCAAGATTGTTATATAGAGAGGACACTGCGACCTCGTAGCTCAGTTGGATTAGAGCAGGTGCCTTCTAAGCATCAGGTCGGGGGTTCGAACCCCTCCGAGGTCGCCATTTCTACCTATTTTTCATGTCGTTTGATTTTTCTAAGAAGATCGTTCAAGTCGGCCTCTCATCATTTCGGTGCTAAGTTTTTCATTTCTGTCTATCCTTTCTAGGGAGACTAAACGTAAACGTGCTCCCTTCCCCTGATTTACTCACCACTCTGATCGCTCCACCGTGAAGATTGATGATACTTTTAGAGATGAATAACCCGAGCCCAAGGCCACTAGTCCGCACTTCCCGATCAGATAACCCTCTCCGAAACGGTTGAAAAAGCTCCGATTGCTGATCCTCAGGCACTCCAAGTCCATGGTCTTTAACGGAGACAGTCACAAGGCTGGGAGTGGCTTCAAGCGTAATTTCAACGGGTGTATTTTCAGGTGTATATTTGCTTGCATTATCGAGCAAATTTGAAATCACCTGATAAATTCTTATAGGATCTATGTTGATTTCGATAGGTACGTTAGGTTTTGAAAATGTAAAAAGTCGGGTGGACGATAGGAGCCTAAATGCATCGATGCACTCTGAAACCAGTGAAACGATATCGGTAAGCTGAAGTTTTAATTTCAAAATTCCTCGCTCTAGCCGTGAAACATCTAGAAGATCAACCACAAGACGGTAAAGGCGGTCAGCCTGCACACGCAGACGTTTTAAAGTTAAAATATCGACAGGACACCCCTTATTTTCAAGTTGCATTTGCGAAAGCTGGAGCATCAAAGTAAATGCGGTTACGGGAGTGCGTAGCTCATGAGCTGCAATATCCAGAAAGTGGGATTTTAAACGCATGACCCTTTCGGCGGTCTCGCGCGCCTCCCGCAAATCATGAACATCTGTATTTGTCCCGATCCAACGAACCACCTGACCCATTTCGTTCTTTACAGGAACGACTCGGGTCAGAAACCATCGGAATTGTCCACTCCCAGATTTCAACAGAAGAGTTTGCTCGAAGGGCTCCTTGGTTTCAAGTGCCTTTCGCCAGGCTTCGAGCACTTGAGGGAGTTTGCTGGGATCGAGGACACGCTGCCATCCCCATCCTTTCATCTCCTCCGGGGTTGTTCCTGTAAAATTATACCATCGCTGATTGTACCAATATAAGTCGCCGTTAGGCTTGGCCATGTAAACGAGCTGTGGCATAGCGTCGGTCAAAGATCGAAAGATACTTTCGCTCTCACGGAGAGAGGAGGATCTTTCTTCGACTCTCTTTTCCAGGGTCTCATTAACAAGGCGAAGTTGCTCTTCGCTTTTCTTTAATTCGCTCTCTGCGGTCTTTCGTTCACTTACTTCTCGCTGAAGAACCTTATTTATTTCGGTCAGGTCCAAAGCCTGTTTCTCCAGTATCATGCCCCGTTGCGCTGCCACTGCCGCTGTCTCTGCGAGAGCAATGATTGGATGGCGAAGTCTGTATAGATGGATCCCTGTGCCAAGCGAAGCGATTGCAGTAATCGTTTTTATGAGTGCGGCGATCCAATAGTCTGGGTGCCAAAGCGTCCAGACCTCCATAAAGTGAGTGCAGCCACAGGCCCCAATAAAAACACCAAAACCGAGAATGACCAAGCTAAAAGGCACTTTGATGCGCCGAAGGAGGGCCCATACGGTCACTGAAATGCTGGCATAAGCCACTCCGATCAGGAGATCTGCGAACATCATTGTCCACACCAAACTTTGTTTACTTAGGTAGCAATGAACGTGCGGCATAAAGCCTGGGTTCGCAAAAAACTGGCTCAACATAAGCAAGAAATGGATTGCACGCTATATGCCCACATTGCGCATCCAATAACTGATTAGATCGATGAACTCAGGTCGCTAAAACTGTCGTTGATCTCGACGAGAGAGTACTTGGCCAGTTTGCGCATCAATTATAATTTGGTGTCCCTGTACCATAAAGCGATAAGCATAGTAAGCATCTTGCCCCATCACCCAAATGACCTTGCTTCCACTGTCTTTTGAAGAGAATGCTTTCAGCTGTGCCTGTGCTTGACTTAAGACAGTCTTATTTCGAATATGAACGTCAGACGTATAATCTGAGTAAAGCGCAATCAGTTCTCCTTTTGAACCTAAATCCACTTTAACACTTCCTACTGGTGCCAAAGGGATTCCGTCATAAGTCTCATTAAAAAATACTTGCGCTGAAATAGACCCTTCCTTTGCAACCCCTTGATCCAAAGGCCAATTTGAACGCACGCCCAAGAGAGGACGTCCCTCATGAATCACTTCCCGTGCTCTCATAATCACTTTCTCAGGATCATTAGGCCGAAAATCCGAATTGGCAAACTGTCCACTTCCAATAGTCCCATGAATAGCGATCAATTTCCCATCAGGGGTAAACTCAGATTGAAGATCAGATCCAAACTTTGCTTTAAAGGCATTCCAATTTGGAAATTCTGATGGCGGTTTTTTCGTTACATTCATGGGCACAGTTTTCAAAGTGTTTCCTATAGGAGTAGGTACGGAAAGAGGTTGGGTTACAACCGGAAGCACGTTTGCTTGATAAAATTTAAATATTAATAAATTAATAAATATAATTAATATAAAAATTACTCTAGTTACTTTTTTCAATTGCCCCATATCGAAAAAACCTTAATGAATCATTACAGAAAAATCTTTAATTGAAGTCACTCCATTAGCAGGCGTAGCCTCAACTCGAAAACTCACCGGTTTTCCGTGTTTGGCATAGGGATTTACTTTCACCCAAATAGCAGTGCGCCAGTTATGATTAAAGTAAGGATTTGTTTTAAAATAACTATTCCCGACTGGAACATGATTTCCTCCATTATCTGGATTTAACTCTGACACAATAGAGGTACCATTGATTTTACCATACATAATCTGAGTCTGATTGCCCCCAGGCCGTGACATGTATCCAATATTGATTATGCCATCTAGAAGGGTCACATCCGGATCAAGTGAAGTCACAGTCAGTAGAACACCACCTGCAGTGACATCAGAAATATTTTGAATGTCAAACCAGACTGCAGCGATCTCACCCGGATCTAATCGTGAATTTGGCTCTGTCGACAATTCTATAGGAATACTAGATGAATCCACATCCATCTTCAAAAGCCATTTTTGAAGTAACTCTGGATTATCTTCCACATAGACACCAGGAGTCACACTCTCAGAAATAAAAATATTTGTTCCCGACCCTATCTCCATCCAATCATCATTGGTTATCGTAGGTCCGTCATACAGACCCCGCTCATGAAGCTTTTGCTGAATCAACAGAGTATCATTCAAAATAGTGTCATTCGAATGAGCGTCAGACAGATTTAATTCAAGGACCTGTCCAGAATAAGTGAGTAAATTAGAGGCAAACCCTAAAAATGTCACTGGAGAATGATTTGTCTTAGAATTTGCGGCCGGAAGGTGCCGTATAGATTCCAAAATAAGCTGAGACATGACTTTGTTTGTAAATGTATCATCGTCTGAATGATTAGCCTTCAGTGCCGAGTAAACATCCCAAAGTGCCCCAAGCATAAGTACACCTGCATTATGTATTTCTTCCTGAGAAGGATATTCCAAATAAGCATCGCGCGCGGAATACTGACCTTTTTGACTTGCAGAATAAGGCCATCCTAACCCATCAGGATAGGCATAACTAATGGTACTTAATTTTTCACTTGGAGTATTTTCAAATGAAAATGAGGGATAGTGATCACACTTTGGAAAATTTGAGTCATATACCGGACATCGATGAGCGCCTCGCACATGACTTCCTTTAGGATCAAACGTCCCTAAAGCCCAACGACTGAAAGTTCGAGGGTCAAGGTTCAAACTAGGAGTTATCATATTGTCCGTAAAAATTAACCCCATAAAATCAGAAATAGCTTCATTCAAAGAACCTGCCTCATCATACCAAAACTGATTCAGAGTTTGAGTCATTGAGTAACTATCTATCGTAGTAGCATGTTCTAATTCATGGACCGTAACCACTGCATCGTCGGAATAAGACGCGCCTGGAGTCTTCACTGAGTCCCCAAGACAAACAAGTTCCGTATTTTTTCCACCCGCATTCAGTATTCTCACGTAAAAAGCATTTTCATCCGCCATCTCGCAATGAGCCATGATAGTGACTGGAGATTTGGTTTGTAAATATCCAATACTATCTAAATAAGATTGATATATATCTCCAAAATAGTAAACCATTGCTTCTTGAAAATGCGTACTGCCGTGCGGATATGAAAAATGATTTCCTGGACTAAAAGCTCCAAATCCATCGTTACATTGTCGCCCATTCACAGCTTCAATATAAGTTCCTTTCAATACTCCTTCACCACTTAAATGAGAAAGAATGACAGGTTTTGTGTAGCTATCCAGGCTAGCTGTCGTAGGAGATAAATAAATATCCCCTGAGCTAGACAAAGGATCAGGCATAAATACCCTTGCCGATCCAGTAGCCCCGCCCACCACACTGAGTGAGGCGGGAGCACACATACCAGAAGCATTTACCGATGGCTGAGTAGACTCCTGTTCAGCAGTGCATGCCATGGTGCCAAAAGTTAAAATACAGACACTGATCAATCGAATTGCCCCACAACCCATAAGGGCTATGTAGCCTTAATTAGGTTTTTTTTATAGTCCGAATTGTTTAATGCACACGCTCTAAACGGAGCACCTTTTCTTTCAATGCTTTAATCACAGCAGCACTATGTTCTGGACCTCGCGTCTCAAGCGTTAAAGCAACATCCGTTTGATTCATTTTTGTAAATGGCTCACTGCGATCATGAATAGCTTGCAATATATTTGCGCCCTGCTTTGCAATCAGTTGAGTTAAACCTGCAAGTGAGCCAGGTCGATCTGCAAGTAATACATTGACTCGAAGACGTCGACCTGCTCGGATTAGACCTAAGTCAATAATTCGAGCTAGCAAGTTCACATCAATATTTCCACCGCTCACGATGAGAACTACTTTTTTACCTTGAATTCTCTCTTTCAAAGATTCCAATGCTGCAAGTGGAACAGCGCCTGCTCCTTCTGCAATGACTTTAGCTTTTTCCATCAGCATTAATACCGATGCAGCAATAGCATCTTCATCTACCTCAACCCAATCATCCACAGTTAACGCAAGAATTTTTCGCATTTTTTCACTTGCATGCATCACTGCTATTCCGTCTGCGAATGTGTTGGATGACTCTAAGGTCACTGCTTTCCCATTTTGAATCGATTGAATCATAGATGGCGCACCCAGCGCTTGACAGCCTATCACCTGCGCTTGGGGCTTAAGTGCCTTAAAAACTGTAGATACTCCAGCGATGAGTCCACCGCCCCCTACTGAGCTCAGAACAAAATCAACATCAGGGAGCTGTTCAAGGATTTCCAAACCAACCGTGCCTTGCCCTGCTACTACCAGTTCATCTTCAAAAGCATGTACAAAAACTCGTTTCGTTTTTTCAGCAATTTTTCTGGCATGATCATAAGACTCATCATAATTACCTCCACGCAAAACAACTTCTGCACCCAGAGCTTTGGTATTCTGAAGCTTAACAATTGGCGCACAGGTGGGCATCACAATTAAAGCATTCACCCCTAACTGACGAGCACCCCAAGCCACACCTTGAGCATGATTACCTGCACTCGCAGCAATGACTCCCTTCCTTTTTTGAATAGAAGAAAGTCTTGATATTTTATATGTAGCGCCACGAATTTTAAAAGATCCGATTGGCTGCATATTTTCTAATTTTAAATAAACTTCGCATCCCATGGCTTCTGAAATCCAAGAATTAAAAAGCAGAGGAGATGGATGTAAATATTTTTCTAGCTCTCTTTTTGCTTTTTGGATCTCTGTTAATCGGATTTTCAAAGACTCCCCCAATCTAGTACTAAAGTCGACCTGCAACCGGAATTAAAGCTCCATGAATGGGCTTTCCTAAAGACGAGGTCAATGAAAAAATAATATCTGCGAGCTGTCCTGGCTGAACCCAATCTGAGAAATTTGCTTGGGGCATCTCTCTTCGATTCGAAGGGGTATCAATCACCGTAGGTAAAACCGCATTCACTGTAATATCAAAAGCCTTAGTTTCCTCAGCTAAAGCAGAGGTCAGCATATTGAGTCCCGCTTTGGAGGCAGCATAAGCGGCCATCCCTTGACCCGGTTGAAAAGTCGCGCGCGAGCTTATAAATACAATACGTCCAAAATTTCTTTTTTTCATTCCAGGGATGAGTTCCCTCGCTAAAAAGAACGCTGATTTCAAATTTGTGTTGATTAAAAAATCCAGATCGTCATCTCGAATTTGCTCTACTGTAGAAAATCGAAATCCACCCGCACAATGAACCCATATATCAAATGATTGATTAGAAAAAGCAGCACTCACCGCTTGAGAATCAGTCAAATCAACTTGGGCCCAATGAATTGAACTCCATTTTTGATGAACCGGATCCAGGGATTTATGAAAGACTCCCGTCACATCCAATCCAGTTTGTAGAAACTTCTCGGCAACAGAGAACCCTAATACTCCGTTTGCCCCTGTCAATAAAACCTTTTTTTTTGTTATTGAAGAACTCATGCCTAAATCTATACCAAGCCCACTCAGGGTTCACAAATTTTAACTCAGATTTTATGCGGATTAAGCTGTTTTTCCTATTTTCCCTAAATGAGGCATTTTTTCCCGCAGCATGGACGTTCGAATCACCCAAACAGGGCAATCTGCATTTCGAATCACTTCACGAGTGATACTTCCAATCAACATGGATTCGATCGAACTTGAATGACCTTCCATTATAATTAAACCTGCAGCTTTTCTCTTGGCAAGCGCGGATAATGAAGCTGATATTGGCCCTCCTGCAGACTCAATCACATAATCAGTGGGTACCCCCTGGCGAGTGGCCCAACGAGCCCAGACCTCTGCGCATTTAGACTGTTGATCTATGTCTTTGCCCAGATACGAATGGGAAGACACCCACGTTCCACCTCCCAATAAATACACACCAGACTGAATCAGGGAGTCAATTGGATGCAAAACTGAATGGAAAAGGGTCAATCGTGCTGTGAGTTTTTTTGCAACTTTAACCACTTTCCGAAATAAGAAACGAGATTCACAGGCCAGATTACTTGGAAAAATGATTTGATTTAATGAATGCATCTGTTTCATCATCGGAGGAATAACCATTACCGGTACTTTTGACTTTGCAAGAAGATCTTCTGTAAAACTGCCAAACAATAGCCGTTTTACTCCCGCTCTTCCATGAGGATTGACCCAAATGATATCGGCACTCACGGAGCGAGCATATTCAGAAAGAATCTCAGAATTTGTATTATGTCGATCGGCCTTATGAACTAGGACTCTTGGCTGCTTTATTCCTTTTACTTGAACTCGATTCAAAATTTCTTGAATCACTCTTTTTGCGGCTGCTTGATAACTAGACACTCTCTTTAAGTCTTCTTCTCCCTCATCAATGAATCCTGACTCACTCAAGACATAAACAGGTTCTATGGCAGTTTCAGTCCGACTGACAAAATCCTGAAGACACTGCGCGATCAATCCATAAACCTCTTGATTCGGTTCAAATGGATCCATTGCCCAAATAATTTTTTTCAGAGATTCAATAGACATCTTAACAATTAAATAAAGCATGAGACGTGCCATACTAGCTTTTGATAAGGAATTTTATTGACTTTCTAAAATAAGTCCGTTTTTAAGTACAACTAGAATACGGTTATGAGTTCCTTAGTTGATTTTTCGATGCACCTACGCTACTTAAGCGCAATCAGGCTATTTAGATACTAAAATTGAGGGCATCGTGCAGTTCATTTCATCAGTTTTAAATGAGTTCCATATTGCGACGAGCGGCCTCCACGCGGTATCCCAATCAGGTTATCTATTCCTCTTTATATTTGCACTCTTACTTGCGTGTGGATTCGAGTTTATTAATGGCTTCCATGACGCTGCAAATGCGATTGCCACTGTCATTTATACGCGATCCTTGAAGCCTTGGATTGCCGTAACCCTAGCAGGAATATGTAATTTTTTAGGCACGTTATTAGGCGGTACAACGGTAGCAATGGGAATCATTAAATTACTGCCGAACGAACTCCTCATCTCTACTCAAATGGGTGTAAGTTTTGCGATGATTTTCGCATTTTTAAGTGCAGCCATTTTATGGAATTTAACCATTTGGCTTTTATCTTTGCCTGCCTCTAGCTCACATGCGCTGATTGGAGCAATCCTTGGAATTGGAATTGCTAACGCTTACTCAACTGGAATGCCCCTCTCCCACGGCATCAATTGGGTAAAAGCTGGCGAAATTGGTATCGCTCTTTTAATCTCTCCAGTCATTGGCTTTACTTTTTCTGGTATTCTCTTACTACTCGCCAAACGGGTTTTTAAAAATACGAGTGTTCATAACGCACCCTCAGGCGAAACCCCACCTTTGTGGAAAGTTCGAACCACCCTTATTTTATCAAGCGTCGGCATCAGTCTGGCTCATGGCTCAAATGATGGTCAAAAAGGTGTAGCGCTCATTATGCTCATCCTCATGACTGTCCTGCCAGAACAATTTGCTTTACGGGGAACACTCAGCCCTAAAGAATTACAGCGCACAGTAGAAGCCTCTCATCATATTACCGAAATTCTTGCATTAGAAAGCTTTAGAGAAAAAACCCAAAACCCAGATACGGTTCTTTTTGAACCTAATGCAGCTGCCAGCACCCCACTTTCCTCTCAACCTACGAATTTAAAGATTGCAGACATTCTCAAAGGTGTTGAATCCATTGCAAATACCTTAGTGAGCAAACCTCAGCTCAATCTTCTTAACGTGAATGATCGAATCGAATTAAGATCAATCATTCTAACAGTGGATCAAAAAATCAGTAACCTGGAACAAGCCCAAAAAGGTCTCATTGCCCAGTCAAAATGGGCGACCATTCAAAAGGAACGTGCTCAGCTCAATAGCTTGACTGATTATGCTCCTCTTTGGGTGATCTTGCTCGTAGCATTTTCACTCGGTATGGGAACACTCATAGGCTGGAGACGCGTTGTAACAACAGTAGGGGAACGCATTGGAAAAAGTCACATGACCTATGCACAAGGGGCTTCGGCGGGACTTGTTGCTATGGGTACCATTGGAATATCCTCCTTTGCTGGACTCCCCGTGAGCACCACTCATGTGATTTCATCTGGAATTGCGGGAACGATGGTTGCGGGGCGGACAGGCATACAGTATAAGACTATTAAAAATATTATTTTGGCGTGGATATTGACGTTACCTACAGTAATGACATTATCTGCCGGACTTTTTCTTCTATTTTTGAAAATTTTTAAATAGAGGCTCAGTTACTTTTTCAATATTCTCATTCAGATTTATAATAGTTGGAAATGAAGCGCTGGGTGTTTTAGTAACGCACTCTTTTTCAGCTCTCGCTTTAACTGATTCAGCTCCCTTTTCAACTGAGGCTAAAAGTCCTGAACGGACCAAAAGCTCCTTCCAAAAATCGGTGTGAGTATACTGGAACTTTGTGTCACCAGGACCATCAGAATTAAATCGCTGTTTTGCAAATGCCGGGGTCGCCTCAGGATGAAAAGCACAAGCAATCACCTTTCCCTCGCCATGGCTCGAAGAAACTGCACCAATAGCCTCTTTTTGTTTGGCGTGAGTATATCGGGCTAATACTTGAATGTTTGGATTTTTCAAGCCCTGTGGATCATCTGCATCCACGAGAAAGCTTCCCATATGCCAAAAGGACTTAAATTTCTTTTTGTCAGGCGTTTCCAGTTCTACCCATTGTCCTTTGGCTTCCTCCCCTACTTTCAATCCATGAGAAGGCCAGTACGCGTTCACTTTGACTAATCCAGCCATATTCCAATTTGGATTCACGAAGTCTGGTGAATCCTCAAGGTAGATTCTTTTACTTGCGAGATTTGAGCCTGCGCAAATGCCTAAATAGTTTCCACCCTGGCGAATAAACTGGTCAATCGCCTGAATTCCAGGTTCATCAGTTTTACTCAACCTGACCTCTGTCAAAGCTTTCGCCATTTTCGCAGCATTGCCGCCAGGAATCACCAGAGCATAATTCTTCGCAGTTTCAGTATTTAGAGAAAGAAAGTTCACCAATTCAGTGGGGGTTGTGAAAACTTTGATATCAGAATGGGCATCTGCATTTTGGATTGCCTGTATCGTATTTTGCCCAATTTTGTCATCAACTCCCGGCCCCGTATAAACCAAAGCAATCCGATTTGCCCACGCCAGATCAGAGATTGCCAGAAAAACAAATCCAAAAATCACTCCCAAGCTGCGACCATGAACCCCATTCTTCATCATGAATCCTCAATATTGACTGTAAAAGGAATAAAAGCTATCACCCAAAAATATGAGAAAAAGGCTAGGCCACTCGTTTAAATTCAAATTTGATACCTAGAATCTCCGCATAGCGAATGAGCCGATCAAGAGTGAACTCATCAAAATGATAACGCAGGAGCTTACTGATCAAAGCCTCACCAATCTCAAGCTTTTGAGCAAGTTCACGCTGGGTAAAATCATGTTCACGTTTGTAAACAATGAACGAAGCACAGATATCGCGTTTCATCAGATCAACTACCGGGGCGTCTTTTGGTACTGCCCTACTGTAAAGATCTGGATTCTCATCCAGTTTTTTTAAAACCTTCGCGATCTCTTCGCGTTTTGGCCATTTTGTCGTCATTTTTTCTCCTTTACCCGAAAGGCGCTCACCACACCTAAAAATTTTTCTTCACAATAAGTGAGAACCACCCGGTAGCACTTTTTTTGCCTAACCACAGTTTCGGCAAAATACTTAAACTCTCCTTGTTCACTCTCTGGTTCAGATTCATTTTGATCCAGTAGCTTGATGAGTTCTAAAATCAGTTGATCCGTCATATCTGGATGATTTTTTTGGTAGTGAGGATCAATAATTAATCGGGTAAAATTTCGTTTGTTGAATATGAGGGCTAGCTTATACTCGCGACAATCCTCGGACATATTCTAACTATTTCATACTTTCCATATTTGTCAATCCATATTTAGAAAGTATCACAGTTGCACTTCAAGTCAGAATACAAGACTAGCAATAAAAAGAGATTGTGCGCCTGCCACGAAGGATGAACTCAAGCTAAGTCATCATGATGACATCGCCTTTATTAATGACTGTATGGTGAGTGGGCTCATATCGTCATTTTGCTTGGATGAGTATTTGAATTTTTTATGGATTTTCGCAATTCATCCTTCGTGACAGGCGCACAATGTAAACTTAAAAATACAGCTCTCACTTGCGTCTCACTCTCTCTGGGTATTCGCCATCCGAGGTAGATGGGCTTAAATTCCATCAACGAATGCTTTAACACTGATATCTTCGTCAATCTCCGGCCAATAGATTCCATAACCGCCGGGAGAAATTTCCATTTTTGCCCGCTGTTTATCAGTTGCGTTCATCAGCTTTGGAAACCAAGCAATTGGGATAGAAACTTCCCGACCATCACTCATCACTGCAATAATCTTATCCATTTCAGCTCGTACACTCATGATAGCTGGGTAATCTTTAGTTTTTCTGAGAGGCAAATTCATTCCACTTCTCCATGAATAATTTAACTTTGTTTTTAACAATTTCCAAAACCTGTCTCTAATCTCGAGGCGAGAGATTGTATGCAAACTCAACTCCGAAAGAAGGGATCCAAATTTTCATTTCTCCACTTCTTCCGATTACGTGAATATGCGGAGGCTCCTTCCCTTCGTTTGCATAGAAATGAAACCGAAAACCGGCTTCACGATAGATCGTTGGCATTCTTATCCTCCCTTGACCTTTTATCTTCATTCAATCATCAATTGCCAGCTACAGATTGCAAATTTATCCCTGCTAATCTGCTTAATTGGTCCCTAAAACTAAAAAAGGGCTACCGGTAAAACCGATAACCCTTTGAAATTCTTGGTGGATCGCGTTGGGATCGAACCAACGACCCGCTGATTAAGAGTCAGCTGCTCTACCAACTGAGCTAGCGATCCACGAGGGGAATCAGTTATCATTCTCTATAAGCAAGTGCAAGAGCTTAAGAGCAGCAAAATGCTCTGCTTCCACTTACGACTACTACCTGACTAATAGAATCAAGTACTCTCTAGCCCGATCAGCAGCAAAAACTCGAAAAAAATAAAATATGAAGCTAAACTCATCATTCAAGGCCATGAATCTGGGAGGGCATGAATCTGGGTAAACTCAAATTCTTAATCACAATCAGCATGATTTCTATCTCTACACTCTGCAGCTTAATTCAAGCTTCTAGTTTTTATCCCCAACCTTTCTCAGAAAAAGTCCAGGAAGCTTCTGTCATTGCTCGCGGTAAAGTAGGAATGAGCTATGCGGATTGGGGTAATGACCAGGAAGGAATTAAGCGGATTTACACCTACGTCGAACTTCAACTCATCGAGACTTTTAAAGGAAATGCCAGTGGCTCCTCAATCATGATCCGAGAACTGGGTGGCGAGAAAGATGGAGTAGGGTTACAAATTTCAGGTGTGGCTCAATTTCAACGAGGAGAAGACGTTGTCGCACTTCTAAAAAATAAAAATTCGGATGGAGTCTATGACGTCCAAGGCATGATGATGGGAAAATACGGTGTCCTAACAGATTCGAATGGAGTCGAATACCTATCAGGGCCTGGACTTTGGCAACCCACATCTCCTACTCAATGGACATTAGAAGCACTTCGACATCTCATTCAAACACAATCCATTGAGGCAAAACGCAAAAGCGAATCGTCGCCCCTCCCCCTTACGCTTCTTCCGAATCATGAAAAAAATGTCCCTGTTCAAGCCCCCCCACAATCCCAAACAAACGCAGTACCGGCACCGCACTTGCAAAGTTCAGACGGAGAGGAATCCTCTCCTTCCAAAAGTTTAATTTTCTACTTTGGATTAGGAATAGGAGCATTAGGAATCCTTGGCATAATCGCTCAATTACTCAGGATCGAACGCCGCAAGAAGTAACAGAATAAGAATCCAAGTTTTTACCGGAGGAAGTCTCAAGAATGGGACAGTATTTTTGGTTTTCACTCTCCGCATTCATCCTCATTTTAAGTATTTGTTTAAGTATTTGTATTAAATCTCAGGCTTGGGCCTATGTTCCTACTCTCAGTGCAAATGGAATTCCTGTTCGATGGAAGAAGCCTGTTAAACTCAACTTAGTCGGTAATCCATCCAATCAATCTGGATTAATGCCTACAGACGTATTTAACGCCGTTGTAAAAAGTTTGCAGCGCTGGAAGTTTGCTTCTTCAAATGCTGTCAACTTTGATTATTGGCAGGGCACTGATCCCCAAAGTTTTCCCGCAAATAGTACCTTCAATGGCGTCTCCAGCATTTACTTCGTATCCCAATCAACCACTCCTCTTGAACTTCCTAACAATGTATTGGGAATGACTCAAGTTTGGTACAACACGGAAAATGGTGAGATCTTTGAAACAGATATCGCACTGAACGACACTGACTTTCACTTCACCAATAATCCGACTGATACCTCTGGATTTGGATCTGTATCCTCTACCTCCTCTACCCAGGCTGACGGCAAAAGCGATGTTTATATTCAAAATGTAATTACTCACGAATTAGGACATGCGCTCGGCTTATCGCATAGTGGGGGACTTCAATCAACGATGCTTTTTACGGAATCTCCCGAACAAGCTCATTTAGGATGCGATGAGATGATCGCCATCCATGCACTCTATCCTACCTCTGATGCGACTCTTCGAGGAGATTTAAGTGGCACTGTCCTATCAGAAACAGGAACTCCCATTTTTGGAGCCCATGTAGTAGCGATTTCACAACGAAGAGGCACAGTTCTAGCCACTGCACTTACAGACCCCTCAGGGCACTATTCCATTCATGCTTTAGAGACCGGTCACTATTTTCTGATGGCTGAACCCTTTTACGCAGGCCCCCAAGCACTCCCTATTTATTATTCTAAATCAAATTCATCTATCTGCTCTAACAACAGTCCATTCATGAGGGGATTTTTAACTGAAAATGACAGTTTTACATTATTTAATACATCCGTGACCGCATCCCACATGTCTATTGCGCCAAATTTAATTGTGCACTGCAATAATAATCCAACCCCTGAAGAAACCACATTTTCAACGAACACGGTACCGATACCCGTCGCTCACACAATCAACACGAACACAAATAGCTTTGGCACTCTAGATCGAATCAGCAAAACGAATACAAATTACTATCGTTTACCTGGAATATCAGGTCACGTTGAAATTCATGCAATGAGCTACAGCCTTTACTCCCCTCTTCACCCCTCCCTATCTTTACTCACTCCCAATGGGAGTTCTGTTGATACAGAAGTTTTTGATCCGATTTATAGAGGAGACTCAGGTTATATCAACTATGACTCAGCCATCACGGCTGAGGAATTGCCCTATGGTGATTATTTGCTAAAAGTCAGTTTCACTCGTCTTCAAGCAAACAATTACCCAGGCGGACCTGTATCTTTAGATAGTCTTCCTTTTCTATTATTGACGGGGTCAATCAATGAAGAAAAACCTACTCTCAGCGCTCTGATCCCCACCAATGGCCGCTGTCGCACGCCTGAAATATTTGAACCCTACTCTAGTCCATCAGGGATGCCCATTCACTCCCCCAATCAACCTGAATCCAAAGGGATGGGATCGTGTGGCGCGGTGCAATACAAACCACCCAATGAAGCACATCAAAATTCAAGCTCAAGTACAAGCAATAGGATCGGGTGGCTATTACCGTGGCTCTTGATGGGATTTGCTGGACGAGCTGCGATTCGCTTGCACGGTAACTCACATACAGTTACCCTTAAATAATGTGGACACGAATCAGGACACGAATCAGGACACGAAGAAAAAGAAAAGGGATGCTCAGGCTGCTTCCTTATTTAATCATTTTACTCATTTCAAATTTACTCACTTCAAATGCCGGTGCAGATATTCGACCTGAAAAAGTATTTGTAGCCGAAGCTAAAAAAACCAAATTTTATATCAAAGAGGGTCTCATTACGGGAGGAGACCACGCCATTAATGACGTGACAGTTAAAGATATTCGTCATGCCGCAAATTCAGATTTTGAGCGAATTGTTCTGGATCTTGAGGGAAATCAAAATCATGAATCAGTAGCAATCCAGCGCCCTCCCTACTATCAATTGGCTGTGCACCCCTTACAAAAACGAGTTGATATGACTTTATGGGGTCGACCGAAACTGGCATTTGACCCTCAAAAGGTCATTCATGCCTTCAAAAAAAGTGCAGTTGTACAAAAAATGATTCTTTTACCGCGCTTAGAAGATGAGTCTTGGACATTCGCTTTTATGCTTAAGTCAGAGTCTCCTATCGAAGTGTTTGAACTTACAAATCCATTGCGAGTCATTATAGACATTCAACGCAAGAAACATTAAGACCCAATTATCGAGGTGGCCATGCAATTCAATAAAATCGCTATTCTTGTGTTATTCATCTTAGCTCTGAATCTCTTTCCTGGGTGCTCAAGTACTCCCCCAGTAAAGCAACAAAACTACGGCCAACTCAATCATCAACGCACTTATGAATATAGTTTTTCAGAGGTATGGAAGGGCATTGAAGAGGCCCTGCGAAACTACAAAATTACCGACCGTAATCCCAGCGAGGTGAGTTCACTTGAAATGAAGAGCCTCACAGAAAGAAGCCTTGAAACGGATTGGATCTACACCCAATCTCGCGATAAATACCAAGAATACACGGTCAATGGCTCACCTCGTAAAATTTATCTACAAACTAGATATAAGTATTTTGTGGTTTCAAAAAATGGCTTAGGTGGACCTACCGTTACTGTAAAGACTGAGGAAGAAGTGGAACGGCTTAACTCTGATGGAACTTCCGCTGGTTTCACACAAGTCAGCAATCAAGATCCATCTCGCCCCAACGAGCTTCTTGATAAAATTAAATTAGCAATCTTATCTGCTCCAGCATTATAAACTAAATACATTGTAAATCTGCGAGAATTCCCTGCTCTCCGGCTTGCCAAAGCGAGGAAAGTACCCATTATTTTTAAATATAGATTTATCTAATTTAAAGAGTAAGGTCTGGGGCAAATCATATGGCAGAGACAACTGATAATAATAACAATGACAGTGATCTTAAAAAAACTGAAGTGGGCTCATCAGATGCCGAGGTACAGCCGCCTACTAAATCCAGTAATTTAGTTGTTCAAGATCAGATATTGCCACCTAATCTCTTTATCTTACCTATTAATAGTCCGATCCCTTTTCCTACGTTACTGACACCTATTTTAGTGACACATCCTCGATATGTTTCGATGATTGAGGAAGCCATTAATCGACAAAGAATGATTGGCCTCGTCCTCACCCGAGAAGGAGAAGCAAAAGAGGACGCAAAACCTGAAAACTTATATGATTTTGGCGTCGCTGTAAAAATAGTAAAACGGCTCAAAATGCCTGACGGAGCTGTCAACTTACTGGTTCACAGCATGAAAAGATTTAGAAACCGAAAAATTCTTTCAGAGCAACCGTATATTGTCGTCGAAACGGAGTATTTAGACGATATTTCTGAAAAATCCACAGAGATGGATGCACTGACTCGCTCCGTAATCAGTCACGTTAAAAAACTTTCTGAAGCCAATCCATTTTTTACGGAAGAAATGCGATTAGCTATGATTAATGCGCCCGGTCCAGGAACCATTGCCGACCTTGTAGCATTCGCCCTGACCCTTCCAAAAGCGGATGCGCAAGATTATTTGGAGACTTTGGCGGTTAAATCCCGATTTGAAAAACTCTTAGTTCATCTCCGACGTGAACAAGATGTAGCGGATTTACAAAAGAAAATTAACGAAGACGTCAATACAAAGCTCAGTAAACTTCAACGCGAATTTTTTCTAAAAGAGCAACTCAAAACAATTAAGCGAGAGCTAGGTAGCGAAGCTGATGGCAAAGATAAATCGTTCCGCACTTTTCGAGAAAGAATTGAAGCGGCAGGAATGCCAGAAGATGCAAAAAAGATAGCTCTTGAAGAACTCGAAAAATTTGAGTCATTATCTGAAAATTCTCCAGAATTTAATGTATCTAGAAATTATCTAGAAACGATCTGCTCTCTCCCTTGGAGCAAAGAGTCTCAAGACTCCTTAGACCTCGACAATGCACAAGAAATTTTAGACCTAGAACATTACGGTTTAGAAAAAGTAAAAGAAAGAATTATTGAATTTCTTGCAGTCAGAAAGCTAAAAGCGGATACAAAGGGATCTATCATCTGCTTAGTGGGACCTCCCGGCGTCGGTAAAACTTCTATTGGAAAATCTATTGCAAAGACTTTGGGTCGAAGTTTTTTTAGATTTTCATTAGGGGGCATGAGAGACGAAGCAGAAATCAAAGGTCATCGACGTACTTACGTGGGCGCGATGCCTGGAAAAGTCATTCAGGGACTGAAGCGCGCAGGAACTAAAAATGCTGTTCTCATGTTAGACGAGATTGATAAGCTCGGTCAAAGCTATCAAGGTGATCCAGCAAGTGCTCTTTTAGAAGTCCTTGATCCTGAACAAAATTATGCCTTTCTAGATCATTATGTAGATGTGCCTTTTGATCTTTCAAAAGTTTTATTCATAACAACTGCAAATACGACATCTTCAATCCCAAGCCCACTCTTGGATCGAATGGAAGTCATTGAGCTTCCCGGTTACACCCTTGAAGAAAAAGAAGATATAGCCATTCGATATGTGATCCCAAAAGAACTGGAGGCTAACGGGTTATCATCAAGCCAAGTTAAAATTGAAAAAACAGCCTTAAGAAAAATGATGACTGACTACGCTCGGGAACCCGGCTTAAGGTCTCTTCAAAAATTAATTAGTCGAATTGCTCGCAAAGCTGCGGCACAGATTGTGAGTGAACTTAAAAATGCGGAGAAATTCCGCTCTAAAGGAGCCATTAGACCCTCGCTTATTTTAGTCAAGGAAGAGGATTTGACTACATGGCTAGGCCCTAAACGCTTTTATAATGAAATTGCTGAACGAATTGTTTCTCCCGGCATTGTGGTTGGACTTGCATGGACGGCCATGGGTGGAGACATCCTTTTTATTGAAGCTGCCGACATCCCCGGCTCAGGCAACCTTAAATTGACTGGCCAAATGGGAGAGGTCATGACTGAGAGTGCGGCTATTGCATGGAGCTATGTAAAGAAAAAAATAGGAACTACTCAAGATTACGATCGCAGATTTTTTAAGGAGCATGATTTTCACCTTCATATTCCTGCAGGTGCGATTCCTAAGGATGGACCTTCTGCAGGGGTCACCATGGCAACAGCGCTCTACTCACTCTTATCGGGACGACGCTCTAAACATAAGCTTGCTATGACCGGAGAGCTTTCACTCATTGGAAAAGTCCTTCCTGTGGGCGGGATTAAAGAAAAAATTCTAGCGGCACGAAGAGCTGGAATCAATACGATCTTACTTCCTAAACTCAACGAAAAAGACATGGTGGAAGTACCAGCCTATGCACTCAAAGGATTGACTATCCATTACGTAAGTCACATTGAGGAAGTATTTGATTTGGCTTTACAAGCAGAAAGTAGCACTTCTCAGAAAGCAAAACTTAAAACAACTCGCATTTTAAAAAAGCACAACCCAGGAAGATACTCAGGCACACTCTCTAGTGCAGCTCGGTAAAGAGTAAGAAGTTAAAATCGCTATTGCATCACGTCTTAACTTAGGAGAGTCTCTCGACCCACATGGTCCCGACTTCTTCTTTACCGGCCCTTACTGTTTTATCTACAAATCCAAACCTTCCATTTATTCATCGTGACATTAGTTGGTTGCAATTTAACGAACGAGTTTTAGCAGAAGCACAGCTAGAGACGAACCCACTCTTGGAAAGGCTTAAGTTTTTAGCGATTTCTTCGACTAATTTAGACGAATTTTTTATGATTCGATATTCTTCGCTAGTCCGATCCATTCAGACTTCAAATCGAATGGATACCAGGCATATTTCTCGACTCCTGCAAATCAGAAATGAAATTTTAGAAACTGTTCATCAATTCACATTAAAGCAAGCACGTATTCTTAAATCTCTCATTTCCCAATTGGAACCACTTCAAATTCATTTAAGTCCAGTACTCAGTCCTCACTCAATGGAATTCGCCATCGGAAAACAGGTTTTTGAAGATGAAATATTTCCTCGACTCACTCCACCCGAATACTTCCTACCTTCACAACTTGAAAAACTAGATAATCTTCAACTTGGAGCGCTTTACGAAAAAAATCTCTGGTTCAGAATTTCCAAATCATTTCCGGCCATCTTTTGTCGCTGGAATCAGGAAAATACTCACCTTTATTGCTATTTCCTAGATGAGCTACTATCCCATTTTCTAGGTCCCGCTTTCCAACTCCAGAATACTCCGATCATGGTTCGACTCACTCGAGATGGAGACTTTAAAGTTGACTTAGAAGAAGAAGACACCGAGTCGATTCCAGATGTCATTCGAAACAGCTTAGGATCCCGAGAAAAGGGGCGACCGGTCAGACTTCAATATTCTAAAAATATCCCTGAAAATCTGCTCAGCCAAATGATTAAGTCTCTCAAGCTCGTCCCTGCACAAGCGATTGAAGCACCGACCACATTGCAATTGCAGGGAGTTATCAATATTCGCAGTCATCTTTCAGAACGTCATACGATCCAACCTCAACTTTGCTACCAACCCCTCCGATCAGGCGTGCCGAAACCATTTCGAAATTATCATCAGATTTTTGATAAACTAGATGAGGAAGATTTACTTCTCCACCACCCTTATGATTCGTTTGATGCCTTTGTTTCTTGGATTCGAGCTGCTTGCGAAGACCCCTATGTCACTCAAATTGAGCAGACAGTCTACCGAATGGACACACTCTCTCCTGTTATCGAGTTATTAAAAAGTGCGGCAAATCGTAAAAAAATTCGAGTCGTGATTGAACTCCGAGCTCGCTTTGACGAACTCAATAACCTCCGATTGGCTGACGAGCTCAAAAAAGCAGGTGTAGAGGTTGCATTTGGTTTTGGTAAGCTTAAGTTACACGGGAAAGTGGCTCTAGTGACACGAGTTAAAGACCACAACACTCAGCGATATGCACACCTGTCGACAGGTAACTACAACGCAACAACCGCCAGACTCTATACAGATCTTTCAATTTTAACTGCTCATAAAGATATTTGTGCTGATGTTCGATATTTCTTTGATCGAATTTGGATTGGTGAGGTTCCAAATGAATTTAAATGTCTGATTTCCGCTCCAGCAAAGCTTCATCGTCGTCTCATCAATCACATTCAGGCTGAGACCGAGGCTGCAGAAAAAGGGAGAAAAGCAAGAATTTTTGCTAAAGTAAATGCTCTAGTCGATCATCACGTCGTTCAATATCTCTATCGAGCTTCACAAGCAGGTGTCCAAGTGGATCTAGTGGTACGAGGAGCTTGTTCTCTCGTCCCTGGAATCAAGGGATTGAGTGAAAACATTCGAGTGATTAGTATTGTAGATCGATTTCTTGAACATAGTCGAATTTATTACTTCGGCGATGCCCGTAAAATTTATCTTTCGAGTGCAGATTGGATGCCTAGAAATTTTTTCTCACGCCTTGAATTAGCATTTCCAATCCTTGACCCCCATTTATATCAATATATCGAGGAATTTATTATTCCGGTATACCTATCAGATACCGTCAAAGCAAATATCCTGACTCCAGAGGGGAAATGGAAACCTCAAAGAAAGTTATCCATGAAAACAGATCCATCCATTGCCAAATTTCTTCACCCTAACGAAAAGTCAATTCGATCTCAGTTTCTATTTGAGGAAATCGCAGAACGTGAATACGAAGGCACTCCCTTATGGGGCAAAAAATAAAACTAGAAGCTGATGACTCCTTGCAGTGCTTGTCAACAGCCCTAGAAGAAGATAGACTTTTTTAACACTTTGGTGATTAATAAGTAGTATAAAATGCGCATAGGAATCATTGACCTAGGAACAAACTCCGTTCGTTTTGACGTCCATTCAGTAGACCGCAATGGTAAATCACGCTTGCTACATAGAGAAAAACTCATGATCCGCTTAGGTCAAGGTGTTTTTTTGGATGGCAAGTTGGACCTCCATGCCATCCATCGAACCATCCAAGCCTTCAATAGCTTCCATCGAACCGCTACCCTGCTCCAAGCAGAAAAAGTAGTCGCCTCTGGAACCAGCGCTCTTCGTGAAGCCATTGACGCGGATAACTTAATCAGCATGATTCGACGAAAAACGGGCATTGATATTAGAGTGATATCTGGCCAAGAAGAAGCCCAACTGATTGCTTTAGGAATCTTAGCCAATGAATCCACCCCCAAGGGTCGATTTGGATTGATTGACATTGGTGGCGGAAGTACTGAAATCAGTATCTGTGAAGGAAAGAAAATTCTACACTCGGTTAGCTTTTCTCTCGGTGCCGCAAGACTTCAGCAAATTTTTTTAAAATCAAGTCCGCCAAAAATAATAAAAGATTCGCATCTAGATCCGATTTTGAACTTAAGAAAGTACATTAAAAGCATTCTACTTCCAAAAATAGTGCTAGACCAATGGCCTCATGTTTCGACTCTCATAGGATCAAGCGGAACGATTCGAGCATTACAAAAAATCATTAAAAAGACCGCTCTCAGCGACACGGCTAATAACTCCATCGACCGAAAAGCTATCAGTAAACTTATTAAATTCATGAGCCCCCTCTCCAAACCTCAGCTTTTAGGAATTCCAGGAATGGAAACAAAGCGAGCTGATATTATTTTATCGGGAGCACTTTTGCTCGATGAATGCATGGATGCTCTAGGGGCGAATCAATTTATAACAACGACCTACTCTCTGCGAGATGGAATTTTGGATCGTGAAATTAGACAGATCTCTCATCGGCGAGGTCCTGAAATTCAGTTTAAAATGTCAGACCTTTATTCAAAAGCGAAGCGCTTAGGCGCTGATGAATCTCATCTCAAACAGGTCGTTACACTAGCAGAGACCCTTTTTGATGGCACTCAGCGAATTCATAAGCTAAGCTCCGAATGGAAACGATACCTGACTGCTGCTACAATTCTTCATGACACAGGAGAGGCGGTTTCATCCACTCACCATGAAATTCATTCCTACTATATAGTCCGAAATGCTGATTTTCTTGCAATGGAGAAATGGGAATCCGAATTCATTGCACAGCTCTGCCTTAATCATAACGCCGGCGAACTCTCCAAAAAAGATATTGAATTTCTAACAGAAAAATCCAAAAAAAATGCATTTCACTTTCTTCTGGGACTATTACGGGTAGCTGATGCGCTCGATCGAGGCCATAAATCAACTATTAAGATTAAAAAGGTTAAATTGGAACGCACTCAAGTAACGATCTTTATTCAAGGGGAAAATACAGCAGACCTTGAAATTTTACGAGTTGAGCAAAAAAAGAAGCTCTTTGAAAAGACTTTTAAACGTCACCTCATCGTACAAATAACAAAATAAGGCTTTAGCGCTTAGAGTCTGTTAGTAATCTCTTAGTCAAAAACTAATTGGACATCGGCGGAAGATCGTCATTATCACTGCTCACTGATGGAGTCACAGGAACGACTCGTCCCGCAGCTATTTCCCGAAGAGCAGTAACGATCACTCGATTTTTACTTTTCACAAGTGGATCCGCACCCTTATAGAGCTGGCGAGCACGTCTAGTCGCTAAATGGACTAATTCATACATATTATCTACATGAGACAAACAATCTTCAATTGTTACGCGTGCCATTTAAACTCCTTAAACAAAAGAAACGGATACTCGTATTTGTTACCTAATTTATCGAAAAGAGTCAATGTCTATTCAAGTAAGCCCTGTGAGGAGTCCTATTGCTCCGGGAATTCAAATCTTTACGGCGTAACAGGGCCCCCTCACAGGGCTTGTCAACAGCGCTAAAGGAACTGCTTATATTCTAACAGCCTATCGGCCGAGGTGTCTTACTCACACTCAATGAAAATGCTGTATTGACGCATGCATAACTGAACTCTCTTCCCCAGTCACTGTTATGGATTGATACATACTATCCAATTCCGCCTCATACCGTTTACTAATAAATTTTCTGCGGATTTTTAAGGAAGTCGTCAACTCGCCCCCCTCCACAGTAAATTCATTCGGCAATATCACAAATCTTCTGATGGCTTCAAAGCTAGCAAGCTTTTTATTCACCTCATCGATGATCTTTTGCGCTATCAGTAGAATTTTTGGGTTCTTAATTAACTCTTTATATTCACTAAATAAAATCTCATGCTCATTTGCATATCGAATAATCCACTCTCGATCTAGAGTGACTAACGCCGTAATACACTCTCGACGATCCCCACAAACAACAAACTGCGTAATCAGATTATAGGCTTTAGCAAGATTTTCAATTTTCTGAGGCGCAATACTTTTACCTCCACTCGTTTTAATCAAATCCTTTTTTCGATCGACAATATGCAAAAATCCATCTGAGTCGATGAACCCTATATCTCCTGTGAGAAACCAACCTGCATTCAATGACTGAGCATCTTCCTCAGTTCCTTTATAATAAGACTTAAATACCTTTCTTGACTTAATTAAAATCTCTCCATCTTCAGCTATTTTAAGAGTAACCTCTGGAAGGGGGCGACCGACTGTCCCAAATCGAATACTTTCTGGATGATTCAATGTAACGGGGGCACAAGTTTCGGTCAAACCATAACCTTCTAATATTTGAACTCCAATAATTTGAAAAAACTCTCCAATTTCTTTAGAAAGAGGTGCTCCCCCGCAAATTGCAAATCGAAGACGCCCACCCAATCTATTAGAAATAGAATTGAACACTAACGTTCTTGCCATCTGATACTCGACACGATCAACAATCGCCGGGCTTATTCCTGTCCAAATAGCACTATAATATTTTTTACCTGCCGTAAGCGCTCTTCGAAAAACTTTTCTTTTTGAAGGAGAACCTGAGTCTAGTTCGTTCAAGATACCACTATAAATTTTTTCAAAAATTCGAGGCACTGAAAAGATCAGTGTGGGTTTTATCTCTTCGAAATTAGCCATCCATTGATCTGAGCCTTCAGCAAAAACTTGACGCCAGCCAAAAACATGTCCTGCCAAAGACTCCAGTCTTCCTAATATATGAGAGAAAGGAAGTAACGAAAGAATCACTTCTCCTTCCGGCCTAATAAAATTACCCAAAACCGAAGCACAATCTTCTAGTACACTCATCAAATTATCATGAGTGAGCATAACTCCTTTTGGAACTCCGGTGGCACCCGATGTGTAACAAATAGTCATGAGATCATCTGCTTTTGCACCAGACAAGTTCTGATCAAACCGGGTAGGATCTTTTGCTTCTTCTCGTCGTCCAAGCTCCTGAAGAGCCTGAAGAGTCATTACATTCTGAGTGCTTTCCAGATAGTGCGCTGTAAGCATCATTGCTGCTGGTTCTAGAACAATGATTTTTTCTATTAACGATAAACAATCTGGTTTCTCTGATTTTTTTTCAATAATTTTTTGAAGCTGTCCGCGATCTTCTAGTATGAGGATACGAGCCTCTGAATGCTCTGCAATATAAACAAGATCATCAGCCGGGTTTGTGTCATCAAGTGGAATAGTCACCCCTCCTGCACCCAATATGGCCATATCGCAAAGCGACCACTCAAATCTGGATTTGGATACAATCGCTACTTTGTCCCGCGGCTTAATCCCTAACCCCATCAATCCGAATGAGATCAGGCGACAGTCATTATAGAATTCTTTAAAGCTGACTTCTTTCCACTGTCCTAAAGTTCCAATTTCAGCATGAGTCGGCTTAAATTGGTAACCTATGGCAGTCGGGGTGGCACGCACTCGTTCCAAAAATGTTTCTGTAATAGTACTTTGAATCATATAGGGCATAAATTCAGTCTTGTTCAATGTTCGTCTCTCACTGTTTAGGTCGCGCTGTTTAGGTCGCGCTCAATGGCTTTCTTCTTGAGTGTTTCTCTCTTATCGTATTTTTTCTTCCCTTTGCCTAAGCCTAGTTCAATTTTAGCAATTCCTTTTTTAAAATACATTCGTAAAGGGATAATTGTCATACCCTTTTGAACAACAGCCCCATGCATTTTTTGGAGCTGATGACGATGAAGCAGGAGCTTACGTTTGCGAAGTGCGATGTGATTCCAAATATTTCCGTGTGAATAGGGTCCGATGTGAGTATTTACCAGCCACGCTTCAAAACTATTCGATCGAGCTACGACCTCTACAAAGGAATCTCGAAGATTAGGGGCCTGAGTTCTCAGACTTTTCACTTCCGTACCAGTCAATACGATGCCAGCTTCCACTATTTCATCGATAAAATAGTTTGATCTGGCAATAGGATTAGACGCTATTAACTTCTCTCCGGAACTTTTCCTATCATGACTCATTCTTTATGTGCTCGCATATGATTTAAAACGCTAATGCTAGCGTTATCCCCCCACCATAGATACTTCCACCTACATTATAGCCTGGGTATCCGATTCGATATCCTTCCTGTCCTGCTTCATTTAAATTATCGGTAGCTTTAGTAACATATTGGGTCACGAGCGCCTGATAAGACAAATTAAAATCGATTCGAGTAGCCAGCGGATAACCCAAAAAATGTTTGTAACTCAATCCCCAACCCAAGTTAAACATATGTTTGGGAGGATCAAGATAATTACCGGATCCATTGGGTATCTCCGCAAGAATGCTCGGACGATAAGCATAGCCCATTCTGAATGTACTGACATTACTGATTTGAATTTCCTCACCCACCCGAGGAATCAGAATATTCACATACTTGACTGAAGGTAAAATCGTAGGAGAAATCTGAATGGTACTCGGACTGCAAGCTCCAGGAGGATCACACATAGTCGTCTGAGGTTGTTGAATCTGAAGTGCAGGAGGTTGAAAGCTACTCCAAAATTGATAATCCAATTGAGCTAATAAGCGAGCTCTTTCAGCATGCTGCCATTTCCCCCCAAGCTCTAAAGACATGGGATCATAAAAAAGGGTAGAAAACGCATTAAAATTAAAATCAATCGCAGCTAAATCTCCAAATGCCCGAGCAGCTGTGTTCAAAGTCATCGTATTATCTGAAGAGACTGGAAATCTAAATACTGCCCCTAAGGAATACTTGGGTGCTTCCTCGGGTGTAAAAAGAAGTCCTAAATAGGGAGATGCTTTAGTTTTAAACGTCGATAAGAATCGCATGGATGAAGTTGTATTGGATTTCGTGTTTATAAAAACCGAAGCATTACTGGTTAGGGAAAAACCAAAATGAACTCCAGCCCCTAAATGAAATCCCCTCCCTACTTTAACTCCACCCCCTATTTCAATTTGAGGCCGCTGGGTGCGAGATCGATACAATACATATTCTGGTACATAAGACTCGCCGGTATCAAAAAAAGCGACTTGATCGAGGGGTAAGAATAATACAAGGCCCGCCGTAGGATTATATTTTCCATCTGTAAGTCGATAGGAAAGCCCGATTTCCTGACCGAATGTGTTACGATAGGAAGAATTATCTACATCTGAGTAACTCGGTGAGTTGGGAGGTGTGTCGGCATTAAAATTATTCTGAGTCACCACATTGCTAATAGGATTAAAACTGGGCTGCATGAGAACTATACCCCAGCTAAAAAGAAGCCGTTTATCAGAATCTAACGACAATCCTGCTGGATTATAATAGGCCGTAAAGGAATCTAAGCCATCAGCAACACCCGCTCCCCCAAGGGCCGACATCCTGGCTCCAAATCCAAACATTTCACCTACATTTGCCGATCCATTCAAGCCTGCAAAGAAAGAAACCGCCACACTACAGATTGCAAAAGCTACCTTTAACTTCATAAATCCCTCCTGACTCCATGAAAAAAAGGAGGGAATTAATTAGGAAGTAGGAGGTTTAACTACCTGCTGTACTGCCTGAAAAAGACGATCCCATTCTTCCCAATGAAGTGCTTCTGCCCGCTTTGTACCATCGACACCGGACAGCTCCAAGGCGTTTCGCCACGGAATGACAGATCTCAACATCTTTCGACGATGAGAAAAGCATGTTTTTAAAAAGGATTCCCACAATGCTTCTGATTTTGGATCAGGCCTTACCTGAACCCAAGGAGACTCTCTTCGAGTGAGCACAATCACTTCTGAATCTACTTCAGGAGGAGGGAAGAAAGCCCGAGGAGGAACCGCAATCAGTTTTTTAACATCCCATCGATTCTGAACCCAGATAGAAAGACTACCCCGAGCTTTGGTGCTAGGTTCTGCCCTCACACGTTGGGCCACTTCAGCCTGAAACATCAGCACCATAATTGGAATATTTGAAAAATGTTTTGCAAGTCGACTCAATATAGCTGTACCCGCAGAATAGGGAAGATTGGAGACCACAGCCAAAGGTGTCCTCATCAGCCATTTTTCGTCCGATAGTTCTAAAAAGTCCGCTATCTCTGTCGTTACACCTAAAGAATGCTTTTCTTGCCAAATTTTCGCCAAATCTTTATCTTTTTCGACGACCTGAAAAGAATGAATTTCTGGATGAGAAGGCAATCGCTCCAAAATAGGGACTGTAATCGCCCCTTTTCCAGGGCCAATCTCAAGAAGTGTTGAGCATTGGTGCTGACGAGCTCCTTGTATTGCCGCCTCTGCAATCGCATGAGCGATCGCTTGATCTCGAAGAAAATGTTGACCTAATGCACGCCGTCTTCCCTGTGTTGCCAAGGCTATACCTCCGAATTCGCAATTGCATTTAAAGTTAAAAACTGATCTCGATTCAGAAAATGCCCTTGCTTGAACCGAAAGGCTCCAGCAGCTGCAATCATGGCCGCATTATCTGTACAATAAGCCATTTTTGGAAAAAGTGGAGCACGAGCTAAACCCATGCCTCGCCATTCAGATTCCAAACGGGCACGCAATCGGCTATTCGCAGCAACTCCTCCTACAATAGAGAGCGACTGGCATCCATATCGAGTGATGGCTAGATCTATTTTGGATAATAAGGCGTCTACAATCGCTTCCTGAATTGAAGCACAAAGGTCCGGAAGATTTTTCTCCAGGGTACCTTCTCTTTTAAGTCGATCTGCTAAGAGCGAGACTGCTGTTTTAAATCCACTAAATGAGTAATCTAGGGTAGCCTTTTGAGGAAGTGCTCGAGGAAGAGAAAAGGCTTGAGAATTTCCATTTTGGGCTGTCTTATCAATCCAAACACCGCCTGGATAAGGAAATCCTAAAATCTTGGCAGTCTTGTCAAAAGCCTCTCCTGCAGCATCATCACGAGAGCGCCCTATAAGTGAATTTTTAAGAAAATCCAATGGCCATAGCTCAGGTGGATGCTCAACTAAATAAAGATTGGTATGCCCCCCCGAAATAATCGCAAGCAACAAAGGAAGCGGCACAGGTTCAAGATTCGCGCCCTTGCCATCCTCTAAAAACACACTCGACGCATGTCCCTCTAAATGATGAACAGGAATCAGAGGTTTCCCTAAAGCATAGGCTAATGCTTTAGCGGCGCTCACCCCTACTAAAAGTGCGCCCACGAGTCCAGGTCGATTTGTCACAGCGATTGCTTCCAAATCCCGCGCAGAAACCTGAGCTGACGTCAGCGCATTGTCAATCATCTGATTGACTGTTTCTAAGTGATTCCTGGATGCAATTTCAGGAACTACACCGCCATAAGGCATATGGATCTGAATCTGAGAAAATGTGGCCACACTGAGCACTTCTACTGCCCGCTTGGACTCATAACGAACTACTGCCGCACTACATTCATCACAGGATGTTTCAATACCTAAAATCATCATCAAAAAACTTTCAACTTCTAGACCTTTTTTCGAGCTTTTTTTGCTTCAGCTGATTTTGGAAACTTTTCAATCAGCTCTTGATAGAAACCTTTTGCATCATCTTTCATTCCCAAAGCATCAAAACATAAACCAATCTTATAAAGGGCATCCGGCATTCGCACTGAATGTGGAAACTTTTCAGGAAATTTTGAATATTCAATAATTGCCTTTTTGTGTTCCTTGAGATTGAAATAAGCTTCTCCTCTTAGAAAAATAGCCTCTTCCAGTTTCTTCACCTTTGGAGTTTTTAAATAAGAACCAAAGGATTCAGCAGCAGCGTCATATTCCCCATCGTCAAAATAAGATTTCGCCTTCTTAAAAAGCTCATTGGGATCTACCGCTGCAGGAGTCTCTTGAAGCTTTTTAATGGTTTCCACGAGCCCTGCTTGAGTTTGCTCTAACTGAACCATTCTAGCATCTAATTTCTTAAGCTCTTCTTTTTCCGCAGGGTTCCCTTGACTTGAAAGCCGCTGTAAGTCCTCAAGTTTACCTTCGATACGAGTAATTTCGTCCTTAATCTCATCAATGACGTACTGACCTTGCGGCTGAACATCTTGAACGGGCTGAGCCGGTGCGGATGAAGCCCCTTCTCTATCATTGGAGTCTTCTCTGAGCTGTGCCCGAGTTTTCAAACAAGAAGAGAATAGGAATGTAAAGCAAACTAGGATTACGAAAATGGGGATCTTTTTCATCATTAAAACCTAATGTAACACGAACCTATATTACGAGCCACTGAGGAAAAGATAAGCATTTAAAACATTTCACTTTGCCGCTGGAACCGGAGTTACACCGCCTGGAGCCGGAGGACTCAAAGGAGAGGCAGGAGTAGGAGTGGGAACGGGAGGGGCGAGTGCCGCCGCATTTTTGGCATCTTCTTCAGCCTTTCTTTGATCATAAACATCCGCTGGGGTCCCTTCAGGGACTGGGTATGCGTCAGTAGACTTTGCGGTAGAGGAAGGGACTCTTGCTTGAGGGGGTGCAGGCTCAATACTATTCGCATAAGGATCGGGAGGAGCTACGATTTCATTTCTATTACCGCCCCCTAGCATCGACTCAAACTCTGCTTCCTCTGCAAAGTGTCGAGATTTAATAGAAAAATCTTTGGCTGCTTGAAAATTTTTAAATCGATATTCACGTTTTGCTCGAATAAACCATTCATTAGCTTGACGAAATAACTCAGGTGCTAAAGTGTCTGCCTGGACTTCCTTAGCTGCTCTTAATGCAGCTAAATTATCTGAAAAGTCTTGAACTGGACGGGTAGCAAGGAGAGAGCAACTCGGCTCTAGCATCAGTATAAAACATAAAAAAAGAACCCGAGAAGAACTCCTTTCAGAAGTCCTTCTCGGATATTCCTTATAAATGCATTTCATCTTTTTAATCGTACTCGCTAAGTACGACTTTGTCTTGATTCTAAATAGATTTTTTTTTCCTAAAAAATCAATGATTTAGCGGCAAACTCAGAAAGCGATTCCTATTAGTGAGATGTAATTACAAAATTTGCACGTCGATTCTTCGCGTAAGCTTCTTCTGTATTTCCTGGATCCACTGGGCGTTCTTTTCCGAAACTGATCACTGTGATGCGATCCCCAGCTACGCCATGATCTTCTAAATATTTTTTCACTGAATTGGCTCTTTTTTCACCTAAAGCGATATTGTATTGGATTCCACCTCGAGCATCACAATGTCCTTCAATTTGTACTTTCACTGAAGGTTTTTCTTTTAAAATACCCGCATCGGCTTCCAATAACGCCTTATTCTGACTATCCAAGGTAAAAGAATCGAATGGGAAATGAATCGTCTGAAGTCCCAAAGCTTTACCTGAATCAGAATCGCCTAGAGCAGCGTTCTCATCCGCTAAAGGGGAAGTTGGAACACCTCCAGCATCTTCCTTTGGCTTATTACTGGAGCAACCAGAGACATAAATCATTGCGACAGCAACACCGATAGTTAAAGATAGACGACGAAAAGTTCCGATCTCTGTTGTCATAAAATCCCCTCGATCAATAAAAATTAATATTCTTAACACCTTATGCTACCTATGATCTACACTCAAAATCCGACTAGAAAAAGAAGATTCTGTGATTTTATTTTATTTTGTTGAAGGTCCGATTGCCGATCTCATCATCTGAAAACTTACGACTTCCTGCTTAATAGAGCGATTAAACCTGGCATTTGCTTCGCATTATGGGTTGAACTGGAGGTCACGATTTTAATGAAAGATATAAATAAAGTAATTCTTGTAGGGCGCTTAGGAGCAGACCCGATTCAACGCTACACCAAGAACGGAACTCCTGTGGTTCATTTTTCGGTAGCTACATCCAGACGAATTTTTCGGGAAAGCTCAGAGCCTTCTGTTGAAGCTGCGCCCACCGAAGAAACGCAATGGCATCGTGTCGTCGCCTGGGGCCGACAAGGCGAAGCTTGTGCTCAATACATCAAAAAGGGCCATGCGGTCTATGTGGAGGGCTATTTAAAAAGCCGACAGTATGACGATAAAGAAGGGAAGAGTAAGACCTCTTTTGAAGTCCAAGTAGATACTATCAGCTTTTTAGGAGCGCCCCGATCCTTAGAATCTCGACCCTTAGAGCCTCGATCCGCGGAGCTTCAGCCTCAATCAGTAGAAAAGCAAGAGATTCAAGTCGCTGATTTGCCCTTCTAAGAACCTATCTAAGGTATTTTACAGATAGGTTCTAAATTAATGTTCTGGAATTCTAACTAGATCGCCAACCATTACGGCGCGAGGACTAATGGTTGGCGTACTTTCAACCGGAAGCATCGTCTGCAATCGCGCAATTGCAGCGATGGATTCAACATGAATAACTTTTATGCGAGCAATTGGAAAAACCACATCTTTATAATGTTGCTCACTCAAGAGATTATAGGTCGGGTTCCGTCTCATCACTTCCAAAATCGAACCCTCATGTAATCCATGCATGGATCCCATATTGACGTAATAGTCTTTCTGTACGGATTCATCTGGATTTCCAAGATTCAATCCCCGATAAATACTATACACGACAAAATCAGTCTTTGAGGAAGCAGCGTTACCAGTCTTAGCAATAGGAAGCAGGATACAAAAAATACTCAGAATCAGGGCGATCATCAAATGACGCACAAAATAAACTCCTTTATTTTTATAGCCATGTTCGACTCCTTAATTGCCTATCGGCAATTTGTGCCTAAAATTAAGAAAAAATATTGAGAAAACCGTCTTCCTGCCTTCGCGCCTACAAAATCCCGCTTCCGTCTTCTCACAAAACTGCTAGAATTCTTTCCATCTGGAGAGATGAATAAAAGTATGATTTTAAATAAAAAAATTATTGTGGTGCTGCCCGCCTATAACGCTGAAAAGACACTTCGACAGACTTATGCAGAGATCCCTTTTGACATTGTGGACGAAGTGATCCTTGTAGATGACCACTCCATTGACAACACGAGTCAAGTGGCCCGTTCCTTAGGAATTAAGACAGTCATTCGCCATGAAAAAAACCGAGGCTATGGTGGAAATCAAAAGACCTGTTACAAGGCAGCTCTCGAAGCAGGAGGAGATGTCATTGTCATGCTCCACCCTGATTATCAATACACTCCCAAATTGATTCATTCTATGTGCTATTTGATCGCATTGGGAGTATTTCCTGTAGTCCTTGGCTCTAGAATTCTAGGTAGAGGAGCACTCCTTGGTGGAATGCCTCGGTACAAATATATTGCGAATCGATTTTTGACAGCTTTTCAAAATATCATGATGGGACAAAAGCTGGCAGAATATCATACGGGTTATCGTGCTTATTCAGCAGAAGTTCTCCGCACCCTCCCCCTTCACGAGAATTCCGAAGATTTTATTTTTGATAATCAGGTACTCGCACAAATCACTATGAAGGGTTTCACTGTGGGTGAAATCACCTGTCCCACACTTTACTTTCACGATGCTTCTTCGATCAATTTTAGAAGAAGCTGTACCTATGGATTCGGCGTGATCTGGACTAGCATTCAATATTTTTTTCATCGCACAGGGATCATGAAGTTTAAAATTTTTGGTATTTAGCCCTCATCAAAGAATCTTTTCGAGGGTAAATAAATTTAGGCCGTGCTCCCGCCATTGATCCTGAACTCGATAATTCATTCCGTTAATCATGAGCTTGTTATCTACTGGCACCAATTTCGGAGGATCGGTATCTAAATAACCAATCCGAGCCTCTTTCATCACCATCGGACCATAAAATGGAGAATAATTTGAAGAAAGAGGTTCAAAGACTATTTTCTCATTCGTAAAAAAATTAATGGTGTAAGCTAACCAATAATCAGAGTAACCAAACCGAATGCCCCGCTCTTGAAGAGCCGCAAGTGCCGCCTCGCCATAAAATGGCATGAGCCCTTTATTTTTAAATGCACCGTAAAAAGTTGAAGAGTTATTCCACAATACTAATAAAAGCACTGCAAATCCTAACCCTTTGTTGATCCCCTTATTTCTCAATAAAGTTACTAAGGTCCAGCTTAAAGCCAATGCATAAAAAAACCAAAGAACCAAAGTATAGCGAGCAGAAGCAAGATCAGTCACCGCAGAAGCAATTGCAAAAACAGGGAGAACAATCCACGGCAAGAACCCGATAGGACTCAGTTCGAGAATTTTAGCGTGACTTGACTTCGCAAGAATAAACTCCCAAGACTTCTTCAGAAAAAAAGAACAATACCCAATTAAACAGAGAGACAATACAAGAATGGAAACCCATTTTAAAAATGGGTTCGAGGGAATATTCAAAAACTCTAAATCCCCCTTTAATACAAACGAAAGACGATGAATGACGTCAGTTAAAGTCCCATTTATAGTCATTCTATCAGCTACTCGTCCATGCCTCACAAAGATAAAATAGAGCTTCGGAGAGTATCCAAGGAGAACGCCCCCAGTAAAAAGCAAGGCTTCCTTCCAAAACCGTCGCAATTGACTTCCATATCTTTGCATGACATCTACACAAGCTAAAATCGAAAAAATGCCTAGACTTACTTGTACCATTGCAGGTGAATTAAAACTGATCCGAACACCGAAAAGAGTCACGTCTTGTTTATCAATCATGAAATAAACGAAAGCAAAAATAAAGTGCAGAATGGAAAACCATGCAATCCATTGAACCGCCTTCCATCGAAGAAGACCTGACCAGGCATGTTTTCCTTGTTGAAAGATATCACGTAAATAAATCAAAAGACCTTGAAGCCCAATTGCACCTAAAAAATAGGAAATTTGTCCATAAGTATAAATCGCAAATCCTGCCACAAATCCAAAAGCAGCAAAGTAGACATTTGTCTTAAATTGAGGTGGCTTTCTTTCTACATAAAAATGCCTGATCAACAAATGGCTGATCCAAAATAAAACAAGACCAAAAAGATAGGTCTCAGTGTAATTGGGCTGCGTTCTCATTGCAGTGGTATAGAAAGCTGGGGTACTCATCGCCAAAAATAACGTCGCTAACAATGCAATCCAATAGTCAAAAAAGTATCTTAAATAATAATAATAAATGGCAAAGACGGACCATAGACAAACCATATTAAAAAAATTCAAAGTAAATGCGTTGATTCCCAGAACCTTAAAAATCCATGCTGTAGCGTAGGCTTCCAATAAAATACCTTGATATCCTACGCTCCATACAAAAATAGGCCGGTCCCCGCGCTCCAAGATGCTCTTAGCCATTAACCCTATCAATGCGGTATCAGAGGAATAACCCATTCTCCAATAGGAATAAAAACCAAGCGTGATTCCAAGAATAATGGCAATAACAAATACCGTGAATATTTTATGTAAATGAATGAACGACTTGAGTTTTTCCATAGAATAGCATGACTAGTATCCGAGATATCTTTTTTTAATCTCTTTACTGACTCGATAGTATTTATATTTATTTAAAATAAGATCACTGCTCCGGTAATTCATGAACCAAGGCTGTGACAAATCGTAAGAAGCCTCGTAGTAACCAAGCGCCCACGGACATTCCTCTTGTAGAATTTCTTCCATTTTTTGAATGAGCCGAGCTTTCTTTGGACCTGGATCTAAAACGGCCATTTGCTCGTAGAGTTTATTAAATTCTGCATGATCAAAATTTGCATCGCCAGGACCCGGTGACTGATTGGAGCCATAGAGAAGTTGATATATATTTTCTGCATCCGGGTAATCCATCGACCAGCCACCAAAAGAGACTTGAAGATTTCCCTGTTTTTGTTTTTCTAAATAAGCGGGAAAAGTATTGGGTATCACATCAGTCTTTACGCCGATTTGGGACCACTGCTGAACAATAAAATCTCCCAACTGACGATCTGTAGTAGAAGCCCCTCTCAGATCAAATTGAATGGGAGGGAGTCCCTGACCGTCTGGATATCCAGCTTTTTTCAAATATTCCTTCGCGAGTGTTAAATTAAAATCATATTTGATTTTATTGACTTGAGGACGATCCGCAATTCCAGGAGGAATGGCGTTGACCATTTTTCGCCCCGTGCCATTGGTAAATATTGAAATCCACTTATCCCGATCAATCGAAGAAGAAAGTGCTTGTCTTAGATATTTATTAGACCCAATCAGCTTGTCCTTCATATTGAAGGAAATGTACCGAATTACCGCACCCGTTTCTATATTAAGATGAACACCCTTTTTGACTAACTCTGGAGAAAGATTAACTTGATCGGTAATCGCTTGTTTAAAGTTATCTTTTGGAAGAACAATGACGTCTGTATTACCCTTCATGAAGTTGAGCCAACGGGGCTGGTCTTCCTTGATCACTTCAATGACAACTTTATCTACAAAAGGAAGCGGCTTACCTGCATCCGCTAATAGAGTATTTTCTTGATAAGCAGGAGAGGCCACAGCAGGATAAAGCTCCGTTCTGAAATCCGGATTTCTTTCTAGAGTAATCTCATGATTCCGTTTCCATTTTACTAAACGAAAAGGACCTGTGCCCACCGGATGACTCAGTAAATTACCTTGGTCGTCTGCATACATTGCTACCGCTTCTCTTGGAACAGGAGAGGTGAAGTTCATGGTGAGAATATACACAAGATCTGGATAAGGTTTTGTCAATTTAAGTTGAATCGTATAATCATCCAGTGCTTTTAAGCCTTCAACTTCTTCGTCGAATACTTTATTAAATTCTTCACTCAATCCTTTAGATGACTCTTTATTAGAGGATACTTTGATTAATTTGTCACGAAAGGCATTGATTCCAACTAATTTTCCATCAAAGATCCACCAACCCTGCGACTGAAGGGTCGGCAAAGCTAAACGCTTCATTCCATAAATAAAATCCTGAGCCTTCAGCTCACGACCTTTACCCTGTGACGCTTTAAAGCAAGGATCATTTTGAAACCTCACTCCATGTTTAATAGGAATAGTAACAGTCAGTCTATCTGCAGAATATTTGGGCATAGCAGCCGCAAGCAGAGGTTCTGATTTATAGGTTTCGGAAAGGTAGGTGTACTGGTAAAGCGTCTCGTAAATACTCGGAACCAAATTCAAACTGACACTGTCGTAAGCATTAGCGGGGTCCCAAGTCTTGACGTCATCTTTTTCAAATCCCCGAAATACGGCAAACTTGCTATCGTCCTGTCTCTTGGTGCAGCCCAAACCGGATGTCAAAACAAGAACCAGAACTAAAACGGAAAAGAATACACTGGCTTTTAAATTCCGGGCAAGATCGATCATTGACTGAGCCCTCCCATAAAGTCCTAAACTCTTAATTTTTTATCAATCCATTCTTTAGCATGTTCTAAAGCGGCATCTAACCCTGCAGGCTTACTTCCTCCCGCTTGAGCAAGATCGGACTTGCCCCCTCCACGTCCGTCGATAAAAGAAGCAATATTTTGAATCACTTCTTGTGCATTCACGATTGAAGTCGCTTTCGGTCCCACTGCAACTAAGAGACTTGCTCTGGCGCCTTCAGGATCTTTCATTCCAAGAATGATAATAGCTTCAGGTGCCTTTTGCTTGATCATATCAGAAAGGTCTCTTAATCGCTTAATTCCCTGGGCATCTGGAGTACAAGGTGCAATTACGATTCTCATTCCAGCTAAAGTCTGAGCTTTCGCAAGTAACTCATCGACCTCTCCCCCGGCGCTCTTCGACTCTAATTGCTCAATTTTCTTCCGCAACTCCTTCTCCGTCGAAGTCATTTTTTCTATTTTTCCAAGAATCTCATCGCTTGAAGAGGCTCTTAAACGATCTCTGATTTGCTTCACTTCAGAATCTTTTGCACGAAGATAATCAAATGCCCCCTTTGAAGTATAAGCAATCACTCTCCGAATCCCTGATGCAATCCCACTCTCATTAGCAATTTTAAAAAGATGAATTTCGGATGAATTGTCAACGTGAGTTCCTCCACACAGTTCCGTTGAAAAATTACCCACCTGAATAACCCGAACTCGATCTCCGTATTTTTCTCCAAAAAATGCGATAGCTCCCGCAGCAATCGCGTCATCTTTTTTCATCTCTTGCTTTAAGACCGGCTTGGCCTGCCAAATTTTTTCATTAATGAGATTTTCAACTTTAACAATCTCTATTTCCGTCATGGCTTGAAAATGAGTGAAATCAAATCGAAGTAAATCAGGCGCTACCAAAGAGCCTGCTTGTTTCACATGGGGTCCCAAAACTTCTCGTAATGCCCATTGAAGCATATGTGTAGCTGTATGGTTCCGCGCCGTGAGCGCTCTCATTTCTTCATCAGTTTCTTGTCGATAGGAACTGCCTACTTGAAGCACTCCCTTTTTAGGTCGGATATGTGCAACGATCAGATCAGGCACAGGTTTTTGAACGTCAATGACCTCACCTTCAAAGCCCTGCCCTCCTATGACACGACCTCGATCTCCTACTTGACCTCCACTTTCGCCATAAAAAGGAGTCTCTGCAAAAACCGCTTCAATGATCGGTGCTTTTTCAGGACTATCTACAGTCTGTGCAAGAGAAGAAGCTCCATACGAATCCACCATTTTAAAGCCTTTTTCTAGCGGAGCAAGAATAGCTAAACATTCTGATTGGCTCTCATGAGTCTGATAACCTACAAAAACAGGAAGCCGGTTTTTTGATTTGAGATCTTGAGCCAGCTTCATATAAATTGCATCGACTGCCTCTTCACCAGACCCCTTCCAATGCTTTCTGGATTCTGTGCGTTGCCGATCCATAGACTTTTCAAAACCGATCTCATCCACGCTGAGCTTTTTCTCGGCACAAATTACCTTTGTAAGATCGAGCGGAAATCCATAAGTATCATAGAGCTTAAAAGCAACTTCTCCAGGCAGTACTTTCACTGGTCCGAGCTGATTCATTTCTTCATCGAGTAAAATAAGCCCTCTTTCTAAAGTCTTTAGAAATTGCTCTTCTTCAGCGAGGACTGCACGTTCTATAAACGAACATCGCTCCACCAAATCAGGATAAGCATCCTTCATTTGATCCACTACAAAGCCAGTTGTTTTGTGTAAAAATGGCCCTGTAAAACCTAATTTCTTACCATGGCGAATCGCCCGACGTATAATTCGACGAAGGACATATCCTCGTCCTTCATTAGAAGGAAGAACCCCATCTCCCACTAAGAACGCCGTAGCTCTGGAGTGATCAGCAATCACTCGAAAGGAAACGGCCATGTCTGAATTTTTATCGTAGGGCTTGCCTAGAAGCTTTGCTGTCCTAGAAATAATGTCTTGAAAAACATCGGTATCGTAATTGGTATCTACCTTTTGTAAAATGGAAGCAATTCTCTCAAGTCCTGCACCTGTATCCACCGAGGGCTTAGGAAGCGGTGTCAACTTTCCATCTGCAGCACGATCAAACTGCATAAAAACAAGGTTCCAGAATTCCATGTACCTGTCGCAATCACAACCCATCCCACAAGTAGGCTTGCCGCAACTATACTTTTCCCCTCGATCAATAAAAATTTCACTACAAGGACCACAAGGTCCCGTATCTCCCATCGACCAAAAATTATCCTTTTCTCCAAAGCGATAAATTCGGTCTAAAGCAACCCCTTCCTGTTTATGCCAAATTTCAGCTGCTTCATCATCTTTTTCAAAGACAGTGACATAAAGAAGATCCTTGGGAAGTTTGAGGACATCCGTCACAAACTCCCAAGCAAAATGGATGGCTTCTTTTTTAAAATAATCTCCAAAAGAGAAATTCCCGAGCATCTCAAAGAAGGTATGATGCCTCGCTGTAAAACCCACATTTTCTAAGTCATTATGCTTCCCACCAGCCCGGACACATTTTTGAGAAGTCGTGGCGCGACTGTAGTTACGTTGATCTTTTCCGAGAAATACATCCTTAAATTGAACCATTCCCGCATTCGTAAACAGAAGCGTAGGATCATTCTGAGGAACTAGAGAGGAACTATCAACTATAGAGTGGCCATTTTTTTCAAAATACTTAAGAAAAGTCGATCTAATTTCTGCGGCTTTCATGTGCTTATTCATAACTCGACCAGCAACGGTCACGCAATATCCGTTTTAAAATAATAAATTGAGTTTAAATGTAAGCACTGTAAGGAGTCCTGTTGCGCCGGGGATCCAATTCTTTACGGCACAATAGGACTCCTTGCTAACCTAGAAAATAACTCATTACGATTTCTTACTGGAGGCTGAAACTGCCGAACTACTCGAACTTTTCGCAGGAGCAGATTGAGAAGCAGCATGAGCCACAGAAGCTGACGCACTCTTCGTACTAGAAGAAGCACTTGCTAATGGCGTCATCGTTGTGGAGCCTTCCTTATTAGAGGAATGATCTGGGTTTTTTGCAATTCCAGACTGCTTAAGCACTGCTTCACGAATCGTTTGGATATGCTCAGGATGCTCTTTTAAATAATTCTTTGCATTCTCACGACCCTGACCAATTCTTTCATCCTTATAAGTGTACCAAGTTCCACTCTTTTCAATAATATTCATGCCCGCAGCTAAATCGAGTAAATCACCTTCCTTCGAAATACCTTCACCATAAATAATATCGAACTCAACCTCTTTAAAGGGAGGAGCCATCTTATTTTTGACAATTTTTACCCGAGTCCGATTTCCGATAATGTTCTCACCGTCTTTAATGGCAGCAATACGACGAATATCAAGACGTACTGAAGAGTAAAATTTCAGCGCGTTTCCACCCGTAGTTGTTTCTGGATTTCCAAACATCACTCCAATTTTCATTCGAATCTGATTAATGAAAATAACGAGAGTTTTGCTTCGATTGATTGTTCCAGTCAGCTTTCTCAGCGCTTGGCTCATCAAACGAGCTTGAAGTCCCATATGGGAATCTCCCATTTCGCCTTCGATTTCAGCTCGTGGTACTAATGCAGCTACTGAGTCAATGACTAAAAGATCGATGCCTCCAGACCTTACGAGCATATCAGCGATTTCTAGTGCTTGCTCACCCGTATCTGGCTGAGAAATGAGTAAATCATCCGTACGCACTCCCACTTTTCTCGCATAAGCGATATCTAAAGCATGTTCTGCGTCAATAAATGCAGCGACTCCACCTTGCTTTTGCACCTCCGCAATTGCATGTAAAGTCAGGGTTGTCTTACCAGACGCTTCTGGTCCGTAAATTTCCATAATCCGACCGCGAGGATATCCCCCAATACCGAGTGCGATATCTAAACTCATAGAGCCAGTCGGGACTGCCAGAACGTCTTGGGATACTAAAGTCTCATGAGTACCCAATCGCATAATTGAGCCTTTGCCGAATTGCTTCTCAATTGCTTGAACTGCCAAATCAATGGCCTTATTTTTTTGCCCATGAGCCGCAGACTCAAGTCCATTTCGCTTTTCTGTGGTTTCCATTTACTTCTCCTTACATAAGCACTCAGGCTACAGGGCCTTAGGCTAAAACTAAAACGGTTGGTTTTGCTATTTTGCTATGAGTGAGCAATGACCGTACCATAAACGTGATTTACAAACTAGGTCACAAAACATTCAAAATCTACAAAACATTCATCCACTGAAGAATAAGAATCACGGCCAAGCCTTGAAAGCCCGCAACAATATCATCGGCAATCACACCAAAGCCCCCCCACCAAGGAGACGACTGTTTTTTAGACCAACCATCTATTTGTCGGACCGGAGGAGGTTTCAAGACATCGAAAAACCGAAATAATAGAAAAGCAGCAATCCAAGTCTTGAGATCATTCCCTGCAGTCCAGGACGTAATCCCTAGGCCGACCACCTCATCAATCACAATATTTTGATTGTCACCCGTCTCCATGGTTTCATCAAAGACTTTGGCAGCCCAAGTTCCTATGAGAGTCAACCCCAACCAGAGAGCAACACGAGAAAACCACGACCAGTCGCGCGAATAGTAAGCTAAAGGCATTGCAACAAGAGTACCCATAGTGCCTGGCGCTACAGGGAAAAGCCCAGCGCCCATAGCCGTTGCAATAGAAAGTGCCGAAAGGACTTTTATGCCCCGCACCTTCCTCCAGATTATTTTACGACGAGGAGAGGAATAGAAGTTAATATTCAAGCTTCACGTGAATAACATGATTTTGGAATGATTGGAATGAGATGTATTAAATTTCTGCATTGATGCTGAGAGGCTGCTTCGGATAAGCTCAGGTACACCATGATACAGAATCTCGGACCTAGCATCCGAACTAAATATGAATTCAGTGCTGATGTCCTCGACATTATCATTAGTGGAAAATCAACGATTGACTCCCCCACTGCCTTTCAGATTCAAAACCTGGCTGAGGTTGATAACTTTATTCAAAGTTATGGTTATGACCTGAATAACCCAATTGAAAATGCTGAAGTCGTTGGCAATTTTCATGAGGCACTGAATTTCATTCGAAAAAATTTCTTACAGCCTGATAACCCAGATGGATTAAAAATAGAAATCCCCAGAAAAATCTTGGAATTGACTGATACTCGAGAGCTTTTTCTTATGGTCAGCTTAAAATCTCCGGGTCAGACTTCCAACAATCAAGGATTATTCTTAAGGAACTGGGCGTGCAGTATCCTCAAAGTCATGCACACCATTTCACATATTGATAAAGACTTACGCTCTATCTATTTTACGGATATCCAAAAGCAAATTTTTGATCGGTTTTACAAGTTGGTCCATCGTGACCCCGAAGGTCCCCTCTTTTTAGGAGAAAATTCAAACGATCCATTTCGAATCAATTTAGTAGCGTTTGAAACCAAACCTAAAAAATCCAGAAATTCTATCATTCTTAAGCTTTTACATAAGCCAGAAAATGTTGCGGAAGATATTTTTGATCGAGTAGGAATTCGCTTCACTACCCTAACCCCTCTCGATGCCCTTCGCGTTGTCAAATTTCTCAAAGATAAAATGGTGGTTATGTCCGCGAATATCAAACCCAGTCGATCAAGGAATACTCTAGTAGAGATTTCTGACTTCCGGGCGCAACTCGAATCTTTACTCAACCAAGCAGATCAGCACAAAATGAACGAAAGTGAGTTCCTAGCTAAACTAGAAACGGCGGCTCGCGCTCCTTTCGTCAATCCTGAGAATCCTCATTCTAGTGAATTTTATCGCGCTATTCAGTTTACAGGGCGACAATTGATAAAACTCCGCAATCCAATTTTTGATGAGTTAAAAGAGCTCAAAAATTTAGTTAAGACAAAACCTACTCATGAAGAGATACTTAAAACGGTGGACCGAATCGATTTAAAATATATCCAACGTGAGATCCGATTCTTTTACCCTTTTGAGGTTCAAGTTGTAGACAAGCAAAGCTCTGAAGAAAATGAAAGAGGACGAAGCGCACACAGTAAATATAAAAAAGCACAGGTACTCACTGCCATGAATCGTGTGATGGGGAGTCTCGCGGATGCAGTTCGATAGCGACGTTGCAATTCTAGGTACGGGTGTTGCCCCACTCGTTGCCGCGAACCACCTTCTACTTCAAGGTAAATCCGTTCTATTACTCAATCCTGATGGGGACTTCTTTTTAGAAGACTCTGAACTCTCTCTGGATCCTCTGTTGCAAGCAGTTCCTAAACCTGAGTCTATCTACCAAAACACACCTAAACAGGTGCTCACGACACTCCGGCCCGACTTCCCTGGAGCAATTGAATTCTGGGCGCCTCATTCAGAACTTGAAGGATATCATGACCCTACGGCTCCCCACGTTCGCCAGCGAGGGAGACTTTGGATATCCTCTCTCGAAAAAGATCAATTTTGGAATTGGGAAAAGCTAGAAGATCTCTACGTCGGTGCATCTGATGCGGGGCTCAATCCTCAAATTCTGGAAGGGATAGCCGCCACTCGAAGATTTCCAGGACTGTCCTCGCATACTGGAAATTACAGAGGCCTTTATATTCCAAAACTTTATGATGTAGACATCGTTCGCTATAGGAACGGTCTTCTTGAATTTGTCCGTGAACGCATTGATCCTGAAAGGGTCATCTGTGCGGTCAATCAAGTGGAGCGGATGCCTGAGGGAATTCGATTTTACTCGAAAGGGACGCTTAATACAGCAAAACTCAAGGAAGGAATGCTTGTTTACTGGACCCCTCGTATGACTCCATGGGTGATCAACCAAGCGAAAAGAGCAGAAGTCCCCCCTCAGCTCCCTCAAGGGATACGACTCTGGGAGCAATGGTATCTTAATTCTCGAGAATCTTTAGATCCAAATACAGTGGGAATGTTTGGCGATATGGCAGTCTGGGCTGATTACGAAGGCCCCCCTCTCTCTCATACAAACCGCTTAACCGTTCTTCGCGCTGGCCCCCTGATGCCCATCCATGAAATCAACCCGCCACAAGGGGATTTGAGCTGGGCATCTGCAGACTCATTCAATGCCCTTTCAATCCTTTGTCATGATTTCTTAAAATGGGATAAATTTTCAGTAAGATCCTTACGTGCACGAGCTATGTTTGAATGGAAAAGTGAAGAGTCTTGGTTGCTTTCAAAAACAAATCCACTCATTCGAGTGATTCCCGCCTGTGATGGACCTTTAGTTCATGTTGTTCGTGTAGCTCGATCCAGCTGTGATCGGTTAGGGGAGAATTAAGTGAACTTTAGTGTTCGTGATGGAAGATTTGATGTTGCTGTTGTAGCCGGTCCACGAGTCGAAATTTGGCCGTCGGCGGGGGTACGTATTCTTTCAGTTCTTTGTGCTGAAATGGGACTTACGGTTGGACAATTTGGCGGCGAATCTCTCACCGTGCGTGGAGTCATTCCATTACCGGGAACGGGTGGAATTGTGCTCATTGAAGATGTCCAAAGAAGGATTCATCGAATCCACGCGAGAGCCATAGTTCGTGTTATTTCAGAATCTACCTTTCCTGAATTATTTCCGGGTTGGTACTCTCAGGGAGTCATTACCCTAGCCACTGCAGAGAGACTTCGTGCTGAAAGTCATATTCAATGGAATCCCTGTACTGTCCTGCTAGGCACCGGCAACCGCGCATTACGATTTGGGAGTAGCTTACTTGAATCTGGATCTTCAGAAGTATTTTGTGTGGAGAGCTATGCGCAATGGGGCGCAAAACGCTTTGCGGGTTGGGAAGTAGAACGACGCCGTTTTGAAATGGCAGGGGGTAAACTCATTGAAGCCAAACCCCTTCAGCTGATCCCAAATGGCCCCATGCTCTGGCAATTACGACTTCGAGACTCTCAGGGTATCCGAGTGTTAGATGTAGCACGAGTTGTTTCCGCTGGACCTTTTCAAGATCTTCCAGGAGTCAAAGAACATCCTCCAGGCTCTTTTCTTTTTGAGCTCAGCCAAACGGCCCCAATCACTCATGCAGAAGACGTAGAGGGTTGGGCATTGGAAGAAGAAAGAGGCAATTGGCTAGCAAGTAAAATTGTCAAAGCTCTTGTTACTGAATTTACCACTTCACAAAAAGAAAAATTAGATCAAATCTCTCGAAGAACTCGCAGAAGATTGAAACGCCATTTGAGACACAGAGAAAATCCTTTCACTCCTGCTTACCAAGGTAAGTGGATTGAGGTCAGTGACGCAAAGAGAATCCGTTCATTCAAAGGAGTTCCCCAAAAAGAACATCTGACTCGCACTGTAGCTTCCATTGAATGTTTTGAAGAAATCCCCTGCACACTCTGTCACAAAGCCTGCCCGACCTCTGCAATTCAAATAGGAAAGACTTCCAAAAGTAAAGAAATGAATTTAAATGAATCTGCCTGCACCGCATGTGGCCTCTGCCTGACTGCGTGTCCAAGCGGCTCTATAGCCATGATTCGAGAGGAAGAAGATCGATCCGTTTCTCAAATTACCCTCCCTTGGCGAGGATCAAAGCCTTGGTCTGCCAATGAATTTGCCACTTTGGTGAATCGCCGTGGTGAAAGCCTCTGCACTGGACGAATTACTGAAATTGTAGAAGTGGCAGAATCATCAAAATTTTCAGAATCTTCAGAATCTAAAGACAAAAAAGTTCAGTTACTTCAAGTCGAAGTCCCCACTCACTTACTCTGGGAAGCAAGGGGTTTAAAACGGGGACGATTACCGGCTTCTTCCGATGAAGCCTACCTAGCCGCAGTTGACCAATCTTCTCACTCAGAGAAGAAAATAGAAATAACCCTCAATGGAGAAAAACGCCTCGTTCGTGATCGTCTTGCAATTTCTTTGGCACTTTATGAAATGGGACAATGGAGAACCAACGACGTATTGTTCTGCAAAGATGGAAGCTGTGGTCTCTGTCAAATTTCAGTAGATGGTATCACAAAACTCGCTTGTCAAACTCGAATCCATCGAGGTATGGCGATACGCATCTCTGAGCCCTCCACACCTTCATCTCAAGAAGAATTTATTTGCCCATGCCTTGGAATCACACAGTCTGATGTCTTAGAGCGCCTTAAACAAGGAAAACTCCACTCACCTGAAGCAGTCTTATCTGTCACCCACGTCGGAGAAGGAAAATGCCACGGCCAGCTTTGTATGGAAAACTTTAGGCGAGTGTTACTGGACCAAGGCTTACCGGTAGCTCAGTGGATTGATTGGCGATTTCCGTGGTCCGATTGGATTTTGAACCATAATTAATTTCGGCCAAAAATCTTTCAATTTTTAGATTCACAAGATCAGGCAAGTCCATTTGTGGACAATGACTTCCATGCCGAATAATTTCAAGTTGACTCCCAGGAATGAGCTGATGAAGCAATTCCTGCTGTCCAACTGGAATTAACTTATCCTGCTCTCCCGCAATAATCATCGTGGGCTTTTGAATCGTATGGAGCCAGGCTGTAGCATCATAAGAATCATAATTTTCGATTAAATGAATTAATATTGCAGGATCTGTATCTGCCACTTGGTCAACATACAGCTCGATGTCTGCCTGAGGAGTTAAGTGTGGGTTAAAACCTCCTAATGAAACCAGAGTCCGCGCAAAAGGATTGCCTTTTTGAAGCTTCCAAAACAGAGAAAATAAATGAGGTGATTTTCGATAGAGTGATTTTAAAATCTTAAAACCCGCTTGAAAAATATTATGATTAAAAATCGTTTCGAGAGGACGCTGTGCTGTTCCGTTCGCCAAAACCATCCCTGCAACTCGTTTAGGTTGTTGCCTATAAAACTCAAGAACAACATTCACACCCATGCTGTGTCCTAGTAAAATAGCATCTTCTATATTCAATTCATCAAGAACCGTCCCCAAGTCTCGTGCAATATTCTCCAAACTCAAACTATCTAAATTTTTAGGAACTTCAGAGTTCTGATGACCGCGGTAGTCAAACCAAATCGCCTGATGGGTATTTTGAAAGTGCTCTATCTGATAGGTCCAATGTAAACTTGAACAAACTAATCCATAGCAAAAAACAAGCGGTTTTCCTTTTCCTTCAATACTGTAAAAAAGTTTTGTTCCATCAAAACTCTTTACATAACCATGCGAAACAGGCGGTCGACTCGCTGAACGGGCGCCTTTCTCCTGCTTATTGCCCTCCGCATTGCTTTTCTTGCGCGCCCCCAACGGGCGAGGCTTGATTGGTAATTGAATTTGCATAGACCCACCTTTACTGTCTCAATGAACACACGCCCCTAGTATCACAAGTGGGCCATGATCGGCCACCCGAAGTTCACGGGGTATGCAGAGTTACTTTAGGTAACTTTAAAATACTTTCACAAATAGTCGCAAAGGCTTGACGGGTCTTTGGGTCAGCGGATCGATAAGCATCATAAACGTTCTTCATTAATTCATAATCAGTAGTGGACACTACCAAGTTAGGTAGATCTACCGCTCCATTCTTTTGTCCATCATCGGAGGTTCCTAAGCGCATATTGAGCTTGAGAGCATATTCTTTTTCCAGAAGTGCTTTCATCTCAGCATTACTCGCCTGCAAGGCTTTCGCCAACATCGGAATGTGAGAAGGCGGCAAAGGAGTCACTCCCCTTTCTACATTCGAAATGAATTGAGTGGTCACTGGAGGGTCAAAAAGAAGCCCCAACGCTCGTTGAGACATTCCTAATAACTCTCTACGTTTTTTGATGAAATCGCCTACCAACTTTAATCTTTCAGATGATTCAATCATATCTATATATAATAATGCAGAGCATTAATCTTGTCAATTGAGCTTATATAAATATCTGTTATATATTGATATTGTCTCTATAATTAATTGAAATACTTAGTAAATAAATTAAGTATACCCACCCAACAACACACTTAAGCCAGGCCTAAACCAGGGCCTAAACCAGGGCCTAAAAAGACATTTTGACTTTTATCCAGTTTTTCTGTACAGGTCACCACACATTACTGTGTGATGAAATGGGGACGGTTCAATGAATGCTTTATTGAAAAAATCATTATTTTATATATTCTTTTTGTATCTTATTTTTATAAATTCAGCGCCTAGCTTTGCTGAAAATAAACGTGATTTTATCGTCGTGAGTGACGTTGACGATACCCTTAAAATCACCAATGTACCTTCTTATTATGAATCCTTAAAAAATTTAATTATGGGCACAGATACTTTTTTGGGTATGAAAGAATTATTTGAAGCCTTTCAACACCATACCGACTCTTTTAATTATCTCAGTGGATCACCTCAGTACTTTCTAGAAAGTACAAAACATGCCCTTTTGGACCTAAATGGCCTGCCTCCTGGTACTTTCATATTTAATAATTGGTACAATTGGGTAGCAACTTTTGATTTTAAAACCCATGAGCTCAATCAGTTGGCCGCAAAATTCAAACAGCCCTTTTTAGTCTTGGGAGACAATACTCAATACGACGCTTCAGTATTTGTCAAATTTCAATCTAACCTCAATAAAATAAATTCGGATAGACCTCTTCAAGCTTATATTCATTTAATTTCAAATGAAGACGAACTACCGATTCGAGCTCAACTTCCCAAAGTATTTAAAGCCCCGAATAAAGACTTACCCGTGAGCCGCTTCATGCCATACTCAACTGCATTTGATATTGCTCTGAATGAAGTTGAAGCCGGTAGACTCACAGAGGAGGAAGCCATCGTTATCGGAAAATCTATACTCCAGGCTAATAAACCCGACTTACTCATTCCTTCCTATGTGTATTGCCCAGTCCATGTAAATTACTTTTTGGGTAATACCTCAAGTAAGAATAAGGAGCTGGTTGAGCTCAGCGAAAATTTCGCAGCTTATGTGGAATCAATGTGCGTAGAGCGTAGCACAGATTTGACAAACTGATATTTTGAGATCGCCTAAGACTTTTCTTGACTCCAAGAATCAGATCAACTATCCCCTGCTTAATTGCGATGTCACTCATTGCAATACAACTGATCGCAATTCTCGGCGTGGGGGCAAGATGATTTGTGAAATTTTAATATCTAAGTTTTCAAAGGCTAAATTTTCATTTGGATGGGTTGTAGTTCTTCTCAGCCTGAGCTTCAGTCTGAACTCCACCCTATGCAACGCGATGGAAGCTCCGGGGCCTCGATTGTCTTATGGAAATATCCTTTGGGGTCAGTATCCTGAAATACTCAAAGTAGGCGTCACTTTCTATTTAGAAAAAATGGCAAAAAAGTATGGCCCTGACGGTACCCCTGTTAAAATTTCAATGGGGCCTCTCAGCACTCTATTTGTTGTATCTCACCCGGACGATATCCACCAAATTCTCTCTGGTGACCTTAAAGATAAATTTAAAAAAGGCTATAGCGCAAAAACACTGTCTGATTACCTTCTTGGCAATGGAGTCGGAGTTATAGAAACGAATGATATTTATCGAAGTATTAAAAACTATATGCACCGCTACCTTTTACAGAGAGGAGTAAAAGGATATTTTAGTGAAATGGTGGACCAGTCCAAAAGATTTGTAAAAAGTCTCCAGCTCAAGCGAGCTAGCTTAAATGGTGAGGCCATTGATATTGAAAAAGAAGTGACTGCTTTTGCGATAAGAAATGTTTCTAACAGTATGTTTCACTTTGATATCCCCTATAACAAAGAAGGTGATGAGAAAGCCGATCAAATCAGCTCTTCAATCAAGACTGTGCTTGATTTTATAGCCTACAAAATAACCATTCCTTTTTCGATGCCTCTCTTTATCAACACGCAGGCCAATCGTGACTATAAAAAATCAGTCGAACAGATTAAAAAAATCGTGTCCGAAATGATAGTCAATGATGAAAACAATAGAGAGGTTGACGGAAATGAAGCGAACGACACTTTGCTTCGAGCTCTGCAAAATGCACAAGAAAATGGACTCCCTGATTCTACAGACCAATCCCGAGTACTTCCATTCACAGGAAATGACCTCTATGATCAAGTCATTTCTATTTTCTTTGCTGGACATGACACCACCTCACATTTAATGACCATGGCGATCTACCATCTTTTTCAAAACCCCAATGTTCGTGAAAAATTAGTCGCAGAACTCCGAGAAAAACTGGGCCCCTCCATGGAGCTCCAGGGTCCTGAACAATTATCAAGTCACCATCTCCCCTATCTGGATAGCTTCTTAAAAGAAGTTTTAAGACTCGACTCTCCAGTGCCTGGAATTGCACGTGACGCTCAAGAGACGGTCTCCTTAAGAGGGTATAAAATTAGTAAAGGCTCTTCCGTTTTTCTCTCTTTTAATTCTCTTCACCGACTGAACTCATATTGGGACAATCCTAATACTTTTGATCCTGAACGATTTATGCCGAACAATTCACAAATAAAAAGGCCTTTAAGATCATTTTCCCCCTTTGGCGGAGGGGAAAGAAAATGCATGGGTGAATTTTTTGCGATGCAAGAGGCTAAAATCTTGATGGTTCAACTCTTGGCAAGTGATCTCCATTTTCAATTGGTGGAGAATGCCAAAATTGAGCCTGTCTTTTATTGCACCATTAAGCTAGCCAATGGCTTACCGATGGTATTGTCGCAATACTAAGAATACCTTCTTACGAAACTTCAGTACGTCCCCAACCGATCAGACTCCAAGCTTCCTTCACGCTCCTGATAGCGCTTCAAGGTCAGATGCTCTGGTCCAGTCATTTCTGGATCAGTTCTCATCACCTCCATAGCATCATTTCTGGCTCTTAGCAGCCATTCGTGATCTCTCACTAAATTCGCCAATCGGAAAGGAAGCCCCCCTGCTTGGCGAGTGCCGAGAAATTCCCCAGGGCCCCTCAATTCCAAATCCGCTTCTGCTATTTTGAATCCATCATGGGTTTCCTCCAGCACTTCTAATCGCTGGGGGGTAGTGCCATCGGCTCTCTGATGCGTAAATAAAAAACAATAGGACTGCAGCTTTCCTCTCCCTACCCTTCCTCTGAGCTGATGGAGTTGAGAAAGACCAAACCGTTCAGCATGCTCAATCACCATGATCGTCACATTGGGCACATCCACCCCTACTTCTATGACGGTTGTAGAAACAAGAAGATGAACTTCACCTCGCTTGAATCTCTCCATAATTTTTGTTTTTTCATCTGGGCTGAGCTGACCATGCAAAAGTCCCACTACAAACTCTGGAAAGACTTTCGTTGCCAACCGCTCAGCTTCGACGACAGCTGATTTAAGCTGAGTAAAACCTTCCGCTTCACTTTCATAAATTAAAGGATAAATCATATAGGCCTGTCGTCCCGCCTTTAATTCACTTTTAATCTGCTGGTAAACTTGTAATTTTTGAGGTTGGGTGCGCACTACTTGAGTTTGCACAGGAGAACGTCCAGGTGGAAGCTCTCGAATCGTACTCACTGCTAAATCTCCAAATGCAGTCAATGCCAGAGTGCGCGGAATGGGTGTAGCCGTCAAAATCAAGGAATGGGGAAAAACAGTGCCTCCTCGAACTCCCTTTTGTTTCAATGCCCTACGCTGCTCCACTCCAAATCGATGTTGTTCATCAATCATGACAAAAGCTAGATTCGCAAAAATAATAGGATCTTCTATCAGAGCATGTGTGCCAATTAAGAAAATGGATTCCCCCGACGACAATCGTTTTTGGAGCTGAGTCCGTTCAGACGAAGAAGTCTTTCCGGTCAGTAATGCCACATTCAATTCCCCATTAAATAATTTGAGTGCATTTTTGTAATGCTGATCAGCTAAGATTTCTGTAGGAGCCATCAGAGCCACTTGCCCCCCCTCTGCCAAAACACATCCTGCTGCCAAAAACGCGACTGCTGTCTTTCCTGCACCTACATCCCCTTGCACCAATCGGTTCATAGGATGAGGCTCTTTGAAGTCTTCTAAAATATCTTTTAATGCTTGATCCTGACCCCGAGTTAACTGGAACGGGAGCATTTTTAATAAGGCAGCAATCTTACCCTTGCCCTTTTCAAAACCAAAACAAGTCGAGACTGTTCGTTGAGTATGAATCCTCTTTCTCAACATCTGGTATTCAAATTTAAAAAACTCTCCGTAAATAATACGATGATGCGCTGGAGTATCAGACGCTGAAAGTTTCGCAAGGTCAAACCCATCTCCATCAGGAGGGAAGTGCAATGCCCGCACCGCAAATGCAACCGAAGGAAGAGACCATCGATCGAGTAAATACGAGGGAATATCTTCAGGTAGAGTATTGCCATACTTCTCCAAAGCTTCCCACAGGACTTTCCGCAGGGTTCGACTCGGAATTTCTTCGATTTCTGTATAGACAGGAACAACTCGTCCTACATTATGGTTAGATTCGACCTCGCCCGCATCAGTACTCACACCCCAGGTCATTTCGGGATGAATGATTTCAGCTTTTCCCTGGTAAATTTTCACTTTGCCAGTCACCACTAACTGAGCACCTGGAACCATTCTCTTTTCCAACCCACCTGGGGGATGAAACCACTTTAAATTCAAAATTCCAGTTTCATCCTCACATCGGACTTCCAACATGGAACGCCCTAGTTTTCGAATGAGAATTTGTTTTGAATGAAGCACTTTTACGGCAAGAGTCGCTTTAACTCCTTCTGCAAGATGGGATATTTTGTGAAGTTGTGAACGATCCTCATAAGCCCGAGGAAAAAAATAAAGGAGATCTCTTACTGATTCAATATTTCGACTAGAAAATATTCCACCCAGTCGAGGGCCCACCCCCTTGACAAACTGGACCGCTGTATCACATCCCTGGGGAGACGATGAATTATTCGTAACTGACTTTAATGATGTCGTAATGGATTTGGCCTTTGGGAGCATGTACGATCACTTCATCTCCTGGAAGCTTCCCGATCAAGGCCCGAGCAATGGGAGAAGTGATTCCAATTTTGCCATTTTTAATATCGGCTTCATCGACACCGACAATCGTATAAGTCATCTTTTTGAGACTTTCTTGATCTTGAAGCTCAACAGTAGCTCCAAAGACAACTTTTTCAGACTTAATAGTAGAAGGATCGATTACCTGAGCGCGAGCAAGCTTGCCATTAATATCTTGAATGCGACCTTCAATGAATCCCTGTCTTTCTTTAGCTGCGGAATAATCTGCATTTTCAGAAAGATCTCCATGGCCTCGAGCCACCTCAATTGCTTTGACGATAGTAGGTCGCTCTACAGTCATCAACTGCTTGAGTTCTTCTTCTAAAAGACGTTTGCCTTTGACGGTCATTGGAAACTTCTCTTCAGCCATAGATAAAAGGACTAACACAGCCCGAGGAAAAATTAAAGATCTTCGGAAAAAATGGGTTATTCCTTAATTTTTAAGTCTATTTTTAAGTCAAACTTTTAAATCATTTTCTAAAAGGCAGTTATTTTTTCTTAAATAACGCTTCGGCTGCAGACCTCATGGCATCTTTTGTCTGATTTACATCTCCTGCCTTGGAGGAGTTCGGCTTGAAATAATCGCAGAAATTAGACCTTTCCTTTTCTACGACTCTCTCAGCCTGATTTTCTTGACACTCATTATTATAAGTTTTGTCATAAAAGATGCAACCTTTGCACACTTTTGTATCTCTTCCACATTTTTTGCAAGTATCGGATCTTCCATAATCAAGAATGGAGAGTTCAAAACCACAATTCCAACAAGTACCCCCTTTTCCAAATGTCATAGTGGCAAAACCTCTAGAGGTCCCTTCCTTTCCTCTCGTATCGCTTCAACCATCATTCGGGCAGCAGATACCACCGTTGTATAGGGGATTTTTCGCTCCAATGCAGCGCGCCGAATCGAAAAACTATCCCGGATTGCAAACTCATTCGAAGTTGTATTTATAATTAAAGAAAACAGATCTTGCTGAATAGCTTCCACACAATGGGGAGAACCTTCACTAAACTTATTGATTCGCTTCACTTCTAAACCATAACCATTCAAAAACTTCTCAGTCCCTAGAGTCGCCCATAACTGAAACCCTAACTCCCTCAATCCTCTCGCTATCGGTAGAATTTCAGCCTTGTCCTCATCTCGAATGGATAGAAATGCATTACCCTTTTTTGGAAGCTCTACTCCCGCAGCAACAAGTGCTTTTGCATAAGCGCCCGCAAATGATTTTGCTCGCCCCATCACCTCCCCCGTGGACTTCATTTCCGGCCCTAGAAGTACATCTACTCCTGGAAATTTATGAAATGGAAATACGGGTACTTTCACGTTGTAGGTTTGAAGATGGATATCTAAATCTTCACGAATTCCTAAATCATGTAATGATTTTCCTAGCATGATTTGGACTGCCAGTTTTGCTAGGGGTTTGCCTACTGCCTTACTCACAAAAGGGACTGTTCTCGACGCACGAGGATTCACTTCGAGTAAATAAATCCGGTCTCCTTGAATAGCAAATTGCACATTCATCAGTCCGATCACTTTCAATCGCTTAGCCAGTTCTCGAGTATAAGTTCGGATTCTGTCACAGATCTTCACCGATAAGGTGGCCACAGGCAAAGAACAAGCACTATCTCCTGAATGGATGCCCGCCTCTTCGATATGTTCCATTAAACCACCAATAAAGGTTTCTTTTCCATCACTGATAGCGTCCACATCCACTTCGGTAGCTCGATCTAAAAATCGATCAATCAAAACCGGATGGTCATAACTGACAGAAACTGAGTCTTGAATCCACTGTTCAAGCATACTTTGACTATGTACAATCCTCATTCCCTTCCCACCTAAAACATAAGAAGGTCTGACTAATACCGGATATCCAAGTTTGTTTGCTTGCTGAATGACTTCTTCCTGCGTGCGGGCAATCGTGGCCTCTGGCTGTTCTAAGCCCAAAGGTCTCAAATCACGCATCAGCTCTTCACACTTACTGCGATCTTCTGCCAAATCGATGCTCGCAGGAGAGGTTCCAAGAATTTTTAACCCACCCCGTTCCAAAGCATGGGCAATTTTTAAAGGAGTTTGGCCACCAAATTGAACAATCGCACCCAAAGGCTTTTCTATTCGAGCTATATTTAAAACATGCTCTGCCGAAAGCGGTTCAAAATACAACTTATCTGAAATATCAAAATCTGTACTCACCGTTTCAGGATTTGAATTGACCATGATCGTTTCAATTCCAATACTCCGTAGAGCCATCGCAGCGTGAACACAACAGTAATCAAATTCAATCCCCTGGCCAATGCGATTGGGGCCGCCTCCCAGAATCATCACTTTCGATTTTTGCGTAATACGAGACTCATCCTGCCCTCTATAGCTACTATAAAGATAAGGAGTTTGAGCTTCAAACTCAGCGGCACACGTATCCACCGATTGGTAAACACTAAAAACACCCAAATTCTCGCGATTGGCTCTCACCTGTTCTTCACTCAGCCCTAGCACTTGCGAGATAGCATGATCCGTCCAACCTCTCGCCTTGATTTCCCGAAGTTCATCAGCCGGAAGAGGCCATGGCTGAGATTTCAATATGCATTCACCCTGGAGGTACTTCGCTATTCTTGAAAGAAACCAAATATTAATATGAGATCGATCGGCAATTTCTTCAAGACCCACTTGCTTCCGAATTGCATCCGCAATAGCCCAAATTCGCTTCGGATTTCCCTTTTCTATTAAGTCCCATCTCACTTCTGCATTCAGAGGACTCAGGGGAGAAAGCCATGCGGCATCGACCTCTAGACCTGCAATCGCCTTGCCCAAAGACTCTTCGAATGTCCGACCCATGGCCATGACTTCTCCCACGGATTTCATTTGGATTCCTAATACAGGTTCCGAAGGACGAAATTTTTCAAAGTCAAATCGAGGCAATTTTGTAATGACATAATCAATACTCGGCTCAAAACTACACGGGGTCGTTCCCGTAATGTCATTTGTCAGCTCATCTAATGTGTAACCCACTGCCAGTTTTGCGGCAACACGAGCAATTGGAAATCCTGTCGCTTTTGAAGCAAGCGCACTCGAACGTGAAACACGAGGATTCATTTCAATTACAATGATCCGACCCGTTTTAGGATGGACTGCGAATTGAATATTAGATCCGCCTGTTTCAACACCAATGGCTCGTATAATTCGAATCGATTGGTCTCTTAGGTTTTGATACTCCCGATCCGTAAGAGTTTGAGCGGGGGCTACCGTAATACTATCTCCCGTATGGACCCCCATAGGATCAAAATTTTCAATTGAGCAAATAATAATAACATTGTCTCGCTTGTCTCGAACGACTTCGAGTTCGTACTCTTTCCATCCTAATAAGCTTTCCTCGATGAGAACCCCTGTCGTGGGGGAGAGAAAAAGTGCCCGTTCTAGTTTTTGTAAAAACTCTTCCTGCGTGGAAACAATGCCACCCCCTTCACCTCCGAGAGTAAAAGAGGGGCGAAGGATCACAGGCAAACCTAATTCTTTTAAAATTTCGCATCCTTCTTCAACACTTTTGGCAAGCCTGCTTCGAGCACTTTCTACCCCAATGCTTTGCATGGTCGCTTTAAAAGCTTCCCGGTCCTCAGCTTTGTGGATCGCTTCTGGAGTGGCTCCCAGAATTTCCACGCCATATTTTTCAAGGATTCCTGCCTTATGAAGTGCCATCGTCAAATTGAGTGCCGTTTGTCCCCCCATCGTAGGGAGTAAAGCCTGGGGCTTCTCCGCGGCGATAATTCGCTCAACAAACTCAGGATTCAGGGGTTCAAGATATACCCGATTAGACAGCTCTGGGTCGGTCATAATGGTAGCAGGATTTGAATTCAGAAGGACAACTTCATATCCTTCTTCTTTCAACGCTTTCAGCGCTTGGGTCCCTGAATAATCAAACTCACAGGCCTGCCCAATGACAATCGGCCCACTTCCTATCAAAAGAATCTTATGTATATCTTTACGCCTTGGCATAGGCGCAGCTTAGTCTCGTGCAGCCTGTAGAATCCAGTCAAAAATTAATCTAAGTGCTAATCTTACAATTGGCGCCCGCGTAAGCCAGCTACCGAAATAGTGCAGTTCCACCCCTCAAGTCCAAGACTTCGGTATGTTTAAATGACACTTTAAGCATCTTCAAAAACAGATGAAGCAGTCAGTAGATTGATCGGCCTCGAATTGACCTTCGAGGGCTCAATGTTTGTATTTACCTTTTTGTACATTGGCGAGAAATGATTCTACTTTCCGACTCCATAATTTCCTCTCCAACCAAGATTTTACTTCCTTTTTAGCTTCCACCAATTCCTTAGCTCGATTGCTCACTGCTGGATTGGGATCCTGCGCTAGGCGTAAGAGTTCAGGTATAAATGGATGTTTCAGAATTTCCTTTGTAGATGGATGCGCTATATCGAGCGCAGTTTTACCATCTTTCCGCTTATAATTCACCTTCGCACCCTGAGTAATTAAATATTCAACAACCTCTGACTGGCCTTTATTTGCCGCTAACATAAGAGCGGTAACTCCATCCTTCTCACTAGCATAATTTACGTCGGCTCCCTTTTCTATCAGGTACTTTGCTATTTCTAGGTGGCCATTATATGCGGCAAGCATAAGGGCAGTATTCCCATAATTCTCAGAATGATTTACGTCTGCTCCCTTTTCTATCAGGTACTTTGCTATTTCTGTGTGGCCATTTTGTGCCGCCCATATAAGGGCGGTAACTCCATCCTTCTCACGAGCATGATTTACGTCTGCTCCCTTTTCAACAAGGGACTTTACCTGAGATAGGTTGCCACGTTTTGCCGCTGAAACAAGGTCGTTTGCGCCCTGAGTAAATAAATACTTAACAATCTCTAAGTGGCCCCAGGATGCCGCCCACATGAGAGCAGTAGTTCCATTCTTATTTGCATGATTTACATCTGCTCCTTTTTCTATCAGGTACTTCGCTATTTCTAGGTGGCCATTAATTGCCGCCCACATAAGAGGGGTCACTCCTTTCCAATCTTTATGATTTACGTCTGCTCCCTTTTCTATCAGGTACTTCGCTATTTCTAGGGGGCCATTAATTGCCGCCACCATAAGAGCGGTAGCTCCATTCTTCTGAGCATGATTTACATCCGCTCCCTTTTCAACAAGGGCCATTACTTGAGATAGATTGCCACTTTTCACCGATGAGGCAAGATCACCCCCTGTAAAAGAAACCCGAGACATACCCTTTTTTTCATCGTGATTTACGCTTGCTCCCTTTTCTATCAGGTACTTTGCTATTTCTGGGTGGCCTTTTTGTGCCCATATAAGGGCGGTATTTCCATTATTCTGAGCATGATTTACGTCTGCTCCCCTTTCTACCAGATACTTTGCTATTTCTGGGTGGCCTTCTTGTGCCGCCCATATAAGGGCGGTAACTCCATCCTTCTCACGAGCATGATTTACGTCTGCTCCCTTTTCTATCAGGTACTTTGCTATTTCTAGGTGGCCTCTATATGCCGCGAACATAAGGGCGGAACTTCCATCCTTCTTAGTACTTCCATCTTTCTTAGTATGATTTACGTCTGCTCCCTTTCCTATCAAGTACTTTACTATTTCTAGGTGGCCCCTGTCTGTCGCAACTATAAGGGCAGTAACTCCATCCTTCTCACGAGCATGATTTACGTCTGCTCCCTTTTCAACAAGGGACTTTACTTGAGATAGGTTGCCACTTCCCGCCGCAGAAAAAAGATCAGTCTCTGCAAATGAAACCTGAGACACAAGCATGAGTGAAATGAGAAATACCAAAACCGCTCTTGCACTCTCATTTTTAATCCTTCTCTTAGCGCGCTTTACACTGGAAGTAACTTTATGAATCATTGACTCACCTTTAAAGGTTGTATTTACAAAAATTATAGCAGTTTTTATTTTATAATAATTTGTTATTTATTTTAACGTATGGAGATAAGGACAAGTATTTTTTGATATTTTGCCGACATAGAAGATCTGCCCTATAAAAGTCGACCTCAAACCTAACACTTGAACCCGCTTAAAAATTAATTCGAGTACTAAATTGTAGGCTTATCGGTTGATCGGGGTGAGCCGAGTTATAATATTGAACTGCATTTCCCAAATGAGCTTCATTTGTACTTAATGCGGTATAACCGTAGATCAAAGATCCGATCACCGTAGCCAGACCTCCTATCACCATGAAGCCTCCAGGCTTAATTGCATTCGTCTGTGGATCAACAGGAGGATGACTGACTACAATTCCTGCAATTACAGCTAAAAATCCGCCACTCCCCACGTAAGCAATCGTCTTAGTCTTTACACGGTTTTCTTGATAAGCGTCAAGTTCAGCAACTGCACTGGGAACATCCATGACAATAGATCTCAGTCTTTCGGCATCGGTACCGGCATTCGAATCACATTCGTACTTCTTGCCTCGAAATAAAAAGTACCTCTCACAATGCGGAATGGTTTTAGGAACCTTTTGAATCAATGGAATAGGAACACTGGGTTTTTTTGGAATTTCGGCTTCTTCAGCCTCATAAGGCCCACCCGCTGCAAAACAGGAGCTAGAATACAATGCAACAATAAGGATAACCTGACGAAGATTCATTCTCCTCATTTATCGCTCGAAAAGTCGCTTCGAGCAATCCATTATAACAGCTCAATCTTGTTTCTTCTTCGCAGGGGCTTTTCGGGAAGATTCTGAGTGAAGTGGACGGGAAGGACATGCAGGGAGCTGGTCCACTAGCTCTGTCAGGCTCGCCGATTTCTCTAAAAGCCTCTGGGCCATCTCTTCAAGTTCTTGGTAACCATAAATCCTCCTGCGCCGCCTCACGAGAGTATTGGATCCATTCCCCAGACGTACTTCATCGGAGGAAGGTTCCTTGTATTTCATTTGAGCTTCTATTTTGTCTGCTTGAGCCTCAAAAGCACATACTTTCTTTTCAAAGTCCGGCCCGATTTCTCCATACAGTAATTGTTCAGCACCCCTTCGAATTTGCTCATTCTGGTGTGTCAATAAAGGCTTCAAACTTTCTCTCATTTTAGCTTTTAACTGCGCCTCAAGTGCGACAGCTTCAGTCAAACGTGCCGTACTCTTTGCAGCCTGATCTTCAAGATTTTTCAACTTTCTTTCTTGTTCCTTTGGATCTTGAATTAAAGCGATCGTCTCTACTTTATTGTGAATGAAAGGATCGGGGTGATCCATTAAAGCAAGAATTCTACTTTCCTTTTCAGATTGACTCCCGATGGCTACATTTTTGTATTTACCTTTTTGTACATGAGCGAGGAATGAATCTACTTCCAGGTTCCATAATTCTCTTCGCAACCAAGAGTTCCTTTCCTTTTTAGCTCCCATCAATACCTTAGCTCGGTTGCGCACTTCTGGATCGGTATCCTGCGCCAAGTGTGAGAGCTGAGATATAAGTTTCAAAATCTCCTCTGTAGATGACTCCGCCAAATCGAGTGCGGTTTTACCATCTTTCATTTTAGCATTAATGTCCGCTCCCTGAATCATTAAATATTCAACAACCTCTGGGTGGCCTTGATGAGCCGCAAGTATAAGAGCGGTAACTCCATCCTCGCGAGCATGATTTACGTCGGCTCCCTTTTCTATCAGGTACTTTGCTATTTCTAGCGTGGCCTTCTTGTGCCGCCAATAGAAGGGCGGTAGCTCCATCCTTATCTGCATGATTTACGTCGGCTCCCTTTTCTATCAGGTACTTTGCTATTTCTGCGTGGCCTTCTATGTGCCGCAAATAGAAGGGCGGTAACTCCATCCTTCTCACGAGCATGATTTACGTCGGCTCCCTTTTCTATCAGGTACTTTGCTATTTCTAGCGTGGCCTTTTATGCCGCAAAAATAAGGGCGGTAGTTCCATCCTTCTTAGTACTTCCATCTTTCTTAGCATGATTTACGTCGGCTCCCTTTTCTATCAGGTACTTTACTATTTCTAGGTGGCCTTTTCTTGTCGCAATAAAGGGCGGTAGTTCCATCCTTATCTGCATGATTTACGTCCGATCCCTCTTTAACAAGGGCCATTACTTGAGATAGATCGCCATCACCCGCCGCTGAAATAAGATCAGTGTCTGCAAAAGAAACCTGAGGCACAAGCATGAGTGAAATAAGAAGCATCAAAACCGCTCTTGTGCTCTCATTTTTAATCATTCTCTTAGCACGCTTTACATTGGAAGTAACTTTATGAATCATGCATCACCTTTAAAAGTTATGTTTACATAATTTTATAATAATTTCCGATGACTTTACCAGAAACTTTTTATTTATTTTAATAATATATAAATACATATCGGCATTTTTTGCCGACATCGAGAAGCACCTACTCGCCAACAGCTCACTCCGCTCCCCTTTAGTGGGACAAATTATTGCTTCTGATACGGAAACCTATGTTTGACCAACGGACGATGGGAATGCTCGTGGACAAGCAATTCGACCTCTTTATGTATCGGTTCCTGTCGCATCGAAAAAAGACTTAGAGCTTTATGAGCTCTTGGCACTTGTAGATTCCTTACCTTCACAAAATACAAATCCATCGTTCACATAAGACCTCGCTTCAACTCCAGGACCAATCTTTATTGAAGCAAATCAGAATCATTATCAATATAGACTTCGGGTTCAAAATGGGGAGTTTTTGAATAACTTACTTTTTTTCGAAGTTGACTAGAAGTCTGATGACGACCTATCAATTGTGCTCCTTTTTTTCTAATAGTATTGCTGAAATCATATTATCTTTACGACCTACAATAGTTTTTGCCAAAATCCACTTTGGACCTTGGGGTATGACGTGGTCCGGTATGGTAATAATAGAAGTGATTTCCTCTGAAAGAATCTTCCTATCTTCGATTCGTTTTAATGCATGAGGCGAAAATACCAGTTAATTATCATCGGTAACTTATCTGCCATTTAGCTTACTTTCCCTAATCCTATAATCAACTTTCAGTTATCAAGTTGAAACTAAGTTTTTACCCCTCACTTGCCTGAAAGTAACTGAAAGATACGCCACAAGTAGGGAATGAGCGAGCATTACAACGAGTCTGAAAAATACTAAAACCGAACTTAACCTATAGCGCTATTTTTTTACTCACTATGGTGAAATTATAACCAAGAATTGTAAGAATATTCAAAAGTACGTCAAACGTAATTTTTGACGTTCCTACCCCTGTTTCAACTTGGGCAATCCTACTCTGGCTGACTCCTACTTTCTTCGCAAGAACGGACTGAGAAATATTTTTCTCTTTGCGAGTTTTAACAATCAAACGGATTAGTTTTTGTTTTTCTCTAACTTCAGCAGGGCTCACACCTAATGAGAGCGCCAACTCATTTAAACTCATTTCTTTCCATGCCATATTAAATCTCCTTAGTTCGCTTCAAAACAAGCTCGACCTCATTTTTAGGCAATTCCTGAGTTTTCTTTTTAAAAGCGTGCAACATATAAATGGCATCGCCTCTTTTTATAAAATAAAATACTCGGATTTGACCTGTTCTATCCTTTAACCTGAGCTCATGAAGCCCTGAATGAATACTCGATAAATTTCTACTTAAAGGAAACGATAAAGAGAGCCCTGAAGCCAAAAGGTTGGCGGCGTCAAAAAAATCGGCCCTCATTTCTTTCGAACAATCATGAAGGAACTCTTCTACGGGACTTCGTCCTGACCCTTTTAAATAAAATTTAACCTTCATTAAATCAATATATAATCTATAGCTTATTATTAGGCAAGGCTAATAATAAGCTATAGATTATATATTAAAATTTACATATGTAAGTCATAGACTTTCTTAGTCAAAACTTTCAAAAGAGACGCCATTTTTAAGCGGCAACAGTTCGAATCCTTCAGAAATTTCTGTATTTTCAGACGGAGCATGAGAATTTACAAACCTCTTTTAGGCTAGCAGCTATTTTCGAATATCAGTCCGTAGGACAATCCTACTCAAATAGCTAGCAAACCGCGAAGATTCATTCTCCTCATTTATCGCTCGAAAAGTCGCTTCGAGCAATCCATTATAACAGCTCAATCTTGTTTCTTCTTTGCAGGGGCTTTTCGGGAAGATTCTGAGTGAAGTGGACGTGAAGGACATGCAGGGAGTTGATCCACTAGCTCTGTCAGGCTCGCCGATTTCTCTAAAAGCCTCTGGGCCATCTCTTCAAGTTCTTGGTAACCATAAATCCTCCTGCGCCGCCTCACGAGGGTATTGGATCCACTCCCCAGACGTACTTCATCGACGGCAAGACGTACTTCATCGGAGGAAGGTTCCTTGTATTTCATTTGAGCTTCTATTTTGTCTGCTTGAGCCTCAAAAGCACATACTTTCTTTTCAAAGTCCGGCCCAATTTTTCCATTCAGTAATTGTTCAGCGCCCCTTCGAATTTGCTCATTCTGGTGTGTCAATAAAGGCTTCAAACTTTCTCTCATTTTAGCTTTTAACTGCGCCTCAAGTGCGACAGCTTCAGTCAAACGTGCCGTACTCTTTGCAGCCTGATCTTCAAGATTTTTCAACTTTCTTTCTTGTTCCTTTGGATCTTGAATTAAAGCGATCGTCTCTACTTTATTGTGAATGAAAGGATCGGGGTGATCCATTAAAGCAAGAATTCTACTTTCCTTTTCGGATTGACTCCCGATGGCTACATTTTTGTATTTACCTTTTTGTACATGAGCGAGGAATGAATCTACTTCCAGGTTCCATAATTCTCTTCGCAACCAAGAGTTCCTTTCCTTTTTAGCTCCCATCAATACCTTAGCTCGGTTGCGCACTTCTGGATCGGTATCCTGCGCCAAGTGTGAGAGCTGAGATATAAGTTTCAAAATCTCCTCTGTAGATGACTCCGCCCAATCGAGTGCGGTTTTACCATCTTTCATTTTAGCATTAATGTCCGCTCCCTGAATCATTAAATATTCAACAACCTCTGGGTGGCCTTGATGAGCCGCAAGTATAAGAGCGGTAACTCCATCCTCACGAGCATGATTTACGTCGGCTCCCTCTTTAACAAGGGCCATGACTTGAGATAGATCGCCATCACCCGCCGCTGAAATAAGATCAGTGTCTGCAAAAGAAACCTGAGACACAAGCATGAGTGAAATGAGAAGTATCAAAACCGCTCTTGCGCTCTCATTTCTAATCCTGTTCTTAACATGCTTTACCGTGGAAACAATTACATGAATCATGCATCACGTTTAAAAGTTATGTTTACATAATTTTATAATAATTTCCGATGACTTTACAAGAAACTTTTTATTTATTTTAATAATATATAAATACATATCGGCATCTTTTGCCGACATCGAGAAGCACCTACTCTCCATTTTCAACATCTGGATTTGTTTCGACAGGTCAGTTTGGCAAATTTTTACGAGCATATTTCGACAACAATGGGGGAGTTCCCAACGTCTGAGGCTATTGACGTCCGAGCAGCAAGCTACCGAATAGGGTAGGTCGGCATTTAAAGTCCACGACTTTCGTTAGATCAAATGACACTTTAAGTATCTTCAAAAACAGATGAGGCAGTCAAAAATTACTGTGAGTACTAACTGAAGCTTGATCGGCCGATCGGGATGGGCCGAATTATAATATTGAGCTACTCGAATTGACCTTCGAGGGCTCAATATTTGTATTTACCTTTTTGTACATTGGCGAGAAATGATTCTACTTTCCGGTTCCATAATTTCCTCTCCAACCAAGATTTTACTTTCTTTTTAGCTTCCACCAATGCCTTAGCTCGATTGCGCACTTCTGAATTGGTATCCTGTGCTAAGTGTATGAGCTGAGATAAAGGACCTGTCAAAATTTTCTTGACAGTAGATGACCTTGCCAAATCGACTGCGGTTTTACCATCTTTCCGTTTATAATTCACGTCTGCACCCTGAGTAATTAAATATTCAACAACCTCTGGATGGCCCCAGGATGCCGCCCACATGAGAGCGGTAGCTCTCTCCTTATTTGCATGATTTACATCGGCTCCCTTTTCTATCAGGTACTTTGCTATTTCTGAGTGGCCTTTTTCTGCCGCGCACATAAGTGCGGTACTTCCATCCTCTCTGCCATAATTTACATCTGCCCCATTTTCTATCAGATACTTTGCTATTTCTAAGTATCCTTTATATGCCGACCACGTAAGGGGGGCATCTCCCTTCTTATTTGCATGATTTACGTCGGCTCCCTTTTCAACAAGGGATTTTACTTGAGATAGGTTGCCACTTTGCGCCGCTGAAATAAGACCAGTCCCTGCAAAAGAATCCTTAAATGAATGTTTCAGAATTTCCTTTGTAGATGAATGTGCTAGATCGAGTGCGGTTTTACCATCTTTCTGTTTATGTTCAACGTCGGCTCCTTTTTCTATCAGGTACTTTACTGTTTCTACGTGGCCTCCGTTTGCCGCCCACATGAGAGCAGTAGATCCCTCCACAAGAGTAGGATGATTTACGTCGGCTCCCTTTTCTATTAGGTACTTTATTATTTCTAAGCGGCCTTTACTTGCTGCCCACGTAAGAGGGGTAGGTCCCTCCTTATTTGCATGATTTACGTCGGCTCCCTTTTCTATCAGGTACTTTATTATTTCTAAGTGGCCTTTATCTACCGCCCACATGAGAGCAGTAGCTCCCTCCTTATTTGCATGATTTACATCTGCTCCCTTTTCTATCAGGTACTCTACTATTTCGGGGTGACCTTTATATGCCGCCGACATAAGAGGGGTAGATCCTTCCTTATCAGCATGATTTACATCTGCTCCCTTTTCTATCAGGTACCTTGCTATTTCTAGGTGGCCTCTATATGCCGCCCGCAAAAGAGGGGTAGATCCTTTCTGATTTACATGATTTACGTCGGCTCCCTTTTCAACCAGGGAAATTACCTGAGATAGGTTGCCACTTTGCACTGTCGAAAGAAGATCAGTCTCTGCAAAGGAACCCTTAAATGAATGTTTCAGAATTTCCTTTGTAGATGGGTGCGCTAGATCGAGTGCGGTTTTACCATCTTTCCGTTTATAATTCACGTCTGCACCCTGAGTGATTAAATATTCAACAACCTCTGGATGGCCCCAGGCTGCCGCCCACATGAGAGCGGTAGCTCCATTCTTATTTGCATAATTTACATCTGCTCCCTTTTCTATCAGGTACTTTGCTATTTCTGGGTAGCCATTGATTGCCGCCCACGTAAGGGCGGTAGTTCCATCCTCATGGGCATGATTTACGTCGGCTCCCTTTTCAACCAGGGAAATTACCTGAGATAAATTGCCACTTTGCACCGCTGAAATAAGATCAGTCTCTGCAAAGGAAACCTGAGACATAAGCATGAGTGAAATGAGAAACACCAAAACCGCTCTTGTACTCTCATTTTTAATCCTTCTCTTAGCGCGCTTTACAGTGGAAGTAACTTTATGAATCATGGATCACCCTTAAAAGTTATGTTCACATAATTTTATAATAATTTCCGATGACTTTACAGGGAATAAATTTTTATTTATTTTACAATATATAGATAAATATAGGTATTTTTTTCCGACCTAGAGAAACACTGACCTAGAGAAACATCTACTCCCCATTTTCAACATCTGAATTTGTTTCGACAGGTTGGTTTGGCAAATTTTTATGAGCGGATTTTGACAACAACGGAGGCGCTCCCAACGGCTGGGCCTGTGATGAGTTTGACAATCCCTCAGATGAACTAGAATTTTGACTTCCTGAATTCTGGCGACGAATTTCAGACAACAGAGGAGGAGATGCCAAGGGCTGAGACTTTGACGAAACTACTGGAGTTCCAGGCGCACTCAAATCAGTTCCCGCAGGGGATGAAAGCGCTTGGTTTGAGCCACCCAGCAATTGATAGAGATAATTGTCTCCCAGTGCCAAGTAGACTTGTTCGATCTCGTTCAATTTTTCATTAATTTTCCTATTGATATCTTGAACTTTACCTGGTCCTTGATCACTGACTATCTTCCCTACCCAGCCACTGACTTTCGTATTGCCGGATAAAAATTCACTTGCTCCCTTTTCTTTGAGCGTAGCTAAAAACACATCCGTAATCACTTTAAACTTTAGGAACTCGTCCTCACCCTTCAATACTTGATTTGTTTTACTGATATCTTGAACATCAAGTCCTTTCACTAAATTATCGATCACAGCAAGTCGCGTGACGGGATCGAGTGCCAATAACTTTTCTTCCCATGACTTCTTTTCATGAGATAAAACTTTTTCCGGCGTACCTTTTTCTACTTTTTGAAAGAGCTCATTATAATACTGTTTACGTCCGGCATCCATTACCGAAGCTAAATAGGTATTTAATTGAGCATATTTTTTCTGAATACTTTCTTTTTTCATGTCTTCATGGTGGTTTATAAATTGATCTAACTCTGACAAACGAAGAATCGTCTCTAAAGAAACTGTACAATGATCTGCTACTGAATCTTGAAGCCCGGCTTCAATTACAGAAGAGTTCTTCTCCAAAGTAGCTGCTTTGCCTGTACTGCTAAATAGCTTTCCAAGCTTTGATCTTCCATTATTCGCAGTCATCACTGCAGTGACCTCTTCATTGAGTCTTTTTTCATGGTCCTCGCATTGCTTGCTTTTGTGATGAATTGCGTTTCTCGCGTCTCGCTCTTTATTTTTATCTCTTGTCTTCTCACTCCCCTTTTCACCCATGAGACCATTTAAATATTCGCTTGCTAGCATCGAATACACAGATTGGATATTTTCCGATTGTCTGCTTAAAATTTCTCGAACACTTTGAGGACCCGAGATAAAAGAATTGTCTTTTTTATTTAAAATTTTACCTACCCAGGAATTATTTTTACTACTCAATAGCTTTGAAACATTACTTTCATTTGTAAAAGTAGAAATTCGTTTATCTGCAAGTGCGGGTAAAAATACATCCGAGACGACTTTGAAAGTCGCATAATCTTTCGGACTCTTAAGAAGATCATTGCGATTCTCTAATAAGAGACTTTCTCTAGCTCTAACTGCTTCTAATAATGTTTCGATCAAGGCCAATCTACGAGACGGATTCCAATCTTCTCGATCAAAAACCGTCATTAATTTATTTTTTTGATTTACAAGTAACATCCTCAAATCTTGGTATGAAGATGATTTTTTAGAATCCTCTCTGAGTTCCTTTTCTATTTCATTGATTTTCTGGCTCATCCCTTTATCAATGAGATTTTGCAATTCAGTGTAAAACGTCTTCCCATTCACTCTACTTGTCTTTAATTTAGTTTCAGCACCTGAAATTTTAAGAACATCTTCTTTAAATTTTTCGTGATGATTTCTCATTAAATTAATTTCAGCAAGGTCCAGAACTGTTTCAAAAGAAAGATTACATTCTTTCTCATCCAAGGACGCCAATACTTTATGTAATTCATCTACATGATTCACAAGCAGTCTGGTTTTTCCAACCTTACTGGCACTCGTTCCAGACATGACTTGTGAGACCATGTCATGAACCTTTTTCATATCCACATCACAAGCAACCGAATCTAATGTTTTGATCAAGCTAGCACGAAGCAAAGGCGCATTACTCTGGGGTGTGCAAGCAGCCTTACCTTGTAGATCCTTCTCCTCTTCTTGTTGAATTCCTATGATATTATTTACAGCTTTTTTTTCAATCTTGAGATCGTCCAAATCTCCCGCTATTGCTTGATTCGCCGTTGCAGTCATAAAAGCCGCACAAAAACATATTAAACTTATCATATTTACAAATTTTCACATAACATGAAAATAATGTAAAGACTATACTCGACCTTCCTAAGTAATTGATTTAGCTCTGTTATATCAATTACTTTAGTATATATACTAATCTCAAGAGTAAGTAGTTCCTTTAGAACTGCTGACAAGCACTGCAAGGAGTCCTATTGCGCCGTAAAGGTTTGGATTCCCGGCGCAACAGGACTCCTTGCAGTGCTTACTCTTAATAGAGATAAGTGAATTTCATTGAGCTTTTAAAAAGCTCTTCAATGGCTCGAAGTTTATGTAAATCCTGCCCATGAATGTGGCTTTTAAGTCGCGTTAGGGATTTTGTGGTATGAGCCAGCGTTTCCAGGAGATAGGAAAGGAGCTGAGTCGCTAATTCGGAATCAGGACTTTCTCCTAAAGAAAGGATTGTTTCGGAAATTCCCTGAAGAGTACTCAAGTTTGAAAAAGCCTTCGAAAAAGCCAAAAGCTTTCGATGGTCGGGTGAATTCTTCCTAAAAATAGAGGGAGTACCCAGCCCCACCTTCTCATGATCTGGCTGAAATGAGGCGGTGACCAGGTCTAGATAGCTGTTGAATGCCCCCCGCTTCAAGCCATTCGGACCTGCCTTGATCGAAGCCATGAACAGGTGAGAATCTGAAATATCCTTGAATCGGTCTAAATACTCCATAACTCGATCCATCGGATCTTCGGATTTCCATTGAATGGGAGTACCCGTAACAGCCTCATAACGCACTCCGTCCTCAATAAAGGGAAGCAGTTTCATTCGATCTTTTGGGACGTTATGAATCTGTTTATAGAGCGCCTGTGCAAGAACGTAATTTGATTTCCTCGCCTCCAAGACTTCCTTTGCCCATCCAAGGAAGAGTGGCGTCAGCGACTGACTTAATTTTTGAGCTAGCCTTTTACTTGCCTCTATTGCTGTTGGATTAGGAAAACGGAGTGGATAATCTTTTCCAAGGGCTCGGAAACTCACTCTCATTTTTACTAATTTAAATCCTTTTTGTTGATAAGAGATTGTATTATTACATTTTATTGTTAGATCAATTGGATCCAGTTCGGACAAGAATACAATCTTGCCATTATCATCCTCAATAGAATAACCTGTCACTTTTGAATAGTGTTGATTTTCATCTAAGGCCCAATTCCAATGAAGGGTGTTACTCGCGTCTTTCGAATAACAAACCAAATAGGCCGTTTCATGAGCAAAACCTGGGGTCAGTCCAACAACCCAGAGAATTAAACTAAATCGAATTAAATTTTTACAAAACATAGAGCAAATTCATACCATCATTATTTAATATTTAAAAGAAAAATATTAATAAATATATTTTGACTCACTTGCTTATTTACCTGGTCAATGCTACCTAGAGTTGAATATAAACCATGTTATCCCAAGCTAATTTCTCTAAATTTTTAAATCAACTTCAAAAAGATTATCATCGCGCTCAGTTTCTTTCTTCTGACCCCTTAGAATTTGCTCACCGCTACAAAGACCCCTGGGATCAAGAAGCTGTCGCCCTACTTGCCGCAGTCTTAGCGTACGGAAATGTAAAACAGATCCGTAAATCAATCGAAGAAGCTTTGTCACGAATGAGGCAAATCTCCAAAAGCCCCCAGGGCTTCGTAAAGTCCCTCCGAGATGCGCCTTATCGGAAAAAAGCCCACCGTATTTTTACAGGATACGTTCATCGATTTAACCAAGGATCTGATGTGGTTCATCTTTTCGAACTCCTTCAACAGAGCTGGGAAAAGTATGGCTCTCTCGGCGCTCATTTTACCTCTTACTTAAATCCAACAGACTCCGATATCGGGGCAGCTCTCAGCTCCTTGATGGCACAATGGCATCAGTGGCTCAGACCTCAAAGCTCTCCTACCTTCTCGTATCTTTTAACCTCACCTGAAAACGGCAGTTGTTGCAAAAGATGGTGTATGTTTTTGAGGTGGATGGGACGCCATGATGCTCTCGATTTAGGCTTATGGACTCAGACAGGCAAGCTTGCTTCTACAATTCAATCCACTCGCTTCCTCAAATCCCGGCAACTCGTGATGCCACTGGATACGCATACAGGCAGAATCAGCCAATACCTGGGCTTAACTACAAGAAAAAGTCTGAACTGGAAAGCCGCTATCGAGGTCACACAGTCTCTTAAAAAAGTAGACCCCAATGATCCAACCCGCTATGATTTTGCCTTATCGAGATTAGGAATCTTGGATATTTGCCAACGATCTTACCGCAAGGAGATTTGCAACGCATGTCAACTACTGCCCGCATGTCAGTTTGCCCAAGGTCACAAACTCGCAAATTAATTGAGTGGTTAAGATGAGTTTACCTCGAGTCGTCATTGATGCACGCATGGTTACATCGATTCCACACGGGATAGCTCGGTACGTCACACATTTAGCTAAAGGTTTAGAAATTCTTCATCACTCCACTCCATTGACTTATGAACCACTTTTTCTCGTTCATTCAACTTTTGGTTCAAATTTTAGTTCAAGTTTTAATGATCTATCTTTTGGACCTTTTCAAACGATTCCCGTATCCGCCTCATTTTTGAATCCTCAAGAGATTTTTGAAATTCCAAAAACGCTTAGAAAAGTGAAAGCAGCCGTCTATCACAGCCCCTCTTTTTCCAGCCTGTGGAACTGCCCTTGCCCCAGTGCCGTCACCATTCATGACCTCAATCACCTCACCTACGGAGGCTTCAAAGAAAAACTTTACTACCAGACGCTACTTCGTCGCTTTGCACTCCACTCTCAAGCAGTCCTCACTGTTTCGGAATTTTCACGTGGGGAAATCTCTCATTGGCTCAATGTACCTCTGAATCAAATCAGCATCGTCTATAATGCACTCTCTCCCTCTCCACTCAATTCAAGTGAATCACTTTCGCCAGAACTCATTTTGAAAAAGTATCAATTACAGTCAGGGCGATATTTTTTCAGTCTTTCAAATTCCAAACCCCATAAAAATTTGCCTCTCCTCATTCGTGCTTATGAAAAGTTTCAAACTCAAAAACAAAAAGAAGGGCAAGCTCAGGACGCATGGCCTCTTGTTCTTTCCATCAACGCTCCATTTTCAAACCCTGGGATTATTTCCTTAGGGGGGCTCCCTGAAATAGAAGCCAATCTCTTATTAAAAAATGCCGCAGGTTTGTTTTTTCCATCTCTCTATGAGGGCTTCGGTCTTCCTCCCGTAGAAGCCGCTGCTCTCGGAATTCCTCTCGTGATCTCGAAAATCCCTCCTCATCAAGAGGGGCTCATTGATCTTTCTAGCCAAGAAGTTCTATGGGTGAATCCCTCAGACGAAGAGGGCTGGACAAACGCTTTCCATCAGGCACAGAAGGGGCTCATTCTTCCTCCTTCACCTTTGAGCAGAAATAAAATCTTAAATCGGTTTAGCAGGGAAAGAATGGGGCAATCTATGGACCAAATCTATCGTCGCATGATAAAGGATATTTCATGAAGCATGTGATTGTGACAGGTGGCGCGGGTTTTATTGGATCTCATCTTTGCGATACTTTATTAAACCAGGGATTTGCAGTAACCGCGATTGATAATTTCCTTACAGGTAGAATAGAAAACCTAACGGAAGCTCAAAAAAACCCTCACTTCTATTTTTTAAAGCAAGACATCTGTCAGCCCATTCAAGAGAATACCATTCCGTTTTTAAAACAATATGGTCTTTACGGGGTTTTGCACTTTGCTTGCCCAGCCAGCCCAGTTGACTTTGACCGTATCCCATTTGAAATACTCGCCGTGGACTCCATTGGCACAATGATTACGGTAGACTTGGCCCTTCGCTACCAAAGCCGTTACCTTGTCGCTTCAACTTCCGAAGTCTATGGCGATCCACTCGTTCACCCTCAAGAAGAAAATTATTGGGGAAATGTAAATCCGATTGGACCGCGAGCCTGCTATGATGAAACCAAACGTTTTGCCGAAGCCTACGTGAGCACCGCAATTCGGCTCAAAAAACTAAATGGCGGAATTGTCCGAATATTTAATACTTACGGACCCAGGATGCGAATTGATGATGGCCGTATTGTGCCCGAACTTTGCCGTCAAGCGCTGGCCGGAGAACCTCTTACGATTCATGGGGAAGGATTACAAACTCGAAGTTTTTGCTTTGTTACAGATCTTGTAGACGGCATCTTGCGACTGTTCCTGAGTGGAATTCAAGAGCCCGTAAATATCGGAAACCCGGAAGAACGCACTGTCATCAACTTTGCTGAAATCGTTCGCAAACTTTCAGGAAGTCACTCTCCCCTTCGACATCTTCCTTCCCGAATTGATGATCCCAAAAAACGATGCCCTGATATTTCTCGCGCTAAAAAACTTCTTGAATGGTCTCCAAAAGTGAACATCGAAGAAGGCATGAAACTTTCCCTCGATTATTTCAGGACACAGCTGTGATTCGCATCGCTCTTGTCCATGATTGGTTGACGGGTATGCGAGGTGGCGAATATGTACTGGAAGCCATTGCAGAGCTTTTTCCGAAAGCTGAATTATTTACCTTACTTTATGTGCCTGGAAAAATTTCTCCGACTTTAACCATTTTAAAAAGACACACGAGCTGGCTCCAAAAGATCCCTCACGCGGAAAAACGATATCGGCACTTTCTTCCTCTCCTGCCATCCATGATAGAAGAATTTGATTTAACTGGTTTTGATCTCATTATTTCATCTTCTCATTGTGTGGCAAAAGGAATCCAAAAACCCCCTGGCGCCGTGCATGTCAGCTATGTTCATGCCCCGATGCGATATATTTGGGATCGATTTGATGAATATTTCGGCCCAGGCCGATCCTCATTCGCTGTCCGTGCAGCAGCCCACTTAGTCAGAAAAAGACTTCAGAAGTGGGACCGCGCAGTCAGTACAAAAGAACGAGTGGACTTGCTCATTGCTAATAGTCGCTACATTGCTGAACAAATTCGTAGCGCCTATGACAGAGAGGCAGAAGTCGTGCATCCTTTTGCAAATCTGAATCGATTTCTCTTACCCAGACAGGCGAGCCAAAATTATTTAATTGTTACGGCATTTGCGCCTTATAAAAGAATCGATATTGCAATTGAAGCCTTCAATCGATTGAAACTTCCTCTTCTCATCGTAGGCTCGGGTCAAGATGAACAGCGGTTAAAAAAGAAAGCAGGCCCTACCATCCGCTTTTTAGGATCTCTCTCTAACTCTGCCATTTCTGATCTGTATTCAAAATGTAGAGCGCTCATATTTCCGGGAGTGGAAGATTTTGGAATTACACCCGTTGAGGCAATGGCTTCGGGGGCTCCAGTGATTGCATTCCAAAAGGGAGGCGCGGAAGAAACGATAACAGAAGAGACCGGGATTTTCTTTAGCCCACAAACTGTGGAAGCACTGATGGAAGCTGTTTTAAAAATGGAAAAAACTGATTCTCAATCTTGGGAAAGACCCTGTCAAAAACAGGCATCTCTGTTCTCCAAAGAACGATTTCAACGCGAATTTCTAGAAGCAGTACACAAGGCCTGGGTAAAAGCAGGGAAAGATCCTCAGCTTCTTGTTTCCTCTTAAACTTCAGCTAAACGAAACTAAGCTAAACTAATCATTTGGATCAATTCCTTTTGACGTTCAACCAATTCTGCATTCTTCAATTTCATGAGTCGATAGAAGCTGAAATCTTCAACCGTAAAGCTAGCCATAACACAGCCAGCAAGAACTGCTCTTCGTAAAAGCTGTTCCCATTTTTCAGGATCGGTTTTTGCCAAATCCCGATGAGCTTGAGCTTCAGCTAAATATCCCATAAATGCACCTGCAAAGCTATCGCCTGCTCCTGTCGGATCTACTACGTTTGAGACTGGAAAAGCAGGTGCTAAAAATAACCCTGAAGATGTGAAAAGCATCGCTCCATATTCGCCACGTTTAATAATGAGGACAGACGGTCCCATTGCTTGAATTCGTTGTGCTGCCTTTAAAATATTTTTCTCACCTGAAAGCAAATAACACTCTCCTTCATTTAAAGAGAGAATATCAACACGCTTTAAAGTAGTGCGAACTTCATCTGGCTTTCCAGCAATCCAAAAATTCATGCTATCGCATGCGACCAAACGAGGCGATTTAACTTGATCCAACACTCTTTGCTGAAGAATCGGATCAATATTTGCTAAAAACAGGAAAGGAGCTTCTTGATGCTTGAGACTGAGCTTCGGATCAAAATGTTCAAACACATTGAGCGCGGTAGAAAGAGTTTGAGCCTCATTTAAATTCTTATCGTATGAACCGACCCAATGAAAAGTCTTACCCTGGGCAATTTGAACCCCGCTTACATCAATTTTACGATCTGCAAGCCAATTTAAATGTGATTTTGGAAAATCCTCTCCGACAACCCCAACCACTTCAATAGGAGCATAAAATGATGCCGCTATTGAGAAATAATTCACGGAGCCGCCCAGTACAGAGTCCGCCTTGCCTGTTGGAGTTTGAATCGTATCAAAGGCTAACGAACCCACAGTCAAAATCGAAAGAGGATGATGTTCCATGGTCGCAGTAAAGCCCGAGAGTACCTCTAAGTCAAGAAGTACTGTCGAGTAAACACCTGAGCCATAAAGGAACTACTTACGTTAATAAATGATTTCCCTGGAATCTCGCCAAAAACTCTCTTTTCCTTTGAAAACGGGAACCTGAACAAGACTCCTCTTCTCATTCATTTCATCTAGCGCATCTAGGGCTAACTCTAATCCTCGCCACCCTATTCCCATTGCCTTCCATTGGTTTGGCCGGACGCTACAAATCAAACAAAATACCTGAGCTTGAATCACCCGATCCAGGTCTGAATAAAATACGATCCAATTTGAATCCACACTACTCCACACAGACCCTTTCTGATCAAAACTCACAGGAAGAGCACGTAATGCCCTTTGAACTTCATGAATATCTTGAACTAAGGTCATTCCTCGGCTCCTCAGCGCGTGTTGGAAAACCCGATCGGAGGGAAGATGAGTTCGTTCCCATTTTAAGATGGCCTCACTTTGACTCAAAGTATTTGCCCAAGCTCCTAGCCCGATCGCAGTTAATATAAATCCTGCACTCGCCAGCCGGCTCCTTTGATTCCGGACGCTTGCTTTAAAGCGTTTCGGTATCTCAGATATTCCTCCCTGAATGCGTAGCTTAACGCTAAACAACCTGTAGCAATCAGAAAAATCCATATACAAGCCTCAATAAAAATTTGCCCTTCAGAACTTCTGCGGAACGGTCCAGGTAGAAATCCATTTTTTTCTCTCAAAAATCGAATCACTCTCATCTCCTTGTACTTTTGCCGCTGCCACTCTTGGAAAATGCCGGATTTGTAAATGAAATGATTTGGGCATTTGCCCTGACCACCGCAATGCCTTTGGCCCAATTGAATCTGGGGGATCTCTGGTAAATTCAAGCCCAGGTAACGGCAAAGCATGGTCACCCCTTTGCCCACACCCCTGAGATAAGAACCATTTTAAACTTTTGGCTTTCCATTGAACTTGAATCCAATCCTGTTTTGAAACCACTACGATTAACCCTGCTTCTAACGGCGGAATCAAGGGTGGGTACAGCTTTGCTGCTTCAATGGATGCTCTCAATTCAAGAATTTTTTGATTTAATAAAAAAAGTGAATTCAAGGTATCCCGAAAATCATGCGCTGCACGCCCCACGCATTGATTCAATCGAAGCTGAGTCTCCACCATGAACCTCCAGTGCCTCAAAAATCCCCAAATCCCACATCCCGCTATTACAATCGTAAAAAGAATCAGTAGGAGAGGAATCTGAAGACTCCCTTCCACTCTCCGATCCGTTACCATTGGGCGGACTCCAAAAGAGGCAATTCCACTTCTTCTTTCATATTTCCACAATAGCCTACTCCCCGTACACTATTGCTAAACTCCGTAATAGACACCGGAATGCGAGATTTGAGGTTTGGCCGTCCTATCAAACGAAAGTAGGTACTTTCAAAAACAAGATAAGCACATTGACTTCGCTGCCATTCACTTTGTAATAATTTGACTGCCAAAATAACTGTCAGTGAGGAAATCACTGAAAATATTACAAATTCAATCAATGTTTGGCCTTTTGTGCAAAAACTCATCGTACATCATCAAAATTAATATCCGAATGAATGTGACTTCTTGCAGTCTGAATTTTTTGCTTAACTGTAGTCCCCAACGTTTTGGCAGCTCCTACAGCCACAAGTGAAACTAAAACTAAGAGTGTAATATACTCCGTTAGACCTTGTCCTTTATCATTAAGAATATTCATTTAACCGACCTCCTTTTGGGACAAGAGATATGAAAAACTTGAGCCATCAGAGGTGCAGAAAATGAGCTGGGATCGTTCGAAATCAATACATAAGCGCCAAACTTAGGACTTATTTGAAGTTTTGATGTCTCGAAACCTAGATGCATTGCGCCAAGGAAGTGCCGCTTGATACATTCCAAATAGATAAGGTATACTGACTTGATGAGACTGGACGGAAAATGGATGCTTCCGTAAAAACTAAGCAGCGCCTTTTTATCTATGATCGCAAGGAAATCATTGTCCTTATTCTTTTGGGTAGCATGGTGGCTTTATTTACTTTTACCTTAGGAGTTCACCTAGGAAAGCGAGTGGGAAAGAGAGCAATCAAAAGTACATCCGAAGATACTCCCATGATCCATCCTTTAGCAGATCAAACTCCAAACCGGCAAGAGTTCACAGAACGCGCTAAAGAACCCCAACGAGATTTTGAAAAAGAAATAAGCCAAGAACTTCACAACGAAGTCATTCGAACCGGCTTGAAAATAGATATACCGCGTCAAGTTGATTTGCCTGAAAAGCCAAAAAGTCTCAATGGGGGCGCAACTTCTCTTGAATCCACACATTCAGAACGATATCCACAGTCCGTCTCAAAACCAAGACCTCAACGTCAAGACAACTACACTTTACAAATTGGCTCTCATGCTTCTTTAGAAGAGGCAAAAAATCAGGTAACTTCCATCTCATCCCAAACGGAATTAAAACCCTTCTTGCACGAAGTTGAGTTAAAAGGTAAAGGCAAGTGGTATCGAGTTTATGTGGGACAATTTCCCTCTCGGACACTTGCTGAAAAAGCAGGAGAGAAATTTCGTTCGCAACACCAAATTGCTTCTTTCGTTGTCGCGAAGGTATTAGATTAAAAAGGTGAGATTTTATGTCAAAAAAGTCTATCCAAAAGGTTGAAAAACCCTGGGGTCATGAGTTGATATGGGCAAAGACCCAGCAATACGTGGGTAAAATTCTGCATATTAACAAAGGGCATAAACTCTCACTCCAATATCATCGGATCAAGGAAGAAACCATTCTCCTCTATTCTGGAAAAATGAGCTTCATTTTTGAAAATGAACAAGGAGTGCTTGAGGAAATTATTTTAGAAGCCGGGCAAGCCCACCATATTCCTACGGGACGAAAACATAGAATGATAGCCCTGGAGGATTGCGAAGTTTTCGAAGTTTCAACCCCCCAACTCGATGATGTAGTCCGCCTCGAAGACGGTTATGGCAGGACAACGTAAGTACTAAAGGTATCAATCCTCTCAAGCAGCACCACTCGTGCCTTCTGATGCGCCCCCTAGTGGAAGCTTTTTCAGTTGTTTGATCTCAGTTTTCAAACGATCTACTTCTAATTTCATTTGAATTTCATTTTTCTTAAGGGCTAAAACTCGCTCTCTCATCACGTCTACTTCTTTTCTATTTTTCACTGAACTTTTCAGTGCCTCGTCCAACTGAAACTTAAGCTGATCATTCGTTTTACTATCATCCATTTTATTTCTTCGAGAACTATTCTGCTCCTGCCTCAATAATTGCTGATTGGTCCTTTTTACATCCTCAAATTGAGCACAAATTCGGTCATATTTTGTCTGAAGGTGGGTGAGCTCGTGTAGTGAAGAACTTTGCATCGATTCTGATTTTGCTAGATTTAACTGAGTTTTTAGGTCATTGACTTGACTTTTCAAATCATTCACTCGCCGAGACAACAGAATACCTTCTTCTTTAGAAGTCACTAACATTTTGTGAACTTGGTTGTATTTTTCTTGATAAATAATATCAGAAGAAAACTTAGCCAATTGATCCTTGACTTGAATCAGTGCAATATTTGTCTCCGAAATCTTCGCCTTTTTAAATTCAATATCTCTCTCAAGTGCAGTTATTTTATTTTTTAACTCCTTTTCATTTGCTCTAACTGACATCACTACTTTCTTAGCAGCTTCAGTGATTCGAAATCTTTCTGAAATAAATTCTTCCATTAATGTTTTTACATGCAATACGCTAGGATTATCTCTCACAGACTCGTGAGCTGTCATCAATTCCTGTCTAACTTGCATCACCCTTTGTCCGAGAGCGCCTTCACTCATTTCTTTTATAAGGTTTTTTGATTCTGTTTCTGGATCAGAGAGTTCGGCTCCAGTAATCGACACATCCACATCTAATTCGCCATCTGTCTTATCTGAGTTACTCGCACCAGAGACAATAATTGTTGAACTACCTACTTGAGGCTGTTTCTCACCTGCTATTCTAATGAATTCATCATTAAACTGTTCGGTAACACCTTTAATGGTTACTTTTGATTCATCGTCTTGATCTTGGATCTTTTGACCGTGAATAATTATACTTTCTGGACTAGAATCCTTCGTCCCCTTTACGATGATCTCTCCGAGAGTCGCGTCTGCTGTACCCTTCACTACGATCGACTCTAGATTCATGTGATCAGTGGTTCCTTTTACAATGATCTCTTCTTGAATCGCGTCTGACTTACCCTTGACCACGATTGATTCTAGAGTTGAATCCTCCATCTCCTGACTCACTCCAATCGCTTCTTCGGGCACTTCTTCTGGCTTTTCTGGTTGCCCTGGCGCTAAGAGTTCACCCGTCGGAAACACAGGAATTTTAGATAAATGCTTTTTAGTTACCCCATCTTGTAAAAGCTTGGGATAATCCAAGTCTCCTAGTTGAATATAAGCCTTGGGTCTTGGCGTATTCTGTAAGTTTGGCCTATCTAGAATCACTAATTCTAAAGGCGGCTTAATTTTAAGTACCTCTGAATCTATTTTACCTAAAATACCAAGGAACAAATCAATTTCAACCTTCCTCATTCCTGGTTCATATTTTACAATCAATCGATCTGCATATTTTTGAAATGCTATGAGCATTTCTTCGAAGGTATCATTGGACTCTTCTTTAAAAATTCGTTCGGAAAGACCCTTTGAATTTAAATTTACTTTGGAACTCAAATTAAAGGAAATCCCTACCACCACCTTCTCTTGATCAATTCCACATTCCAATAGGAGAGGTTCCTCTAAAAGATCATCATCTTTTGGAAAAAATCGAAAACTTTTCTCTTTATATTGGCTCCGATATCCCTGAAAAACTCCAAATATGAGAAAAACTCTCAATCTAAATTCGTCAACCCCTACCTTTTTTAGTTTAGCAACAATCAAATCAGAAACTCGGCCCAGGCTTCGCGTACTGAATAAAGCACTATAAAAAATCTCAGCCTCTTCTCTCAATAATCCGGCAACACCAAAGGATTCCAATAGTCGTGGCTTATTTTTTCCAAATTTATCCACCTAAAAAACCTCGATTCTTTGGTAATAATTCCAATCGAATTCTATCGAGGCGATCTTCTAATTTTTGAGAAAGTCTCCCTAATCTTTTTTTAAAAAAATCAATATTAACTTTTTTGTTATAATTACCCTTAAGGGTGGAATGAGCAACGAAAACAAGCTCATCCACTTCATTTCGAACCTCATGCTCTGACTCTCCGGCAATGCATGCATCGAATATTCGATTTCTTAATCTATTTAAAAACTCAATGTTGCAATAACCCAAATGCAATGCCAAAAATATGGCCCAACTGGATCGAAATAAAGCGTAATCAAAATTAATAACTCCTCTTTCCCGAGCATCAATCAGCTTATCTTTAGAAAAAAGATCACAAAGCTCATTTACAAAGACGATCACGAAATAGGGGTCAATCCCTTGACCATTTTTAGAATCCTGAGACCAAAGAGGGCCAATAGTTTTCAATATATGATCCGAGATTTCAAATTCCGCGAGAGGTAAGAGATCTTCGGAAGAAGAAGGTTCCTCCGCAGAATCCGGTATTTCAACCCTCGTAGTTAAAATGAGTCGCGCTTGCCTACCTGCTTCTCGAAAAGGAAGTAAAGATGACGCAAACTCAGGGTAATAAAAGTATTTATAAAATTTAAGACGACTCAACTCCTCAGGAGTAAAAAAATCTAATGGAGCTTTAACAGTAATAAATTTTTGATTTGCCTTTAAATAAAGATAAACGGGTGCCATCATCAGTGCAAAGGGCCTTATTGTATTAATTTGCACACGATACAACTTGTCAATCATGTCACTTGATGGTTTTTCTTTATTTAAATCCATACACCCCTTCAGTCTCTTTTCGGTAGAAGGGAGTAAATGATTAACTCACTGAGCCTTTTTCTTATTGAGCATAATGACACGATACATCATGTGGAGCGCAAACTGGCTTTCGCATATCTCTCAAATGAGGCACATCCACCTTACAATTAGCTTGCATCACTGGACACCTGGGATGGAATTGACATCCTGCAGGAGGATGAATGGGAGAAGGCACGTCCCCTGGTAAAATGATTCGCTCTTTCTGATAATTCGGATCAGGAATGGGAATCGCAGATAAAAGCGCTTGAGTATAAGGGTGCTTCGGCTCTCCATAGAGTTCATCGGCTGTTGCCATTTCTACTATTTTTCCTAAATACATAACGGCTACACGAGTTGAGATATGTTCAACGACTTTTAAATCATGTGCAATAAAGAGATAAGTAAGGCCCAATTCCTTTTGTAAATCCTGCATCAAATTTACGATTTGTGCTTGGATGGAAACATCCAAAGCAGATACTGGCTCATCGCAAACAATAAACTCCGGCTCCACGGCCAATGCACGGGCAATACAAATTCTCTGCCTTTGTCCTCCCGAAAACTCATGAGGATAACGAGCGATAGATTCTCTCCTCAACCCACAGAGATCTAATAACTTCATAATTCTCTGAGTTCGCTCTATCCTCGACTTTCCTATTTTGTGAATTTCTAAAGGCTCACTTAAGATACTTTCCACAGTCATACGAGGATTCAGTGACGCATATGGGTCCTGAAAAATGATCTGCATATTTCGACGAAGTCGACGTAATTCTTTAGCAGGAGTATGAGTGATGTCTTGTCCTTTAAAAAAAATCTGACCTTCGGTGGGTTCAATGAGACGCAATACACATCGACCGAGAGTCGACTTCCCACAGCCTGATTCGCCTACGAGTCCTAGAGTCTCGCCTTTTCGAATATCAAAGGACACGCTGGAGACAGCCTTTACACTTGCGACTTCTCGAGATAAGAGTCCTCCTTTAATCGGAAATCTTTTCACCAGATTTCGAACTGACACTAAGACATCTGAAGCAGCATTAGATGGGTCATTTTTTATAGTCACTTAAAGGTCCCTCACACATCGAATTGCATGCGGCATTTCTGGATCAGGTGCGACGATTCGAAGATCAGGTTCTTTTTCACGACAAGTATTTATGACATAAGAACAACGCTCTTGAAATCGACAGCCATTGGGTAAATGAAGTAAATTCGGTACAATTCCTGGAATAGTTTCCAAACGTTTCTTTTTTATTTTACCTGTTGGATCTTTACTCAAAGTAGGAATACTATTCAGTAAACCTCGTGTATATGGCATTTTTGGATGAGCAAAGATTTCTTTTACTGCACCTTGCTCCACCACTCGCCCCGCATACATCACTAAAACTTCATCAGCGACTTCAGCGACTACTCCTAAATCGTGAGTAATCAAAATTAACGCCATCCCGACTTTCTGCTGAAGATCTTTCAATAAGTCTAAAATTTGAGCTTGAATAGTGACATCTAGAGCCGTAGTAGGTTCATCCGCAATCAGAATTTGAGGATTACAAGATAAAGCCATTGCAATCATGACTCTCTGTCTCATCCCTCCAGAAAGATGATGAGGGTAATCATTTACTCTTTTTTCGGGTGAAGAAATTCCAACCAGCTTTAACATCTCGACAGCTTTATTCTTCACTTCACTTCTAGATAATTTTTGATGTAACGATATTGCTTCACAGATTTGATTTCCAATTGTAAAAACTGGATTCAAAGAAGTCATAGGCTCCTGAAAGATCATGGAAATCTCATTTCCACGAATGGATCGCATTTCTTTTAGATCAAGCTTAAGAAGATCTCTACCTTTATAGAGAATCTCTCCACCCATGGTTTTTCCTGGGGGGTTCGGAATTAAGCGCATAATAGAAAGACTCGTTACACTTTTCCCGCAACCCGACTCCCCGACAATCCCCAGAGTTTTGCCTTTATAAACATTAAAACTCAGATCATCGACTGCTTTCGCCTCACCCTCATCACTAAAGAAAGAAGTTCGAAGGTTCTTTACCTCCAAAATTTTTTCAAATGGTGTTGCCATAATTACTTCCTTTTTACTTGGTTTTTGGATCAAGGGCATCTCGAAGAGCATCACCAAGAATATTAAAAGCCAAAACAATAAAAAACATAGCGAGTGTCGCACCCGCTAATTGCCACCAAACGCCCCGTGATAGCTCCAGTCGAGCATCATCAATCATTACCCCCCAACTGGGCTGGCCTTGAACACCTAGTCCCAAAAAGGAAAGTATCACTTCTGATTTGATGGCGGACATGAATTGAATCGAAACATTGATAATGATGAAGTGGGAAACATTAGGTAATATATGCTTAAAAATTCTTGATACGTGACTTGCTCCTAAACTTTCAGCAGCCACTACATAATCACGCATCTTATGCTTAATAAACTCCCCTCGTATCACTCTCGCCAGACTTACCCATGCCGTAATTCCCAAAGCTACATAGATTGCTATAAGCCCTTTTCCCATTACATAAGTAATTGCAATTAAGAGCATGATATTTGGAATAGATGAAAGAGTAGTATAAAACCAAACGATGAGATCATCCACCCATCCACCAAAGTATCCAGCAAGTGCCCCTAGAGAAACGCCAATGGGGATACTAATGAGTGAAGAGATGAGCCCAACACTCATAGCAATCTGAGTACCTTGAATTACTTTATAAAAAACGCTTCTTCCAAAAATATCCGTCCCTAAAAGTAACTCTAATGAACCAAAAGCAGGCTCCTGATATGCGCCACCTACCACTCGGTCCCAGGGTGAAGCAATGAGTCCGACCTTGGCTAGAATTGCAATAACTGCATAAAAACCTACAATCATGAGACTCAATATTGCAATTCGATCTCTTTTTAGTCTTTGAAATGCATCTTTCCAAAGACTTCTCCCTTTCGGTATATTTTTAGTTTCTGCTGTATGAATTGGATCTACAATAACTGCTTCTGTAGTCATGTTAAACTCACCCTTGGATCCACTAGTGTATACATAATATCCGTCGCTAGATTCCCTAAGATAAATAGCATCGCATCTAAGGTAGTCATCGCTTTAATTACCGGAAAGTCACTATTGTGGACTGCATCTATCGTAATACTACCTAAACCTGGAATACCAAAAAAACTCTCTAATAGAAATGCGCCTAGAATTAATAAGGGAATTTCGATCACTACGTTCGTCAAGATTGGAATCATGCTATTTTTTAAAACATGCTTAAAGAAAATGTGTGGCTCAGATAACCCTTTTGCACGAGCTGTACGTACATAATCCTGACTTGTTTCCTCTAGGATCGCCGTCCGGTAGAACCGGACATCATACCCTAAGCTGACAACTACAAAAATAATCATAGGCATCAGTATGTACTGAAATCGCTCAGGCCATGTGGTTTCGAACCCCGATATGGGAAACCACCCCATTTTGTAAGCTAAAAAATATTGTCCGAATAGAATGTAGGCGAGCATAGAAACACTCATTCCAAACACGCAAAAAATAACTACAACTTTGTCAATCCATTTACCTCGAAAATAAGCAACCAACAAACCCAAACTCACAGCCAAGATCGTAGTCAAAAAGAAAGCTGGAATCATAAGCGAAAGAGAGGGCCCTATACCATCCGCGATCATTTCTTTAATGGGTTGCTTGGTAGCATAACTACGTCCGTAATCAAAGGTCACTATCTGCTTTAGATACTGAGCAAATTGAATATATTTAGGCTGATCAAATCCATACTCATGTCTTAACTCCGCAATTTGATGAGCACTCGCATGACGACCGAGCATTTGATAGGTAGGGTCACCACCGACCATATTAAACAACACAAAAACAATGAGTGCCACTCCAAAGAGTGTGGGAATTGTACTGATTAGCTTACGAATAATATATAAAATCATAACTCATAGCCCTACTTCTTTAAGAGAGTATCCACCTGAAAATATTTAAATCGACCGAGATCAAAGTCATTCGGCTTATAATTTTTCAACCACGGCTGAACCAAACCATAACCCACAAGATGAGCACCAAAAATCCAAGGACAATCCTCTACTAAAATATTTACCATTTTCTTGTAAATTTCAGCGCGACCTGGGCCATCTGGCGTAACTAAAATTTTCTCATAAAGGTGATCAAATTCCGGATTAGAATAATTGGAATCATTGGGACCCGGTGATGCATTTTTGCTATAAAAAAGCTGAAAAAAGTTTTCAGGATCGGGGTAATCAGCGCTCCATGCTTGTTCCCATATTTGTACTTTTTTATTCTTGACTGCTTCTTCAAACTGCGGCCATGAATAACTATTAATTTTTAATTTTACCCCAATTGCTGACATCATTCTTTGAAAATATTCAGATACCTGACGACCCGTACTATCTGCTAATGAAGCATACTCAAGGGGCGGCAAGCCTTTACCACCTGGAAAGCCAGCCTTCACTAAAAGCTCCTTCGCTTTCATGACATTGAATTGTCGATAAGGGTTTTTAAACTCAGGATCATAACCATTGATACCAGGAGGAAGAGGACCCTGAGCAGGAATGGCTCGTCCATTATAAAAAAGCTCGATAAAAGTCATTTCATCGTAAGCTAGACTGAGAGCTTGACGTAAGTATTTATTTTTTCCAAGTAAAGGATCTGCCATGTTGAAAGTGACATGTGTAACATCTAAACTCGGGCTTTTTATTAACTGGATTCCTTTTGAACTGAGTTCAGGCTTTAAGTCTTTACTGGGTGTAATAGCAGTTGAAAAATTATCTTTAGGAATAGAACATAAATCTAGTTTTCCTGATAAAAAAGTAAGCCACATGGGCTGACGTTCTACAAAGACTTGAAAAACAATTTGATCGGCGAGTGGAAGGGTTTTACCTGCATCCCGCAAAAGTCCCGCCTCCTGATCTCCAACAGCCCCTTCATTCGGATAGAATTCTGTATGATAAGTTGGATTTCGTACCCAGATGATCTTTGAATTAGGATTATATTCGGCTAAACGGAATGGACCTGTGCCTACAGCATGATTTATAAATTCAACTCCATAGAACTCAACTGCCTCATGAGGAACAATTCCTGTAAATGGCATCGCTAATAAATATAAAAGCTGATTAGATTTTTGGATTAATTTCAACTGTACCGTATAACGATCCAGGGCCTTTAAGCCTTCCACTGGAAGATTAATAATTTGTGGCTGCCCCAGCCGCTACATGTTCACGCCAATCGTTGAGACCCATTATTTTACCATCAAAAATCCACCAGCCCGTTGAAACAAGACGGGGATCAGCCAACCGTTTGAATGAGTAAACAACGTCGTCTGCAATCATTTCACGGCCTTTTCCGTGGGTTGCCTTAAAGGATTGATCGTCTTGAAACAGCACCCCTTTTTTTAAATGAAAGGTATAAGTGAGCCCATCCCGACTCACTTCGGGCAAAGATTCAGCTAATCCAGGCATTAGTACATAGGGACGTTTTAAATAATGATATTGAATCAAAGTCTCATATGCCTGACTGATTTGCATATCAGAGTATCGATCCCCACCATAAATTGGATCTAAGCTTTTAATTTTTTCGTCTACAGCTAAATGTAAAGTACGAGCAGGTTCAATTTTAGACTTAAAAGTACAGCTCGTAAATACAATACTGATACCCGCAATAGCATAGAATACACTGAATCTCATGCACTCCCCCAATGATGTAGGTAACTGATGCGAACGCCAGTGTCAATGTGCACGTTGCAGTGACACATTTCGATCACGCCAACGGACTTTTACAGCGCCCTGAGAGGAATGAGCTTCCCATTTTTTTGGACTCCACGTCGTGTCCTCCGGGTCATCAAATTTAAAATCGACTGAAACTAGAGGCGCCCGCTGCCTCTCCCAATGCAACGATTCTGGCCAGCGCTTTCCAGATCGATTTCCAAAACTATAAATAAACTGTTGAGGATCTACCCCGGTTGCTCCTGGAACTTGAACTACTAATTTACCCTGTTTGTCTAAATTAAATTTGAGTTCATGACTGAAAGAAGGACAGGGAATCTTCCCTAAAAATAAATCAGTAGCCCATTGCAAAGGAATTCCCCCCCAAGAGCCATATCCCTCATCTTTTTTTTCCTGAGATTTTCCGCGAATTCCCTGGATCTCATAATGTTGGTCTTTTACCGTAATAAGGGCCTCTGTGCCTCCAAGAAAATTTGTCACTTCTAACTTCAATTGACTGGGCGCCAAAACGTCTACGTTCGCCGAAAACTGCCCAGAAGCTTCGGAAGACTTCACCTTCATGCCAACAGTTCCATTCACCGACGAGATACTTTTACCTGCATCACAAGCGACCATAAATAATTCGGAAGGGGAGAGAATAAGTGACGACGAGTTGTCAACTGGCCTAGGCGCAGTGGCACAACTCGTTACAAATAAGAAAACTGGCAAAGTTTTATATAAAATTTTCATCGATCATGCATCTCACAATACCAGGAGACGCTGCAATGTGGGTTATCTAAAAAATTTGCTGGCTGCTCATCCTTTAGGGCTCATTTCACACTTGCCGGAAATCGTTGTTGACTATCAGATTCCAACGGTTTCTCTCCCCCGAGTTCACGGCGGAGGGTATCTGCTTTAATTTGAATCTTTCGCTTTGAGCTTTCATCATCCGCAAACCTTGCGGCATCGCTGTACTCATACAATGCTTTTTCACGCAAATTGGATCGTAAATAAGCATCTCCCAAATGCTCTAATATGATTGACTCATTAGGTTTTAACTTTGCTGCCTTTTCCAATTGCACGACAGCTTCTTTGACTCGACCTCGAGTATACAAATACCAGCCCCAGCTATCTTGAATATAGCCATTTTCTGGTCGTAAACCTAAAGCTCTCCGTAACAGCTTTTCTGCATCATTAAGTCGAATCCCTTCTTGTGTCCATGTATAGCCGATATAATTTAATGCATCTACGTTCTCAGGATTGACTTTTAAAACTGCTTCCATCTGCTCCAGACTCTTCTCAACCTTACCCTGACGATCATAGAGGCTTCCTAAATAGTAACGTACCTTTTCATCGTCTGGAAATATTTTGACTCCTTTTTCCAAAGTACTGATCGCTTCAGAGGTATCTCTAGTTTCATCTTCAAGGTTAGCTTCAAAGAGATAAAAATTAGAGATTTTTGGAGATTTTGAAATAGCTTCTTTCATAAAAGTTATAGCATTTTTAATTTTATTACTTTGCCTAAGAAGAAAAGCAGTATGCAATACTGCATCCCCGTAAAGCTTAGATTCAGCTTTTATTAATTTTAATTCTCCTATCGCTGAACTCGCTTGATTTATTTCTTCGTATAAATTGCCTAAATAATAATGAATTCGATCTGAGTCCGGAGTTTTTTCTATAATTTTCTTAAAGGTCGAAATTGCTTCAGAATACTGCTTTAATTCCATTTCTACTAATCCTAATTTAACTTGAACATTCAGGTCATCAGGATCAGAACTTCCTATTGATTGCAAATAGGGTATGGCTTCTTTATACTTCTCTTCTTTTAAATAAATTGTAGCTAAACGATTTGCTGCAGAAATATCTTGTGAGTCGTCATATAAATCCTGATAAATTTTGATTGCTTGAGTATTCATCCCCCTCTCTTCATAGAGATAGCCTAACGCCAAATAAGCTTGACTAAAGCCTGCTCTTGCCTCAATGGCTTTACGATATGCAACAACCGATTCCTTAAAATGATCCGCTTGTTGTTCTGCTCTCCCCAAATAGTAAAGTGCAAGAGCTGAGTCTGTATTTTTTTTAATAAATTGCTGCAATATTTTTACAGCTTCAAGGATATGACCATCTTCAATTAAAACTTGCGATTTATATACGACCGCTTCCTCATTCTTTGGATTGCTTTTTAATATACGATCGTATTCTGTTAACGCAGCTTGATTTTCATGAGATGAAGAATACAACCCTGCCAAAATAAGATGTGCGTCAGTGTAATTGGAATCATGCTGTAATGCTTCTTTGCAAGCATCCATTGCTGCAGAAAGCATCCCTTTCTTTAAATATTCTGTGGCTAGCCGCGTATAAACCAGAGGAGAATTCGGATCAAATATCAAAGTAAGTCGATATTCTTCAATCGATCGATCGGGATCTCCATCCGATGCATAAGCTTGCGCCAGGGTGAAATGATATTCAGCAGTATCTTTTAAATCTTGCTCAGCCGCTAAACCATGGGGACCACCCCCTTTTGAGCCCTTTGCTTGCACCGCCTGGCCTTGAGGATGGACATCTTGAAATTTCTGCTGTGCGGAGAGAGTGGGGCAAGCAGCGAAAGCTCCCAGAAGGATGAGAATCCTTCCTCGATGTTTGCTGCTTAAATATTTTTTTTTCATGAAATATGATTCCCTTCATCTAATAATAAATCGACTAATAATAAATCGTCGTTTTTTTAAAAAAACTAAAAGCAGAAGTGGAACATTAAGTGCATTGTCCCAAAAACAGCCACTGCTATGTCTCTTGCGTTAGTCTAGAGTGGGGGATTTATTTGGTGCGTTATAACTAGTTTTGCATTTTTCATGCGAAAGCTGTGAGTGCGGCACTTGACTTTAGCGCGGCGGGTTGTTATTTGGCTTAGTGAATAGCTATGACACATTGTGGCTCATGCGCTGCAATGGGAAGGAGCTATTTAGGGGTTCATAATTAAGGGGGTTTGTTTCCATTTTTTAGGGACTTTGACTGGAAGTTTACTTTTTTACTCCATTCATTGCCCCCGAAATAAAAAATGATTCAATTAGGGGGAATCATGAAAGAGATTAAGATCATTAAACGTTATCAGAATCGTAAATTATACGACACACATGAATCAAGCTACGTCACTTTGGATGAAATTGCCAAAATGATCAAAGGTGGTGAAGACTTACGTGTAATTGATAATAAAACAAAAAATGACATCACAGCTGCAACTTTGACTCAACTTTTATACGAAAGTGAGCGAAAGGCCAAGACACAGCCATCAGTTGAGTTGCTCAAAGAAATTATCCGGCATGGGGACGGATCTTTTTCTGGTTATATTCAAACTAAAATTAGTTCCGAAATTGCAAATTTTGACCGCGACACTGTTAAAGAGGATTCTGTTAGCATGAATAACCGAGCGGCTGTTCTAAATCAATAATTACTGACTATTTTAGTCTGTAATTATTCATTCAAAGAATTTGCGAACATGAAAAGACCTGATACCATTTAATGAATCATGATTTTTTTAATGAGCCGATGGTGTTCAGGACTTTCAAAACAGAGATCTACAGTCAGGATACCAGTTGGAGTAGGTGCTCTCTTATTACTGACTCTCAGTAATCAGAGCAATGCTTCGACTGGTTCCGACTGGTCTCAGCAATCCTCTTGGCCCAACAGTGATGATCCCACTCCGGTTCATCATAGTACTCACACGCGTGAATTACCCACTAACGATATATCTCCCTTTTCTCCTGGCTCCAGCAATGTGGCACTGGATATCGGGCAAGTTTTTCTTATGGGAAATCTATCGCAATTTTCAGATAGCATTGGATCTCAATTACATTATACTTACGGTGTCAGCGATTTGTTTGGATTTGACTCTAGCCTGGGTTATTCCGCACATTCGGATGGAAAAATGGCCATGACCACTCTTTTATCAGGCGTGAGAATGAATTTAAGCTGGTACGATAAAATAGTACCTTATCTTGTATTCGGCCTCGGCTTTTACAAGCCCACCTATCAAGATCCGTCCACTATCACCGCTAATAGTTCAAACACTGCTTCATCATCGCTCTCGGCTGTATTATTTGGTCTACACCTTGGACCAGGCATCGACTTAGAACTGAGTCGGAACCTATTTTTTGGGGCAGCCCTGACTTTTCACAGTATGTTTGGAACGACTCAATCACTCGCAAATGGAACACCTTTTGATTTAGGTGGAACCTACACTTCGTTCTTTCTACATGCTGGGGTTACTTTTTAAGCACGAGCGTCATCGGTTCAAAAGTCCCGCAATGAGTTTCTCTAAAAATTTTGCATCCACATGATATTCGTTTGAACAGAAATCACATCGCACCATTGCGGAATGATCTTCAAGGAGCATAGACTGAAGTTCTTCGACACCCACCAAAGTCAATGCCCTTTGAACTCGCTCCCAAGAACAATTGCAGCTAAATGCAACTGGTTTTTCGTCAACAATCATAAAGGGAGTGCTCTGAAAGATTTGAGAAAGAAGATGTGTCGGATTTTTATGAGTTTCCAGAAGCTTTGAAAGAGATTCAATTTCTTGAATGTGTTGCTCCACTGTCTGAATTTCCTCAGAACTCGCCCCTGGCATCGCTTGAATTAAGAAGCCCCCGGCTGATAGGATACGCTCCCCTTCAAGACTTACAGCAAGACCCACCGCGGAGGGAATTTGCTCACTCTGCGCCCAGTAAAAACTCAAGTCTTTTGCTAAATGACCGGTAATTAAAGGCACAGTACCAATGTAGGGACTGCCTCCCTTTCCCGCTGCTTCATCTTGTGTTCGAAGCATAGAGAGAAGCCCAGAACCCCAAGGGCCCAAACTTTCATCTACAGGCAACTCGTGAGATTGTTCAATGATGTAACCTCGTACATTGCCTTCCGGATATGCGTCTACCAATGCCTGCTGAAAGAGGCCCGTCCCGCGAATATTTAAATTAATTCTTTGACCGTGCTTACATAAAGCAGCGGTCAGAAGTGCTCCCATAACCGACTCGCCCAAACCACGTATCGCAGCACCTTTAAGGTGTTGGCGTATTGCCATAGATTGGACTAAGTCTGTTGCCTGAATTGCGACACCACGCAAGTTGCCGTGTGTCGAAATACACTTCACCCAATGATCTGAAGATAAAGCACTCATGATCATTTCACTGTTACCACATAAAAAAAGAAGCCTCAGAATTTCTTCTGAGGCTTCCTTATAAATAGAGCGGTAAATATTTGCGCATAAGATAACAGGAAAACAATTGAACTGAATTTTGTTATAAATTCTATTTATAACTCATTCCGCAGAACTACCCCTATGATCTATTGCTGCAAACTTTACATCATATCGCCGTAGCCGCCCATACCACCCATGCCGCCCATGCCGCCTGGAGCGCCGCCCATAGCAGCCGCACTTTCTCTCTTTGGCTTTTCAGCAATGAGAGTTTCGGTTGTAAGCATCAAGCTTGCGACACTTGCTGCATTCTGAAGTGCACAACGTGCCACTTTGGAAGGATCAATAACGCCAGCAGCGATGAGATCCTCATACTTTTCTGTAAGAGCATTAAAGCCCCAAGCAGCAGTTGAGTTATTCCACACTTTGTCAACGACGATAGAACCTTCGTAGCCAGCATTACCAGCAATTTGACGAAGAGGTTCTTCAAGAGCGCGTCTAATGATGTTCAAGCCAGCTTGCTGTTCAGGAGAAAGACCTTTTAGGCCTTCAAGTGCCTTAGCAGCACGAAGAAAAGCAGTTCCTCCGCCAGGAACAATACCTTCTTCAACTGCAGCGCGAGTTGCATTTAGAGCATCTTCAACGCGAGCTTTTTTCTCTTTCATTTCAACTTCAGTAGCTGCACCCACATTGATCACAGCAACACCGCCGACAAGCTTAGCAAGACGTTCTTGAAGCTTTTCGCGATCGTAATCAGAAGTGGTTTCTTCTACTTGTGCACGAATCGTTTTAACACGTGCTTCGACGTCAGCTTTTTTGCCAGCGCCGTCAACAATCGTCGTGTTATCTTTATCGATGGTCACTTTCTTAGCTTGTCCTAGATCTTCAAGACGAGCTGATTCAAGTTTGTGACCCATTTCTTCAGAAATGACATGACCGCCAGTGAGAGTGGCGAGGTCTTGTAGCATTTCTTTACGACGATCACCAAATCCAGGAGCTTTGACAGCTGCAACTTGAATGGTGCCACGAAGCTTATTGACCACAAGAGTAGCAAGAGCTTCGCCGTCTACTTCTTCTGCAACAATAACGAGGGGTTTAGACTGTTGAACAACCTTCTCAAGCAAAGGAAGAAGATCCTTCATCGAACTAATCTTTTTATCATAAATTAAAATAAAAGGATTTTCGAGAGCTACTTCCATCTTTTCTGGATTGGTTACAAAGTAAGGAGAAAGGTAACCGCGATCAAACTGCATACCTTCCACTACATCAAGAGTGGTTTCTGCTGTTTTGGATTCTTCAACGGTGATAACGCCTTCTTTGCCTACTTTTTCCATCGCTTCAGCAATGATTTTGCCGATGGTTGGATCGTTGTTAGCAGAAATAGTGCCCACTTGAGCAATTTCTTTTTGATCCTTAATAGGCTTGCTGATTTTCTTAATCTTCAGCAATTACTGTTTCAACAGCTTTATCAATCCCACGCTTGAGTTCCATAGGATTGTGGCCAGCAGCAACAATCTTGGCACCTTCGCGATAAATTGCTTGAGCAAAACAGTAGCTGTGGTTGTTCCATCACCAGCGTCGTCATTGGTTTTGGAAGCGACTTCACGAACCATTTGAGCGCCCATGTTTTCGAACTTATCAGATAGTTCGATTTCTTTAGCGACCGTTACACCATCTTTTGTGATGTTTGGAGCACCAAAGGATTTTTCAATCACTACATTACGACCTTTAGGGCCTAATGTAACTTTAACAGCATCAGCGAGGATGTTCACGCCATTAAGAATAGCGGAACGAGCATCCCCTGAAAAACGGAGTTCTTTTGCAGACATAATTGCCTCCTAAAAAATAATTAATTCAAAACGCCGAGAATATCTTCCTCACGCATCATGAGGAATTCTTCGCCGTCGATCTTGATCTCAGTACCTGCGTACTTACCAAAAAGAACTCGATCGCCCTTTTTTACATCTAATGGACGAATCTTGCCATCTTCAGCTACGCGGCCCTGTCCAGCTGCAATGATTTCACCTTGAATTGGCTTTTCTTTCGCAGTGTCAGGAATAATAATGCCACCCTTAGAGCGCTCTTCTTCAACAAAACGCTTTACTAATACACGATCGTGCAATGGTCGGACTTGCATAGAGTTCAACCTCCATTCTCTAAATTGCTTGAAACGTTACGTTATAAGGAAAATGCCGAAAATTTATTTTTCGCCCACTTTCCCTTTAGTTTGATGGGCATTTGGAAAGTCATCAGTAATGACATTCAAAACAACCATCCGAAAGGCTTAGTGCCTCTTTGAGTTCTAATGTGGACACTTCATTTGACTTGTCAACTTGAAGTGCCGTTTTTTCTATGCACTTATACTATGTATTTTTAAGTAAATTAAATAACTTTATAATTTGACTTAATTAATCATGTACTATAAAAAAATACAAAAAGGGCGCGAGACTGGTGATAACAAACAGTGACCTATGATGTTTCTTTGGATATTTACCTACTCACTCACCTTACTCCTTTTTAGCTCTCTTTTTGGCTGCACCTCCTCTTTAGTCAAATCGCCCGACAGCTTGGACATTAAACTTCCAGAAGAGCTATACTTCACATCGATCCAGCAACTCACACACGGGGGAATCAATACAAAAGCCCACTGGTCAGAAGACCTACAATTACTGAGTTTTCAGCATAGGGAACTCGGAATAGGGAGCACCCCCCCTCTTTGCAATCAAATTTACACCCTTAAAAAAGATGGATCTGAAATGAGAAAAATTTCGACCGATCCAGGCAATGAAAGGGATCCCTTCTTTCTACCTAAGAATAAGAAGCAGCATCAGAGAATTGGATTCACTAGCTCCGCCCCTTCTTCTATTTATTGCCCGCCCTCCCATGAATTAGGAAATCATCTCAATTGGGTCAATTTGGCTCTAGCCACTTACCCTTCTTATCTCTTTGGAGTCCACTCAGATGGAACTGACCGTCTCCCACTAGAACCGGGAGCCCCAAAGGCCTATAATTCGGAAGCTGCAACTTGTCAGGATGGAAGTATTGTCTTTACGAGTAATCGCAATGGAGATCTGCACCTTTACCGTGCGCAATTAGACAGTCTCGGCACATTTACCGAAGCTCAACAGGTCACTCAAGACTTCGGGTACCATGGAAACCCCTCTTTTTCCTTCGATTGCAAACAACTGGTTTGGACAGCATATCAGCCACGAAAAGGAAGGGAGACTGTCCAATATCATAAAGGCTTACTACAAAATTTAATCCACCCTCTCACGCTCGAAATCTGGATTGAGGAGACCCGAGGAACCCCTGCTTATCCTGTCACTCACTTAGGAGCATTGAGCCTTTCGCCTACTTTTACTCCTGATGGAAAGAAAATTCTTTTTGCTTCAAATTTGAGAAATCCAAAAAAACTTGATTTTGATCTCTATCTGGTCAATCGGAATGGAACTGGCCTCAAGCAAATCACTCACTCCCATACCTCTGATAACTTTCCTCAATTCTCACCCGATGGGAAATTTTTAGTATTTTCCTCTCGTCGAAATGCCAAATTGCCCAATGAAATGAACCTATTTATTGCAAAATGGGAAGATCCGACTCATTCCGATCAAAAATAATGAAGAATCTAGATCGTTCTTATTGCGTTTTCTAATAAGATCGCATACCAAATAGATCTTCATTTTTTGCTGTCGATATCGATGGCCTGGTAGCTCAGTCGGTAGAGCAGCGCCCTGAAAAGGCGTGTGTCGGCGGTTCGATTCCGTCCCAGGCCACCACTTTTTGAGTGGGACAAGTAGCAGAATCAATTGACAATTCAGAATTTGGATTTGGAGCAGAATGCTTCAAGGCCCTTGTGCGTCCTGTGCTGTGGAGCACAGGTGGAGCAAAGAGGATTGGGTCAATGTGCTGGTGAAAAATCCAATTCTCATTGAACGCACTATAGTGACAGACGGAAAAAATGCCTTGGATTATTCGCCGATTTTTGAAGATATCTAAAGTATGAATTAATCCAGCGGAAGTCGTGGTCTTCAGAGACTCAACTACGCTATTTTGATAGCTCGCTTAAATGTCTGACCACAAGTTTTTGATAAAGTAGATTGAGGGATTTGCACAGCAAAGACCTATGCCGCTCTTCTTAATGTAACCCCTCAATAAGTTGAGGTAAAGATGTTGTCGTTTGCCAATTTTGGATTGAAAATTGCTGTGTTAAAAGCATGGAGCAAGAGTTCAAATATAAATCAGAAAAACCGCAGTCCATAAGTGGGTTGATTGGCATTATTGAACAGCAAGAATTCTTGATAAATCAACAGATCCACAAAATTCGAGAATTAGAATTAACAGTTGGATACCTTCGAGATGAGATTGCAAGACTGAAAAATATACCTCCTCGTCCAAAGGTGCAAGCTAGCCAACTTGAAAAGAATAAAGCCAATAACTGTCTCAAAAAGCGTGCGGGCTCAGAAAAGAGATCAAAGACTGCCTTTTTGAAAATTCATGATCACAAGACTATTCAAGCTCCTCGGGTACCAGATGGGGCCAAGTTTAAAGGGTATAAAAATTTTACGGTACAGGATCTGGTAATCCAAGCACATAATACTCGCTACCATTTGGAAAGGTGGCAGACTGAGGATGGCTCCTACATTGAGGCTGAGTTACCCAATTCAATTCATGGCCATTTTGGGAATCAGTTAAAAACCTATATTATCTATCAATATTACCAATGTCATGTCACTCAGCCTCGCCTGCTGGAAGAACTCAGAGAATTTGGCATTGATATTTCGGCTGGAGAGATTAATTTTATTCTTACGGAAGGACACGAGAATTTTCACGAAGAGAAAGCTGATATTCTTAAAACTGGCCTTCAAGTTTCTCCTTATATCCAAGTAGACGATACCGGAGCAAGGCATGCGGGGAAAAATGGATTCTGTACTGTAATAGGAAACTCCTGGTTTACATGGTTTCAAAGTACTGAATCAAAAAGTCGAATCAATTTTTTGCAATTATTGCAGATGCAACGATTTGAATATAAGCTTAATTCGACCGCAGAAAAATATATAAAAGAACATAAGTTGGACCCGAAAGCCCTTGCCGTAGTTTTAGATAATATGGGCCAGACAATCCTTGGAAAAGCCAATTGGGAAAAAACACTTGCCCAACTTGGAATTTCTGGCATCGAAAGCCAACGGATTATTACGGAAGCCGCTCTCGTAGCGGGCATTGATAGAAAATGGATTTCGACAAGATCTCCTAATTTTGAGTGATGATGCATTTCAGTATAATGCATTTCCCAACCAGCAAGCTCTTTGTTGGATCCATGCTGAAAGAAACATTCATCGATTAGTTCCTGTATCAAATACTGAGGCTATTGAATTAGATTCTGTTCGTACTGAAATATGGGTGTACTACCATCTATTGAAGCGCTTCCAACAATCTCCTCATCCGAAATTTGCTAAAAGACTCAGTCAGAGATTTGATGAGATCTTCAATCAGGAAATGATTTACTCGGAAGTCGAATGTGAACTCAAGAAGTTGAATTCAAAGAAGGAGCGCCTTCTAGTCGTCCTAAAATGTCCAGAAATTCCGCTTCATAATAACGGGGCGGAAACGGATATCCGCGAATATGTTACGCGTAGGAAAATAAGTGGTGGTACCAGAAATGAATTGGGCCGGACCTGTCGAGATACTTTTACAAGTCTAATAAAAACGTGCAAAAAACTGAGAGTTTCATTTTGGAATTACTTGAATAGCCGAATTTTGAATAATGATAGGATACCCAATCTTACCATATTAATACGACAACAAATTCCAAAACCGGGCTAAAATACAAGCCAGCTCATTCCCTCAACTTATTGAGGGGTTACATTTTTTGATGCTGTTTTATAACCCCATTCGGAGCATAAAGCAACCGATCTGCCGCCATAGAGAGGACTGGGAAGTGATCACTGCTAAACTCCTGCCATGCATGCTTTCCAGTTCCCAGGTCACCCAATACCCAATGCCATACGTTCCCTGCCATATCCCAAATGACTTCCTCATTGCTCAAGATATGAACCCACGGTAGTTTATTCATCTCAGAAACTGCTACGCCGTTTCCATCATTGGATGCTGCATACTTCATCACGCAAAAGCGCGCATTGGGTGTTGGCGTACTGTATAACTCGTTTCCTGGTACCAAAACATAACCTGCCGCACATCCGCCTCCTAAATTCTGAATTTGTTGCAGTTGTTGCTGCTGCTTTTGCTGCTGCGACTTCTTCAACACTATTCGGCAAAAACTTTCTGCTTGAGGCAATCCGAGATCTTCACATAGAGTCAATGTATTTTCTGCATCCATTTTAGGCTGAGAAGGAAAAGCTACTTTTCCAAACCGGATCAGATTCAACACATATTCTTTCATGAGTCGGTCACTCACATCGAGGTCAAATGCGGTTGCAGCGGACTTTCCATCCTCTATTTCTGGTTGAACTATAAGATTTACCTTCGATGCAAGCTTTCCTTGTGGATCCATTTGGCACTCTAGTTTATCGCTGTCACACCAGAAGGCTTCACGGCCATCGGATGTACGAAACCAAACTTTATCCCCCGCCAGAACAGAAAACCCCTGCAGCCCTAACGTGAAAAGGGCGATTAATCCAACAAATCTGATCTGACTGATTTTCAGCTTAACGCGACGCGTTACCAGAATAAGCCGGTTTTGGCAAATTTATTTAAAAATGCTTTGAACAAAAGTAGCTTGAGAGGTGTAGTCTCCTGTTCCAAATAACTTCGTACACTGTATTAATTTAACAACATTAAGTTTTCATAAAGTAGCTATTTTCACTACTTTATGAAAACTTAATGTTGTTATAAAGTAGTGAAAAATGATACTTTATGCAAATGAGAACACTACCGAAACCTTCGAAGTCAACCCACCTTTCACAGTATGTGGACTCTCTTCTGCAAAGCGGACGAAATACATTTACGACTGCTGACGCACTCAAAGAAATGGGCATTTCGAAAACTGCTTTCAAATTTGCTTCCATTCGACTTTTGAAGAAAAAGCGCCTTGCCCACCCGGCAAGAGGATTTTACGTCATTGTCCCGACGGAATTTCAAACTGACGGGGTGCCACCCCCCTCCCATTATATCGATGCACTCATGAAATTCTTTCAGCAGCCTTATTATATTGGCATTCTTAGCGCAGCAGCATTCCACGGGGCAGCTCATCAATCCCCTATGGAATTTCAGATTGTAACCTCAGCGCCTATTCGGAAAATCACCTTGGGGAATAGTAGAATCGCCTGTGTTACAAAAAATCGACTTGAACGAACCCCGACTCAGCCAATGCGAGTATGGAGTGGAGACATTCCCGTCTCCACTCCCGAAGCTACTGCCTTTGATTTGTTAGTCTATCCCCACAAATCCGGGTACTACTCGAATATTGCCACTGTGCTTATTGAGTTATCAGAGGTGATGAACGCCAAGAAGCTTGCTTCCGTCGCTGAAGTTTTTGCCCTTACACCAATCGCCCAGAGACTTGGTTACCTTCTAGACGCCTACGCCACCAATAAGCTGACTAAAGACCTGCATCTCTGGGTTGAAGAGCAAAACCCACGGTGGACCCCACTTCGTCCGGGATATAAGGGAAAAAAATCTGAAAAAAATGAAAAATGGCACATCGTCGTAAACGAGGAAGTGGAGCCAGACCTATGATTCCAATTGCAGCAATTACAGCCTGGCGAAAGTACGCCCCTTGGAAAGAACAGTATCAAATCGAGCAGGATCTCGTCCTCACCAAGGCGGTGATCCAAATATACTCTCACCCGGCCCTTCAAAGCGCCTTCGCTTTTCGAGGAGGAACGGCTCTTCACAAGCTCTTTTATGAAACGCCTAACCGATACTCTGAAGATATTGATTTAGTTCAAGTGGAAAAGAAACCCATCGGAGGGGCAATAGATGCAATTCGTAGTTTGATTGATCCGTGGCTAGGACCGCCCCAAAGAAATACAAAGCCAGATCGAGTTTCTTTGATCTATCGTTTTGAATCAGAGTCCCCCAGTCCAAGGAAAATGCGGCTCAAAATTGAAGTGAACACCGGCGAGCATTTCAACATACTAGGACTTCAAAAGAAAAAGATCGAAGCAATCAACCCATGGTTTAGTGGAAAGGCTGAGCCCCTTACTTATGAAATCGAAGAACTCTTAGGAACAAAGCTCCGAGCCCTTTATCAAAGAAAGAAGGGACGCGACCTTTTTGATATGAACGTAGCAATTGAATCCTTTTCCAATCTGGAAATTAGCAAGGTCATCGATTGCTTTCTTAGATACATGGAGCACGACGGAGCCGTGATTAGTCGAGCCCAATATGAAGCCAATTTGGCAGATAAGTTAGAAGACCCAGCTTTTGTAAGAGATATTGAAGCTGTCTTGACACCAGGAGGAGCAAAATTTGATCCTCAGGCTGCAGGAATAAAAATTAAAGAGAGAGTTCTTTCTCAGTTAGCCGGGGAACCCTGGAAAGGCAGGAAAGAAAAGTGATGAGTGAGCAAAACAAATGGGAGACTAAAATTTTTCCATAGGAAGTTTCCCGCCGAAGGCAGTTCAGTTCAATGAACATTAACCTCCACAGTATTTTTAAGTTAATCCAATATATCCGTGCTTTAAAATTTATTTTTGCCTCCTATAAATGAATCATCCGTTATGATTTAATAATTGAATAAGGCAATTCTGAAACCTATATCCTAGGAAAGAAACGATTTCATGAAAATTTTCGCAGCAGGTATTTTGTTATTTACGTCCATAGCACTAGCTGAAAATGGACCCCTTTCTCTATCACCCGAGCAATTTAAGCAATATTTACAAAGTGTAGAGCAACAGGAACGACAGGACCTAGCTGAACTACAAGCAAAACTGGCAGCAGCACTTTCGAAGCCCTCCAAAGGAGATTTAAAAAAAACCGACCTCCAAACCGCCTCCCCCGAAAGCACTACTCCCACGTCCAGCGAAGACGACGACGATGAGTCGACGCAAGCATTAGATGAGAGTCTACGTAACGAAATTGACGCGAAAAAATCAAACATTGAATACATCAAAGAACTCTCTGCAGACGAAAACGTAATATCGAATTTCAATGCAAGCTTTAATAAGTTTTATGAAAACGATCAGGGCTTAAAGTCAAGAATTGATCAACTGCAAAACAACATCGATAACCTCAAGAAATGTGTGGAACAGTTAGGACTCTCCGAAAATAAGCACTGTGCCGAGTGCGCAAATTCGGCAAAGTGTCAGGTGGAAATAAACAAAATACTGCTCACCAGCCTTGAACATTTCCAATCACTGACGTGCGATCTTTGCTCTATGACTCTCAGATTATCACAATTAAGATGATGTAGATAAAAAAGACCTGCGGATAAACTCCAGGGACCTGCAAGGGGTTTTTATTATCAGGGTAACCATACTGAGTAGTCTGGCGCTTGCCTATTTAGAATGGACGAATCCCACCTTCATTCAAAAAGAAGTCAAATTTCCAAATTTAAAGCTTTTGCGATAGCGATCTCCAGCTTCTGCATATCAAATGGTTTAGGAAAGATTTCATTCACTCCCAAGGATTTTACATCCTCCAAAATGAAATCCGAGTAACCCGTAATGAAAAAAAAGGGCATGCTGAATCCGTTTTCTCGAACCATCTTGAGGAAAGCAACACCATCCCCCCCTGACATCCTCAAATCAGAGCAAATTAAATTTACTTCTTTAGTGAGTAGCTGCTCAAACGCTTTTATCCCGTTTTCAGCCAACATAACTGTAGCTCCCAAGAGCCCAAAGTTTGCCGCTATAATTTGACGTATCATAGGCTCATCATCGGCGATGAGAATTACTTTTCCATTCAGGTTGATCATGAAATTCTTCCTTCTTACTTTATTATCGTAATAAAAAAAAATTTATTGACCTTTCCTACACCTTTCACCCTACATTCTGTGTGCAAGAATCTCTGAAACCCAATTTAAATTGTGTTAGTTTTTCGATCTATCACCGAAAAGAAGAGTAAGACCTGGGGGGCCCATTGCGTGATCATTGAAGTGAAAAATGTTCATCGGTCGTTTCGATCTGCAACTAGAACAGAAGGTTGGAAGGGGGCATTCAAATTTTTTGTGAAACCCCAGTACCAGACTCACCAGGCATTAAAAGGAGTCAGCTTCAGTTTAGAAGCAGGATCATTTAATGGCCTGATCGGTGCAAACGGTGCCGGTAAAACTACTTTACTTAAAATCCTCTCGGGATTGATCCCGCCTTCACAAGGAGAAGTCCGCGTGTTGGGATTTCAACCCTTTAAACGCGCCCTCGATTTTCGACGAACCATTGCTCTTGTGATGGGGCAAAAAGCTCAACTCTGGTGGGATCTACCCGCAACGGATGCTTTTGACTTGCTGCGTGCAATTTATGAAATTCCTCAGCCTATCTATCGAGAAAGACTCCACACGCTTTCAGAATTACTCGATGTGAAACAGCATCTGAATACTCAAATTCGTAGACTCTCTTTAGGTGAGCGAATGAAGATGGAATTGATTGGGGCCATTCTCCATTGGCCGAGTGTTATTTTTCTAGATGAGCCCACCATTGGCTTGGATGTATTCGCAGCACATAAGCTCAGAGAGTTTTTAAAAACTTTTAATCAACATGAGAAAGCAACCATCATTCTTACAAGCCACAACATGGACGATATTGAAAAGCTTTGCTCTCGAGTCCTCATCTTAAAGTCAGGGGAGCTGATCTATGATGGTCAGCCCAAGGGGATTACAAAAAAAGGAGAACGCCGTCTCCGTGTGAGGTTTCTTGAAAAACCGTCTTTGAGTCAAATTCAAATCATTACCGGACTACCTAGAGAAGCCATAGAAGAAGAAAACCAAGAGGAATCAGGAGACAGGATCATCCATTTTCACATTAAACAGGATCAAATTGTTTCGATATTACAAGTTCTCATGAATCAGTACTCCATTATAGATATGGGAATTGAGGAACCGAGCTTGGAAACGGTCATTCAAAGGCTCTTTGCAGAAGAACGGATGGAGAATTCATGAAACTCCAATGGAGACTTGCTGCATTAAAAAATGGTTTTCAGGATGCTACCGCCTATCGACTTGAGTTCTTATTTGAAATTTTAGGGTCTGCTTTTGTTCCTGCCGCTATTCAAGGAATACTTTGGTACGCTCTTTTTAAAGTAGGGGGTGCTACTCGAGTCGGGGGAATGACCTACTCCGACATGATTCATTATACTCTAGCCACTCTTCTTTTTAGCCAAGTCCGAGGCGGGGATCACGATTTTGAATTACAAGAGATGATTCGTTCTGGGCAACTCAGTAATTACCTTTTACGTCCTGTGGGGGTGGTAGAGTTCGTTTATCTACGCGGTGTGGCACCTCGAATCTTTATTGCAGCCTTTTGTCTAATTTTAGGAAGTACTATCGGAATCAAAATTGGCCTGTCTCCACTTCGAATGGCAGGTGCCATGCTTATGGCATTCATTGGGAATATTATTCATTATCAAATCGGTGCTATTCTTTCGACTACCGCTTTCTTATGGGAAGAAGCTTACAGCTTACTCATGGTTAAAAATATGATCGTGAATTTACTTTCAGGGGAGTTAATTCCACTCAGTCTTTTCCCACCCTCTATGCAATGGATCTGGAAATCAACTCCCTTTTATCTCTACGTCTATGGACCTACTCAATATGCATTAGGACATTGGAGTCATACAGAATACCTCCATCAATTAGGAATTGCAGCACTTTGGATGCTCGGAGCATGGGTTTTCATTCGGTTGACATGGGCTTTAGGAATGAAGCGCTATTTAAGCCTAGGGGGTTAGTCTGATGGATCTATTCAGATATCTAGAAGTCTATCGTGTTCAAATAAAGAATAATTTTATTCGTGAGGCTGTTTATCGAACGAATTTTTTGACGGCTGTAACAGTGGACATCATTTGGATTGCCGTCGAGCTCAGCTTATTCTCAGTTCTGTATGCAAACGTCACGACTCTAGCCGGTTGGACACAGGCACAAATTTACTTCTTTTTAGGAATTTTCTTTTCATCTGATGCGCTCTTTACGGTTTTTTTTCAGAGAAATTTTTGGAATTTTTCAGACTTAGTCAATAAAGGTGAACTTGATATTCTTCTTACTAAGCCTATTCACCCCTTGTTTTTGGCACTTTCACGCTCCATCAATCTGACCGCCGTATTCAATATTGTTTTAGGATTATCTATCGCTGTGCGATTTTCAAAGCCTGCTGGATTTTCAGGCGGGATTTACTGGTCATTAGTAGCTTTATGGCTTCTCATTGGGCTTATTGCCGCTGTTCTGATTCGCTTTGCCTTTTCAGTTTGGGTCTTCTGGACTGATCGAAGTTGGGCTATTTCACGCCTTTACTATCAATTTTTTGCCTTTGCTACCAAGCCTGACACTTTATACCCCAAAGCGATTCGCTACTTAATTCTAACGGCACTGCCATTCGCCTTTATTGGGAGTGTGCCTGCTCGAGCGTTACTCTACGGCTTAGAGCTAAAAGAATATATGATGCTTTTTTCTGTCCTCTTTACATTTATTCTATTGAACTCTTTTCTATGGCAGCGCGGACTCAAACGTTATCAAAGCGCCAGTAGTTAAATCAGTCCAATTTTCCTTGGTCGCCACGGCGACCACATAAAAATCTTATCGGAATCCATAATTAATTTTCTTTATCCTTGCACAAACTCAATAGGGGCATAAACTTTTTGTTCAAAACCCATGGAGGTGGTAATGGCTTCATTTCGCGAAATATGTTTTACACCAGCTGAATTTATTAACATAGCAAAACTCGATAAAGCTAAATTTTCACTACTTGAAAATGAGGGTCTACTCAAGACGGTAAAACGCCGCTTTGGCAATGTTGACCGAAAAATGATTACGCTTGAAGACATGAGAGAGTATTTCATTTCTACGAGAGACGGTCGCCGTGGCGACCAAGAATTAGAGAAGTACCTTCCTCATCATAAAATTCAGATGTTCTACAATGTCAAAGGCGGAACGGGAAAGTCTACCCTGACTGCTCAATATGTAATGAAAACTGCAATGCTTGGATTAAAAGTCCTTGCTATTGACCTAGATGGACAGGGGCATCTCACCGTAAATCTCGATGTTTTAGATGCTCATGAACGTCCGACAATCTACGATGTGCTCATCAATGATCTTCCTTTCTCAGACGCCATCATGAATGTGGCGCCTGGATTGGACCTGGTTCCTGCCAATCTTGGTCTGTGCAATATTGAAATTCCACTCAACAACAAGGCAAGAAGGGAATATCGACTTTCTGAGGCCATTGCAAAGGTTGCAGATCAATATGATCTTATCGTAGCTGATACAAATCCTGCTGCTTCCATTCTCAATGGATCCATGCTGGTGGCAGCTCATTTGGTCAATGTAGTGTGCGCAACCAATCCTTTATCGTTTCATGGAATGTCATTGGTGATGGCTACGATAGAAGGAATGGAACGAGAATTTAAGCACGCTCTTGAGGTCAAAATTATTCCTAATATGTACGACAATCGGGAGGTCATCAGTCAAGAGGTACTGGGAGAATTACGATCGCAATTTTCAGAGAATTGTACTCATGCAGTCATCAACCGAAGTGCGGACCTGAATGAGGCGACAAAAAGAAGAACGACTGTCTGGGGAGTGAATCCCAAAGGGGTCGCTGCAAAGGATATCAAAGCACTCACTGACGAGTTGCTTTCCACTTAATCAATTCAGCTGAATCAATACAGAAGGAGATTCTCATGGATGAAACGAAAAAAGACGATCAGGCAAATTCAAAGATTAAAACTCGACAAGGCAGCGGTTACCTTAAACAGCTCTACTCAACCGCAAAAACAACCGCAGGATCAACTCACTCTCACCTCAAAAATCTCACCACGTTTTTAGTCAATTTCATTCCGGTCGAAAAAGTAGATGCATCAGAACTTCAAGTTCGAGTGCATTTTGACGATTCTGAAATCGCTGGGCTTTCACACTCCATTAAAGAACACGGAGTGTTGCAGCCTATTTTAGTCGTGCAAGATGGAGATCGATATAAAGTTATCGCAGGTGAACGAAGACTCCGTGCAGCTAAGATGGCCGGACTGGAACGAATTCCTGCCCGTGTCTTATCTACCAACGATAAGGCTACTCATGAAATTGCACTCCGTGAAAATCTAGATCGAGTTGATTTACATCCCATTGAAGAAGGAGAAGGCTATGTTTCTCTCTTGGAGGCTCAGGCCTATACAAGTCACGACGCGATAGCAAAAGCATTTAGCAAGCCAAAATCAAGAATTACAGAGTGTATAGGCTTCACAAGATTGCCACAGAGCACAAAAACTGAGCTACTTCGCATCGGAATTAAAAATAGGGCGCTTCTTCGTCAACTCCTCAATCTCAGTCCCGAAAAACATCTCACCTTAATCTCCGAGGTAGCAGGAAAAGAAGAAACTCTGGAAGTTCGAAATGGACTCCCTCTTTCACCTCCAACTGAGAAAGGAGGATTAAAACCACTGCCTAAGCCATTTCAATACCGGGCCGATCGCAGAGTTGTCTCTGTCCCCAGCTTTAAGTGGAAAAAGAGCCAAGATATTCAAATCCTAAAATCTTATGCAGACACACTTCGAAAATTACTAACAGAGATTGAAGCTCTTATGTAATTAAGAAGCATTCAACTGATTGAGATTAATTCCAATTAAAGGCCATTTTGCATGACGGCCCTGTTGTTTAAGTAGGCCTTGGAGATAGCTGTTCAACTCATTGGTTCGAATATGGCCGTCCAATGAAGCGCGACGTAGAAGAACTCGATCACCCTGTCGAATCACTATCCCCTGATGGGTGATTAAGACAGGGTGAGTCCCTGTGCTTCTATGAACCAGACTCAGGACAGCCCCATCAGGAATTTCTTTCATGACTTTTTGGATATGAGAAATCTCAATATAAGGAACCTTTGCCTGCACTGGTTTTGACCATATTTTGTTAGCATGGGCTAATGAAGATAGATTCCTAGCAATCCTATGTTGTTTAATTTGACTTTTTAACCACTGGGCGCGATTCACCTGTTTTTTCTCAATCCGAACTTTCAAGCCACCTTTTTGAGCGACTTGCCTTGTAATATCCCTAATAATCTCAGCTTTTTGATTATTGGGGATCCAATCTGCTTCAAGTAAATGATTATGAGAAAAAAAGTCGGACTTTCCACCGCTATAACGAATCGCTAATAAGTTATTAAAAAAATAATCCGGAGTCTCACTCCTTGCCAGAGCAGCTACAGTTTCTATGAAAGTGATAGAATTATATTCATTTGGAACTATCGGAGTTAAATCATTCACTTGATGCCCATGAGCCAAAGAAAGTAATTTCTGTCTGCCTTCCTTATTTTTCTCTAAATAGGCACTCCAGTAATCAATCCTTTCCTGAAAACCGAGAAATTTTACATCATTAAACTCTGATGACAATGGACTACTTACAGTAGCAAGATGAGGAGATGCCGCCTGAAGCTTCAGGGTTTCCACTTTATCCGCTGCGCCAGGTGTCATGATCTTATTTTGAACATTAGATTGAACATTAGAATGAATATTTTTTCCGCCCTTATGGTTTACATAAAACAAAATCACTAATGACAATCCTAAAACTAGACCACCCATCGTGTAGTAAGCAGTGCGCCGATTGCGTTTTAAATGAGGAACGGAGCGAAGTGCATGAGGAACCACCACTCGCTGCTCTGGCTTCTTCTCACTCACAGTTACCTCTGGAGGTGAAGTATGATTTGGCTTTGCTTTTTCAATAGGTGGATCGACCAGTGAGGTAGGAATTCTCTTGGATTGAGTGGATGTCCTTTTATTGGTTACTTGGGTTACTTGGGTTACTCGGCTTACTCAGCTTACTCTGGCCCACCTTGAGCACTTTAGAACGAGTTACTTTACGATTAGTTTTTTTCTTTTTTACCAGTTTCTTTATCATGCACACTCCTTTGTACATAATGTGCATCGGCATCCCTGGAAAAAACCTGAAAGAAATCTGAAAAAAATTTAACTTAAGCGGAAATGGCACGGTATGTGCTCTCCCCCAGACAAAAATTGAGGGGAAAACCGTGACACAACGAAGAGATGAAAGATTTGAATTCTTTGGAAAAGTATTTTGGAACTTTTTTGCTCAAGGTGCTGATAAAAGGTCCGGCTATCTTGGGAACATTTCAAATTCTGGCTGTTTACTAAAAACAACCGAAGCGATTGAAAATCGAAGATGGATTCGACTGATCATTGAAGACAAATCGAATCATCTTTACTTTGTTGCAGTAGGTCGAGTGGTCCGACGTCAGAATTTTTTGGAAATTCTAAACGCCGGCACAGATTTTACCCTCTATCAGCACGGTATTGAATTTACTTACCCAAATTACTTTTCTTGTGCTGCGACAGATTTAATTTTAGCTTTATCTAGAAGAAACTTGATGGTTCGCTCTTGCCTGAGTCTAAATTCCAAATCTTCTTTACGACCTGAATTTTTGGCGTAGTATTCCTGAAGCTTTGTTTTTTCAACGTTCATTGTAACTGAGAGTCGATCTATTTCCATTTCTACTTCTTCAGTATTTATGGAAATACCTTCTTCTTTAGCAATCGCTTCAAGGACTAAACTGGCTCTTACCTGATTTTCAGCACGTTTTTTTAAATTTTCAATCTCATGCGTAATGGTCTGTTGAATGAATTTTTCTTCATAACCTTGCTTTTTTAAGTCTTGTGCCCAATCTTCCGCTAAAGCGCGAGTCTGCCCCTCAATCAAAGCAACAGGAACATCAAAGTGATTTTTTTCAATGATCTTACCCAGTAATTCACTTTGCAATTTTTGCTCAGAATCGGCTATACGTTCACGTTGCAAAAATTCGCGAGCTTTTACACGTAAATCGCCCAAATTCTCGTGGCCTACCTGCTTTGCAAATTCATCATCCAAAACAGGAAGCTTTTTCTCTTTCACTTCGTTCACGGTTACAGTGAACTCAACTTCATGCCCTGCCAATGATGTTTCAGCAAAGTCACTCGGGAAAGTGAGTCGAAACGTCTTGGTTTCACCCCGTCTCATGCCAATTAAATTTTCTTCAAAGCCAGGGATCCAAGTATTGGCTCCGACTTCGATCATCCTGCTACCTTGCATATCAGGACGAATCTGAACGGTATTATCCGTTACCATGCCACCCGAAAACTTTATGTCTACAAAATCACCGTTTTGTACAGGTCGAGATGATTCAGACCCATCAGCTAAAGCAAGACCACTCGAGGCAGGAACCAATTGACCTTGGGAGTTTTGTAAGTTGATCACCACTTTCTCAACCTGATCATCAGTAATGTCCACTTTTTCTTGATTTACAGCGATCCCTGTATAGCCCTTTACCTTAACTTCAGGCATCACTTCAAAAGTTGCTGTGAAAGTCAATTCTTGATCTTCTTTCAAAGTATGATCGTGATCGCCTTTTCCCGTTTGATGATTTGGGGTGTCAATATGAGGTCTTCCGAGTACTCGAATTTCCTTTTCTTTGACAGCTTGATCAAAAGACTCATCAATTAAATTATGAAATACGCGATGGCGGACATCTTCACCATAATACTGTTTTACAAGAGAAAGAGGCACCTGGCCTACACGAAATCCCTTTACTTGGGCAGTCTTCTGAACCGTTACCAAGCCCCGATCTAGATGTTTTTGCACCTCATGGGAAGGAACCTTAATAGTTAGTTTACGTACTATACTAGAGGGTGTTTCTACTTCTACGCTAAATTCCATACTTCGTGTGGTTGCCATGGCGGAAGTTTTAGTCGAGAGTGAACTCAAATGTCAAGACTTACCAACGTAAACCAAACGACTCAGGGTACCATACTTGCTCAAGCCACAACGCCCGAGCAGGAGCTGTAGGCCCCACATCTAAGCGATTTCGAGTCCTTAAGATCTCTAAGGTACACTCGGGAGATCGTCGGCCCTCACCCACTTGAAGCAAAGTACCCGCAATTCCTCGCACCATTTGTTTTAAAAATCCGGTACCCATAATTCTTATTCGAATCAAACCAAAGGAATGACTCGCTCCAGCAGGAAAAGAAATGGGTTGATAGCTCACATCCGCTTCAAGAATAGTCCTCACAGTGGGACCCGGCTTCGCCCCAGATGCCTGAAAAGGCTTAAAATCATGCTCACCGACTAGGTATTGAAGTGATTCAGAAAGGCGACTTTGATCTAATCTTTTATGAATCCACCAACTCAAAGGCTCCAAATGAGGCACGGGACAAGGGCCTTGTTGAAAATAATAGCTATATTGCTTTTTTTCGGCACTTCTCTGAGCATGAAATTCAATTAAAACAGTTTTAACTCCAAGAATCCGGATATTCATGGGAAGTAAGCCATTCAAACCACGTTGAAGAATCTGAGGATCCCACTCTTTTCCTCGCAGTATAAAATGAGCAACCTGTCCCATGGCATGAACGCCCGAATCAGTTCGACCACTTCCCACAATGGACACGGTCTCACCTGTCATCCGCTGAAGAGCCTGTTCAATTGTAGCTTGAATGCTCGGATAACCTGAAGCACCAGAGCCTTTCTGCTTTTGCCAGCCACAGTAATCACTTCCTACATAAGATATGAGTAAACAATACTTCCACATCAGTATTCAATAGCCAATCCCATCACTATACCGTTAGTCGTGAAGTGAACATCACCGCCAAGAGTGGAAAGACGGCTATAATCTATCGTTAAGTAGCTATGTTTAACGCTATAATTTGTATAAAGATCCCACGAACTTTTTGAGCTCATCCAATCTAATAGAATAGACACCCCCAAGGAGGTGAGAAGCCCACGGGAATCTCCATGATAACCCGCTATTGAATCACTTCTCATTTCTAAGTAACCGATGAGAGTCGGGGCAACTACCACATAAGGTCTAAGAATACGAAAAAGATTAAATCGGTAACTCAAACCCAAAGAGACGGGGATCGTAAAAAATTGAAATTTAACATTTGAAAGGCTGGAAAAATACCCACCATTCGGTTGGGCTATAGGAAAAGCAAATTGACCATAGCCATTAAAGTAAGCCAGCCCCCCCATTCCTATGATCCCTAGGTTTCCAAACCACTCACTATGAAAGGGCTGAAACTCATAAAAAAAGGATAAGTCGGGTGCATAATTGCCACCATAGATGCTGCTAAAGCTAGCCTTTAAGATCCCCGGTGCTGCACTCACATCTCGCGTGAGTGAAACCCCATACCTCATGCCAAATGCATGATGAATATCACCGGTTTTTTTTGCTTCTAATTGTGAATTCCCTTCCTTTACCGCTTGAATAGCTCCGCCCAACTCTTTAGGGGCCAGTTTTGCTTTCTCATGATCAATATAGGTCTCATCTTCATTGGGTGGACCTTTTTGCACTTCAGGGTCCGTCGCTTTCAACTTTTCGATATAGGACGAATTCGAAGTGGGCTCTTTATGCTCTAAGTTTTTTTTTATAATTTCACTGTAGTTTTCCGACGATGATTTTTCCGGTCCTATTTCTTTTTTTAACTGCTCAATATAGGAACCATTTGGATTTTCATCCGCAAAACTGATGACTGGTAGAAAAAAAATTAAAAACCCAGTAGCCCAACGCTTCGGACTAAGTCTCATTCGCTCTCCCCCAAATCACTGCGCCTGAAACCATGCAAGTGACAAAGATGATCAGAAGCAATTGAGGGTGCAGGCAAATCCACGCAATCATCTCCAAAGGAGAAAGGCTGAGAAGAACTAAACATCGAAAGACCGGATGTAAATTTAACCATTCTGCTGCCCCCGGAGACCAACTGTAGTACCAATTCACGAAGCTTTCGCCCAGTGAGCTTCTCAATAAAACTCGGTCACGAAACTCTCTTAATAATACCACAGGAGTAGCATCTATCGACCGAAATGCGGCCGTAGCAATAAAACAACCATTCTTAGATAAAAGCCCTTGAATTGCCCCCGTATAGACAGGCTCTAAAATACAACTATTTACAGTGGGATTAGGGGGCGCATAGATGCCTGATGCATCCTGAATGATAAAAGAAAGAAAATAGGGGACCGGGATAGATTGGGTGCTATTTACAAATCCCCCCACCGGTTGGGCGGCCACACCTAATGGTATACTCTGCGCCACCAAAGTATTTTGTAAAAATCCGAGGCTCTGAGTATTAGGGGCTGTCCCCACGTTCCCCACGACAATGAGGCTGGAAGCAGGAGTAGAAGTCGAGGATAAACCAAAAAGTGTAGTATTCAGATAAATCTGAGTATCACCCGGCGTGTAGCCTTGAGAGGCTAAAGTATTTGGATCTGTACAAGCAAAAACAGGAGAATCCACCCCAAAAGATAGGGTCACCGGAGTGGTCATGGAGTCAAGTGTTGGAGTGGTGGACGGCATTGTCGTAGGATTTAAATTAGGCGAATTGACCAGAGAAAATGAGACTTGCATTGTAGTGGGAGTTCCGGCTTGTGGCGCCGTTAAAATACTCGTTTGAGCATCTCCAGCAACACAGCCTTGAGCAGCGCCTCCCCCTGATGCCGCATAAGCTGCACAAATATCTGATGGATAAATACCCACTCGTACCGTGGCTTGGGGAGTGGGATAGGACACTGCATAATAAAGATTTTGATTGTTTCCTGCGGGTGCCGTCCCTGTTGAAGGGGATGGAATTTGATTTTGTCCAATACAGATCCCATTGCCATTCGCACTACACGAAACTCCATTGATCGCCGCAATAGGTATAGGACGCGCAGGAGTCGTGGCCGGACTGGTTTGAGCCATAATCACAACAGGCTGACCTGTCGTTTGAAAAAGCTTATCGGAATAGAAATAGAACTCAACCATGTTAGCTAAGCCAGAATCATTAATAGAAAATTTTGTGGGATCAATCGGCGCAAAATTAATAAAATCTGGAGAAGTAGGAGCTGGATTCATCACGAAATAATAAAATGTCCCGCCAGTACTAGTAGATCCAGACACACTTCCCGCATTACTAGGAGAAAGTGTAATCAATGCATGTACTTCCCGTACAGGAAGACTGAACAGGGCACCTACAAAAACAGAAAGGATAAATCTATTGTAATGCTTTGAGTAAAATCTCACCCATTTGGACAGCATTGAGGGCAGCTCCTTTTCTTAAATTATCAGAAACAACCCATAAATTCAGGCCGTTTTCAACTGACGGGTCTCTCCGAACCCGCCCCACGTAAACAGCATCTCGTCCCGTTGCACATTCCACTGGATCATTTCCAGAGGTCATCCCTAAGGGGTAGATATTCCTCTTCGGATCATCCTGTAAAATAACTCCTGGCTGTGCAGTTAAAGCCACTCTTACATCCTCAAGTTGAAACGGACGCTCAAATTCGACATTCAAGGATTCACCATGACAAGAAAAGGTAGGAACTCGAACGGCTGTTGCAGAAACCTTGAGATTCGGCAACCCCAGCAATTTTCTACTCTCATCGACCATTTTCAGTTCTTCACTGGTAGAGCCATCTTCCTTAAATCCGCCAATATGAGGAATGCAATTAAAAGCAATTTGATGTGTAAATTCTTTAGAGACCAACGTGTTTTGATTAAATAGTGCAACAGTCTGAAGAGAAAGCTCTTGGACAGCCGAAGTGCCCGCTCCACTCGTACTTTGGTAAGTAGAAGCTATGACTCGTTTTAGCCCCCATCGATCCATCAGAGGCTTGAGAGCCATCACCATTTGCACTGTAGAACAATTTGGACCTGCGATAATTCTCTCCCGAGGTGAAAACTTTTGAATGGGCTTGGAATTGAGATGAGCTTCTAATAAGTTCCCATTCACCTCTGGAACTACCAACAAAATATCTTTTTCTAAGCGAAAGGTAGCAGAATTATCCACCACCCAAGCACCAGCCTCTGCCGCTTGGGGAACCCACTCTTTTGAAACTGCATCGGACGCATCAAAAAATGCGATTTGAACTCCATCGAAACATCCCTTTTCAAGGGTTTTGCAACGAACGGTTTTCCCATTCCATGAAATTGACTTTCCAGTAGATCGTGAAGAAGCAAAAGGTATCAGCTCACGAACAGGAAACTTGCGACTTTCCAAAACTCCAATCAACTCTTTTCCTACCGCTCCAGTCGCCCCAATAATCGCAATTTTAAGACCTTCTTTGTTGCTCATAAACAGTTGTACTCCCTTTATCAGTTTTCGAGAACACGGGAACTCGCTTGATCACACATGCGAGATTCCAACCTAGACTGAGACTTATATAAGCACCGAGCAAGATGAAAAGAGTAATTTCAGGTTTTGCCGCAATGAGGATCATCGTTAAAACCCCAACTAAAAGGTATCCGAACGTAGCACGCGATCTCCAATTCAATTCTTTATAAGAAGGAAATCGAATCGTGCTGACCATTAAACTGGCCAATCCTAAAGTTAAGAAAAGAACATAAATCGGACGAAAACTAGACCATTCAACTGCTTGATTAAAAATATTAAACGTAGCAATCATTCCCGCAGCCATTGGAATGGGTAACCCCTGAAAATACCCCTTAGGCAGCACATTGGTATTTACATTAAATCTCGCCAACCTCAGTGCTCCACATGTCATGTACAAGAAAGCAGCAAGCCAGCCTAATCGTTGGTAAGGCTCAAGCGCCCATTGATACAATAAAATACTAGGAGCCAAACCAAAGGATATCAAATCGGATAAGCTATCGTACTCCACTCCAAACTGACTCGTCGCTTTAGCAAGACGGGCAATTCGGCCATCTAACATATCAAATACGCCTGCAGCCACAATGGCCCATGATGCCGTACCGTAGTCATGATGGACAGAAGCAATAATTGAATAGAACCCACAGAACATATTCGCCGTGGTCACAAAATTGGGGATAAGATAAACTTTTCGCATTTGATTCTATTTATACAACAGAAATAAAAATACGCCGACCTAAAAGGCACCTAATAATAACCAAACTCCAACAACAGCTAGAATCACCCCTAAAGTCCTCAAAATAGAAAACTTCTCGAGCCCTAAAATGAACGCTGCTGGGACAGAAAGAACGGGAGACAGAGAGGCCAAAGTTGATCCCAAAACGAGCGGCGAATGAGACATTCCATACACGTAAAAAAATGAGCCAGCGAAAGCCTCAAGTACAAAGAGCCACAAGGAATGAACCATTTGACGCTTAGGTAACAAAATGGACGACTGCGGAGCAATCAGTCTTCCAAATCCTGCGCTGAGAATCAGTGCCATGATCATACGAATCGTGGCTCCAACAGGAGTAGAAATATCAACCCCCCCACGAGCGGTGGTAAAACTATTGGTAGCCCAAGCGATAGAAGTGGCTATTGCTAATAAAAAACCCGTAAGAGGAAATACTTTCTTCGATTCGATTGAAATTGAACCTGATTTAGGCCCATTTAAAACAACGATGATCACACCACAAAGGGTGACCAACATACCGAGCCCTTGCGTAGTGGAGATGGACTGATGAGAAAATAAATACCCAGCAAGAACAGTCCAAAGAGGAAAACAAGAGCCAATTGCCAAAGCGCCGGGCACTCCCAAAGACCGTGTACTCCATAAAAAAAGAGTATCGCCCAGCCCTAAACTTGCCGTCATGGAAAGTGCAAACCATGCCCAATGGGATGCCCGTACCGTTTGATAACTCGCAATCCCTTCCCAAAAACCACCTGATATCAAAAATGAAACCAAGATAAATAATGGCAAAGCTACGAGCGCTCGTGCAAAATTTACGGCAAATGCAGAATATTGCTGAGTCAGTCGAGAATATCCAGCCGATCCAATTGCCCAAGTGATAGAGGAACTTAAAGCACATAAAGGACCTAAAGCAGCTGGGTTGAGCCAATCTTCCATATTAACCTCTTTTCAGAGCATAGGGACGCGCTAAAAGCCCAGCTTTTAACTTGAGTTCTGCATCAGATGCTCGAAGGTATCTAGGATACACGAAAATACCACCCCGCGTCAATCCTGCCTGAAAGGCTTCCCAAACTAAAAGTCCAAGATAACGTCCTTGAATTTGATTTGGGTAAAGGAGGGGATCTACAATCTCTTTCCGAATTGGGAGTTTATTCCATTCTTCAAGATAGCGTTGCCTTCCTTCACCTATAGCAACCCATTGAGTGTTTTTATTCCCACGAAGGAGTGCTTTTTTCACTGAGACCATTAAATCCTCAGGCCTCAACACTTGCTCTTGAACTCCACGTTTCCAAAGTCCTGGACTGTTCTCTTCAGGCATCACAGTACAATTTAAAACCGATTTCGAGTCTCCCCATAGGGCAAAGAGCTCACCTTTGCACGCATCGGTGACAGCGATAGTAATTGTCTGAAATTTCAGACTTTTTTCTGAAAAATGAATAGCCACAGGCCGTAGTAGTGCGGCTAAACTTGAAACACTCACCAAAGGCTTTTGAAACGTATGGGATAAAGTACGAGCCGTAGTGATTCCAATACGCAAACCTGTAAAACTTCCTGGACCAACTCCTACCCCAAATAGATCAACGTCTTCAAGCTTCCAACGTGCTGACTCAAGCACTTGGTGAATACCCCACAAAAGTCGCTCCGAATGGGTTGAATCTACGTTGAGCGCCAGTTCTGCGACAAGTCGAACCGCTTTCCAATCAGGCGTTACATTCTGATCCCACTCTAAAGCAACAATAGCCCCGGACTTTGATGAGGTATCCCAAGCAATGAGTTTCATGAATAAAAAAGACGGGCAAGATCATTACGAAATGCAATACCCATTAAAGTAAGAATTAAAATGAGTCCGACTCCTTGAACCACTTCCATCTGACGAAGGGTTAAAGGTTTTCCTCGGATACTTTCAACTCCAAGAAGTAATAGATGTCCACCATCTAACACTGGAACGGGAAGAATATTGAGCACCCCTAATCCAATTGAAAAAATCGCCATATTCGTCAGAAAAGCAATCAATCCTCGAGTCAACGATTCACCAGCAATCTTACCAATCATAATTGGACCCCCAAGAGAGCCCATGGAAACATCACCCGTAACCATTTTTTTCAAAGAAACCAAATTTCGCCAAGACAAGGTGATCATTCGATCAGTGGCCTGATAAACTAACTTGAAAGGATTCCATACCCGTTCGATAAAGGTCACTGGCTCAGCTAGCGTGAGCAAAGGAATCACACCTACCGTGTACTGGGTTGTTTTATTTAAAATAGGGTCGCGACCTGTAGTTATGGTTGGAGTAATCATAGACGAGTAGATTCGCCCTCCTCTTTCCCAAAACAACTGAACTTTACCTTCTTTTTCACCCGATTTTTGCACAGCATCTTTGAGTTCAAAAAAACTTTGAACCTCTTGACCTCCAACCCGAAGAAGCCGATCACCATATTTTAAACCAGCAACTTCAGCAGGTGATTTTGGAACGGTTTTATCAATAAATAGCTCGGAGGAATGGAGTCCAAACACTTCCTCTAAAGTTTTAGGTAAAGCATTGGATTCTCCCTGAGAGAACTTAGGCTTCTCCCAAGTAAGAGACTTTATTTCGCCAGTTTTTGCTTTTTGAAATTGGATTTCAAACTGCGTGCCCGGCGTCATTTCAGAATAAATCGAATCCATTTCTTCCCAAGTAAGAATGGGGCGCTGATTCAATGACACGATTTTATCACCTGTTTCAATCCCAGCTTGAGCAGCCACCGATTTTGGATTTGAAACACCCACGAGATTTGCCCGAGGCAGAGGCAACATACCCTCTACTTCCCCAACTGCAGTCGACTCTCCATAAATACTAAAGCCCGTTTGACTGGATGTTTTTACTTGAATGTGAGTAGGATTTTTACTCTTAGGATGTAAAACTTCAAAATCAACGTTTCTTCCAGGACTTTCATTAAGAGCGATCACGACTTCTTCGTATTTTTTAATCGGCTTATGATCGATCGCTAAAATATGATCTCCGCTTTGAAATCCCACTTTTTCGGCAACAGATCCATGCACCACGCGCCCAATGACATTAGCAACTTGGGGCTCACCTATCGCTAAGATTGCCATAAAGATAAAAATAGCGAGTAAAAAGTTAAACAAGGGCCCACCGAAAAAAATGAAAAACCTCTTCCAAGGTTTTTGCTTATGGAGAGCCCGCTTTTGCTCTGCTTCACTCAGTGGAGTGTCTCGATCTTCTCCCAAGAGCTTAACATAGCCTCCCATCGGGATCGCTGATACTCTAAGCTCAGTTTCCCCCATTTGCCGGGACCAAAGCGTAGGTCCAAAACCAATGGAAAATATTTCGGCCTTAACCCCAAAGATTTTGGCAAAAACAAAATGTCCAAATTCATGAAAAACAACAAGAGGTACCAAAATAATGAGAAAAGCAAAAAATGAGTGCAAAAATGAAGCGAACCCATTCGTTAAGGCGAGCATTACGACCTCCGATTAATTAAATATCCAAATACAAGCATACATCGCGGGAAGACTAAAAATCACTCCATCAAATCGATCTAACATACCGCCATGTCCTGGAAGAATAGATCCTGAATCCTTTTTATCAAAAGCTCGCTTAAAAAAGCTCTCACAAAGATCCCCTACTTGCGCCATGCTTCCTACAAAAACAGGTATAAATACCGCACCTAGCCAAGACATATTGTGAATCAACAGCAGCTTAAAAACAAAAGTCACAAGAATACCCGCAAGAATCCCACCCAGAGCACCTTCCCTTGTTTTTTTAGGGCTTATTTCTGGATAAAGTTTTATTTTTCCATATTTTTTGCCCACAAAATAAGCTGCCGAATCTCCCATCCAAACAATAAATAGAAAAAGAACAGTCCATTCTACTCCGTTTGCTGATTCATAAATTTTGCGCAAATAGAGAGGTAGAAAAATCAAATAAAGGACTGCAAAAAAAGAATACATCAGCTCCTTAAAATGAATTGAAAAATTGAGTTGCTTATGACGCTTGGCGCTGATTAAAAAATAAATAAAGAGCACTATGAAGGTGACCACGAGTGACTGATATTCCGAATGGTGCGCCAGTAAATTTACAAGTGCAACAAACCAGCCTAATGACAAAAGCACATAGCGTTTCTCAATACGATCCCCTAATGTGAAAATAATATCTGTAAACTCAACTATCATGGCAAGAGAGAGAAGAGTCGAAAGAAAAAATATCCCCAAGGTTCCACCAAAAACTACAAGACCTAAGAGGGCAATCCCGCCTATTAGCCCAGTGAGGACTCTTTTCTTGAGTTCGCTGTTTCCATTCATACAGACGCCAAAATAGGATTATCGTTGTGCTCAGGATTCACTTGGGTCAACCCTCCAAATCGTCGCTCTCGCTTCGAATATTCTAAAATAGCTGCGGTTAACTCTTGAGGAGTAAAATCAGGCCAACAGATATCTAGAAACACGAATTCAGCATAGGCCGCCTGCCATAATAAAAAGTTACTCACCCGAAATTCTCCGCTTGTCCGAATAAAAAGATCTACCTCAGAAAGTTCATGACACTTTGAAGTCCATAAATACTTGTTCATCAAATTTTCATCTAAGTTTTCAGGAGTGTTTTGGCCCGTCATGCAATCTTCAGCAAATTGCTTAGCCGCACGAACCAATTCTCTCCGAGAACCATAAGATAATGCAAATGTCAGAAGTAGTCCTGTATTACCGGAGAGCTTTTGGACAACTCCATCCAAAACCTTTCGTAGACTTTCATCAAGACGATCCACTTCTCCAATCACATGGAGTCGAACATTTTGTCGATGAAGCTCATTTGCATCACGAATTAAATACTTTCTGAGAAGTTTCCAAAGAATATTGAGTTCATTCTCCGGTCGAGCCCAATTTTCAGTTGAAAACGCATAAAGCGTCAGTGCCTTAACACCTAAACGACTCGCAGTATCCACCACTGCGCGAACTCGTGACGCCCCTCTTACATGCCCAAAAAAGCGAGGACGTCCACGTCGCTGGGCCCAACGACCATTTCCATCCATGATAATTGCAATATGTTTAGGGATCGTTAAATTCACTTGTTAAATTCACTTATTTCTCAAATAGTCATGATTTCTTTTTCTTTAGATAGGATAGTCTTATCCACCTCAGCTACTTTTTCGTCTGTTTTCTTTTGGACAAGTTCCATAGCTTTTTTTGCATCATCTTCGGATAATAGTTTTGCCTTTTCTTCCTTCTTCAACTCTTCGTTGCCGTCCCGCCGATGATTCCGCACAGCAATTTTCGTTTCCTCACCCATTTTCTTAACTAACTTAACCATTTCCTTACGTCGCTCTTCAGTCAAGAGAGGAAGTGGAATTCTTATCACTTTCCCATCACTCTGGGGAGTCAAGCCAATATTAGCAGCTAAAATAGCTTTCTCAATTGCCCCAATCATTCCGCCTTCCCAAGGAGAAACCTGAATTGTTCGAGCATCAGGCGTAGTCACATTAGCTACCTGATTTAAGGGGACACTGGATCCATAATAATCCACATGAACCGTATCTACGAGCGCAGTAGATGCTCGTCCCGTACGGACTTTAGCAAGATCTGCCTTAAGGGATTGAATGCTTTTATCCATGCTTTGAGCCATTGAGTCGAGCACTGCTTTTGACATGATTCTCTCCTTCGTGAGCTTACAGGCGTCAGGCTACAGCTCACAGCTTTAATTATGCTTTTATTATTTTTAATTACCGAACCAGTGTTCCAATTGATTTACCATTAACAACATCCCCCAAAGCCCCCTTCTGATGTAAGTCAAACACGATGATAGGAAGTTGATTATCCATACAAAGCGAAATGGCTGTCGAATCCATCACCTTCAAGCCCCTTTGCAAGACTTCAAGATAAGATACCTCATCGAAACGTTTAGCATCAGGCTTCACTTTTGGATCAGCATCATAAATCCCATCCACACGAGTTGCCTTAAGCACTACTTCAGAGCCAACTTCCATCGCTCTCAAAGCAGCCGTTGTGTCCGTAGTAAAATAAGGATTTCCTGTACCTGCACCAAAAATCACCACTCGATTTTTTTCTAAATGTCGAATCGCTCTCCGCCGAATATAAGGCTCCGCAAGCTCTTGCATTTCAATGGCTGATTGAACTCGAGTATGAACCGATTCATGCTCAAGGGCATCTTGAAGAGCGAGACAGTTTAAAACAGTGGCTAACATACCCATATAGTCGGCTGAAGCTCGATCCATACCTTTGGTGGCCCCTTTGAGCCCACGAAAGATATTCCCGCCACCGACCACAATGCCAATTTGAATACCTCGTTGATAAATTTCTTTAATTTCAGATGCCAGAATTTTTAAAACATCCGAATCAATGCCATATCCCGCTTGACCCGCTAATGCTTCACCTGAAAGCTTCAGTAAAATCCGCTTATAGGGATCACTTCGTTGAGTTAACACTGGCATTGCCATTTCCGCTCCTTAGGACCCTAGAGTACAGTCTCCCGGCTTCTTTTTAAAGAAGCCGGGAGGAATATAAAATCCATCCTAAAAATTAGGCTAGACTTTTAACTATTGTTGTACTTCTTCCGAAACTTCTTTCAAACCTTCACCCAAAGCATACCTTGTGAATCTCCTAATAGAAATATTTTCTCCAAGAGTTGCAATGGTTTCTTTCAGAAGCTGTTCAATTGTCTTATTGGAATCTTTCACAAACAATTGATAAAGTAAGCAATTATCTTCGTAGAACTTCTTGAGCTTACCTTCTGCAATTTTCTCTAAAACCGCAGCAGGCTTACCAGAAGCTTGCATTTGCGCAATTGCAATTTCCTTCTCTTTGGCAAGAATTTCCGAAGGTACTTCTTCCATTCGAACCCATTGTGGATTTGCAGCTGCTACATGCATTGCAATATCTTTCACAAACTGCCGGAATTGTTCAGTTCGGGCTACAAAATCGGTCTCACAATTCACTTCGAGCAGAACACCTACTCTGCCTTCACCGTGAATGTATGATATGACTGAACCTTCTTTTGTCATCCTGCCCGCTTTTTTTGCAGCAGAAGCAATTCCCTTTTTACGAAGATACTCAACAGATTTTTCAAAATCTCCTGAACATTCTACAAGCGCCTTTTTGCAATCCATCATCCCTGCGCCTGTTTTTTCTCGAAGATCTTTGACCAATGTGGCTGAAATTTCCATGGTCTTATTCTCCTTTCGCTTTTTTGCTCTTCTTGACTGCAGCTGGCTTCTCGGCAACAGCAGGAGCAGCGGCTTTTTCCGCTCCAGCTGCTTCTACTACTAATTCTTCTCCCTTTAACTGAGCTTCCACTTCTTGAGCTTCAAGATCAGCCTCATCCACTCCTTGAAGGTCGATATCGCCTTCAAATCTGGATACTTTTTTCTCAGTTTCTGCGTCTTCTTTAGCACTTGCATCGGCAACTTCTTGTGCGCGAAGCTTTTCTTGAAATACTCGGGTGCCTTCAATACAGCTATCCGCAATCAATCTTGCAAAAAGACGAATACTGCGAATCGCATCATCATTACCAGGAATGACATAAGTAATATTAGAAGGATCACAATTTGTATCTACAACTGCAATAGTAGGAATTCCAAGCTTCTTGGCTTCCTTCACAGCAATATGTTCTTTCTCAGTATCAACAACGAAAATCGCGCCTGGAAGCTTCTTCATGTCTTGAATGCCGCCCAATGATTTTCGCAAATTCTCTAACTCGCGATCAATTCTTGATTGTTCCTTCTTAGGCGTTTCATCCCATTCTGGAGAAATTTTAAGGGCTTCTAATTTTTTCAAACGATCGATCGATGCCTTAACCGTTTGATAATTAGTCAACATCCCACCTAGCCAGCGATTAGTTACATGATACATGCCTGCGCGCTTTGCTTCTTCTTCAATCACGTCTTTAGCTTGCTTTTTCGTGCCGACGAATAATACTTTTTTACCTTCAGATGCCACTTGAGTAGCAAAGGCACAAGCAGCGCGAGTCTGATCTACCGTCTTTTGAAGATCGATAATATAAATTCCATTACGAGACCCGAAAACATAAGGCTTCATTTTAGGATTCCAACGACGAGTCTGGTGACCAAAATGAACCCCTGATTCCAAAAGCTCGCGCATAGTTATAGCAGGCATAAAAAACTCCTTCATTCAATCAATATGCGGAAGTCAAAACAGCGCGAACGCGCAGAAAGGCTTACCGCGGTTTTTTTGAAGCTACCTTTTAGATAAGAACCGTTCTTAAACCAAATGGAGCTTCCGTCCACTCTAGATGACCGACAGTTGCCGGAACCACGTTTGCCTAGAGTGTGCATGATGCCGCCATTTCTATCCTAAAAGGAGCAATAGAATCAACTGAAAAAATGGGGCAATAGCATGGGATAAAACTCAATACTTGATAAAACAAATCAACTTAAGCCAGTGGGAGCTTTATGAATTAATTTGCATTTTTTTTGTATGCTTTGTTTTTATTTTAGTAACTATCCATGCAAAAAAAGAGCAAATCATTATCAGATATTGAAATTTTAAGCGCCTACCAGTATAACTAGTCTAGTTGACTGTTTAATTCAAAAATAGCTTCCAGACCCAGAATTCGATGAAAATAATCGGACCTCTGAAGTTCAGGGGTTACGCCATTTGCTGCAATAAGAACACGCTCCACTGTATATTTTTGAGGAGCCTGAAGTAACTCTATCTTTCTTTGAACCTGCGCGATGACTTCTGTACCAATAGGATTTATAGAAAATTTACACTCAATCAATGATAAGATCTGACCTTTTCGATGAATCAGAGCATCAATTTGCACTCCTTCAAGAGATTGCGCTATTTTTTTTGACTTCCTGATTTGCCCCTTCTTTTTAGAGCGATGGGACGTGCGCGGCCCTTGCCTAAAGAAAGGACCATAACCCAAGACATCCTGAGGCAAGATATTTAAATGCTCTAGCAGATTAGGTAAGTTTTTAAAGCAAAGTCGCTCAAATGCTAAGCCAAAATAGGCAGCCAAGCTTTGATTGGTTAGACTCTCGAATAAGCCTCTGGATGTATTGGATTGAATCGATAAGAGATTGGGCTCAATATAAGAAAAATAAAAATGGAGCCATTCATCCCAAAGGACATACTTCTGGGTTTTAGTCCCCTTGGACTTTTCTAATGAAAGAGAAGGAAATTTTTTGACAAAATCAGCCGCTTCTAAGTTTGTAAGATACCCCGTTAGCCCTCCTCCACCCTCGACATTGAGTGCTTTCGCTAAGCTCTCTTTTGACTGACTTTCTTTACTTAAAAAACGAACGATACTCTCATACGTTTTGATGACTTTGAATTGTTCTTTAAATAGCGTTTCAAATTCCGTCACAAAAAAACCGTACTTTTGGAAGCAAAGTCGATCCATGTTTTCAGACAATGATCGAGAAGGATCAAGTTGTTCCAAATATTTTGGAATTCCTCCAAAAATCATTAAAAACTTAGCGATCTCGAAATAAGATCGCTTTCCTCTGAAAAATAATTTTGCTTCATGTGCTGGCAATGAATCGAGTTTGATCTCAAGCGTTTTTCGGTTATGAAGAGCGGTGGAGTGAACCAGATGTTTAACCATAAACTGCGCCACTGAGCCGCATAAAATCAGCTTTACACCTGGATTCTCTTTCCAGTGTCGATCCCAATAATATTTTATCAAGGAAATGAGTTCTTTGCGCTCCGAGGCCATCCACTGAAATTCATCAAAAACAATATAATGTTTTCCTTTACTCACAATCCCAGTGAATGCATCGAGTGCTTGAGGCCAGCTATCAGCCCTGTAGGGTATGCTTTTCGTCATTTTAGCTAATTCATTCGTAAAATGGAAAATCTGCTTTTTCAGAGAGACTCCCTGAATGCCTTCGAAGTATAGGCTTCGATGGGGCTGGCCTATTTTACTTTGGATGAGATGTTTTAATAAACTAGACTTTCCAACTCTTCTTCTCCCATAAAGAATGACCAGTTCGGCACGAGTTGAATTCACTGCATCTGTCAAAATCTTAATTTCATACGATCGCCCAATAAACATATTTATCAAGTTAGATCGGCAAACATCGCACGTCAACCGATGTTTGCCGATCTAACGAATTTTCCTTAGATCGGCAAACATCGTATGTCAATCGATCTTTGCCGATCTAAGAAAAATGGATTTTCGCATTGGGAATGTATTCCTATTGACTTCAATCTCAGCACCGCTAAATTAAAAAAAATGAACCATTTTGTGCGCGTCTTTACCTTAGTGCTACTACTCGGGGTCATATTCAGTCACAGTTCAAGTCGCAGTACTTATGCAGCGGAAAAAGCAGAGAACCTACCGCCACGACCGTATTATTACGTTTCAGACGAAGAAAAGATTCTCACCCCTCACACACTCCATGCGGCAGAAGCTCTCCTTGTAGAACACGATCGACTTACTGGCGAACAATTCATGGTCGCCTTGATTAAAAACTTAAATCAAGAAAATCTAACCGACCGCTCCCATCAGATCTTCACGCACTGGCAAATGGGCAACACCGGCCAGAATAATGGAATGCTTTTGACGGTCTTTTATGAAAATCAACAAGCTTATTTGGAAGTTGGTTTTGGCTTGGAAGATAAGCTCACTGATACAAAGACTAAACCAATCCTCTCCACATTCGTGATTCCGGAATTGAAAAAAAACGACCCCAATACTGCTATTGTCATTGGAATTTATCACCTCCTGGAAGCACTGGACAGCCCGCTCATACAGAGCGGTAAAGCCGCCGAAATCCTTCACCAAGATGGACTACGTCATCTTCTAAGAAACAAGGACGAAGTTTCTTACACCTACACCTGGAAAGAATGGGTCACACTTTTTACATTAGGAATCACCTTACTCATCATTGTCCTGAGCCAAATCCTCTCACGCGAGGCGCAATTCACCCGAAGAGGCTGGTACCGACATCATCCATGGAAACTATTCCTCAATCGACTTCGCCATCATAAAAAACTCAAAAAACAAAGCCAGATCGGGGGCGCCTATGGTTATTGGTAATCTGGAAAAGGATTCTCCCATTATCGCGGCAATCCAAGAAGCAGAAGCTGAATCTACTATTGAGATTCAAGTTCATCTTTCTAAAAGGTGGCTAGAAATCAATCCCCTGAAAAGAGCAAAAAAACTTTTCATCCAATACGAAATGAGCACCGCCCCTGAACGACCCCTGGTGCTTTTGTATGTGAATTTACGGAAGAAACTATTTTCCGTAGCAACCGACATCCAGACATACAACACAACGAGTCAAGTCTTTTGGGAGATTTTTCTGAAAGAATTTGGAATCCATCTCAGGTCCACTCAAAGCGAAAAAGCGATCGCCCTAGGTGTAAAATCGCTTGGAGAAGGAATGAAAAAATTCTTCCCATCCTCGCTAAAATATGATCTTACTGAGCGCGTCAATATGTAAAAAAGGAATTATTTATGCCTCTCAGTACACAAAAGTCCTCCAATCCAGAAGCTATGGAATGCCTTGAAAAAATCTTCCAAGCAGAGATGTCTGGAATTATCCGCTATCTGCATTACTCTTTCATGATCATGGGACACAATCGGATTCCCATTCAAAAATGGTTTCGAGATCAAGCACAAGAGAGCATGGGTCATGCAACTATGATCGGAGAAAAAATTACTTCATTAGGAGGTCACCCTCCTGTAGTTTCTGCACGAATTGAAGAAACGAACGCTCACGAAGTAGACCAGATCCTCCAAGAGAGCTTAGGATTCGAAGCTGCAACCTTAGAACTTTACAAGAAGCTCGTTCACCTCGCCGGTGATGACATTGCCCTTGAAGAAATGGCACGCGAATTCGTTCGTACTGAAACCGAACATGTCGATGAAGTCCAAAAAATGCTGAGAAATAAATAATATTTTTAAAGCCCAGATTCAATGAGCCTCCCTATGGACTTGAATCTGGGCTTTCAACTTCCCGACACCGCTTATCAAACTCATCTAAACGTCAATACCTGACTAAATAACTACAACTTTCACTCCCTAAACAATATTAATTAAGCAGGATAAGTGGCATTTATACGGATGTTAGTACAGGTTACGAAGAACTTGCTATACTCACATAACTTTACTATAAACTCTTTATGAATCCCTTAAATAATCCTTTTTCTCCCGGTGCAGGATCTCCTCCTCCAGAATTGGCTGGAAGACAGCCTATTTTGGAGCGAGCTAGAATTGCCCTAGCTAGACTGAAGAACGGAAAGTCTGAAAAAAGCTTTTTGCTAGTTGGGCTTCGCGGCGTAGGAAAAACAGTTCTATTAAATGAAATCCATAAACTCGCAGAAGCTGAAGGCTATAAATCTATTTTTATTGAAGCGCATGAAAATAAATCTCTTGCTGCACTCTTACTCCCTCAGATTAGACAACTTCTTTACACGTTGGATCGGATGGAGAATATAAGTCAGAAAGTAAAACGAGGGTTTCGTGTTCTACGAAGTTTTTTTAATGGAGTGAAGGTTAAAACCCAGGATATTGAGTTCAGTTTAGATGTTGATCCTGAGACAGGAACTGCTGATAGCGGTGATCTTGAATCCGATCTACCTATTTTACTAGAAGCTATTAGCGAGGCAGCTGCAGACCGAAAAACGGCTGTTGCATTGATAATCGACGAATTACAATATTTAACCGAAGAAGAGCTAAGCGCGCTCATTATGGCAATGCATAAAATTGCCCAAAAACAACTGCCACTCGTTTTAGTTGGAGCTGGACTCCCGCAATTAGTAGCACTCGCTGGACGATCCAAATCCTATGCAGAACGTTTATTTGATTTTCCTCGCATAGGACCCTTACAGGAAGCTGATGCCATCAAAGCGGTTCAAGAACCTGTCAAAGAGCAAGGTATAGAGTTTACAGAGGAAGCTTTGCAGGAAATTATTATTAAAACTAAAGGCTATCCCTACTTTCTCCAAGAATGGGGATATCAAGCGTGGAATCTTGCGCCCACCTCTCCTATCGATAAGGAGATTATTCAAAAAGCTACAAGTGCATCAATCGATCGCTTGGATGAGAGTTTTTTTCGTGTACGCTTTGATCGGCTTACGCCTAGAGAAAAAGAATATCTAAGAGGGCTTGCAGAGCTGGGTGTCGGAGCCCAACGGTCAGGTGATATTGCAGAGAAACTTGGAGTTAAAGCACAGAGCATTGCACCCATAAGAAATAGCTTAATTAAAAAAGGTATGATCTATAGCCCTACTCATGGTGATACTGAATTCACCGTTCCGTTATTTGATGAATTCATAAAACGAGTTATGCCTTTAGCAAATTAAGTGAATTTAAATAGAGAATATCTATAGAGAGTATCAATGACTAGCTCAATTGAGTCTTTAATTCATTCCCTTACACTTGAATCTGGATTTTCATTCGGCGGCCCTCTCGATTCCTTATTTTCGAAGGAATCTCTTCAATCTCACTCAATCACCCAACCTCTCCATCCCCCGCTCGGCAGTGATCACTACTGGATGCTTGAGGCTTTTCGTACCGCCCTTTCAGGAGTCGGAATCTCCAACCCCAATCCATCTGTCGGTTGTGTGATCGTAGATTCACAAGGCAAGGAGATTTCAAGAGGATTCACTCACGCCTATCGAGGAATCCACGCTGAAAAAGATGCATTCAACAAGATTCAAGACTTCTCGTTACTCAAAGACGCAACTGCGTACGTTTCTCTTGAGCCCTGCTCTCACCAAGGCAACCAACCCCCCTGCTCAGATTTACTGACTTCATCATCCATTCGAAGAGTCGTCATTTCACGTACTGACCCTGACCCTCGAGTGAATGGAGAAGGAATTCAAAAGCTAAAGAGTGCTGGGAAGGAAGTTTCATTAGGTTTGTATTCGCAAGAAACCACCGCATGGAATTTTTCATTTTTTGCCCAACGGACTCTAGGAAGACCTTGCATTGCACTGAAGTGGGCACAAACCCTAGATGGACAACTTGCAGATGACCTAAATTCTTCGCAATGGATTACCGGTCCTACTGCTCGATCCTATACACACTGGCTTAGACAACGTTACGATGCCATCTTAGTGGGAGCTCAAACTGTTTTGACAGATCTTCCAAGCCTTTCTGCTCGTGATTGTCAGCCCCCCCTCCAACATCAGCCTCTCCCCATCATTCTGGATCCACGAGGACTTTGTCTCAGTGTCAATCTAGAAGTACAAACTCAGTTAAATTCAAAAACGTTCACTCCTGGGCGACGTTGTGTCTACATCACGACCCCAGCCACTCTCAAAAAAAATTCAACCTCCTGGCTACACCAGAAAAAAGAAATCTTGATCCTCACCCTCCCAGGGAAAAAGCTCATCTCTGAACTCGCATCCTTACTGGAAGGCCGAGAGATCTCCGATTTTTTGGGGCGTCCCTTTCAAAGCGTCATGGTAGAGGGAGGCGCTAAAACACTGACCTCTTTCTTAAAAGAAGGCTACGCAGATCTACTCCATACGTTCATAGCTCCCCTACTGACAGGGGGAGAGCGAAACAGATTGCAACTTCATCATCTTTTAAAAGAAGCTCAAAAATTCCAGCTCATTTCCACCTCTCGCTTTGATTCTGATATTCTGATGGAGATGGTGTCTCAGAAGCTTGCTCAAGAAATATTTACCCTACGTCAGTAGTTCCTTGCAGTGCTTACCCGCTACCTAGACACCTACTCCCACAACACTACTTAAAACTCACGCGATAATTGAAAGACTTGCCCCAATTAAGTTCAGCGATTTGGCCCGACGACACAGGACCCACTCCTGCAGGAGTCCCGGTAAAAATGACATCCCCGTCGCAAAGTGGAAAAAACTTTTTTGCGTAGATTGCACATTTTTCGGCAGAAAAGCGCATTTCCTTTCCATATCCTCTCTGACGAACTTGACCATCGAGACTGAAGGCAAACTCTTCTTCTAAAAATTTTTCAAAACTAGAAACTGGAACCCAAGGCCCAATCACGGCTGAATTTTTAAAGACCTTTGAAATTTCCCAAGGCTGACCCTTTTTCCTCAGCTGAGCTTGTTCATCTCGGAGTGTCAAATCCAACCCCAGTGAGACTGAGTGAATCAACCCTTTCGAATCCAACTGAAGTATGATTTCACACTCATGATGAACTTCACCACGGCCCACGGGTAGCTCCACTTGAACCAAGTCTCTCATGGATTGTACTTTCACAACCACACTGGGAGGCTTGAGAAAAAGAACAGGATTTTCTGAAGTAGTGTCTCCCATTTCTAGCGCATGAGAGAGATAGTTTTTTCCAAAACAAATGAGTTTATCCATATTAGGTACCTTCTCCAAATAGTTCTCTTATCTAATTTCCACATGATAAACAATACCACCTGGGTAACCATTATCTTCAGTGCAAATTCTTAGTATTTGTTATAACGCTTTGTTCGTTGAGGAAGGGGGGAGTAAAGTGTGCGTAATCGACTCATAAAATGGGTAAAGCTCAATGAAAGGATCTTAACCATCCTCGCGAGCTCCATTTGCCTTACTCTTCTACTCCTCAATCTAGATTTCAATTTCTTAGAAGCTAACCTTTATGACCTCAGAGTTTCCCATGGCTATCCGAGTAATTCTAGTGATGAAATAGCCCTAATCGCTTTAGATGATACCACTACAAAAGAGTTCAATAACTTTGCTCCGTTTTCTCTAGATTTCCATTCGCGTCTTTTAGAAACCCTTGAAACATTCAATCCTAAAGCAGTGGGTTATTTAATCGACATGAATCATGTCAAACAAGTCAACCGAGAGTTTTTTAAAGGACCTTGGGCAACTCGATTTATCGAAGCCACAAAACGAATGAACGCAAAAGGTATTCCATTTCTTCTCGGTACCCCTTTTGATGTTACTGGAGAAGTTATACCCCCGACGCCCCTCAATACACTTCCCCATTCTGTTGCATTGGTGCATCAGGACGGGAATGTATTTTCAGAAGATAAAATTACCCGAAGAGCATTGCTCACCTTATATGGAAAACCAGCCTTTCATCTCAATCTAGCAGAAAAGCTAGGGCTTACTGATCGAAATGAGATGCCAAAAGGAACCTTCTATATTCCTGATGTGGATGCAAAGTATTTTTTCTTTAGGTACCATTCAAGCACTGCCCTGAACCAAAAACAGTTGAAGAACTTTCCCTATTCTACCTACTCATTTGCGGATGTCCTGAATCGACGCATCCCATTGGAAAATTTAAAAAATAAAATTATCCTAGTGGGCACGTTGTCATCAGATGACTCTGCTGACTTTGCACTCACTCCGTTCTCCAAAGCCTCGTTTTCCAATCCAAAATTGCTAGTACACGCCAATATCTTAGACTCAATCCTTCATCAAGATGGCATTATTCGTGCTCCTCATATTCTCAATGGCTTAGTCACATTTTTAGTCACGACGATTGTCTTGTGGTGGATCATGACATCCACTCCTCTTTATGGAGTGTTCGCAACTCTCACTTTAGCGCTTTCACTCATTATCATCAATCAAGCTCTCTTTCAAATTAGAGGCCTTTGGTTACGTGAGAGCCAGCCTCTCGTTGGAATATTTGTCAGTTACTATCTAGCAGTTCCTTATCGACTCATTCGAGAATATAAAAAACGATGGGATTACCAACAAAAAAATGAACTCCTCACTCAGGTTGAGGAACTCAAAACAAACTTTCTCTCCTTAGTAACACACGATTTAAAAACACCAGTTGCGAGAATACAAGGCCTTGCAGAAGTTCTTCTTCGCGGATCACTCAATCGCCTCTCTCTCACCGAAAGAGATAATCTCAAAAACATCATTAGCTCTACTGAAGAATTAAACCATTTCATTTCCAGCATTCTAGAACTCAGCAAGGTCGAATCCGATCACCTTCATTTGAACCTCGCCTCCAAAGATATTAACCATTTAATTGAAAGATCAATTGAAGTTTTTCAAACCCAAGCCCACGCTCAGCAAATTCAAATTCATGCTGAGCTAGAACCTATATTTCCGATTAAAATAGATGCATCATTGATTTCAAAGGTTTTAAATAATCTGATTGATAACGCAATTAAATACTCCCAACCTCAATCAATCATCTCAATTCGATCTAAAGAAGAAAATAATTGGATCGTGATTTCTGTTCAAGATCAAGGAATCGGGATGACGGAAGAAGAACAAGAACGCCTCTTTACTCGATTTTATAGAGCTAAAAACGATACGACTACCGCTATCTCAGGAACAGGTCTGGGGCTCTATCTTACAAAGTATTTTATCGAAGCTCACCACGGAAAAGTCGAAGTAGTGAGTGAAAAAAATCTAGGGAGCACCTTCCAAATCTTCTTACCCCTCCAAGGCAGCTCTGGCGAATACCCTAAATTCTCAACTCATCCAATCCCGATATTCAAGGAGAATTCTAATGTTTAAAGTATTAGTCACCGATGACGACTCACAACTCCGACTTTCTGTTGCATCTGCCCTGACCGCTAACCATTATAGGGTAGATCAAGCTAAAGATGGCGAAGAAGGTATCAATCGCGTAAAAGCAGGACATTACGATCTCGTCCTGATGGATGTCAATATGCCCCGAGTATCTGGCATGGAAGCTCTTAAGGAAATCAAAGCCTATGACCCATCTATTATTGTGATTATCCTGACTGCCTTTTCAAACGTACGAGATGCTGTCGAAGCCACTAAAGAAGGTGCTTATAATTATCTGGAAAAGCCGATCAAAGCTGAAAATTTAGTTTACTTGGTTGACAAGGCGTTGCGCGCGAAACACATGATCCGCAATATGACTCTATCTGCCCCTGTATTTAAACTTCCCAACGGTACAGACTTTATTGGTCAAAGTTCCGAAATGAAACGAATCTTTGGCGTCATTGACAAGCTCTCTCGGGTGGATACCTCTGTCATTATTCGAGGGGAAAGTGGGACTGGGAAAGAATTAGTGGCGCAAGCTTTACATTTTAATAGCTCCAGAAAAGATAACCGATTCGTGACCATTAATTGTTCTGCAATTCCAGAAAGCTTAATCGAAAGTGAATTTTTTGGACACGAAAAAGGAGCTTTCACTGGAGCCGATTCTAGAAAAATAGGAAAATTCCAATACGCTGATGGTGGAACTTTATTTCTTGATGAAATTGGAGACATCTCATCTGGAATGCAAGTTAAACTACTTCGAGCTTTACAAGAAAAAAAATTCACTCCCGTTGGATCGAATCGTGAAGTTGAAGTCAATCTTCGCATAGTTGCAGCCACTAATCGGAATTTGGAAGAAATGATTAAAAAAGGAGAATTCCGAGAAGATCTCTTCTATAGACTCAATGTTCTACCTATTCAACTTCCACCCTTACGAGAAAGAAAAAATGATATAGAAGCTCTTGCCACTTACTTCATAGAGAAGTTTAATCAACAACATCATAAGAATATTACTCACTTGTCTCCTGATGCGATGGCGTCACTCAAAGCTCATTCTTGGCCTGGGAATATCCGTGAATTGGAAAATGTTATTGAACATGCATTTGTCATAGAAACCACTACAGAGCTCACACTTGCAAGCTTGCCAGATACCTTTATACATAAAAATGCCCCCCCCCCTCCCGCTTCCATTCTTTCTGTTTCGACAGGAGGTTCAATCGGAATTCCGTTAGGAGTCGGGAAAGGATTTACCCTCGACATCAACCACCTTGATTTTCAGGCAAACAAAGAAGAGTTCGAACGACAATTTCTCATCAGCGCCCTTAAAGCATTTAAGGGAAGAATCAATCAAACCGCACTACATGCAAATATTCCAAAAAAGACTCTTTTAAGAAAACTTGAGAAATATGCAATTAACGCACGGGACTATTGCTAAACAGCTTATTATTAGAGGTAATTTTTAAACAATTTATCATAGTGTTCTTGAATATTTTTTAAATTTACCATATTAAAAAAACTTGAAAAACTCATCCAAACTGCAAGACCATTTAAATCACTGAAGTGAGATGGCAAGTGAACCGGGGGATCAATGATGCCTTCTTTAAACTTTTGATAAATCAAGGGTACATCATCAATGCGAAGCTTACCCACAAAAAGAAACGGCAGAAGATGGGGTTTACCTGCACGAATCGCTGCCCTTAAAAAATTATAATTTTCTACAAACCCTCGGCAATAAGAAATATCTTTTGTGAATGGCGCTCCACCCTCTATTACTCCTCCCCTAAACACTCGTCGAGCATTGGCAATACAATCATCTTCTGAATACCCTTCTGTTCTATAAAATTCGATCAACTCGAGTATATTTGCACCATCTTCCGCCTTATTAATTCCTATAATTCGATCATTAATTTGCCGTGCTCGCTTGGGATAAGAACGAAAGGTAAAGATTTCCATGATGACCGCAAGCCCTTCTTGCGTTGCGGCACACCGGGGTGGCCCCTTAGATAACCACTTCGCCACATGCTGTTGATGACCATTTTGGGTGGTTCCCACGTGAACCCAACCTTCATGTACTTCAAGGATATCAATATCGCGAGAAGAGAATTTAGCGCCTTCCTTAATTTTCACCACATCTCCACCCGCAGACGCATCCGCTAATATTCCATCAGAAATTTGGGCTTCTACACGATTCCCTTTAAAATAGGATTTAAATCTTATATTAAGAGTATCTACAACTTCCTTCGCTTCATGAATTTCTGGATAAGAGGGTCCTAATGTCGAATCTTCAAATCCATTCAAAATAGAATAAAGAACCTTGCCTAATTCAAAAATAGTATTGCTATCACCATATAAATTATCCTTGGGAGACCCATAGAGCTTTCGACTATACTCCCAAAATTTTTTGGTGCCCCGCGCTAAGAGCATTTGAACCACATCAATATATTGTTCGGTGACTTCCTTCAGCAATCGCCCTAACGCATCTTCCGATCCAAGAGTCGTGTCAATATCTCGAGCAATATCCCTTAATTCATCTAATTTTTTATCCGGCTCGAAACCCAACTGAATCTTTTCATAGTAGCTCGCATTGACCTTGGGCATATGTCGAAGCTTACTTTTCCTCAGTTCTTGTTCAATGGAAGGATCCCATTTTATCGCATCTAGAATACGAATAGGCTTCTGTGCCTCAACTATTCGTTGTGAAAGGCGCTTGATTTTTTCTTTGTATGTCGTCCACACCATAGTTCTTTAATTGTAACCCAATCTTTTCAGTTTTCCTTAATTTGGTACTTTGCTTGCTAATTATTTATCAAAAGAGGATCCATTCATGACTGCCACCCATAAAGAGCCCAAACATTTTCACGGACCAGATAATGCAGAGCATGAAATACGAAAAGCATATAATTGCGTGATTGAAACGGGAGTCAACCACTTCTGGGATAGAAAGGCAGTTCCTGGCGTCAATGCAGACGAGGTGGTTACCTTATATAAAAATGCCTTTCATCAATATCAAAAAAAGAACCGCCTAGCGGCCGAGCGCTGGGCTCGGACAGCAAAACACCTATCCCGGGCAATTTGGCATGAGGCAAAAATTGCCTTCCTTGAGCCTCGCACTTCTGAATTACCTTTCCTAGAGGGAGCCACCGATAATGAATATGGGCTTTATGAAAGATCTGATACTACAGCCGACCTTCTCAATTCAGTTGCTAATCACATCCCGGCAGGACTTGACGCCATGCCTGATGAAATGAAACGCTATCTTTCTCGGGGATTAAAACACCTTAAAATACTAGAACAGGTTGGATATACCCATGAATTATTAAGAGCTGAACGCATTCAGGCAGCCCATGAGTATGGACGCACTCTAGAATGTATGGCATTAGCTTTTGAAGCTGAAACTCAAAAAAAGACTGCTGCCTAAAACGGTAGACTAATCTGATTCAGGTCTGTATCCATATTTATCCTGAATGTCCGGTGGCAATAATTGTAAAAATCTCTTTTTTATTTCGTTCCGATACGATTTTAAAAACTTAGCTTTTGCCTCATCAACTAGCTTTGTTGTGTTATTGCTTATACTTTTATTGTCCAAAAAATAAGGATCCCCAATTTGTTTATAATCTTCATATTTGCCAATTTTGCCAGAGTTTAAAAACGAGGTTACGGTTTTATAGCCATTTATGTTTCCTTCTTTGGCGATTTGCGAAGCATTGAGCATACTGTATATGAGGCAGTCATTATCAGCTTTCTGTTGTTGTGCTCTAACGTCCTTATTGAATCGAAATTCAATGGGTTTTGTGGAATCGTAAATCGTTATCTTCTGACTATTAAGAGCTTGAAGCAGTGCTGTTCTTTCATCTTTTCCTAGTTGTGATGGAGTGGTGTTGTTTGAGTCGATGATAGTCACATTTCCTTCGTTATCAATTGTTAGAGTTACAAAATGTCCAATGCTTCCTAAAATAGTTGAATAAATTTTCTTTCCTAAGTGAAACTGTTTTTCTACTTCCATTACAATGGTATCTAAATTTTGTAATTTATATTCCGAATGCTTCCCTATATGAATATTTAATAATGCTTGATAGTCAAAATAACCTACATTATTTTTTATGTCTTTAACTAGATCTAAATAGGTAAAAAGCGATTCATTAACGTCCATGTATCCCATATTGAATGATCCTGGTAATTCTTCTGGATCAAAAGCAGCGACGATGTGTCCAATGTTTTCATTTATTTTATGATCAATGGTATCTGTATTTACAGATCCATTATTATTTGCATGATTTACTTCCGCTCCCATTTTTATCTTTCCTTGCAGGTACTTTGCGATTTCTAAGTGGTTGTTAGTTACCGCAAGATAAAGAGCGGTAACTCCATTATTATCTGCATGATTTACTTCCGCTCCCTTTTCTATCAAGTACTTTACTATTTCTATGTGACCTTTTTGTGCCGAAAATATAAGGGCGGTAGATCCATTATTATTTGCATAATTTACGTCTACTCCCTTTTCAACAAGGGCCATTACTTGAGATAGGTTGCCACTCTTCGCCGCTAAAGCAAGATCAATCCCTGCCAAGGAACCCTTAGCCGGGTCGAACTCTTTGAGCTTGTCTTGCAATTCGTGTTGTAAATCTATAAAAGATTTTGTGATTTTCTCGGCAAACCAAGTTTCTTTTATGGTGGTTTTAAATTCTTCCTTACTTATCTTTTCAGGCTTATCGAATGGATGGGTCTCGGCTTTATTTTTAGGTAATTTTATTTTGGATAAAAAATTGTAATCTTTAATTCCCTCCTCATTGGAGTTCATCAACTTTTCAATTCTTCCTTGATTGGTTAATCTGGCGCCTGTTATTTCCCATAGTTTCTCAATCAATTCATCTTTCGTTAACTCTGAACCCGATAGAGTCGGATCTCTCTTAGGCAAATCCTTCTTTTCAGCATGATTTACTTCCGATGTTTTTTTTATCTTTTCTTGCAAGTACTTTGCGATTTTTAAGTGGTTGTTAGCTACCGCAAGATAAAGAGCGGTAAATCCATCATTATTTACATGATTTACGTCTGCTCCCTTTTCTATCAAGTACTTTACTATTTCTAGGTGGCCTTTTTGTGCCGCAAATAAAAGAGCGGTAGATCCATTATTATTTGCATAATTTATGTCTAATCCCTTTTTAACAAGAGATATGACTTGAGATAGATTGCCATCGTACGCCGCTAAAATAAGATCAGTCCCTGCAAAGGAAACCTGAGACACAAGTATGAATGAAATGAGAAGCACCAAAACCGCTCTTGCGCCCTCATTTTTAATCGTTCTCTTAGCACGCATGACACTAAAAATCGCTGTATGAATCATAGATTACCTTTAAAAGGTGTATTTACAAAAATTATAGCGGTCTTTATTATTTTTTAATAACTTATTATTTATTTTAACAGTTTACCTAAAAAAATAATGCTGTTTCCTTAAGCGATGAAATTTATTGAAAAACAGGGTTGCTGTGGTGCCACTCACTGAGTAGATTTTTTGGTGATCAAACTAAAAAATTCATCAGGGGGAAATGACACTATGGCCAAACACCCCAGCAATCCTAATTTTTCAAGGCTAGGGAATCCTTAAAGCCGGCTTTTGTGGGAGAGCACTCAGTGATCATAGGGAGATGCCTACCCCCGTATGTATCTTACTCATTGTTACGATGTCTTGTCAGGCGTTACAAAGGACTTTAAACACCACCGCCTTCGCGATGAAATTACTGATGCTGAGGAGATGATTCCCTCCTTGGAAAAGGACTCACTGTCTCTCTACGACAGGCTTTACCTCAGTGGAAGAATAATACGAGTTCACAAGTCTGCTAAGAATTATTTTCTCGCTCGGTGCAAGAGAAACAATTTTAAAGAAATTCAAAAATTCTTTGAGAGCACTAAGAAACCCTCCAGAACTATCATTGATGGTATGACCATCTATCTCATCAAAATGAGGCCATCAGGCCGTGATGAGGATCTTGTTTTTGCCACCAACCTGCCAGAGTCTTGGGTGACCGAAGAAATTATTTTGCATCTTTACGATCTTCGTTGGGAGGTAGAGGTATCGTTTAAGGATTTACTTGAAACCATGAAGATTGAGCAGTGGCATTCCAAATTGCCCAACGGAATTCTTCAGGAACTCTATGTGGCGTTCTGGCTATTGAATTACGTTAAAATCCAAATGGCAATTGAGAACAAAACCCCCATAAAAGTTCTCGAATCGGAGTATTCGAAGCCAAATTTTAAGATCATTTTCAGCAGAGACTGCGACCTTAATTCGTAAAAGGAAGTAAATCTGGCAGGATTACACTGCTAATGGTATGGACTCGCCCGCTTGAAATACAGACCACAATGGGCCAAGAATGATCCAACTTTTAACGGAACATTCGGACAAAACGGGAGAGCCCATACCATTAGCAGTGGATAACGGTTAAAGCAGCATCAATAAATATATTTTAGTTCATCTATCAAGCTACCTTTTTCTTCCCTTGTGGTCTTTTCTCTGGGAAAATAGGTGATTCAGGTTTACTTTTTAGATTAGCCCTCAATGCATCTAAAATTCTGCTAGCTCGATCAACAGTGACCCCGTGATACTCATTTCTCTCATCGCGGGATACTTGCGAAACATCAATCTCAAGGCGATTAGCAAGATCTGTCTGCGAGAGCCCACGGGCAATACGAAGGGAGATGAGCATAGTTCCCAGTCCATGTAGATTCTGAAGCTCCCCTAGATCACCTCTTTTGAGTCTTTCGTAGGCCTCAACTTCTTCGACCCATTGCAAATGGAAAGACTCCATAGGTTCAAGAGCCGTCTCAATCTGCTCAGAGGTAAGGCCTTTTTCTTTCAATTTTTTCTTATGATCATCCATTCGCTTTTTTTCAGCTTTAAGGCGATTCAATGCTTTTTGATATTCGGCTTCTGTTCGGAGCATAGGTTAACCCTCCCTTAATAATTGAACAATCCCTTTGGGTTTTCCGGCTTCGCGAGTTTGTCGAAACGCGGACGGAAATTCCAATTCATATCCTCTGGAGTCACAGATTCCAGAACTCTGGCCAAAATGTGGATAAAGTTCCACGCGGTACTGATGCCACATCGGAAGTTGCAATTTTGGAGAACCTGCCGCGGACATTCTACTTCGAGGAGCCCAAGTCCAAACTTTAAACGGGTCCAATGCATTGAGGTCTCGATGCAGATCTTTAGAAATAAATCTTTCTTCCGGACAAGCAAAGTAACCGTCAATGTCGTTCGGGTGATCTTTTTCTTCAACGAAAGAGCCATCAATAAAAATCTCAGTAATTCCAGATGACCAAAGTTGGTGCACCATAATTTCAAGGTTCTCCACCAACTGTAAACGCCAGTCCTTATCCCAATTGGGTGGGCAGACTTTGGGTCCAGCGATGAATAACGAACTTTTGATATCGTTCAAAGTTGCTGTGTAATTCTCGGGGGGGTAGCAAGCCATCTTGATTAAAGGATTTTGGAAGCTTCGCAAGACAATCTTATCAAATATGACAAAAATGTCAAACGGGTGTTATTTGTTAATAACTTATTAAAAAGTGAAGTGGCACGTTGAATTCGCACTCAAGGATCTTACTCTTTCTTCTAGTCAGTCTCCCAATTTTTCCGAAGTTATTATAGGTTTTCATCAATTAGAGGGCAGAGGCACCCAGTCCACCAAAACACTTCGCCTTTGCCCGATTCCAGGTCGCAATTATCGGATGATTCGTGAGCAGCTTGGGATGCAGTATTCTGATCAAACGGAAGTTTATTCGGAATAAAGGAAAATCAAAGTTCAGCTACGGAATACATGAAGCTCACCGGCTACCTCATAATGAGGTAGCTTCTCTATTTCAGGATATTTGCAGGTCGCGAGACTCTTATTACGCAAAAAAGGCCCTGCAGATTTTGAATCCACAGAGCCTCTTTAAAATGATATTATATAAACCACTCGTCTTACTAGCTAGTAAAGGCTAGCTAATAAAGGCTAGCCAGCAACGGGCTAGCTGATCCGAGCAGGATATTAACGTTTCGAGTATTGGAATCGGCGACGCGCACCAGCCAAGCCGTATTTCTTACGCTCGACTTCACGGGAGTCACGAGTTAAGTGCCCGGCCTTCTTTAATACTGGACGAAAAGAAGGATCAACCTCTAAAAGTGCTCGGGAGATGCCATGCTTCACAGCTCCAGCTTGTCCGGAAAGGCCACCACCATGAACATTCACTAAAATATCAAAACGTCCCACAGTTGAAGTGAGCTCGAGAGGCTGCATAATCAGCATTCGAGCAGTAGGACGAGGGAAATAATCTTCAAACGAACGATCATTGACCCGAATGACACCATCGTCTCCAGCACGGGGGCGGATATAAACACGCGCGATAGCGTTCTTACGCTTCCCTACTTGGTGTTGCTGTTTTTCCATTCTAAACTTTCTCCTTTACGAACTGATTTACCTGAGCCTGATCCGTATTATGACCTAGTTTTTTTAGGCTGAGTCAAGACAGTATTACGGATAACGCCAGCCGGAAGAGGCTGAGGTCCTTGAGCTTGATGAGTATGCTCAGTTCCTGTAAAAATTTTCAATTTTTTCATTTGATGACGAGCTAAGCTTGATTTTCCGGTCATACCCCAAACAGCACGTCTCAGAATTTCTTCTGGGTGCCGCTCTAGCATTTCCTTCGCTGTTTTCGTCTTCAAACCACCCACATAACCTGAGTGATCCCGATAAAGTTTATCATTCCATTTATTTCGGGTGAAAACTACCTTATCGGCGTTTAGCACTACAATGAAATCACCAGTATCGGCATGCTTGGTATAAGTAGGTTTGTGTTTGCCGGTTACCACTCGCGCCAAGATTGTCGCAAGACGGCCGACCACTTGGTCTTTAGCATCAACGACAAACCACTTAGGTGCATGAGGTCCTTTAGTTTCAAAAAGGTGAGGACCGGACTGCTTCGCCTGATAAGACTTTTGCTGCAACATAGACACTTGGGAGTACAGGAGCTCTGTGTTGAAGTCAATGGGTTTTTAACCTGAGATCAGTTAATTTATAACCACTTAATACAATTGAATAAATACCTTCGACCGCAGGCCTGCACAAACCGAGAAGGCAGTAGAATATCTTGAATACAAAAAATTACCTTTCATAAACTTTACCCGCACGAAGCCAGGACGGCGAGAGTGCGGGCAGGGTAGGCAAGGATGCCAAGTTTACTGAAAGGTAATTTTTTGTATTCAAGATATTCTACTGCCGGTCGCGGTACTAAATTACGCCAATAGAAAAATGGATCTGATCGGTGCTACTATCTCCTGGCCGATCCAGTTTAAATCCCCAATCTAAATTCACAGGTCCTACAGGAGTCTGATAATGAAACCCAAATCCTGCGCTATAGCGTAGTCCCCCAAAAGAGAAATTATCGATCAATAAATTTGCCGCATCGAGAAAAATGCCGGCCTTTAAGGCCCCCGCGAAGGGAAAATCAATCTCAGTTCGGTAATTTACATAAGCAAGGCTACCCTTAATATAAGAATCTTGATTATTGAGTTCTTGCTCCTGATATCCACGTAAGCTACCAATACCACCCAATGCAAATTGTTTAATTAAAGGAATTGCAGGTCCACTTTGATTTAAAGTCGAAACAGTATTGATTTCATATCCAGTTCGAAAACTTAAATACCAAACCCAAGCCTTGCCTAAGGGAATGCTATAGTCAGATCGGAATTGAAAACGATAATAGCCTAAGTCTTGAGAACCAAACGGAGGATAAGCAAGATCTAGCCAAGCTGTCGCGAATAATCCAGAAGTGGGAGAGAGAGGATCGTCTCTAAGATCAATACTTAAACGCGGCGTCACTGTCCCAATCTGCAAGTGTTGACTGGCGGTAGTGGCAACAGCTTCAGCATTAAATTCATAGATACTTTCCCAAGTATAAGTCAAATTACCGGTCAAGTTAGGGTATTTTAGCAAGGGTTTTTCCCATGAAGCCGAGGCCGTAAGAGTATCGGCTGCAAAATTAATATATTGCGTCTGCCCCGCTGAAATCGCCGGGCGAAAAGTTAGACCCGGCAATCCAAACCAAGGCCACAAGTAGGAAAACTGAATCTGCCCTTCCGGAAAGTTATAATCAGAAAACCTCCTATTCACACTCGCATTGATAGAACCTGTATGATTCAAACCCCAAAGATTGGAATACGCTAGCTGACTAAAGAGTCGAACCCCTAAATCATTTCTAAATCCTGGACCCCATGTTAAAGTGCCTCGATCTGCTTCTTGGACACTAATCCTAACGATTTTATAGCCTGCTTGACCAGGGTCATCGATTGGCTTAATGGTAACAACGGAAAAAATTCCAAGTCTTTGAAGATTAATTTTGCTTTCAATTAAACGTGATTCTCCGAGAACATCCCCTTTTTTTAAATTGAGTTCACGACGAATGATAAATTCCTTGGTCTTTGCAACCCCATCAATCTCAATTTGACTCACATGGTACTGAGGACCTTCATCCATTTGCAAAGAAATATCTGCTAAATGGTTTTCATGTGAATAAGAGATCAGAGTATCCGTTCCTTCATTCATAATTTTAAAAGAAAGATATCCTCGATCGCGGTAAGCTTTTTTTAAGGCTTCAAGTCCCTCCGTAAACGCAAAGAGATTGAGCGCATTTCCTTCTCCAACATGAAGAAAGTTCTTAATATCAGATAGCTTAAGCACTTGGTTTCCACTGAAAGTTAAGCTTTGAACTAACGTTTGTTCTCCTTCATAAAGATAGACTATCAATTTTACCGCACTGTTTGCCTGATGAGTTTTCGGTTGAGGGGGATAAATTGAACTGATAGTGACCAGCTTAGCCGCCAAATATCCCTTTTCCTTCATCCACTCAATCATGAGTTCAGCCGCTTTTTGAACATCACTCTCGACATAAAATCCATGTTGCACTATTCCAGAAGCCGCCGAGAAAAACTGCTCTCGCAATTCATCACTTGAAAAGACGTGATTTCCATCAAAATCAATGGATTGAAGTTTTACTCTAGGACCTTCCTCAACTATATAAGTCACCTGCCGTTCGGAGCGCGAAGTATTTTCGAGAGTATAGGCAGTAATTTGAACCCGACTAAATCCAGCAGAGCGATATTCTGCTTCAAGACGAGTCCGTATCGCTCCCACATAATCTTTACCAAGACCCACCAGTCTCTGCTCATCCACTAAACTATCCAGATAACCTCGAGTAAAAACTGTATTTCCTCGAAAGCCAAAACTTACCTTCTCACCTAAATCCACATTAACATCGACTTTGACCCAAGAAGGCGCCGTCGACGCATGCGTTACATCAACTTTTGCACCAATATATTCCTCTAAAGCTAAAAATTCCTGAATTGCACGCTTTCCTTCAGAGACCTTATCTTCATCATAGATATCTCCCTTTGACAAACTCATGAGGGCTTTTATTTTTCTCTCAAGGCTTTCTCGTGTGCGATAGACTCCCTTTTCCTTCAGTCCTTGTGAAGAAATTTGAATTTCAGATATTCGAGAGGGAACGCCTTCGCTTACCTTAAATTCCAAAACCGTTTCTAAATTTTTGCTTTCATTACTTTTACGTGCCAGCCTACTTTGAACGCTCATTCCTTGATAGCCATGAAGAAAATAAAGCGATTGTAAATTTTCTTCAGTACGAATTACTTTCAATCGCTCAAGCTGGTCACCGGGTGCTAACTCAAGAGTGCCTTCAATTTGAGTAGCGGGAAATGCTTTTACTCCTTGAATTTCAATACGATCAATTTCAATAGCCCCTGCTTGTCTACTCACAAGAGTCAACCCGACCGCGATTATGATGCCTAATGTTGCTCTCAAGCTCATCATGAAGCGTCTATTTGAACCTCTTTTGAAATTTTAAATCTAATCCAAATGAACTTTGATTAGCTTGAGCGTCAGCAGTACCAATCGCAGTTCCATAATTATTAAAAACCCCTGAGAGCGAGACATTTTGATCCACTAAATAGTCCATATTAACCTGATTGGACCTGGCCGTCCCCACTCCGACTGTGCTGCCCGCTGATACACTGAGTCTATCTCCTAGCTTTCTCCGAATTGTAATCTGAGGGGCTGCAGTTTTATCGGATTGAGACTGCGGACGAAAGGCACTGACTCCTTGTTGAGGATTAATGGCTTCATCGAGCTGGACATGAAAGCCAGTCTTATCTTCAAGATCTCGATTAAAATCCAAAGAATGCAAGACAAGAGAAGCAGCCTCTCCCTGTTGAACCGTACTTAAGTCAGTGGCACTCAATTTTTTTGCATCTGCTGAAGTCAGCCCAACCGCGAGGAGAGACAATATTTCAGATTCTTGCATTGCAGGATTTGAAGTAAAATCTATTTTATTAATTTTATCAGGTCTTCCCGTAGCGTACATTCGAATTTTTACTCCATTCACCTCTGTATTCGCGCTGATATCAAAACTTGGATTAATCACAGTGGGACTATCAAAGTTGACCGTGGCTGCCTGAATCTGAAAAACATGATCTTTAAACAACATTTTCCCTTGCGTAATCTCAAGCTTTCCGAGAATGCGGGGTGCGTCCAAAGTATTTACAAGAGTTAAATTTGCCTTGGCCTGGGCATCTTGAAAGAGATCATTCTGAATCAGAATACCATGGGGAGCTTCTACCTCGACCTTTAATTTAAATTTTGGATAATTATTTTCTCCTTGCTTGCTCGGCGGTGGAGCATACTGAAGAGTTTTTAAACCCGCGCCGCTTTTCTTTTGATTCAATATTTTTTCTTTAGATAAAGCGGAATCAACCAGGACCTTGCCTTCAATCAAATAAGGTGGCTCTTCCCCATGAACAAAGACATTTCCACTTACTTTAGCATATTGCAAGGGATAGACTTTCACTTTAGAATTACTAAATACTCCCTTCAGAGAAATATCTGGATAAGTTTCAGCATTAAGCACAATTCGTCCGTCTGTCGTAACTCTTCCCCCTCCTAAATCTGCCTGAACATTCTGAACACTTAAAATATTTTGCCTCAATTGTAATGTGCCCGTAATATTCTCAATAGGTGAATCAAGAGATGAAAGCCGAACGGCTCCCCCTTCCAAAGTAGCACGACCTAAAAGAGTCGGTGCTTTGATTTTCCCACCTATAATAAAATCTAAATCTGAAGTCCCCATCGCTTGAGCAATTGAAGAACTAAAAAACTCTAACAATGAGTTGTCCAGTTGTCCTGATATTTTCCCCTCAAGTTGAGCATTATTATTTTTTAGATCCAGCTTAATTTCTCCTGATTTGCCACGAACGCCAATGTCTTTTGCGTCAAAACTTCCATCTGAAATTTTGATCGTAAAAGGATGAGAGAGCTCAAAACGAGTGTCTGAACGTGCCAATAGATATTCAGATATATTTAAAACACCACTGGAGCGTTCAATTTGACTGGAATGAAAACCTAGATTTAAAGTGCCAGAAAAATAACCCGCCAGCGAGGAATCTTGAATGGATTTTGGATTAAGTAATAAGAGAATAGACGAAAAATCTAATTGTTTGAATTGAGCTCGAATATAACTGCTTGCTTCAGGATTAAAATCATAGGAAGCATCTAAAATACCCTGCCCCCCCATTGCCGTGCCCTGTACGTTAAGAATACCCTTTTCGGTTTTAATAGAAAGGCTACTTGAAGGTACGGAAAGTCCTCGCACTGTAAAATCCGTTAAATCAAGTTGTGTATCTGACTGAATTTTTCCCTCCATACCTTCTCCAGAAGTTCGGAGGTTTAATTTTCCACGAATAGGAACATCTAAATGTGCAATATAGTCAAAATCACTAATCACCATATCCTGAGTTTTAAGGTCCCAGTCCATTTTCCGGTTTTCATCATAGGAAATCCGTCCCATCACTTTTCCGGAATGTTTGGTCCCGCTAAAGTGATCTAAATAGTATTTTCCCCGATCGTACCCACCCATGAGTTGAACCGTACGAAAATTTTCCCTCAAATATTCCCAATTTGTCCCTTTCAACTCACTGACTATTTGTAATTTATTGAGAGCAATTCCTCCACCTACTTTGAGAGTTCCGCTAAATAAGCCATTGAGCGAATGAGGGAACCAACTGATGGGATGAGTTAAATTTTTAAATATTTGTATAAAATCTTGGATATCTCCCTTTTCCACCTGAACCAGTAGGTCGACAGTGTCCGCCTGATCCAGATCTAAACCTCCTTCTACAGTATAGACAGTGGTATTCTTTACCAGTCGAGCATTGCTAAAAAGTAATTTTGAAGGCTGATCATCCCAAGTAATCCTACCTTTTAGATCTCCCAAAAATAAATGAAGGTAATAGGCATCTTTAACATCTGCATCAATATCTATTAAAACCCGAGAAGTCGGACCATGAGCATAGAGTTTAATGGAGCCTTTGCCTCGAATATCATTTTCAGCAATTTGGCCTAAGTTTTCAAAATTGACTAACCCGTTGGCATGTAAATCATAACCTTTTTTAAAATCTATTTTCCCATTAATTTGCAGTTTTGACTGAAGAAGACTCAGTGCGAGCCCATCCAAATAAATACCATTCTGATTGATCAGTGCAGGCCCAGCCACTCCAATATGGGGAATCCGGAAAACCGCATTGAGCGGTTTTATTTTACGATATTTCTGATTGTCTAACTGAAATCGGTCAATCCTTGTCTTTAAATTCGCGTGAACTTCCCAAGATGAATTTTTCGTCATGGGTACTAAGGTTGCAGAAATGTCTCCGTTCAAACGAAAGTCCAGAGGATAGACTTGAGCGAGGGCGGGTCCGGCAAGCCAATGGATATGAGCATGTTCAATATGAAGAGGGACTTGAATGCGATCAGAAGAACCCAATGCCCACTTCAGGGGGCCCACTTCGATTCTCCCCCCTCCCCCTGGCTGAAATCCACCTACTCTAGGTCGCTCAGTGGACTCCACAATCGCCTTAACAAGCTCTATTTCACCCCCATTCGCGCCTCCATCCCAGCGAAGACTGGCCTGAATTCGATCGGCCGTCCACTTTTGAAAGGAAAACTGATCAATGATCAGTTTTCCCTCTGCTCGTATCGAACTCAATTTTTTATCGACCTTTCCTTCAACCTTCCCTTCAAATGTACAAACTCCTCCAAGCAACGTCGGTAAATGCAGAGGGTAGGATTTGTAAATTTTTTCTTTGTAAAGTTTTTCAAGGTCACCCTTAAATTTTACAGAGAAATCTGCAATGAGGTCCTTAAACTCCAGTGGATTACCTTTAAACTGTCCAGTAGTTGAAGCATCTATGCCTGGCATTGAAACTGTAAAGGACTCGACCCGTATTCCCATAGCATTTACGAAGGCTTCTCCCGAAATCGTTTCAATTGCTAATTCTGGTATTAATCCTGATAGTCCTCCTTGAAGCATGAGTTTTTGTAAATAACTACCGTGAACCTGATTCAAATTGACCTGGATAGAGTATCCCAAACCTCCACGTCCAGCGCGTTGAGCCACTCGCAGAGTCTTTGCATTTGCCTCAATCGAACGATTCTCTCCTGATAACTCAACATTCAAATGAACATTCTCAAAACCCACCCCTTCTGCATGAATTTGAAAAAGCTCATCCCAATGAAGATCTAACTTCGTTAAGGGGTGCGGAGTAGATTTCTTCTGCAGCACTGAAGAATTCAAGACGAGCTTGATGTTGCCATTAGCTACGGTCACTTCGTGTACTCGAATATCGCCTGAAAACATTTGCAAGGGTCGGAACTCGAAATCTATCCTTTCCGCTACAATAGATGAACCTGCTGGCAGGTTGGCAAAATTATGTTTACCAATACTGAGTTTTGGATTTCGAATTGAAAAGCCAGGTGGAAATAATTTAATCGAGAGTTCAGAAAAATCACCTTCGATCCCCATATCATGAGGAAGATAACGAGAGGCAACTACTTTAAGAATTTGCGCAAACTGAGGACTTTGAATAAACCAAAGCGCTCCTGTCACCAGAGCACTGACAGTCAGGGCGAAAGCTAAAAAAGGCCGCTTGATCATCTTTGCCTTAAAAATGCTCTTTACGCAACCGCTGTTCAGTATCCCTATAATGGGGATCGGTTTTTAATACTTGTTTGTAATATTGAAAGGCGAGGTCTCTTTTATTCATACATTCATAAGTACGTCCCATGAGGTAGAAAAGTTCAATTTTATTCTCTAATTTTATTTCAGCGTCCCTCAGTAGCGGCTGAATTCTGGATACAGCTTCTAATGGACGATCTGCAAGAATCAATGACAATGCCAATAATCCGTTTATAGAAAGACAAATTTCACTTCCACTTGAAATACTTTGGTCTAAGTGACGACTCGCTCCCATAAACAGTCGGACTGCTATAGAATAAAGTTCCATTTCCAAAAAAGCGATGCCCAGATCAATCCAATCTTGAATAGATGCTGTTGATAAATCTTTTTCTAATTTACTTATAAATGAATTCATCAATTCGGGATCTTGAAATAAGGTCAGTTGGTCCATTGGCACTCTCATGCCCAATTTCAAATCTTCATCCAATTGACGAATCACCCACTCAGAGTCATATTCAACTAAAACCGGGTCAGACTTTCTTCGAAAAGGTCGATGAATTTCTTCTTCAGAAAAAATTTGCTTCAATTCAATCTCATGGATTTGATCCAGTAGTTTTCTCGCATTCGCATTACCCGCATCAGCAATGAGTATTTGACGCAAAACTCTTTTAGCTTCCTCAGTCAACCCCTCACTCACAAGAATCTTGGCACTTTGAAAGAGGTCTGCAACGCCACCTTGAAGCTCCGCTGGGTTAACAGCAGGCTTCATAGCAGGCGCCAGAGCATTCTTCTCGGAATGCTTTCTTATACCTGGAATGACTGCAGTTTTTTCGAGAAGATCGTCTCCTAAATCAACGCGCGTGGCATCGGCTGCCTCAAATGAAGAATCTTGTTCATCAATCATCGGATATATTGAATTTTACTCGTATTTTGGGAGAAACTCTTCCAAAAAATGCGTATCGTAGTCCGCATCTCTGAATTTTTTGCTAGCAAGGATCTTTTTCTGGAATGGGATATTCGTTTTAATCCCTTCCACGACAAATTCGTCTAATGCTTGACGCATTTTAGCAATTGCGTCAGTACGAGTCGGTGCATGAACGATCAGTTTAGCGATCATGGAGTCATAAAACGGTAAAACCTTGTACTGATCATAGACAAAAGAGTCAACGCGCACCCCAAAACCACCGGGAACATGGAGACCTGTAATTTTCCCAGGGGATGGAGCAAATCGCTCAGGATCTTCTGCATTAATTCGGCATTCTATTGCATGAGATTGAGTTTTTATATCTGACTGTTTAATTTTTAGAGGAATGCCAGCAGCCGAGCGGATCTGTTCTTTAATTAAATCGATTCCTGTCACCATTTCTGTAACAGGGTGTTCGACCTGAATTCGAGTATTCATCTCCATAAAATAGAATTTCTTATCCTTATTATCGACCAGAAATTCTACTGTCCCTACATTTTCATAATTCACAGACTTACAAAGCTTCAGTGCCGCCTCACTCATAGTGAAGCGCAACGCTTCATCTACGACAGGACTTGGAGACTCTTCTAACATCTTTTGATGTCTTCTTTGAATGGTACAATCTCTCTCTCCTAAAGAGATCCGATTTCCGTGTTGATCACATAACACTTGAATTTCAACGTGCCGTGGGTTTTCACAATACTTTTCTAAATACATAGAAGAGTTTCCGAAAGCTGCTCCTGCCTCTGAACTGACACGATCAAAACAGGCTCTCAGCTGCGAAGAATCATAAACGATATGAATTCCACGCCCCCCTCCTCCTGCCGCTGCTTTCAAAATCACCGGGTAGCCAATCTTATTTGCTTCTTCTAATGCAGCTGACAAATCAGGCACGGATGAGATTGTTCCAGGAAGAAGCGGGACCCCTGCTTCAAGCGCAATAGCTCGAGCACGTGTTTTTTCCCCCATAGATAAAATATTGGAAGTGGTAGGTCCTATAAATGTGATCTTGCACTCAGCACAAAGTCTTGCAAATTCAGCATTTTCTGAAAGAAATCCATAACCTGGATGAATCGCATCAGCTTCAGTAATATCAGCAGCAGAAAGAATATTCGCTATATTCAGATAACTCAGTTTTGATTGTGCAGGACCAATACATACGGCCTCGTCCGCCAATTTAACATGGAGCGAATGCACATCTGCAACTGAATACACCGCCACAGTCGAGATCCCGAGTTCGCGACAGGCACGAATCACCCGAAGAGCGATTTCTCCACGATTCGCAATAAGCACTTTTCTAAAAAGAGGTTGAATTGCTGTCATTCTTAATCTTTGGCCCGAAAGTGGGTTGATCTCATTTTTTAAGGCTCAATAATAAAGAGCGGCTCACCGAATTCCACGGCTTGACCATTTTCTACAAGGATAGATACCACTTTACCAGGGAATTCGGCTTCTATCTCATTCATTAACTTCATGGCTTCAATAATACAGAGTACGTCTCCCCTTTTTACCATCTGACCTTCTCTGATATAAGGATCAGAATCTGGAGAAGGCGATCGATAAAATGTTCCAACAAAGGGAGAGGTGACCTGCTTCTGAGTGCTATTGACTGCCGCCAATGGTGCAGGAGTAGACGGACCTCCAGGATGAGATATTTTAGCCGACTGTGAGAGACTCTCTTGCACGGCGCGATGGTGAGCAAAAGAAGGTGGTTCTGAGGATGTCAGATTGGCCCAAGTTTTAAGCTTTAAGCGCTCTCCGCCTTTTTCCCATTCTAATTCGGTAACTTCATGCTTTTCCATCAGCAGCAAGATTTTCTCAAGATGCTGTAAATCAGCCTGACCCTCTTTAAGATTTGAATTCTTTTTCCGTGAATCCCGCTTTATTACCGACTTAGCCACGTTACTTGTTCGCCTTTTCTACGTATTTATAGTCACGTGTATCCACTTTAATCAAATCGCCTTCCTTAAGGTGAAAAGGGACACCCACTGTTGCCCCCGTTTCTAATTTGGCAGGTTTTGAACCGCCTGTCACTGTATCTCCTCTAAAAGAGGGGTCAGTTTCTACGATTTTCAAAACAACAAAAGTGGGGAGTTCGACTCCAATGGGACGTTCGTTAAAATACATGATCTTAATTGCTAAATTTTCTTGAAGAAAATCTTTAGCTGCGCCAAGAGCTTCTTCAGAGAGGGTTACTTGTTCGTAATTAGCATTATTCATGAAGTTATAGCCAGCCGCATCCTTATAAAGGAATTGCATTTCCTTTTCTTCCGTATTGGCTCTATCTAACTTATCTCCAGAAGTAATCGTTCTTTCGATCACATTTTGATTCAACATATTTTTAAGCTTGGTACGAGTAAAAGCCCGCCCTTTTCCTGGGCTAACATGCTGGAAATCAACTATCTCGAAGGGAACACCATCTATCTCTACTTTGAGACCTTTGCGAAACTGATTTGTTGCGTACATAATCCCATTGGTAACCGAGACAGGCCGGCGTGTCAACGCAATCAAGACAGGATAAAACTCAATCGCTTGCGCTCACTGGATGGAGTGTTCGATACCGCTCAACTTTTTGAAGTAAAACCTGTAGCCTTTCAATCTTCTTCACTTTTTTACTGCGCATAGAATCAGGATCTTCTTCTATAGCTCTCTGCGCTGATCGTACGTCAAACTGAGGAATGGGTTGAGGGTCAACACGTAATACAAGAGTCCCCTTTTCATAGGCCTGAGCCTCAAGCTCGTGCACCAATTGGGCAGTTTCAGTATCTTGAGGTGAAAAGTAAAGAAGCATTTTGTAGGCGCTCAAAGCTTCTGCAATCTGGCCAAGTATGAGGTAAGAATCCGCTAAAAGTTTTTGGGCCACCAAATTATCTGGAATATCCTGGACAATAGGCGACAATTCCTCAATGACTTCTGCATAGAGTTTTTTATCAAAAAAAGCTCTTGCCAATGCAACACGTCCACTCAAAAACTTGGGATGAAGCTTAAGCCCCTCCTGCGCTATACTGATAGCCTCATCAAACAAACCGGCTTTTCGATAGGCTTCCGCCAACGGCGCAAAAATACGGGAAGATGGATCTTCCTGAAATTTCTTTAAATAAGAATAAATGAGTGGGTGCTTTTGCTGACTTCCCATAACCCCCGCCATTAGCTACTCAATCCGGCTTCTTTTGGATTTATAATTCTAGGAGTTACGAAAATGAAAAGCTCCGAGCGAGTTTGATCTGCAGAATCATTTCCAAAAAGTGCACCAATAATAGGAAGGTGACGAAGAATGGGAAATCCAGAGGAACTATGATCTGTTTGCAAAGTATAGATTCCACCTATAACTAAAGTAGAGCCACTCTCCACTAGAACGGTCGTGGTCAAGTTTCGATTTCCAATTCCATTATTACCCCCTCCGAGTGCTTCAGGTATGTCTTTGGAGACATTTAAATCCAACAATACACTTCCATCATTCGTTACGGTCGGTGTTACAGCTAAACTAATATTCGCCTGCTGTACGACTTGGGCAAGAGACGTGCCCACTCCAGCTACAGTAGTCGTTGAGGGCACTAATACAGGAGTTCCTTCTACAATGGTGGCTTTCGATTTATTTAATACCACGGTTTTGGGAGATGAAACCACTTTTACTGAACTATCGCTTTCCCCCCAGCTCAAGACTGCATTCAATTTACTCACACCCGGTAGAAAACTCATGTCTGGAGAAATTCCAAACGTACCCACAGGAGTCCCTCCTGTAGGACTACTCAGACCAGATACTGCTGCGCCATTTGCAAAAACTCCCGGGGATCCAACCAGAGGATCGAGTGGATTGCCGCCAGCAAAGCTTGAAAGAAATTGATTTGAGCTGTTTGTTGTACTCAAGCCCAGACTCCCTCCTAATGATTTTGTAAATCCTTCCGTCGCTTCTACCACTTTTGCTTCAATCATCACTTGAGGTGTTTGCGTATCCAAGATCTCAATCAACTTTTTCATTTTTTCTATATTGGTAATGGTATCACGGATCACTAGGCTATTCGTTCGATTATCGGCCTGAACAATCGAGGAAGTTCCTGAGGAGTCACCTCCTTTGGATGCCGCACCCTCCGATGCAAATCGGGTTAACATCGCTTGAAGATCAGCCAGCACGGCGTAGCTGATGGGAAAAACACGAGTGACTCGAGGGGCACTTGCCTCGAACGCTTGTTTTGCATTCAATTCCTCTTGTTTTTCTGCTGTCAAATTTTTCAAAGTCCCCACTCTGAGAATATTATTATTCCGCTCCGCACCTAAGTGAAGAGTGGTCAGTACGACATCAAGAGCTTGATCCCAAGGAACATCGACCAACGAAAGTGTCACCCTTCCTTTGACGTCATCACCCACAATCAAATTAAATCCGCTCGCTTCCCCTATCAATCTCAATACGTCCCCGACGTCTACATCTCGCACTTGAAGAGTGATAGGCTTTCCAGAAAATTTTTGAGCAGATTTACTTTCTACAAACTCCTCGAGATTTGTTTTTTCTGGAGCGGAGGCTGATGAAATGGAAGTATCCACTGCTGCTTTATCCACTGCAGCTTTATCTGGTTCAGTTTTATCGGGGTTCTTATTTGGCTTTATATTTGAGTTTTTATTTGGGATTTTCACTTTTAACGTATTCCCATCCTGAACCACATCTACAGAACCGGGCCCTCTCAACTGAATAATGACTCGAACTTGATCCGGGCTCCCTACCACTTGGTAAGGGCTGATCAAACTGACATTACTGTTAAATGAGGACGTGTCAATTTTTTGAGAATTGTATTTGGAGATCTTTGCACCATTGAGTTCAATCAGGATTTGATTATTCTGAACATTCTCCTCTTTGACGTAAGTCACTGGACCATCCGTTTGAATGTCTACCTCATTCGGATCTGTAGTTCCCTTGAAATCAATCGCTGTTACTTGTGACGCCCCCCATGCAGATGAACTCGCTAGCACAGAGACAAAACTTAAATAGACGAAGCGCTGCATCCTGCAACTCATCTCAACCTCCTTATTTCGGTCCAACAGACAAACTCTCTGGCGTGCTCGTTTGAGTAGCATCTTGGGTCTTATTTTCCGTAGGAAGCTGTAATAAACTGTCTACAGCCTCCTCGCTTCCCAAAACATTCATGACCTTTTCCCTCACGTAAAGAGTATCTTGAGTAATTTTTCTTATAATGCCTCCTTTGAGGCCTATTTTTGCCTTTTCTACAGCAATATGGGTCTTGCCATCGGGAGATAAAACTAAAGCTCTTAAATGGTTTGGGCCGGTTAAAACTCCTATTAATTTATATTCACTTACCGAAAAGTGCTCTAGCTCTGTCTTAGGTGTTTTACTTTCTGAATGAATCTCCGGCATCACAAATGGATCGCGAAGTTTAGAAAATTCCTCTATTGCAGATTTAGCATCAAATCCATCCGGCGCACTGCCAGGAACAGAAACAGGAACAACACGGAATCGGGTCACCCGCGATCACAGCAGAGGAACTGGATAGCAGGAAAAGTATGAATCCAATCATGTCCCGCCCTTTGTTTGACTTTGAAGAGTATTATCGATTTTACTAGAGGACTTTTTCACTTCAGATGCGTTACTCAGACTATCTAGACTATCCGCTTTTGTCCCCAAATATTTATAAGTTTTTAGTTCAATCGTCCCTTCCAATTCAACAAAACGGGCCGTTTTTGGCCCTCTAGGTTTCATGCTAAATTTATCTGTACGAATAATTTCTGAAACTTTGGAAATACGATCTAAAAACATAATAAATTGAACAAAAAGCCCTCGAAAAGACATTTCAAATGTCTTTTCAGCATAATATTCTTTTTCCTTTCCGCCTGTCGGTTTTAAACTGACAATATTTAATCCTACTTTGTTTGCTTCAGTAATGGTCATTTTCATGAAAGCAGGAACATCTAATCTCTCGGAAAGTGTTTCTTTCATACCCTGAAGATCTGTAGCTAAGCCACGCAGCTCATTTTTTTTCGTCTCGAGTGATTTCACAAAAGCTATAGATTCTTTCAGCTTTGCCTCTACCTTTTTTTTAGCCTCTTTTGCTGCAGCAATGTCCTTCTTTTTCATGATCAGAGGGGAATCATCATCGGTGATGAAGCTATGAAAATTAAGCCCCTGCATTACCAAGTAAACAAAAAGAATGGCCATTATCGGAATCTTATTGATAATCTCCTTTATTCTGTCAATATTCACGCCATTTCATCTCCGCTTTGCACTGAGTTCAAAGTCCACAGCCTCTGCACCCATTTCACTCGCTGTTTGCTTAGTATCCACTAAGTCCACACTCATAAAAAATTCATTGTCCCGTAGATTTTTCATAAAATCAGAAATTTGACTGAACCCGAGAGAACTCCCCTTGAATGAAATACTGGTACTGTCTAACTTAAACTCAGAGAGCCAAACCTCTTTAGGTATAGCAGAAGAAACAGAGCGCCCTAATTGAAGAGGCTCTGCTCGATTTAAAATTAATTTTTGAATAATTTCTAATTTAGTTTTAATCGTAACTTCGTCTTCATCCATTGTTTTTTTCACAGAATCGTAACGTTTATATTGAGTGAGTTCGGTCTGAAGCTTTGCCGTCTCGCTGCTGAGTTTACTCAAAAATACATCCAGCTTATGCAATTCTTCTTCTTTATAGTTATTTAATAATCCGTTTGCGACTAAAGCCACCACCACCGGTAGCCCAATTTTCCGTAATGGAAACTCTTTGAGCTGGTCGAGATTGATTCCTTTTAAAAGTGAGCCACTTGTAGCGGCTCCCCCTTTCGCGCCACTCGAAAGGCCGGATTGTTTCAAGGTAGCAAGATTAATCTTAATCACTTTGCACCGGCCCTTAACGCAAGTCCGATAGGAATGCCTGCAATAGGTGCAATATTTGTAAGGTATTCTTGAGTAAAAACAGCAGGGTCATAAGAAATAGAATTAAAGGGATTGATCAATTGAGTGGGTAATCCAATACTATCTTCGATAATCTTGGACAGTCCGGGTATTCGAGAACTCCCCCCACTGAGCAGAACATATGCCACCGGTGCCCCGGTAGATGAGGCATTGTAAAAATCTAACGCTCTCTTAATTTCCGTGGCAAAATTCTCAGCCATAGTCATCATAAGATCGCTTACTTCTTGGGGCGTCGTTCCCCCAGGACCTCCATCTACTTTGAGAATCTCTGCATCGATAAAAGATAGATTCAAATTTTTCTGAATTTCAGAAGTAAGATTGTGGCCTCCAATTGCAGAGTCCTTTGTATAGACAGGAATTCCTGCATGAAGCACCATCAACTTCAAAGCACTTGCTCCAATATCAATAATGGCGACTGCTTCTGCGGGATTCATAGGGTAGTTGGCTTCAAAAAGATTTTGGAGCGCGAAAAAATCGACATCAATAATCTTTGCTTTCAAGTCCGAGTCTTGAATACATTTTATATAAGTTTCAAGAACCGTTTTTTTTACCGCGACTAAAAGTACGTCAGTTTTATGGTCTTTTGAACGAGAAAGTACCTGATAGTCCATAACCACTTCTGAAACATCAAACGGAAGATACTGCTCTGCCTCCCAAAAAACTTGATCTTGTAAATCGCGCATATTCGGTACTTCAAGTGTCATGCGCTTGATAATTACCGAAGTCCCGGATAATGAAGCACAAACCGCCTTATTCTGAAGCTTAATTTGATCAACAAGAGTTTTTATGTTTTCTGTAACCGCAATCGGATTCACAATTTCTCTATTAACCACAACGTCTTCGGGTAGTTGGATAATACCAAAATGTAAAAGTTTCCACATTTTTCCAACTTTTTTTAATTCTACAAGTTTAATCGAGGACGTACCAATGCTCAAACCTACGGCAGTTTGAGACCCACCCCCGGAAAATAGTAGATCCGAAATTTTTGAAATAATTGGAGTTAATTTACTGAGTAGTGACCCTGCCATCAAATTATATTTTATATTTCTATTAGAGAATGTTCAACTAGTACTTAGTCGAAGGAACTTTCTGCCGAGGGCCCTGTGAGGAGCAAAACTGTGAGTCGATCTAATCGTTTTTCTGTCAAATCATTGGCAGGAATGATTCCAAATCCATTTACGGTATTTCCTCTTAATGCGGAAGCACTTCCCGTGAGATAATCATAACAAAACTCGCTTACCAAACCTGGCACGCCTAATTCAACTCCTCGTCCGGAAGATACCCATAAATAGTCATCACGAAGGGATTCCTTCACTAAAGATCCCATTCGAACAAGAGTTCCCTTAGACGCAGAACACTCTGGAAGACGCTCCACTATAAAATCTAGTTTTCCATCGGTTGTAAATCGGAGACGATAAGCAGCCCTATCAATACTGGCTTCTCGTTTAATACGATTCATTTCTTGTGCAAGATTTCTTGAAATTCTTCGCGTCATCCACTTGGGCCAACGCTCAGACACGAGAGGAATGGAAGAAAGGACAATAAAAACTACGATTGTCGCCAAAATCCAAAGCTGCCTTTTACGCTTAAAACGTGACTCTACCTTTTCCCACAGCTCGTAATTCTGCCACTCGGATTGAGACCATCGCTCTTCTGCTACGTCGGTATCATGAATTGGAACCATAATATATCACCCAAAAGATAGTAATATAAAGCACCTATAACAAGAAAGGGGCCATAGGGTAAAGAGAGTTTCATAATGTTCTTTTTGCCTCTCAACAGCGCCCAGCCAATCCCTATCGAACTCCCAAAAACTGAGCTAATAAAGACCGTTGCAAAAATTCCTGCTGGACCTAAAAAAGCCCCGATCATTGCCAGTAACTTGATATCACCGCCCCCTAGCCCCGACCTCCCGCTCATTTTTTGATAAATCCATGCTAATGCATAAAAACTTGAAAATCCAATTATCGCACCTAGAAAACACCGTTTCCAACCCGCATCATCTAACAGAAAGCAAGTGATTAACCCCAGAACAAGTCCTCCTAAACTCAACACATCAGGGATAATTCGATGCTCAAGATCAATAAAAGTAATCGCAATCAAAAGTGCAACAAAAGGCCAGTCTCTTATAATGAGAGTAGGAGTCCATCCAAAACGAAGCCGCACGGCAAAAAAAAGTAATCCAGTCAAAAGCTCGATCACTGGATATCGAATTGAAATTGCTTGTTTGCAAAAGCGGCATTTCCCCAATAAAAATAAATAACTCACTACCGGAATATTGTCCCACCAAGAAACTGCATGATTGCAATGAGGGCAATGACTCCCTGGCTTGATGATCGATTTGCCTAATGGAAGACGATAGACTAGGACATTCACAAAGCTACCCACTACAAGACCAGTAACAATACTGATACAATGAGTGAGCCAGATTGGCATATTCTCCATGCGTTCAAACCTCCCGACTCTGAATCAGAAACCCTGCAATGATTAAAAGCAGTGTTACCATAAAGAAGCCATATAGAACACTGCAGCAGAACAAAGTCAAAGAGACAGGAAGACCGTAGGTAACCTTAAGCCCAAAATTAAAATACTCTAGATTAGGTAAAATCGTCGCAACGAATTCAAGTATCGCTCTTCGGGCAGGAGATTGTATACGAGCGGCAACTAATCTCACCTGCGAAATATTAGATCCAATGACGTAAAATCCGATTGAATAAATAGCTGCCAACGAGGTTGTTGAAAAAGTGGAAAATAATATGGCTAGACTCGAAATGAGTAAACTTTGTATCAGGACAAGAAAAATTCCAAAAAATAACGTACGAGACAGTAATTGCACCCCACCGTCTGTGCATCTCAAAATAATCAAATAGGAAATGGACAGTAAGAACCAATTCAAAAATAAAACGCTAGCAAGCCCTACGTATTTTCCAAAAATAAATTGCGCTTTAGAAATAGGATGACAAAGCGCAACATAAACCGTGCGTCGATCAAATTCCTTCGCTAAAAGACTCGATCCGGTAAAAATCGCAATCATGGCACAAGAAAAGGTGACCGCGGATAATCCAAAATCTAGAATGACCCGCTCCGGTCGGATAAAGGTCAATCGTGAAGCAAGAAAACCTACACCAAAGAGCAAAAAACAGCACATTAATATATTGTAAAGAATTTTATCTCGTATGATTTCCAAAAAGGTAACAGTCCCGACAGCCTTGGCGACATTGAATGTTCCAGGTTTTTTACCAGGTTTTTCATCCGATTTTTTAAATGACTCTTTCATTGCACTGAACCTCGTTCTTCGGACTGATCATCTCGTGCAAAGAGATTTTCGAGCGAAGGCCGAATAGGAGAAACCGAGAGGATGTGAGCGGTCTCACTCAAAAGTTTCCTAAGGACTTGATCCACTTTTTCTTGACCTGCAACCATCGCACGAATTTCGCCGCCAATTTCTTTGGCTGAACTGAATTCAGGCCAAGTGGATACATCTCCCATCTTTAAACCAGTGAAAGTGATTTCCACTTGTAAGCTCTCCTGTGTCAAAAACTGACCCATGGGTCCACACCCTAACAAATGACCTTTTTGGAGAAGAGCGACTTGATCACAAATCGCTTCGACGTCAGGAATCACATGGGAACTAAAAAATACCGTTCGCCCTTCCGTTGATAGTTGAAGGATCAGCTCTCTCATCTCCTTTCTTCCTAACGGATCAAGACCACTCATCGGTTCATCTAAAACCAAGAACTCGGGATCATGAATCAAGGCTTGTGCAATTCCAATTCGCTGAAGCATTCCCTTAGAGTATCGTTTCAATTCAACATGTTGAGCATGCTTCATCCCCACAGCAGAGAGCACCACTGGAATTCTAGATAAAATCGCAGCGCGACTCAAACCCGCCAACGCTCCGAAGTACTTCAACAGCCCGTCACCTGTGAGATGCTCATGAAAATACGGGCGTTCAGGTAAATAACCCATCCTGGATTTTGCTTCGGCAGAACTCGCTTCATGTCCTAAAATTCGAACCTGACCCCGAGAGGGTTTTCGTAGACCTGTAATCAAATGAATCAACGTCGTCTTGCCGGCGCCATTGGCTCCCAAAAATCCAAATATGGAACGCTCCGGTACCGTCAAACAAATGTCATGTAAGATTTGAACTCGGCGGAGCCAAAACCCTACCCGAAACGACTGATCCACCTCTGTCACTTCTAGAATTATGCTCATTTTTTATCATTTCAAATAATTAAGAACAGTTTCTCACTTTTTAAAACCGGTAGAAAAATCATACCAGCTTTGCCTAATACGGTATGATTTTTCTACCGGTTTTGCTGCAAGATAAGGGACACTCCTGTCCTTTATCTTGTCCTTATCTTCTTTTGTCGGTTTTTAAACCATTATAAGGGACATCTGTGTCTCTTATCCTGTCCCTTATTGGAAACTATCCTTTTGCCTTGTAGCGAGCGCCTTTTTTATCTCCAGACATTATCACTAATTTCAATTTAACTAAGCTAGCAAGCCGCCTTTGCGCTGACTTATCACTTAAAGCAAACTCTTCCTCCAGCTCTACTTTCTCAGTGGTCTCGGTTGACATCCTTCGCATCTGAACTTTCAAATCGCATTCATCCAATATGAAATACAGCCCTTTTTTGTTCTAAATTTATCGAAAACCCACGCTGTTTGGTTATTCAGTTCATTCCCGATGAACGAGCTCGTACCCAATGGGAACCAATCGGACAAGGTATAGAAAGCGAAGTTCTAATCTCCTTCTTTTTCCTGGAAGATTTTTTGGCTCATATTTTTTTAGATTTTCGCATATTTCTCTCAAAATTATATCCTAGTCTCTTCTTACTGGCAGCATTTCGGCCTTGAATTTACCAAAAGAAGCAGAAACACTTGTCAATTAGTAACAGTTTTGTTACTAATTAAGAGTGAGCAAAGCCTACAAAAAACCCCTTCAAGTTTGGAGATCCGGTCGAGGGTGACTACTACTTCCCCAGACCCCATCTGTCTCAGACTGTCATGCAATTCCTCGATAATCGGGTTCACGTCGTTCTAATAGGCCCCCGCCGCTTTGGAAAAACTTCCTTCGTTCTGGACACACTCCGACAATTGGAAGCTCGCGGAAAAACGTGCGTCTTCGTCGATATCTTCAATGTCACGTCTCATCGGGATTTTCTTCAGCAACTCCTCCGAGCACTGCGATCAAAAGCAACCTGGAGTCGGCGATTGAAAAAATGGATGGAGTCGCTTCCCCGATTGCGCCCCAAGTTCTCTTGGGAAACCGATCCGAGCACAGGAGAGGCTACTTTCTGGGTGGCACCCGAAATGATCGAGCGTGATATCAAAGACCTGATCCAAGATACAATCATTGCCCTAGGGGAAGTTGGCGACGAAGTTGTTGTTGCGATCGATGAGTTCCAGACTATTGCTGAACTGGAAGACGACGGCTGGCTTGAAGCCACTTTGCGAACACTCATGCAACAACTCAAAAATACGGCGTTCTTTTTCACAGGCTCCAGACGTTCAGTGATTAACGATATGCTCAATAACGCGTCTCGCCCGTTTTATCGCTCCTGCCAGCCTATCGAGTTTCCTGCGCTTGAAGACACGTTTTCAGATTGGATTATTGCCCGCTTCAAAAGCGTCGAAGTTACTTGTACAAAAGAAGTAGTCAACAGCTTGCGTAAGCTCGTTCAAGACACCCCGAATTATGTCCAGATGGCTTGCTTCCATCTCGTAGCTGAGGGCGTAGACAAGGTGGATCAACCCAAGGTTCAGGAAGTATTGCGGACGATCGTCAAGCAAAATGCCTATTCCTATCAAACACTGTTGAATTCACTTCGCCCCCTGCAGCAGCGGGCTCTCCGGTTGGCAGCGGTAGAATCTGAAGGAATTTTTTCAAAAGAGCTTCTTGGAAAATATGAAATCCCTAGCGGACCTGCTCTTGCTTCGAGTATCAAGTCTCTCAGACAAAAACAGATTCTCGATGAAGGAACATCAAAAGGCAAAGTGGTCTTTGATGACCCGCTGTTCGCGATTTGGTTGAAAACAGAGTTTGCGAATTCGAGCAGTCCTTAAAACTTGTCAAAAGATTCTCACAGAAATCTTTTGTAATTAATCTTGAGTGCTTCCCCGATTCGCATAGCGAGCTTTTTCCCAATCGAGCGCTCACCTTGTTCAATCTTTGAAACATCTCTCATCAAGCCCCCCCCAAGATCGTCTCAATAGCGTGAGCGGCCTCTTTCGGAACAAGATAAAGTTTTCGCTTCTTTCCTTCACTCACGTCAATCTTAATAAGGGTCTTCGCGACTTCCGACATATGTTACCTCCAAAATTCGGATTTCATCTAGCCTTAAACAAATATCAGAACTTCAACCCAAAGACAGGCTCATGAGGAGTCGTTGACGCTACGCGACCGTCCCGATCTAATCGAATTAGCCCACCCCAAGGGTCATGGCTGGCGGTGGGGTTGGCCTTAAGAAAATCCGTCCAAAAATTTTCCAACTGAACCCGAGAAGCAGTCTCGGAAGATCGCTTTCGAGGCTGCGAATTGAGAAAGCCCTGGAAAGCCTGGTTGATTTGGAAAACAGAATAGCTGATTTGAAGATTCCATTTCTTCTTCTCTAACTCCTGCAAAATCCTTTCTTCTTTCGCTCCGGCAATCATAAACTCCAAAAGCTTAACTCCCACTTCATATTCGCCTCCCGGTTTTTCCAGCCTAGCTTTTAACCGCACTACATAAGCAGGCGCCCCAGGAAACTCTGCTGCGTGATGAAAAGCTTCTGCAGCATGGGGCATATCATTCAAATCAAACAAATAAACATAGGCGAGAAGTATGGGCACACTCCACACATCCCCCCAAAACTGCTTCTTAAATTTTCTTGGGTAATTCGGCAAGTCCTGCCGAATAAAAGTATTCCCTTTCAGGAGAAGATCCTTCGCTCCCTGAACATCCTTACTCACTACCGAAAGAATATTTCCGCCGGTATAATAGGCTTCAAAAAAAGCGGGGTCCAAATCAGTAATTAAATCTAAATCAAAATAATATCCCGCATGAGTCCCAGGACTCACCGCCCCACCTGAGCCAGCATCTCCTAAAAACTTCATCAAAAGCCAATCAATCGCTAACGGAAGATGCCCCATCGAAAATGCCTTAAAAAGATCTGGGTCCATCTTTTTCGCCTGTTCGAAAGTAGGCTCCGCACTAGAACTCTCTATATTTCTAATGGTTTGATTCAACACACCCTGTGCGAATAATAGAATCATACAGAGCATTATTTTCAGTTGCCGCGGACACAGAGTCATTCATGACCCAGTCTCTCTAGTCTAATTAAATATTGCAAGTTGATATTAGTCTGTTAAACTTTTAATAAATAGACTTCATTCGAGCATATCAATTTAAAGGGACGGTTTTTATGAGCATAAGAAGAGTTTCTAATAGAGATGATTTGAATAACCAAGGCTTTACTCTCATCGAACTCATGATTGTGGTTACAATCATTGGGATCTTGGCCTCGGTTGCCATCCCCAACTATCAAAAATTTCAATCCCGTGCTCGCCAATCTGAAGCAAAAGTCGCACTCTCAGGGATTTCTACCACTGAAAACGCCTACGCCGTTGAGGTGAATTCTTACTCACTTTGTCTAAGCGATATTGGCTATGTTCCTAACTCAACTAAGCGATATTATACGACAGGGTTTCAAATAGCTGCCGGACCCGGAACCGGCTGTGGCCCTACAGGTCTATCGGCTTGTAATATATACCTGGGATCCCAATATAGCTCAGACCGCTACTTCAGGCGTAGCTTGTGCGCGTCAGCCCCAGCACCCTATACTCAGACCACTAATTTGGGAATACCTGGCCACAAATAGCGCATCAGGTGCCCTCGCCGCAGACGGACAAATGCCTGCGACTGCATTCGCTCGAACTACATTCAGCGCTGGAGCGGTGGGACAAGTTTCTAGCAATACAGCAGTATTTGATCAATGGACTCTGAATAACCAAGGCCAATTAGCAAATGTGACTCCTGGTATTTAATCCCATTTCTAATAGAGATGATTTGAATAACCAAGGCTTTACTCTCATCGAACTCATGATTGTGGTTACAATCATTGGGATCTTGGCCTCGGTTGCCATCCCCAACTATCAAAAATTTCAATCCCGTGCTCGCCAATCCGAAGCAAAAGTCGCACTCTCAGGGATTGCCACTACTGAAAAAGCCTACTCCGTTGAGGTGAATTCTTATTCACTTTGTCTAAACGATATTGGCTATATTCCTGACAATATTAAGCGATATTATATGATAGGATTTCAAGCAGCTGTGACCGGCGCCTCCTGTGGCCCTGCAGGTTTAGCGGCTACTTGTTTATATACCTGGGATCCCAATATAGTTCAGACGGCTACTTCAGGCGTGGCTTGTCAGCCGCTGGCAGCCACTTCACCCTATTTTTCGAGTTACCCTTCTCCGTATGTACAATACCTGGCCACAAATAGCGCAGGAGGCGTCGTCGCCGTAAACGGGAACCTGCCTACGACTGCATTCACTCGAACTTCATTCACTGCTGGAGCGGGTGGACAAATTTCTAGCAACTCAACATTATATGATCAATGGACTCTGACTGACCAAGGCCAACTAGCAAATGTAACTCCCGGTCTTTAATATTACTTCTTAATAGAAATGGTTGGCACTACTCTGACACCCCACCAGCCATTTTGAAGATGGGGAGATACATAGAAATCAACATTCCACCTACCATTGCGCCTAAGACGACTAACACAATCGGCTCGATGAGTTTAGTGAGTCCCGCTACGAGGGTCTCGACTTCAGCTTCAAAAAAGTCCGCTACCTTTTCTAACATCTTATCCAGATTTCCCGTCGATTCACCGACACTAATCATCTGAACAGCCATCACCGGAAAAACGTTCAGCTTGCCAATCACGTTTCCTAAGGTCTTCCCAGACTCAATTTCCGAGCGAATTTTAGTGACCGCCTCTTCTAATACGGCGTTATCTATGGTCGCTTTACAAATATCCACGGCATCAATCAAGTTCACTCCAGCAACGAGCAAAGTTTGCATCGTTCTGGAAAATCGCGCAACTCCAGATTTTTGCATCAGCGGGCCGAAGAGAGGCATCCGAAAAAGAGCTCGATCTCGAAAGGCTCGACCTTCATCCGATTTAAAGTATCGAATCACTAAATAACTTGTAGTGATCACTGTCCCTAAAATATAGACAATATTATTAATAACAAAGTGGGACATATTGATCACTAATTGAGTCGGAAGAGGTAGCTCCTGTCCACTCGACTTCAACATGTCCTCAAATTTTGGAATCACAAAAACTAATAACAACGAAATCACACCAATTCCGATGGAAATCACCACAAGAGGATACATCATGGCACTTTTGAGCATTTTTTTAAGTCGATCCGCATCTTCCAAATATCGACCGAGTCTCTTCAGCATTTGATCAATAGACCCTGAGACTTCTCCGGCACGGACCAGAGAAATATAGATTTTTGGAAATATCAGAGGATAGGCGCTTAATGACTCCCATAAAAATGCACCTTGAGAAACTTTTTCCTTAACTGCAATGACAACACTTTTAAGAGTCGCATTTCCAGCTTGATCTGTTAAAATTTCAAGACCTTGCACTAAGGGAATTCCTGAACTAATCAAAATATGAAGCTGACGTGTAAACGTCAACAAAACTTCAAGGGGTACGCTTCCACCTGGTCCAAATAAGCTAGAAATACTGGTATTCAGAGCACCTACTTTAGTCACACGAATCGGACGAATCCCTTGCCCTCGCAAAGCCATCCGAAGCTCCCCTTCATTGGGAACGCTCAGTTTTCCTTCTACTCGTTTTCCTGCTTTATCCACTCCTTGATATTGAAAATCTGGCATATTTCTTCCTCACTCTGCACTCGAAACTATGCACCTGGGCGCTTTTCTTGGACCGGTACTAACATTTTGATTAGCTCGTCAGGCATAAAGCTATGCTCAATGGCATCGGCCTTTGACAATTCCCCATTTTTGACAAGCATAGTAAGATGTTGATTCATGGTTTGCATTCCAGATTCATCTTGACCTGTTTGCATAGATGAATAAATTTGATGAATTTTATCTTCCCGAATCAAACTTCGTATGCCCATATTGGGAATCAGAATTTCACAAGCCATACTACGTCCAGGTTGAAAACTTTTTGGAATGAGTTGTTGAGAGAGCACTCCGACTAAAGTAAATGCAAGTACTTGTCGAATTTGAGTTTGTTGATGAGGAGGAAATACATTAAGAATACGATTAATCGATTGAATCGCACTATTCGTATGAAGTGTCGCAAAAACTAAATGCCCCGTCTCCGCCATGGTCAAAGCCATTTCAATCGTTTCTGCATCTCTTAACTCTCCCACCAAAATAAAATCAGGATCTTGACGCAAAAGGCGCTTGAGTGCTGAAGCAAAGTTTTTAGTGTCTACTCCCACTTCTCGTTGATTCACAATACAGTTTTTATGAGGATGAACAAACTCGATAGGATCTTCAATCGTCATCATGTGCCCATAATCTTCACGATTGAGCAAATCGAGCATCGCAGCCAGAGAAGTTGACTTACCACTTCCCGTAGGTCCCGTAACAAGAATCAGACCATTAGGCCGACGAATGAGTTTTTTCAAAATTTGAGGGAGCTTAAGAGCATCAAACTCCGGAATTGTGAGAGGAATTCTTCGAAAAACTCCTGCGACGTTTCCACGCTGATAGAATAGATTTCCTCGAAATCGCGCCACATCTTTAATTCCGAAAGAAAAGTCGATATCTAAATTTTTTTCAAATTCAGCTTTTTGCTGATCCGTTAAAACTGAGTAACAAAGCTCCTTGGTGTCTTGGGCAGCCAGAGCGTCCATCTTGACCTTCACCATCTTTCCCTGAATTCGAAATTCAGGAGGCACTCCTTGGGTGATATGCAGATCGGAAGCATCCTGATCCACCATAGTCTTGAGCAATACGGGCAATGCTACTTTAGCCATTTTAATTCTCCATCGTGATCGAAAGTGCTTCTTCCAAGCTCGTTAAACCTTCTGCGACTTTACTCAGAGCAGCCATTCGAAGAGTCTTCATTCCTTCTACGATCGCTTGTTTTCTTAGCTCAATGACACTCTCTCCTCGTAAAACCATCTCTTTTAAAGTCTGACTAAAATCGAGGACTTCGTAAATCGCAACCCGCCCTTTGTAACCTGTCTTATTACACTTCTGACAACCGTCTCCTTTGAGACATTTCATTTTCTCAGCTTCCTCACGACTGATTCCCAGTCCAATGAGTTTTTCCTTTGGGATCGGCTGCTCTATTTTACAGAACGTACAAATCTTTCGAAGTAAGCGTTGTCCCACTATGGTATTTACCGATGCGACCACTAAAAAAGGCTCAAGTCCCATATTCATAAGACGTGTAATAGTACTGGGCGCATCGTTTGTATGAAGAGTAGACAAAACTAAATGGCCGGTAAGGGCGGCTTGAACCGCTACTTCCGCTGTTTCATAATCCCGGATTTCCCCTACTAAAATGGTATCTGGATCTTGACGTAAAAGTGCTCGAAGAACGTTAGCAAATGTTAATCCGATCTCTTTATGGACCTGAACCTGATTAATTCCCTCTAAATTATATTCAACAGGATCTTCCGCCGTTGATAAATTATCTGTAATTTGGTTCAACTCAGATAATGCGGAGTAAAGCGTAGTCGTCTTACCACTTCCTGTTGGACCCGTAACTAGAACCAAGCCATTGGGTGAGTAAATTCCCTTTTTAAATACTTCTAACTGCTTTGCTTCAAAGCCCAGCTTTAAAAGATCCAATTGAAGATTGCCTTTACTCAACATACGAAGAACAATTTTTTCTCCAAAGAGAGTCGGCATAGAGTTCACACGAAAATCGACTTCAGAACCGCCCAACTTCAACTTGATTCGGCCATCTTGAGGTACGCGAGTTTCAGCAATATCCATTCGAGACATAATTTTGAAACGGGCAATCACGGCTCTTTTCATCTCAATGGGAGCTTGAGCAATTTCACTGAGTACACCATCGATACGCATTCGAATTCGAAACCTTTTCTCATAAGGCTCGACATGAATGTCACTCGCCATTCGTCGAATCCCTTCACTCAAAATACCGTTCACTAATTGAATGACCGGTGCATCTTGATCAGAAGTGCCAGTCTCAATTTCATGGACCTGAACTAACTCCAACCCTAAGGTTTCTGCTACTTTACCTTCATTATCTTTTTGATAGGTATCTATCGCAGCCCCAAGAGAAGCTGCTCCAGTATAATATTTGGCGTACGCTGCATCGAATGCAGAAAAAGAGGTAATGACAGGCTCTATATTCAATTTCAAAATAAATTTAAGACTCTCAAAACCAGAGACAAAAGTAGGATCACAAACCGCCATCACCAAAGTACCTTGATTGACTTGGACAGGAATGGCTTGATTCTTTTTGACAAGGTCAGCTGGAATTAATTTAATGACTGCAGGATTAATTTCAAATTTAGCTAAGTTCACACTGGGCAAGCCAAATCTTTGACTCAGAAAATAAAGCAACTTGGTTTCAGCAATATACTTCTTTTCAATCAAAAACCGAATATAGCTCTTACCCCCCTTCGCCGCATCCGTAGCTTCTGCGAATTGGGGTAGGGTAATGATTTTTTCTTTAACTAATATTTCGGCAAGCTGCCGTGACATAGCTTCCTTACTTTAAATAAATGATTCATCCTTGAATCTCTATTAATAGTCACCTCAGGAGCGGATATTGTCAATTGAACTCAATCATCTTAAATGGGTTCAGCCAAACATTTGACACGAACTCTTCGATTGCTATGAATTATAATTAGATATTAAAATAATAAATAATATATGAAAAAGTACTCTAAACCCATCGATCCATCCAGCATGAGCCCTGAATTTCTTTATGATCACCAAGGCATGACTTTGCTTGAAGTCATGATCGCCGGGTCTATCATGATGGGGCTCTTGTTAGCTCTCACTCAATTTTCACAATATATGAATCGCACTGTGGCCAGCACTCGGAGTACTGCGGACTTTACTTCTCTGGTCACCGCAATTCAAGGAATTCTGAATCAGTCCACGAACTGCGCAAGTGCTTTTAGTAATTTCTCATTTGGCACTCTTCCTTCACCAGGAACAATCAATTCTCCCCCAAACATGATGCCTTGGACCACCAATGGTAGCACCGGAGCAATGATTGTACCCAACGGTTATTACTCTGCTAATCTCACGGTCACCCAGTTTGCTTTTACTTCTATCACCAGTCTTCCAACTGCGAATATGTATCAATTAAACCTCCACCTGGCTGCCCAAAAAGTAGTGGGAGGCGGTGGAGCGGTAGGTGTTCAAAATCTCTCCCATGATTTTTCGCTTTCAGTCACGCTGAATCCCAGCGCTAATTACGCAATTATAGGATGCTCTGGGAACGGAAGTTCTCTTTGGCTGCAAAACCCCACTACTCAAAATATTTATCCGGTTTCACCTACCATTAACGTTGGTATTGGAACAACAAGTCCTAATAATGCATTGGAAATAAGTGATGGAGCTTTCAGCTTCTTTAACGGCTCTAGCTCTGGACCATGGACTGCAGTTGGCTTGGCTTATGATGCTCCATCGGACACGCTCCAACTCAAAAGTAATAACGGCGCTTCTCAGTTAAATCGGACTAATATGGCGATTGCCCGAACCTCTGGCAACGTCGGCATCGGGACGACAGCACCTGGAGCACTATTGGAAGTGAATGGATCCATTCTCCAAGAAAATGGGAACTCCCTCCAGGCAAAGAATTCAAGTGGCACTATAGAAAGTTGGATGTGGCCACGATGGAATGATAATGTGATGTATACTAATTTTGGATCTGCAGGCTGGAATATTCGAAACGACACTAGCAATTCCGTGCTGTTTATGGCAAATGGAGGTAATGTCGGCATCGGACAAACAACCCCTACTCGTGCGGAACTCGAGCTTTTTAGTGCTGCACAAATTTCCCCTCGACTCCTTCTTTCGGGGCAGGAATTTTATAGTCCAGGTTGGACCTCATCGGACGGTATTGCTCTTGTTTTGGGAGTCAATCGCGGGGGTAACAGGCAACTTTGGATTGGAGACAGTGCTTCTCTAGCCGTGAACTCTACGAATACAATGTTTCGCATCATACCCGGAGCATCCGGAGCAACGATAGATGCTGTAGCGACAAACGGAAATAACAGTCAACTGAATATTGGAAATAGCGCCGGTGTGTTGATGAATGGCACCGTCAGTATGGGGACAACAACCCAGTGGAGCACGCCGGCGAGAACTCTTGCAGTAAATGGCCCTGCCATGTTTGGAACCAGTGGCTCTCCTAGTTATCTTTCCCCTGCTATATTGACAGGCACCAGCGGAAATGTGCCGTTTCGTTGCTATGAAAACAGGTGGCAATCCCAAGGAGCGATTTATGGAACTGGCAATTGCTTTGCTAACTCATGGTATCTGGGTAACAATAGAATGTGCGACAATGGAGGCTTGCAATATGTCAAGTGCAACACTATTACAGACATAGCAATAGCAGGAGGGGTTGACTGTAAAGCATCGAATAATCCCCCTATCTCAGTAGAGTATAGTGGCCCCTACTACAGTAACACATCAATAGCTAAACTCGGTAATCCTGGGTCAGGAACTCCAATTGGATGGATGGGGAGCTGCGGCACCACTGTTGGCAGCAAGTGGAATATGAACCCTGCACAAGTGTTTGTTACCTGTTGTAGTCTTCAATAACATGGCAAGCTATGGGCTTTCTTGACTCACATTTGATAGTTACTCAATTAAAATTATTTTATTAAATCTTCGCTCACTCTATAATATATAAATAATGTCTATAAACAAAAAAAAGAATCATACCGGAGTGAGTGGCCAATCCTTAATCAGCGTGATGATCGCGCTGGGAATCACCACCATGATTGCATTAGCGATTACTCAACTCACGACAAGTGGCGGCAAGGCCCAAAAAAACCTTCAAACTTTAGGTGAATTTTCAAACCTCATGTCCTTGGTTCAAGCCATGCAAGCAGATCCAACAACCTGCACTAGCATGTTGACTGGGACAACATCGGACCCCACTCCTTTACTCCCGCAGAATGGAAGCTCAACCTCTCTCAATGGACTCAAACTTCCGAACGGGTCCTGGCTTTTTCAAAATGACCAATCCAGAGCCGGACTCTTTACCCTTTCATCCATCACACTCGCCATTGTTCCGGGCACGAATTGTTTACCTAACACGACTTGCCAGGCAGCCTTAACGGTACAAGCTACGAAAAGTGCTGCGGGCACCAGTCTGTCTTATGGAAATAATTCGATCACAAAAACCGTTAATCTCACTGTAGTTGTAGATAATACCAATCATATTCAAAAATGCGGACAAGCGACAGCTCCACCTACATTAGGACAGGTCATCATCATCCCAGCCGGTACCTCCAATGGCTTTCTCAATACTTATGGAACTTCAGTCACTGCTACCGTTCAAGTCCAAGCTGCAGGAGGAGGTGGCTCCCAAGGTGGGGGGGCCTGCCAAGGAAATAATCCAGGATATAAGGGAGGCGATGGCGCATTTTACCAAGGCCAAATCAATTTGCTGCCCGGAGATGGAATTCAAGTGCAAGTGGGAACCGGGGGGATCATGGGATGGAATTCAGTGGCTCAATGGGGAGAAGATGCTCGAATTTGGATCACCTCAAATAGCAGCATTATCGAAACAATCATAGTGGAAGCTGGAAAGGCTTATGGGGGTTACTCTGAATATAATCAAAATAGTAATCCCTATGTTTTTTCCCGCGCACCCATCTATTGGCACTGTCCAAATTGGACTGGAATCACCAATCCTTGCTCAGACGGTTCTAATATAACTCCTACAGTCATTCATTCTCCAGCTACCACACCGAGTGACCGCGAATCCTCACCCGTTGTGAATTCAGGGACGGTATGTGTCCCTATGGGTGTCAGCGGCGATCCCTTTCCCCACCCCGAATCGTATTATAATTTAAATCTTGTCAACACTTACGGCCTAGGTTCCTTCGGCTATGGAGGACTGGCCGGATGGGGTGGAACAAATCATATCCAAAGCAACGGGCAAGATGGAGTTGCGATTCTAAAACTGAACTGAGCGGAAATTAATAGATCGAGGCTCCTTACTTATACTGATGTAAGTGGGCAAGTAATTTGGGCTCAAAATTCACTTAAATGAAGTAGTTCTTTAGAAAATAGGTTACGTTTTAGGGATTTCTCCCTTAGGGAGAATTATTTAGACTCGGCTTTGTTTTTGTATTGTATCTCTTCCAATTTCTAATAAATAGAAATAGAATGAAATAGAATGCAACGACAAAAAACCTCTCTGAGTCCACTTGAAGCACGCTTTTTTTCCTGGGTCCAAACCATGGGAATTGAAATCGTTCGAACTCGAGACTTGATGAAGGCCCTCGGATTTTCTCCTCAACAAGAGGCCCATGTTTTAACAGCTCTGAGCCAGTCAGGAATGATTGTTCAAGCACTTTTTAAATCTAAAGACCATCCCTTGGTCTTTAAGGGCGGTACTGCCCTCAACAAAATTCATGCTGGATTTTATCGATTAAGTAAAGATCTGGATTTTTCTATCTCTGTTCATCCTAAAGCGTCGAGAACTGTCAGGAGCAATGCAGCTAAACCACTTAAAGCTTTTGTAGATCGCCTTCCAAAATTTATTCCAGACTTAGCTGTCGAAAAGGCTCTTATAGGATCAAATGGGTCGGCCCAATATAACGCAGAATTTTCTTATCAATCGACCGTGGCCCCCTTTCCTGGAAAAATTCAGTTTGAAATTGGACTAATGGATTAGCTCATACTCTGGTTCAAAATCCATTTAGGTCGGAGCCCCTCCTGCCTAGTTTTGAAGTGATCTGCCTCTCCAGGGATGAGGCCTATGCAGAAAAACTACGTGCGGCGCTTTCACGACGGACACCTGCGATTCGGGATCTATTCGACTTAGATTATGGGATTAGGACTGCAAAGCTCTATCCAGAGAGCCAGAACTTGCTTGCATTGGTAAGACAGAAGCTTACTGTTCCAGGTAACGGAATGATTGATCTGTCTGAATTAAGAAAGAGCTACGAGGTCAGATTGAAGCGGCCTTAAGGCCAGTACTGCGGCCGGTGGATTATGATGATTTTGATTTTGACCTGGCTTGGAAAAGGTTGGAAGAAATTGGCAGGATAGTGCAAGAATGAATAAAGTATAGCGTCTCAGTTAGCTGATAATGCATGCTGATGAGTGGATACTTCGTCACTCCATAGACGGAGGAGGTCCTTTTTTTGTCTAAATTCTTAAAAAATCGAGAAGCCCGGCTCAACCTCACTCGATGGTAATGCTGCCGGTAACCGATATCTAATCCATCCCGAACTACGGATAGATACTCTCTCCATATTCTAGGTTAAATCTCCTTCGGTCAACGTAGACTAGTTTATTGCCTTTAACCGAAAAAACAAGTGCATATCGATTGTCGATATTATTGCCTCCGTCCCAAGTTGCTATCCCAATTTCAGGAAAACCATCGTTGTTGATATCAGCCACGTACCTTTTGGGTTTAATTGGAACGAAAAAAGCCCAATCCCAAAGTCGGTCAAACTCTTCTTCAAATTCTTTTTTCCAAAGGATGTTTTTGTGAGTGTCGGTACCTTTCTCTATTGTAAGAAGCTGCCGATGATCTCCAATTCTCTTCAAATGAAGGCTCCGACCATCTGGCAGATTAAGGTCAACGTCGTCTACAGGCATTTCACCGTTAGCTGCAAGACATTCAGCGCTAAGGAGTAAGAGAACTACAATAAAGACATTCAGTGAAGAGAAGAGACTATCTTGACTTGTTGTAAAGTTCCAAAATTTTTTTTGCATATTGGGCTCCCTCTTCGTCCCACGAATGATAATTTTTGAGCATATTTTTGATACTTTTTTCGGCAGCTTTTGGAATTTTAGAGTATTTGTGAGCCAACCAGCGAATTCCGGTACCAATGTTTGCGACAGGATCTGAAATATCTCCTTCAGTTACGCTAATGAGATTTGATCTTGCTTCCTGCCAGCCTTTTGAATCAGATACGCCCGCAAGTACACGTCGTGCCTGACTTGTTATCTGCATCAGCCCGTGAGCAGTGCTTTTTTTCGATTTTGTGTGAATCTCCGGTTCAAAACGCGACTCAACCGCAATCAATGCCTTTATAATAAGGGGGTCAATATTTGGAAATGAAAGATCCTGATTTTTCCAATACTCTAACCAAAATTGAATTGCCGTATCGAAATCTACACCTTTGTCTTTGAAGCCTGCGATTGATTTGAGTGGTGGATACTTTTTCTTTGACTGCCAGTAGAGATACAATAAATTTTCTTTTAAGAGCCCTGCTCCAAATCTTATCCTCCGACGACGATGAGCCTCTACCCACGTTCGTGCGCCAGAATGGCAAACTCGCTCATGGCCCTTAACGGCATAGTATCCTGGAGGACATATTTCCGACGAATTCGGTTTATTTAACATGTACAATCACTCATAGCGGATGCAATCAGGCTACTGTAGCTTCTGTAGCTTCTGTAGCTTCTGTAGCTTCTGTAGCTTCTGAAGTTCTTTCCCTGCTTGTTTGCTGATAATGACCTTGAGGATCATTCCTATTTGTAAAGCTATTAAAAGTACAGGTCAAGAAATGCTTGCGCTACTCTGTGTTCCGGCATTTTTTCAAAATGACCATTAAGCTTGAGTATCATTTCCTCTGCGTAGGCTGCCACGATCCGAACCCCATACTTCAGGGGCTTATATCATAGGGGAATTGCTGGCCATCACCAGAAATGGTTGAATTTCTTTGTGATTTTGTAAGTTCGTGTCTGAATCACAGCATTAGAAATCAAGGACTTTACAAGAAATGCCGATTATTGTACAATTAGTACATAAAGTACGGAACGTACAATTGAGGTCAATATGAATAATCTATCTGCTGCCAAAATGAGAAGTGACTTTGCCGAAGTAGTTAACCGAGTGGCTTTTGGAAAAGAGAGAGTTATCATTACTCGTCGAGGAAAGAATCTAGCTGCTGTAGTTCCTGTAGAAGACCTGGAATTGTTACAGGAGATTGAAAATAAAATGGACCTCTCTGAAGCACGCGAAGCCCTTAAAGAGACAAAAACAAAGGGAACCAAGGCTTGGACGAAACTTAAAAATGAAATGGGCCTATAAGCACTCCCATGGCTTATACTATTGTATTTGCACCTAGAGCAGAAAAAGATTTTAAAAAATTAGATAAGCCTATTCAAAAGCAATTACGTCCAAAAATTGATGCTCTTGCCAAAAACCCTAGACATCATGGAGCTGAAAAGCTCGCAGGAGAAGATGACCTGTATCGAATTAGATCCGGTGATTATCGCATTGTCTATCAAATCCAAGATAAGCAACTGGTAGTACTCTTAGTCAAAATAGGACATAGGCGAGAAATTTACCAAAGGTAATCCAGCCTGAAGAATAATGAAAAGATCTATAGAACTTAATGAAGATAAAGTGAAATTAGCAAAGAAGCTTTCTGGTGCTTCTACTTTAAAAGATCTCTTGGATAAGGCCTTAGATGCTTATATTGCAAGAGCTAGGAGACTCTCTATGGCGAACATGCTGGGAAGTGGTTTTTTTAAAGGCGATCTTAATAAAATGAGGAAATCGCGTGGCCATTCTCGATGAAATATTCAACTAGTGGGTCAGATGGCTCGGGGATGGCCATTGAAGCAGGCAACCCTTCGAGCGGCTTCTACTGATCGGCAATTTCGAAGTGGCACCAGAACCTGATAAAGCATGACGGCGTTCTCGGGATCGTTGTCTTCGGATTGCTCTTTTTCCGCCCCAAACAAATGGAGTAGGATTGTGGTTCCAGGCATGCGCCACTTGTTCAAAGTAATCGATCAAATCCTGAGGACTTTTTGGAATTGCTCCAGCTAAAGCACGGGCTTTCAGTATATTCTGAATTGATTCAGCCATATTCAGCCAGGACCCACTAATCGGCGTGTAGATGGGCATGACTCCATGGTAGACCCACCAGAGAACCATTTCCGGTGTTTTGTGGCCTGAGAGATTATCCAGAATCAGTAATATCCGAAGAGGCGGTAGTTTCTCAGGTAGAGTAAACTTGATTTGAAGTCCGTCTTGCCAGCGCTCCCAGATCGCATTGCGCTGGATTTGGGACATGTGTTGTTGCTTTTTTTGTTCAGGAGTAACAGGAGAGTGCTTAAGAATTGCCGTGAATTGCGTCTTCATCCAGGGATGCATTACTGCATTGGTGCAGCTTTCCACTCCCTTAATTCTTATTTTCCCATCTTGAGGATGAAACAAAGTCAACACCTTTGCCGTTCCACCTCGGATATATTCATGAGGAATTCTGGCTGGATGGGACTCCAATTGCCAGCTGCGGCCAGGTTGTGGGATCGCTTGAAAAGGGCCAGCCTCATCTTCACACCACAAATCTAAGCCCAACTTACTGGCTTCCGAGTACGCCGTCTCGATAATTTTTTTTTAGCAACTCGATCAATATCTTTAACTTCAACAGGGCCGTCTTTGTGCATCCGCATTGTTTTACCAGTATCTACCCAAGTTCTATTATGCTGCCAAGAATATCCATTCTCGTGAAGAGTTTTCCAAATAATGGAAGTACTCACAACTAATTGATCTCTTCTTTTGAGTGCCACTTGAAGAGTATTTAAGGACCAGGTCGCAGTCCCATCTTGCTCTCTATCTGGAGGAGTTTTAAATCGCTTCAAAATCTTTTCTTGTTCAGACGCTCCATACTGAATAGGATTCCCACCTCCATGGCGGAGATTGAGCGCCGTCATTCCCATTCGATTAAAGCGAAAGACCAGGTAAGAGACGGCGTCATTCGATCTCCTTCCTGCTGCTTGTGCAGCCTCGGAGTAAGAAAGTCCCGCCTCCACTGCCAAGAGTTCTTTAGCCCACGCAACTCGATAAGCGGGTTCTGCCGAAGAGTGGGTCAAATGCTCTAGAGCTTGATGTTCTTTTTGTGTTAGGGTTCGAAGTGCTTCTTTTCTAGCAGCAGCCATGATTGAATTCCCTCCATGACTGACTAGGATTGCCTTTTCAGTGCCAATCCTTTCTGCTCGCTTTTAGAATCAGACAACAAAATTGGCCATCCCCGAGCCATCTGACCCACTAGCTCTCCAACGACTCAAGCCACTTACTCGCCTGAAGAATTTGAATGTTCTTTCGACTCTGCTCTCGATGTAAATTACGCACGAGCTGAATGCTATGGAGAGGTTGAATTCGGTCAGTGAAATATTGCAAATGCGGAGATATTTCTCCGTCAGAAAGCTTAGTTTCAATAAGATATTCAACGGTTTTATTTCGAATCGTTAGAAAATCGACTTCTTTTTTTTCTTTATCTTTTAGATAATGAAGGTGAAGCGTCTCGCCTTTGCAATCCTCTAAATAATGCTGACGTTTTAACAATGAACAGGCGACTAAGTTTTCAAACCGTGCCCCTGGATCAGGCTTAACTCTTCCGGTATCAAAAAAATAGATCTTGGGTTCCTTTAATATCGACCTCGCAATATTCTTAGAATAGGGGGTCACTACAAAAATGACGAAAAGATTTTCCAGAACCTGAACCCACTTTTTTATAGTATGAGGAGAGACTTCAATGTCTTTTGCAAGTGAAGCATAAGAAACCGTACTGCCCACTCTTTCGCTCAAAAGATCAACCAAGATTTCTAGCTGTTTTAATTCTCGCACTTTTTCAAGATCCAAAAGATCTTCCCGCAAAATCCGATCTAGATGACTTTTTCTCCATCGATTTGCCTCAATTTCTGATTGGCTTAAAAAAGGCTCCGGAAATCCTCCACGTTGAAGCAAAAGAGAAAGAACTTCTTCAGACGGTAAGTGACCCTTCATCTCAGCAACACTCAAAGGGTGAAGCCTATAGAGATGATGACGACCCGCAAGAGAATCACCCCCCCTTCGAAATATATCTAAACGCGCAGATCCAGTGGCTAGCAACCGGGGTGGGATTTTTTCTGTGTCATAGATTCCTTTGATCCATCTTTTCCAAACCTTCATCTTGTGAATTTCATCAAAGATGACCAAGTCTCGATTGCGACTCCACCCTTCTGCCAAGATAATGGAGCGGTCTTGTTTACGATCAAAATTAAGATATTCGAAATTTTCAGGAAACAGCCTCTGAGATAGATAAGTTTTGCCTACCTGCCTAGGACCTGAAAGCAGGACAATCTTCTTGCTCAAGTCCAACTTAAGCTGGCCTGTAATAGTTCTTTCTATTGTTTCCAAATGAACCATATTGACTAAAATGCACTCAATTGCAAAAAAGTCACGACTAAAATGCATTAGGCTGCATTTTGGTCAAACGGCCCAAACTCTTCTTATGGAATAGTTTGTACAAACTGCTTTCGCGCGATCAAAATATCTTTGGCAATTTGCTCTTTCAGTTCTTCTACGCCAGAAAACTTCTTCTCATCGCGCAATCGAGACAGGAACTCCACTTCCATTGTGGTTCCGTACAAATCGATTGTGGTATCTAATAAATGAGTTTCAACTAATGCTGGGAGCTCATGCCCTTCTAACTGAAAGGTGGGGCGCACACCCACATTGGTCACACTTGGGTAGTGCTTACCTGCTAGGACTGCGAAACTTGCATAAACTCCATAAGGAAGAGTGAGCTTATTCTCAATTTTCAAATTAGCCGTAGGAAATCCAATCTTTCTACCTCTACCCTCGCCTTTTATGACGACGCCTCGGTAGAAAAATCTGCGCCCTAATAACAGATGCGCTTCGTGCAGCTTGCCTGCAAGTAAATGCTGTCGAATCTTCGAACTAGAAACGACTTCACCCTGAACTCTTTGAGGCTCAACCACAATGAGTTCAACACGTGCATTTTTACAAAAGGTTGCCATCGCCTCTAAATGCCCATGGCGCTCTTTTCCAAATCCAAAATCATAACCGACTACAATCACTTCCGCACTCAACTGCCTCATGAGTACATCATTGAAAAACTGCTCAGGCTCAATGGTCGAGAATTCGCGACTAAAGGGTTCTTCTACAGTAATATCCACGCCTAGTCGTTCCAGAATATCTAATTTTTCATCATAAGTAGAGAGCAGCTGAAGCGAATTGGCCGGTCTAAGGGCCGCTTGAGGATGAGGTCGAAAGGTATAAGCCACACACTGACCTTGCCGCATTCGGGCTTTCTCTATGGCTAGCTGAATGATTTTCTGATGCCCTAAATGGACTCCATCGAAATTACCAATAGTTACAACAGGGTTAGAAACAGAATGAGATAAAGATTGAATGCCTCTCACTCGCTCCATAGAGATTAACCTTGAAGTTGTTTGACCGGAGGTACAGCCGGTTTTGGAGCAGGTTTAAAAGTATACCCGCACGTATCAATTTCTGCATCCTGTGCATCAAAAGGGTAGTTACGACAATTAGCGGGCCGCAGATCACCATACACACGGCAATAAGGTAAATTCTGATTATCACGCCCTAAAAAGGGGCACTTATAAATCAACTCACAGCACAAACCACAACGATGACATTCCCCTTCGCGGGTTTCCTCAATCGCCTTTTTGATATATTCGGGCTTGAAAGTGCCTAAATAAAATCTCCTCATCTTGCGCAAAACCTGCCCCAAAAGGGATCTTTCAATGATCTTTCGCTGGTACCATGTCTGAACTGCTTGGCTTAAACTCATTTGAGTACACATTAGCCATAACTAGGTCACTCCCGTCAAGAAGGGAGAGCGTATGGCCATCCTAAACTTTCTAATGGCTTCTATGCCGAATATTTTTAAAAATTTAACTAAATTAGCTAAGTTTTTATCCTGGGCTTACGACGAGCACTGGCGCGATAGCCTATTTATTAAGGAAAATGCTCAATTTGACTCCTCAAGTATAGTGTAATACACTATACTTGATACTTATGGCTCAATTTGAATTCATAGAATGGCTCTTGCTCTGGTTACTTGAAACGTCCTTTTTTGAATTTGATTGGGATGCTGGGAATTCAACTAAAAACGCAAACAAACACTGCGTCACCATTCTTGAAATCGAACAGGCATTTCGTCTTCGAAAAGCAGTTCCTCTTGGAATTCAGATCAAGCCAAAGAAAAATGAAGAAACTTATGGGATTGTGGCGATAACCGACAATGATAGGTTACTGATGATTGCATTCACTTTACGCAATCAAAAGGTGAGAGCTATTAGCGCTCGCCCAGCTAGCCAGAAGGAGAGGATTTATTATGAAGCGTACTTACGTGAAATCTCTTAAGGAGTATGAAGGTGATTCTCAATTTAATGAAAAAAAACTTCTTGATGCAGCAAAGCGGCTAAAAAACAGTAGAAAACTCCCAACAAGTATCGCTCTTGAAAAGGAGACCGTCCGTGAACTCAAGAGCCTGGCTGATGAACGCGGAGTTCCCTATCAAGTCCTGATGAGGATGTTCATTATTGATGGGTTGAAAAAATTTCATTCCCGATAGTCTTATTGAGAAATCTACATCAAAATATGCGTCAAACTCTGGCGCTGATTTTACGAAGGGTTCCTAGGTCTCTTTTTAACGAAGGAAAAGGCCAGTTTTTATCCTATTGACATTTTGGGTAGCTTCGCTAAGTTTCTGAAGCGAGGTGAACGTGGAAAAAAGCAAAAAAACTCATCATAGGTCATCTCAAACCTCACCGCAGTCACAAGTACACTTGCCATCCCATTTGCAGCCATCTTTACAAAAAGACGCGAAAATCATCACGATTGCCAACCAAAAAGGTGGCGTAGGCAAAACTACTACAACAATGAATCTGGGCGTGGCCCTCGCAAAAGCAGGAAAACGTGTACTGCTCGTAGATGGAGACCCTCAGGCTAATCTCACCAGCTATTTAGGCGTCTCGCCTGGCGAACCGCCCTACGAAAGCCTCCACACTCTAGATGAAATCTACCTTGCAAAACGCCCGTTGGACAAAAATGGACGTCATCTTTTCATTACAAAAACGACCTCGGGAGTCGATTTAATTGCCTCTGACAAAGCTTTAGCCGGAGTAGAATATTACCTTTTTACTCGGCCTGATCGCGAAGTCGTCTTGGCTCGTTTTCTGAATACGATTCGCCATGATTACGATTTTATTGTAATTGATACTCCTCCCAGCTTAAATTTACTCACTCTCAATGCACTCTGCGCAAGCGATCACGTCTTGATTCCAGTTCAACCCGAATTCTTTAGTCTGGAAGGAATCGTTAAAATCCGTGAAGCGATTCACGATATTCGAGACCGCTGGAACCCGAAGATTTCTATTATTGGTGTCCTACCTACCCAAGTCTCTCACCGCCGCAAGCTCACTCAAGAAGTGATTCTAGCGTTAAAGGAAGAACTCGGTGAGACACTTTTTGATGGAGCGATCCATGACAACGCAGCAGTCGCCGAAAGCTCAGGCCACGCAAAATCTGTTTTAGAATATGATCGTTCATCGCGCGGTGCTCTCGATTACTTGGCTGCTGCCAAGGAACTCTTAAACCGCTGTTCCCAAGCTCAACCGGAGGTCTAAAATAGTCATGGCAAAGGCAAAACACCTTGGAAGAAATCCTTTTACCCAAAAGCAGGCGGCTTTTCAAAAGTCTTCAAAATCTCCAAAAAGCGAACCAACCGCAGCTAATAGTGCGCGAAGTACTCAATGTCCGATGAAAAATCCCTTTCATTTTCTTTTCGTCGCTCTACCGGTAGGTTCCGTTGTTCTTGCATTGAAGACTGTACTTAAGTTTAAGGATAGGGTCGTCGGCTCTTCGAGGTGAGAGGCCATGATAAGACTCATTTACGACCTATCGTAAATGGGTATTGACTCAAGAAAAAAGAAAATAACTCTGATTCCGTTGATTAATAAAGATTAAGCATGCATACTATGCACATGAAACGTACAAATCTTGTGTTAGATGAACAACTTCTTGAAAAAGCCACTCAAGTTTTAGGGCAAAAGACTTATTCGGCAACTGTGAATAAAGCACTTGAAGAGGCTATCCGAATGGTCAAGATCAGACAACTTTCTCAGTTTATGGGTAAATCAGTTTGGGAAGGGAATCTTTCTGAAATGAGAGAGGATAAGCTTATCAGTACTAAAAAGAAAAAATAATTTATGCCTTTTAGAAAGCGAAAATATGATTTTAGTTGATACCTCCGTTTGGATAGATTTATTAGGAAAAAATAAAAATTTTCGAATTAATTCTGAACAGTTATTTTCAATTGTAACTTGCCCACCTATTCTACAGGAAATTTTCCAAGGAATACGGAACGATTTAGCCTATCATACTATCCAAGACAGTCTTCTGGCTCTCTCTCGAGTTTCTGATCCTGTTCCCTTAGATGTTTATTTATTTGCGGCAGATATTTATAGATCGGGTAGAAAAAAAGGATTTACGATTCGTTCATCATTCGATTGCCTTATTGCTGCTATTGCAATTCGAGAAAAATTACCAGTATGGCATTTAGATCGTGATTTTAATCTAATAGCAAAATATACCGACCTAAAGACTCAAAATTCGTTATGATATAATTTGTCTTTAAAACACTATTTATCTTATTGAATTATAAAGCCCCTATCATGCTGGAAGTTTTCAAAGAAAATCTCCAGCATGATAAAGAACACCCAAAACAGCTAATAACAGCACATTCTTACGATAAAAATAGCATTTCCCGATATTTCGGAAGTGGCCAATAATCATCAGAAATGACTGATTCTAATTGATCACAAAGCTCCCGAATTTCAGTCATGACATTTGAAATATCGAGCGAAAACATCTTCGCCTTTGCTTCTTCACTCGCTAAAGATTCTGCCTTACTCATTGCAGTCTCCAAGCTAGATCTCTTCGTACTTAACGAATGGATCAATTCAGAAATTTTATTCAACATATCCGTCTGAGGAGCCATGACGCCAGCCATCTTAGCGGTAGCCACTGTCTGAACCAAAGTTCCGTGATAAGCAAACGCCGCAGGGAGAATTTGAGTATCTACCATTGCACGTAAGGTATCGACTTCAATCATCATATTTTTTAGATAACGCTCTAATCGAACATGAAATCTAGAAACTAATTCAGATTCAGCAAAAATTTCCAATCGAGATAACATTTCTTTCGATTTTGGAGTGACTAACTCTAAAAGTGCTTCTGGTGTTTTGCGAAGGTTTGGCAATTTTCTTTGCGCTGCTTCTTTAACCCATTCTTGTGAGTAATTATTTCCCTCAAATCGAATCGAACGAGTTTCCTTGATCCCTTCTCGAATCACTTCAAGGATGACTGCTTCCATTGTCTTGGCAGTTTTTCCCTTCTTCTTCAAAGAATCAATCAGTTCAGAAAATCCATCTGCAACAGCCGCATTCAAGAGGGTTACCGGAAAGGCAGTAGACGCAGAAGAACCGACTGCACGAAATTCAAATTTATTTCCTGTAAAAGCAAAGGGTGACGTTCTATTCCGATCGGTGTTATCTTTCATCACTTGGGGTAATTTATTTATACCCAATTGAATCACTGCAGCTTCAGCGCTCATGCCTGATACCGCCCCCTCCTCCAATTCATTCAAAATACGATTTAATAGATCCCCTAAAAAGACAGAAATAATTGCAGGAGGTGCTTCGTTTGCTCCCAGTCTGTGATCGTTCCCAGAAGAGGCAATTCCGGCTCTTAAAAGACCCGAATGTTTATAAACACCCTTGAGTATCCCCGTTAATACGAGTAAGAATCTTAAATTCTGCTGAGGAGTCTTTCCTGGGTCCAGTAAATTCTCGCCATTCAACTCCGCACTACTGGCCGTGACCATCATCGACCAGTTATTATGTTTACCGCTTCCATTGATTCCAGCAAATGGCTTTTCATGAAGCAAGACACTAAAGCCGTGTCGCATAGATACCTTTTTCAAGATCTCCATGGTTAATTGATTATGATCAGTTGCAATATTAGCTTCTTCAAAAATGGGAGCACTTTCAAATTGATTCGGCGCTACTTCGTTATGTCGTGTTTTGACAGGGACACCGAGTTTGTAAAGCTCATATTCCATTTCAGACATGAAGGCTTGTACTCTGGCAGGAATACTTCCAAAATAATGATCTTCCAGTTGTTGGCCCTTAGGTGGCTGTCCCCCTATCAAAGTTCGACCTGACATGACCAAATCGGCTCGTAAATTATAAAAAGCTCGATCAATCAAAAAATATTCCTGTTCAACACCCAATGTAGGAACCACTCTCTTGATGCCAGTACCTCCAAAAATTTCGAGAAGTTCACAGGCCTTATGGGATAATACTTCCATACTTCGCAGAAGGCCCGTCTTCTCATCTAAAGCATGGCCATGATAACTAATAAATACAGAAGGAATGCAAAGCGTCTTTCCATTCACATGTTCCATGATAAATACAGGACTGGATGGATCCCATGCCGTATAACCACGAGCTTCGAATGTCGTACGCATCCCTCCTGATGGAAAGCTCGAGGCATCTGGCTCACTCTGGATCAATTGAGCGGCACTAAATTTTTCAAGGGTTCTGCCATTATCATCAAAACTGATAAATGCATCGTGTTTTTCCGCTGTAGAACCCGTCTGTGGTTGAAACCAGTGACAGAAATGCGTGACTCCGCGAGCAAGAGCCCATTCCTTAATTGCATTCGCTACCACATTAGCAATCTCTCGATCTAATGTCTTACCCGTATCAATAGTTGAAACTAATTTTGTGTAAATATCTTTTGGAAGCTTTTCTCTCATCTTATGGATATCAAAAGTATTCACACCATAAAACTCAGAAACCCTTTGCCGTTTACCGTTTTCATCCCTCGGTGGATCAAACTTTCGAGGTACGCGTGTACTTAAATCCCTGATTGCATTAAACCGAGCTTTCGCTCCTGTACCCATACTCATGAGTGTGTCTCCTTAGCTTCCGATTATCAATTGAGGGACGGACACCATGCCAATCCCTACGAATAAACATAGCTAATGACTATCAAAAGATCTACAGGCTTTTAGGCTCTTCGCCACGAGTTCGGCCTCACTGACCCACTTGATCAGATCACTTCGAGCACTTGACTCCGTGCTATTTCCGAGCGAGCTAGCAAATCGGACCGTTTCAGCATATTCCAATAGTGCTACGATTTGACTCCAAAGAGGTGCTGGAAGACCTTTTTCTTGAACCAGAAGATCTCCTAATTGGGCCCGAGAAAACCCCCTCGCGCCAACCTGAAAAACTTTATCTATTTCATCAAATACAGCCTCAGTCAGTAACTCATAGAGTTCACTGATCTCTTGCCATGACGCTCCAGATGACGCTCCAAGGGAAGCATTCTTTGCTCGACTTTGGAGATCACTCCACTGCTGGAGATCATCTCCTATTTTTGCACGCCGTAGACGTCTGATTTTTGTTGCTCCCCGCTTAAATAGATCAACTCCTACAAACCCTATAAACGCCCCCAATGCTACTACCCAGCCCCAATAAAGGAGATGCCAAGTTAACTCCAATCCACTTTTTTGATTGACAATTTCAGTGGGTGATTTCAAATCTCTTAAATTCTCTACTTTCGCTCCAGGATTTGATGAATGAGAATTCTCGTTTATTTTATTTTTTCCGATGGGTACCAATGCGCTCCCCGGCGCAGGTTCAAGTACATGGAGCTGAATCGCTTCAGTCGATTGAGTGTAATATTGATTTTTGTTAGGATCAAAAAATCCAAACTGAAGAGGAGGTAATTCTAATTTTCCAGGTACCCGAGGTATCAGTAAAAATTCAAAAACTTTTTCACCCACTCCTTGAGATCCAGCTTGCGATCGACCTTTTGAATCATATAATTCGATAGTTTCAGGCCATTTATTCTTGGGCTCCTCCAAAGTCGCATAATTTCCACGCCCCTCCACCTTCACAGTTAAAGTAACCGCCTCATTAGCACGGACCTCATACTTATCCACTGCTGAAGTCACTTGAAAATCCCCTACACCCCCCACAAAATTTTCAGGCCGTCCCTGTGAGGGCAAAGATTTTACATCAATATTTTGCTTTTCACTCTGTGCACTTCCAACCCGAGGTGAAAGTTGCTGAAAAAATCCAAAAAAGGGATCTTCTTCGCCAAACGGGCTATTACGAAGATTAGAATAATAATTAAACTTTACCGCCATCGAATCAATAGTCAGCTTCCCTTCTTGTATGGGATAGGCAGCATATCGTGCCAAGAGCCATCTTTCGTATGGAACTCCATTCAGGGTGACACGCTCAGGCTCCATTCGCTGAGTAATAATGGGCATGTCTAAATCTTCTCGAAGGAATCCACTTAATATAGGAAATTTTTCAACTTGGAGATTAAATACCTTACCTTGGTGATAAAAATAATAACTGACAATGAGCTGCTCTCCTTTATAAGCGGTATTTTTAGCCACTTCTGCGCGTAGCATTGCATTTTGTGCACTGCGTGCATTGGGAGCATTGGGCGTATTACGCCCAATAGCGCTATTGGGTCTCGACATTCTATAACTAGGAGAACTATAACCCGGCGAAGAAGGTGGTGGAGCACTTCCCTGACCTCCGCCTTGGCCTCCTCCTGGAATGATCTGTAACTCAATGGGGTTCGCCTTATATAGTTTGCCATCCACTTCAACTTGGATTCCTGAAATTTCATACTTTCCAGGCTTTAAAGTCTCTGAGGGCTGCAAGACTTTGGTAATTTGCTGAACATTTTCCATTGATATCTGACCCAAACTAGAATCATATTGAGTACTCACTGAAACTGATTTGGAATTGCTCACTTCCTCAAAACCCCGTGCAATAATTTGGGGTTCACTGACCTTCGCATTACCGTGCGTTCTTATCAAAAGATTGAGGGTGACAGTGTCGCTGAGAGTCAGTTGAGATCGATCTACTTCAGCAGAGAATTCAACCTCACTCGCATATGCCAAACTACACTGCCCTAAACGAGTGGATGTTAAGTCTAAGCCTAAGTCTAAGCTTAGACTTAGAGTGAGGACCAGAGCTAGACCCAAACCTAGTCGTGTACAAAAACCTAGGGCATTTGATCTCCAGCTATTCTGCTTACCAATCTTTCGGGTTATTTTGTGATTTAGCATGTTGAGTTTGTAGTTTCTCCTGAAGTGCACGCTCGCGCGTGGTGAGCTCAGACATTACTCGATCGGCGTCTTCGGGTTTCATCTTTTTAGATTCAAATTTTTGATTTCGAGAATTTTTTAAACTCTCTTTATATGGACGAGACTCGTCTTTTCCTTGCTCTTGATCTTGTTCATGTTCTGGGCTTTGACTTTGACCTTGTTTGTTTTTTTCATCTTTTGACTTTTGATCTTGAGCCCCTTTGCTCTCTTTTTTTTCATCTTTTGAATTTGAAGAGGAGTCTTTCTTATCATTTTCTTTATTTTTACTCTTTTCCTGCCCCTTGTTCTCTTCCTGTTCTTTTTGCTGTTTTTGTTGTTGCTGTTCCTGCTGCTGTTGTTCTTTGGGGGGATCAATCAGCAATTGTAGATTTTTTCGGGCTTCATTTTCTAGTACGGGATTTTTACTTTCAATTGCAGAACGAATTGCTTCCACATAGGAACGGACAGCATTTTTCACATCTCCTTTTTTTGTATAAGCATTGCCTAAATTATAAAATGATTTTCCTAATAATGTCTTATCTTGCTTGCCCATGGCCGATCGGGCGGAGCCTTGAAAAGCTTCGATTGCCTGATCAGTTGCACCTTGCTGCAATTGAACTACTCCCTGATTGAATTCAAGCTCAGGACGCGTAGGATCTCTTGCCTGAGCTGCGCCAAAATTCTTCTGCGCTTCCTCAATCTTCCCTTCCTGATAAGCTCGAATCCCTTTTTGATTCTCTAAATAAGTATCAAGTCCAGCTGCTCTAGCCAGTGGACTTATGAAAAACAGCAAGCAAATAGCTAACTTTCTAGAAGGAATTGAAAGTTCTAATAAAAAAAGAATGACTGCAATAAAAAGTGGTATCTGATATCGATCTTCATATACAAGATAATGACGTTCCGCATAATCCGTGCGAACCATCGCGCCCATATCGTTCAATATCTCTTCAACTTCACTTTCACCTATCGTTGCACTCCAATACTTTCCTCCGGCTGCATCACTTAATTCCTTAAGGAACTCGGGTCGAAAAGTGCTCACAATAGGGTCGCCAGAACGATTTCTTTTATATCCGACTACATTATCTTTATCATCTTTGACAGGAACGGGCCCACCCTTTGCTGTGCCCACACCCAGAATATAAAGCTTTGTGCCAGTCTCTTTAAATTTTGCTGCTATTTTCATCGCTTGATTTTCGTGATCCTCACCATCAGAAATGAGAATAACGATACGAGAGGGAAGCACTCCGGACTGGGTCGGAGCATTGACCTCTTGTGCGCCTCTTTCCAGGGATTTAAAGGCCGTCTCTAAACCCATTCCAACGTCAGTCCCCTGACTTTGAATCATTTTTGGGCCAAGGATCTGGACCGTGTCCCATAAATAAGAAAGATCCGATGTCAGAGGACATGCAACATAAGAACTCGCGGCAAATGCAACGGCTCCCACACGATCTCCCTGTAATCGAGTCACTATGGATCGAGCCAAGTGCTTGGCTTTTTGGAGTCGACTGGGAACCACATCTGCAACATCCATACTATTAGAAACATCCAAAGCTAACATGATATCCAGTCCCGAAACTTGAACTGTTTCCTCATGAGAGCCGTATTGAGGTCGCGCTAATGCCAAAAATGAAAACCCCAATGCTAAGAGCCAAAGTCTACCTTTACGAACTCGATGGGTCATATCCATCTCAGGTGAGATAGATGACCAAAGCTTTTTACCTGCAAAACGCGAGAATTGCGCTTGCCTGCGCTTTTCATCCATTAAAAGCACAGCATAAAAAATAGGTAAAACTAAAATCCCCCAGAGCCAAACGGGTGAAACAAACTTCAAGGTAGAATCCTCCACCATCCCCGAGCTAAGAGCTGTTCAATCATGAGGATTAAGATTCCTAATTTGAGAGGCCATTGAAAACCTTCCTCATATCTAACTTTTTCCTTCGCTTTAACATCACTTTTTTCAAGCTGATTGATTTCATTGAATACTGACCCCAAAGCGCTTTCATCCGTTACTCGGTAAAATTTTCCATTGGTTATTTTAGCAATGAGTTGAAGCAGTTCAGGATTCAGAGCATTTTCAAACCATTGATAAGTGGTCACATTATTACCAAATACACCCTTATGATGAATCGGCATTTTAACTCGCCCTTCTCTCCCAATTGCTATAGTGTAAACACGAATTCCGTAACCTGCTGCAAGTTCTCCAGCCGTTGCAGGATCAACTTGACCTAAATTATTATCCCCATCCGTCAGTAGGATCACGACTCGGCTTTTCGCTTTGGAAGACCTGAGATGCCCTACCGCAAGGGCAAGTCCATCTCCAATAGCCGTCCCATCTTTTAGCACTCCAATGCTTGCCTGATGAAGAGAGCGCACCAGCAAGCCGTAATCCAGCGTGGGGGGAACCATGGTGAGTGGTTCTCCACTGAACATCACAAATCCTATACGATCATTCTGTCGACCCTTAATAAAATTTTCCATCGTATCTTTAGCCACATCAATACGAGATCGGTCAGCTAGATCCTCAATATTCATACTCGCCGAAACATCAAGGAGCATGACAATATCAACCCCACTGGAGGTTCTTTCCATTTGACGAAAACTATCTTGCGGTCGGGCTAAAGCGAAAATGAGAAGTGCCAAACCCAAATATTTTAAACCTAACAAAATCTTAAGAGGATTCTTTGTCGCAACAGATCTCGGTATGGGGAGAGAAAATCGAACGCGAGCTGGCTTATTGCGAATCAACCACCATCGATGAAGAAGAGGGATCAAAACCAATAAAATTAAAAAAAAGCCATTACCGAGCCGCACTTCTATCCCCTCCTACTACAGGATTTGAGAGAGTTGCCGGTCGACAAGTCTTCAAAATAAATTCCTTAGTAATCCCGATCAATTGTTTAGCCTCGTCCATATCTGGAACATGGTCCGTAAATTTAACCCGATCTAATTTTTCAAAAAGAGTTTGAAGTGTCTCAATAACAACAAATTCTAACGACGACTCTTGATCTTTTAAAATCGTAATCATTTCTCTCGTCGTTGATTCAGGAGCATCAAATCGATACCGACTTCCAATATAAATTTTTAATATTTCAGAAATTTTGAAATAATGAGCTTTGAATTTTCCTTGTTTTATAAACTCCTGTCGATCCAACGCAGTGAGACTTTCCAAAGCAATTTCATCTTCTGAACGATAGATTTCTATCTGCTTCACCTGGAATGGTTTTTTCGCTTTTCTCCAACGATAAATCCCATAAATGGCAAATCCAATAACGATCACGCCCAGGATGGCAAGAGTAATCATCACCCACCATGGAAACTGTAAAGAGAGAGGAGGCTCCAAAGCCTCTGGTTCTTTAGGACGAGGATCATCTGCCTGAATAGCAGATGAGACTTCCAGATTAAAAGGGTTTGTCCTCGCCAAGATTTTTCCTGATGCATCTTTCAATACAACTGAAGGAATCGTTAATTGTCCCGGTTTAAGAGGGGTAGCTGAAATGAAATACTCAGAACCCGCAGTATTGAGTTCAAGACTCCATCCCTGCTCTTGTAAGTCTACGGCTGAAGATAAATCTAAACTCCCGTTCAATGACAAGCCACTGGGTATGCCACTGATTTTTAATTTGATCTTGTCACCTACCTTGGCTGGTACCTTTTTTTCTAGAGGATCAAGTACTCGTTCCAAATCATAGGCCAAATCATGGGTCGAAGCAGATAATGACGAAATACCCACAGGGCTTTTAGGTTCGCTTTCTACCGACCACCCTAAAGAAGACTGAAAAGTCCCGAAGGTAATGACTCCTAAAATAGAGAGTACAGCTCCGTAATATTCTCTGTAATATTCTCTGTAATATTGATGATGATCATTTTCGGCGCGATCGCGCTCGAAAAAAGCGTACCACGGCTTCGCCATAATCTTCCTTCGTTAGAATTTTCAACATTTCTACGCGATTTTCTCGCAAAACAGTTTGAGTCTTTGCTTCAAACTCTGCTCGATACTCTTCAAACCATTTCTTAAACTGATAAGATGAAGTATCTACTAGCTGCTCCTGACCCGTTTCGGCATCAAATAGCAAAATATGTCCCACATCCGGGATCACAGCCTCTCGCTCATCTGCAATTGAAACCGCTACAACATCATGTTTTCTAGAAAGTCGTTTTAAAGCAACCTCATAATCATGAGCAATAAAGTCACTTATAACAAAAATGATTCCACTATGCTTCATAATCCGCCCAGTAGCCTCTAATGCTGCTTTCAAATGAGTTCCTTGACTCTTTGCCTTATGAGCTAAAAGATCATGAATCACTCTTTGGATATGTTGGCGACCTTTCTTTGGCGGAATAATATGCTCAACTTCTCCTGCAAAAATCAACACCCCAACTCGATCTCCTGCGTGGCTAGCGGCATAGGCAAGTATGCCTCCGATCTCCGCTACAATTTCTGATTTCAATTTGGCTGAAGAACCAAAATTTTCAGATCCTGAAACATCAACCACCAAAAATACTGAAAGCTCACGCTCCTCTTCGTAGATTTTTACTAAAGGATCTCTTGTTCTTGCGCTGACATTCCAATTAATATGACGAACATCATCACCGGGAACATAAAGTCGATGTTCAGAAAATTGAACACCATGTCCTTTGAAATGACTGCGATACTGCCCAGTAAGCACATCAGCCACGACTCTACGCGTAGTAATCTCAATCAAACGAACTTTATGTAATAATTCATCTGACAACATGGTTTTAAGGAACTTCTACGCGCTCTAAAATTTTTTTAATAATTTGCTCACTATCCACGCCATCCGCTTCTGCCTCAAAGGACACGAGCACTCGATGCCTCAGCACGTCATAAGCAATAGATTTGACATCTTCCGGAGAAACAAACCCTCGATGTTGAATAAATGCATGAGCACGACTCGCTTTTGCTAATGCCAAAGTCGCTCGGGGAGATGCGCCCACTTGAATCTGAGATTTAAGTTCAGGTATGCCTAGCTTTTCGGGAAACCGAGTTGCAAACACGATCCCCAAAATATAATCCTTCAACTTCTCATCCATATAGATTTGAGCGCACACTTTTCTTGCATCTAAAAGAGTCTCTGGATGACAAATTTTATTGGTTTGAGGTGGTAAAACCCCCGACATTCGATTTAATATCCCCTTTTCTTCTGCTTGGGTCGGATAACCTACTTTTACTTTAAATAAAAATCGATCTAATTGCGCTTCAGGGAGTGGATAGGTCCCTTCCTGTTCGATTGGATTTTGAGTTGCCAGCACAGTAAAAAGTTGCTGCATGGGGTAGGTAGTTTCACCAATCGTCACCTGATGTTCACCCATCGCTTCTAGCAAAGCACTCTGTACCTTTGCCGGTGCACGATTGATTTCATCTGCCAAAACAAGGTTGGTAAAGATCGGTCCCTTCCTAGGGGTAAAATCACCTGTTTTCTGATTAAAAATCATCGTCCCCACTAAATCTGCCGGCAGCAAATCGGGGGTAAATTGAATTCTTTGAAAATCAGCATGGATCACATTGGCCAATGTCTTAATCGTGAGCGTCTTCGCAAGCCCTGGCAGCCCCTCTAGTAAGACGTGGCCTTCGCATAACAATGCTAATAGAAGCCGCTCTATCAGGACCTTTTGACCAACAACCACTTTTGATGTTTCGCTAAGAATCGCATCAATAAAAAGGCTTTTCTGTTTAATCTCTTCAGTAAGTGAATGTACGTCGAGTGTAGACATACAATTACCTTACCTCGAATGAGGCCGCTCAGAAAGACTTGGTTGCACAATAATTTTTAAAAATTCTTTGATTTCACCTTGATTCCCTCGACCGATCATCTGACTCAAGGTTTGTAATACTTGATAAAATCTTTCAGAATTAGAAAGGTCACTCGGAGAACTCCGTTTTTGATCTCCAGCTAATAGCAAAAACCGACTTAGATCGTTGGATTTTAAAAGTGAGGCAACACGAGTTCGGAGCCGACTGGCTAATTCTTTCTCTTCCACGGTACGAGGTGTGCCATTCAGCTGAGTGGGTCTTTCCTCGAAAAACCGCAAAAGAGGTAGAACAACCTTCTTTACATCCAAGTTTTGATACTCTTTAGAAGCTTGCAAGCCATTGAATCTTTCCTCAAAGGTTGTCCAATGGGCTCGAAGAATCTCGTCTTCAAAAACCGGCTTTAAAATTTCCATCAGATGATTTGCACGACTGATATTAGGAGTTCCATCCTGCTCAGAAAGGATGTACTTGATCTCATCTAGCAATCCTTTCTTTTTCTCTTCATCCGTATCTTCATAGATTGCACGTAATAAGTTGGATCCGAGCTTTGACTTAAACACCGTATTAAAAAAATCACTTTGGGCAATCAAGAATGGCTCATGATTTTTCAAGATTGCACTTGTATTTGCAAGGATCAAATCCAAGGCATCTGGTTTAGGTTTGGCATTAAAAGACGGTTGCCATTCTTCCATTCGATTGAGGGTTGCAAAACCATATAAACCCAACTGCTTCATTCGAGCTCTATCTTCATCAGTTCCCTGATCAATAGTCTTAAATACCTGCTCAAAAACTTTCCAAATTAATTGATGCTGAGGATCAGAGGAAAAGAGGGTGACGAGGACCTCTTTCGTCTCGGGAGAAGTCGCTGAGTGAATCATCGTTGCGAAAAAATCATTTAAAACACGCCATTCATTATAATGGGGATCATTGGGATCATACACGTCATTAAACTTTTTAGGTTTTTTAAATTTCTGAAGTTGACGACCTATTTGACGCAAGAAACCAGCCCTTACCTGTTTTAAAATCATGTTGAGATGATTAGGATCCCCTGGAGTGACGGTTGCATGTCTCGACTTCTCTGGAGTTGCATAATACAATTGAAAGAACATATCTCGAAGTATCGCGAGACCCTCTTTAAAGCCTCCATCATTCACTCCCTTAATTTTATTTTTTTGAGAGATCAAATTTTCCTTCAGGACTGAATTTACTTGCCAAAGATTATATAAATGTCTTTGAAAATCTTTAATTTCTTCCGCATTAAATCCCACTGGCAAAAGATGCTTCAACCACGGATTTGCTTGCTCGTCTATTTTCAAGTCAGGGCGATTATTTAAATTACAACTTGGTAAAGAAGGTAACCCAACGTACATGTACGTAAGAGCGTACAAATTCTCGAATCCAATGCTGCGTCCTAAAGTTTTTCTATCGGTGATATCATCTACCGCCTCTTCAAGTGTTTGTATCTCCTGCTTCTTGGCCAGATCCTTAATCTCTTTAGGCCATAGTGCTGGATCAACATCCTTCCAAGCATTTGCAAGTACGGCCAAAAAATCTAGTGCCATATTTTTGAAAGGTGGAATTTTTTGAGGAAAATCTACATTAACCAACACCAACTCAAGCATATCCAAGGTATTAACAAGACGTACCCTTGGCCTATCTTCTCCCGGGTAAAAATACGTAATCAATCTATAATCAATGGAGCGATCATAAAGCCACTCTAAGAAATGACTTGGCGAATAATGCCGTTCAACAGTCTCTTTTGCATCTTTAGGTAAAGTAAAATATTTTAGCATATTAAACTGTGACTCTAAAACTCGCTTGCCAGAATCATCTTGAGTCCACGTGCCCTTTGGATCTTGATGCCAACCTCCAAGTCGCTTGAAAACAGGCTCAACCACGGCCTTGAGATCGGGAATTTCCCAACTCTGACGGGGTCCCTTCAAGGTATCTGTTGACTCAGTTAATTTTACCAAATCCCAGTTTGTGACATTATTTTTTGCTTCATGAATAATCTCAAGAACTCTTGCGTCAATCAGCCCATTTCTATTCGGAATAGTGTTAGGGTAGAATTCACATTCCTTGACCTCTACCCATTGTCTAATCTGTGCTTTTAGTTGAGCCGTAAAGAGAGGGTCCAAAGCGGGGTCGTCTTGAATATCATTGACTCTATTCGGCAGGTGGGGATCAACCTCTCGATGAAGTAAATCATCCACATAACCCAAAAGCTCGGAAAACTTTTTCTTCTCTAAGATATTTCCGGCAAAAGCTTCCAGCTCTCGAATGCTGCCTGTAGCTCTCTGCATTAAAGCACCCGCAATATCGTAAAGGGGCTTAAGTGCCGAATGGGACGCATCTAATGGACTTGCAGGAGGAGTCGGTCCCTCTACCCATAATGGAACAATATTTAATAAACCAAATAAAGACTTCATGGAGCCATGACCCGCAGGAGGAACACAAGCATCCACAAGATATTTGAGATCATCTGATGTGAGGCTACTACTCACCCTACTCAAATTTTTAATCGCAAGATCTAGATAAGAAGTACTCTGATCTGTTTGCTGAGCCTTCAAGAAAAGGACGGAATCCTTTATTAAGGGTGGAATACCTTTTTTGTCCGTTTGACCACTTTTTCCACAATTCAAAAAATACTGAAGTTGCTTATCATAATTATCAGCCGATGTAGAATCTGCAATATTAAATAATACACTCAAATTTTTACAATCCTCTGTATACCAAAACGAAGAAGAATCACTGGGTACCGCTACGATAGGTTTGAGTGAAAGCCCTAATACCTGATTATCAGATCCCCACTGACTAGATGAACTGAGATTATGCTGACGAAAGGCACTGAGTGCAGGTATAGCTGGATAAGTAATTTGAGAAGATGCAACTCCTGTTGTAATAAACCGATGGGCAAGTTTAAAAAGAGTATCGATCAAATCTTTCAATCGCCCATCATTTAATTCCGCCATATTAGAAATAGATTCAATCGCGCCAATAAATTCACTCTCAGTTCCACCCGCCCCGCTTTTTGTCATCTCAAATAAAGCATTATAAAGCTCTACGTCGTGGGTCGCGTGCGTAAAAAAGACTTGGAATAAATCCAAAAATGGATGAGCACTATTTGAATAGTAGACGTTTCTTAAAGTTTTAAAAACGGGTTCCAAGAGCAGATCTGAGTCTTGAACAAGCTCGGTCAAACCAGAAACCCACTTAAACAATTGCGCACTGTCAGCTCGAGATATCGCCTTTGTGAAAACATCCATGATACTTTGACCACGAAGTTTTTCTTGGGGTTTGATTAAGGCTTTAAAAAGACCTTGAACCCGCTCTTGATCTTGCTGACTAGGCAAAGACATGACCAAAAAAAGATCGATCCATATATTGCGAGCATTCATTTCGCTCAGCGCTGGCATAAGATGCCCGAATTTTTGATCTCCTAAAAAATTTACAAAAAGTTGCGCTAAAAGCGGGTATTCATTTCCCGGTTCACTTTTGCCATCGCAGCCCTTCCAATGAAGTCCTGGTTCTTGATACAGAACATTCAAAACTTCAGCCATGTTTTTCATGACACCTGTTTCAGCTGTTTTTACTAATGTGTTGTAATGCGTTTGAAGGTTTTTTGGCAAATCACAAACGGGAGCAAGTGCAACGAGATTTAATTTACTATCACGCAAAATATAGCGATCGGCATCCAATTCCTTTTGATCACTCATCTCTCGAAGTAAATGCATGGCTGCATTTGGAATTACTTTTGAATCCTTCAAGCACTTCACTTCACCATTCAGATCGTTCAATGCAATTCCTAGATCTTTTAATAGGGAAGAATTCGGCTCTAGAGTTTGATTTTTTAAAGTGGCCTGTAATATCGAAGCTAATTTCGGAACCTGTATTTTGAGATGACTAGAAAGGTCTATCCCTGGAGGAGGCGTATTACCGATTACCTTATTGAGAGCATTAAAAAATGGATTGCCTTGATTCTTTGAGGTGTCTTCACCTAGTACGGCCTGAATAAACTGGGGCTTAATATCAACGGAGTGACCTTCACATGGATAAGTATGAGGTTCCGTTAAGTAAAGATAAAGGGAATCTACGATGCTTTGCAGAGATTGTCCAGAACCGCTATCCTCTTTAAAATGTTCAGCCAACGAATGAACGGCAGGAGCACCCGTAAGAGCAATTCCAGAATCAATATTTTGACCCCAAGACTCATAAGTCATTTCATCAAGACCCAGGAGATCTATTGCAGTTAATAGATCTGGATCAAGAATCCACTTTCCATCCTCAGCTTGAGTCGTCACTCCACCTGCTTTTATTAAAGCTATTGTACTTGTAATAAATTTAGGATGTTTCAGAATTTTTGCAATTTGCTGAAACCCCTCTGTAAGCACTCCGCTCTTCGAAAGATCGCGATGAGTCTGTTCGAGTTCATAAAACGTGTTTCTTCCTTCGCCTTCCAAAAGATGATGGTTGATTGCGTCGACAAGTGGCTGAAGAGCATGATCGGGTAATTTTTTAACTAAAATTGCAATTTTATTGAGTGCCTGATTTTCATTAAAACAATCAATGATTGCTCTCATCGCCGGAACATCTAGGGTCGAACTCTTCAAGTTCATTACTGCACAAGCAGTGTTTATTTTTCTATAAGCGGAAGCACTCGTTACTGTTTTATCCTGCCCACTACCGAACATCCCGGGACTACAGCCTGTGCTTAATGAAATAATACCTAAGCCCAAAGCATAAATTTTTGAAATTCGCATGAATTGCTTTATTGATGTTAAGCTTGATGATAATAATATAGATGCATTTTTCATTCGAAAAACTTCCCTCTCATACCCTTAATTGACCGAAGTTAGAGGTATCAGATTAGACCCCTTGAGTCAAATTTTCGCCAATAAAAAAACATTATGATTTCAAACGGTTAAATAAATAAAAACCCATATTACGCCTTGGCACTAGTTTATAAAACTAAATAAGTATAATAATTTAAAAATTCATTTAAAATACTATTACATTACTTCACTTTACAAAAATAAATCATCCCTTAAAATCAATATCCCTCTCCAAATAAATGCTATGATTTATTTAATGATCTCACCTTGGAAAGTACTCACTCGAACTGCTCTCATTTGCACGCTCCTTGGAGTTGTCATTTTTGGGCTTTCTATGTGCAGAATCGAGCCTCTCCCCCTCAATCAAAGTCCACTTCAGTTTAACGCGACGCATAGTCATGAATACATGCGCAAGCTAGCAAAAGGATTTCCAAATCGAGTCACCTGGGGAGAAAATCGCATCAAGGCTGGGTCATGGCTCAAGAATGAATTTAAAAAGATGGGTTATCAACCCAAAAGTTTATTTTTTTCAGAGGTCATTGCGGGTAAGCAATATACCCATCTGGAAAATATTTATGCAGAAAAAAAGGGAACTACACATCCTAACGAAATCATCGTGATCATGGCTCACTATGATATTGTGGATACAACGACTGAAGGCGCAATGGATGATGCTTCGGGCGTCGGTGTTGCCCTTGAGTTGGCACAAACTTTTTTCCATGAAAATACGGATAGAACCCTACTCTTCCTTCTAACGGATAGTGAGGAGTATGGCGCTTTCTGGGGCGCTACTTCTTTTGCCCAGTCTTATGAACATGCTGATCAAATTGTTGCTGCAATCAATTTTGATTTTTTAGCTCCAGGTAAACAGACAGGAATTCTGACACTTTGCGATGGTCTGAAAACTGGTTACACTCCCTTGTGGTTGCGTGAAATTGCCCTGAACTCTTTGCGATCTCTGGGCAATATCAATGTAATAGATATGAGCGGAGCCTTAGAATTTATTGAGCGAGCCATGGAAATCCCTCCAGCGGATCATGGCCCCTTTCTGGCTGCCGGAATCCCAGCCTTTAATTGGGTAGGACAAACAGAAAATTTTGCTTATGTAATGGCGCATTTTCATCATACTCGTCATGATGTTGCCGAAATTATGTTGCCTGAATCATTTGATAGTTTTGGGAAGGGTGCTGAGCGAGCGATCCGGACTATCGACCATTTATCGCGCATTCCCAATAACTTTCGGGATCATTCTTATTGGAAAATTTCATCTCACTATTACTTACCTGGCTGGGCAGTCACCCTCCTTCATATTTTAGCTTTCATTCCCTTTCTTGCTTATAGCATTACAAAGTTTAGTCGAACCTTTCGCACGAGTTCCAGTGCTAAGATAAAGCAAGTCATCCGAAACGAATTAAAGAAAATGAGCATCCTCCTTGGCTCACTCCTCATTGGCTATGTAGTGATGTTAATGCTGCCAGCACTCCGAATCATCACTCAATATGAGACTTTTCCAGCGACTCAAAAATCTCTCTTTCTTTACAATCCTAATTTTATCGCGATTTTATTAGTACTTGTTTCTATTATTTTTATTTATTGTATTTTTAAAAAGGTCTTTTCCGAACCTGAAGATTTAAAACCTTTTGTTGAACTTCGTCATGCGACTCATTTAATCTTTTTAGCTTTTATCATTTTTTTAGCTTTCCTAAAAAACAGCTACCTAGCGGTGCTACTACTTTTACCGCCCGCCTATTTCTGGGCTGCACTCAAAACTCGACGCCGCATTGAAGATCGCCTTCTCAATGCACTCTTTATTTTAGGCGGAGCCATTACTCTCATTGTGACTACAGTGATATTAACTACTATTTTTCATGTCGGAGTTTTTTACTGGTATCTGTTTTTAGCTGCGATTTACGGCTTATTTTCTACTTATTCAGTAGTGCTTTTTTTCATGGCGCTTACCGTGATGATTCGGTTGTTTCGATCTTTTGTGATTTGATTCATTCTCATACAGATCATGAGAGAGAAAGTATGAAATCCCTAGAGTTTTGTTAGCGTTAATTTTGCTTTGGCACTTTCTAATTCATCGTTGAAAAATAGAAAGAGATTACTTCCTTCTCTTCTTTTCGTTGATCTAAATAGGATTCCATGCACATTGAGAGAGTTCGAAAAATTTCTAAGCCAACTTCCAATGACCTGGCTGACTTTTGGGGATTTCTGGTATTTCCATGCAGCATTATAAGGAATTTCTGAAACAACAGAGAGAAGCGGAAATTCATGAAATTCTTGACTTGCAGTTTCAATGATTTTATCAAAATCAAAAAGTCGAATAGATGGGCCATTGAAACTGAGTTTATAGATGTCGCTTGAAATCGAGGGTAATCCAGCACTATCATACTCTTCCTTGGCAGTTTCGAGTTCTAGCGAACCATAAAGACCAAACTGAGGATTCAAGCGCCCCTCAAATTCCTTTATCAACTGAGGTGTGCCTATGTTAACTCTCCCACCACAAGAAAAACTTCCAAGGCAAGATATAGGGTTACGATTGAATTCGACGATCCTAAAAAATGAGGAAGTGTCAATTAGCTTTACCCAATCTTCCGATGGCGTCTTTGAGAGTAAAAAACTGTCTATACTTCTAACTTGCGCCAAATCATTCTGTTGAACCGCCTGCTCTTTGAGAAGCAAACCATAAGTGTGAAAGCTAAGGGCCGTTTCGTCAAAAATATGAGCATATTTTAGACTCACCTTTTTAGGCTGCTTTATTTGAATCGGAACTTTTTTCTTAGCGACTTTTCTTTCAGCTTTCCTCTTAGCGATTTTTTTCTTCGCCACTCAGTTCCCCTAATCTCGATTGAAGAAGTTCTAAAACAGCTTTTCCATCTCCAAGAAGGCTTACCTCAAAAGGAGATTTACCAAAGAAATATGAATTTGGGGTGAGAACCCATAATCTACCTTTTTCCATATCTCCTAAAAGTTCAGCAGCCATTTCCGCCGATAAAGCAATTGGAATGAGTTTCTCTTTGATAAACTTATGAGATACTTTGATTCTCTTTTCATAAAGTGTCGTTCTCCCAATGCCTAAAGATTTCGATAAATCTGCTGGTTTAAACCGATCCTCACCCAAGAATTTCTTAAATCCTTTAGATTCAATTGCCTGGAAGTCTGAAGTCAAAATACCAAAGGAATTTTTAAGCTGATGACCTATTGATCTTTCGGGTTTTTCAATACGACGAACGGGTAGCATAAGATTCTTTCCTTTTACTTATTTTATCCTAGTTTCGACATATTTCCGACTTTATTTTAGTTAATACTGTCGGAACATGTAAACTACAATAAAAACATACAATTGACGCACGTATCTAAATCAACCCAAATAAAGAGGCTTTAAATAGACATTCTAGTGCCCCTAGTATACACAGAGCCGGTCCCTAGCGTGTGTACTAGGAACGTAACAAGGGGTAATTAAAACAAATGAAAAAATTAATTCTTATTTCCATGGCGGCACTGTCCTCTAACGTGGCGATGGCTGCTCCGCTGGAGTTCAATAAATTTTTCGCGGTGAAGACAATGACTTGTAAATCCGACCAGACACCCACACCTGAGCTAACAATGGACGTCTACAGCGGCGGCGACGGCCTCTTGTTCCAGGAGAGAATGAGTTTTGGAGAACCTGCGTATCTACTGATTTTTTCAGGAAAGGAAGTCCCCTCTACTGCCATGGCAGCGAGAGAGGAAAAGACTGGCGATAAATCAAAGATGATTTTGGTTACGCTGGACGGAAGAAAGTTCGAAATCACTGATCCTATGAGTAACAAACCTTCGAGTAGGGTTACCTTAGAATCAGGAATTGAATTACACTGCTCCTTGGTACTGGGGCATTGAAAACGCGACTGCTCTCGTTAGTATAATTAGTTTTTTGTCACGAATTCAAACCTCCTCAGTCTTGCGCTACCAAATACGTGAAGCTCACAGGCTACCTCATTGCAAGGTAACTTCTCTATTTCTTGATTTTGGATGGACCCAACTTCCAATACTATAATTTTATATATTTAGTATTAAAAAACTTAGATAGAATTACGCCTCTTTTGTCTACAAACCTCTTTGGGAGATCAACGCTTAGAGCAAATTGAGCAGCAACGTAGGCAAGAATTAAGTCAAATCTAAATTAGATAGTGGTAGCCCAGATGAAAACCGTCAAATTTATATTATTGAGTCTTACTCTAATCACTTTATTTACAAGATCCGTCCTTGCTGGAAATGATCCACCACTACCTACAGGACAAGTGACAACGACAATTGGAGGCACCCCTCCCAACTGCCCAGCACTTCCTAATAGTCATATCTTTAATTCAGTAACTTCGGACATTGGCAAACTTTTTGGTGGGGGCGGCTCAAATGCTGTCATTCGAGCCTCAAATCAGAGACAAGAATACATTTTCACCATGGCAAACCATAATGCTCGGGTACAAGAATGGATTACTCAGGAGAGGCAGCGCGTTGATGCTCTAAGAGGTTGCAACCCCACGCCCGAACTCTCACAACAAACTCGGGATCTTGAAAATAAACCAGTAGCGCAATTGGTACAAGGAAAGGCTAAACCCAAGGGAACGATCGATGTAAGCCAAATTCCAAATCCGGATGAGTCCTCTCTTCCTTATCAATTCCAATCTCCTGTAGGATCATTTAGGGATGAAGTGGTCCAACTTTATAAAGATCTCTATAAAGTCCAACCACAATTTGGAAAACAACAAAAAGCTAGGGAATTTGGACTTATTGTTACAGAAGAAGCAGATCGGTCTTATTCATTAGGGAACGCTAATGACGCTAACTTCTACAAAGAACTTGGAAAAGAATTTTTGGATATTACAGTGGGGCTCGATCCAGTTACTGGGTTCGGAAGATCTGCTTATGAGCTTTTTTATGGAAGAAACTTAATCACTGGAATGAAACTCAATTCAGTGGAACGAAGCTTTGCATTCTTAGGTGTAGCAACAGCAGGTGGAAGCAGATTTATCGCTCAAACAGGCCGTGGCATGTGGCGAATCTATCAACGCGCTTCACATCTACTTCAAAAAAAGCAATCGATTGAAACTGCGATTCGAGAAGGGGAAATTCTTGCTGTAAAAGCTGGAAACCTACTGAATGGATGGAGAAAAAATCATATTATCTCAGAAATAAAGTCTGCTGCCGACGCCAACGAACACTATATCACTCGACTCGGATGGGATCCTCCTTATCAGGAGGGCTCCTTTGTTGTCTTTTTTAATACAATTCGAGAAAGTAATTGGGTGCGAGTCCATTGGGAAACTAATGAAGTAGGTGGATAGCTGTTAAAGAAAATTGAAATACGTGGCTTAACACCGCTCCAAATTAAAGAAAAATTTGCTTTAAAAAACACGCCTACTCATATCTCTGATGTCTCATTGTCAGGTGGTACCAAAGTGGCCAGAGGAAATATTCAAGGTCATGCTTTAGGAAGTTCAGGAGCTGTGCAATATCATATAGAGCAAAATATTCCAAATCTTGCACAAAGAACTACTAACAAAAGACCATTGCCAGAGATATTTTATGAATAAAAAGCTAAATCCAAGACATACAAAGATTATTCAAGAGATTGATACAGGAGACGGAATTATCATTCGGGAAGATCCAAACTATTTTCCAGAAGATGTTCCAACTATTTATAAAGTAGATTACACAGGGAAGATCATATGGGAGGCTGAACGGCCTCTTAAGAATGATCAATATGTAAACCCAATATTATTTGAAGGTGGAAAACTTCAATGCGCAACCTGGCAGGGTTTTACATGTACTCTTGATCCATCAACTGGGCAGCTCTTAGATACCCTATTTACAAAGTAATGACTTACTGAATTAATTAATATGAACAAAGCTGGCGTTAGTCTTTTATTTTTTTTAGTTCTGTTTTTTTCAGTCCCTGCATATTCTATTGATTATAACAAATACTTTAAATCAGGATTTGCTCTTTCAGCGGGTGCAAACGTTATCGCTTCAGAACCCGGCTATCTCCTAAGACTTACCAGTCCACATTTTATAGGAAAGGAAGTTGCTCTTCAGTTCCAATTTGGGCAGCAGCTATTTTCAGGATTTAAATCAAGTTCAGGTTCTTATGAGGATCAGACGTATTTTCTATTAGAGCCTGCTTCTGTCATGAGATATCCGTTGCTCACTTATTTGAGGCCCTATATTTTATTGGGACTTCCCATTTACACTGGAAAAGACGTCTCAAATGAAGGCGGCATGGGAAGTCATCTTGCCCTAGGTGCAGAATTTTTGAAAAGTCCTGATAGCAGTTTCTTATTATTTGGTGAAATGGGTTATTATCTTTTGTTTGTTGGTAAAGCGGATCAATATACTGGCAGTCCACACTTTGGACAAGGTGTTGTATTTACAATCGGAATCAAGGCATATCTTTATTAAGATTTAGGTCCTTAAACTAATGAGTATTGCCGTATTTTTTCTAAAAAATTAAACAAGCATAAATTAAGGAAGTCCGTGGTCACCGCGATCAGGACGTCCACCCATGATAGGAGTCCCTGCTCCATCCTTAGCCAAATTTGCAAATAAAGTGTACTCAGGTAACCAAGCAAGACGAATGGTATCCGTTTCACCGGCACGATGTTTTGCTACAATTAGCTCGGCAATTCCACGATCTTCGCTTTCTTTGTTATACACTTCGTCACGATAAATAAAACAGACCATGTCTGCATCCTGCTCAATGGCGCCCGATTCTCTCAAATCCGAAAGCATAGGTCGTTTATTAGGACGACTCTCTACACCTCGATTGAGCTGTGAAAGTGCAATGATAGGCACTTTAAGTTCCTTCGCAAGGCTTTTTAGATTTCGACTGATTTCCGAAATTTCTCGTTCACGACTCCCATCGCCTTTTTGCGAATTTCGAGAGCCTTTCATGAGCTGTAAATAGTCGACAACAATCATATCAAGCCGCTTTTCCACCGACTGAAGTCGTCGACAACGGGCGCGAATATCCATGACTGTTAAATCACCTGAATCATCTATAAAAATTTTAGATTTTGAGAGTTGATCTGCAGACTGAGCAAGGCGAGGCCAATCACGGTCCGCTAATCGCCCTATTTTTAATTTTTTCGCATCGATACGGGTCATTCCAGAGAGGAAACGAAAACCCAATTCCTCTTTTGACATTTCGAGTGAAAAGATAGCTACAACTGCTTTTTCAGTATGAGCAATGTTTTGAGCCATTGATAAAAACAAACTGGTCTTCCCCATCGCGGGTCTGGCTGCAATAATAATTAATTGACCTGCGCGCAAACCACTCGTGAGGCGATCAAAATCATGAAAGCCTGTCGACAGGCCTATCACATCAGCTCGCTTTTGAGAGAGCTCCTCAATCGTATGCATGTTCTGAACTAGAATCTGCTGCATACTTGAAAAAGATTTTGTTAATTTTGCATCTGAAACTGCAAAGACTCTGCTCTCTGCTTCATCTAGATAGGACTCAGTATCTTCGACACCTTCGTAAGCTTCTGAAGCAATTTCAGCAGTAATTTGAATCATTCTTCTGAGAAGCGCCTTATCCCGAATAATTCGAGCATAGTACGTGACGTTTCCAACTGCGAATGTATCATCAAAAAGACTTGTGAGAGTAGAGGTGCCCCCTACTTGCTCAAATGAGCCTCGATCTCGTAAGGCTGCCGTCAAAGTCACAAGATCAACAGGTTCACCCCGTTCTGAAAGACTTAAGGCTATTTCAAAGATTTTTTGATGTGAAGCTTTATAGAAATCTCGGGCCTCTAATCCAATCTCTAGAACCCTATGGACCGATTCATTATTAAGAAGAATGGCTCCTAAAACAGATCGTTCCGCCTCTGTGTTGTGCGGAGGAACCCTTCCTGTGGCTCCTCGATCTGTAGAGGTAGAGGACTTTTCCTTAGGCTCTTCCTTGAAGCCATTTTCTCCAAACATTGACCTCTCTATGCCTCTTTAGCAACCCATACTTTCAAGGTCGCTGTGACATCGGACTCTAACTTTAAAGTCACGGAATGCACACCTAGAGACTTAATAGGGACATTTAATAAAATAGAGCGCTTATCGATTTTGAAACCAGCTGCTTTTAAAGCGTCTGCAATATCGCCTGAAGTGACAGAACCGAAAAGTCTATCTTGTTCACCCACTTTACGACTTAAAGTGCATGAGAATTGCTCAAGTTTATTAGCTAATTCTTGTGCAGTTGCTCTCTGAGCAAGTCTCTTCTTTTCAAGTAATTTTTTATGATGCTCAATTGTTGCAATGTTATTTTCATCTGCTGCAACCACTAAGTTTCTAGGAAGCAAGAAATTTCTTGCATATCCATCAGACACTTTGACTACATCTCCCGTAGTACCTAAATTCTCTACATTTTCACGTAAAATGACCAACATGGTTCACTCCTTCAATATATAAAACAGAAAATATTACGATTGCCTTAACTTGCTTCGAAAGTCAAACCAGAGGTCAAAGAACCCCAAACTCAAAACAAGAGGCATCATTAAAATCAAAACCACAGAAAATCCGATCAAACGAAAAAGTCCTCGAATATTCCATACTTCAAAAAAGAAACTCAAGATACTCAAACCTTGAATTGCATAAATAGCCATTAAAAACTTAAACACATTCAATGCAACATGAGACACAATTCCCAAATCAACTACAAGGAAAAAACCCGTAATAATGGTTGGCCAAACAAGATAAAATGGTGTTTTCCATTTTCTAAAGTACCCAGCATCCAGGCCTAAACTTTCCCGAACACCCTTTGGGTTTATCTTTAATAGAAGAACCAGATTTGACCAAACCAATATCAGTGAAAAATTAGCCAAAGCAGAAGGAAATTCCAAAAAAAGACTTCGCTTCCACTCATCTATATCACTCGGGTTAATCAAAGCAGATGAACTTGTCGAGGTAGAAACCGACTGAACAAGGTAATCTACAAAACTTGCTACTTGAGTCCGAAGCTCATGAATTGGATTCAAATGATGAAGTCCAAAATAAGCCGCTACAATAGTACTGGCGAGGATACCCATAACCAGTAAAGTGAACATGACCTGCTTTTCCAAAGACTTCTTAAATCGAATCAGCTCTGAAAGAGTCAGTGCAAGAGTCACAATAAAAATGAGATAATAGGCTAAAAGACTAAAACTACCACCGACAAGACCTACAATAAGTCCGTTAGTAGCAGCAGCAAACCAAGCCCATATTCTCCCTTTGCGAATATGAATAAATAACAATGGCAGCGGCGCAAAAAGAACAAAAATAACACTCAGGAAAAAAAATGCGCTAAGAAAAAATGGCCCTACACCGCTCCACCAAGGAGTACGCGCAGGAACATTTGGCTTCTGAATAGGATCTTTTAGCCTGGGTTCAGTAGTTATGGAACCAGGATTCAGCCCTTCGGCTGAATCCGATTTCACTTCTTGCTCCTGAGGTTGAACCAAGTCTTTAGAACTAGGTACCCATTGAGACATAGCCTACCAAGGCCAAATTTCTGGCCCGTTTTACTGCTGTAGTAAGATGACGTTGATGAAGAGCACAATTGCCTGATATACGACGAGGCACGATTTTTCCGTGCTCAGTAACAAACGATTGCATCATACGTACATCTTTATAATCTAATATAAAGTCTTGATCTGAACAAAAGCGACAAACTTTTTTCCGATGGAATCCACCACCACGACGTCCACGATCATCACCGTCTTTTTCCATACGATCATCCCGATTCGAGCGATCATCGCGATTGGAACGATCATTTCTATCACGCATATCTGATTTTAAATTTGTTATGGCCATGATTTTCTCCTTAATATCCCTAAAGACTATTCTTCTTCGCCTTCAATGACACCAGCTGAAACGTCTTCAATGTCTTCAACATCATGACGTCGATAATCTCCACGATCATCGCCATAGCCGCGACGTTCTGCATTCCGTTCTTCTCTACGCGCTTCACGCTCTTCTTCTCTTCGTTTAGCTGCAGCATGAATATCAGACCGTTGCTTCTTAAAAGCCGTACCATCAAATTCTTTTTCTAAATTTACGGTTAAAAAGCGAAGAACATGTTCATGGAGACGAAGATTACGCTCCATCTCATGAACCACATCTCCGGTACCTGTATAAACGACATAAGTGTAATGTCCACGGGACTCTTTTTGGATTGGATAAGCCATTTTTCGCTTACCCCAATCTTCAGTTAAAACTACTTCGCCTTTAAAAGACGCTACTACTTGCACTAAACGCTCTTGAAGTGTTTTCAGTCCTTCGTCAGAAAGTTCTGAACGAGTAATAAATGTTGTTTCATAACCTGAACGAATCTCAGAAGCTCGCTTTGTCATATCAATTCCTCCTTGTGAATAATGGACAGAGTCCAAAAGCCCGAGTTGTTTATTTTTTTGGGTCGTCTCGAGCAAGGTTTCGAGTCTATTAGCATAGCCACGACCAATAACCAATGGAATTATCCATACCCTTACGGCCGTGAGCGCCCTTCCAGAGGATGACTCGGTGGCTTTGTGTCCTGATCATTTTGCTGAGCAGCCTTACGCTTTGATCCAATCATATGAACTACCCAGATCGCTCCTTCATACATTAAAATGAGAGGAGCTCCTAAAATTAACATGGACATAGCGTCGGGTGGTGCAAAGAGTGCCGCAAGAACCGTAATCCCTAAAATCGCCGTCCGACGATGCTCACGCAAAAATGTCGCATCTATAACACCCAGAAACCCTAGCGAGCAAATGACTACAGGAAGCTCAAAAGCTAAACCAAACAACAATAAGAGCTTAAGACAAGTACTATAGTAAGAGTCGATAGTAAGAAGTGGAATATCTGTGGGGGCACCATAAGTTACAAAATATTTAAATCCTACCGGGAACAAAATGAAATAAGCGAAACTTGCACCACCCAAAAAGAAAACGGTAGTCGCTATCACAAATGGCAGAACCAATTTCCTTTCCTTAGGGTACAAACCTGGAGCTATAAATGCCCATAATTGGTAAAAATAATAAGGAGATAGAAAGAAAAGAGCTGCATATCCACCCACTTTAAGATGGGTCATGAAATTCTCAAAAAGACTCGTAAAATAGAGCTTCCTATTTTCAGGAGGCATGGCATTGAATAAAGGTTTTCGTAGCACCTCTAAGATAGGGTCAGCAAAAAAGTAAAATACGACGAATCCAACGAAGAAAACAGCCAAACACTTCATCAAGCGCGAGCGCAATTCTTCAAGATGATCGTAGAAGCTCATATTTCGTATCGATTTTTGTTGTAGCATGATGTGTTGAGGGTAATATTTGCTCACTCGAAGGAGATGTCAACCTATGCGTTCATGGCTTCTCGTTATTTTTGGCGCTATTTTGTCGATTTTAATTATTTCTGCCTTTATTTACAGTCAAATGGTTTATGTACACCCCCTAAAAGAGAATATGAACCCGCCTCTGGCTTTAGAAACCCTCTCTACAGCCCTTCCAAGCCCCGCGACTCTTCCTTCAAACACGACCTCTGAACTTTTACCTGATTTGTCACCTGATTTGTCACCTGATTTGTCACCTGACCTGTCAATCGACCCAAGAAACGGGCTTTCAAAGACAACCGTCGTAATTACCACCGATGTGGGAGTTATAAAGTTTAAGTTTTTCACCCTTGAGGCTCCTAAAACATCTCATAAAATCGCTGAATTAATTAACAGAGGATTTTATAATGGACTCACTTTCCACCGTGTAGTACCGGGCTTTGTCATTCAAGGCGGAGACCCGAGCGGAAATGGCAGTGGAGGAAGTGGGCAAAAGATAGATGCTGAATTCAATCAGCATAGGCATGTTGAAGGCACCGTTGCCATGGCTCGGGCGGCAGACGATTTAAATTCGGCCGATTCTCAATTCTATATCACTTTAGGAACTTTCCCAGCCTTGGACCACAAATACACAGTTTTCGGACAAGTCATAGAAGGCATGGATGTCGCAAAAAAGATTAAAGCAGGCGACAAAATGGTCACTCTAAAAATGGAATAAAAGTAGTTCCTTTAAGCCTGTTAACAAGCACAGCGAGGAGTCCTGTTCGCCGTAAAGATTTGAATTCCCGGCGGCGCAACAGGACTCCTCCTTGCTGTGCTTACAGTTAATGCCAATCTTTCTTAAATTGCTTGTTGGGTAGAATTCCTACTTCCTGGAGGGCTTTAGCCGCACGTTCACTCCGAGTCCTAATCCAGACCTCATACATCCGTAAAATATCTTTTTCACTCCGTTGAGCTGTTTTGTCGCTGACTTCAGCTAAAACCTCAACTAGAGCTCCAAATTTTTCGGAGAGCTCACAGTACAACATTTTCATCATTTCTAACTCAGCCCTTGCCGCTACCTGACGATAGGCCGTACCACCCATATCGATGTAGTAATCGACATCGACTAATTTTCGATTCAAACTATCCTGAAAGTACCCAGCCATATAAAGAGAGACATCTCCAATGTGTCGAAACATGACGCTTTGGGTATGAGTTTGGGGCTGCTCGAGAGCCTCCTTCACCAAAATTGCTAAAGGCTCATCCCGAGCCTCTCCTTGAGGATTTCTTGTATAGAGACGATCAGTCGTCATAAACTGATTCAATAGATTAACTAAATAGAACTCCGTTTCTGGCTGTGTAGAAACCTTTTGCTTCCCTAGAGCTTCTGTCACTAGCTCCCTGAAATAGTCTTGTGGTTGTGAAACGAGAGTTAAGTTCGACTTGTCTGTCATGTAACTTTAAACCTCCTCAAATATGCTTCATACAAAATCTTTGCCTAAAAAAGGATACAGTTTTAATCACCTATTATACAAGCACTACTCTTATCTATTCTAACCCTATCTTTTCTAGTGTCAAATAAGGGGATGTCGTGGACGACACGGAAGAATATGAGTAGACTCAGACTGCTTAACTATGAACTCATTTAAAGCCGCCTGCCAAATTCACCTTCTTTTAACTGTATTGATTTGCATGAGTGCATCTTCGTGGGCCCGAAATGCACTACCGGCAAAAGCCGCAACAGAAACTGAAATTCACGTTACACTTCTGGATCGTCCTTGCTTGCTAAAAGGCCCCTTCGATGAAATTACACTCAAAGCTATTCATGCCATTGGTCCCGATCAAATTCCGAATATTTTCTATCCAGTTCCACAACATTCTAAAGAGCAAATTAAAAATGCTCTGGAGAAGATTCGTAGTAGTAAGAATTTATCTTCACTCTTAGATCATGACTCAATTCTAGATCGATACCGAGACAAGCAAAGAAAAAGACTCGAGGCAGAGATTGCATTATTAGAGGGCCTTGAAACTCAGCAAAAGACTCATACATCAGCTTTGTTATTAGCTGCAGGAAACCAATTTCTAAGTGGACCAGAACACCAAAACTTCATAAATGCTGTAAAAAAATTAGATGGCAACAAAAAATCTGCCCAAAATCAAAAACTTGTTGAACAGATTTTTAACATTTACGACGATGGGATCGAGCGCGACCCAGAAGAAGAATTTCATCGCGCTATTAAAAAAATGAAAGTTGAATATACCTGCTCATTTGAATAAAACTTTTAACCTCTCACCATCTCCAGTATGGCATTTCGAATTCCATTCGCACTGATTCCATAGTGCTCATAAAGATCCTCAGGATAACCTACTATTGCCCATTGATCTTGAATTCCTAATCTACGAAATGGCGTTTTTAATCCTTCCTCAGCCAAAACCTCTGCAACTGCTGACCCTAAACCACCGATAATTGAATGCTCTTCCACTGTAATAATTCCACCCGTCTCTTTTGCCGCCGCGATAATGACGTTTCTATCTAAGGGTTTAATGGTGTGCATATCCACTAACCGCACTCCGATTTTTTCATCTAATTGCAAAAATTCCGCAGCTTCTTTACCCCCTTCAACACCCACCCCACAAGCGATGACGGTCACGTCTTTTCCTTCATGAAGGATATTTGCTTTCCCTATTTTAAATTCAAACTGGTCATTCTCATAAGCCGGAAACTCAAATCCTCTTCCCAAGCGAATATAAGCGGGGCCTTTAAAGTCAACGAGTGCTCTCACCACTTGTGCTGTCTCAAAACTATCTGCCGGCACAAGGACAGTCATGTTTGGAAAAGTTCGCATAATAGCGATATCCTCTAAACAATGATGTGTTGTCCCTGCTTGACCAAAAGAAAGTCCCGAATGAGTTGCCATGATCTTCACGTTAGTTTCCTGATAACAAATATCGGTTCGAACTTGCTCACAAGCTCTCATTGCAGCAAAAGCACCAAAAGTAGCAACAAAGGGATGCTTACCCCCCAATGACATTCCAGCCGCAACTGTCATGAGTGTTTGTTCCATGATACCAAAATTAAAATAACGATCAGGATAAGTCTGAACAAATTCTTTCATTTTAGTGGATTTCACAAGATCAGCAGTCAAAAAAACAATCTCAGGTCTTGTTTGAGCAAGTTGAGTCAGCACTTTGCCATAAATCTCAGCTTGAGTCAGTTCATCCAGGGTATCCACATTCCAAGTGAGTCCTTCCATACTTAACTCCTCTTTAGCTTCCCTAACTGTTGATAAGCTCGGATTGTACTTTCATAATTCTGATCAAGATCAGCGAGGGCCTTTTTTTCTAACTCTGTATCCAAACCCCCATAATGCCAAGTCACAGAGTTCTCCATCCAAGGAATTCCCTTTCCTTTGATGGTATTCATCAAAATAGCTGTGGGCTTACCTGCCTGAGGGTCTGGCAGTGTATAGAGACTTTCTAATATCTCAGTCATCTGATGCCCATCTATTTCCGTGACCTTCCAACCAAAAGCTTCCAATTTTGCTCGTAAAGGTGAAAGCTCCATAATCTCCGAAATGGGGCCGTCCTGACTCATCTTATTATAATCAATAAGAGCTACTAAATTTCCAACTTTGTGATGACTAGCCGCTAAAAAAGCTTCCCAGTTACTTCCTTCACATAGTTCTCCATCACTCATGAGAGTAAAAACTCTCTCCATACGTAGATCCATTTTTTTCGCCAGTGCGATACCCAAGGAGAGACCTAAACCATGCCCTAAGGAGCCGGTACTGGCTTCAACACCAACGATTTTTTTATGATCTGGATGAATTCCAAATGGGGACCCTGTTTGGTTGAAGGTTTCCATTTCTTCGATGGGAAAGAACCCTCGATCGCCCAGTACTAAACAATATCCAACTCCCGCATGTCCCTTAGAAAGAATAAAGACATCCCTGTCTGGTTTTTTAGGATTTTTCGGGTCAATATTTAAATAATGATAATAAAGCGCCACTACCATTTCCATCATGGAGAAACTACCACCTATATGAGCGCCTCCAATTTTCCCGGTCAGTTGAATTAACTTCCGCCTGAGTTCGTAAGACTTATATTCGAGCCGAGTAATAAGGTCCGGAGTAACAGATTTTTTGTTCATCGAATGACCAGATGCCCCATTCCTAATCTTTCTAAAATGACAGGATAAATCCGAAAGGAGGGACGAATAATAGGAATTAACTGCAAAGCCTTAGTAATGCTTCCTTTGGCTGAAACTTGCCTCTTAGCGAGGGCAGCAATCACATTTTCTTTTCCTTGCCAAAAGCGATTAGAAAAATCCGCTGATTGTTTAAAGGTAACATCTGGAACTAATAGAGTCTCACCCCACGTGATCTTGGCCGAAACATCTGCATCACTTATTGAATTTTTTAGGTCGATAGTAATTTGAGCATCTGGGTCAGTATATTGAAATTGAACGATCATCTTGGCACGATCCAATTTTGGGCCAATGATTGGATGACTCAATACTTCTTTGATGAATGAATTAAATACGCTTTCGAGCTCTTTTGAATCTTTAAATAACCCCATGTTTGATGTCCTTTTTATTGTAAGTAGTTCCTTTAGGGCTGTTGACAAGCACTGCAAGGAGTCCTGTTGCGCCGTAAAGATTTGGATTCCCGGCGCAACAGGACTCCTTACAGTGCTTATGATTTATTCGGGCCAAATGACTGCAGAAATCGCATCCAAGCGCATAATATCTTCCTGACTTCCCTTAACTTGCAGCTCGCCCGATAAATATTTTTGAGTTGGATTTAAATCGCCCCAAAACATGTCGCAGAAAATTTCACTCGTAGAAGAAATAATAATATCAGCTACTTCAGCTTTTCCAATATGAGCTTCGATAATTTCACCTTCCACGACCCTCATTATAAAATCCTGTTGAGTATCATTTGCATGAAACTGTACTACCTTGGACCAATCTCGATTCATTTTTCGCAATCGCATATTTCCATTAGAAAGTTTCGTATATTCATTCAATGCTTCCATTACTTCATTTTGATCAGCCATGGGTAATACCTTTCTCAATTGTACTCATGCTCATTTCCAGAGCGTTCAAAATAAACTCTACATCAAGCGGTTGAATGACTAACGTTGGCATAATTCTCATCACACTAGAATCATTTCCAGAAAAAACTGCGATCACTCCATTTTTAGAAAGCTCAAAACTCATCCTAGGTCCAAGACTCTCGTTTGAATATTGAAGCCCCATCATCAGTCCCTTTCGACGATATTCTTTTAGAATCTGAGGGAATTTCATTCTCAACTTTTGAAATCCACTTTCAAAAAGGGTCCCCATTTGAACAGCATGTTCCCAGAGACGATGGTCTTCAATATACCGAATGACTTCTAACGCTACCGCGCAACCTAAATCTGCTCCTCCAAAAGTTGAAAAATGAATAAATGGATTTGTAAAAATGAAATCTTGATATTCTTCCTTATAAACTGCTGCTGTAATGGGATAAATTCCTCCTCCAAGACTCTTACCGACTGTCATGATATCTGGAATCACTCCATAGTTTTCCATAGCGAACATTTTTCCTGTTCGTCCCCAGCCAGTTTGAATTTCATCGGCAATGAGCAACACATTTTTTTGATCACAAAGCTTCCGAACCCCTGGAAAATAAGCGTCGGGTGGAATAATAATGCCCCCTTCCCCAAGGATGGGTTCTAAAATAACACAAGCAGTGTGATCATCGATAGCTTGCGCCATTGCATCCAGATCACCAAACGGCACTCTTTGAAATTCTGGCATTAAGGGTCGAAATGGTTTTTGATAAGCATCTCGTCCAATACCCGAGAGAGCAAACCCTGTATGCCCATGGTAGCCTTTTTCAGCCGATATTACCTTGGTTTTCATAGTGTAGCCACGAGCAAGTTTAATTGCAAAATCATTCACCTCTCCCCCACCACACCCAAAAGTCACACAGCTTAATTGTTTTCCGGGTGAAATAGAGGCGAGTTTTTTTGCTAACTCCACTTTTAATTCTGAAAAGAATAAAAATCCACCTACATCATAGTGCTCTAGCGCATTCTTTAATGCTTGTATCACCTGTGGATTGCGTCGCCCAACATTAAAGCTCCCTGCGCCCGTCATGCAATCCAAATATTTTTTTCCAGAAATATCCCAAACGTAAGCACCTTCACGACGATCTTCAATTAAATCAAGACCGGCCGATTTTAAAATACGAACTCGGGAGGGATTAATATGCTTTGCGAATTCTTTAAGAACACGTTCTCTATTTTCAGAAGATGAATTTTTAGTCGTCACTCAATCATTTTATAAGAATATTTCCTCGAAGAACAAGTTTAAAACCCTGACGCATCATTACTCACATTAAGATAGCCTAAATGCCGCAACTGCTCCAAACACACCGCTTCGAATCATGGAGACTGCAATTGCAGCAAGGAGAAGCGCGGCAATTTTAGAAACAATGACAGTTCCATCTTTTCCAATAAGTCGAGTGACTTTTTCAGAATTTTTAAAAACTATCCATGCGAGAAAATAATTTAAAAGCAATGCTGCGATTGTTACCCAATATCCGAAGCTATTAACTTGAAAAACTAGAGTTGTTATCACCGCCGGTCCCGTAATGAGAGGAACTGCAAGTGGCACAATCCCTGTAGAACCTGATGGCCGATTCATAGCTTCTGGGCCGCCCACGAGATCAGCAAGTGAAACTAAAAGCAAAACAAGCCCACCAGCAATTTTAAAATCAAAAAGAGTAATACTTAAATAATGAAAGAGTCCTTCTCCCACAAAAAGAAAAACTAGCGCTACTCCTAGCGCAACTAACATTGAAGTGTTTACCGTTGAAGCCTTCTTCGATCGACTCAAACCATGGGTCATGTTGATATACAGTGGCAAATTACCAATGATATCCAAGGCAACAAAAATCCCAATAAACGATAAACCGAAATTTTGCAGCATTTACCCTATTGTACCCTGATTGTACCCTAGAAGCACACGACTTGTGCATGGCACCGTTTTTTTAAGTGACGCGACACATTATTTTTGATAACTCTCCAAAATAATTAGTCTTCTAGTATCCACGGTTTTTTGGAGGATCTGATGCAAAAAAAAATGACTACCTGGCTATCCATCAATTTATTGATTCTATCTATGTTCACTCTTGGTTGTGGAAAAAATAAAACTGAAGAGGTGGCTCAACCCAATCACATCACTGGTAACTGGAAGTTTGCAAACCTCTCTACCCAACTCCCGAACAACTCCCTCGAACTCCTCCCCCTGCTTATTAATAATCCGACATATGAATTAACATGGATAGTTACGCCATTAGATCTAAAGACCTCAAAAGCAATTCTGCAATTCTCCCACCTTCCATCAAACGGTAGCGCTAGCTGCACCCTGAGCATTGAATACAATAATAGATATTGCTGTCCTGAAATGAGAGTCATCTATCTAGATAAAAATCCAGTACTGCGCGAAGAAGCCCCTTCGGGATGTATTCATTCACTATTTAATAAAAGCATCTCAGATTTTGCAGCACAACTCATCAAAGAAATGGGTGAAGATTTTCATTTTACCCACCATAAAGACTTCATAAAATTAGAAGGTCCCTACATTGATTCAATGACCACTATTGAGTTAAGGCCCATTTGAATGCTTCAATTTCTTACAGAAGCCAAAAATAATTTGACCAAAACCGATCTGAAAAAACAGAAACATCCTTTCACAACAAATTTTGATGGTTTGGGTGCTTGGCTGAGTTCAATCGAAGACTCTGGGGAATTTATTGGAATTCGATTTGGTCGAATCAAATCAACACAAAATGAACCGGAATGGTTTTTCTTACCTCATAGCCATTTTGATGGAATTGGAGGATTTGCTCATCTCCTAAGAAATCGCGGTTATCCCCATTTGCTCCAGTTACCTCAAATTAAATTTAAAAAAAGACCTTCCTCCTGTGACCTCATTCAGCATAGCTTGCACTACTGCATATCTCAGTTCAAACGCACTGCCACCGCTCGCTTAAAAAAGGAAACTCCAATCCATCCCCAAAAAAGTCTATCCTCTCTTCCTGCTCAATCGGTTGCGTGGAAAACTTACAATCGCGCCACTACTCAATCACTTCTTTCAAAAGCTCGCGCGAATGGAGTCACTCTAAACTCCTGGCTTCTTACCGCACTGGATCGTGGCATTCGTCATAGTTTGGACCATCCACACGGACCTGTTTCCTGGTTAATTCCAGTAAATATGCGGGGAGGGATTCAATTGCCAATGGATACTGACAACCATGCTTCACTTGTAGATATCATAATTTCTCCCTTTGAACCTGCAGCTGGAATCCACCGACAAATTCACCATAAACTGCATGACTCCAAACATTGGCTATTTTGGCATTTTATTCAAAAAACTGCAGCACTCGGCGAACGAACCCGACAAGCTATTCTTCGAAAAGCACAGTCTCACTCCAAAAGAGAATGGCTAGGTTCATTTTCAAACTTGGGTGCTTGGAATTTACTACCTATAGACGGGGGAGCCCAAACAAATGAGGATTGGTTATTCTGCCCTCCCGTTGCTAAAAACCTTCCACTAGGAGCAGGCTGTGTCAGCTTCAACGGAAAACTTTCTCTCACCCTTCAAATCCACCCTGATTACGCTTCGAATCCGAAAACTGCGGAGTCCTTACTCAATCATTGGATGAATGAGTTATAAAAATAAATTATAAAGAGTGAAACTTTCTCAATGAGCTTCCATATCTGGAGTTTGGCTTTTACGTACTTTATCTAGCACATTTTGATACTCTAAATTAAGTACCTGGAACGCTTGTTCGCGTTCTTCATCTGTTCCTCTAGGAGCTTCAGCATACTGAGTAGCGTCGTTATTGTCTTGAGAATCCCAAACTCCTTCCCAATGCCGACCGAGCATGAATATTTTACCGAGATGACCGCTCCTCGTTATATTATTGAATGTAAATTTATACTTTCCCCCATCCGTAAAAGCTGAAAAATGAACTGGTTCCGTAAAGTGGGCCAGATCCTGATCACTCAGCGCCACTCCAAAGGATAAAAAAAACTCTCTCGCTTGGTTTCTAAAAATATCTAGATCCATTTTAGAATCGAAGCTAAAACCTTCACTCGCCCAAGCATATGCGCCCACTGATGTTGCGAAGACTTCTACTGTTCCACCTTGAGGGAGGCTTTTCAGAAGCCGTCGCTGACCTTGATTAATCAATTCGCCGATCTTAATATTCTGCGACTTTGCTCTTCCATTTATGGAGAGCCAAGAGTTATCAATCCGAGGTCGGCCGTTATGAATTTTCCAGACTCTCTGAAAATCCCGCGTAATTAATTTATTATTTCTATCATAAATAGCAAGACATAGAGTTATCCTTCCATCTGCGAGTGCTAATGTGCGGATTTTAGTGATCAAACCATGCTCTTCAAAATGATAAGGCCAGTCTTGCTTTTTTAAAGATTTTCCAAAAATTTTTCGAATTTGTTTATCTACGTCCTTTGCCCATACTTTTATGTACTTCTGTGGATCCTCATTTGAATCCCCATCAAAATGAGATATTGGATTTACTTCGACCAAATTTACCATAGAGTAGGCCATTGAATCAGTCAGATCATCCGTTTCACTTTGCTCACTTGCTTTCGAATGACCCAAACGAGTTGTGCTAAAGCTTCTTTGAAGTGCGGGAGTGTCGAATCCTGTATTGTAGGGCAATAATGATGGCTTAGAGTATTGCATCAACCCTATGCGATTTGGCGCTAGCGAGAACGTTGGCACACTCAACGAGTTCTTAAAAAATGATTTTTTAAGAATTGACAACGTAGTTGAAGCCATACTGGAAGAAATTGAAGACAGAACACTAGGAGATGTAGATATAGAACAAGTAGCCCCCCCTGCGTATGTATGCGTCTGCAATGCAACCGGAATAAACATCAAAATAAAGTAAATCAATTTTATATGCTTAATTAAATATTTCATAATGATTAATTACTAAGCAATAATTAAGCCCATTTTTAATTAATATAAAAATTAACAGCGGTTCCCGTCGAATTAGTTAATAAATACATATGTTTAGTATATTTACAGAGTGTATTTTTTTGAGACGAGAGTGTCTAAGGAGTAAGCATCTGGCAAGACCGAACCCATAAACTATACAGCTTTATAAGTAGATTTATATTTCAATTACTGTTTCGTTACCCTACGACACTAGTCACCATATAAGGATCGACCAAATACTTTCGGCAAACCGCCTGAACTTCTTTTGCAGTAATTGATTTCATCTTCTGAGTGAGTAATTGCTCTGTGAGATGCGGGACCTTATACAATGTCTCAAGACCATAATGAGCAGCTAAAGACGAGTCACTTTGAAGATCCATTGCTCTTCTTCCAATAAAGAACTCTTTAGCTCGATTCATTTCTTGTTGAGTAGGCCCTTGTTTAACCAGTTTTTGCAAAACATGAGCGATTCCAGCAATCGCTTCTTCACGCTTCTGAGGTGCACAAGCAATATAAGTTCCTACGTATCCTCGCTCAATTCCTTCAAAGCTCACTGGAGAAACGGTATAGGCTAGACTCTTTTTCTCTCTGAGTTCTATAAATAACCGTCCACTTTGACCGCCTAAAAGGGTCTGGAGCAATCGGAGAGCATGCCGATCATCAGCATCAATTTCAGTTCCCAAACCACCTACTAAAATATGACATTGCTCTCTTCCTAAGGGGCGTTCCACCCACCTTGGAGCTTTTAGAGTCGGCTCGACACTGAGCTGATCTGTCAAATTGAATGGAGCTTTCCCAATAATGTGAGATTGAGCTTCTTTTTCAAGCCTTTGAACCCACGACTCCATCTCTGCACGTCTAATAGCGCCACATACCGAAATGACAAGTCTTTCAGGTCTGATCCAACCTTTATGAAATAATCGTAACTTTTCTGAATGAATTGCCTGCAAACTTGAAAGAGATCCTTGAGGAATACGTCCATAAGGATGAGTTTCAAATAGGGTTTCCAAAAAAAGCTTGGAACAGAGCTGTGAAGAATGATCCTCTAAACTTCGCACAGAGTCTTCTGCCACTCTTTTAGCGTGATCCACTTCATCTTTAGGAAAAGTAGGATTCAGTAGTACCTTTGTAAACAAGTTTGAAAGTTCGGGCCAATTTCGGGCCAATCCCAACATCTGAAGACCTACTGTATTTCGGCCCGAAAAACCTTCAAGACTAGCTGCACGGCCTTCTACAATTCCAGAAATCTGTTGTGCATTGAGCTCTGCAGCTCCTTTAGGCCAGGTTAACGCCATCATATAGCTAGCGCCCCAATCCGTATTTGGACTTTCAATGGGATGGGAAACCTCTAACCGCACTCCAGCTAACACGGCTGCATGAACACTAAAAGCATGAGACGAAGGCCTCGGGTAAAAGCAAACTTGCATACCAGAAGGCAGCTTAACAATCTCGGCAGGACTCTCCGTCTTCTTTCCTTTAATGACTAATTTCGGAATGGATGGCACTAATTGTTCACGTTGAACTTCAGCACTCAATATTCGAGTTGCTAAACTTTCAATTTCAACAGAATCAAATTTAGCTTCTGATTTTGGAACAAGAATAACACCACTCATCCTACGATAATCGAGATATTTTTTAGCAACTTCCTGAATTTTTGAAGAAGTAACCATACGGAGTTCATCTAAGTATTCTTGATCAAACGTAAGATTACCCATGATAAATTTTAAAAATCCGAGTCGGCCGGCCATTCCATCTACTGTTTGAGTAGAATATAACCGTTCACTTTCAGCATTAATTAAGACTCGAGCTAACTCCTCAGAAGTAGGGCCTTCTTCTCCAAGTCTGCGAAGTTCCTTGAACATCTCTTCTGCGGTTTGCTTCAATTTTTCAGTAGAATCGACTTCCGCCTGAAAATAAAGCATCCCCGGATCCTTAGGAACATAAAGCCCTGCTGATACATCTGTTACCAAGGAAGTTTGATAAAAAAGACGTTGATAAAGCCGAGATAACTCACCCGCGCCCAATACATTTGAAAGTAAATCTAATGCAGGTAAATCTTCGTGCGCTAATTCAGGGACACGAAAAGAAAAACTCAACGTCGGAGTTTTCACATCAAATGGTTTTACATTCCACTGCGCGCCATCGCGAATTTCACGCTCATGAAGCCGTACTCTTTCACTTGCATCTGTCTTGCGTAGAACTTTTGAACCGTAATGCTTTTCTAGATATCTTAAAATGGCTTTTTTTCGAGCGCCCGTCTTATCTAAGATCGGACCTACAAGAACTAATCCCATATTTCCAGAAATATAATTTCGTTTATAAAAGCTCTCAAGCTGGGGTGCCTTAGCGGCATTTAAAGTCTTCACATAGCCAATTACAGGTCGACCATAAGGGTGTTTGGAAAATGTGGATGAAAATAAACTTTGAAATAACTGCCTTCCAGGAGAATCCTCATTCTTACGAAGCTCCTCTAAGATCACTTCTCTTTCTCTTTCAAAATCCTGAACCAAAAATTTTTGTGGTTTCGCCATGGTTCCAAAAGCATCCAGGACTTTCTCCCAATGCTGAGCAGCACAAGTCACATGATAGACAGTCTGATCAAATGATGTGTATGCATTTATCTCCCCGCCTAAAGACTCAATGACACGTGCCATTTGTCCCGTTGATGCACGTCCACTTTCTTTTGCTGCAGCGTCTTTGAAAAGCATATGCTCTAAGAAATGAGCAAATCCCGCTTCCTTAGCTGCCTCGTCAGCACTGCCGGTTTTTACCCACCAGTAAGTCGCGGCAACTGGGCTCTCATAATGCTGAAGAATAACTGGAATACCATTCGATAGCTGCACCTGCTCAGGTTGAAATAATTTTGCCATAAGTGTTTGGCACAGTAGTAGTCTCTGTAAACTAAATCCACTCTGAAATTTAATAAAAATTTCCTTTTAAATTCAAATAGATACTGACTCAAATCGGCTAGACAATAAAGGATCAATTAGGTTATTATTAAAATGGTTATGTTTTGCTAGCTCGCCTCGGCTTCCTAGATCAGTTTTTGTCCTTGCTTTCCGGACGTGCTCCCAAAACTATGTAATGAGAAATCATACGACTGAAAGGAGTCGTTTTTTCGATATGAATAAGAAGCTCTATGTAGGTAATTTACCCTTTACTGCTGAGGAAAACCAACTTCAAGCCCTCTTTGGAAGTGATGGGCGTCAAGTTGCATCTGTTCGAATTCTGAATGACAAAGCAACTGGCCGCTCACGTGGTTTTGGTTTTGTTGAAATGGCCACTCCAGAAGATGCTCAAAAAGCAATTGAAGCTCTTCATGGCCACGACTTCATGGGACGCCCACTGACTGTAAATGAAGCCCGCGAACAAGCGCCACGCACAGGTGGAGGATTCGGGGGTGGCGGTGGATTTGGCGGAGGCCGTGGTGATGGGGGTGGTGGCGGATTTGGTGGAGGTGGTGGTCGCGGTGGTCGCGGAGGCCGTGGTGGAGGTGGCAGAGGTGGATTTGACCGTGATCGAGGCGGAGGAGAGCGCGGCGGACGTTATTAAGTAAGCAATCAGGCTGTTGACAAGCACTGCAAGGAGTCCTGTTACGCCGTAAAGATTTGAGTTTCCGGCGTAACAGGACTCCTTGCAGTGCTTACTTGAATGATTTATAAAGACACATGCACACAGCCAGCAGAGCTTCACTACCGAGCGCTCCAAACGCTCATAATTTAATAGAATCACTTTATGTTCACTTTCCCTTTTGTGAATCTAAATGCCACTACTGCGATTTTTACTCCCTTGGAAAAGAACGCACAAAAGAAGGCGACGCAGATCGCTTCGAAAAAGCGCTTAATTTAGAAATTATACAATCTTCTCACCTACTTGCGCCTGAGCTTTCGACCCTATTTTTTGGAGGCGGCACTCCCAGCATGACATCCTATGATTCTATGGTTCGTGCTCTTGAACCTCTCTGGAAGACGACACAGATCACACCTCAAACAGAATGGACCATGGAGGCAAATCCTTCCTCTATTACCTTGGAAGCCTTTAAAGCTTTTCGTGCATACGGCGTGAATCGAATCAGCATGGGAGTACAAGCTTTAAAGCCTGACTTACTGACCTCACTCGGAAGGGTTCATTCTAGAGAAGCTGCTCTTCAGGCTCTGGATACTGTATTTTCGGCGGGATTTGATAATGTATCAGTTGACCTTCTTTGTGGAGTTCCGGGCCAATCCGAAGCCGACTTAAAAGAAGCACTTCAAATCTTAGTTGAATTTCCTATTACCCATTTAAGCTGCTATTTACTGACACTGGCACCTCATCACAAAATGTATAAAGACCTTCCGAATGAAGAGACTCAGTTGTCTCATTTACTTTTAATAGATGATTGGATGGTAAACGCAGGATTTGAGCATTATGAAATTTCAAATTTTGCAAAGCATGGAAAGAAAGCACAGCATAACTTAAGATATTGGAAGGGACACTCTTACCTGGGTCTTGGACCCTCTGCACATTCTTTTAAATCATGGGCTTCACAACGCTGGAAAAATGTCTCATCTCTTCATAAATATGCAAATTTATTGAATACAGGAAAAAGCGTTGTTGAATCTTTAGAGACCTTAACAGACAACCAAATCAATCTAGAAAAATGGATGTTGGCATTAAGACTCAATGACGGTTTTCCAAGAGAATGGCTAACAACTTCAAATCAATCCAGTAGAGCTAAAATTTTTGAAAATGAAGGACTTTTAGAGCCTCACCCCCAAAATCATCAATGGCTGAGGTTGACTAGCAGAGGATTTGCCCTTTCAGATCAGGTGATTCGTTCACTAGTCTAAGATTCTTATTTGACTTCAATACTTTCGTGCACATAGTAAATTTTAATATTGGAGGATTGTTGAGTGATTGAATCCAGTGAGTTCCAGATTGATGAGCATTCTAATAACGAAGGTGAGCCTTCTCAAGTCTCCCAGAATGAGGAAATATCAGATTCCACAGGAGAATTGAAAAAGCGGATCCAAGATTTGGAGGCTCAACTCAAGGAAAAAGACGCAAGATACGTATATTTATACGCTGAGTTTGAAAACTTTAAAAAACGGGCGATTAAAGAACGCTCCGATGTACAAAAGTTTGGCTGGGAGTCTCTCGCTCGAGAGCTTTTACAAACTATAGATAATCTTGAGCGCGCACTCAGTCATATCCCTCTTGATACAGATCAGACGTTGGCAGAAGGCATTAAGATGGTGTTAAACCATTTTAAAGGAGCTTTACAGAAACAGGGCGTACAGCAAATTGAAAGTTTAGATAAAAATTTTGATCCAAATCTTCATGAAGCAGTAGCGCAAGAAAACTCTGAACATCCTGCGGGAGTTATCCTTAAAGAACATTCAAAAGGATACACCCTCCACGGACGATTATTGCGGCCTGCACAAGTTATAGTCAGTGATGGCCAAGGATCGGCGAAATCAAGTTGACGAAACTCAATTCAGTCTCATTTTAATTAAAAGAGGCTGAAAAGTTTTTGTTAAAAATTTTATAGAGAACTAGCAAGAGAACTAGAAAGACGAGGAATTTATGGGTAAAATTATTGGTATTGACTTAGGAACAACAAATTCATGTGTTGCAGTTTTAGATGGCGGAGAGCCAAAGGTAATTCCAAATGCAGAGGGCGCAAATACCACTCCTTCAATTGCCGCTTTTGTAAGCTCAGGTGAAAAACTAGTGGGCCAAGCCGCTAAGCGCCAAGCCATCACCAATCATGACAAAACTATTTTTGAAGCAAAGCGACTCATTGGCCGCAAATTTAATTCAAAAGAAGTACAGGAATTTATAAAAGTAGCACCCTTTAAAATCTTTGAAGCAAAAAATGGCGATGCATGGATTAAGGTAGGAGACCGAGAATATTCACCTCAAGAAATTTCTGCCCTCGTTTTGCAAAAAATGAAAAAGACTGCTGAAGATTACTTAGGCGAAACTGTGACAGAAGCTGTGGTTACAGTTCCTGCTTATTTCAATGACGCTCAACGCCAAGCAACTAAAGACGCCGGACGAATTGCCGGCTTAGACGTAAAGAGAATCATTAACGAACCCACCTCTGCGGCACTTGCTTATGGCTTAGATAAGCAAGGAAAAGACCACACTGTAGCAGTGTTTGACTTGGGTGGTGGTACTTTTGATATTTCTATTTTAGAATTAGGTGATGGGGTTTTTGAAGTTAAAGCTACTAATGGAGATACCTTCTTAGGCGGAGGTAATTTCGACCAAAAAATTATCGATTGGCTCGCGGATGAATTTAAGAAAGAAAATACCGTCGACCTTCGCAAAGACAAGATGGCATTACAACGTTTAAAGGAAGCTGCTGAAAAAGCCAAACACGAGCTTTCGAGTGCAACAGAAACTGATATTAATTTACCCTTCATCACAGCAGATGCTTCAGGGCCAAAACATTTAAATATCAAACTTTCTCGAGCAAAAATGGAAGCTCTTGTGGCCGAGTTAATTGAAAAGCTAGTAATCCCTTGCGAAACCTGCATTAAAGATTCTGGCTTACAAAAAAGTAAGATTGATGAGGTCATCCTAGTCGGCGGCATGACTCGTATGCCTCGTGTTCAACAAAAGGTAAAAGAAATTTTCGGCAAAGAGCCTCATAAGGGCGTTAACCCCGATGAAGTTGTCGCTGTAGGAGCAGCCATCCAAGGTGGAGTGCTCAAAGGTGATGTAAAAGACGTTCTTCTTCTTGATGTCACACCGCTGTCTTTAGGAATTGAAACCTTAGGTGGAGTTTTCACTAAACTCATTGAGAAAAACACCACAATTCCAACCAAAAAATCACAAGTTTTTTCTACGGCAGCAGATAGCCAGTCAGCAGTGACTATTCATTGTCTGCAGGGAGAACGGGAATTTGCAGAACACAATAAATCACTGGGTCGATTTGACTTAGTGGGGCTTCCACCTGCTCCGCGTGGTGTTCCTCAGATTGAAGTCACATTTGATATTGATGCAAATGGTATTGTTCACGTGGGCGCTAAAGATCTTGGCACTGGCAAAGAACAATCGATTCGCATCACAGCATCGAGTGGTTTATCTGAAGAAGAGATCAAGAAGATGCAAAAAGAAGCAGAATCTCACCGCGCAGAAGACGAGCAACGTAAAGAACTCGTTAATGCACGTAACACTTTAGACGGCCTGATCTACACAATAGAAAAGACCCTCAAAGAACATGGTGAAAAGATTGCTGGAGATACCAAGAAACAGGTAGAAGATGCTCTTGTTGAAGCAAGAAAGCATTTAGATGGTAAAGAACTCGCTGAGCTCCAAAAAGCAACGGAGAACTTAACCGCTGCTTCTAATAAAATGGCAGAGCAGATGTATAAGACAACAGGAGGCAACGGCGCTGCTCCTGGTACTGAGGGACCATCCCATGCAGGAGCTGAATCTGCTCATCATAATCAAGCTGGAGCAAGTCCAAATGATGGGAAAAAAAGTGATGATGTGATTGATGTAGACTATAAAGAAGTCTAAATTAGAATAATAAATAGGCGCTACCGCGAAATAGGTATTTTAGCTTCAGGCGAGGAAGTTTTTGTGAGAAAATCCTCATTTACATATGGTAAATGAGGATTTTCGAGTAAAAACTCACGAAGTATCAAGCCAAAAGACCATTTCGCGGCAGCGACTCAATAATGGACAGCTAACTGAGTAACTGGAATTTATGGCAACTAAACGTGATTATTATGAGGTTCTCGGTGTTACACAGAGTACTTCTGCTGAAGATGTAAAAAAAGCTTATCGAAAGTTGGCTGTCCAATTTCATCCAGATAAGAATCCAGGAGACAAGAAAGCCGAAGAGAAATTCAAAGAATTATCTGAAGCTTACGAAGTCCTTTCTGATCCTCAAAAACGCCAGATGTATGACCAGTTTGGTCATGCCGCTACTTCCGGCGGTGGAGCTGGGGGGTTTGACTTCCAACAGGGATTCGGAGGTTCTTCCATAAATGATATTTTTGGAGATATCTTCGGTGACCTTTTTGGCGCCTCCGCTGGTGGCGCTCGAGGAGGTCGCGCTGGCGCGGCGAGACGAAGAACAGGAGGACGCCCAGGAGACGACCTTCGGACGTCTATCGACATCACCTTTGAAGAAGCTGCATTTGGCGCCGAGAAAGTAATTACTGTTCCTAAAACAGTGCACTGTGACGTATGCGCAGGAAGCGGTGCAAAACCTGGGACTCATGCTGAAACTTGTACTCAATGTGGCGGTAAAGGTGACGTCAGCTTTCAACAAGGCTTCTTTGCAATCACTCGTCCATGCCCGAAATGTAATGGGACAGGCCAAATCATTCCAACGCCCTGCACAAATTGTAGTGGTACCGGACAATCCAAAAAACGATCTCAAATTGCAGTAAAAATCCCAGCAGGAGTAGATACCGGCCAGCGATTGAAGCTTACAGGCGAAGGTGAAGCAGGTGAACGCGGGGGACCCTCGGGTGATCTCTACGTGTCGATCAATATTCTTCCCCATGACTTTTTTACTCGGGATGAATTTGATGTCATTTGTGAAGTCCCTGTCACTTTTATACATGCAGCACTCGGAGCCGAAATTGAGGTCCCTACCCTTGAAGGGAAAGTGAAATTAAAGATTCCACCCGGTACGCAATCCCATAAGATATTAAGACTGAAGAGCAAAGGACTCGCACGTCTAGGATCTTATGGTCGCGGAGATCAATTGATACGAATTATTGTGGAAGTTCCTTCAAAATTGACTTCAGAACAAAAAGATCTCTTAAAAAGGTTTGCAGAATGTGATGGTGAATTGTCACATCCCATGCATCATAACTTTTTTGAGAAAGTGAAAGGTTTTTTTGGATAAAATATTTGCTGATATTTGCTTAACCTCCATTTGTCTGACTTCGCTATTACTTGGAGGGTGTGCGGCTCCCACGACTTACTATAAAGTTACGCCCATCAGAAATACGAAAGCAAATTCAGTAGCCCCAACTACCCCCTCTAGCATAAGGGCAGGGGCTCAAACCAACGAAACAAAAGAGTTTCACGAGATTGAAGCTTTATATAAGCAAAATCTAACGGCTGACGCGCAAATAAAAATAGTAGAATTTATCAAAAATTTTCCACATAGCACTACTCTACCCGCTGTGGAGAACTTTTTTGGTTTGCTACTTTTGAAAGATAAAAAGCCTTCTGAAGCTTCCCTCCACTTCCAAAAAGCAATTGAATTAAATCCGAATAACAAGACATTCAATCAATATATTTTTTTCAATTTAGCCTCGGCACAATTTGATTCAAATGAAATTAACCTTGCACAACAAACTGTCAGCAAAATTGATACGAATTTATTAGATAATGATAATCGTTTAAAGCTTTCTTATTTAACAGCTCGTATTCTTGAAAAAACTACTCCCCCAGTAGATAGCCACGCTGTAGGGATATTGCTTCCCATGAAAGGCAAGTTTGCAAAGTATGGCGTAAAAAGCTTACAGGGCATTCAGTTGGCTTTTGGGATATTTAATTCAGAAGACACTGATTCAAACGTGAAGCTTATTGTAGAGGACAGTGGTGAAGAACCCGAACAAGCCATTAAAGCTCTCAATCGCCTAGCCATTAAACATCATGTCGTGGCAGTCATTGGGCCTATGTTAGCCAAAGGTGCTGCTCAAATATCACAACGTGCTCAAGAACTGGGAGTGCCACTCATTTCACTCTCTAGACGCACGGGCCCAGTCCAAGATTATGTCTTTCAAGGTGGCATGACTCAGCAATTACAAGCATTCGAAATTGCCCGATACGCAATTCAAAATTTAAAATTGAACCGTTTCGCGATGATCTACCCTAATGATAAAATGAGCACCGAAATGAGCGAAAACTTTTGGGACGCTGTGGAATCATTAGGTGGAAAAATAGTAGGAGTTGAGTCTTATAATACGGGCGAAACTGACTTTCGTGTGCTCATAGATAAGCTTTCTGGGCTTTATTATACTGAAGCTCGACAACAGGAATTAGATCTACTTGAAAAAGCTCGTATGGAAAACCATATTACTAAGAAAACAAGAAAAACTGAAAAATACTATAATTTAAAACCTATTGTAGATTACGATGCAGTCTTTATTCCAGACGAGCCTAAAATCGCAGGACAAATTTTACCCACATTTGCCTATCGAGATGTTGAAAATATCAAATTTCTAGGAACTTCTTCTTGGAACTCACCGGATTTTTTATCACGAGTTCAATCGTATGGCGAAAAAGCCGCATTTGTGGATGCATTCTTTCCTGAGAGTGATTCAACTTTAGTTCAAAATTTTTCCAAAAAGTATAAGAGTACTTACTCCCAAGACCCAGACTCACTTGAGGCTCTCGCTTATGATGTGGGTAGTATTTTAAATACCATTTTAACTTCAACTTCACATAACCTGTCACGGGCAGATATCCGAGATAGACTGAAAGCCGTTCATGACTTTCATGGTGTAACTGGCAATATTACTTATAAAGACGGGCAATTTTCTCGTAATCTGACTGTAATCACTGTAAAAAATGGACATTTCACTACCGATCCTCTGTAAGCAACCCTAAAGGAAATCTACTTACAGCCGGTAATTTCTGCCGATTCCAATTTATATAATCCCTGTCATAATGAATGTAAGCGTATCAGTCAGGAGGACGAAGTGGGCTTACGTGCTGACCCTATAGGTGGGGGACAATTTAAACAGGCTGTACAGCAAATCATTGAAGCAGAAAGCCAACCTATAAAATCATTACAAGCTCGTAAAGCTAAAGATGACGCACGTCTAAAACTCTTTCAAGAATTTAAAACAAAATTCAGCGGTCTAGATAAGGTTCTAAGTGATTTTTCAACATTTAGAAAATTTCGTGAACTTAAAGCTGACTTAGGAGACGGCGCAAATATTATTAGCCTGACCCTAGATAAAGAGAAGGCCGAACCTGGACAATATACAATGCAAGTTGATGAACTTGCAGCGAGAACTTCAACCATTTCAAATGGATTTACAGATGCTAACGATCCAGGACTTGGAATGGGTTTTATCACAATGAATCTCCAAAATGGGGATAGCACAGAGATCTATGTCGATGATAAAAACTCAAGTCTCTACGGAATTGCTTCCCTGATTAACCGAGAACCCAATTCTCCTGTGCAGGCCTCCGTTATCAAAGATGACTCCACTCCGGATACTCCTTGGAAGCTCATGTTTACAGGAAAAAAAGACGGTGCCACTAACCAGATTGACTTCCCGGATTTTTATTTTCTTGATGGAGCTGAGGAATTTTACATAGATGACGATCGGGAAGCCAAAAATGCTCAAATCACTCTCGATGGATTTCCTATCGAACTTCAAAGTAATGACACCACTGATTTCTTACCCGGCGTGAACATTCATCTCAAACAAGCAAAACCAGATCAACCCTTTACAATCACTATTACAGAAGACTTTCAAAAGATCTCAGGAAAAGTCAAAGGACTGGTCGACCAAATAAATCAAATTTTGCAATTTATTACTAAACAAAATAGCATAGATGAACATACCGATACGTCAAGTAGCTTTGCCGGCGATACAAGCCTTCAATCGATTGAATATCAAATTCGAAATGTCCTCCAAAAGGGCTTTCCTACAAACGCAGAAGGCTCCGATCGTACTGCCATACTGCATTTAAGTGATCTTGGGGTGGAATTCGAGAAAACTGGCCAACTGACATTTAAAGAAGATAAATTCAATCACACCTTAGAAAAAAACTTTGATGCTATTTCTCAATCGATCATCGGCCCAAATGGATTTGTCAGTCAACTTCGTGTTCTATTTGATAACTATATGAGAGGTGGAACAGGAACCCTCAGCGTGAAAGAGCAAGCCCTCCGAGCTAGAATTAAAACCGTGGATGACCAAATTGATCAGAAAACAAGAAATCTTGAAAAAAAGAAGCAAGATGTTGTTGCTCAATTTGCTCGATTGGAAGGAACGCTGGGGAATCTACAAAGACAACAACAATACCTGAGCGCATCCTTACCTAGTGGGGGAGGCGGGAATTTAGTTTCACAACTCTTAGGTTAATTTACAGGAGGGACTCATTATGTCTGGTAACAAAGGAGCTCAATTATACAAACAAACTTCAATAAAAACAGCCAGTAGAGGACAAATTCTTCTTATGCTGTATGAGGCTGCCATCCAAAACGTCAAAAAAGCGACGATCGCAATTGATAATAAAAACCTTTCTGCAAAGGGCGTGGCAATTGGGAAGGCTCATGACATTATTAATGAGCTCATGAATACTTTAGATTTTGAAATAGGAGGTAACATTGCTCGCGACTTAGAACGGTTGTACACTTTTATGATAGAGCAGCTCGTGATGGCAAATATCAATAACTTAAAAGAGCCCCTCTTGGCTGTACAAAAACTACTGGAGAATTTGCTAACTACATGGAAGGAAGCCGTTGACCAAGTCAATAAAGGAACTGCGAAATAGGGAGAACATTCGAAATTAAAATGAACGTGCTCAAATTGCTTCACAGTAAAAATCGATGTCTTGAGAAGTTCCTTGGTTGTTCTCAAGAATTCATTTTCTTGGCGGAGCAAGGAGATTTTTCCCATTTAGACAAATTTCACAATCGACGCGAAGTACTCATGAAAGCCTTCGTTCTCTATGATCAAAAAATATCAAAAACGATCCAAACATTATTACCGATCGAGAAAACGACTGAACTGATTCAGTCGGCAAGACAAGCAGAGGAAATTAAGTGCAACTTAATTCAAGCTATATCTAAAGTAGATCAAAAAATAATGCTGGCCATCCAAAAAGAACAACGTCGTTTACAAAAAGAATTACTTGCTTCAGAAAAAGAAAGCCAAATTGTTAAAAAGTTTAAAAGCAGCTGGGTCTCAGAATCGGGAGAGACGTTGGACGGGAAGCTATGAGTGACTCACTACAAAACCTTCAAGAGATCATTCAAAGCCAATTTCAACAAAAAGATTTTGATATCGTTGGAATAGTGCCCATCCCTGCACATAGTGATCGTATGGTTCGTCTGAGGACTCTTCAAGAAATCATTGAAGATTTTGAAGAATCTAACCACTCAGGTGCAATTGAATATCTTCTTCAAGTCAAACCCAAACAGCAACAACCTGTAGTAGAACAAAGAAGTAACCTTCCATTATCTGATGACTCTCCAGAAAATATTTACCTCAGCAATGGGCAATTAAATATTCAATACCTACTTAAAAATGCAGAACTTCTGTACAATGCGAAAGAATACTTACTTGCAATAGCCATTTATAAGACCATTTTAACTTCTGGAGAATGCACCAATGTAGTACACAACCGTTTGGGAAAATGCTTTGAAGCAGAAGGAAAAACTGAAGAGGCCCTCATTCACTATGAAGAGTCCATCGCTTATCATCCTTGCTTAGATTCATATAAAAGCCTAAGTCGCTTACTCATTCGCTTAAAGAAGGATTTACTTGCAGCGGAAGTACTCAGTCGTGCTTTGAATTTAAAAGATCTTTCACCTAAAATTCGATTTGAGTTATATAAGGCGAGCGGAAATTGCTGGGTTCGTGCTCAAAAACATGAACAAGCTGAGAAGAGTTTTAAAAAAGCTTTAGAAATTAATCCCTCTGCTGACGAAATCAGATCTAATTTAGGAGCACTTTATTTACAAAGTAACAAAATTCAGGAGTCTAAACGGCACTTTCAAGATGCCATTGCTTCCAATCCTCGTAACCATCACGCACTTTCTGGACTAGGTTATTGCTGTGTAGCAGAAGCAGACCCTAAGTCTGGATATAATTATCTTGTTCAGGCCCTTGGGATCGAACTCAACAATCCGACCGCAATCCTTCTTTTAGTTCAGTGTGCTTATAGCATCAAGAGCTATGCTACAACTGCAAAATTCCTTCAGGAATACGTCCAAATTGCACCTGTTCATTCGAAACTTCTCTTTAGTTTAGCAGGCCTTCAATATCATCTAGGAAGAATCACAGACGCCAAGGCTACTACTTTAAAAATTTTAGATTTGCAATCAGAGCATTCGGAAGCAAAGGAATTATTAACCTTGATAGAACGTTACACCGGTCCTTCAACTTGAAGAATCGGTCCACTCTGTCATGGAGGACAGATGGCTAAAGAAATAAATTTACTCATGGGCGAAGTGACAGAAAAACCAGAACAAGAAGAGCGAGATGTTGAGTTTTTGCTCATCAACTTTCTTCGTGCTCTCGTTAATGAACAACAACTTCATTATCCTCCTTCAAAACCAAAGGAAGAAAAAACATGACTCCAGCGGAAGAAGTCACTCGTAATTCCAAGCCTACACTCCGATGTTTGATTATTCAAATTGCCCGTTTCGGAGATACCTTGCAAAGCTTGATGGCTCTTCGTGCTGCTAAAGAACTTTATCCACAGCTTGAAATCCATTTCGTAGCGAGAGAAAAATTCTCTCATGCGGCTCGCCGAGTTCCTTGGATCAAAAGTGTCATTGAATTGCCTACTGAGACCCTTCTAGGGCCGATTTTAAGGGGAGAAAAGCAAGTGGAGCAATCCTTTGATGACATTGCACGCTGGGTTGCGCCTCTGACTCAAACGCCGTGGGACATGATTGTCAATTGGTCCTTTTCAGAATCAAGTAGTTATCTGACTGGCCTTTTACCGGCTAAAATTAAATTGGGCTACACCCGTCGTCGGGATTCAAGCTTTTCGGGAGCAGACGCTTGGAGTCATTATATTCAAGCAATTATTCAAGAAAAGATTGAACAGAATATTCATTTAACTGATATTTTAACAACCCAAATACTCACCGCATTACAAATTCATGCAGGTGATCCACTTTCTGATGGCAATTCCGCTGCAACTTCAAAAAGTTTTTTTGCTCTTTCCCTCAGCATGGGTGAAATCGGTCAACTCCTTGAAGACCCAAAGAAAAAGTGGATCGGCATTCAACTTGGAATTCGAAAAAACAATCCCGCTTGGAATCCAAAAAATTGGTCAAAACTAATTCAATATATTACCAAAAGACATCCTGACTATTGCATTTTCTTATTAGGCGAAGAATCAGATTCCGAGAGTGCACGAATGATCGTGGAAGAAACTGAGTCCTTCATTAAAAAATCCAACACATTGGTTTCATTAGTAGGAAAGACGAGTTTCGATCAATGGGCTTCTGTCATAGGTCGCTGCCAGTGGCTATTTACAGAAAGTACAACGGTCATTCATCTGGCAAGTGTCTTAGGCACCCGAATTTTGAATCTATTAAACGGGCTCCATCAATCTTCTAATAAAACTGGACCCTATGGCAATGGTCACTACTTAGTCAGTTCTGAAACTCAAGTAACAGTAGAAACAGCGTATGCAGCCTGGACTTATGCTGCCAGCGAATGGAGCCATCGACGACAGATCCCCATAGAAACGCATTTTTCACAACTCGGTTGGAGTGAGCATCTCGCTGAGGTACAAATACATCGATCCCGAATTAGATCTACGAATGATGGCGGGGGCGTCGTCTTTGATCCTTTGATTAAGAGAGCCTTAAAGATAGAAGACTGGACCGCGTTAGTCTTAGGACAGATTGCTCGATCTTGGTACTGTGGCTGGATTCCACCCACAGGGCAGGAACTTTCAAGAGAGTCTCTGAATCCACCTTTGATTCAAAAACTTCGCGCACTTCAAGACTCCTCAGAGGTCCTTTCTAAAATATTTGAGAAGGCATCACGAACTGCCATGAGCCTTAGCCGAAAAAGCGCTACTTTGCGATCCGATAAAATCATGGGCGTTCAAGATCGAGAAGAAATCCGCCAACTTGCCCAAACCTTGTCGGAACTGGAAGAACTCATCGACAGACTCGCTCGTACTCACCCCCCACTCAGTGCATTTTCAAAAATGTCTAAAGTACTCATGCATCACCTTCAAGGGACTCATCTTAGTGATTTAGGATCAGAAACCGCAAATTGCTATAAACAACTCAATGAAGGCATCACGATTTTAAAACAGTGGATCGCTTTCTCGTTGAACTTGATTAAGCCCGTAGCCATTCAATCAGCACCTATTTCTTTGTTCAATAAATCTGGAAAACCGCCTGAAAATGAGCTTTTATAAGCTTTTACAAATATTTTATTTTATTATTTTTTTTGTTGATACTTCAACTGCATTTTCACTTGATCTTGATTTAGCAATTCATTTTACGGAATCACAGCAAATCCATAACCAAGCTTTAGGATGGAATGCACTCACATCTGTCTTAAAAGGAAATCAGAAAGTCGAACTCATTTCAAATAATGATCGATTTTCTAAACTTAAAAATCGCGCAATAGAACAAGTCACGCCAGAATCAATCGCCTTTATAAGAGAGGTGCTTCAAGCACAACCTGAATGGTCAAATCAAATCTATCAAGCAGGAGTGCAGGCTCTGCTTCATGGAACTGATATCACTACTGCATCTGCCCTAGCCATTTTACTCAAGCCCAAAAATACCTGGCAATCAACTGATGAACACTCACTTAATTCCATTTCGGTCACAGAAAAAAATCAACTACGCACACTTCTATCCAGTTCAAGCATCAAATTAAGTGAAAATTTAGCTCGTATTTTAGTCAGTCAATCTAACGCAATAAAGAATGAGCTACAAAGTTCTGATTTTGACGCGAATGCAATATTGACTCAAGGAATTCACGAATGTGCTGGACTCACAAGTATAACAACAATTGATGGTCTTACTAAAAAATATTGTGCAAAGTTACTTCAAACCCTTAATGCTAATTCAAAGTACAATCTTCAATCCTTAATCGATTTAAGTATATCTTCAAACCTCACGGAGGACCGATTTCCAAGTGCTGAAGTTAACCCTTTTGAAACTCAATTTGACGTATCAAAAGTGAAAGTATCATTTAGAGACAATTATTTTCAAATACACCTATTACGGCAGAGGCAAAAAGGTGGTTAATTGACAAGGGAATTAAATTTATGGAAATCCTGGAGTAACAAATGAGCAGTTCTTCATTCATTGATATTAATCTTTCTAAAGACATTAAAATAGATGCTGTATCAGTAATTAAAGCTCTCTCTGACTACGGCTGGGAACTAACTGATGGCGAATGCATTGGCTATTTGCCACTGGGAGACAAAGATAATTTTGACTGGAAATTTGTACCGCTCGAAATGAAAAATACAGTCTTAGATGAGTTAAGAAAAAAACAGGATGCTAGTGAAGTTATTGGAGTTATGGTGAAGTATAAAAGTACTAAGTTTGGTGCAAATCTTTTATATTTACCCAAAGAAAACCAAATCTCCTTTTCGCTTACTGAAAGTACAGAATTAGAAAATGGCATCAATGATTTCAAATTTTATGAAAAAAAGCTATTGCAGTGGATACGAGGGGAAAAAATCAAGTTTGACAGTATTCATTTCACCCAAACTGACTCTGGCGGACAAGTTGAATTTGAAAAAAAAATCTTAGGTGATACTTAGCTCGACTTTTGCCCTTTTTAAGCAGCCATAAGCGAGAAGCTATTTAGTTGAAGTTTAAATAAATCAATCAAAAATAGAAGGACCTCCCTTTTGCATTGAATGGAAATGTGTCTAACGCATTTCAGTTCAGCATAGAGGAGGTCCCATGTTAGCACCAAAATTGTTTCAAGATTTGATCCAATCCTTTGCTCCGGCATTTACACGCCCGTCTTTTTTACGGATGAGCTGGCTCACTCTCACTGCCATCCTCACTCGAGGATCTCGCACGGTGAGTAATATGATTCGAACTTTGGAATATTTTTCTTTTGGCCACGCCTCGAGCTTCCACCGATTTCTTTCGAAGCATCAGTGGAAAAATTGGAGTCTCGGAAAGACTCTAACGACTCTCATTCTGAGCCTTATTCCGGAAGATCAACCTATTTATTTAGCGGGTGACGACACTGTAGATGGGCACCCTGGTAGGCATGTTTATGGAAAAGGATGCCACCGAGATGCAGTGAGATCTTCTCACAAACATTTGGTATTTCGCTGGGGGCATAAATGGGTGGTTCTCTCTGTGCTCATTCAATTCCCATGGGCAAAAAGACGCTGGGCACTTCCATGTTTGATCGCCCTCTATCGAACTCCTAAGACAGACAAAAAACAGCGGCGTCGGCATAAAACGGGAACCGAACTCATGGAAGGGCTTCTCGCTCAAATAATTCGATGGTTTCCCTCGAGAAAATTCATATTTTGTGGAGATCAGGAGTTTGGGACTCAGGAGTTCGCGTTCTTTGCGAATCGCTTTAAAAAGCATCTTTGCTTGGTCAGTCGCATTGTCCCCAATGCTTGCCTTTACACGGCTTCTCCATTGAGAAGGCCGGGCACAAATGGGCGACCCAGAATCAGAGGCGAGAAATTACTATCACCTGCTCAAACGGTTGAACTTGTGCCGATTCAATTTCGTCAGAAATTAGCAGTACAATGGTATGGCGGTGGGCAACGTCTGGTCAGAATTGTATCGGCAACAGGCTATTGGTACAGAAGCAACAATCATCGGCGGAGAATTCTACCTATCCCTATTCGCTGGGTGTATGTTGAAGACCTAACAGGGACTCATCGTGATGAATACTTCTTCACTACGGATGTCCAGATGACACCGCAGGAAATAATAGAAAAGTATGTAGGACGTTGGAATTTGGAAACGACATTTCAAGAAATGCGTTCCTATATTGGCCTGGAAACGACTCACGGTTGGTCACCCAAAACTGTGTTGCGAATGGCGCCCTGTTTATTCGGACTTTACTCACTCATCATTCTTCTGTACTGCCTATTGCCTCAATCGCTTCAGAATAAGCGGCGCATCACCTGGACGGGAAAAACTTCGATTACATTCTCTGATGTCATAACTTCTGTCATACGTTGGCTTTGGTTGGAGGGGGTTTTTGCTACACCCACATTTCGTGAGGCTATCTCAAAACTAACTCAAAAGGAGCAAAACACCTTATTTTATGCGCGGCTCCTCCCTGTCTTAAAAGACAAGGTTTCCGCCGCGAAAAACATAGGA
>CAVWVI010000005.1:0-164808 GCA_963758495.1 Oligoflexia bacterium
TTTTGATGCTGTTTTATAACCCCTCAAACTCTTCAAAAATGGTTCAATTTAAATACAAAGGCACCTCAATCAGGCTCCAGAACTCTATTACTGGGTTAGGGAAAAGAAAGGATCATTAGCAGAAGTTGATTATCTTCTTGGCTGGGGTAAGCATGTATATCCTGTAGAAGTCAAAGCAGGATCATCACAGCGAGCAAAATCTCTTCAGGTCTTTCTCAATGAGAAAAAAAATTCTCTTTTGGGAGTTCACTTCTCGCTTGAACAGGGTTCATTTGATGAAAGGAATAAAATTCTCCGACTTCCCTTCTACTTGGTGGAACAGCTTCCCAGGATTTTAGACGCGAGAAATCGACTCATTTAAGGTTGCCCACGGATGTGATCAAGAAACTAAAAGAAAGAACTAAAAAGAAGGACTTAAATAATTAAATGAACTACAAAAATAAACTCGACTAAATTGACAAGCAGAGCAAAGAGACCCAATCCTTTCGTCCCATCTCCCAGCATGCCCTCAAGCAGATCAAGGAATACTTCCGCATCGGATTGACCTATAGCAGTAATGCCATCGAAGGGAACACACTGACCGAGACTGAAACAAAAATAGTTCTTGAGGATGGGCATGGTCATTTTGAGAGGAAAAAACAGAAAAAAAAAGCATAAACTCCAAGTTGTCAAAAAAATGCCAATGGTTATCTATATGTTGTAAAAATAAATGATTTATTTCAGAATAATAAGCTAGGTTATTTTTGTAAATACAACTTTAAAGGTAATCATATGATTCATACAGTGAGTTTTAGTGTAATGCGCGCTAAGAGAATGATTAAAAATGAGAGCGCAAGAGCGGTTTTGGTGCTTCTCATTTCATTCATGCTTATGTCTCAGGTTTCCTTTGCAGGGACTGATCTTATTTCAGCCGCGTACGATGGCAATCTGTCTCAAGTCACATCTCTTGTTAAAAAGGGAGCAGACGTAAATTATACAAATAATAATGGATCTACCGCTCTTTTATTTGCGGCACAAAAAGGCCACATAAAAATAGTAAAGTACTTGATAGAAAAGGGAGCAGACGTAAATCATGTAAATAATGATGGATTTACCGCTCTTTTATTTGCGGCACAAGATGGCCACTCAGAAGTAGTAAAGTGGTTGATAGAAAAGGGAGCGGAAGTAAATCGTGCAGCTAAAGATGGATCTACTCCTCTTCTGGTTGCGGTAGAAATGGGCCACCAAGAAATAGTAAAGTGCCTGATAGACAGGGGGGTAGACGTAAATCATGCAACTAAGGGTGGAGCTACCCCTCTTCTGGTTGCGGCAAGTCATGGTCACATAAAAATAGTAAAGTACTTGATAGAAAAGGGAGCAGACGTAAATCATATAGCTAATGATGGATCTACCGCCCTTTTATTTGCGACAAAATATGGTTACCAAGAAATAGTAAAGTACCTGATGGAAAAGATAGCGGAAGTAAATCATGCAAGTAATGATGGAGAGACCTCCTCATCGCCGATTACATCGCATTTTTTGAGTTCTGCGATTTCAAAAAATACAGATACCATTGATCATAAAATAAATGAAAACATTGGACACATCGTCGCTGCTTTTGATCCAGAAGAATTACCAGGATCATTCAATACGGGATACATGGACGTTAATGAATCACTTTTTACCTATTTAGATCTAGTTAAAGAAATTAAGAATAATGTAGGTTATTTTGACTATCAAGCATTATTAAATATTCCTATAGGTAAGCATTCGGAATATAAATTACAAAATTTAGATACAATTGTAGTGGAAATAGAAAAACAATTTCACTTAGGAAAGAAAATTTATTCAACTATTTTAGGAAAAATTGGACATTTTGTAACTCTAGCAATTAATAGCGAAGGAAAGGTTACGATCATCGACTCAAACAACAGCACTCAACCACAACTAGGAAAAGATGAAAGAGCAGCATTGCTTCAAGCTCTTAATAGTCAGAAGATAATAATTTCAGATGCCACAAAACCTATTGAGTTTCGATTCAATAAAGACATTAGAGCACAACAACAGAAAGCTGATAATGACTGTCTCATATATAGTATGCTCAATGCTTCACAAATTGCCAAAGAAGGAAATATAAGTGGGTACAAATCCGTAACTTCGTTTTTAAACTCTGGCAAAATTGGAAAATATGAAGATTATAAACAAATTGGGAATCCTGATTTTTCGGACAATAAAAGTATAAGCAATGGCACAACAAAGCTAGTCGATGATGCAAAAGCTAAGTTTTTAAAATCGTATCGGAACGAAATAAAAAAGAGATTTTTACAATTATTGCCACCGGACATTCAGGATAAATATGGATACAAACCTGAATTAGATTATCATAAATGATTCTATTCTTGCGGCTTGAATCGGGGATATGCTGAGTTTTATCTGAAAAAAAGAATATCTTAACTTCGGATATCCTAATTCATAGTGGTTATTGCAAAATTCAGGATTCATTTTAGAATCAAGAAATGATTCAAAATTTCGGCGGGAGAGTAGGAAAATTCCTATTTTATTTCTTAATGATCTTTGTGACACACAGAGCTGTTGCCGAAATCAGTTACCGAGACATGAAGGGGGTTCATGCTGTATTGAGTCCGGAGTATGACTATTTATCTCCGGTTTATGGATTCACCTTACTTGCCACAAAGACGCTTGAGAATCTAAGATTCTATGGCAATTACGGTTCTAAAATGGAGGGTTTGGGATGTCTTGAGAAGGCATCTCGGATTCATGAGCTTTTAGTGAAAAATAACGATTGCCCCCAGGATCACACGGCTGAGCTGATTCAGAGGCTCTTTCCATCTCAAGATGGTGTGAACTTCGTTGCCAATCAAATTGACTCTGATCTAGTATCCCACTTGACTCCTGAGCTTATAGGAAAAGTATTAGGGATGCTTTCTCAGGTTCATGATGAAGAGTTGAAAGATCTAAAAAGACGAGAAAAGTTCAGCGAAAATTTAAAGAAAATTTTATTTGAAGGGCTTCATTCCAAAAGAGTGAAAGAACTCTCCAAGCTCATTGTTGAATCTATGCAGGAATCCAGGAGTTCTTCTTTGACTTACTCCAGCCATCTACTTGAGCAGGCGCTTCTTGCTTTTTTCTGGAAGAAAGGGGATCAGAGGCAAGACTTTCTACGACTCTTTTACGGCATGGCTCAGCTCAATCCGAGGATTCTCCGCAAGGGTGATGCCTTGCATGAATTTGAGAATCAAAAATCTTATTTAAAATCGGATGTCCATCTCGCAGAGCTTCAATCAGAGGCTCAAGAAAATCCAGGAAAGGTGGCTGAAGATTTCATCCGAAATCCAGAGAAGCTCGCTCTTTATGCTCATGAAGATGCGCTTTCTGTGAAGCCTCTTCCTCCCATTTTCTCTTATGGACAGGCTCGGCATTTGAGTCTAGGGGAGGACGTCTACCCAGATTGTGGAGAAACAAGCCTTAGGAATTTTTTAAATATCGCGATCTATAATCCCACGAACGGAAAATTTAATATTGATTTTTTGAGAAATCAGGCACAAAAAAATCCTCAATTACACCTTTATCCAAACTTGATTGAGTTTTATCAGAAGCATAGTGATCCAGCTTTAGCGATGACTCAGGCACCTCGGAATGAATGGAGTGAGAAAGTGACATCACGCCATGATGGAGTGACTTATCTTAAGCCACAAGAGGCTCCGCAGTGTGAAATCACCTCACAGAGTTCAGGAGGATTGGGTTTTGATAATATGATGAAGGTATTGGATCGGTTACTTTTTAACCGAGATTCCTCTTCTTTGACACACGATCGAGCGCAGAAGCTCGATGAGCTTTGTCAATCACTTTCTCGTGAGGGATTTAAACTCAGTTGGAAAGTGGAAGGGGAGACTCAAGGCAAGGATCGGGAAAAGATCAACGAGACAAAAGATCATGGAATTTCTCTAGTCTTTAGCATGAATGAGACGCCGAGCTTCACTTGGCAATTTTATCCAGGGCACTTTGTTATTCAAGAGATTCATCAAGGGAAGGAAAGTTGGAAAGATCGTGTGGGCGTACGGGTAGCTCAGAAGATGATTCAAGGAGAAAAACCCATCTCCCCTTTGTTCCTGAGTTGGTTTTTGAGTCCATGGAATTTGGACCTGCTTATACCCTATGCTCGTTTAAAAAATATAGTAAGTCTTACTTATGCCCTCCCTCTTGCATCAACAGATGGAAAGGTTTTTGCATTTGAGAAAATATTAGAGACTGGATTGCATTCCCAGTATCTTCTGGCTCAGAGACTACAGGCAAAGCTTCCCACTGAGGATTGGGAGGCGCAAAAAAGGATTTCAATTGCACTCGCCAATCAGGATTATCCTTTCCCTTTTGCTCCTCCTGAGAAGACTTTTTCAGGAGCAGTCTATCAGCGAGTGGGCGATCCAGAGATTGTGAAAAGACTAGGAAAGTCTTGGAAAGACTCTCGAGGATTGATTTGGGGTGATGTAGTTAAAAAGGAGGATGGAATCCCACGAAAGATGCATCACTCGGACGCGGAAGCCTACTGTAAATTTATAGGTGCCCGTTTGCCAACGAAAGAAGATTTTGAAAAGTTGGCTGAAGAAATGGGGAAAGGCTCTCAGAGGGGCTATATTCCACAGTTTTTGCCTCACCTTTACGGATTGTGGTTTTGGTCGTCGTCAGTCGACTCTAGTGATGCTGCCTATGCCCATACCTTCGATGGCTGGTTTGGCTGCATCGGCCCCAGTCACCGGGATGAGAATGGGGGTGCCGCCCGCTGTGTGTTGCCGACACGTTGAGCGTGGGTGTCTTGCTGATGATTTTGTGAGGGTCAAAACCTCATTCTTGAGCGCCCTAAGTGTCTTGTTTTCGAGCTGATTTAATACTGTCTAAAATTCCATTAATGAACGCAGGGGTTTCGGATGTACCAAATTGCTTGGCCAGTTCGATTGCTTCGTCGATAATGACGGGCGTGGGAACATCTGTGCAGTGGACTATTTCGTAAGTTGCCATACGAAGCAAGCTTCGGTCCACTGAACTCATGCGAGCTACGGACCAATTAGCGGTATGTTTTTCTAAGAGTGCATCCAAAGTAGGAACCTCGGTGAGTGTCCCGGTCACGAGTTGGCCGGCAAACTCTCGAATGGTGTCAGGAACATTGAAATGATTGAAGTGATGCGAAAGATGAGTTGCAAGATTTTGACCCTTAGGCGGTAATTGCCCAGTGGAGTGAGTCGCTAAATCGTACTGATATAAAATTTGAAGGGCAATTTCGCGAGCGCGATGACGGGATTTCATAATATACTTCCAATTCCTATTCCAGATTTAACCTGGATTTTGATTCCGGTGAATGAATTTTTTATACTTTATACATAGGAAACATTTGGCAAAGTTCTTTCACCTCTGTACGAATTTCAATTAATTTTTCTTGATCGCCTCGAGTTTTTAATGAGCGATCGATCCAGATTGAAATTTGTTTCATTTCCTCTTTTCCCATTCCACGAGTTGTAATCGCTGGAACTCCAATTCGAATTCCACTTGTAATAAATGGGCTCCGGCTTTCATTGGGTATGGTGTTCTTATTTACGGTAATACCAGCCAGATCTAACCAAGCTTCAGCATCTTTACCTGTGGTGTTTCCATGGTCCCATGCTGTTAAATCCACGAGCATCAGATGGTTATCTGTTCCATCCGTCACAAGTTTGAAGCCCCGGCTCATGAGTTCCTGAGCTAAGGATTTAGAGTTTTCGAGAATTTTTCTTTGATATTCATTAAATGCAGGGGTGAGTGCCTCAGCAAACGCGACCGCCTTTGCAGCAATGACATGCATCAAAGGCCCACCTTGAATGCCTGGAAATATCAAGGAGTTGACTGCCTTGATTCGATCGGCGCGGCAAAGAATCAGTCCACCCCGAGGACCTCTCAAAGTTTTATGAGTAGTGGAGGTAGTATAGGTTGCGTAAGGAATAGGAGATGGATGTAACCCCGCTGCAACCAGTCCGGCAATATGCGCCATATCGACTACGAAAGGGATTCCCGCTTCTTGAGCGATATTTCCTAGAGTTTCAAAATCGATGATACGTGGATACGCGCTTGCGCCTGCGACGAGTACTTTTGGCTTTTCTCGTTTTACTAAATCTCGGATATGATCATAATCCAAACGATGGGTTTCTGGATTGAGGCCATAAGAAATCACTTTAAAAAATTTTCCGCTGAAATTTGCAGGACTGCCGTGAGTGAGATGTCCGCCGTGGGAGAGGTTCATTCCCATTAAAGTCTCGCCGGGAGACATTAAGGCAAGATAAGCAGCCATATTGGCTTGTGAACCCGAATGGGGTTGAACATTGGCTGCCTCAGCTCCAAAAATTCGACAAGCTCGTTCAATGGCTAAAGCTTCAACCTGGTCTACGAATTCACATCCACCATAATAGCGCTTTCCAGGATAACCTTCTGCATACTTATTCGTGAGAATGGATCCTTGTGCTTCTAAAACGGCAGAGCTGACATAATTTTCAGATGCAATGAGCTCGATGCCTTCTTCTTCCCTTGTCCATTCCCGTTGAATCGAGGCGAAAATAGCTGGGTCTGCATCTTTTAAATTTCGAGTGAACATAGGAACAGGTGTCATTTGGCCTCCAGTGAACTTATTTTTTTAACCCGCATTAAATGCCGAGGATCTTCTGAAAAGGATGTAGTGAGCCAAGCCTTTGCAATTTCAACTCCGTATTCAGGAGCCACAAAACGAGAACCTAAACAAAGTACGTTCGCATCATTGTGTTCCTTGGATAACCTTGCGGCAACTGGGTTTTCAACGACAGCAGCACGGATTCCAGGAATCTTATTGGCCGCAATGCTCATCCCGATTCCACTTCCACAGATGAGAAGACCATAACGGGCTTCGCCAGAAGTAATTTTGGTGCCGAGTAATTCTGCGTAATCAGGATAATCGACTCGTGATGAATCCATTGGACCTAGGTCTACCCATTCCCAGCTAGCGAGGCGTTTTTGGATTTCAGCTTTTAAGGCAATTCCAGCATGATCCGAAGCGATAAGAATGCGTTTTTCCGAAGGTATGAGCATCTTTCTTTTAAATCCTACCAAAAATAAGACTCGCGTTTGTTCCGCCAAATCCAAAGCTATTTGAGAGAGAAAAATTAAGCTTTTTCTCCACAGCATGATGTGCCGTGAAATTAAATCCAGACTCGACACATCCTGCATCGAGGGAGTCCAAATTAATCGTCGGTGGAATTCGACTTTCTCGAATAGCCAAAATAGAAAACATAGATTCCAGGGCGCCTGCTGCACCCAGTAGATGGCCTGTCATAGACTTAGTCGAACTGATATGGAGATGGTCTTTTCCTTGTGGAAATAACCGTGCAATGGCTCGCGCTTCCTCAATATCTCCTGACGGAGTGGAGGTGCCGTGCGCGTTGATATAACCAATCTGTTCGGGATTGAGGCCGGCATCTTGAATGGCCATAGCCATAGCTCGACGGCCTCCCTCTCCTTCGGGAGAAGGAGAAGTCATGTGATACGCGTCGCCGGAGAGACCGTAACCTAAGATTTCACCATAGATCTGAGCCCCTCTTTTCTTCGCGAATTCGAGTTCCTCAAGAACGAGAACTGCCGACCCTTCGCTCATGACAAACCCGTCACGATCCTTATCGAATGGGCGGGATGCCTTTTCGGGATCATCATTTCGAGTAGAAAGAGCTCTCATGGCAGCAAAGCCCGCTATTCCCATTTTGCAGATCACAGCTTCAGCTCCACCTGTAATCATCACGTCCACGTCTCCGCGTTGAATTTGTCGAAAAGATTCACCTAAGCTATGAGCGCTAGATGAACACGCAGTGACATTGCAAAGATTGGGGCCTTGTAGATTGAGTAAAATACTGAGTTGTCCTGAAGCTATATTGGCAATGACTTGAGGAATAAAAAAAGGAGTCACTCGACGGTAGCCTTTAGCCAAGAACTCGTTATGGACGTCTTCTATTTCGGGGAGTCCACCCATTCCTGCGCCAATATTGATTCCCATTCGAGTGGGATCGATTTTTGATCGTATGGAGTCTAAACCTGAGTCACCATACGCTTCTAATCCTGCAGCCAACGCAAAATGAACAAAACGCCCCACGCGTCTCGCATCTTTTGAATTGGCTGCCTGTGTAACTGGGGTACTTGAAGTAGGATAGAAGGGGCCGACAGAGCGTGTCACATCAAAGCCCTTTACCTCTCCACTGATCGTCACTGGGCAATCTGTCAATTCAAAGCGAGTTGTTCGAGCAATGCCGGATTTGCCTGCAAGTGCTTGGCTCCAAGTTTCCTTTGCAGAAAGGCCCAATGGGCTGACTGCACCGAATCCTGTGACTACAACGCGACGTTTACCTTGAGATTCCTTCGATGTCATATCACTTCATCTCCCACAGTCATCTTCCTTAGTTGTTTTTCACAGTCATTTTTCATAGTCATCCTTGACTACAATTACAATAATCCTTTTTAAAGTCATGATTGGATATTGGATGCTCTTCTCAATGAGTGGATTTAGATGCAATGTACTTAATTACATCTCCCACAGTTTTCATCTTTTCAGCATCTTCATCTGGAATATCTAAATCAAATTCCTCTTCCATAGTCATTACTAACTCAACAATATCAAGACTATCAGCCCCTAAATCATCAATAAATGAGGCAGTCGGGGTCACTTTTTCTTGTTCAACAGCAAGCTGGTCACAGATAATAGTACGAACTCTTTCTTCAACAGAAGCAGACATCTTTTATCTCCTTTTATTACATACATTCCTACATGTACATTCCACCGTTTACCCCAATCACTTGGCCAGTAATATACCGACTTGTTGGGGAAGCCAAAAATGCTACTAAAGACGCTACGTCTTCAGGAGCTCCAAAAAATCCGAGGGGTACGCCGCGCAGAATCGCCTCTTTTTGTTCATCAGTCAAGGCCCCTGTCATATCCGTTGTAATGAATCCGGGGGTTACTACATTGACTCGCACTTGGCGGCTTCCCAGTTCTTTTGCAACGCTTTTGCTAAATCCTATTAAACCCGCTTTTGCAGCTGCATAGACACTTTGTCCAGCATTCCCTGTTTCGCCCACAACGGAAGAGATCTGGATAATACTCCCCTGTTTCTCTCTCATCATTTGTCTTGCCGCTGCTTTGGTGCAGTAAATTGCGCCTTTTAAGTCCACAGAGAGAGTTTTGTCTAAATCATCATTTTTCATACGGATCAACAGAGAGTCAATGGTGATTCCTGCATTATTGACGAGGACACGAAGGGGGCCTTTTGTTTTGGCGATGGCTTCTAGTTTTTCGTCTACTTGTTGAGGCATTGACACGTCAAAGCCACAAAGTTCACCGGAACCCCCAGCAGAAGTTATTTTATCGAGTACCTCACGGGCTTTACTTTCGTTGGAAGAATAATTCAATAAGACAAAAAACCCATCTTGAGCTAAGCGAAGTGCGATAGCGGCACCGATTCCACGAGATGCTCCTGTGACTAAAGCAATAGGTTTTTGGATTGTCATAATAACTCCTACGATCGGTTAACAGGTTTAAGAACATTTCCCATATTTTTTAACGAATTCGAGTCATTAACTGAAGCTAAAATACAGCTTTTTGACTCATGAGCAGAAATTCGCTTAATCAATCCTGTGAGTACTTTACCCGGCCCAAATTCAATTGAAGTGGTAAAACCACTGTTTAAAAGAGACTGAATCGATTGTTTCCAAAGGACGGGGTGGTCTATTTGTTCGATCAGCAGTTCGAAAATCAGTCCGGCTTCTTTAGAGAGACGGCCCGTTCGATTAGGGACATAGGGACAAGAAGGTATCTTCGGTTTTTGAGCAGGTGTGGCGAGGGTAAAAAGCTCAGCCATTCGATTTCGAGCTTCACTCATCAGTCGACAATGGAAGGGGGCACTCACTTGTAATGGTATTGCTTTTCCTCCCGCAAATTCTCCACCTGCTTTAATCAGTGAAACCGCTTCTTCGACAGCGTCTTTTGAACCCGCGATCACTGTCTGACCTGGGGCATTGAAGTTAGCAGGTTCTACAATTGCCGGAACAGAAAATTCTGACCCCTCTTCTTGAGAGCGTTTTTGTTCAGCTAGGGCGGTGGCTTTTTTACAAAGGTGTTGAATCAGGGTATCGTCGTCAAGACCTAAAACTGCGGCCATGGATCCCTGTCCAGGCAGCACCGCTCTTTGCATGGCGGCGCCCCGTTCTCGCACCCATCGGGTAGCGACGGCTAAATCTAAACTGCCAATTGCAACTAATGCTGAATATTCTCCCAACGAATGTCCAGCGACTGCTCCTGGAGCGAAATCAAACTCTTTTTGTGCAACTCGAAATGCAGCAACGGAAGAGACAAGAAGGCAGGGTTGAGTATTTTCTGTTAAAATCAGATCACTCTCCGGACCATTAAAGCAGAGCTTTCTTAAATCTGTGCTAATTGCATCGGAGGCTTCTTCAAAAATTTCTCGAGCGATTGAAAAATTATCATGAAGATCTTTGGCCATGCCAACGTGTTGAGAGCCTTGTCCAGGGAATACCGCAAAAATAGACGAAGATAATGTCGAATGATTCATTTGAACTTTATTCCTCCAAGTAACAGTTTCAAGTGACAGGTTTTCAGTAAAATCCCGGATGAATTACAAAGATAAATTACAAAGATGAATTATCAAGATGAATTACCAACGCAACAGAACAGAGCCATAAGTGAGTCCTGCACCAAAAACATCGAATAGTACCGTTTGTCCAGGTTGAATTCGACCATCACGGACTGCCTCATCAAAAGCAGTCGGGACGGTAGCAGAAGAAGTATTTCCAAATCGGTCAATATTGACCAGAACCTTTTCCATAGACACGCCTAAGCGTTTGGCAACTGCTTCAATAATTCTTAAATTAGCTTGATGGGGGATGATCCAGTCTAGCTCCGATAGAGTTAAACCATTGGACTCAAGCGCTTCGATTGCAAAATCTGCAAGGGTTTTTACTGCGACTTTAAAAATTTCTTTTCCCTTCATTTGCATTTTGTTGAGTTTTTGCTCGTAGGCTTCCGGTGTGACCTCCATGGCGGATCCTCCAGCAGCAATATGAAACAACTCCCAAAGTTCGCCATTCGATTTGAGGTGACTGGATAAAATGCGTCGTTCGGAATCCGCGGAGGTTCGTTCTAGGATGGCTGCACCAGCACCGTCACCAAAAAGAATACAAGAAGTTCGATCTGACCAGTTTGTGAAGGCACTCAGTACGTCTGCACCGACGACGAGTGACGTTTTGACTTTTCCAGACTGAATGAACTGATCCGCAATGGAGACGCCGTATACAAATCCAGAACATGCTGCATTAATATCCAGTGCCCATGCACGATGAGCTCCTAACTTTTTTTGTAACCAACAAGCGGTGGATGGAATGGGTGTGTCCCCGGTGCAGGTTGCATACAAAATTTGATCAATATCTTCTGGCTTTTTCCCAGCCATTTCTAGCGCAGATAAGGCCGCGCGATAGCCCAGTGAAGAATTCAAATCTTCGGGATTTCCAGGTCTTGAAATTCGACGTTCCCGAATTCCAGTTCTCTCAGTAATCCATTCGTCGGAAGTTTCTACTTTTCTAGACAATTCTGCGTTAGTGAGAATGGTCTGAGGATACCCAGATCCTGTACCTGTAATTCTTGAGGCAAAAATATTATCTTTTGAATGATTCATGAGATTTTTAACATACCTCCGGTTTACCGTGTCGTGTTTACCAAAGCGTGTTCCAGTCGTTCTACAAAACGTCCTTCAGTCGCTTGATTTGCGCGAAGTAGCGCATTCTTAATAGCTCTTGGATTACTTCGTCCATGGCAGATAAAAACATAGCCCGCCACTCCTAACAGAGGGGCTGCTCCATAATCTGCATAGTCGAGTCTTTTTTTAAATTTTGAAAATACTCCAGCATCTCCTAGTCCTTCAATCGTTTTAAGAACTACATTGCCCACAAAGCCATCCGTGACCATGACATCAATTTTTCCTGAAAAGATTTCTTTGCCTTCTGCATAGCCCATAAAAGAACCGATAGCATCCGGTCCGGGCTCGAAACATTCGAGTTTTTCGATCAGCGCGAGAGAAGCTCGTGTGAGTTCATTTCCTTTTTTCTTTTCCTCACCGTTTGAGAGAAGTGCAACTCGAGGAAGTGTTTGGCTGTGGCGTTCAATTTGAGCAAAAATAGCACCCATAACAGCGAAGTCTCTTAAGTGTTCTGGTTTACAGTCTACGTTTGCACCCACATCAATTAAAACACAACCCTCTTTCCCTAGTGTGGGTAGTTTGATGGCAATTGCTGGGCGCTCAACTGAGGAGAGCCGTCCCATCTGTAGAAGCGCAGAAGCCATGATGGCACCTGAGTGGCCAGCGCTAATAAAGGCGGCAGAAGAGGCAGAAGTAGAACTGGGCACTTTATTTTTTTCTGCTCTATTTTTCCGTGTTGTATCTGGTTCTAAAGATCGCTTTTTTGTTTCAAGATAGCTCTGAGCCGCTAATTGACAACCAATATTAATGGTTGCGTTGGGTTTATTTCGAACCGAGCGAATTGAATCTCCCATCTCAATCGCTTCGGAGGAATGGATGAAGCTCACTTGAAAGGGGGAGGACGTCAAGCGTGATCGAGAAGATGAGGTTGCACCACCACCTAACGCTTGAACGAGGGCTTTATATCGCCGCTGATTCAGCAAAGGTCGAATGATTCCTTCATCTCCGACGATAATCAGTTCCCCATTGCAATTTTGAAGTTCTGGAAGTGCTTGTATCGCGCCTTCCAGTATGGCTCCTGGGCCATAGTCACCTCCCATTGCATCGAGGATCAGTCTGGGCATTTGAAAAGACTAAGCGTGAGCTTTAGCTGCGGGTAGAATCGCTTTTCCGTCATAAAAGCCACAAGCACAAACGCGGTGAGGTCGTGTCGGCTCACTGCAGCTTGGGCAGATCTTTGTCGAAGTTTTTGCGAGTTTATTTCCACCTGCAAATCGGCGCATATTACGACGGCTACGGGAAACTTTCTTTTTAGGGGTTGCCATTTTATTAATCTCCTTTAGATTTTAAAGTTATTTAGGACTGAAAAAGGGCTTGTTTTTTTGATTTTTGCACAAGCACATCGACCGACATTGAGGTCGGTTCCACACTCAAGGCAGACTCCCTTACAACTCTCTTTGCAAAGAGGCTGAAAGGGTACTTGAAGTTGGAGTTGCTCAGTCAAAACTTCTCCAAGATCAATGTATTCATGTGAAAGATAGGTGATGTCAAGGTCTTTACCAGAAGAAATCAGCTCACCTGCCTCTTCGTCATGAGCATGGCGAGCAAATCCTTGATTTTGCCCTGCAGGGCGACCTGGGTTTCGATGGTCATTATTTTGGTATTGTAAATGAGCAACGCCAGCCATCACTGGGTCTTTGCAGAAGAGACCTGAAAAGCTGAGGTTACAACGATGCTCAAAAGTGTTAGCACAACGGCTACAGACAAGCTCAATAAATGTATTGAGTTGACCTGATACAACCACCACCTCATCCACTTTTCTTAGAGAAAAGTGGGTTTGGATACCACGTTTTTTTGGAGGGGTGATGGGTTCTTCAATATGTTCATCAGCACGTAGAACAGCATTCACCACCCAAGGTTCTTCCTCTGTGAAGTCAAGTTCTGTCTCTAAGTCTGATATTTCACGCAAATAAATCTTCATCCACCACGCCTCAGCAGCCGCTCCAGTCCATATAACAGACCGAGGACTTGCTTTCTGATAACAATTCTAAGGAGTCGGACATTATCTGCTGGTTGCGATGGAGTCAACCGGAATTACGTCGAATCTTCCAGTGTTTCCGTTAGAGTCTTGATCCGTGCCTTGAAAAGACCAAGTGACTTGTCGATCTGCCAAGTGTCCGGGGGGCAGCCCAAGAATCCTGAATGGAACTTGTGTTAAATGATGAACCGTGTTTTTAAAGGTTTTTAAGATAGATTCATGGCGGCGTAAAGCCTCGGCTTTTACCCATCGGCGATAAACGTCGGTGATGACAAAGCCTCCCCCCGCCAATTGGCCATTTTTAAGTCGGCAGGCTCCCTCTTTAAAGTGAATTTGATGAGAGCCAAAAGAGTGCCATTTTGGGTTTCTGGAGGAATAACCTCCCGCCACTAGGCAGTCAGAAATAAAGCAAATAGATTGAGAAGGGTGAAGCTGAAGTGTCCAATGGATAACAGAGGGAGAAACATGAACTTCATCTATAATGAGTTCTAAGTAAGTTTTAGGGTTTCCTAGCGCCGCGCCCAATGCGCCAGGTTGACGCTGATGAAAAGATAAAGCATTCCAAGCATGCGTTACCCCCTGAAACCCCTGCTTAAAAGCAGAGCTAGCTTGCTGTTCCGAAGCTTGGGAGTGTCCAAGGGAGAGTATGATTTCTCGAGATTGACTCCAGCGTGAAAGTTGGCGAAGTTGGTGCGGGCTGAGGATCTCGGGTGCTACGGTTAAAATTTTCAAGGTTTTCTGGCTGATTAGCCAGAGATGATCTAATTCATCCCAATTGAGCTTCCTGACTGTATGGGGAGGGTGCGCGCCACACGCCAATGGGTTGATGAAGGGCCCTTCTAAATGAATTCCCAGGGGTTTAGCTCCTGGAAATCGATTCATTCGAATCCAGCGGCCAAGTCGCTCTACTGAAGTAGCCAATTCTTTTTTGGGTGAGGAAAGAGTGGTCGCGCAAAATCCTGCAACGCCCTTTTTCCATAATGCCTGAGAAAGAGTGTCGAGATCCTTGGGGGTGGCTGTCATTAGATCGATGCCAAAGGCACCATGGAAGTGAAGGTCAATCGGCCCAAGGGTCTTTATTTGGGTGGGGGTTGACGTTAAAGTGGCTTCGTGTTTACTCTTGACGACTCTAGTGTGACGTGACACCTCATCAGTTTACCATAAAGAGATTAACTTTAGAGGTAAGTTTTGAGAAGAATGCTTTGAGAAAAAGTAGAGGGTAGGTATATAAAGCTTTTTAAGCTCATGATATACATGTCGACTTCTTACCTGTATAATAATGGGTGGAGCTTATGGATAAAGCAGATTTTGGCTAAAAGGTGAAATTAGATGACAAAGAAATCGGCGAGTTCAAGTGAAAAGACCATTCCATCAAAAAAAGCTAACGCTGCGATGAAAGTGTATTCAGCGTCTGGCTCTAAAGCTGCTGGAAAACAAAAAGGGTCTAATTCGTCTTACTCATCTGGGAAGTCTACTTCATCTTTAACTAAAGCTATAACTAAAGCGAAGATGGCCGGCTCTAATGGAATTGCGGGGAAAAAATCAACGGGGGGGAATTCGAGAGGAATTTTGGAAATGGGTGAGACAGTTTGTCGTGAAGTGGCTTGTGAGGGGTTATCTACCTCGGGTGGATATTGTCGGCTTCACTACATAAAAAATTGGAAGAAGATTAAACGGAAGGAATTGATCCTCCGTGAGAAGAAGCTGAATCAATATATTGAAGAGCTTGTCGCAAAATATCCAGATAAGTATATTGAAGCGATTCGACAAGATTTAGCAAATGATAAAGATTTTGCAAAAGTGATCTACGACCTGGATCTCGATGAAGGTGTGGATGATTTTGATATTGAAGGCGGAGAGTCCGCTGACTCATTGATTGATACCATCAAGAGAGATTTTGATGATGATGGGGATGGGTTTTAGGTCAGGGTGATTTCTTCGAAGAGTTGGTTTTCCCGTAAGCGTTCAGGCCACAGGCCACAGGAAACAGGCCACAGCTAAATCCGCTGTCAGCTAGGATAGTCCTGTTTTAGCTGTGGCCTGAGCGCTTGGTTTCTAGTTGCTCTATTTTCAATTGTAGCTTTTCAATGTGAGAGACTTCTTCACGAAATTCATTAAAAATTACATTGTGCGCCTGCCACGAAGGATGAATTGTAAAAAACCATAAAGAATTCATATATTCATCAAGGTAAAGTGGCGATCTGAACCCACTCATCATCAAGTTATCAAAAAAGCGATGTCATCATGATGATTTAACTTAAACTCGTCCTTCGTGACAGGCGCACAATAAAAAATTACACTACCTGCAAATGCAGCTGGCGAAATGGGACTTTTTAATAAAAAAATTATGAATATTACGGCAAAATGGAGTGTTTGGTTTTGATTTATTTTTATCATTTTAACTTGCCTAAATAGCTTAGCATTTGAAAAGTCAATTATGGAATCCTTGGCTATAGTGAATCTATAACCACTTAGGGAGCTATTTGGGAAAAATCAATCTTCTGGTATTCATATCGGATTCAATTCATAATTAATCCATATGAGAACCAAACTTGGGGTGTCAGGTTGGATTTTACTCTTATCCATTCTTACTTTTTCTTCCGTTTGGGCTGGGCCAGGGTCAGACTCCATTCAATTTCCTTCTCTCAAGACAGATGGAGAAAAGTTAGCCTTCCTGATTGAGATCAAACAGAAGATCCCCAAGCTCTTTAGTGATGCGGCAATGTACGATATCGATCTTTTCTCATTGCTCGACGATGAGGCACAGCTATTAAAAAGGCTGAAATCGAATCCGAAATACCTCCATGAATTCGAGAATAAATCCTATGACGAAATTACTGTCACGCCCCCTCCAGAAGGGCTGGAAGTAGGGACTAAAAAGATCAAATCAGAGGCAATCCAGCATTGGAAGAGTGAGCTCTATCAATCTCTCCAAGAATTGAAAGAGGAATTGAAGGCAAAGTTGAATGTCGGAAAGGGAGGGATCTCTCCTGAAAAAGCTTTGAGTTCTCAGATCAATAGTACTGTTGAAAGTTTGGCAAATTCTGGTGACTTATCGAATCTCTCAGGTAAGAAATTTGGTCGTCTTTTGGCTGAGTTTGGAAGGGAAAAACAAAACCAAGCACTCTTTAATGAAAAAATTGGAAAAGCCAAAGACTTGGATCTGAAGGGCAGGCTGACCTTGGTGCTGGAACTCTATGATCAGTTTCCGGTCAAGCCTCATACTGTTACAAAAGGACACCTGGAACAGGCAATTCAATTCTTGTCCGAGGTTGAAAAACTGATCGCCTTATCCACACTGCAAGTGGTTCTTCACCGCCCTGGACAAACTGAAAATGCAGATGGAACACCCTGGGAGTCTTGGAAGGCAGCTGAAGATTCGCTGAATCGACTGAACGGACAGGACCTTGAATTTTTTCTCGATAAACAAGATGCCTTAGCTCCTTTAGTGAGGAGTTTAATCTCTCATCATGAACCCCAATTGATTGAGGCTATTTTCAAGGGTATTGAATTTTATGCCCAACAAACCGAAGGAGGAAATCAAAGGGCAACTGAGAAAATTCGATTGACTCAGGTTCCTCCAGCGGTGGGGATCTTTAGGGGATGTACGGGTGGAGATTGTTCGTCACAATATTCTTTTCCCTATCCCAATGATCCTCATGAGCGAGTGTTTTTTATTTACGATTCAGAGGACAAACTCAAAGGCTATGTGAGTAGTACGGAAGTAATGGCTCAGGGCAAACCCTCTCTTTATATCATTACGATGAGCGGCAGTAGAGTGAATGCAGCGGATACCGAATTGGTTTTAAGAGCTTTGGAGCGGGCAAAAGAGCAGCTTGGAGTGAAAAATATTTTACTTCCGGAACCATCGAAATTGCCTGGTTTAATTAATTTTCAGGAGATTCGGGGAGTTTATGAGGCGTACACACGCCATAAGCATCTCATCCCTATTCACTATCAGGATCCCGATCTCAGGCAAATCATCGAAGGGTACGAGGGTACTCAATTTAATAGCGGTCAGTATGATCATATGAGTAACAATCAACACGGAGTGGTTTTAAAATTCTCGGACCAGAAGTCAAGTCAGTTATCCGTCCACCATGAAAGACTTTCCGAAACACGGATTCTTCCCAAGCCAGTCATAGAAATGCAAAATTCGGATATCGTAGAATTCCTACTGGATCTGAACAAGTCTGGACGAAGGAGTCTCATTCAGAAAGTGACTCAAATTCAGGAAGTCCGATCGAAGATCAACCTTAAACATTTTATTGAATTGACTGAAAATTTGTTGAAGAAATGTACTGAAACAGCAGGCAATCCTCTGAGCGTACAGACTTACCGACACCAAGTTCAGACTTTGTTCTCTGAGTTGGGAATGGATTCAAACTATTTAGAAAATCATCTCTCTCTGCTTTATCCTGGCATTGTTCATTGTCAGGACCCCTATTCGGATCAAAATGTCAATCTAACTACGGAATTCATCATCAAGGATATGAAGGAAAATGAGGGTCTCTGTCCTGGTATAAATTTATCCACTCTGAAAGGCTCAGATACAAAAGCCATTTCACAGAGTGCTCCGTTTTTGAAGTATTATAATCAATTAGCCCAACAGATCAGCGATCCGAGTTTCAAACTTTCTCAAAAAGTTGTAACAGCTTTTGCACTATTGCAAGAGTTGGATGATCTCAAGATAAAGGATCTGGCACTTGCTCATACATTGTTTGGGCGATTGAAGAGCTCTGATGTCGATGTTCGATGGTTAGCTAAAAGGTTGTTGAAAGTTCTTAATTCAAGAAATCCAGCGATAGCGCATGCACTGGCTGAACATTTGAAAGATCCTGATATCAATGTTAAATATACAGCTATAATCGTGCTGGGAGAGATCCAGTCGAGTGATCCAGCGATAGCACATGCACTGGCTGAACATCTGAAAGATCCTGATCACTGGGTTAGACGTGCAGTGGTATTTGCGTTGGATCAGATCAAGCCGAGTGATTCAGCGATAGTACATGCACTGGTTGAAAGTCTAAAAGATCCTGATGGCGGGGTTAAATATCAAGCTATAGTGGCAATGAGAGGTATCAAGTCGAGTGATCCAGCGATTGCTCATGCTCTAGTTGAACTTCTGAAAGATCCGAGTTTCAATGTTAGATCTGCAGTTGTACAGGTGTTGGGAGAGATCAACCCAAGAGATCCAGCGATAGTAAATGCACTGGTTGAAAGTCTAAAAGATCCTGATGACAGGGTTAGATATTTTGTTAAAAGGGCGTTAGAAAAGATTCAGGGTAACCATATTAATAGTCCGTAACGAAGAGTTGTGCATGGAAAATAAAGGTCAGAATTCTTGTGACACAACTAGATAAAAAAATCCTTAATGTTTTCTTATTAAAAGCGATGAATTAAATTTCATTGAGAGTCCAACTGATTCAATTCATAATTAATCCATATGAGAACCAAACTTGGGGTGTCAGGTTGGATTTTACTCTTATCCATTCTTACTTTTTCTTCCGTTTGGGCTGGGCCAGGGTCTGACTCCATTCAACTTCCCTCTCTCAAGACAGATGGGGAGAAACTCGCCTTCCTGATTGAAATCAAACATAAGATCCCCAAGCTTTTTAGTGATGCGGCAATGTACGACATCGATCTTTTCTCATTGCTCGACGATGAGGCTCAGCTATTAAAAAGGCTGAAATCGAATCCAAAATATCTTCATGAATTCGAGAATAAATCCTATGACGAAATTACCATAACGCCTCCTCCGGGTGGTTTGGAGGTGGGTACTCGAAAGATCAAGCGAGAGGCCATTCAACAATGGAAGAGCCAGCTCAATCAAACTTTCCAAAAATTGAAGGCGGAGTTGAGCGTCGAAAGGGGAGTGTCTTCTCCTCAAAAAGTAGTGAACTCTCAGATCAATGAAATTATCAGAAGCTTGGAAGCTTCTGGAGACTTTTCTAATCTCTCAGGTAAGAAATTCGGTCGTCTTTTGGCAGAGTTTGGGAAGGAAAAACAAAACCAGGCACTCTTTAATGAAAAAATTGGAAAAGCTAAAGACTTAGATCTGAAAGGCAGGCTGACCTTGGCACTGGATCTCTATGATCAGTTTCCAGTCAAGCCTCATGCCGTTACAAAAGAACATCTGAAACACGCGATCCAATTCTTTTCCGCGGTTGAAAAGCTGATCTCCTTGTCTGCCTTACAAGTGGTTCTTCACCGTCCTGGACAAGCGGGGAATGCAGACGGAACACCCTGGGAGTCTTGGAAGGCTGCCGAGGATTCTTTGAGTCAACTGAATGGCCAGGACCTTGAGTTTTTTCTGGATAAACAAGATGCCTTAGCTCCTTTAGTGAGGAGTTCCATCTCTCATCAAGTTCCTGCGATGAGTGCTCAACCTTCACTCTCGGCACTCTCGGCACTTGAACCGCAATTGATTGAAGCTATTTTCAAGGGTATTGAATTTTATGCCCAGCAGACCGAGGGAGAAATTGAAAGGGCAACTGAGAAAATTCGACTGACTCAGGTTCCTCCAGCGGTAGGGATCTTTCGGGGATGCACGGGTGGAGATTGTTCTTCGCAATATTCTTTTCCCTATCCCAATGATCCTCACGAGCGAGTGTTTTTTATTTACGATTCAGAGGACCAACTCAAAGGTTATGTGAGTAGTACGGAAGTGATGGCTCAGGGCGAGCCCTCTCTCTATATTGTTACGATAAGCGGAAATCGGGTGAATGCCGCGGATACGGAATTAGTTTTAAGAGCTTTGGTGCGGGCAAAAGATCAGCTGGGAGTAAAAAATATTTTACTTCCAGAGCCCTCTAAAGTGGTAGGTTTAATTAATTTCTCAGAAATTCTGGGGATTTATGAAACGTACACTCGACAGAAGCCTCTCATCCCCATTCAATATCAGGATCCTACCCTCAGAAAAATCATAGAAGGGTATAAAAGTCAGTTTAATAATGGCCACTATGATTACATGGGAAACAATCAGCACGGAGTGGTGTTGAAATTCTCGAATCAGGAGTTACGTCAGTTGTCCGTCCAACATGAAAGACTTTCCGATACACGAATTCTTTCCAAGTCATTAAATGAGCTTCAAAATTCGGATATTATAGAGTTTTTGTTGGATTTGAATAAGTCAGGACGGAGCGAGATCGTGCGGAAAGTGGTTCAAATTCAGGAAGTCCGATCGAAGATCAATCTTAAACATTTTATTGAATTGACTGATGATTTATTGAAGAAATGCGCTGAAAAAGCAGGCAGTCCTCTGAGTGTACAGACTTACCGACACCAAGTTCAGACTTTGTTCTCCGAGTTGGGAATGGATTCAAACTACCTGGAAAATCATCTCTCTCTCCTTTATCCAGGCATTGTTCATTGTCAGGATCCCTATTCGGATCAAAATGTCAATCTGACTGTGGAATTCATCATAAAGGATATCAAGGAAAGTGAGAGTTTGCATCCTAAAGGCATAAGGTTGGTCGATCTAAAAAACTCAGACAAAAAAGCCATTTCACAGAGTGCTCCGTTTTTGAAGTATTTTAATAAATTAGTCCTACAGATCATCGATGGGCATTATAGTTTTGATACGAAAGAGGCACAAATTTTTGGATTATTGCTGGTCGATCTCAACCTCAACCCAAAGGATTTGGCAATTGCCTATACAGTGGTTGGGCGATTGGAGGACTCTAATTCCAGGGTTCGAGAGAGCGCTGCAACGATGTTGGAAATTCTCAAGCCAAGTGATCCAGCGATAACACATGCACTGGCTGAACATGTGAACGATCCTGATGTCAGTGTTAGAGATGCAGTTAAAAGGGCACTGGAAGGGATACAGGGTAAATAAAAATTAAAAACTTTGGATTATGTAGATCGTGGTAGAATTTCACCATCCCAAAGCGCAGTGAAAAATGCATGAACACCCATCAGTGGTGAATTTCTGAAGTAGGACTGAACGACCTCGGTCCTTGGTATGCGTTTGCAAAACGGATTGACTAAGTCATTTTTACATGTAAAAATGACTTATGTATCCGCGATTTTATAAGTCATTGAAAAATCAAAGTTTTTTTCTATTCGGGCCGAGGGCTACTGGGAAAACTACTTGGCTAAAGAGTACTTATCCTCATTCTCAAAGGTTGGATTTACTTCATTCGGAGACCGCTCGGTTGTTATTAGCTTCTCCAGCTCGACTTGAAGGGATGCTTCAAAGAGGGGATTCAGGAAATATTGAAAATCCTATCATTATTGATGAAGTTCAAAAAATACCCTCACTTTTGGACGAAGTTCATCGACTCATTGAAGATCAGAAGCTGAAGTTTATACTCACGGGATCAAGCGCGCGTAAATTACGAAGATCCGGGGCAAATCTATTAGCTGGAAGAGCGTATCAGAGGTTTTTTTACCCTCTTACTTGCTGGGAATTGGGAGAGGCATTTAATTTAGAGAAGGCACTGAGAGTGGGTTTGCTTCCAAGTGCCTGGGACGCGGAAAGTCCGAAGGATTTTTTATCTTCCTATATTTACACTTATTTGAAAGAAGAAGTGTCCGCTGAGGGATTGACACGTAATTTAGAGGCTTTTTCCAGGTTTTTAGAGTTTTCTAGTTTTTCTCAAGGTCAGCCCCTGACCATGACCACTCTTGCTACCGACGTAGGAGTGAGTGCGAAGCTGATTGGTTCTTATCTTGAGATACTCGAGGATCTTTTATTAGCTAAACAGATTCCTGTTTTTACAAAGAGGGCTAAGCGAAGGATGGCTGTTCATCCTAAGTTTTTTCTTTTTGATGTGGGTGTCTATCGTACTCTTCGACCTAAAGGTCCACTGGATAGCGACAGTGAGGTGGATGGAAGCGCTTTAGAGACGCTTTTTTTTCATCATCATCGTGCTTTAGGTGAGTTTACCCAGTGGGATCAGGAGTTATTTTATTGGAGAACAGCACAGAAAGCAGAAGTGGATTTTGTGAGTTATGGGGGATTGGGTATTTTCGCATTTGAGATCAAACGCGGTGCTGTTCTTCGACAGGAAGAATTGAATGCACTTAAACTTTTTAAACAGGATTACCCTATGGCTAAGTGCTTTTTTCTCTATGGAGGAAGAGAGGAACGTCTGCTCGATCAGATTCAGATCTTGAACTTCGAGAAGGCACTTTGGAAGTTACCCGAATTGATGGGGGTTCATTTATAACGGGAGCCGTTTTTGAGATAGAGCGTAAGCATTGCGAAGGAGTCCTGTTGCGCCGGGAATCCAAATCTTTACGGCGCAATAGGACTCCTTCGCAATGCTTGTTAACATCCCTAAAGGAACTGGTTACGATAAATCAATCTTCTGGTATTCATATCGGATTCAATTCATAATTGAATCCATATGAGAATCAAGCTTGGGGTGTCAGGTTGGATTTTACTCTTACCCATTCTTATTTTTTCTTCCGTTTGGGCTGGGCCAGGGTCAGACTCCATTCAACTTCCCTCTCTCAAGACAGATGGGGAGAAACTCGCCCTCCTGATTGAGATCAAAAATAAGATCCCCAAGATTTTTAGCGATGCAGCAAAGTATGACATCGATCTTTTCTCATTGCTCGACAATGAGACACAGTTATTAGAAAAGCTGAAATCGAATCCCAAATACCTTCATGCATTCGAGAATAAATCCTATGACGAAATTACCGTAACGCCTCCTCCGGGAGGTTTGGAGGTGGGTACACGAAAGATCAAGCGAGAGGCCATTCAACAATGGAAGAGCCAGCTCAATCAAACTTTCCAAAAATTGAAGACGGAGTTGAAGGCAGAGTTGAGCGTTGAAAGGGGAGGACCCTCTCCTCAAAAAGGAGTGAGTTCTCAGATCAATGGGATTGTCAGAAACTTGGAAGCTTCTGGAGACTTTTCGAATCTCTCAGGTAAGAAGTTCGGTCGTCTTTTAGCAGAGTTTGGGAAGGAAAAACAAAACCAGGCACTCTTTAATGAAAAAATTGGAAAAGCTAAAGACTTGGATCTGAAGGGTAGACTGACCTTGGCGCTGGAGTTCTATGATCAGTTTCCAGTCAAGTCTCATACCGTTACAAAAGAACATCTGGAAAGCGCGATCCAATCTATGGCCGAGGTTGAAAAGCTGATCTCCTTGTCTGCCTTACAAGTGGTTCTTCACCGTCCTGGACAAGCAGAGAATGCAGATGGAACACCCTGGGAATCTTGGAAGGCCGCCGAGGATTCTTTGAATCAACTGAATGGACAGGACCTTGAATTTTTTCTGGATAAACAAGATGCCTTAGCTCCTTTAGTGAGGAGCTCGATCTCGCATCAAGTTCCTGCGATGAGTCCACTTGAACCCCAATTGATTGAGGCTATTTTCAAGGGTATTGAATTTTATGCCCAGCAGACCGAGGGAGAAATTGAAAAGGCAACTGAGAAAATTCGACTGACTCAGGTTCCTCCAGCAGTAGGGATCTTTCGAGGGTGCACGGGTGGGGATTGTTCTTCACGGTATTCTTTTCCCTATCCCAATGATCCTCACGAGCGAGTGTTTTTTATTTACGATTCAGAGGACCAACTCAAAGGTTATGTGAGTAGTACGGAAGTGATGGCTCAGGGCGAGCCCTCTCTCTATATTGTTACGATAAGCGGAAATCGGGTGAATGCAGCAGATACGGAATTAGTTTTAAGAGCTTTGGCGCGGGCAAAAGATCAGCTGGGAGTAAAAAATATTTTACTTCCAGAGCCCTCTCATGTGAAAGGTTTAATTAATTTCCCAGAAATTCGGGGAGTTTATGAAACGTACACTCGACAGAAGCCTCTCATCCCCATTCAATATCAGGATCCTACCCTCAGAAAAATTATAGAAGGGTATAAAAGTCAGTTTAATAATGGCCACTATGATTTCATGGGAAACAATCAACACGGTGTGGTTTTGAAATTCTCGGATCAGAAGTCAAGTCAGTTGTCCGTCCAGCATGAAAGACTTTTCGATACACGAATTCTTTCCAAGTCATTAAATGAGATTAAAAATTCGGATATTGTGGAATTTCTGTTGGATCTGAACAAGTCAGGACGGAGCCAGCTCGTTCAGAAAGTGATTCAAATTCAGGAAGTCCGATCGAAGCTCAATCTGAAACATTTTATCGAATTGACTGAAGGTTTGTTGAGGAAATGTGCAGAAAAAGCAGGCAGCCCTCTGAGCGTACAGGCGTACCGACACCAAGTTCAGACTTTGTTCTCTGAATGGGGAATGGATTTAAACTACCTCGAAAATCATCTCTCTCTCCTCTATCCTGGCATTGTTCACTGTCAGGACCCTTATTCGGATCAAAATGTCAATTTGACTGCGGAATTCATCATCAAGGATATCGAGGAAAGTGAAAATTTTTATTTTTATTCTAAGTGTATAAATTTGTTCGCTCTGAAAGACTCAGATCAAAAAGCTATTTCAGAGAGTGCTCCGTATTTGAAGTATTTTAATAAATTAGTCCTACAGCTTAGCGATTCGGGTGATGAATTTAATACGAAAGGGATGCAAATTTTTGGATTATTACTCAATCTCAAGCCAAAGGATCTGGCAATTGCTCATACACTCGTTGGACGATTGAAGGACTCTGATGCCAGGGTTCGAATGAACGCTGCAAGGGTGTTGGAAATTCTCAAGCCAAGTGATCCAGCGATAGCACATGCACTGGCTGAACATGTGAACGATCCTGATATCAGGGTTAGATCTTCAGTTCAAAAGGCGTTGGAACAGATTCAGAGTAAATAAAAATTAAAAATTTTGGATTATGCAGATCGTGGCAGAACTTCACCGTCATTATTGATGGGGCGCATCTATAATGGAGCCGCTCTTCACTTACGTCGCGGCCCTGTCACAAATAGATTCTCAGTTTCTTTTTGTTCTTCGGCTTCACGCTCTAAAAATTCAGGATCATGCTTGGAGAGCCACTCATTGGCAGCGTCATCCAGGAGAGGATTGGATTGATCGATTTTAATAAAAATCCGTTTTCCATCTGACTCTATGGAAGTCCAAAGGAGAGGGAGCTCTTGAAGGGCAGAGTGCGGCTCCTCTGCTAATAGAGTGATTGCTTCAGGGTGGGTGGGGTCCAGAAGCTGTCCAAAGATCGATCCAATCGCATCCACACAGGCGGAGAGGAGATCTTCGAGAATAGGTGCACTTGCTTTTGGATCAAAGTCACTACTGGCATAGACAGTGGTGCCGCTGATTTGGTTTTCTGCTAGCAAGGAAACAGCGAGGAGAATCTCATCCGGGAATATTTCACCGCGTGCTCGAAAATGGGGATTCTTTTTTGATTGGCTGTAAATTTTTAATCCCTCATCAAAGTGAACTGAAAAGGTATCGCTTACCATTTGAAGGTAGTCTTTAGGGAGGGAGCTGGGCTTTGCGGTAAATTGTTTTCTTTGTTCCATTTAAATAATTCCTTTCGGGAGATTTGTGAGTCGAGGTAACTCTTCCAGCTTCACTAATATCTCCCGTTGTTTTTTCCCTCGAAAGATTTTCAAAGAAACCTGATCATTGGGTTTGTGCTTAGCCAAAATTCTCTCTACATCGTTCGGCTCTTGAGTATTCATATTATCGATGCTCACGAGAATATCGCCTTGTTGAAGGCCTGCCCGATCTGCAGGAGCGCTTTCTACAGTATCATAGATCAAGACACCTTTCGCGGTCTTTAATTGATAATACTGTTCCAATTGAGGAGTCAGCTTGTCTCCTAATATTCCAAGCCAAGGCCTAGGTACACGCCCATATTTTTTCAAGTCCGGAATCAACTTCTTGGCTTCATTAATTGGAATAGCAAAACCTAAACCACTGCTTTGACCTGTATTGGAATGAATCACTGAGTTAATGCCAATCACTTCCCCTTTTGCATTGAAGAGGGGGCCTCCGCTGTTGCCAGGATTAATGGATGCATCTGTTTGTAAAAAATTATCAAAAGGTCCGAGGCCGATGGTACGATTTTTTGCGCTAATAATACCGCGGGTCACTGTATTTTGAAATCCAAATGGATTACCGACCGCAACAGCAGTTTCTCCAATGCGAACGGTATCTGAGTCTCCTAACGGAACAGGGGTCAGTTTAGCGGGCGCAGTGTAATTCTTGTCACGTACTTGGATCAGAGCAAGATCCATTTTGTCATCTTTTCCAATGATTTTTGCGCGAAGTTGTCGCTTATCAGGAAACGTCACTACGACTTCCGAGGCCTGCTCAACCACATGATTATTTGTGAGAATGTAACCATCCTTATCAATGATAAAGCCTGATCCCAGCGATGTTTGTTTTCTCTCTGTGGAATTCCCCAAAGGCGCATGAACTCGTCCATTCCATACACCTGATAATTAATTACGGTTGTAGAACTAATATTGACTACGCCGGGAGATATTTTTTCTATCATATCAGGCAGACTCTCTCCGCAAGCGACCGGGGCGCTTGCTTCTGCTTTTTGGATGAAATCAGGGCTTAGAGTTGCTATGCAGGCCACAAGTAAGCAAAGCGTCGGTATTCTCATTTGGAATGTTTTAAACTGAGTTTTTAAGACTGACAAGTGGGTAATTTTACATTGTGCGCCTGCCACGAAGGATGAATTGCAAAAAACCATAAAGAATTCATATATTCATCAAGGTAAAGTGGCGATCTGAACCCACTCATCATCAAGTTATCAAAAAAGCGATGTCATCATGATGATTTAACTTAAACTCGTCCTTTGTGACAGGCGCACAATACATGATTAAGCACCTCTGATAATTGAAAAAATTTGCAAAAATCGGAGGTACTTGTAGCAGTTGACCTTCATCCTTTAGGGATTGGAAAACCACAGTATTTCATTTTTGATTCAGGACTTGCTCACAGACTAAAATAGTTAGCTATTTGATTTTAGTTCTAGAAACTTAGGTGCGCTAGCGTTAGGGTAGGGCTGAACTTGAACTTGCTGTCTGAAGACCTTACTGAAGGACTTGAAGGAGAATTTTATGCGAGAAGTAGTTATTGTGAGTATTGCCCGAACTGCCCAAGGGAGTTTTCAAGGAGCGCTCTCCTCTATTTCCGCCCCGAAATTAGGTGCAATTGCCATAGAGGCGGCGATCCAGCGTGCCGGCATTCAGCCCTCGCAAGTTTCAGAAGTGATCATGGGAAATGTTTTGACTGCGGGTGAGGGGCAAGCTCCTGCACGCCAAGCAGCGATTTATGCAGGGATTCCTAAGTCGGTACCCGCAATGACCCTCAATAAAGTTTGTGGCAGCGGAATGAAAGCCGTCATGTCTGGAGTCCAGTCCATATTGCTGGGCGATAGTGAAGTCGTAGTTGCAGGTGGAATGGAAAATATGAGCCAGTCTCCATTTTTACTTCAAAATGGCAGAGCAGGGTTTCGGATGGGGCATCAGACACTCGTGGATTCTATGATTCATGATGGGCTCTGGGATCCCTATAATAAGCAGCACATGGGCAATTGCGCAGAGCTTTGTGCCCGCGAGAAAAAATTCTCTCGTAAGGAACAAGATGATTTCGCTGCAGAAAGCTTTAGAAGAGCTCAAGAGGCTCAGAAGGCTGGCAAGTTCGCCGAAGAAATCGTAGCCGTTGGAATTCCTGGTAAAAAAGGGGAAGTGCATCAATTTGATCAAGACGAAGGCCCGAGCAAAGTCCAGTTTGATAAAATTCCAACTCTGAAACCGGTCTTTGATAAGCAAGGAACAGTAACGGCTGCCAATGCTTCGACTATCAATGATGGAGCTGCAGCACTCGTACTGATGTCTGCTGATGAGGCCCGGAAGTTAGGTCTCAAGCCTCTCGCGAAAATCGTTTCTTACGGATCGAATGCGCAAGAGCCCGAATGGTTTACGACAGCCCCAGCAGAGGCGATGAAACGGGCTTTGAAAAAGGCGAATTGGGAAGTGAAAGACGTCGATCTTTTTGAGGTGAACGAAGCATTTGCCGTCGTGGCTCTGGCCGCTCAACGGGACTTGGGCATTCCTGCAGATCGACTCAATGTGTGGGGAGGTGCAATTTCGTTGGGCCATCCTATTGGAGCCAGTGGTGCTCGAATTATAGTGACGTTGCTTTCTGCTCTCAAAGATAAAGGACTCAAGCGCGGTATTGCGGGTATTTGTATTGGTGGAGGCGAGGCGACTGCGATTTGTGTAGAGAGAATTTAACAATATCCGGTAGTCACTGAAGCGGATTGAATCATTTTGGAGTTTTATGAATAAATTAGTCGCAGACGCGAAAACAGCGGTTCAGGATATTCCTGAAGGAGCGGTGCTGGCACTGGGTGGTTTTGGTTTGTGTGGAATCCCTGAAAATTGTATTGCGGCATTGGTTGAAAAAGGGGTGAGGAATCTCACCTGTATTTCGAATAATGCCGGAGTCGAGGATTTTGGCATTGGACTTCTTCTTCAACGAAGACAAGTCAAGAAAATGATCTCCAGCTATGTCGGGGAAAATAAATTATTCGAAGCGCTAGTCCTCTCTGGGGAATTGGAAGTGGAGCTCACTCCGCAGGGAACTTTGGCTGAAAAGCTTCGAGCAGCGGGAGCCGGAATTCCAGCTTTTTATACGCCTACAGGTGTAGGGACATTAGTGGCAGAGGGAAAAGATATCCGTGAATTTGACGGAAAAAAATATGTCCTCGAACGAGCATTAAAAGCAGATTTTGCTTTGGTTAAGGCATGGAAAGGCGACCCGATGGGTAACTTAGTCTTTCGCAAAACTGCCCGAAATTTTAATCCTGTGGTGGCTACGGCGGGCAAGATCACCATTGTAGAAGTAGAAGAGTTGGTCCCACTGGGCGCTTTGGACCCAGATCAAATCCATCTGCCAGGAATTTATGTAAAACGCATTTTTCAAGGTAGTAACTATAAAAAGAGAATTGAAAAACGGACGGTTAGAAATGCAGCAGTCTAAAGTATTGACTCGGGAACAGATCGCTCAACGAATTGCACGGGAATTAAGGGATGGTTATTACGTGAATTTAGGAATAGGGATTCCCACGTTAGTGGCTAATTATATTCCTAAAGGAATAAACGTAATTCTTCAAAGTGAAAATGGTCTTTTGGGGATTGGACCCTTTCCCACCGAATCAGAGGTAGACCCAGACCTGATCAATGCGGGAAAAGAAACAGTGACTGCCACCCTCGGCTCTGCATTTTTCTCTAGTGCAGATTCTTTTGCTATGATTCGAGGAGGCCATGTGGATCTCACGGTCTTGGGTGCCATGGAAGTGGATGAACAAGGAAATATTGCCAATTGGATGATTCCTGGAAAAGTGGTGAAGGGAATGGGAGGCGCCATGGATTTAGTAGCCGGTGCCCGCAATGTGATCGTGGCAATGCAGCATGTTGCCAAAGACGGTACAAGCAAAATCCTTCCTCGATGCACACTTCCATTGACCGGGGTAGGGGTTGTGAAAAAGATTGTCTCAGAATTGGCCGTGATTGATGTCACTCGTGACGGACTGGTTTTGATTGAGCGCGCCCCTGGAGTGAGCGTAGAAGAAATTCGCAAAGCCACCGCTGCGAAACTTCATATTGCCCCGCATGTGCCTGAGATGACGTTTTAACATAAGGGTGGTTGTACGGCAGGCACTCTATGAAACTCCAAAGATTCATCTTATGTGTGATCCTATTCACGGGTTCAGTTTTCTCAAGCCAAGAGGCATTTTCTCAGAGTGACTTTGGCCAGTTTTACTTGAAGAACCGGGATCAGACAATTCAATATAGTCAACGTCAAATCGAGCAAGTGCGGAAGCTCCATTTTATTTTGATTCCAGGCATATTTGGCCACTTCGCAAATCTGAAGCATTCCTTACCGAAATGGAGCCAGCATAAACAAGTATTAGAATTATTCGATCAGTGGAACCCAACTTATTTCGAGGAGATGGTCAGCGTGATCCGAGATGAGCTGGGAAGCGATGTGACTATCTTGTATAGGGACCCGAAAGAAAATTTTCGAAAAAATTCCGACTCATTTTCAGATCGGTTCCGTCAGATCTACGAGAAGAGATCACCCAAGAGCGTTGTGAAGAAGCTAGTCGTCATAGGCCACAGCAAGGGTGGGATAGATGCTGTATTGACTGGGCTGTGGCATCCCAAGCTTTTCGAAAATGTCATCGAGTACGTCGTTGCGGTTCAGTCTCCGTTTCAGGGAGGACATGGACGCCCAGAAAATATCGAGGAAGATTTCTTAGCAAGGATTTGTAACAGGTATGTTGAACGGGTAGACGAGATGAGCCCTGCTAGAATGATCGCCTTATTCAATGAGGCATTGAGGAGCCTGACCGTTCTTTCGCCAGATCAGCGCAACACGATTTCGAGTAGGATTGGGTTTGTAGGGAGTTATATTCGAAGTGAAGAGGACCGATCTTGGCTGACTCGTTTATTATTCCACTCCATAGGAATGAAATTTTCTGGTGAAAAAAATGATGGGTTAATACGATCTCGGGATCAAGTATTGGCCTTTGGGCAAGAAAATACGTCCGACGCCAACCTCATTCCGGCAATAGGCAAATTATGGGGTTTTGTTGAGGCAGATCATTGCGATCCATTTATCGGAAAGGGTCTTTTGCTTTTGAAAAAAAGTTATTTAACCCCGAAAGCCTACTTTCGAGATTTGCCTATGGATAAAGAGGCGGCGGTAAAGATGCGCCTGCAATTTGCTAGAGTTTTTATCCTTTATCTATTGGGTGAAATGGTCAAGTAAACGGCTCCCTTGTCTATCGGTTGGCAGTTTATACTTAAAGAGCGAACTGATCCAGTAGAAGTCCTGGACTTTAGAGGTTGAACTACTCTGTTTTGGTAGTTCGGTTAAGTGGGACTTCCCGCAGTATAGGTCGTTTCTTATTCAGCAACCGCAGCACCTTCTCCACGAGGGTCGGGCACTCCTAAAGTCCTTCCATTGGGAAGCTTTTCGATTGCATGGACTTTTCCGAGGCTAGCAACTTCTTCGAGAGTGTATCCTTTTTTCTCGAGGATAGAGCGGGTTTCAAAAGGGAAGCCAAATTTTTCAATGGCTACGGATTCCGGCTTCCACTGTTGATGAAAGCGAGGCATTGCAACAGCATCGGTCAGAGACATTCCAAATTCTAAACGATTCAATAACGACAAGAATACTGAGGTGATAATACGGGGTCCTCCTGCTGCACCTATAATTATTTTCGCGTTGCCGTTTATATCTCTCACTACAGTCGGTGACATCGAGCTGAGAGGGCGCTTTCGGGAGGCAATCGAGTTGGCTTCGCCTCCGACGAGGCCAAATAAATTAGGTACGCCGGGTTGGATGCTAAAATCATCCATTTCATTATTCATGACGATACCCGTTCCAGGAGGAACAAAGCCTGAGCCAAAATTATCATTGATCGTAGTGGTGATTGCCACAGCGTTTCCTTCTCGATCGATTACGGAAAAGTGCGTTGTGTGCTGAGGTTCGGGATTGAAAATTTTCCCAGCAGAAGTGGGGAGATGGGCGTAATCTGCTTGGAAGGTTTTCCATTGCTTATCTAGATACGCTGGAGAGAGTAATCGATCTAAAGGAACATCTATAAAATCAGGGTCTCCAAAGTATTGAGCCCGATCGGCATAAGAGAGTGACATGGCATGAATGAGTGCGTGAATCGAGTCAGCAGATCCAAAGCCATTTTTAAATGCACCCTTGGCCTCCGCTCTTTCTGCATAATTGAACAGTTGAAGTACTATAGCGCCACCGGATGAAGGAGGTGGCATCGAGATGACTTCGAATTCATGGAACGTTCCTTGAAGGGGTATTCTGAGTTTAGGATGATAAGAATTCAGGTCTTCAAGGGTAATAATACCTCCCGCATCTTGGATTCCCTTGACGATCTTTTTTGCAACTGGACCTTGGTAAAATCCTTGAGTTCCCATTTGAGAGATCTGCGTTAAGACACGGGCGAGATCAGGTTGTCGAATCAGGGTACCTGGGGGGCAAGGTGCTGAAGGTTTTTGATGGGCTTTGGGTTGAGTTACTTTATATTGAGTATTTAGGGAGGTGCATCCAAAAATCATTTTTGCGGCATCATTCATTGCGGACCAGCGGTCGAGTTCTGCATCTTCTAAGTGAGTTGAGAAGCGAAATCCTTTTTTCGCAATTTCAATGGGACGACTCAGAAGTTTTTGCCGAGAAAGCGTGCCGAATTTTTGAAGGGCGAAGAGGAGTCCTGCTGGAACTCCGGGGATTCCTGAAGCCAAGGCACCATTTTTTGAGAGATTCGAATTTGCCTTCCTGTTTTGAACAAAGAGGTCTTTATGAGCAGTTGATGGAGCTTGTTCTCGATAATCGATCGCTTGGCATGGGGATGGACCTTTTACTCCTGGATGTGGGCAGAAAAGAAGAAAGCCACCCCCACCGATGGAGGCATAATGGGGCCGAGTCACGGCCAATGCAAAAGCGGTTGCGACAGCGGCATCGATAGCATTTCCGCCTTGTCGTAAAATTTCAGCACCCCATTCAGAGGCCTCACGATCATCTGATACCACCATTCCGCGTGTGCCCGTAATGAGCTGATCTCGACTGAGTGAAACAGATTCTGGGCCACCGATAGATGAACCCAGGGTGTTTAAAGAAGAGATGAAGCATAAGACGATCGTTAGGATTCTGAGCGCTTGGATTCTGCGTGAGAGTATCATAATAGAAAATATGAAAGGTTTAGGGGGAAACGTCCACAAAAAATCATGATTGGAACAGGCCGGGTCATGATATGACAGGTTTGGTGAATTGAGGTCATATTTGAAAGGCACTCAGAAAATGTCAAGCAACCCATTCAGTTCCACGTCTACTCTTTCTCTCGATCGTAGAGTTTATCAAGGGTCTCTTCAACCCAGAGGTTTTCCATCTCTTCCTCTACATTGGGTATCCGAGTGGGATACTTTTCCTAGTGCAGATGGGAAGTTGCAGCTTTTTTCAGTGGTCCATCATGCCGAAGAGTGGAAAGGTCATCGAGTATTAGTCGTGTTCCACGGTCTGGGTGAGCATGGTGGAAGATATATTCATTTTCCCTATTTTATGCAGTCGTCCGTAGATGCGGTCTATTGCCTGGATCATCGAGGGCATGGTCGTTCTGAAGGCTTGCGGGGGCATGTTGAGACTTTTAATGCGTATTCGGATGATGTGGTGTTGGCAATTTCCAGACTGGATGAGCATTTAAAAAAGCGTTTCGGTGATTCTGAGATTCATGTTTTGGGACATAGTATGGGTGGACTCATTACACTCAAAACTTTTTTTAATCATCCCAATCTTCCGGTCCGGTCCGTTACTATTTCCGCACCGTTACTCGGCATTCGAGCGCCCGTGCCACCCTTTAAAAAGTTTGCCGCAATAGCTCTTTCTAGAATATGGGGCTCCATTCATATGATGACAGAACTCGATGCAACTCAGCTCTCTCATGATAAAGATGTGGTAGAGGCTTATTTATCAGATCGATTAGTACATAAGAAAGTGACCCCAAGATTTTTTACAGAATTACAATTAGCCATGGCAAATACGGTGAAAAAAGATTCTGGGTTTAATTACCCGCTTCAAGTCATCATTCCGCTTCAAGACCAAATCGTGAACCCGGACGTGACCCTTGAGTTTTTCCGAAGTTTAAAACTGAGAGATAAACTTTTGAAAGTCTATCCTAGTTTTTTTCATGAACCCTTTAATGAAATAGGCAAAGAACAAGTATTTGAGGACTTAAATTTATGGATCAAAAATCACTCAGCGAACTCACGCGTCTTATTCGAAAGTTAAGTTATAGAGAGGGGAGTTTTACTCTCGCTTCAGGAAAGAAAAGTTCTTTTTATATCGACCTTAAAGCGACCACCCTTCACCCTGATGGGGCATTCTGGATTGGAGAAGCTACGCTCGATTTACTCCAAAGAGAAAACTTAAAAATTGATGGGGTGGGGGGGCTCACTCTAGGTGCGGATCCATTAGCCACAGCGATCTCGCTTGCAGCTCGAACACGTGGAATGATCTGGCCCGCTTTTATTGTGAGGAAAGAACCCAAAAGTCATGGAACTTCACAGTATATTGAGGGTACCGAGAACCTTCCAGCAGGGGCAAAAGTGGTTGTTTTGGAAGATGTGGTGACTACGGGTGGATCAAGTTTGAAAGCAGTAGAGCGTCTTCGGGAAGCAGGATTTCATCCTGTGGCTACTCTGACCGTCGTAGACCGAGAAGAAGGGGGCGCCGAAGCCATTAAAAAAGCGGGACTTCAGTTTATGGCTCTCACGACTTTGAAGAAAATCTGCGACTCGGAGCCGCAGGAACAAAGTTAACGATCTCTAGATCACGGTATCAACCGCATAATGCTCGTCATCCGTATGAGGATAATCGACTGTGTAATGAAGACCCCGACTTTCTTTGCGTAGGAGAGCGCATTTGACAATGAGTTCCGACACAGTCAGAAGATTTCTCAATTCAATTAAATCTGGGGTGAGTAAAAAATTCCAGTAATAGGCATTGACCTCTTCCTTAAGAAGGTTCAGTCGCCTTTGTGCTCTTTCCAATCTGCGATTGCTTCTTACAATTCCTACATAATTCCACATGAGATAGCGGATTTCCAGCCAGTTTGCCGCAATATCGATCTTCTCTTCAAGTTCAACTGCATGCCCACTATCCCATTTGGGTAAATTCATGGGTGAAATCGAATGTGTCTCCTGAGAATGGAGATAGGCATGAAGATTAGAATTCATTTGAGCGGTTGCGTGTTCTACTGCACGATGTGCAAAAACCACAGCTTCTAATAGAGAATTACTCGCTAAGCGATTTGCGCCATGGAGTCCCGTGCAAGCCACTTCTCCTACCGCATAGAGTCCTGAGATATTCGTCTGAGCATATTCATCGACTAAAACTCCACCACAAGAGTAATGGGCGGCTGGTACAACCGGAATGGGACTTGATGTAATATCAATTCCAAAGCTCAAACAAGTTTTATAAATATTTGGAAATTTTTTTCGAAGTTCTTTTTTAGGAATGGGTGAGCAATCCAAGAGAACGTGTTTATCCCCTGTCCTTTTAATCTCTATATCAATAGCTCGAGCCACCACGTCTCGAGGTGCCAAAGAAGCCATGGGATGGTGACGAGTCATAAATTCATCTCCAGAAAGACTTTTTAAAATCGCCCCTTCTCCGCGCAAGGCTTCCGAGATCAGAAAGGTTCGGGTACTGGGATGATAAAGGCAAGTAGGATGAAATTGCATAAATTCAAGATTAGCGACTTGAGCACCTGCTCGAAACGCGATAGCGATGCCATCGCCAGTAGCAATGTCTGGGTTGGATGTATAGAGATAAACTTTTCCTGCACCTCCTGTGGCAAGCACCGTAATTTTTGCAGCGAGAGTGATGACCTTCTCAGAGCGGATATCCAGAACGTAAGCACCCAAGCATTTTCCTGGTTTTGGGTGGTGTTTAGCCACTTTTCCTTCGGTAATTAAATCAATCGCAATATGATATTCCAAAACTTGAATACGAGGATGTTGGTTGATTTGATCTAAGAGGGCTTTCTCTATAGCCCATCCTGTTAAATCATCAGCATGAAGAATTCTACGTCTGCCGTGACCCCCCTCTCGATGAAGGTCAAATGTTTCTGCAGGATCAGTAGGTAAAATTTGCCCTTCTAGATGACTGGTTTTAGTAAACTCTACTCCCAATTGGATCAATTCTTTGACACGTGTGGGACCTTCGTGAACACAGATGTCTACAATATTGGGATGACATAAACCCGCCCCCGCAGTCTGAGTATCTTGTTTATGCTCATTGAAGCTGTCTTGCTTTGACCAGACGGAAGCAATGCCTCCTTGTGCATACCGAGTGCTGCCTTCCGCCCGATCTGCTTTACAGATTAAAATGACTCTATTGTGGTCAGCAAATTTGAGAGCTGTGCTGAGGCCGGCGATTCCTGTGCCCAAAACTAATACGTCTGTTTCTACTTGATATGCCATTTCAAAATTCCTTATCAGGCCTTCGTTCTTATCAATTTTATGTTATTATTATAATAGGAAACAAAAACAAACCGTATAGGTTGGAAACTCAATAAATTACCCATGAAGTCGATTAAAACGAAATTAGGAAGCCGACCCGGCTTTGGGCCCGAAGGCTTTTTACACCGCTTAAAAGAAACTGAAAAAAAAGTACAAGAGCGGGTTGTCGTGGAAATGAGTTCATCGGCAATCATAAATAATTATCGAGCAATTCAAGAGTTAGTGCCGGGTCAACAAATGCTTCCCATGATTAAGGCTAATGCCTATGGTCATGGGGCCGCTTGGGCTGCTCGTCATTTAAGCTCCATGCCGGGTCTTTATGGTTTTGGTGTGGCTACGCTGGAAGAGGGGGCTGAGCTCCGAGCTGCTTTGGCTTCAAAACTGAGAAAGATTCCCCTTATTGTATTTTCAGGTACTGTCCCTTGGACTGAAGAAAAGGGACTGTTTTGCGAGCGATTTGGTTTGACCGTGGTGATCACTTCTGAGGAAGATTGGTATACCTTTACAAAGGGAGGCTGGCCCAAGCGGCTTCGTTATGAGTTACAATTTAATACAGGGATGAACCGGCTTGGAATTTCTCTTCCTTTTGTGCGATCGATTGCAAAAGCTTGTCAGGCGATGGATCCGAGTGAGCATCCGCAAGGTGTTTTTAGCCATCTAGCGATGAGCGAAACTCCTGATTCTAAACTTAGCTTAAGCCAATTAGAGAAATTTAAAATTCTCAAACATGAACTCTTTTCAATTTTACCGACCACTCAGTTTCATTTGGCAAACAGTGGTGGGATTTGGAATAGTAAAAACTTTGGAATTCTAGGCTTAACGGATGTAGTCAGACCGGGTTTAGCTCTCTACGGAGTACCTCCTTGGGCGGGTGCTGCTGAAAGGGGACTTCTTCCTGTGATGTGTTTTAAAGTGCGCGTTGTTGCTATTCATCGTGTTAAGCCGGGTGAGTCAGTTGGCTATGGTGGAACCTATCGAGTCAATGGGAACGAATCTGTGTATGTCGCTATTTTAGGGGCGGGTTACGCGGATGGAATTAAACGAGCTCTCAGTAATCGAGGATTTGCTTGGTTAGAGGGGAGAAGTACTCAGTTTTTAGGAGTGGTCAGTATGGATTTATGTGCAGTGGAGTGCTTAGAGAATACTCAGATAGGCACTTGGGTAGAACTCATCGGCCCTCAGGTTGATATTTGGGCTCAGGCGAAAGCAGCTGGAACGATCCCATATGAGCTTTTCACTTCTTTATCAAGTAGGGTAAAAAGGATTTATGATTGAACCTCAAGCCAAGAATCTCAATCCCATTGTTATAGAAAACATTTATAAGAGCTTTAAAAAAGATAGGGAACCTGTTTTAAAGGGGATTTCACTGAGTTTTGAAAAAGGGAAATTGACCTATATCCTGGGTTCATCGGGCGTTGGAAAATCTGTGCTATTGAAGCATATCTTGGGTCTATTGAAACCTGATCAAGGGAAAGTATGGATTGATGGAGAAGATATCAGCTTACTTGGAAATCAAGAATTATCACGAATTCGGCTCAAGTTTGGTATGCTCTTTCAGAATTCCGCTCTTTTTGATGACATGACTGTTTTTGAAAATATCGCTTTTCCCCTTCGTGAGCACACCTCGCTGACTGAGAATGAAATTCTGGAGCGAGTGAATAAGACTCTTTCTATTTTGGGAATGAAATCGGGGTCAGATAAAATGCCTGATGAATTATCAGGTGGCATGAAAAAGCGAGTAGGACTTGCTCGAGCGATTATTCGCGAGCCCTCAATATTACTATATGATGAACCGACGACGGGTTTGGATCCTGTGACCCGTACTACCGTAGATGAACTGATTGAGACCCTGAAGCGAGAGTTGAGATTGACGTCTATTGTGATCAGTCACGATATTGCTTCAGCACTGCTTTTGGCGGATTCAATTGCATTCATTCATGAAGGGCAAATTGCTTTTTTTGGAGTTCCTGCAGAATTTCGACAATCCAAACATCCTGCGATTCAAGAATTTTTAAATGCAGAGCGTCGTACAGCGGCCGTCTTTCAAGTTTGAATTCAAGGTGAATAGGGCTATTCTGAGGAGAATCTTATGGATCAACTTTTAAAACCGAGGATGAATTAATTTATGGACCAGTGGCTCATTCGCACCGCGCAGAACTGGATTGCAGGACCCTATACTTGTGAACAAATTCGTCAAATGATTTCTGAAAATAAGCTGACGCTACAGGATGAAGTGTGTGTTGCCAACGGATATTGGTTTTCCATTCATGAAAGAGATGAAGTTTTTAAATATTTAAAAATTGAACCTCCTCGTCAAAACACCGAGGGCATGGAGGATGAGGTCACTGAGACTCAGACGGATGTTCAAGAGGTTCATTCAGAACTGAAGTCGCAGTCAGCTTCACAAAACGCCATTCTATCCTCTGCAAACAGAAATTTAAGGATAGAGATTAAAAGCCAGCCCAATCAGCGGAATATAAAGGATTTTATTAAATCAGTATTTAAGTCTCTGGGACTGATGGTGTTACTTACCGTGGGGTTAGGTGCAATTGCAGTCATTTTAATGTTGAAACATGCGCGAATGCCAGAATGACCCTGAGTCATGACTCATGAGTGATCATGATGAGTGATCATGATGAGTGATCATGATGAGTGATTATGATGAGTTGTGAGATCAGTACCGTGTATTACGGGGATCTACAAAGTGAATATCTTTTAGAATTTCTTTAGGGGGCGTGAGGCCTTTTTTTGCGCAAGGTGTCTTTCCATTCAGAATATCAAGGATCTGATGTTTGCGATGGAATAATTCAGATCTCCAGATAGGATGTTCCACTTCTACCCAAAGCACTGAACTTTGAACGCGCACCGCTCTTGCGTGTTTTGCAATGACTTCACCTACAGCAATGGGCCAACGACCCAATGCTTCCGCTTCAGAAAGTCTCAAGGAGAAAGCTGGGTGCTTCTTTTGAGCTTTTCTTATAATTTCTAATAAGCTATCCAGCTTCATAAAATTACTGTATTACTGATAGGTAGAGATGATCTACCATTATTTGCGACGATTGAGTTTTGTCCCACTTCTTTTAATTCAAGTCATGGGCTTCGGGGGCTGTGGTTACGGCTTTCAAAACTCTCGTAACCCATTGTTTTTGAAAGAGGGAATTAGAAAAGTGTATGTTTCCCCTGTTGTGAATAATTCTTATAAAGCGGGTATTGAAAATGTTATCTATAATAGTTTAATTCGGGCCATGGCAGCCTCTGGGAGGGTTGTACTGGTTCAGAACTCAGAGGATGCGGACGCTGTCCTTCAAGGGACTGTGGTGACCGCAGTCTATGGAAGAAGTGCTGCTACTTCTACGGTGGCGGGATTGAACCCCGCGGGTATTGGATTGAATCTCCCTACGAGAGATTATGTGATTTCAACGGAATACACAGCGACTCTGTCCTGTTCTTTTGTATTGGCGCGAAAACATCCCAGTCCTTCTAAGAAAACACAAATTTGGGCTTCTTCATTTGCCAGGTCTAAACCTTTTCCTGCTGCGAACCAATTGGATGTTCCTGGAACAACCTCTCCGTTGATTAATGAGAGTGAATTTGATCGCACATTATCGGATATTTCTAAGAGCATGATGGATGATGTTCATGAATCTATGTTAGCCATGTTTTAGAAAACTTTATGCCAAAATTAGAACTGAAAGCAGTCCAACGGGAATTAGAACAAGGTGTCATCTGGCCGGTTTACTGGCTTTACGGTCCTGAAAAGTTAAAATCTCGAGAACTCTTAAAAAGAATTCGTTTTGCTGTTTTAGGCCAAGAGGGGTCAACTACTGCGGGACAGTGGAATTTTAATGAAGAAGTTTTTGAAGGGAATGAGATCGATGCTACTTCGGTTTTAGATTCTGTTCGAAGCCCATCTTTAATAGGAGGAGTTCGTCTCATTTTAGTTCGAGAGGCTCATGCAATGAAGAATCCAGAGGTCTTGTCTGAACTCTTCGGGGCACCTACAAAGCTTTCAGAACTCATGAGTGTGTGTGTTTGTATTTCAAAGGACTTGGATGGAAGGAAGAAGTTTTCTAAGGCCCTCGTGGAGGGGGCTGCAGTGGTCTCTTGTGAGGAAGTCATCGAAGTCCAGCGGGAGCCTTGGATTCAGTACTTGGCCCAACGAAGAGGGGTGGAGCTGAATTCCACTTTAGTGACTCGGCTTTCAGGTCTTGATCCGTGGTCATTAGATATTATTGAGCAAGAACTGGAAAAATTTGTGGTGGCAGGTTCTTCTCCTGATGTGATTTTGGATAGCCTCGGTCTTTCGGGGGTGACAGAGAGATTTATCGAAGATTTCTTCTCTCGCGATCTAGAAGCAGCCCTTCCTCTCGTCAGTCGATTTGCAGACTCTCCAGACGAGTCCTTGCCCCTTCTTGGACTGATTGGATGGAATGTCAGACAGCTTGCGATTTGGCTTGCGGACCGTGACAATGGCACTCGAAATTCAAAACTGAATCCCTATGCAGTGGAGCGATTTCGAAAATGGAGTCCCTTCTGGAAGCAACACGAAGTGATTGAGTTACAAGCTAGGCTTTCTGAGTTGGATTTTCAGCTTAAGCAAACTCCTCTTTTACCTCTGGGGTTGTGGAGTAGTTTGGTGCTTCGGTTTTGTAGTAAGAGTTCTTGAGAAGATATTCTTTAATAAAATCGAATAATTTATTACAAATTGTAATTTGCAATTACTCACGCGAATGGATCGGCAAATAAATACTCAGGTTAGATTCACTCGATGCAATCGACTTTCGTTTTGCTTTGGCAATGCTTGACCTAACAGTAGTTTGTAAGATGCGCTGAGCCTCTCTCCCGTTAAGAATTTCACCTTTGGATTGAGCAATGAGGTACTTAGAGGTAATGTTGTCCAAGAACTCTTTTTCATTTTCAATCTGGATCGATTTCTTACTTTCTAATTCTTGCTCCTGAATGAGTCTTTTCAGGCCCAGCTGAATGATGGCTCTAAATTCAGTTTCGCTTGGAGGAAAGATGGGCACTGCTGCTTGAAAACGATCCAATACGGGAGCTGGAATGCCTCCTCGGATCAGTTCCTGAGTTAGTTCGTTCTTTGTTACTGGTTTGGTATTCGAATGCAGTAACTGCTGCGCGGCATTGGTGGTTGCAAAAATGTGTGAATTCTTAAAATTAAGAATGTTACTTGTTTTGCCTCCTGATTGGTTTGAATTGATATTTTCAGAGATGGTCATTTCGCCACTATCTAACAATGCCAATAGAGCCTGTTGTACAGTGGGAGCTGCTTTTTCTAATTCATCTAAAATAATGACTGAATAAGCATTTTTTCTGATCACTTCAGCCATTTCTCTTCGAAAGCCTTCAACGTTACCTTCAGCATATTTATTCATTTCAATTCTGACCGACGGCAAATTCATGCCTTTACCCAGCGTTCGGCCCAGTTCTGTTTTGCCAACTCCTGGAAGGCCAGCTACTAAGACCCTGAGTGCTGGTTTTGTTTTATCATGTGAATGGGTGAATCGTTGTTCAACTAGTTCAAATAATATGTCTTTGGCGAATGTTTGCCCAATGAGTGTTTGATTCAAAAAATCAGGAAAGTTTTGAATTTTCTCTTCTACTTTATGAGTGTCAAAAAAAATGGGATCGATGTTATAGAGTCTACTTGCTGCTTGATTGATATCTTGAATGGTAATGTCGCTGACGTTGTCATCTTTTAATTGTTTAGTGGCGTATACTTCACTCAGGAGCCCAGTCGCTTTGGAAGGTTGGGAGCCTGAAGCGCTAAATTCGTTCGATAAATGAATGATGTGCTTCAATACATCTGCCTTAAGGATGGGCTTATTATAGCGCTTCGACCATCCATTTATATAATTGGGTAATTCTTCTTCACTGGGTTCCTCTAAATTAATAATCGAGAATCTTCTGAGTAATGCCTGATCACCTCCAAAAGCTTCGTAAAACTCGGAGTGAGTTGATGTACCAATGAGGGTAACATCTCCCTTGGCTAAATAGGACTTCATGTGTTGGAATAAGTCATTACTATCGCTCTTGGTGGTTCCAGCTCCTCTGAAGGAGTGAATTTCGTCCATGAAAATAATGGAGTTTTTATGAGAAGACATCATGGATAGGAATTTATTGAGTTTATCTTGAACTTGCCCCACAAATTGAGATTTACTATCTAAAAAAGTTCCAATATTAACTGATTTCACTAGAGTATTCTTTGGCAGTTCTGGAAATTTTCCATTTCCAATATCAGCAAGAAATTTCATTACTAACTGAGTTTTTCCTACTCCGGGATTTCCAAGAATCACTACATTTTTGCACTCTGGTTTTTGCAGTGATATTCTAATTTTATTTATCAAGTCCTGGTATGCTTTGGTAGATTCGAAGTGAAGTGAGTTATCTTTAGATTCTCCTTCATGTTTTTTTAGATCTGCTTCTTCTTTTTTAAGAATAATATCTACAATCTCACGTACGTCAAGCCTTTCTGCAGTCATGAGAGGGGTTTCTCCCGAAAATCCATGAGTACTATTTAGGTTAGCTCCATGATTGATCAGAAGTTTTGCAATTTGAACATGTCCATTTTCGATAGCCAGTTGGAGAGCGGTTTCGTAGTAAGAGTTCTTATGGTTTACGTTAGCTCCTGATGTAAGTAGAAGTTCAACGATTTCAGTATGCCCCTTTTCGGCTGCCCAGATGAGAGGCGTTGTTCTATATGTACCAAAAGTAGTATTTAAGTCAGCCTGATGATTGATGAGGAGCTTTGCAATTTGGGCATGCCCATTATTAATTGCCACGATGAGAGCGGATTCGTCATACTCGTTCCTAAGGTTGACCTTAGCTCCTGATGTAAGTAGAAGTTCAACGATTTCAGTATGCCCGTTTTCGGCAGCTATGATTAAGGGCGTTTTTTTTCCATAATCTATTTTGTAATTTACATTGGCTCCAGCTTCGAGCAAGAGCTTTACCCTATTTGTGTCACCCTCTGCGGCAGCATTGTACAGAGATTTATCTTGTTGCTCATTTTGATCCTTGAGTGATTGTACGGCAGTAGTGGCAGTGACACCCATAATACCACTCATGAAGGCACGTTTTTTAGTATTTCTCTGGTTTCTATATGAATCATTATTTTGATTGTATTGATTTTGAGAATAAGTTCTTATTTTATTTATATGTAATGACTTACCTAAAGTTAGTTGTCGGCTGGGGGTGATGCGATTCAGGGTAGATGGTAATTTAGACATTCTATTACTGATAGGCTTACTAAATAAGTTTATACCATCCTTGATGATGCCTGCTTTTGCGATATCTGAAAGGAGAAATGCACTTACAAGAGTGGCGGTTATCGTCGACTTAGGTAATAATGCTTTCATTTTAATGACCTTTTTTTACTTATTAATAATAGTGATGGCATTTATAATCTTTATTTCTTTATTATTCAAGTAAAATATAAGATAATGTGGGTAATAAGCCAAATGTCCGATTTTAGGACACCCACGAATCCAACTCGAACTAAAATATTGCATATTGAACATCAATAATTAAAATGAAGTGGCTATTTTTATGTGAAAAATTCATAAATCAAATAAGTTAAAGATATTTAGCTTGATGTAGGAGTGAGTTGAGTAAAATAGGCTAAAAATATACTTATTAAATTTAAGTTATTTTGAGGACTAATGAGGATTGATATGAAAAAAATGGCAGATAGTTTTAAATCGAATCTTTTATTGGCGTGTGTTTTTTCTTTTGTAGGAGTCACGGTTTTTGCAAATCCAAGTGAATCCGTAGTCATTCGTCGGATCAACCAAGTTTTGAGAAACTGTGACGTTTTTACTCCAGTCCGATTAGATCCAAAATGGAAAAATCAGTGGAATCACGCAAGAAGTCAGCTAGCTTATTCTAGACTTGCTCAGAATATATTAGTGGCTAAGGCGACTTGTGGTGCTTATGCTACACCTACTGCTGCTGAACTGACTCAGTACTATAATGAGTTGGAGCCTTTTCGTAGGCTCAGAGAAACTCTCAGAGACAGTGCTGAAATTGCTAAAGAAAGACTGATTCAAGATGCTCATTTATCAAAAGAAGAAATTAAGCAACTTGATGATGAGGCCGACATTCAAGAATGTGCGCTGAATGATAGTTTAGGACAGAGGGACGGCAAAGAGGGACTCTTTGTTGCGCTTGAAACTCAGATCGCAAATGCAAATGATTTTAGTAGTCAATTCGTTTCAGAAGAGGATAAAAGATTGGAAGACACTCGTAGTATTGCAAGAGAGTCCATTCAAAGTCTTTTACGTACGCCTATTCATGCTTATGAATTAGCCCGAAGTTGCGGCGACCTATTTCTCAATGCTGTTCGAACTCGAGCTAAAAATAAGGCTAAAGCAGCAAAGAAGGCTAAAGAGTTGGAGATTAGAAGATATCAGCAGATCCTGGACGACGATTGCTGATTCTGAAGAAGTATCAGTTCCAAGAATACAAGGGTTTGAGCAGGAGCGCGTTCGAAAAACTGACAGATAATTAATGATCTATCTGGCGTCGTCCTGTGTGGATGGCGCCAGAAACGAACTCCTCTTGTGCCTCTAGGGTTGTGGAGTAGTTTGGTGCTTGGGTTTTGTAGTAAGAGTTGATTGTGCGCCGGAAAAAAAGGAAAAGGTGGAGCCCTCCTTAAGGTGGCTGAGTACAGATTTCGATCACTGTGAAAGATATTCGGATCGGTGCTCCTATTGGGGTAAGGTCGAAGACATTGAATTTAAATACGATTTTGTGACTGCTTAGGATCGAGCAAAGGCTGAAGACCTGCATTCAGAGTCTTCTATGCAAGAAGATCCTTTTATTCTGAGACAAAAGTGTTTCCACCCACCCTATTGCCCAAATGAAATGTGCAAGTTTCATCTTCCCTCCAATGAGAAGGATTCCAATTCTTTTTTTTGGTCAAATGGTTGGGCTAAAACTCGATGCTATCCTTACCGGGTTCGCCAATTTCGATGTCGTTCCTGCAAGAGAAATTTTCGGTATACTTATTTCAAGCTCGATTTTCGCGAAAAAAAACCTGGCTTAAACTGCAAGATTTTCAGTTATATGACGTGTGGAGTGTCCAATCGAGAAATTGCAAGAAGACTGGAGACTTCCGAACATCTCATCCGCCTCAGAGTGAGAAAATTGGTTCAGTGGGCGCTGATAAAACAAACAGAGCGCACCCAGGCGTTGAAGATCAGCGAGCCCCTCGTTTATGATGGCCTCGAAGCGTTTGCTAAAAGTCAGTATGATCCGAATCAAATCCAACAAGCTATCGGCAAGGAGTCTTTGTTTATTTATGACTTTAACTTCGCGCCACTTAATCGAAAAGGAAGGATGTCTCCAAGGCAAAAGCAAGTCCGACGGTTGACGGAAGAAAAAGAGGGGCGTTACCCGCCAAAAGCCATTCGAATTAGCACGGTGGAGATCTTCTCTCGCCTCTATGAAAGAAGAGCGGATCTAGCTCAGCCCTTGGTGATTTATTCGGACGAACATTTTCAATATCGTAGAGCTGTTGAACGCGATTTGAAGGATCTTAAAATCCATCAAGTCACGGTATCTTCTAAGCAGACGCGGAATTATCAAAACTGTCTATTCAGTGTAAATCACGCGGATCTCTTAATTCGTCAGCATATGGGAGCGTTCAGTCGGGAAACCATCTGCTTTGCAAAAAACCACGCTCGAATGGTTGGAAAGTACGTCCTCTTCATGGTTTGGAAAAATTTCTTTCGGCCTCAATTTGTAAAGCCTCATAAGAAAGATCCAAAGTCTAACCAGAACACTCCAGCTATGAGGCTGGGCTTAACCAAGAGGGCCCTTGAGTTTTATGAATTTTTTGACATCAAAAGGACTTTAGCACAAATCAACCTGAATCGAGAGTGGACCTTGTTTCATGAAGATCAAGTATTTTACCCCCGGTCCTTAGCTGGAGCATCGGCGTAATAGGGGGACATCATCCTGTGTGGACGGCGCACAAATAAATTGACAACATGCCCATTTTATCTTACTTCCCCTGCTTAAGAAATGGGGTGTGTGATGAAATTCAATAAAAGTACCTTAAAAGTGGCTCTAGGGTTATCGGTTTTAGCGTCGCAAACAGGGTGTATCTCTGCTCTGGTTTTTCCTCCTCTGATCATTCCAGGAGTGATTTTTTATGCTCTCGGAGTAGGAGAGCCTTTTGAAAGAGGTGAAGGCCTGAGATTTACAGGGGTCTTATTAGGCTCAAAAGATCCTGGTCATGCTGTGGCTTTAAATCAAATTCCTTTGGATGAGAGTATTGCACAAAAAGCTGGGGTGAGTGTTGAGGACATTGAAGATTACAATAATAACCTCAACCAGATTCGAACTGTTGCGCTCGAGTTGCAACAGGATATTCGTTCGCAACTCGCACGGTCTGAACTCAAGCACTATACAAGAATGGATCAGCTCGCTCAGGATGTTCAGGTGGATTCACTTGCAAAGAAATACGGCTTTGGAAGTGGGCAGGAGTTTTTAGAAACGATGACTTCTCAACATCTTTCAAATGAAAAGGTGCAGTCTTTTTCTGAAGCAACTCACCTTGAAGCCGCACAGGTCAAAATTCTGCTTCATTACGGATTTGGCGTTAAGATGACTCGTTAGTAGTGGTTAATTAGGAAATTGTTATGCAAATAAAAACACTGGGTTCTTTAAGACGACACTTGGGTGCTGCAAGAAGGACGGTGTTTTTATTTGCATTTCTATTGAGTTCCGTTGCCTTTGGAATGGGCGGAAAGCTTCAAAAGTATGAATCTCAGCATCACTCTTCTAATTGGCAAGTAAAAACTCCCAAAGTAGTGATTGCCTTTGGAATGTTGGATAGCGGTTTGATCCAACGATATAAACGCTTTTCAAAAGATACTCTGGAAAAATATCTCAAAAGAGTCAATCCTCTGCTCCGTCTTGAAGTCATCGAGAAAGCTCAAAGTCAGGATGTAGTCCAAGTCTTAGCCGATAAAAGTACGGTGGGGTTCATCTTTATCAGTCATACTTATAAGGCTAAAAACATCGATGCAGCCATCTCTATTGCTGCGGATGGACACCCACTTCCTCCAGATATCTTGTCGGCAGCGACTCCGTCTTTAAGATTTAGTAGCTTCTTGGGCTGTCATGGTCCTGAAATCATGAAAGAGTACGGTGTTGCTTATGAATATAAGCGTCTTTCTGGGAGTCATATTTTTTATTACAATAGAGATGAGTTGCTTTCCGCTAATTTCATGTTTATTGATAATTTAAAAAAGTTATTGAAAAAGGAAATAAAAGATTTGGCGAGATTTGATCCTCGTTATTTTATGAGCGGTCAAATACCTCATGAAGATGAGAACGGAAAACTGACAATCCGAGTGAAAGATGTTTATCCGGGTATCGAACCTCGATTTGTTTATCTGAATGGCCGAATTGTGGGGATGTTGGGTACAGAAAAAGGAAATTCCAATCAAAGCTTAAATTATGAGGAATTTACTTTTGAGGTGCCAGCCTATGCCTTGGAAACAAAGAAGGAGGGTCAACATCATGTTAAAATTCTTTCGAGTGAGATTTCTCCCGGTGCTTTAGCTGATAACTATTTGATCGAATCTGTCACTCTTGAAGCTCCCTTTGGAAAGCTAGAAAAGCATTATTCCCCGTCATGGCATATTGGAGATGCAGATGCTCCTCCTTCTATTGCTGACTTTAAAGTGGAGCTTCATGGATCAAAAAAGGAGCAAAAAAAACAACTTCTGGATCATATTCGAAAGTATATGGTCCAGCTTGAGTGGATGGATCGAAACCCCGAAGTCTGGGCAGCTTCACCTCTCAATGGACGTCGTATTTTTTCAGACGTGTTACAATAGGCTGTCATTCCCGCGCTTGGATCGGCAAATAAATACTCAGGTTAGACTCCTTCGATGCAATCGCCTTTCGTTTTGCTTTAGCAATGCTTGACCTAACGGTATGTTGTAAGATTCGCTGAGCTTCTCTCCCGTTAAGGATTTCACCTTTGGATTGAGCAATGAGGTACTCAGAGGTAATATTGTCTAAGAATTCTTTTTCATTTTCAATCTGGATCGATTTCTTACTTTCTAATTCTTGCTCCTGAATGAGTCTTCTCAGGCCCAGCTGAACGATGTCTCTAAATTCAGTTTCGCTTGGAGGAAAGATGGGCACTGCTGCTTGAAAACGATCCAATACGGGAGCTGGAATGCCTCCTCGGATCAGTTCCTGAGTCAGTTCGTTCTTTGTTACTGGTTTGGTATTCGAATGCAGTAACTGCTGTGCGGCATTGGTGGTCGCGAAAATATGTGAATTCTTAAAATTAAGAGTGTTACTGGTTTTTCCGCCTGTTTGGGTTGAGTTGATATTTTCGGAGATGGTCATTTCGCCACTATCTAACAACGCCAATAGCGCCTGCTGTACAATAGAATCAGCTTTTTCTAATTCGTCTAAAATAAGGACTGAATAGGCATTTTTTCTGATAGCTTCAGCCATTTCTCGTCGAAATCCTTCAACGTTACCTTCAGCATATTTATTCATTTCAATTCTGACAAACGGCAAATTCATGCCTTTCGCCAGCGCTCGACCCAGTTCCGTTTTACCAACTCCTGGAAGGCCAGCCACCAAAATCCTCAGTGCTGGTTTTGTTTTGTCGTGTGATTGTGTGAAGCGTTGTTCAACGAGTTCAAATAAAGTATCTTGAGCAAGTTTTTGCCCGATGAGAGTTTGATTCAGAAAATCAGGAAATCTCTGGAGTTTTTCTTCTATTTTATGGGTGTCAAAAAAAGTGGGATCGATGTTGTAGAGTCTGCTTGCTGCTTGATTGATATCTTGAATGGTAATGTCACCGATGGTGTCGCCTTCTAACTGTTTGGTAGCGTATACTTCACTCAGGAGCCCAGTCGCTTTGGAAGGCTGTGAACCTGAAGCGCTAAATTCGTTCGATAAATGAATGATGTGCTTCAATACATCTTCCTTAAGGATGGGTTTGTTATAACGCTTCGACCATGCGTTCATATAACTGGGTAATTCTTCTTCATCAGGTTCCTCTAAGTTAATGATCGAGAATCTTCTGAGTAATGCTTGATCACCTCCAAAAGCTTCGTAAAACTCGGAGTGAGTTGATGTACCAATGAGGGTAACATCTCCCTTGGCTAAATAGGACTTCATGTGTTGGAATAAGTCATTACTATCGCTCTTGGTGGTTCCAGCTCCTCTGAAGGAGTGAATTTCATCCATGAAAATAATGGAGTTTTTACGTGAAGACATCATGGATAGGAATTTATTGAGTTTATCTTGAACTTGCCCCACAAATTGAGATTTACTATCTAAAAAAGTTCCAATATTAACTGATTTTACTAGAGTATTCTTTGGCAGTTCTGGAAATTTTCCATTTCCAATATCAGCAAGAAATTTCATTACTAACTGAGTTTTTCCTACGCCAGCATTTCCAAGAATAACTACATTTTTGCACTCTGGTTTTTGCAGTGATTTTCTAATTTTATCTACCACTTGCTGGTACGCCTTTGTGGATTCGAATTGATCTGAGTCTTTTTGAAGATTTTGCTTAGATTCCAAGGATTCAGAGAGTGATTCATCTTGAGCTTCTCTTAGAGATTGATTCGAATCGTCAGCCTCGTCTTCTTCATGGGTGCGTGATGGAGAGTTTTCAATAGGTGAAAGTTCTTGAGGATCTGCTCCTTTTTCAAGAAGTGCATCTACGATCTCACGTTGGTCATATCTATGTGCGGACAGGAGAGGGGTCTCTCTAAAGATTCCTCCTTTAAAATTTAAGTCAGCCCCATGATTGATGAGGAGCTTTGCAATTTGAACATGGCCGCGTTCGATTGCTTCTAGGAGAGCGGTCATTTTGAACATGCCCTGGTGATTTACATGAGCTCCTGCTGCGAGTAGAAGTTTTACGATTTCGATATGACCGTTTTCGGCTGCCCAGATGAGAGGGGTCATTTTGAGCTTGCCCTGGAGATTTACATGAGCTCCTGCTGCGAGTAGAAGTTTTACGATTTCTGTATGATCGTTTTCGGCTGCCTCCATGAGAGGCGTGGTATTTGTAATGTCTGACTGACGATTTACGTCGGCTCCCGCTTCGAGCAGGAGTGTTACCTTTTTGGTATCACCCTTTGTGGCTGCCAATCGAAGAGATCTATCTTTTTGATCTTGATCAGTGTTTTTAAAAGAGATGTCGTTGCTTGGACTGTTTTTGACTTTTGAGTAGAGAGGTTGAGGTTGAAGATACCCAAATAAGTTAAATTTATAAGTTGAATTTTCAGGTTTTTCTGAAGTGGGGTGATCGGTAGAGAAATTTCTGAATGAAGGGAAGAAGGGGTGTTGAAACTTATAATTAAAATGAGGTTTTTTAGATGGGAATTTGAATGTGCTCTTGTTTACTTTGTTTTTAAATAATTTTAAGCCGTTATTAAAGGGATTTGCATTTGCCACGTTCGATAACAGAAGGGTGCTGACGAGAGTAGTGATTGTTATGGATTTAGACAACGGCTCTTTCATATTCATTTATCCTCAGCAATTAAAAACATACAGAAACTATAAAAATAGATGTCGCATAGTTATCATGTATTAATGTATAAAGTCAAGTAGGTTATTGCTTTAGTCAGGATTTGTTTCTTCGTTCTTCTGAAAGTAGGAGGGTAAAAAGGCACACAACTGAAATAGTTGTCGAAGAATGGCGCCCTTTGATTGAGAGGGCATTGCAAAATTTTTTGCTATAGACTTCAAGAAAATGTTTTTGGGCCGGGGAATGCGGAGCAGGAACGGAGCATCCGTCAGCCCAGTGGGCTGTCTCGGCATGGATGCCGAGAAGGCCAATTATAAACGGCCCAAAAGACATTTTCTTGAAGTCTTGTCACGAAATGATTCTCCGAATCTCTATAGAACTTCCGGTTCATGCCCCAGAGTTCGGCAGTCTAAAACAAATTCTGGAGCACACGCTATCTTTACGGAGAAGTAGGTGGAGTTCTATACCTAAAGGCAACGCGCGCATCAGGTAAACTCAGTGCAAACAGGGGGAAGCTATTTATACAGGAAGCATCGTGAAACTTCATGAACTCCACTACTATTCCCTCAAAACCTGGAGTCTCCTCGAGTTTATCCCATCTTCTTACATCCCTGTTTTTTTCGTAACTGGCTATTAATATCTGATAAAGGGCGGTTGGATTGCAATTTGTCTCTACATTAACCTGAGCGGCTATTGCCCCCGTGCATCGCTCGGTTTGAAATGCACTGAACGCAGAGGAAAAAATTTCCCGAAAGATTTCTGTTTCCAAGTATTCATCGAATGCAAAACTTGGTACAGAACCGAAAATAATAAAAGCGCATATTGCTAATTTTTTCAAATAATTTGTAAAAAACATATTTCTCCTTGAATAGGCTTGATCTAATAGTACAAGGCCAACTTTTAATATACTCCTATTTTCCGGTCACTTTCCCGACTTTGACACTCTAAAGTCGAAGGTCCTATGAGCCTCCACGATCGAAGCAAACCCCTTACATTGCACGTGAGAATGCCTAACCTTCCTCTGCCTGGGTCGTCAGGTCTCCTTAAATTTTATTTACGTTTCAAAAACCAAGGCATCTCAATTTTTGACGAACTATACACTTTAATGAGATCTGCTCCTGTAGCGTCATAATCTATTTTCTTGAACGCTATAGTTAAAATCCTGTGGGAATCACAGGATTTTAACTAGCAATCCAAGCCCAGCTTAGGATTTCTTGCTCCAAGAACCACACCAGCCTTCGCTGGAAACCAGTCCTGATGTGAGCATCTGGCACTTGCCCCATCCCTCATTGACAGAAGTATAGAGAGCGCAATTTTTACAGTGTTGATTTTTCGCTTCGGGTTTTTTGCGCTGAGGATACTTTGCATAATCAATGTCTTTAATGTTTTGACGGTAACCAATTGCCGAAGCAACTGGATCTGATTCCAAAACGGCTGTTTGTCCAGCCGGAAGTGCTACAAGCTTTTTGTCTTTTGCAAAGGCATCCAGTGAACGGAGTAATAGTCCTGTGCAAGGGATCGCTGCAGCAGCAAGGGTGAGTTGTTGTAAAAATTCTCGACGAGAGTTGGATTTTTTCATAAATAAGGCTGCACCGTATCACAGTTGGAGAGCACGTGAAAGGGGCTCCTTGCAGTGCTTACTCTTCAATGCCAATGAGCGAAGCGGCAAAGGTAATCCCAATTTGAGCAATTTTAAAAAAATAATCCTGATGGATCTTGTCGTAAGTATCGCCGCCGTTTTGATCAAAGTGAGGATTATTGAAAGGGTTGTGCTCAGAGAATACGACCGCAGGAACTCCAATTTCCCACATTGCGTAGTGATCACTGTTTTCCGCCATGCAGCCTCGTTGTACTTTCATTTGTGAGTACGTGAGTGCGATTTTTTCAAGTGCATCTCCTAAGGGTCGAAAGTCAAAATCTTCATATTCACCTGCACAGCTGAAAACATCAAAAGTATCGGCTGGCTGGCCTGACTTGCCCTCGCTACATCGATTGTCTGCGGCACAACTCCATCCGCTTTGTTCGTTATCGATCGCTGCAATGATTTTAAAATTTTCCTTTTGTGAGATATTTTTAAGATAAGATGCATAACTGCGGGCGCCTTCAAGGCCAGGATTCGCATGTTCTTCGTAATCTGCAGCGACGAAACGAACCGTTTTTTGCAAATGGCCCTTGTACTGGACTAAGATCTTTGCCGTTTCGAGCATGATTGCCATTCCAGTCATGTCGTCATCAACCCCTGGATTTTCTGATTCATGTCCTTCTGGGCCGATACTGTCGTAATGAACAATAATGACAATGGAGTCTTTTGACTGACCCGGAAGTACCGCTTCAAGGTTATGTCCTTGCGGTTCTCCTATCGAGTGCTGGGTTGGATAGCTGAGTTCTTGAGCTGGAATTCCGAGGGATTCAAAATACTGAAGCCAGTAGGCGCGAAAGTTTTTCTTAGAAAGGGGAGAGTAACGATCTGTAATCAAATAAGTAGATCCATGGATCGTGACGGGTAGAGTCCCTGTCATCTCTTTGAGTGCGATCTGAAGTCGAGTTTGATCCACCGTTTGAAAGATCTTTTGATAAAGAGGGCGTGGTGAGTCCGCAGGAGTCATTTTCAACTGTGATCGTGGAAGGTAATGAACTTTAGACCAATCTGAAGCGAAAGCAGAGGAATCAGCAGAGAGAGTTTCCAGGATTCCTAGAATCAGTGCTAAAAATATGAAGTTCCAATGAGTTGTTTTCATTTTTTACCCTTCCATAGGTTCCCAAACAGTTTAAGCCGTTTGGTATGAAAATACTAACTCAAATTGTGCTTCGGAGAGCGTCACGTCATTCTTTTATATGCTTCAATAACGCAACACTCTCCGAGGCAGAGAATGTGATTTAAATGACGGTTGGCAAAGCCTTCTTGGTCAATCTTGTCAATCGGCTAATTTTGCGAGAGGCTCTAGATTTAGGAATAGATCCTTTGCTAGCAGCCTTGCTGATTGCTTTCACAGCGTGGTGATAAGCTTCTTTGACTTTGGCTAGATCTTTAGTCTTGATTGCATCTAAAGCGGTGCGGAGAGCAGTCCGGGTTGCGCTTTTAATGGTTTGGTTTCGTTCTTGGCGCTTAATCGATTGGCGCGCACGTTTTGTCGCAGTTCTTGTATTAGCCATTTTGGCTCCTTTATCACTGAGTCGTCACTTTCTTAAAAACCAAGAAATATGGATCAGTTCGCCGAGTACCATACAAAAAAAGGCTGAATTATACAAGCGGTTTTAAAAGTAAGGCTCCATAAATTAATGCAGCGCAATAGGCCAAGGTTTTGCATTAACTGCTGACAGCTTTAATTAACTCAAAGAAGGACTATTATGGAAATAATCTCCAAAAATTCATTAGATCCACGTAATCCCTTGCGGTTGAATGTGGGGAGGGCCGAACGTCTTTTTTCGTCCATTTTGGGAATTTCCCTTTTGACGCTTGGGCTTAAAAAGAATCGAATCAAACGGGTAGGGATCTCCATTGCAGGTCTTGAACTCCTGAGGCGTGGGTTAACGGGTCGCTCGTATCTTTATAGAGCATTGGACGTAACGACTCGAAATCTTCGTTCATTGAGTCACGGAGAACTCAAAAAGGGAGGTAATTCATTTTTTGGATCGCGCCAATTATTTACTGAAAGAGTGGTCACGGTAAACAAACCTCGCGAAGAGCTTTTTCAATTCTGGTCAGATTTCAGAAATATGCCTTTATTTATGGAAAACGTCGAAGAAGTGAGGGTGATCGGAGATCAGCGTACCCATTGGATTGCCTATGGGCCGGCGGAGTCAACTTTAGAATGGGACGCTCAAATAACAGATATACAACAGGGTGAGAGCATCAGTTGGGAAACAGTGCGATCGTCGTCAGGAGTGCGAGTCAAGGGGCGAGCGCAGTTTGCTGATGCTCCTGGTGGCCGAGGTACTGAAATTCGTGTTCGAATAGAATATGCGTTTGAGATGAGTAAGGTTGGCCACCTTTTCTTTCAGATCTTCGGTAGGGATCCCGATCAACAGCTTAGGAAAAATCTCCGGCTTTTCAAAAAGCTAATGGAAACGGGCGAAATTATCCAGGTGGCAGGTCAAACTTCAGGTCGTTTAGCAGCGTAAAGGTGAGTGTATGAAAGCATTATGTTGGAATGGCGTAAATGAGTTAAGTGTAGAATATGTTCCAGATCCAAAGATTCTTAACCCGAAGGATGCGATTGTGAGGGTTAAAATGTCTTCGGTGTGTGGGTCAGATCTCCATCTCTTGGATGGTTATGTTCCGACTATGAGAAGGGGGGACATCATTGGCCATGAGTTTATGGGAGAGATTGTAGAAGTAGGCTCAGAAGTCAAAAAGTTTAAGCACGGTGATCGTGTGGTGGTGGTTTCCGTGATTGGATGTGGTGCCTGTTCTTTTTGCAAAAAACAAGAGTGGTCGCTTTGTGATAATACGAATCCGAATGATGCGATTCTCATTAAAGCTTTCGGAGATACCACCAGCGGGATTTTTGGGTATTCTCACGCATTTGGAGGATTCTCAGGAAGTCATGCAGAATATGTACGGGTCCCTTTTGTGGAAAATGGAGCTTTCAAAATTCCAGAAGAGGTGAGTGATGAGCAGGCTGTGTTTGTGTCTGATTCAGTTCCGACCGGTTTTATGGGCGCTGACTTTTGTGATATTCAGCCTGGGGATATCGTTGCAGTTTGGGGCTGCGGTGGAGTAGGGCAAATGGCCATTCAAAGTGCACGATTGCTCGGCGCAGAGAGGGTGATCGCTATTGATCGTTATCCAGAGCGATTGCAATTCGCAAAAGATAAGGGTGGGGCTGAAATTCTTAATTACGAAGAGGTGCATATTTTAGATGCTCTCAAGGAATTAACAGGGGGGCGCGGACCTGATGCATGTATTGATGCAGTGGGAATGGAGGCTCACGGGGTCGGGCTTTCTTACGCCTATGATCGAGTCAAACAAGCCATCATGTTAGAAACGGATAGGCCAGAAGTTCTGCGGGAAGCGATTTTAGCTTGTCGCAAAGGTGGTACGATTTCAATAGTCGGAGTTTATGGTGCTGTTTTAGATAAATTTCCCATGGGAGCGGCTATGAATAAAGCGCTCAAGTTTCGTATGGGTCAACAGCATGGACAGAAGTATGTTCCAAGATTGCTCGATTATATTCAAAAAGGTAAGCTGGATCCTTCATTCTTAATGACGCATTCTATGAGTCTTGAGGAGGGTGTTCGCGGATACGAAATATTTAAGAAAAAGCAAAATCAGTGTATGCGTGTCGTGTTTACACCTGGGAGCTCTAAAGAAGTCGCGTAGGTAGTGGTCTATTCATTGCATGCGGTCACCTCTTGAAATGAGGGAGCTATGGGAGCTTTTAATCAAGAGTGGCTAGTCACAGATCAGAGGGGCGCTTATGCAATGGGCACCTCTGATGGAATTCGCACTCGTAAGTATCATGGATTTTTCATGGGTGACGCAGGTCGATCCCAAAAAGCTTTCCTGGTTGACCTTGATTTTGTATGTGATGGCATTTCACTTTGGCCGCATTGTTACTCGGGTCCGGAAGGGCTCGTGTTTTTTCCTGACTTGGAGAAATTAGGAATCTCCGTTCATTTTGAGCTCTGTGAGGAAGGTCCTCAGTGGCATTGGATTCTTCCTCACGGAAAACTCAAATTTAGTGTGAGACCTTCTTATCCGGGTGGCATCCAGTTAAGTTGGTCATGGTCTTCTAAAGAGCATAAAAAAGCACACCTTTGTGTACGTGGTTTTTGGGGAATGCGAGATCTGCATTCGCTAGGGGGAGCTTCTTGGAGTTGGAAGCCTCAGGAGACTTCTGTAACTGAGTCTCGAGCCAGAGTTGAGGGAGCGCAAGGTAAGGGCGTATACTGTTTGTTGAAGGGTGCTTGGAAGTGGACTGACAGTCCTCAGTGGAATCAAAACTTTCACTATTCGGAAGAACTCCAGCGAGGCTATGCAGCTGATGAAAATCTTTTCTCTGCGGGTACATTAGAATCAGATCTTAATTCAGATGAAAATGTCGATTGGCTTATTGCAGAAGATGAAAATGATCTGAGTGAAAAAAATTTTACTATTAACGGTCCTCGTCCTAAAATTTGCGATTTTGTCGTCACAAGACCTGCAGGAATTATAGCAGGATTTCCTTGGTTTGGAGAATGGGGTAGGGACACTTTTATTTCCTTACCTGGGATTATAAGTGCCTTTTTAAAGATAAGAAAAGATCCAAAAGAAATCTGGCCATGGGCCCGAGAGCTTTTACATCGATGGGGAACCTGGATTGATCGAAATGGAATGTTACCTAACGTCATTGAAAAGGAAGGAGTACTTCAGTGGGAGTCTGCGGATGCAACTCTATGGTGGTGTCATTCTTTGGCTGAATTATGGATGTTTTCGCTTTGTGTTCCTTTTCCGGTTGCCGAAATTTCACTTGAATTTAATGGGTTATTGGGGCGAGCCATTGAGTCTATTCGAAGTGGACATCATCGGTTTTTAAAAGAATCAGTATCGGGTACTTTAGAAGTGACCGAGCCCCATGTGACTTGGATGGATGCAAAAGTGGATGGAATGATCATTTCACCTCGAATAGGCGCGCTGCCGGAAATTAACGCGCTTTGGTTTGAGGCGCGGTGCTTGCAATGGTTATGGTCGGAGGAGGAGGATTTTTCTGAAATTGAGGAATTAGGAAAAAAGGTTCTTCAGTGTCAGGAAGCAGATCGTCCTAACACTATCTTTTTACATAGTTTACCTTTAGCGCCTTCTTTTGTTTTGAAGGATTGGGAAAAATTAGAACGAGATTTGATAGATATTGCTGAAAAATTTTGGACTCCTGTAGGTTTAATGACGTTGAGTCGATTCAATCCTCATTTTCGACCTCGTTGTGTAGGTACTCAAGAACAACGGGATCGATCTTATCATCAAGGACCGGCGTGGGCATGGTTGGGAGGAAATTTTGAAATTGCTCGACATCGATTAGTTACGTGTGTTCCAGATTCTACCTGCTTTAATCATTCTCAATTTGATAAAATGTTCACTCTTCAAACACTTGAGGAAATGCCCGTGAAAGATCACATTCCAGAACTCTTTGATTCAGAGCCCCCATTTACTCCACGAGGAGCTCCCGCCCAGGCGTGGAGTCTCGCCTGTTTAGAAGAGGCGAAGGCAAGGCGGCGGATGAGAGTGGATTCAAAAATAAGTAAAATATTAGCGCAGCGCTGGTTAGGTCGGAGTGAGCGAAAACTAAAAGGAAGACGGACTAAATCCATGATTGAGACCCTAGACAAATGAGGTCAGTACGTCAGGTTCGTGTTTTAATGTTAGGTTGGGAGTATCCACCCAGATTTGTTGGCGGTATGGGGAAAGCTTGTCAGGGGTTATCTCAAGCCATGGCGAAGCTCGGAGCTCACTTATTTTTTGTTTTACCTACTTTTCCAGAGAGAGTTTCAGAACAGCACTTAGAAGTCATTGGAGCTGAGGAGTGCTTAGAGGAAGCAGGCTGGATCCCTGAGGTGGGCTTTGCTTCTCAAGTTACGAATGCAGCTCCTCAATTAAAAAAAACATCGGGTATCACTCTTAAATCGGTTGATGCACAAATTTATCCTTATGGTGCTCACCCCCAGGATCCCCTTTCAGAAAATTTAAGACAAGTGATTGAGAGGATGTCTACCTCTGATTTTTTTAAAAAACCAGATAGAAAAAATAGAGTTACTTCTAAAATAATTCCAAAAGTTCAGAGAACGATAAAAAATATAATGGAAGAGTGCCCTTCTCGTTCTTCATCCGAGATTTATGGAAAAAATCTCTGGTCAGAGATTGAGCGGTATTGTTTTGCCGTGCGACATTTGGCGGATGCTCATGAAGTTGACTTAGTTCATGCGCATGACTGGATGACTTTTCCTGCTGCATTCGAATTTCAACGGGTGACTGGAGTTCCTGTTTATCTGCATGTCCATGCCACGGAATATGATCGAAGTGGGGATAATCTCAATCACGAAGTTTTTAGAATAGAAAGAGAAGGATTTCGAAGAGCAAATCATATTTTTGCAGTCAGTCGATATACTGCAGGGATCATTGAGCGACTTTATGGCGTGCATCGAAAAAAAATAAGTGTGGTCTACAATGCACCCGAAGAAGGAATTAAATCTTTATTATCCATCGCCGAATCTGATCGTCGATTCGATGTGGTGTTTTTAGGAAGATTAACTTTCCAAAAGGGACCCGATCATTTTTTGAAGGCAGCAGCCTTAGTGAGTCAGGCGAATTCAACTGCTCGATTTGTCCTCTGTGGAACTGGGGATATGCTTGATAAATTAAGAGCTCAAGCCTTCAAATTGGGTATTGAAGATCGGGTTCATTTTGCAGGTTTTGTTGAACCTGCTGGTGTTGATGAAATATTACAACATTCAAAAGTTCTAGTGATGCCTAGTGTTTCTGAACCTTTCGGTTTAGTTGCGTTAGAAGCGATTCATTGTGGAATACCCGTAATCCTTTCGAAACAATCAGGAGTGAGGGAGGTCCTTCAACGTGCGTTACAAGTAGACTTTTGGGATCATGAGAGATTAGCTGATCAAATTCTGGCAGCCCTTCGGTTGGAAGGTCTTTCTAAACAACTTGTTTCCGAGGGGATGGATCAATTGAGATTGCTCAGTTGGGAAAAGTCTGCTGGAAAGGTGATGGAAGTCTATCGAAAACATCTAGGAAGTATTTATGCACAGGCGATAGGAGGAATACATGGCCATTGATATTTGTATGTATTTTCAAGTTCACCAGCCTTGGCGATTGAGACCTTATCGATACTTGGAGGTTGGAAAAAATCATCAATATTTTGATGAAGAGAAAAATTCTGCAATATTAAGGAAAGTAGCGGATAAATGCTACCTTCCCATGAATAATCTCCTTTTCGAATTAATTACAGAATATAAAGGTGACTTTAAGGTTTCATTTTCAATTACAGGTACTGCCATTGAACAAATGGAAGCTTACGCACCGGACGTCATCGCTTCATTTAAGAGACTTTTTAATACGGGCTGTGCTGAGTTATTATCTGAAACTTCTCATCATTCCTTAGCGGCCTTGTATAGCCCTGAGGAATTCAAACAGCAAGTGGAACGTCATCGAGAGATCATGAGTCGACACCTCATCCACCCTGTTTCAGTATTTAGAAATACGGAGCTTATTACAAGCAATGGAATTGCGAAGTTAGTTTCTGATATGGGATATAAATCAATTCTTATGGAAGGTGCTGATCATATTTTAAGATGGAGAAGTCCGTTATTTAAATATCATATGGCTGAAGCGCCTCATCTCGTTGCGCTTATGAAAAATTATCGACTGAGTGATGATATTGCTTTTCGTTTTTCAGATCGGGGTTGGGCACAATGGCCTTTAACTTCCGAGAAATTCACGGAATGGGTAAAGTTAATTGAACTTGAAAATCCAGTCTCCTCTCGAGGGGGGGTTCCATTTTTAGGGTTATTTATGGATTATGAAACCTTTGGAGAACATCAATGGGAAAATACAGGGATTTTTGATTTTATGCGTGCAATGCCTGGAAAACTACTCCAATCGGAAGGAGTTCGTTTTATTATGCCATCCGAGGCTACTGCTTTGGCAAGGAATGATGAAGCGATCCATTCTTTTTTGATTGATGCTCCGGATCCTTTTTCGTGGGCTGATGTGGAGAGAGATCTTTCTGCATGGCAAGGAAATTCAATTCAAGACTCAGCATTTAGAATGGTTTACGCACTTGAAGATGCAGTTCGCCGAAAGGCAGCGCAAGAGGATGGCGAAGCAGCTGAAGAGCTTCTGGAGACTTGGCGTCGTCTTCAAACGAGCGACCATTTCTACTATATGTGTACAAAATATTTTGCAGATGGAGATGTGCATAAGTATTTTAATCCCTATGAATCTCCTTACGATGCGCATATCATTTATATGAATGTGATTGCAGATCTAGCATTGAGATGTGGAGTTGAAGAACAAAGTATTGCCTAACTATATGAAGGGGTAAAAATAAATGGGATGGGAACAAAGACCCTCTTCTGAAGTTCAGATGGGGAATGGAACCCTTCTTGCGACTTTTGATTCTGCAGGTGAAATCGAACAGCTTTTCGCACCCCATATTGATGCGCTTCAATCTCGTGTTGGAGCGTTTCACACTTCAGTAGTGATTCCTGGTAATCTAGACTCATCTCCTACAAATCCAACAATTATACCCGTCAATGCTGAAATTTTTGATATTCGGATGAGCCTTCGAACAGGTTCTCAGATACTTCAAGTGGAATATCAACATAAGTCCAGGCCTCTTCGGATGGTACGAAAAATTGGATTGCATCCATTGGAACCATTGCTTTTGGATCAATGGAAAATAGAAGAAGAAAAGGGTGGGCTTCTTCATCAGTCCATTCCTTGGATGGGAAACAGTACTTCAGCTCATTGTTCAATGTATCATCCCACTTTTAATGGAATCGTCCATCATCGAGGTAGGCGATGGTTAGGGATTGTTGCACGAGGCCAAACTCAATGGGAGAGAGTGGGGCATTTATCTGATTCAGATCGCTATCGCCTTTGGGCAGGAGAGCGAATTTCAGTTCCATTGGGGGAGCATGATCTTGCAGGGTTTCCAGCGGGCCCTGTACTTCGAGGTTGGAATCAGATCGTGCAAGGCTGTGCTACCTGGGGGGCTCTTGCGGTTGGTCCTGCGGTTGAAATTGAGTTTATAGTCATCTGTGCAGAGAGTGAAGTGCATTTAGGCCGCTTGATTACTCAAGTCGAACATCTTCCAACGCGGCGATATTTTCAAATCATTGATGGAGCGGTGGAGCGACGTTATACACCGGCAATAGATCTACTCAATAAAATACAAAACCCTCAGGTCAGACACCTCTGTGAAAGATCAATTGATGTTTTGCATGCTCTTCAAGATAGCACGAGCGGTGCCCTGATGGCTGCGGCTGAAGTGGATCCTCATTCCCGAATGTCCGGCGGTTATGGTTATAGTTGGCCAAGAGACGGTGCCTATCTCGCTGCAGCTCTTGAGGCGTTTGGATATCGAGAAAGGGTAGAACATTATTTTCGATTTTTAGCAGACACTCAAGATCGCTCAGGGACTTGGTGGCAACGGTATCTTTCGACTGGGCATGCCGGTCCGAGCTGGGGAAGAATTCAAATTGATGAACCCGCTACAGTTTTGGCGACAGCCTATTTGCATTTTCGTCGGACAAAGGATCATCTTTGGTTAGAGAATTTCTGGCCCACTTTGCAAAACGGTCTCTCATTTTTAGAGAGTTTTCATTCAAATGAAAACTCCATGGGGCATCCTTCTCATGATCTTTGGGAAGAGCGAATGGGTATTCATGCTTATTCTTTAGCGGCGGTGTCAGCTGCATTTTTGACAGGGGCGTCTTTGGCAGGAGAGCTGATGGAATTTAAGGCTCAGGAGAAATACCGTGAGCTAGGTGAGCGGGTTCGAGGAATTATTATGGATCGATTTGTATCTCCTGAAGGCCCCATCTATCGATCTTTTATTTCAAACTATTGGGATCAAGCCGTTGATGTTTCTATGTTGGGTTTAATTCGACCTTTCGGAATTTTAAAAAAAGGGAGCCCTGCTGCCCGAAGAATTTTAGAGTCAGTTCGGTCAAAGCTTTGGTGTCACCCTACAGGTGGCATATTCAGATATGAGGGAGATTGTTATCGAGGAGGAAACCCTTGGTTGTTGACTACGCTCTGGCTTGCAGGTGTTGAACTGACTTTAGGGAATATTGATGAAGCTCGAGAAGGATTTCGCTGGGCGGTTTCAAAAGCAACTCCTTTAGGGATGTTTCCCGAACAAGTTCACCGAGAAAGTGGAAAGCCCTTTTGGGTAATACCCTTAGGCTGGTCTCATGCCATGTTTCTTTTGTTTGTAAGAGATGTCATTGAGCTTAAGTTGGAAAATCAGATTTGGGATGTACTCTAACAAGCTGGTATTATGATAAAAGGTGCAGTATGCATAGCCTATGAATCCCCAATCACTCCGACGTATTCAAGAAGAATGCCTTCCTTTAATTGAATTAAAATTAATGGAATTTTTTGACCAAAAGGTGACTCAAAAAATTTCTTGGAATGCAGAGATGAGTCGTTATCATTTTTTAACAGGAGGAAAGCGACTCAGAGCTCTCATTCCTTGTTGGGTGTACGCAGCTTACGGAAAAGATCCATTGGATGCCATCCCTTTGGGATGTGCTCTTGAATTGATTCATAATGCTACTTTGGTCCATGACGACCTTCAAGATCGAGATTCTGTTCGACGTGGAAAACCTACTGTATGGATGAAATACTCTGAACCACAAGCAATTAACTGTGGAGACGCTCTTTTTCAATTTGCCTTTCAATTGCTTTTTGAACTGAAGGTAAATCCAGAAAATTTTCGTCGTATCATTCAGAGAATGGTTCATGGGACTTTACATGTAATTGAAGGTCAGGCTCAAGAGTTTCTCATGAAAGATGAAGCTTATCCTGATCTAGATCGTTATTTTGGAGTGGTGCGTGGGAAGACGGCATGGTTGATTTCGACTGCGGTGGTGGCCTCATTAGAAGCATTAGGGCTGAATTCGAATTTGTGTAACACAATCGAAAAAGCTGCATTAAAATCCGGTATTTTATTTCAAATTCAAGATGATCTTCTTGATGTGTATGGAGATAAACAAAGGGAAAGTAAAGCAACTGATATTGCTGAGGGAAAAATCAGTGCATTAGTGGCCTACTTCAATCAAGTGGCTTCTTCCTCAGAAAAAAGTCAGGTTGCCCAAATTCTGAGTGCTCCACGAAAAGCCACTACTCAAGCGCAGATAGCGGATGTATTGACGATGTTTAATAAATATCAAATTTTAGATCATCTTTTAGAGAAAATAAGAGAATTTCAAAGTTCAGTAGAAAATGACCCAACGATTGCTCAATATCAAGAAAGTCATCAACTCTTAATTCAACTGAATCGTTTATTTTTGGAGCCTATTGAGCATCTTCTCTAACGCCTGAAAGCGGAGTCATTATTTTGACATTTTGCTTTGGCTTTTTCAGTAATGCAGAAATTTTTGATTCATTTACAATGCAGAGAGTGGGTATAAAGGGGGGGATGTGCTCAAATTTTATAGAGTTGTATTTATAGGGGTCATGCTTTTATCGAAGAGTGCATACGCTGGTCTTAGATCTGAGGAAGCTATCTCAAAATGTGGAAATGACGAAGATTTCGCTGGGTGTCTTGAAGAAGCGCTGGCCGAAGAGGAAATTTCGGAGCTGGAAAACAAAATTTTAAAAGGGAGTGATCAGCCAGATGAGATCATCGAGAAGTGTGATGTAGCAAACCCCAGAAGTACAGAATGTTCAGGGAGTCATTCTTCCTCGTCTTTAAGCTCTCATGACGAAATTTTAAGCTCCATTTCTCAGAGCGATAGTTCTGATTCCTCTTGTTTGAAGTTATCTTTTTCGTCTGGTCAATCTTTTGGCCAATCGACTGGCCAATCAATGAGAAGATCCATTTTGGCACATCATTATATTCAGATTCCAGGATTTGGCGATTCACCTAAATTGAAGTTATTTGTAAGGAAAGATAAGTTGCCGCTGATACGTGAAAATAAGTATGAATTATTTATTGGCGACGAGAAAAGGCCTTATAAAATTGAAGGGAAGTACAATCCAAGTACCTGGGAATTAACTTTAACTCCTCCAGTAGATAAAGTATCTGTCCAAAACTTTCCTCAAATGATCAGTGTTACGGTAGATCCTGATTTGAATATAATTTACAATATGAAAGTGACTCTATCTATGAGTCAAGAGAAGTATAGCTGTACTCGATGTGAACTTAAGTCGGTACATTACTCAGAATTAAAGAATTCATTCAATGGTGGCGTTGTCATTCCAAACGTATTTTATCGGTCAGGATATCTTGGGAATAGAATAAAAAATTGGGAAACAGCATTGGAAAAGGCTAAGCAAAAGCCGCCGGAAACCTATGTCAGCATGCATGTGTTGGGTTATGATGAGGATAATGAAGAAAGGAGCTATAACCTAAAGGAAATGGAGTATGCCCATAGTAAAAATAAGAAATTTATTCATGCCTATGGAGATCCAGAGGCTGGAGAGTTTGCGTATATTGATGGAAGGTACGCCGCTAATGTACCAGAAAAAGATTTTCATCGTGGGAATATCTATAAAGAAGAGACTCTTCATCAGTACATACCGTCTGCAGAAATTAGAAAAAAACTAGGAATTGATAAAATGAGGGAAAAATATCAAGATGCCAAGTCAGTTTATAATGGAGATTTAGATGGTTTACTGACCACTTTAGATAATGTTGTGAGTGCCCCTTGGCCGGTGTCTTTTCATTGTAAGGGTGGGCGGCATAAAACTGGAATATTAGTGGGGGCTATTCGATGTCTACAGGGTGAGGACTGGTGGTATAATGGCCCAAAAGTTGAAATCAATGTGTGGTCTGGTTTTGACAGTTTGATGAATTGGGAGGTTTTACCTCAGTTGTTATCTCGAGTGAGTTCTTTGAAATGGCATAAAGTCAGTTTATCTCCAGCAGAGAAAGAGTATACGGATTTCAATCCTGCAATGTACAGATCAGAAAATATAGCCTTTATGGATGACTTATGCCGTGGGCGTCTATTTGAACGGCAGGAGCAACTCGAAAAGTGGATTAAAATAAAGAGAAAGTTGGATGAGAAATTAGCCATGAATGGATTGGCAAGCTATAGTTGTATCTCTCCTGAAGACTTTGAAAATAGATATAGAATTACATTTAAGAATAGATCTCTGCAAAATATTAAGGACCAAATTGTTGAAATACAGAAAGCAATCCAGAAAAATCCTCGAGAGGCAATTCAGGCTGCGGGAGGGGCAACGGGAGCCAAGTATCTTAAAGATACGCACGGTGAAATTCGTTTTATAGTTAAGCCCTACAGGGCTGCTGAGATCACCTTTGCTCATAGTACAGTTCAGCGCTATTTACCGCGTAGTTTTAATAACTTCAGTTATTCTGCTCATAATGAAATCTTTGTCTCCCGTTTGGCTGAGATCTTGTCCATCTCTGAGGGGCTTGTGCCAAAGGTTTACTTTGCTACGATGACAGTGAATAAAAAGGAAAAGGAACCGTGGATTATCATTGAGTTTAAGAAGGGCAAGAAGAGCTTCGCCCATAAAAACTCGGGTCGACAAAGTTCCGATTTTCGGGAATCATTAGCTCGACTGAAAAATGAAAAATATAGGAAGGAAGTGACCGAGGCAGTTTTATTCTCATTATTAATAGGTAATGTAGATTTACATCCAGAAAATATATTAGTGAATGAAAATAAAGAGCTAGGACTCGGACTAACGCTGATCGATTTTGGTTTGACCATGCCAACCACCAATAAGGAAACGAGTGAACATAAAAGGCCCGTTTTTAGTGAATTAGGACATGAGATGCTAGATAGAAAAACTATTTTTACTTTTGCAGAGCAGTTGTTGAATCAAGATACTTGGAAAAGAATTTTAATGGCTATTAGTGAAAGTTACAATGATGTGAGTGTGAGAGGAGATATCCTGAAAGCCTTTGAAAGTAGGGCATTGTATCTCATTAGGATCAGAGATCGATTGATGAGTGAAGACAGTTGGTCCCCTGCTTTCGAAGAGGTCCTTAAACCATTAGATCCTTTTTCTAAGCATCGGAAAAAATTTTCCTCCTATTTGCAATAAGACGCAATAAGATGAAGTCAGATAGCTGTGAGTAGTTTTTCAATGTATTTCTGGACGCCGTTTTCTAATGAGGTAAAGGGTCGATGATCCCCTTGTGCACGCAAGCGATCCATTTTAGCTTCAGTAAAATATTGGTATTTATCTCGGATACTCAAGGGTGTATCGATGAACTGAATTTTTTCCGGTTGGTTCAGGGCTCGAAAAACTGCCTTGGCAAGATCAAGATAAGTACGCGCTTGGCCAGTGCCTAAGTTATAGATGCCACGCTGAATGGGTTTTTTAATCGCAAAGTGGAGTACTTCTAAAATGTCTGCGACATCAATGAAGTCTCTTTTTTGAAAACCATCTGCAATTTCTTCACGATGACTTTTAAAGAGAGTGACTTGTCCTGTTTTTTGAATCTCATCAAAGGCATGGAGAACGACACTCGACATAAAGCCTTTATGACGCTCGCCCCAGCCATAAACATTAAAAAATTTAAATCCAGACCAGGTAGGGGGGTGATTTCCCTGTTTCTCCTGGTCGAGAGCCCAAAGGTCAAATTTCAATTTAGAGTCCCCATAGGGATTGAGCGGATGGAGCGAGGAAATTAATGTTTCATCATCATTGTACCCAAGCGAGCCGTCTCCATAAGTGGCTGCGCTGCTTGCGTAAATAAATGGAATTTTATTCTGATGTGCATAGCTCCAAAGACTCTTAGAGTATTCTATGTTCAGGCGTTGAAGTAGGGGGAGATGGCCTTCTCGGGTATCAGTGATTGCTCCCAGGTGAACAATGGCATCCAGTTCAGGGCGTTGATTCTGCAACCATTCGAAAAGATTTTCCAAATCAACAATACGCCCAAAGCTAAAGTTAAGGTAAAGATGTGGGTGCCGATCTTTAAAGAGGGCTTCTCGGTCTACGGAGATGAGCGAAATTCCTTTTTCGGTGCAAGACTCTATAAAACGAGATCCTATAAAGCCCGCGGCTCCTGTGACTAGATAGGTTTTACCTAATGATTTTGACATCAATTCAAGCTAGCTGTTTGAATCTATAAATGCAACTTGGTTTGGAAGGATTTAGAGTAGTCAGTAAGAAAAAGATGTGCGAATAGAATCCCTATGTCATATTTAAATTGGAAAGAAGCACCCATCCGTCTAGATGCGTCACATGGCTCTAGATCTCAGGTTCGGCTCAATATGATCATTCGAAATGAGCAAGTTCTCCAATGGGTTACCTATTTAGAGGCTGTGTATTTGATGCAGGGTGAAGAGCTCAGAATGGATTTGTCCGACTCTTGGATCCTATTCTGGAAGCTTCGAGAGGACGGAAATAAGGTGTTGGTAGCCCATCCTCAGTCCGATCAATGGGTTGCGACCGTGGCGCTTGAGTCAAGTTTTGGAGAAAGATTGCTTTTATCTTTAAAAAAATTAGAAGTAGGACAATCATTAATATTAAGTCAATTAGGTCAGTTGAACTCAGTCAGTAATTTGGAATTACTGATTACATTAGAGAACTAGCTGAAGTTGCCGGAGGGTCGGAGATGCAGCGAAAAATAGTTTCCCAACGGTTTTTTGGCATTCCAGACCTTGCCATCCTCTTGTTAGTGGCTACTATTATTTATGGAGTCGTCGCAATTGCGCAAGAGTGGCGTTCGGAGTTTCACCCGGTTACCCAAATTAACCTCTCCGTATGGGCATTGCCCTACTATACCTTACTATCGGGTATTCGGGGAACAGTCGCTTATTTTATATCTTTGAGTTTTACGTTAGTGATTGGGTTTTTAGCGGCAAAATCCCGTGCCGCTGAAAAGGTGATCATTCCATTACTCGATATCCTTCAAAGTATTCCTGTCTTAGGGTTTTTGCCTGGTCTACTTCTTGGCTTAGTTGCTCTTTTTCCACGCACCAATACGGGACTCGAGTTGACTGCTATTATTATGATATTTACCGGGCAAGTTTGGAATATGACGTTTTCGTTTTATTCTTCCCTTAAGTCAATTCCATCAGATTTAAAGGAAGCTTCTACGGTAATGGGTTTGAATTGGCGCCATAAATTATTCAAAGTCGAGCTGCCTTTTTCTGCCGTGAATTTAGCCTGGAACAGTTTGCTTTCTATGGCAGGGGGTTGGTTTTTCTTGATTCCATGTGAAGCAATTACACTTGGAGATCGAGAGTATCGGTTGCCTGGAATTGGCGCTTATATGGATGTCGCTATTAAAGAAGGAAATCATAAGGCAATTATTCTAGCCGTAATTGCCATGGTTTCATTAATTACTTTGATGGATTTTGCAATTTGGCGGCCTATATTGGCGTGGGTGCAAAAATTTCGACTGGAAGAGGTGACTGGGGCAGCACCTGTTGAACCTCTCATGCAAGTCTGGATTCGTGAATCAAAAATTGTTCGCTGGGTAAAACTTTTTTATCGAGATTATATTTTTTCCACTCGTCGTAGAAAAAGTGTTCGAGTACCAAAACCCGATTTGAAAGTAGAAGATTTTGTTCGTAATCGTGCTCCTCGGGTTCATGGCGTCTTTGTGAGAATCATTCAAAAACGCCAATCGCCCATGGTAATAAAACTGACCAGCATTTGTAGTTTTTTTGCAATTTTTGGATTTGCAGGTTACGGCGCTTTTAATTTGTTTAAAATTCTAGCCCATGTGTCACCCGCCACTTGGATGGTCTTATTAAGAGATGCACTCTGGACATTTTTAAGAGTCCTGATGACTCTTGCAATTAGTAGTGTATGGGCAGTGCCTGTCGGTATTTGGATCGGTACCTCCTCCAAGCGTATCCGAATTGCTCAGCCTATTATTCAGATCCTTGCTTCCTTTCCTGCCCCTATGCTCTATCCCATTGCACTCAGTATTTTCTTTTCTCTTGGGATCAGTTTTGCTTGGGGTTCGATGCTTTTGATGCTTTTAGGAGTGCAATGGTATGTTTTATTTAACGTCTTAGCGGGGGCGCTTCGTATCCCTCAAGAGCTTGATTATGCCTTAGCTTTGATGGAAACGTCACGCTTAGATCGCTGGAAGACGCTTTATCTGCCCAGTGTATTTCCGTCCTTAGTGACGGGGTGGATTACCGCAGCAGGAGGGGCTTGGAATGCAAGCGTGGTGGCAGAGTATATTTATTATAAACATACTATTTTAAAAACGGGAGGGCTAGGCGCTACTCTCAGCGTTGCGACCGTCAATGAAAACTTTACGCTCTTTGCTGCAAGTTTAACGCTGATGGTTTTAATTGTGATTTTGTTGAATCGCTTTGTTTGGTCGAAAATTTATCTGATAGCCCAGACCCGATATCGGATGGATGCCTAAGTTGTCAGTACTACAGGAGAATGGATGCAGAATAAAAGTCCGCTGATTGAACTCAAAAATGTTTCAAAAATATTTACTTTAGAAGCAGGTACTGATTTAAAAGTTCTTGACGGAGTGAACCTTTCGATTGAAGAAGATGCGGCAGTTGCGCTATTGGGCCCGTCTGGTTCGGGGAAGTCCACTTGTCTGAGAATTATGAGTGGCTTAATTGAGGCGACTAAAGGCGAAGTATTGGCACGTGGAATTCCCCTTCAAGGGACGAATTTAGATGTGGCGTTGGTATTTCAATCTTTTGCCTTGTTCCCTTGGGAAACCGTTTATCAAAATATAGCGTTAGCGTTGAAACCCCTTCATCTCACTCATTCAGAAGTGAGGACAAAAGTTAAGAAAGCAATCGATCTTGTAGGTTTAGAAGGGTTTGAGGAAGCGTACCCGAGAGAACTGTCGGGCGGGATGAAGCAACGAGTGGGGATTGCTCGAGCATTGGTTATGGAAAGACCTGTGGTGTTTTTGGATGAGCCGTTTAGCGCTTTAGATGTGTTGACTGCTGATACTTTACGAACAGAAATGGTAAAAATATTTTTAGACAAAAAAACGGCAACCCGCTCGATGGTTTTAGTGACGCATAATATTCAAGAAGCCGTATTTATGGCAAAACGAATTTTGGTCATGGGAGTTAATCCTGGTCATATTCGTCGTGAAATTGTGAATGATCTGCCGTATCCGCGGGATGATCAATCTCCAGCCTTTCGACGGATGGTCTCTCAAATTCATGCGCTCATTACTGAAACTCTTATGCCTGATGCCCCAGTCGTGACTGCGGGGGTTTCCATTCTACCAGCCACTCAGCTATCTAAAGAGCCGCCTATTGAAACTCTGCCGAATGTTCAAATCATAGAAATGATTGGTTTACTTGAATCCATTGTAGATCAGGGAGGACAAGCGGATATTTTTGAATTAGCTCATCAGACAGGGAAGGACTTTGGTCGAACCCTTTATCTTGTAAAAGCCGCAGAGCTTCTTGAATTAGTAGATACACCTAAGCAAAAAGTCATTTTGACGGATTTAGGTAAGCATTTTGTTGCGGGAGATATTAATTTACGAAAGCGGATGCTACATGAATTATTCGGTGCTCTTCGGATTGTCAAGATGACGTCGAATCTTTTGCGCAAAGATGAAAGTTTAAGGCTTCCCATTGAAGAGCTTAAGGAAAGGGTAGGAGAGTGGCTTCCCAATGAAAATCCACTGCAGATTGTGGAAGCACTCGTCTCCTGGGGAAGGTTTGCTGAATATTTTGGTTATAATGATGATACAAAGGAAGTTTATCTAGATGTGGGTCAGGAGACTATTTAGTGAAGAATTATATTACTCCTGCAGGGGCGGATCGGCTAAAAGCTGAGTTAAAAAAACTTCTGCATGAAGACCGGCCAGAGTTGGTCAAGGTCATTTCATGGGCAGCGTCTAACGGCGATCGTTCTGAAAACGGGGATTATATTTACGGCAAGCGTCGTTTGAGAGAAATAGATCGCCGAATTCGATTTCTTTCTAAAAGATTAGAAGCGGCGGAGATTATTGATCCTTCACAACAATTGGCTCAACAGGTAGCTCAGCAAGAGGGGACTGCACAAATCAGCTGTCGGGTTTTATTCGGGGCAACCGTTACGGTTTTAGATGAAGAGGAGCGTGAGCGGACCTATAGAATTGTAGGTCAGGATGAAATCGACTTGTCCAAGGGATGGGTTAGTTGGGTTTCGCCAATCGCCAAAGCGCTCCTCAATGCAAAGAAGGGTGACGTAGTTCAGCTCACGACACCTAAGGGAATCGAAGATTTGGAGATTATTCGTGTTACCTACTGAAAAAAAAATGAAAGGGGCTCTTTTAATTAATGTAGGGACTCCTGAAAAACCTGAGCCAGCTCAAGTTCGGACGTATTTAAAAGAGTTCTTAATGGATCCTCTGGTCCTTGATGTGGCCTATCCGATTCGGTGGATGATCGTGAACGGCACGATTTTGCCAAAGCGCTCCAAAAGCTCTGCGGCTGCTTATCAAAAAATTTGGACAGACCGTGGATCTCCCCTGCTTTATCATTTAAATGACCTCACTCAGAAAGTTCAAAAAAAACTGGGAGACGGATGGATTGTGAAGTCTGCCATGAGATATGGAACCCCATCCATTCAAAAGGCTTTGCTTGAATTGAGTGAAGCGGACATTCACGATATAGTGATCTTTCCCCTTTATCCTCAATATTCTCTTGCGGCTACAGAATCGTCTATACGAGAGTGTTTGCGCGTCGCTCAAAGAATGACTCGTAAAACAGGATTTGAGTTTCGACTTCAAATCTTGGATTCATTTTATAAAAATGAATTATTTATAAAGGCATTTGCACAAATTGCCGAAAAAAGTCTCAGTGATTATCGCTTTGATCATCTTTTATTTAGCTTTCATGGTTTGCCTGAGAGACAAGTCAAAAAAACAGGCGTAGGGGATTATTGCTTTTCAAAGAATGAGTGTTGCGCCGAGATCATGGAATCGAATCAGAAATGTTATCGCGCTCAATGTTATACCACTGCTCGGCTCATTGCTCAGAAAATGGGAGTATCATCCGATCGGTATACGGTTTCTTTTCAGTCGCGGTTAGGAAGTACTCCTTGGATTAAGCCCTATACTGACGTGCTTTATCGTGAATTACCTCTGAAAGGGATAAAACGGCTTGTCGTGATGTGCCCGGCGTTTGTGGCGGATTGTCTGGAGACACTTGAAGAAATACAGATTCGGGGTCGAGAAGATTTTATTCGTAACGGCGGTGAGGAATTAAAATTAGTTCCGTCTTTAAATTCCTCAGAGGTTTGGGCCTCAGCGGTGAGTTCACTCATGAGTCGGAGTGATTAAAAAATCGAAATCTAAGAGGTCATCCGATTTTGCCCAAGTCTCTAAGTTACTTTTCAATAGTTCTAGCTCTTTCGTTAAATCTATAATCGAAGGATTTTTAATGAGCTTAATTGTTTTTGAGATGATACGAGGTTTCCTTTGGGTCACTCTCTGAAGAGCATTTCTTTCAATGTTGGAGTCTCCAATGGAGATAATACGAATGGGATTCACTTTCCCGTTACCGTGTATTTTTAAAATATCTTTAAATACTAATGACTTCCATTTGGTGTGCCGATGAGGGTATTTATTCTTAAAAAGAGATCTTGCTGAAATCACTTTTAAACGGGGTAATAGAGAGGCGAATCGAGGAAAATAAGTTTCCATTGAAAACTTAAGCCACCTTTCTGATCCATTGCTCACAATATAGACCTTCCCTATATCAGCAGCGGCTTCAAGGAGCTGAAGAGCCGACGTCTCAAGTTTTTCTACTTCTTCAGTTTGAGTGTCTATCCCGTTCACTTCTCCACTCAATAAAGTATCATCCCAGTCAAAGATAATAATGGGACATTGACTCTGGACATCCTCAAAAGGGAGCAGGCTCTGTTTCTCTGACTCCGAGCTGGACTCATTGCAGTTAGATTCAGTTAAGGAAAAACGACCCATATAGAAAACTTCAGATTGAGGGCGATGGACATGGAGAATTTGGAATGAATGGCTGTCGGATCTTATTGTGCTTTTCCCGATGGTGTCTAAAGCATTCGGATGAGCTTGTGCGTAGGAAGGTCCTAGGGACGTTGCTAAGAGCAGGAGTGTTGAAAGCCTTTTAAACATAATTATGATCCCTAATTAAATACAAATCTGTATTTGGACATATGTCAGATATTTCCATATTTTATACGATGTGCATCACCATTACCATGGTTTGAGTGGCTATTAAATAAGTATTCATTGAGAGGAATGGTGGGAGCGGAATCATTTAAATTTTATGGGTCAATGGGTTTGATTGCTGAGTGGTTTCTCAAGCGCTTCCTTACTTTTCCTTTATTTTTCTTGTTGATCAATAGAGGGCTTTTCGGAAGCTTTATAGATTTGAACAGTCCCACGAATCAGTTTTTTAAACTCTGAATCATTTTTGCTCAGAAAGTCCTTCAATAGTAATTTAATTGAGAAACCCCTATTGAGCTATGTACCTAACGCTAGCAAAATTCTTCGGAGTGAACGAATCAAGCTCACAAAACTACGGGAACGAGTGTTTGCAAGATCTAAATGGGGCGCTATGAGTCGGGAACCTGAAATCTTTTGATATCGGCCCATAGTTAGTTTATTTAGTTCAATCGATGGACTATGGAGAATGTCAGGGTCAGTACTGCCCCGGCTGCGAACCTCCTGAAAGCCGCGACTGCTCCCTAATTTTGTGAGCGCCACATGTACATTGTCAGCAAGTGCGTCTTTCAAAAATCCGAAAACATTAAAAAGCGTTGATTTCCCTGTCCCCTTTGCGCCGACCAAGACACAAACGGATGGGATTTCACTTAGCTCAACATCCCGGAAGGCTTTAAAGTTCTTAAGTCGAATTGTCTCGATCTTCATACTCATAGTACGAGCGATAATGCCTAATATCTTTGTTTACAAACAGCCTTTATTGTTGGCAATTTTAGAAAGCGTGCTCCAATCTACACCTTCATTGTGAATTTCTAGATCTGACGCTTGACGATACCCGTTTAAATTGTTAGGAGAGTGTTTTGAAAGGAATATATTAAAAATGGCTGTAACCATCCGTCTGTCTCGTCAGGGTGCTAAGAAAAACCCTCAATATCTTATCGTAGCGGTGGATTCCGCAAAAAAACGTGATGGAGCTTACCTTGAGAGCCTCGGTCGCTACTATCCAAAAGCTAAGGATGCGAAAGATAAAGTAAAATTGAATCTTGACGCTGTTAAAGTTTGGCAAGCAAAAGGTGCTCAGGTTTCACAAACTGTTGGACAATTGATCAAAGCACTTGCAAAATAAACATTAAACGATTCAGTGAGTGGGTCGTGCTCGTTGTAGTGAACAGCTCAAAATCGTAGTTTTTTTTCAGATATTTTGAATAGTTATGAAGAAAAATCGCTTTTTTTGAAGGAGAGCGCGCGATGTCGGACTCTGTGCACGTGGCTAATTCAGATAGAAAGCTGAGTGAACTTTCTAAGTTGATTTTGTATGTCTCGCGAATGTTAGTTGATCTCCCAGATCAAGTCCAAGTCAATGAAATTGAAGGGGAGAATACGACTGTAATCAAGCTTACGGTAGCCAGAGAAGACATAGGAAAAGTCATTGGCAAACAGGGTAAGACCGCTCATGCAATTCGTACGATTTTAAATGGCGCATCTACCAAACTCAGAAAACGAACCGTCCTCGAAATTATTGAATGAGAAGGAAGAGAACCCTTCTCTTCAAGATGGGATTGAGTTTGTTTTTTTAACTCTTTTTCCAGAAGTATTTCCAGGAGTATTTAAGTCCAGTTTACTTGGAAAAGCTCAAGAAAAAGGCTTAATTTCCATTCATCTTAAAAATATAAGAGACTTTGCACAAGATAAGCATCACAAAGTAGATGACACCCCTTATGGAGGGGGTGAAGGAATGCTTTTGAAGGCTGATGTGCTTTGTGCAGCGTGGGATTCAGTCGTCTCTGCGAAATCTACTTCAAGCTTTCAAAAAAAAACAATGACACTCCTCCTGTCGCCTCAGGGAGAGGTTTTTACTCAAGAGATAGCTAAAGAGTTGGCTTCTTATTCTCAACTCGTCTTTGTTTGTGGTCATTACGAGGGGGTAGATGAGCGATTTATTGATCTTTGTGTCGATCGTGAAATTTCCATAGGGGACTATGTTCTGACAGGGGGAGAGCTTCCTGCCTTAGTGGTTGCAGATACGGTTGCTCGTCTGGTCCCTGGAGTGATAGGAAATCAGCGTTCGGTGACCCAAGATAGCTTTGAGAATGGATTGTTAAAATACCCTCAATATACCCGACCTAGGGAATTGAGAGGACTTAAGGTTCCTGAGGTGCTGTTAACCGGAGATCATGGTGCTATTCGGCAATGGCGTGAAGATCAAATGTGCATACGAACTCAGAAAAAGAGACCCGATCTTTGGGAAAAATATAGAACTCGGCTCAAGCTTCGCTCAAGCTCGTAATTAAGCAGTTCCTTGAGGCGTGGGCCGTATAATTTATTTGAAGAAATCCCTCAAGAATGTTAACGATCAAGACCTTGTGTCTATACCTGTTTACATTGCATTACTTCATTTCCCGATTGTGAATAGAAAAGGGGCAATTGTAACCACCGCCGTGACTAACATGGATATCCATGATATTTCACGATCGGCTCGAACTTTTGGAATGAAAGGGTATTTCCTTGTCACTCCGATCGAGGATCAGCACGAGCTGGTTGGGAGAATTCTAAGCCATTGGCGCTCAGATGCCTCTCAAGCCTACCATCCGGATCGAGTGGAAGCGGTTTCCTTGATTCGAATGGCAAAGTCTTTTGAAGAAGTAAAAGCCGCAATTCGAGCTGAGCATGGGGTTGATCCTGAAGTGGTATTAACAGATGCTCGGCCACTTCCGAACTCCGTCACTTACGCTGACTATAGGCGTGAGCTTTCGGATCCAGGTCGCCCTCAAAAACCCGTTGTATTGGTTTTTGGGACGGGCTGGGGCGTTTCGGACGTCTTCTATCCCGAGGTACATCGGATCCTAGCTCCAGTGTACGGGCCAGAAGGTGCAGGAGGGTATAATCACCTTTCCGTTCGGGCAGCTGTCGCGATTATTCTCGATCGGCTGTTCGGGCAATAACCGGCCTTTGTATTTCTACAAGGGTGGCAATTTGCTGGGCTTATTAAATAAGATTGAAATCGATTCATCTCAATATGTGATGGAGCGATCAGGAGTAAAAAATGGCAACGACTAAAACAAAGTATCGAAGAACGACTAAAAGCATTCAAGTCAGTCAAAAGGGATTACAGGATCGCGTAGCGCTCATTGAAAAGCCGATGCTGCGGTCTGATTTTCCTGACTATAGCGCAGGTGATACAGTGAAAGTTCACGTTCGAATTAAAGAAGGTGAAAAAGAGCGTGTTCAGATTTATGAAGGAATTATCATCGCACGTTCGAATCGAGGTGCAAGTCGTTCCTTTACCGTTCGCAAGATTTCCCATGGAGTGGGCGTAGAAAGAATTTTTCTAGAATCTTCTCCAAAAATTGCAAAATTAGAAATAGCTCAAGTGGGTAAAGTTCGTCGCGCTAAGCTTTATTACTTGCGAGGCCTTGAAGGAAAAGCTGCTCGAGTTGAGCGTCAAGTGGAGACACTTCAATCTGTTGCTGCAAAAGCTGCTGCAAAAGCTGCTGCAAAAGCTGCTGCAAAAGGCACCAAGAGCGAAAGCTAAGAGCTTAGAGCCTAGAGGGTTTTGATGCCCAAGAGCGTAAGAGTAAAAAACCTGCCCGGCCTCGAGTATGAAAAAAAGGCTGGATTTCCCCGTGTTTATGTCGCGGGAGCCGATGAGGTCGGGCGAGGTTGTCTTGCGGGTCCTGTAGTAGCGGGTGCTGTGATATTGCCCACTCAGGTGAATTATGAAGATCATCCCTGGTTGGAAGAAGTTAATGACAGTAAAAAAGTAACCCCCCTCGTGCGGGAGCGCTTAGCTCCTTTGATTACAAAGTGGGCCCTGGCAACAGGAATTGGCATAGCTACTGTTGAAGAAATTGATGAAATTAATATTTTTCATGCGTCTCATTTAGCCATTATGAGGGCCGTGAATGCCCTTCGGGTTAAGCCCAATCATGTTCTGATTGACGGGAAGTTTCTTCCTAAGCAGGGAATCTCTATTGCGGCTTCTGCTGTCGTGAAGGGCGATCAGAAATGTTTAAGTATTGCAGCGGCATCCATCATTGCTAAAGTCTGGCGAGATCAGCATATGATGGAGTTAGATCAGAAATTTCCGGATTATGGATTTGCTCAGCATAAAGGATATCCGACGGTGGCTCATTCTCAGGCATTGAAAAAACAAGGGGTCACTGAAGTTCATCGACGTTCTTTTAAATTGCTTTGAGTTTGGTTTGAGACCTGCATGAGTCTCCTCTCATGTATAAAAGACATCAATTCGGTAAAGAAACTGAAGAAAGAGCCTTGGAATGGTTTCTAAATCAGAAAGCGGCAAAACTCTTACTTCGAAATTTTTACTGTAAATTTGGGGAAATTGATTTAATTTTTGAAGAAACTTTGCCTCAAAATCAAGGAATCGAACTTGTTTTTGTGGAGGTTCGAGCGCGTTCTTCTCAGGGGTGGGTGACTGGTCCTGAAAGTGTTCATTTAAGCAAACAGCAGAGATTAAAAAGAACTGGGAATTATTTTTTATCTAGATATCAGGGACGAGCCCAGAGTATTCGCTTTGATCTTTTATTTTGGAATGGGACTACCTGGGGATATATACAAAATCTTTGGATTTAAACGTCGTTTAATCCTCTCGCCCTCATTGAACTCTCATTGATCAAAGCTTTTACGAGCTCGATCTTCATTTTCGTAAAACTCGAAGAGTTCAGCTTCATCAAAAGCCTTGATGATTTTTTTAAATTCGCTTCTGACGTTGCAGTAGCGTGGTTTCATAGGTGAATTGGCATTAAAATCTTTAAGAATTTGAATAAAAGAAGAGATTCCACTTGATCCAACGAACTCTAGGTTTTCCAGATCAAATATAATTTTCTTTGGGGTACTATCTGTGCGGTTTTCTTGAATCATGTTAAAAAGGTGTTCCCGCAAGGGTACATAAGTCTCGAAATCAAGCCGACCATCCATGGAGACGACAATCGTGTCGCCTTTCTTTTTAATTAGAGTTTTCATTGTAATATCTCCTGTGGACTTCTATTATCAGCCCGAAAATGAAGGAAACCAATAGGCAAATTTTACCGTGCGGTTTGTGGGTTGTAGCAACTCCCATAGGCAATTTAGCAGATATTTCATCGAGAGCGATTTCGGCTTTAAAAGAAGCAGATCTGATTTTGTGTGAAGACACCCGAAGGACAGGAGCCCTCTTATCTGCTTTGGGTATCGCAGAGTTTAAAGGGCGACTGGAAAGAGTGGATTCTTATGCGGAGTCTCAAAAGCTACAGTTTTTTATCGAAAAAATGAAAGCCGGAAAGAATCTTGCGCTCGTCACTGATGCAGGTACACCTGCGATCAGTGATCCAGGATCCGCGTTGGTGGCTTGTGCTCACGAAGCGGGGATCTGTGTTACACCGCTTCCCGGTGCTTCAGCTGTGGTGACGCTTTTGTCAGTTTCCGGATTTCAAGGTACTGCTTTTACTTTTCGAGGGTTCTTTCCCCGAAAGCTTGCTGATCAAAAGGAGGAACTTCAATGGGCGTCGATTTCTCCGCTCTCGTCTATTTACGTTTGGTTTGAGAGCCCGCAGCGAATTGAGGAAACTTTGACGATGCTGAGTGAAACTTTTCCACAAGTCCCGGTGGTGATTGGGAAAGAGCTGACCAAGTTGCATGAACGGATATTTTTTGATCAGGCTGACCCAGTTGCAAAATGGGTCCAGAACGAGATTGCAACAGAAGGGAAAGTAGGAGAGTGGTGTTTTGCTATTCAATTTCCAAAACAAAATCGACCTGATTATTCAATGCCCATAGGAGCACTGGAGAGTGCGGGCTGGGATAAAGCACTGCAATGTCTGCTCGATGCTCATATTACAGTTTCTGAAGCGGCTAAGCGAGTAAGTCAATCCTTTGGCATTCCTAAGAAGGTCTCGTATGAGATGGCACTCAAGGTTTCTGGCAAAAAAGTGAAGGGGGGGGATTGACCCTGGACAGAACCCCCGTAGACTTAAAGATGTGGTTGTGAAAAGAATCCATGGAAGGATTCGGCGGAGACAGATCTTTGTTCTCGTGGGCCTCAGTGACGTTAGGATGACTGTACACTGAGGCAGTTTTTTTCTCCTATTCTAACATTTAAAATCACTTTAATTTGACGAATTCTTGCCTCAAGAGAAATACCCTGTTAAGTTTTGGCTTAAATGGCATGGTTTGATGACTTAAAGACACCCCGAATTAAGACACAGGTTTCTCAGCGCACATCTAAAGTGCCTGAAGGGCTATGGGTTAAGTGTGTGAAATGTGGGGAAATCCTTCAAACGAAAGTATTGAAGGATCATTTCCAGGTTTGTCCAGAATGTTCCCATCATTTTCGAATGTCTGCTGCAGAGCGAATTGCATTTTTTAGTGATGAGGGAAGTTTTGATGAATATGCCGAGGATCTCGTTTCCACTGATCCGTTAGAATTTGATGATCTTAAACCCTATAAAAATCGATTGCGTTCCGCCGCAAGTAATACCGGCTTGCGCGATGCATTTGTTGCTGGGCGGGCAAAATTGGGTGGGTTGCCTTATCATTTAGGTGTTTTTGAATTTAAATTTATGGGTGGGAGCATGGGTGTTGTTGTTGGCGAAAAGGTCACCCGGCTTTTTGAATCGGCTTTAGAAGAACGGCTTCCAGCTGTTGTGGTCTCTGCTTCTGGCGGAGCGAGAATGCAAGAAGGCATTTTATCCTTAATGCAAATGGCTAAAACCACGGCGCTCATTAGCCAGTTGCGAAAAGAAGGCATTCCCTATATTTCAATTTTAACAGATCCAACGACAGGTGGTGTGGCAGCTTCGTTTGCAATGTTAGGTGATATTATTTTAGCAGAACCGGGTGCATTGATTGGTTTTGCAGGACCAAGGGTCATTGAACAAACCATGAGACAGTCACTTCCTGAAGGATTTCAGAGAAGTGAGTTTTTATTAAAACATGGTTTTTTAGATCGAATTGTACCACGTCGAGAATTGGCGCAAGAGCTTCGCTTGTGGATGTGGCGTTTGGGGCGACAAACGTGTCGGTTTCCAGAAAGTTTATAAGTAAGCTTTCTCAGTGGTTTTTAGGATTTTTTTTATTTTTACTGACGCAAGCTTCCTTTGTGTTTTCTTTAACTGAAAATCAACCGATTCATTTTTCTGGCGATAAACAAATCTGGGATCGTAAAGCCAATCGGGTGGAACTCATCGGACATGGTGCAGTCAATCAAGCTAATGAAACTCTTACGGGCGATTATATTCTTTTAGATCTCAAATCTCGAATTTTGGATGCGCGTGGAAATTGTGTCTATATCGCTTCAGATTCTGTGATTTGGGGAGATGAAATGCATTTTAATCTCGATACCCGCACAGGTACAGTGGTGGGTGGGAGAGTTTCTAATGAATTTTTTACACTGCGTGGAGAGAGAATTAATAAATTAGGTCCAGGACGCTTTCAGACGCATTGGGGTGATTACAGTACCTGTCGTGATTGTGCCGCAAGTTGGACTATTGAAGCAGAAGATGTGGACATGCAACTGGATGGTTACGGCTATCTTTCTAATGTCACTACACTCGTGAAAGATGTTCCAGCTTTTTGGTTACCCTACTTAGTCATACCGGTAAAGAGTCGTCGACAGACAGGGTTTATTTTCCCCCCATTTCGATTTTCAGGAAATAATGGTGCGCAGTTCGTTTTGCCATTTTTTTGGGCGATCAATCGAAGTGCCGATATCACTTTGGGTGCTGGAGTTTATACTCAAAGAGGGAAGCGTATAGAAGGTGAGGGGCGGTATGCTCTGTCTCCCCGAAGTAATGGAATCGCCAAGCTCTATTATGTTTCAGATAGAAATTTTGCCGTTCCTAATCGTTGGGCATTGAATGCGTCGCAGACTCAAGAACTTCCTTTTCATATTGAAGAAAAGCTCAGGCTCAATGAGTTGAGTGATAATATCTATCCGCTTGATTTTCCTGACGACATTCCGAGTATCTATGGAGAGGCTTTCGCGCCTTCGAGTTTAACTTTTTCTCGGAGCGCTTCTGATGTGAGTGCTTTTATTGCTTTGCAGAGATATCGAAACATTGTTAATTCTACGCCAGACAATACGCTCGCTCAACAAACTCAATTTGATAATCGAACGGTACAAGCTTTTCCAAATGCTTTGCTAACTGTGAATGATCGATTTCTAGGCGGCACCCCTTTTTTAGGGGGCTTAACTTTGGGTTTTACAAACTTTACCCGAGGCGCTGGGGCATTTGACTACGATAATTCGTCAGTGCCGTTTGGTACACCGATTCCCATTCCTGCTCCGCCTTTTCGCCCAGGGATTGACCCCATTCGAGAGGCGACTCGATTATCGATTACACCCACGGTTTATACGACTTTTAGACCCTTTGATGTTTTTTCGGTAGTGCCTTCTTTGCAATATCATCAATTTGTTTATAATTTTGGCAATCAGGTTCCTGGTCTATATCGGGGATATTTACTTTTTCAGACTGATTTGAGTACTCAGATTGAAAGAATTTATGAATTTCCAGATGATCCAGGAATGCCTCGTGCCAAGCATTTGATTCGACCTACCTTAACTTATTCTTATATTCCTTATATTCGAGAACCTGATCATCCATTTATAAATCAAATTAACAATTCTCAAATGAATAATATTTCTGGGTATAATTTTGATGATAATGACATTGTGCCTTATACTTATACTCAAAGTAGTGCCAATTACTTTGTCCCGCTAGGTAACTCACTCGCTTATGGTTTTACGACCCAGTGGATTAGAAGAAAGGGGGCAGAGGGAGTTGAGGCGCCGAGCTACCAAAATACTGTAGAGTTCAGTGCAGGTCAGGCGTTGAACTTTCGTGAAATAACTAATCCTGTGGACCCATCCGATCCTCATATTTTTACGCGACTTTATTCGATTCTTAATCTCAATTTGGATCGGCTCATCTCTTCAACGAACTATTACTATTACCCAGATGTTTTTCCATCGACTTCTAGGCATACCCTATCTACCAATGCCACTTACATCATTGAGAGAGGTGCTCGTCAAAGAATTTTGACTTACGATCGAAGTATTACGCTGGGCTATGCTTATAATAAAATCAACGGAATTACTTCCAGCATGAATGGATTACTTAATTTTTCGATTTCAGACTATCTGATGCCATTTGGAACCATTAGCTATGCATTTGAACCTATAGGTCAGCTTTTGGGGGCAGGATTTGGCGCGGTATTGCAAAGTCCCTCGCAATGCTGGAAGTTGACTGCCGGCGTGAATTATAGTGTAACAACGGGAACTAGTTATACTTTTGATTTATCCTTAAATTTGACTGGAGCAGGTTTTGGCGGCGTAACAGAGATCGCTAATAAAGCTCAAGCTCAAACCCTGTAAGAAATTTTATAGAGGGATTTCGCGACAAACTTTCACGGAAGACTTTTTTAAGTTTGAATGTATAATCATATTGCGCTCATAATTTTTGGAGCCTAATTTTTTGGTCTAATTTGGGGGAAGGATTCCTATGACTGATTTGCGACCTGGTATAGATGTATTTGCTTATTCTAATGTTGCTTTGCCTCATTTGACTCATGTTTTAAATTATAATTTAAAAATAATTGAACAATTAGTAGAGCAATTGGTGCGCGATATCCAGTCTGGTCGATCCTTATTTGTATTTGGAAGTGGGCATTCTGCGTTGTTGCCTTTAGAGCTTTATCATCGTGCGGGGGGGCCTTCATTTTTGATCCCCATTGTCGCAGATCATCTCTTGCCTTCCGCGGGGCCGTCACTTGTGCGGTTAATGGAACGTATCGAAGGGAGTGCTATTCCACTCTTAAACCGAGTGCAACCACAAAAAGGTGAAATGATCTGGATTGTGTCACAGTCAGGAATTAATGCTGCTGGTATTGAGCTTGCGATAGAAGCCAAGGCGCGTCATCTTCATACCGTGGCGTTTACAAGTTTAGCTCACAGCAATACAGTCGCATCCAGGCATAAGTCTAAAAAGAAACTCTATGAGGTTTGTGATCTGACGGTAGATTTAGGTGGGGTTGTCGGTGATGCAGCGATAAAAGTTTCGCCACTGGTTTCCGCAGGACCGCTTTCTACGTTGGGTGGTATTTTTTTGGCGCACTCAATTTTATCTGCTGCCATCATTGAACTTGAGAGAAAAGGGGTGCGCTGTGCCTACACGAGTGTCAATACGCCTGAAGGTGAGCTGCGAAACGAGGAATTAGAAGAGCTTGCCAAGGTTCGAGATCCTTTACTCCGGTAAGAAGCGATGCAGTACTTGTCGCAGCTCTAAAGGAACTGATTAAAATTGGGATCACTTTTGCATAAATACAAAAGATCTCAGAAGGGAATTTGCCTTTGGCTGCCAATAAGGCTTAAAATTGGATCATGCGTATCTTACTCTCAAATGATGATGGGGTTCATTCAATTGGTTTGAGTATTTTATATAAGGAATTGAAAAAGCTCGGTGAAGTATGGGTCGTAGCTCCTTTGGAAGAGAAGAGTACCACGGGGCATTCATTAACGATTCATAAGCCATTACGAATGATTCCACTACGAGATCGATTTTTTGGCGTAAGTGGAAGTCCCGCTGATTGTGTTTATCTGGGGATTCGAGAAGTCATTCGAAAAATGCCTGATTTAGTGGTTTCCGGTATTAATCGGGGGGCGAATCTAGGACAGGATGTGTATTATTCTGGAACAGTATCAGCCGCTCGTGAGGCTTGTATCCTAGGTATTCCCTCAATGGCGGTGAGTCTTTCTGTAGATTTTAAGCAAACGAAGTCTGACTCCGATTTTCATTATGAAACTGCCGCGAAAATGGCGGTTAAAATTCTTAAGTCAATTCATAAAACTGATTTAATTCCTAAATATACGTTACTTAATTTAAACGTACCTGATGTGCCGCTTAAGAAAGTAAAAGGTATAAAAATAGCTAGACAAGGCTTTAGATATTATAGTGGGAATATACTTAGGCGCAAGGATCATCGTGGCAAAGACTATTATTGGGTGGGCGGACAGTATAAAGGCTTTCACAAGGATGATGCTACGGATTGTTCAGCCGTTGAAAAAGGATACGCGTCGTTGACTCCTCTGAAGCTTGATTCAACGGATCTTCAGTGTTTAACGTCTCTAGTAAAAAATGGAGTTTGTGAACCAAGTCGGAAGGGTGCTGGATGAAGTGGGTCGGTAGACCAACGGCTTTATTCATATATAGTATGCTTTTATGGGGGAGTGGCTGTGCCACGAGCCCTAGAGTGATTTTACCTAAGCCTGTTCAGAGTCCTCATCGTGGTTTTTTGGATCGAATAGGACTTCGAGAGTCTTCTTCACTTGTGAGTTTGAATAGAAAATTTAAGCTTTTATGGCCTCTTCATTCTACTCAGGTCACTTCTCCTTTTGGAATGAGGGGCGGAGAGTTTCATGAAGGAGTTGATTTAAGAGCCCATATAGGAACCCCGGTGTATGCAGCACAAAAAGGGATTGTGCTCTATGCAGACCAGAAAATTCGAGGCTATGGAAAAATGGTGGTGATCCGTCACGATAATGAAATTGCGACCATTTATGCCCATAACTCCAAGATCTTAGTTCGACGAGGGCAGAGGGTAAGGCAAGGTCAGCAGATCTCTATCAGTGGAAATACGGGACACTCTCATGGACCCCATCTTCATTTTGAAATCCGAAGGGGATTAGCGGCTTTAAATCCCATTCAATTTCTACCTGCGGTTTTAGCAAAGACCCCGGTCAGAAGAACAAGTCGACGGCCCAAGAATCACGCGATTGCATCACGATGAGGGGGTTTCGAAAGATATCGAAGAATCATTTTGGGAATCATTTTCTGGGATTCATCTCCTGGCTAGAATTTTCTAAAAATCTGATGTAATAGAAAGTGATGTTCGGTCCCATAGTTAAATGGATATAACAGCCCTTTCCTAAAGGGCCGTTCCAAGTTCGATTCTTGGTGGGACCACCATAATAGATTTGGATTCTTCTCCCTTTTCGATGGTATTCTTCTATATTCATGCTGAGTAAGAGAGTAGAAAAAATAATGGTCCCTTATCCCGTGCCAGGTTTAAGTGGCGATTTGGGTTTGATGGCTTTGATTGATCGCAGGGGCTCAATTCTTACGGTGGAATCTATTCTTACTGGAAATCTGAATCAGGTGATTTTTCCCATTCCGAGCAAATTCCCGCAGAGACGAGATCACCTTTGGGAACAGACTTGTTTTGAGGTGTTTTTCACATGGAGTGAGCAGGGGAGTTATTTTGAGCTCAACTCATCTCCTTCGGGGGATTGGAATCTTTTTAGCTTTGAGAATTATCGATCAGGGAAGAGTCAAGAGTTCAAAGTGAAAGAGTTCATTCATCAAAGGGGTGAGACGAGTTCGGAGGAGTGGAGAAATAAGATTTCAATTGATCTAGAGCCGATTCTTCCACTGCAAAATATTCCTCTCTTTGTGAGCGTTACGGCTGTCATTGAGTATCAAGATCGAAGGAAATCTTATTGGGCAGTGGAGCATTTGGGTTCGGAGCCGGACTTTCATCTTAGAAAGAGCTTTTCCATTCAAGTCTAAAGCTGGTAAAATCTAAACAGGTTGGTTTGAGGAATTTAAAGCAGTGGGCAGGTTTGCTGCTTGCCACACTTCAAAAGTCCGCCTTACAATAAAAAGATGATGAGTTATTCGTCCGGATGGACATTTTGGCAGCTGCTTCATTTTTTCGGGCCGCGTATTTTTTTTGCTATTTTATGTGGTGGAGTCATTGGCTTAGAGCGAGAGCTCAAAAACAAAGCGGCAGGCCTTAAGACCAATATGCTCATTTGTCTGGGTGCATCCATTTATACTTCAATCTCAGTCTTGATGTCTGCCAGCTTTGCAGAGAGTGGGCACTATGGTGATCCTTCTCGCATTGCAGCGCAGATCGTATCTGGAATTGGTTTTCTCGGGGGAGGGGCCATTATTCAATCCCGTGGGACTGTGCAGGGGCTTACCACCGCTGCAATGATTTGGGTCGTAGCTGCAATTGGTACATGTGTCGGTATCGGTCATGCAGACGTTGCTGTATTTACTTCTTTCGTTGTGATTTTGGTTTTAGTTGCTATCACATCATTTGAAGGAAGAATCTTAGGGCGTTCAATGCTCTATACTTGTGAATTGGTTGCTAATGACTCGGAAGGTGAAGTTCGATTGGCAATTAATCAATCATTAGTGGAAAATCGGTTAAATTTAGATAATTTTAATATTAGTTCTCGCGCTAAACACAGTGTGTTGAGTATTCATTATCGAGGTCATCGAAATGATCACAAGAATTTTATTTTAAGTTTATGGAATATTCCGGGTATTTTAGAGGTGAAACAACATTAGCGGATATTTTCTTAGATTTATGAGAAACTAAAGGCTATGACCTCAACGACTTTAACTACCCAGCCTTATCGAATTAAGGCAATTCATGTCGCAGAAAGACTAAAACTAAAAGAGTTAAGGGAAAAATTTACCTATCCCCCCGTAGAATTTTCGAATTATGAGATGGTGATTCGATATTCTCCTGATTCCTATTTGTTCGTTTATAATTATGGTTCAGTTGTTTTTTTTAATGTTTCTGACGAACTTCAAGAAAAAGAGCTGAGTTCAATTCAAGAGTATAGGATGCCTCTGGAGCAGGTTCGAGCGACAGATGTGTTTTTGCTCGAAGTTCAAGAATTACCTCCTGCTTTGCAAGGGCAAGCGCAAGGAGCTGGGAGTAAAGTTTATTTTGATCGAGTCGTTGTCAATACATTTTCATACGCGATTGTCAAAATTGTCTGTATGCTGGTCGCTGAAAGTACCGCGTTAGAGTATTATGAAGTGTTAATTGAGAATTTACTGGTTAAGACTAATGCCTTTTCAAAAACCTTGCGTCGTCAGGGACGAATGCTTGAGAGTACCAAGGATTTGATCAAATTTATTGGTCTTTGTCTGGATACCAAGCAGGAAATTATTTCAAATCTCTATATAGTGGATTCTCCAGATGAAACTTGGGAAAGCGTTGAACTCGATAAAATGCATCAAGAATTAAAATTAATGATGGAAATTGATACTCGCTATAGAGGGCTTGAATACAAAATTAAAATTATTCAAGAGAGCGTAGATGTCATTGTTGATCTTTCAAAGTCAAAACGTGAGACTTTGCTTGAAATAATTATTATCCTTTTAATTACCTTTGAGATCATTATTTCTATTATCAAATGGCATTAAGCATTGTAACTACTTAAGATTTTAGCAATATTTTCGGTTTTCTAAAAATTCCTTGCAAAAGCCGTTACTTGTCTTTAGCGTAAGAGTATACACAGTACGATTTAAAGGAGCTCTATTTCCTATGACAAAAGCAGATCTGATTAATGTGATTGCGGAGAAAGCCCACCTTCAGCATAAACAATCTGAAATCATAGTGAATATGATTTTTGATATGATGTCAGACGCATTAAAAAAAGATGATCGAATCGAAATTCGAGGATTCGGATCTTTTGTAAATCGTAATTATGGAAGTTATCAGGGTAGAAACCCTAAAACTGGCCAGGTCGTTCAAGTTGCGCCAAAGCGTGTCCCATTTTTTAAAGTGGGCAAAGAGCTAAAAGAGATGGTGGATTATAGTCAGAAGAATTCTTAGCTTTTGCTTCTGAACCAATATACGACAAAGACCCCAGCTCCGAGAATCAAGCGATAGAAGACATACTGGGTGAGTCCTTTGTGTTGGACGTGCTTGATAAATCCTCCGATCGCCAATAGGCCAACAAAGAAGGCCACAAGGATGGCTACTCCAAAAGAAAGCCAACTTAGATCAGTGATGGGGTAAGCATTATGAAAGCCGATATCTTTTAGGCTCGATACACCCCGGATCAAGAGGAGTGGAGTGATAGCAAAGTAAGCATATTTTACGGCGGGTTCTCGTTTATAATTGAGAAAGAGTGCTCCAAACAGAGTTCCACTGATAGGGTCACATCCAGGAATCACTGCGGAAGCTTGAGTGACTCCAACGATGGCAGCATTCAGCCAATTCCAATCATAAGTTCCCTTTGATTTTCGCCCCATGGAATCCACGAACCAGAGAGGAAAACCTAAGAGGGCAAAGATCCCGGCTGTAAAAAGGGGAGAGGTTGAAGGATCAGTCTTGAAGTCGTTAAAATAATAAAAAGCAATAGCTGTGGGGATGGTGCTTACAGCTACGAATAAGGGTATTCTTTCATCGATAGTCATGGGGCGCTTCCGGAAGATGATCACTTGTAATACAGATGAAATCATACTGGCCCAATCGTGCCTGAAGTAGACTAAAACAGATAAAAGGGTACCCAGAGTAAGAGCACCGATAAAAGCACTCGTCGGAGGTTGCCATCCCGTGAGGTAGGGGATGAGAACATGATGGGTTTTTGAGCTGATGGGTAGAAATTTGCTCATTCCTTCGATCACTGCATAAACGATTGCCTGAAAAGTAGTCATGGATGTGATTTTAAATCAATCTGTGCTGAGTTGATGCAGAAAAATTCTAAATTATTTCACTTCAAACGTAATTCTGAGACGCACCTTTGCATCAATGGGTTTATGGTCTTTTTCGGCGGGTCTAAATTGCCATTTTTTTATGGTTTCAAGGGCAATTGCATCCAGCTCCTCTTCACCGCTGCTTCCTACGAGTCGGGGGGTCGCTGTGCCTTGGCTGTTGACATAAAAATCAATGACAACGTTTGTATTCAATTCTCTATTTTGTAAGTAGGAAGGAATGATAGGGGAAGGTGCAAAAATGGCCACTGGGCCGTGGTTAGGGACTAATTTTGGTCCTGATTCAGTTCTATTCTCTTCTTCAATCGGAGATGAGGTTTTTTCAGCGGGTTTTCCCTTTCCAGGGACTTTGCTGAGGGCTTTCTCCATCCGTTGGGGGGGAGGTGTTTCCTTTTTTTCCTCAACAAGGTGAGATTTTGCAGGAACTTCAAATACCTGGGCTTCAATGTATCGGCTCTCATCGTCCTTTTGAGTTTTTTGGGGATGAGAGAGCCAGTGGTTATGCCATCCGACAGCCGTGAGAAGCCCCATTTCTAGGGTAAAAGCTACGATTGCGCTCCAGACCAGAGTTTTAGAGTGAGATTGATGATCACTCACCCAGTCTATCATTTTACTTTTTTTCCTTTTGTTCCATTCGCTTCAGTCGCTAAGGCGAACTTTCTGACCCCGATTTCTCGAGCCCGATCCATAACTTGTACCACTAGGCCATAATTTGTTGCTTCATCTGCATTGACGATGACCACATCTTGAGGTCGATCGTGCATCTCATAAGCGAGTTGAGCCTCGAGGTTTGTGAGCGTAACAGGGGCTTTATTAATGAAAAGACCCCCATCTTTTTTTATGGTGAGAATCACATTTTGTTTGAGTGCCTCTGGAGAAGTAGATGTTTTAGGTAAAGCCACGGGAAGACTATTAATTTTTGTCATCGCCAAGGAAGAAACCATAAAGAAAACCAAAAGAAAGAAAATGACATCAATCATGGGAATGATCTCAATACGAGCCCGTTTTGAAGGTCGTTGTCGGATCTTCATGATGGATTCATTTCCTTTTTTCTCTGAATTGCGAGTCGTACTTCAACAAGCCTGGAGGCCACAGATTCGACCTCATAGATATAAACTTTTACCTTTGCTGTCAGGTAGTTATAAGCAACTAAGCAAAAGAGAGCAATGACCAAACCAGTGGCGGTTGCAATCAGGGCTTCTGCCACTCCGCCTGTAATTGCATTGGGTTCATTCACTCCTTTTTCAGAAAGAACCTGAAAAGAGGCCATCATGCCGGTAATGGTTCCTAAAAGACCCATAAGAGGTGCGGCAGTAATCACAGTGTCGATTACTTCTATTCTTTTCTCTAATAAGGGTATCCACGCTTCTGCTTGATTCTTCATGGAAAGTTCCATTTCCTCAAGAGGGTTTTCAAAGTGTTCGATTCCTGCCATTAAAACGGAGGTAATAGGGGTTTCCGCTCCTTGGCAAATCTGCTTGGCTTGGTCGAAACGTTGGGCTCTAAGCTGACTGAACGTCTGAGAGATGAGTTCGGGTGAGGTTGTGTAAGTTCTTTGAAATACAAAGATTCTTTCAATAATTACGGTCAGAGCTATGAGCGCAGAAATGAGAAGCGGATACATCATGAAACCGCCCCTAAATATAAATTCAACACCTGAAACAATACTATGCATAACACTCCTTATATCAGTGTTTAGTATCTAATCGGCACACAAAATTATTGCAATTACCTTCTATTTGTTAGACATCATTTGCAGTTAATAAAGGAATTAGATTTTCATGGTTAAGAGACTAGTTGTACAGGGTCTTCTATCGTTTGCTTTTCTCATAGTAGGATTCAATGTGCATGCGAGTACCGAAGGTTCTATATCGGGTAAGGTAGTCGATCTGCAAGGAATAGCTGTTGGGTCTATTCAAGTGGATCTTCAGACACCTCAGGGCACAACTCTTAAAACCACACACACAGCCATTACAGGCGAATATGAGTTTTTTCCAGTAACTTTAGGTGATTATCAAATTGTTCTTCATCCTTCTGGTTTTTTACCTTCACGTTCTTGGGTGCAAGTAGTCTCAGGGAGTGATTCGTATGTCGAAGTGAATTTGAATCCATTGCCGTCCTCTCCAGAAATGGTGCTGCAAGTGAAGGCTAAAAGACGTCTGGTTCAAAACAGTCTTGCTGCCAGTATCACAGACGTCAGCCGTGAGCAGATCGCTCAACTTCCTCAGGGTGTTGAGATCAGTTTGCCTAAATTGATAGCAACGACTACTCCAGGCGTGGTTCAAGGGTCATTCGGGCAGACCTTTATTCGTGGAAATCATGCAAATATACAGTATCAGATTGATGGGGTTCAATTGCCCGACTCTGCTTCAAACACTTTTGGTCAAGCTGTGAGTCCACGTAATATTGACCATATGGAAGTGATTACAGGAGGTATTCCCGCTGAGTATGGACAAAGACTATCGGCTGTAGTGAATATTGTGACCAAAGGGGGAGCAGAAACTCCAGAGGGTGAAATTGAATTGAATTATGGATCTTATAATACATTCACTCCCCATCTTCTCTACGGAGGATCTAACGAGTCCGGCAGCCTTCATTATTTCTTTTCTGCTAATTATAATCAGACGGATCGAGGCTTAGATACGCCACAGCCGGAGTCCTTTGAGAATCAAATGCAGGGTGGAACGGATTCAGTGCATAACTTCGCAAGTGGAAATAGTGAATTTGCGAAAATAGATTGGTTAGCGGATAATCAAAATAAACTCACGTTTATCGTTTTTAATTCTCAAAGCAACTATGAAATTCCCAACTTTCCTGCTTCTTTTGGGCCAAGTTTCCGTTTATTCCAACCCGGTATTGCTGACCAGTTCGGCAATAGTAAAGGTCCGACCACTCCACTCTTGAATTATGTTCCGTCTGATACGGACGATAGGCAGTTAGAGATTAATACTTATGCTCAAGTAGTATGGAAACATACCTTTTCAGATCGGGCATTTTTACAGTTAGCACCGTATTATAAATATTCTTTAATCAAAAATTCAAATGACCTCTTGAACGACCTGGCTTCCAGTCCTCTTGGAGCGACACCTATCTCAGGTGCAGAACCTTCTTCATTTTTTCAGAATCGTCATGTGAATAATTTAGGGTTAAAGGGTGACTACACATTGAGGGCAAATTCTGATCATTTAATTAAAACAGGATTTCAACTTCAAACTTCGCGATCAGATGGAACCATCTCTATCCAAACCGATTTAGCCGCACCTCCACTCGTTGATAGCTCCCCGAACTCAGGTAATTTAGAGAGTGTTTATGTTCAGGATGATTTTACTTTAGTGAAATCTCTGACTTTTAATGCTGGAGTACGATTTGATGCAACTCAATTTACGCTGGGTGGGCTGAATTCATCGGATTATCTTTTCCAGCCGAGAATCGGTTTGAGCTATATGATCACAGATCAGACTCAGTTCCATATTTTCTATGGAAAACTTTTCCAACCTGCACCGATTGAAAATCTTCGTTACCTGCCAGATCCTAGTAACGGCACTTTTACGTCTCTAGATTCATACGATATCAAGGCGGAGAAAGATGATTTCTATGAGGCCGGCATTGCGCAACAGCTCTTTGATAAGCAGGTAGCTCACATGAATGTCTATTATAAAACCGGAGTGAATATTTTAGATGATTTTCAAATTTTGAATACTCCGATTGCTCAGCCTTATAATTTTGCGACTGGCTATGCTTTTGGAGCTGAGTTTTCCATTAAGGGACAAATCAGTGAAGAGTGGTCAGAATATATGAATTATTCTTATGGCGTTGCGAAGGGTCAAGGTATCACAGCCGGAGTAGTGGGGGAGCCTGCCAATAATGATTACCAAACCTTAGATCACGTACAGCTTCATACGGCAAATGCAGGGCTTACCTACACGAAAAACCATTTTTGGTGGACTACACAAGGATTTTTTGGAAGTGGATTGAGAACGGGTCCTCAAAATAGTCTCAACTTACCCTCTCATTTCACGATGGATACAACTATAGGATACCAATTTGTCGGGAAAAGTTGGTTATCTCAATTCAAGCTCTCCGGCGATATTTTGAATTTATTTGATAATCGTTATCCTATTACGATTGCGAATGGCTTTAACGGTTCTCATTACGCAGCGGGTCGTCAGTTCTTTATTCGATTAACCAAAGCTTTCTAATATCCATTTCACCATTTCAGTTAGTAATATCGGTTATTGATGTGTTGTGATTCTGGAATGCAGTTCCTTAAATTATAATTGGGGATGAAAATACATGAAAATTTCCTTAAGAAAAAGATTCGGTATTTTATGGGGTTTTATCTCAGTTCTATTGATTACAGTCTCCATTTTTTCTTATTTCAATAGCAGTACAAAAGATGCTGGGTATTCACTTTTAGCGGGAGTGCTCTTCTCCGTTATGATTCTGATTTTTACTTATTCTTATGCCACGAAGAGTTTGGTTAAGCCCATTGAAGAAATGACTCAAAAAATGAAGGAGAGTGCCAATATGCTTATGGGGACCTCTATTCAAATCTCTACCGCTACGAGTCAAGTCGTAATTGGAGCAATAGAAACTGCCACCGCGGTCAGTCAAATAACAGCGACTATTGAAGAGGTTAAGCAGGCAACCCAATTAGCGGCCCAAAAGGCAAGGCAAGTTTCTGAAAGCACAAAGCGGTCGGCAGAAGTATCTTTGAATGGCAAAAAGTCTGTCGAAGAATCCATTGAGGGAATGACTCTAATTAAAAAGCAAATGGACTTACTGGGGGAAAATATCATGAAATTGAGTGGGCAAAGCCAAGCCATTGGAGAGGTGATTCTAAGCGTCAGTGACCTTGCAGAGCAATTCAATCTGCTCTCTGTCAATGCTTCCATTGAAGCGGCGAAGGCAGGAGAGCAGGGCAGGGGGTTTGCCGTTGTAGCTCAAGAAGTAAAAGCTCTAGCAGAGCAATCCAAGCAAGCAACACTTCAAGTACATCATCTATTGAACGGAATACAAAGGGCAACCCGTAGTGCAGTCCTGTCGGCTGAGCAAGGAGCAAAAGCGGTTGATGTAGGGATGAAACAAGTCATTGCATCGGGTGAGGTCATTCGAGTTCTGAGTGAGAATGTTTCTGCTGCGGCACAGACTGCGACTGTGATTGCAGCGTCCAGTCAGCAGCAGTTTCAAGGAGTAGATCAGGTGGCGATAGCTATGGGGAGTATCAAGCAGGCCACCCAGAAAAATGTTACAGGAACAAAACAAGTAGAAACTGGAACTCAAAGTTTGAACAAACTCGGTACCCATTTAAAGCAATTAGTTGAGCAATGTAAAGTATAGTTAAAATGGAAAAAAATAGAATTCCTGTCAATAGACTCCTCTCCGTTTTACTTCAGGCCGAAGAAATGCGCTCCATTGGTCTGGGTCTAGGACAACGGGGGATAGAATTAAAAGGGATCGATGACATCCTCTCCCTTTTCACAAAAGATTTGGAGAAGTCTCATCCAGATAATCAGTTAACAGTTAAAATGCTGACAGAGAAGGTCATCAACTTAAAAAAAACGGCTGAGCAAGAATATCGATTCTATCGAGTGATGTTAGATAGTTTGCTCGAGGATAAGAAGAAGACAGTGATGCTTTCGTCATTATCTGTATTAGAAGTCTTTCCTCAGTTAGTTCGAGATTTGTCACGAGCACAAGGGAAGCAGGTTGAGTTGATGATTGAAGGCGGTGAGATAGAAATGGATCGCCGAATTTTGGAGGAAATCAAGGACCCTTTAATTCATCTCATCAGAAACAGAGTTGACCATGGGATAGAGTCTTCAGAGGAAAGACTGAAAAATAAAAAGCCAATCTGCGGAACCATTAAAATAATACTTTCTGCAAAAAATGGCGACAAAGTTGAGCTACTGATATCAGACGATGGGAGAGGAATCGATTTGGCTCGAGGGCTTGGGCTAGTCATGGTGCAGGAAAAAGTGGAAAGACTGGGTGGAAATATTAAAGTAGAGAGTTCTCTTCATGTCGGTACTACCTTCAGGATTGAATTACCGCTCTCGTTGGCAACCTTTCGTGGCATTTTGATTGAATCGGAAGGTCAGCAGTTTGCTGTACCCAGCATGAATGTAGAGCGCGTATTAAGAATAAAAAAAGACCAAATTAAAAGTGTAGAAAACAGGGAGACCATCCAATTCGATAATAGCGTTTTATCATTAATTGCTCTTTCTGATCTCCTTCAGCTTTCTCAGAATTCTGAGATTTCCCAGACGAGTACTGTTCCACAACAGACGCCTTACTTGTTTATCGTTATTCTAAAGTTCGCTGAGCAGCTTATTGCCTGTCAAGTGGGGCGGATATTGAGCGAACAGGATATTTTAGTAAAAAAAATGGGTTCTCAACTCAAACGAGTTCCACATATTTACGGTGCAACAGTTTTGGGGACGGGTAAGGTAGTGCCCATTTTAAATGTAGCTGATCTTGTAAGAGAAAAATTTTTTGAACCCACCCAAAAAGATGCTACAAAAGAAACTTGGTCGATTCAAAATAAAAATTGAATGTCAATAGCCTACGCTAATAGCCTATAAAAGGAGCAAATATGACCCGTCTATTTAGTTTCGCCCTCACCGCATTGACTCTCCTCGCATGGACCCCTGCTTTTGCCGATAGCCACTGTAAATGTAGTCAGAAATGTGCACATGAGTGTCACAATGGAAAATCGAATCACTCATCTTGTAAAGGCTGTGGCAAAAGTTGCAGTGAAGGAAAAGGAGAAAGCTGCAAACAGGAGAAAAACGATCAAGTTAAAGAAAGCTCTAAGTAAAAATACATTGTGCGCCTGCCACGAAGGACGAGGTCAAGTTAAGTTATCATGATGACGTTACCTTTATGATGATTTCATGACAAGTGGGTTCACATCGTCACTTTGTCTAGATGAGTATTTGAATTCTTTATGGATTTTTGCAATTCATCCTTCGTGGCAGGCGCACAATGGATGCTTTTTAAGCTGCGTTTTGTTCCTGTTTTAAATCCTTTGTCAGATATTGAGGGTGAATGACCCAGACGGGATGGGCTGCACCTCGAAGTACCTTTCGAGTGGTGCTTCCAAGTAGGGTTGCAGTGAGCCTTCCACTTCTTGCTGTCATAGCGATAATACAATGTTTTTTCTTAGCGAATGATAAGATCACTTCTGCCGTGGAGCCGAGCAAGTGATAGTCGATGTAAGTATGAGCGCGAATCCCTTTCTTTTGCGCCAGACTAGCCAATTCATTAGCTTTTTTTTGCTTTGCTGCTAGATCTTGTTCGAAAGCCTCTTTATAGAGTGGGTAAACTGTAAGTGTCGCTTGAACATAGGGGTTAATTACATAAGCGATTTGATGAAAAATGGTAATTTCGCCTCTTAATGATTCCACTAAATTTAATACATGAGCGAAAGCCAAAAACGATTCATCAGAGAAATCCGTTGGAAAGAGGACATGTCTAAAATCAGTTACTGATTTCCAATGAGGATTGACAATAAAGAGGGGAACATCAGAGTAAAGCATGAGATTTTCAACAAAACTTCCTGTAAACCACCTTTGTACTCCTGTTCTTGCATGCGTGCTCGCAACAATGAGTTCAGCCCCTGTCTCTTTCGCGTAGTCAATGAGCGCATCTGCAATTTCCTTCTGATTCCTGTAAGGCTTTGCAAGGACTTTTACAGGCAATAAAGTTTTTAATTGAATATGAGAAACTATTTCATCTAACTTTTCCTGAACCGTAGTGCAAGTTTGAGCCACTATTTCTGGAGGTAGCGAGATGGGAATGCCGAGCGGAGATAGATTGAGTAAGTAAATAGGTTCAATGGGCGTTTCGCCTGCTTCAGTTAAAAGCTGCACGGCCAAAGCAGCTGATGCCTGAAGCTTGTTCTCTTCACTCAATGGATCAACCGCCCAAAGAATTTTTTTCCACACCTTATTTTCTTCCATAAGGATTTAGCAACTTGCACAGGCTATTCCTTTGGCTGTTTATGCGGCTTCCTCCTTTGGCGAAAGAGCCCAAGAGGCAGCACTGACTCCTCTTTCAAGGCTCAGTCGATTAACAACCTGCTCTAGGATGGAATTGCTGCGGCGGGTGCTATCGACGTCAGCAGTAACTGCCACTTTTTTTGATCCGTTTAAATCTTCACTATTGAGCGATTGGAGAACCAAAGAAGAAGTGCTTACCGCTTGCAAAATTAAAAATCGCACTTGGGTTTCTTCCTCTTCACGACACACTATTCGAATTCGGTAGCGAAATTCCTGTTCATTGGATTCATTTGATTTTTGATTGATCCGTTGTGCAACAGGTCTCAAGAAAAAATGAGTACCCAGCACTACCAAAGCTCCAAAAATGGAATCAAAGTAGAATCCAAATCCAGCAAGTGATCCTATGGCGGCAGAGCACCAAAGAGTGGCTGCCGTATTCAATCCGCGAATAGCAGCGCCATCTTTCATAATCACGCCTGCGCCTAAAAATCCTACTCCTGAAACAATGTAAGCAGCGATTCGGGTGTCATCCCCTCCCGTTGGAAGTCTCTGAGAAAGCAGTACAAAAAGTGCAGCACCGGCGGAAACAAGTGCATTGGTCCTCAGTCCCGCTATTCTTTGACGCCACTGGCGTTCAATACCAATGAGAGATCCTAGAAGAACTGCCAAAATAAGGTTGGACATAAATTGTAGTTCAGTGATTTTTACTACCCCATGCGATTATCCTCATTAAATATCCCTATGCTTTTTGTACGCTTGTCTTGTTTTGTGTCAAGGAAGAAGTGGTTTTCAACAGGACTTTCGAACAAGAATCTAATGCGCGTTGCTTTTTAGTTTTGAACTAGAGTTTTCATGTTACTGGCCTGAGGAGCCGTGAGTGACCGGTTATATCAGTAACGAGAAATCTAAGCGGCAGCCTTTTTTGAACCGATGAGGTTATGAATGTTTTCCAGAAGGAATTCAAGGTGGAATGGTTTTGTTATAAAAGCATTCCATTTATACTCAGCCTGCCTGAACTTTGGTCGGGAAGCGCTCATTAAAACCACTGGAATAGAACTATATATTGGCTGGCTTTTCATTATTTTTAAAACTTCATAGCCATCAATATAGGGAATCATAACGTCGAGAAGTACAAGATTTGGCTTGACCTCGTAAAGAGAACTGAGACAAGCTTTCCCATCTCCAGCAATGAACACCCGATAACCTTCATCTTCCAGGAGCACTTTGAGAGCTTCAGTGAGGTCGCGCTCGTCATCGACGATAAGAATCGTTTTCATGGCTCACACGCTCCCAAGTTTTCGCACCTTAGCTTCCTTGATGGCTCCGCTGGCTTCTCCCAAGAGCAGCGATTCAGCACTCTCAAATGGACCTGCAACGACAATTCCCGCTTTGGAAACTTTAAATTCACGAATGTAGGGATCATAGTCACTGTCTCGCATCTTCATGACTGAGATGAGGCGATGAATGCAAGAATGAAGTTCGACATATTTTAGCAGAATGATATTTTCAATAACACTCGTTACCTCTGGATTTGAAATGTCGATTTCCCGTTTAAAAAGTGGCAGCTCCGAAGAAATGAGCGTGGTCACGTCATTCATTCTCAATTGGTTTGTAAATGCGGAAATAAAACGAGGCATTCGATCTGGATAGACGGCAGCCTGTCGAAAAGCCTCGACTCCGTCAATAAAGAGCCTTTTTTTTGGATATTTCTCTGCTCGAATTTTTTCAAGGACTTGTTCGGCCAATGAGTCCATAAAATGCTCTAATGGGGCCTGCCAACAAACTTCAATGAGTCCTTCGTTTATATATTTTTTAAGGGAAATGCCCACCGCCTCCGCTTTTTCTATCAATCTGTGCGGTGTCTCATAAAATCCAAAATAGCTTCCATGTTGACCTTGCTTAGCTCCCTCCACCAAAAAAGAGAGACCCAAGAGTGTTTTTCCGGTCCCTGGTGCTCCTAAAAGTGTGGTGGTAGAACTCGAGAAAACTCCACCATGAAGCATCTCATCCAGTTTTGTAATCCCAAATTTCATTTGAATACGATCTTCAATGGAACTGTCGGGTGGTTCCGCATATTGAATTTCCGTTCTTGGATGAATCACCATTCCTTTTTTACTAATTTCCACTTCGTGTTTTCCAAGTAGGTAGTCCGTTCCTCTAAATTTATGAACGATGAGTTCACGCACGGCTCGGGGTCCAACCAGTTGATTAGAGAGTTCGATGATGCCTTCGAGAAGAGGGTACTCCCAGTTAGAAGCCCAAACATTACTCGATGTACTCAGAAGCAAGGTGGTACAACCCAGAATATTCATGGATGCTTGAAGATCATGGATGAACTTCTTATAGTCTTGATCGGAGGTTGTTTTTTCAACTGAATTCTCCACCCCATCAATTACGAGAAAATTTGCTTGGTGATCCTGCACAGTCTTTCGAACGAGAGTAAGAAGCCCGCTCATACCTTCTTTTTCGAGTGTATTGTAGCCACTCATGTAAAATATTTTGTCAGGGATGTATTCCGGATTAAAAAAGCTCAAAGTCTTGAGATGCGTGAGCATTCGTGCGTGGGATTCGGCGAGAAGGGTCATGTAGACACATCTACCTTGTTTCAAGAAAATATGATTGAAGCAGGTTTGATTTCCAAAAATGGTTTTTCCACTACCCGGTACACCCACAATGCCGTATACACCCCCTGAGAGAAACCCACCTTTTAGAATGTAATCGAGGCGGGGAATGCCGCTCGCGATGCGTTTTGAGCCATAGCTGGCACTTTGTTCTTGATTATCCTGATCACCCTCAATCATTTTTCCTCCTGGCAGCTTTTGGAACCACAATAATAGATCAAGAATCTAGGTGTTACACTTGCCATGCCAAGAGACAGATAATTATCTATTGTGTGGGCAACTGCCGCCCGTCCTGGCGCGAAAAGGCGTTGCCCCCAAACCCCTAGAGGGAGGTGGGATTTCGCCTTGTATTTTTACCGGGACCCTAAACAGGAGCTTATGCAGCTCGTTCTTTTTTCACCCAAACTTCGTCCTTAATGCACTGTTCGATGAATTCGAGATGCCGTTTCTCATCATCTCGGTTGCTCTCTACAATATTCCGAATATGATTAGGTAGCTCCCAAGATAGTGCCTCACTGTACTTTTTGTTTGTCAGCATTTCATTTGTTTTCATGGCTTTGAGTGCACCTTCTGTCCCAGTCACGCTTCTCAATGCTGTAAATCCTTGGAGGAGGTATCCTTTCAAATCTGGAGAAAAAGTCGGGATTTGTTCGCCAAACTGTTGAACAAAAGGAGAAAGGTTGTTTACGTGTTTTTGGTGATCGTTTTTAAACTCGGCCAGACGGGTTTTAACCGTTGGAACGTCGGTTTTTTCGATCGCCTGCTCGTATGCATGGATTGCATCAATATCAAGCTGCACTAAGTTTTTTAGTTTTTTTCCTAATTCAGAATTTTCCATTTGTCTCTCCTTAGAAGGTATGTTTTGTAATTTATATCGCAAATTCTGTGCCTCAAGTTAGCTTGGGGAGATTCTCACTGGCAGTCGACTTGCCGAAGCTAACACCAGCAATTGAATGAAGATTAATACTACGAAGGGTACAAGGAACTGCGTCCCCGAGATGGGCCCGACGATGGGCCCAGGGATGGAGTGAGTAGCCATTGAAAGAGAAACTGTAAGGGCGATTACGGTTGTCGCAAGGGGGCCGCCGAGCCTTTGAACAATATTGACTGCTGTTGTTGCAACACTGAGTTTGGCTTTTGGGATTGAAGAATACGCGGCTGCAATCGAGGGGATGCCGGTCGCACCTTGACCGGCACCGCGAGCGAGTAGGGAAGCCATCACCCAACCGGGCGACATCTGGTTTTGAGCCATGTACACGAAGGGAAGCGTTCCCAAGATGTTGAGAATTACTCCACCCGAGGACACGGCACGACATCCGAACGTATCTGTTAAAAATCCCATAAGAGGATACACACACATCATCCCGACTCCCATGGGTGCAAACATCCACCCCACTTGTTCTGCCGTCAGCCCACATCCAGTCGTCAAATAAAGGGGAATCAGAAACTGCCCCGCATACATAATTCCATTGGTGAGAAATTGGGTAATCGCTGCCGTGGAGAAAATTCGGTTTCTAAACAGTCCGAGATCAACTAATGCGGCCTCTTCCTTTCGATTCGCGTGCCCTATAAAAATACCGATCAGAATGATTCCTGATAGAAGAAACCTCATTCCGTTACCCTGAGAGAACTCCTCAATCCCGTAAAGGAGACAAGCAAGCCCCGGAGAAAGCGTAAAGAAGCCTAAAAAATCAAAAGGGCGTCTTTGGAGGGTGGCTTCGTCGCTGGGTAGAAGGAAAGCAGCCAAAGTCACAGCCAAAATTCCAACCGGCAGATTGATATAAAAGAGCCACGGCCAACTAGCGTATTTTAAAATTGCGCCCGCTACAAGCGGTCCCACGGTAGGAGCGATTAAAATAGGTACAGATGCGTAGCCAATGGCTCTTGCCATCTGGTTCCCTGCCGCCCTCGCTAACATCATCTGAGTCAAGGGAGCCAGCAATCCACCCGCCATTCCTTGAAGCACACGAAAACAGATCAGCTCATTCATCGTATGTGCAGCACCACAAAGAAGGGAGGTGAGTGTGAACGCGGAGAAACAGCCTAGATACAGTCGCTTTGCTCCCAGCCAATCTACGATCCAACTGTTGAGCGGCAACATGAGAGCGAGTGCTAGCAAATAACCACTCATGATCCACTGCGCTGATGCGATCGAGGAATGAAGATCCTGGCGTATAGCAGAAAGCGAGACATTCACGACTGTCGAGTCCAACTGAGTCATGAATGGCCCCAGCAATACAACAGCGATGACTCTCCAAACTTTCGGATCAAGGCCTTTGGATATCAATATTTTACTCCGCAGCCGTAAGGGTGTGTGGACGGATGAGTCACTATTTGATGATCGTCCATACCCATTTGATTAGGAAGCACTTTATTTCGGAAAGGAGGGCGATCTTGCTCGTATCGCAAAGACAATCAAATATTTTCCTATTGAAAGGAGAACTACTTTTTGGTACATAACACAACGCGTTAAATACCTGCCTGCTTAGTTATTCTTCCTGTTGATTGACTTTTAACGCAACAGGAGAATGGTATGAGAAAACAAGCATTAAGTCCCTTTTTATTGATCCTTTCACTTTTCATCAATCTGACGTCGGTTTTGGCTGATGATGGTCGCGTAGGGGACATTCAATATTCGATTTTATCCGAAAATCAGTTCCAGCAGCTTCACGGCAAAGAATGGGAACTCTTGCGTGGACAGGAGGTTCCTTGGGACTCGGAACTGAGGAATTTCTGGACAGAAGCTCATCTTCCCGATGCTCGTGGAGTTTTTTTAAGATCTGCCAACCATGAGCGTCCTCGAGACGAGGGAAATCCTGACGGGAATTTGCCGATAGGAACTTATCGAGGAGATATCTTTAAGAGGCATGACCACTCCGGATGGACAGGAGAAGATACTCCCGACCACACTCACGGTCATTCTCACCCGGGGGTGCACGGCAACGGGGGCTATGATAATGGAAGCAAAGCCGGTGCCCATTGGCATGGCGCTCAGACCCGGGGGGCTTCCAATCGGCATAAGCACTCAATCCCTCATGATGGTGGGGAAGAAACTCGCCCTAGAAACATCACCGTCAACGCTTTTATTAAAATAAAGGAAACACCCAAAGCAGCTCCCGCTCCCCGAGCTGAAGCACAGACTCAGTGGTCCCAAGAACAAATCACTCAACTCCTCAATATGCCTGAGTTTAAAAATGCTTTGGCTGATGCACTTCAAAACGCTCGAAGGAATAACAAGTAAAAAGGGAGACTTCTATGCTCTTCCCTAAAATGCAAAATCGTTGGACTGCCTCATCAAGACTTGCCCGGCTTCTCGTGATTGCCAACGTTGCCCATTTTGCACTCGTTGTTCAATCCGTGACTGTAAAGGCACAGGATTCTCAAGTCTTAGAGGTAGAAGTGAGTCAGAGGTCTGGATCGACTCAGAAATGGAATTTCCCCTGTAATAATGACGGAAGTGTATCCCAAACTGGAACTAGGCTCGATCAAAATAGCGAAGTTAAGGCTGTTTGGGATGAGTCCTGTAGCAAGGTCACTCTCCAGGGTCAGTCAGGTGAAATTGGGAAGAAGCAAAAAAAATCAGCTTCCCAAATTCAAAAATTAACGGTGAGATCTGCCCAAAGTGTCGAGCTTAAAGGAACTCTCGCGCTACCTTTAAACATTCAAGCTCCAGAGGTGACTATTGAAACCCATTGGTCAAGCCCAGAGCTGAATATCAGGGCTCTACCCAGTGGGGCACCCAACTCCGAGACTGGTAGTAAGAAATCCAAACAACAATCTGCAAGATCTTTCGTTCGTCCAGGAGCCGTCCTGAAAGTGGATCATTTGAGCTTGATCGATATGGATTTTGAAAACCAGGGCAGGATGGAGTCCTCAGATCAGCTTAGGATCACTCTTGCTCATGGAGCTTTTCATAATTCTGGTGAGATCGAAGTGGGTGGAGCCTTGCAGTTTGAGAGGAATGGCTCAGAAAGAGTCTCCCTCTTCCAATCTGGGGTCATCTCCGCTCAGTCAATCGAAATGGGCGACATTCTTGCTGCCATCAATATGTTTGAAAATACCGCTTCTGGAGTTCTCAAAGCCAATCGAATCTTTGGGGAATTCAAACAATTCATCAATGCGGGATGGCTAGAGAGTGCAGAAAAAATGACCCTCCTGGGAGTTGAGCTACAAAATCGAAACGGCACCATCGCTTCTGATCAGGAATTGTATATCGATTTTATTGAAATCCAAAACGAAAATGGAAAAATCCATGGCTCAAAACAAACCACGATTCGAGTGGGTGAAAAATTAGAAAACGCTTCAGGCCTAATTGGAAGCGATGGACCTACTGAACTTAATTTTTCAGCGCAAGGGACAGCCCCATCTCTGGGTAAGCTTGTAGGAAGTGAGATCTTACTCACCCTACGTCACACCAGCCCCACTGAGCTTAAATCAGGAGAGCTTTTAGGTAAGGACAGTATCTCCATTTTTTCTGATGTAAAAATATCACTTCCTGGTGTTCAATTTCACTCGCCACTTCTGAATTTAGTAGCTCCCGATTTTGCTTTAGATCCCCTCACTCAATGTAGCACTACCGTCGTTCATTGTGATCCAAAACGAAACCTTTGTCTGACTTCCGATTTGTCCAGCCAAGGTGAGATTCGTTTCTTGGAGTCCGATTATTGTCGTTATCAAAATTCTGATCAGAATGAAGTAGCCAGTGAATCTCAAGCTCTTGTATCCATGAATGCCGTTGCTCTGAAACCGCAGCTGATGATCAGTAAGCAGATGAATCACCTTGGGGAAGTCATTCAGGATCTTCAAGTCCACTTTGAAAAGGATCGAGGCTACCTCAATCAGTATACGGTTTCCATCAATTCCCAGCTCATTTCTACTGGGGGAATTCACTTTTTGGTGCCTCACAGTCGGATCTTTGTCGGCTTAGAAGATCAGTCAAGGAATGTTGGAATTTTTGCCGACTCCCTACGAGCATTTACCGATCATTTTCTCATCAAACGCGGCAATGTGAGTGCTGCGGATACTTATCTTGCAGCTCCAGGAGGGGTCACTGTAGGAGTTTTAGAGAAAGACTCCAATCAAAAGGTCAAAGCAGGAAACAAAGAGGTCCCTCTTCTTCGTAGAGGAGATGCCTTTTTAGCAACGGCTGGCGACTGCTATCTCAAAGGCCCCTTAAGTTGCTCTGGAACAATGGAGGTGGGAGGCAACCTCATTTTGGATTCGGACAAGAAGCAATACGGCTTCTCTTCAGATATCCGAGTTAAAGGCAATCTCATTTTAAAAGGAGAAGGAGATCTGAGTCTGATTCGTCATCTTGGAAAGACTCAATATAATCAGAGCATCCCACTTGAATCTGACCACTATTCTGAGGAGGGGATTTTTGTCGTCGACGGACAGGTCATTGGAGCCAATCCAACTGGCATTCAGCTTTATTCATCGAAATTTTTTGCTGATGAAAGTCATTCCAAGGTCAAGTTCACGCCCGTAGATTCAGTAAATGATAAGCCCATTGTGTTTCCAGGCGAGGCACAAGCTCAAGATTTTAAATCCGTACTGAGTACGAGAAAATCAGGATTTCTCCGCATAGAGGGACCTAAAACCGAAAGCATCATCTCCACCGGCGAAGTATTTCTTTTGGAAGATGAGGGTCAGTTCTGTCTTGCTGTAAAGAACCCATTCTATCTCCCCCTTCGAAATCCACTTTACGATCTTGAGATTCAAGATTTCAGATCACCTAAGTACTATCGAAACACTCAGCTTGAAACCGAACTTTCCGTACAAAATTCGAATCGATTTGGTTTTGAACTGAGAGAGAGTGCTTTTTTTAACCCGGATCAAAGTGAAGCCTTCATGAAATCGATTGAGAAGGATATCATGATTCACGAAGCTGAAGTGGGACTGACTCCGCTTCCTCATGGAAAGGCTGCTTTTAGTCTGAGTCCTGAACTTCTTTTATCACAGGTCCAAAAGGCTTGTCAGGACACACTTAAGCGCAGCTCAATTGACCCAAACCAGCCCATCAACATGGATTATTTAGTCAAGCTCCATCAAAACGCTACTCAATATTTAAGAGACACGGGTGTTTCATTAGGATCAAAAAAGCAGCCTGCTCGATCAGATGAGTTTCTAGCCCTGGCCGCGCAATCTCGCGAATCTGCTCCGGCAGCTCCTATGATCTTCTATCAATCTGTCACTCGTGAATCGGGAGTGCGCGTATTCAAGCCGATCCTCATTTTACCCACCCAGCTTCAGGAAAAAATCCGCTCTGAACGAGAGGGTAACGTATTCGCCAAGGTTTTAGGACGCTTTGAAGCAGGCATCACAACGGAGCAGATGTTAGAAAAACTCCATGAGGGGACCGAATTAGGAGATGCATTAAGAAAAACCCTCTTTGGAAAAGGAAATATTGCCAAAGATATCGATGATGCTGCCACTCGCTATCGTGAGGAACTTGCAAAAAAACCTGCTGACCAACGCTTAAGAGACGATATCCACATCGAGCACACATTCCAAAGTGAAAACATTGCAATTATCGCTAGAGACGACCTCATGGTGGACGCAAATCAAAAAGGCAAATCCGCCGCGTTTGCCTCGCTAGAGGGTGATGTCAAACTTGGATCTAAAAAGAAGCGAACGCAAACAGGATCATCTACCTTTATAGAAGAAATCGATGACCAGCGAGAATTTGACTATGAGGGTAATCTTACCATTAAAGCAGGTAAGAATATTGAAACCCAAGCTGTTAAACTCAAAGCCGGCTCAGGTAACTTGGAAGCCGGAGGATCGATCGTGGATCAAACGATTGCTCTTGAATCGAAGACGGAGTCTCACTCCGAGGGACGATCCGAAACCCGTAAAACGATCAAACATCAAGCGTCGTCGTTTCAGTTCGATAAGAATTTAAAAATCAAAGGAAACCAGGTTTTTCTTGTAGGAACTGAAGCCCAAGCAGATCAGATCAGCTTAGAGGCCAAGGAGCAAGTTCAGGTCTTAGGAGTCGTTGATGAAGAACATGTTTCAGAGACGAAAGAAGAAGAAACTGGAGCATGGTTTTGGAAGGGTAAGAAAACCGAAACCACTCATACCTCTACTGGCACCTTTAAGGGAGCCCATCTCAAGTCCGCTCAACCTATCGAAATGAAGGCGAAGGAAGTTACACTCCAGGCTCCAAAGCTCGACTCTACAGAGACTCGAATTGAAGCAGAAACCGTCAAATTCAAACTTGGCAAGAACGTTAAGCACTCCTCATCGGTCAAATCGAGTGAGAACGCTTTCTGGATCAGCCAGGATGTGGACAAAAGAACTGACGAGTCTTACAACCAACTTCAAGCCCTAGGACCCCTCAAGATCAAAGCCTCCAAAATCGAACTCGAAGAGGCTCAGGGTCACGCTTTAGAATACATTGATCATTTAGAGTTTGACCGAAATCAGGTCGCGCAAATCCAAACCATCTTAGATGAGATCCACACCCATGAGCATGATTCTATCTCAGCTCCTGGACCCGCTCTGATAGCCACTGTGGCGATTCTTTCTTCTGTGGCCACAGGAGGAGTCGGAGGTGCCGCCGTGGCAGGGTTAGGTCTTCAAGCCGCAGCAGGTGGAGCAGTGGCTTCTGCCACTGCGGCTGCCATTTCATCCCTCAGTGCACAGATCGCGACTCAACTCACTTTGGGTGTCCTGGCTCAACAAAGCCCTGGCGACATTACGGGTAAGATTTTTAACACCGACACCCTGAGGAACATGGTGACAGCGACCCTCTCCGCTGGAGCTTTGTACGAATTAAATGGCGCTCAGGACGCAGCTAGCACCTCAGCCTTCGTAAGTAAGATCGAAGGAGCAGGAACCCAAGCCGGAATAGGCATGGGAGTCAATCTAGCCTTTAGGGAACAAAATCTAGAAGATGCTCTTAAGAGCGCTGGCGTTCAGTTCGTAGGCCAAGCAGCAGGTCAGGTCATCGCAGGTGAAATTGGAGACCAATTCAAGGATAAAAATGGTGTCTGGGAGCGCGGTCTACATAAGCTAGCCCACGGAGCCGCTGCTGGAGGAATTGCAGCAGGAGGAGCAGCGCTTACAGGGCAGGACGTGGGTTCTGCCGCAGCTGGTGCTGCTGCAGGCGCTATGACGGCTGAAATTGTGGCCGATATTCTAAGCCAGCCCCTCAATGAGGAAGTCTACAAGAACGTTCAGGTGAAACAAGCAGAGCTAGGAAGAGAGCTGACGCAAGGAGAAAAGCAGGCAATCTTTTCGTCGAAAGTTGGAAACATTGCTCTGATTTCAAAATTATCTGGAGCAGTCTCAGGACTTCTCGCATCAGGAGAGCAGGGCCTGAATGCAGGGCGAATGTCTGCAGGCAATGCGATTGATAATAATTTTTGGGCGACTGCAGTGCCTGTACTTCTTACAGGCTACATGCTTTACGAATGGGAGCAGAGTAATGTTCAAACTGAGGATGCGATTGTCTCAGACCCTCTGGGAGAGACGGTGCTTTTGGGAGGCCTCGCGACAGGATCTAAGGCTATCGCTAAAGGGGCTCAGAAGTTGGCTCCTGTCATCTCCCAAGCCGGGAAAGGCTTAGTTCAAGCTGCTCAGGAATCTGAGATCATCGGCAATGAGATTGGTTCAGTTGGGGATATTTCTGGATTTCGGGCAGGCAAACTTGCTGATTCTGCGGCCAATCACGGAATAAAAATTGTTACTGGACCGACAGCTACTAAGGTCGATAAAGTCATCATCGAAACATTAGAGGGAAAGGGCAATCTTACTAGTAAAATAAAGTTGAGTGCGGATGAAGCATTACAGGCTGGTGAGAAATGGGTAGGTCCGGGTTATAAGGAGATAGGAAAGTCAGGACAAGGTGTATTTAGAAGTACAGACGGAAAGCGACAGTTTCGAATGGATGATGGATCATTGGCCGGTGCACATGAACCAAATGTTCCACACGTTCATTTTCAAGAGGTAATGCCAGATGGAAGACAGTTCAAAACCAATAACCATGTACCTTTTGAAAACTAGGAGGAGCATCCCATGGGTGAAATAGAGGTTCAGATTAAGCAGATTATCCAACTGGAAGTCAAAGGTGACTTTACTATTTCCAATCTTCATGGGGTAGATTTGAAGAAATGCCTGGTTGAACCCTACCTGGAAATTCTTGAGGATTCATTCAATGAAGGTCAAACCATCCAGATGTATGTAGTATTGAAAGAACATCCTGAGAGTGATGAGGGCTATCAAATTGTATATGATCCTACAGAAAAGATGTTTGGTCTGAGTATCCAAGGCAAAGGGCAATATAGGGTGTTTCTCGGTTACGATGGAACATTTTTAGAAAGCTTACAAGGAATGTGAAAATGGTTAGCCCGAGGAGCAAAAAAAAGATAAATACCCGAGAAAAACTTTTGGAGTTCTTGTTGAAAGTAGAGCCGAACTACAAAGAACAATACACTAGGTACCTTGAGCTTCGAAAACGACCTCCTACTATGAGCGGGGATATTACTAACTTTTCTGATTTTGTAGTAGAACAGTTAACATCTGGAATTTATAAGAACGCCGCAGACGTATTTCAATCTGTTGAATCACTACTCCATGATGAGGCTTCAAACGATGAAGTTAAGGATGCGGTGTGTACTTGTTTCTTAGAAAATTTAATCAATTATGCTTCTAATGGAAGAATACCCTACGAAAGTTTTGTCCCACTTCTTGGGCCTAAGTCCGTGGAGTACTGCAAGGGATGGGACGAATTTACTGGGGTAAAAACTCCAGGATTATGGAAAAATGAAGAGCCTGACTTTAGTCGAAGATTCAATGTGATCAGTGATGCTGAAGCTATGTCCATTATTAAAGCAATCAAAAATCATGAGTACAGCACTAAAAGTGAGGAAGAAGAGAAAATTAAACTACTTAGTGCAATTTTCCCTGGTATATTAAATCTCTTATTTTACGATCCACGTAAATTAACTCCGGATCAAATTTTAAAGGAAGTTAAAAAAAATATTCCAAAATAATTACCTATTTACATTTTGGAATCCTCTGTTGCTAGATAACTTGGAAATTCGATTCACACAGTCTCCTATTCGAGGTACATTCCTTGGAACGTCCTCAGTTTGCAAGCTTCGCTTGAACCAAAAACTTCACGCCTCATTCTCCTATGAGACCTTTTGTCAAGGGGGGCTCTCAACTTTCTGAAGTAAAAACTGGGGTGGAAAAATTAAAAATAATCGATACGCTTACTCCTGAAAAAGCCAGAGAGACCCTGGAGCAGGCAGGATTCAATAGTAAAGGTCCAAGAACTGCCGGTGGCTGGGAAACATTTAAACATCCTGATGGCTCAAAAGTGGATATTGGGCCAGGTGGAAGAGTTGTAAGGACTCAGGCACCTAAATATGGACCCAAAGGTAGTAGAATTAATAAGGGCCAAAGGGTCGACAGCAGGGGCAGCGAAATTGATCGGGACCTTCCCCACGACCAACATCCAAAAGAAACGCTTTCTAAGTGGTAAGGAGAATTTTATGACTACTGAACTAGAAAATTATCTTTTTAACAGTGATGGTACCCACGCCCTAATCTCAGTTGTATTTAAGAAAAATCAACTTGAATTAAAAATAGCTCCTTGGACAAATCTTTCAAAAGTGAAAACTTTTTTGTTTGAAAATGTTAAAACAGAGTCTGCTGTAGAACCTTCTACTGATGAATTGCCCTTTGATATTATTGGAGTGGATAGTACCAAACTTAGTCCCAGTTTATGGAAGATTTGCATCCATTGTTCCGAAAATGAGTATCTGTTCCAAAGTCAGTGGCCAATCCGAATTTAGCCTCAAAGCCTGTTTTGCTTGCTCCTCGGAAAATCCGAGGAGTCGGAGCTGGAGGGGCGATAGTTTCTTAATTTATTATTTTATTTATATGACCCTTTCTTGACATTGGGTTCAATAGTTCGATTCACACAGTCTCCTATTCGAGGTACGTTCCTTGGAGCGTCCTCAGTTTACAAGCTTCGCTTGAATCAAAAAAATCACGCCCCATTCTGCAGGCCGTACCCAAATAGTGAGAGTACAGAATCACGCAACGAGGTCGTGACAAGTTCAGCAGTCACATGAATCAATGCCATTGCTAATCGGAATTACTTTTCCTATCGCAAACAACGAGCCCTAGACTGCCAAACAAACCTCATATTTCTTTTCATTCTTTATCATCGAATAGATTCTACAGATCAGCTTTCTTGCTACGGCAACGATCGCCTTCTTCTTGCTCCCTGATTGCCTGGAGATCCGTTCAAAAAATAATTTCATTTTTTCGTCTTTGCCGACGAGATACCAGGAAGCCTGTATCAGGTACATTCTCAAAGTAGGATTCCCCTGACCTGTAATACGCCCTCGGTGTACGCTATCGCCAGAAGAATACTCAGATGGGGTGAGTCCGAAGAATGCCGCCACTTGCTTCTCATTGCTAAACCTTCCCCAATCGCCAATTTCATAGGTTAAAGACGCTGCAATGAGAGGGCCTATGCCCGGCACTGATTCGATGATTTGAAAATTCTTACTAAATCTACCTTCCTTGATTTTTAGATATTCGTTCTCCAGTTCTTTAAGCTGCTTATTTATCAATTCAATTTCTTCCAAAAACAATTTGATTGAGAGTTTCACCATCGAAGGCAGATTCATCTCAAGTATTGTGGCGGCAACCTGTTTACTGATGCCTCTGGTATTCAAATGAACACCGTTAAGCATGAGAAGCCCTTTTATTTGATTAATTGCCCTGGCTCTTTTAATGATAATTTGCTGCCTTGTGCGAAGTATTTGCCTGAGATTGAGTTGTTCCGGCGACGGAACGAATATTCCTTTCAATAGCCCTTTACTTAAAAAACTTGCCAATTTAAGACTATCGCGCCGATCTGTTTTTACCTTGTCGCCAGACATAATAGGCATCTTTGAAGGTGGGGTCACGATATTCTTGACTCCTATTGAATCCAGCTGATAGTGCAGATGAAACCCAGAAAATCCCGCCTCGTAAACCGAAAAAATTTTCATATCCGCATATCGATGCAAAATCTTCCTGAGCTGCTCAAAATCTGACTTCAGCGTGAATCTCCCGATTGTTTGATCACAGTGAAGGAGGCAAACACTCCAGCTGGCTTTATGGACATCAATACCCACAAAAATGGGTTGTGCCAAATCTAGAGTTATTTTAGTATTGTGCTTCGCCATGGTAGAGCCCTTTCTTTAAAAAAACGTTAGGGATGGGAATTACCATGGTGATCGATCTACGCTCAATGGGATCGGTCATACGAATTCCTTTTTCTTAGGAGGTAACCTAACAAGATCAAATTTTTATCCCCATCACCTGATACTTTGAATCGCTTCAATTCGGCCATAAGGTCTGCATAGTAACTGCGGGGCAGGCACAAGGGAAAGAGTGGGAAATAAATAACTCCGATAAGGTTGTCGTACATCCTGATTCTAGGATAGGTAAAATTGAAAGAGACCCACATACCGGACTTTGGTGGTCAAAAGATAAGGCAGGTCATGGAGGGTCAAAGTGGAAGGTTTTCAAACAAAATGGGAATAAGCTGGAATGGATAAAAGATGCCGACGAATATGGTGACTATTTGGATGGAAAGCACAAAGGTGACTTTGGAAAAGTAATTCCTATGAAAGATTTGAAGGTAGTTAAATGATTTTAACAGCTGAAGAGTTCTACAAATTACGAAAGAGTGAACGCCGCGATGAATATTTAAGGGCTGCCACAGAAGAAGCCCCTCTTAAGGTCTGGTACGAAGTTATTGAAAAATTTCCAGAGATGAAAACCTGGGTAATTCATAATAAAACAGTACCAGAAGAAATTCTTCGTTTCCTTTCTATTGATACAGATTCTTCAATTAGAAGTGACGTCGCAGATAAAAGAAAATGTCCTGTGGATATTCTAGCAAAGCTTGCCAAGGATTCGGATGATGGAGTGAGATTAAGAGTTGCCTACAACCCGAAAGTTAGTAGAGAGATTTTAGAAATACTCACAACAGATAGTTGGGATGAAATTGTAAGAGTTTCAAAGGATCGGTTAGATAAACTGTGAAGGTCTACACCCTTTAAATTCCATACGGACTAACTCGCTCCACATACTCAGCATGTAAAATGATCGTAGAGGTCAACTGTTAGCACTATTTTTACATGCCCGAGTATGGCTTTTAGGGCATACATGTCGCTGCCTCGCTTGAGGAAGTTGAACGCGAAGGAGTGGCGAGTGTCATGGTAACTCCATGCGTTTCATATTGGGATGCTCCTTTGGAGAATCACGATGTTCCGGCCTCTTTAATAGGACGTGTTGAATGAAGTGAAGAAGCAATAAGCAGAATCCGGCAGAACCTTGAATACACATATCGAGTTCAGGATTAATGGCGCAAGTATGGCTTAAATTTGTTTACGTTCGAAAAGATTTTTTGATGAGTACTACCCGGTAAAAATAAAGCTTTTCAATGTTGACGTCATCAAGTAGAAAATAATTCATATGAATAAATATTTGGCGAGGCCTTGGCATCTTTATCGAAGAGAAGGTTATTTTCTAAAATATTTGAGTGAGTGCCAAGAGCAAAAGCGCTCTCCTAAGCTTCATGTCGGTTGTGGTAATCGTCCTATTCCTGGATGGTGTAATATTGACGTAGCGCATTTGAATTCTGAAGTTCAATATGTTGATGCATTAAAACCTCTTCCTTTTGCGAGTGCGTCATTTCAATATGTTTTCTCTGAACATTTCATTGAGCATTTAACATTAGACCAGGGGATTCAGTTTTTTAAAGAAGCTTTTCGAGTGTTAAGGCCTGGTGGAGTTTTACGAACAGGTACCCCTAATTTGGATTTTATCTGCGACCTAAGAGAGCCGAAGAATTCAGGACATCAGCGATATATAGATTATGTAGCCGAAAGTTTTCTGCCTCATCAGCCAAAGTCATATGTTTCTTCGATGAATTTAGTCTTTTATGGTTGGGACCATAAATTTATCTATAGCCCCTCATTTTTACAGGAGATTCTTTCTAAGGTTGGGTTTAACAGCTTCTGTACTTTTAAATCCGGAGACAGCCAAATTGTGGAACTTCAAGGTATAGAGCAACACGGTAAATCTGTTCCTCCTGAAATTAATGAGTTAGAGACTTTTGTTCTTGAAGCGAGAAAAGAATAAGTAACGACGGGCTTTTGACAATCGGCCTCTTTGCTTTCGGCGTAGCTCCTGCTAATCTCTAAAAAGATGACCGAATATATAAAAATAACTTCAAGCCGTCGTCTGAAATTAGCAGATGTTCCCGTCATTGCTAAACCCAAGTATCGGTCTAAGTACCGGTCAGAAAGAGAATATGATGAACTGCTTCAGGCAAATCATGCCACAATTGAGGAATATCAGGTTTTGCTCTACGCTGGTCATACACGGTCGATGTTGATTATTTTTCAGGGAATGGATACTTCTGGTAAAGACGGTGCGATCAAGCACGTGATGTCGGGGGTTAATCCACAAGGATGTTCGGTGACCAGCTTCAAAACACCAAACTCAATCGAATTAGATCACGACTTTCTTTGGCGTGCCAACCGAGCTATGCCGGCACGAGGGCAAATTGGGATTTTCAACCGATCCTATTATGAGGAGACGCTGATTACTCGCGTTCATCCAGAGCTTCTTGAGCAAGAAAAACTCCCTCACGAAGAAAAATTCGGGAATCGATTTTGGAAGAATCGTTATCACGATATCGTAAATCATGAAAAATACCTTCATCGACAGGGGTACGAAATTGTAAAAATCTTTATTCATATCTCAAAAGATGAGCAAAAGAGGCGTCTTTTAGATCGTTTTCGAGATCCCAAGAAACTTTGGAAGATTTCAGAAGGTGATATTCGAGAGCGTAGTTTTTGGAGCCAGTATCAAACAGCCTACGAGGAATGCATCGAACATACGAGTTCAAAGACCAATCCTTGGTATATTGTTCCTGGTGACGACAAGAAAAATGCACGCCTCAGTATTTCTCAAATACTCGTCGAGCGGTTCGAAAAAATGAACCTTGCATACCCTAAGTTGAAACCTGAGCAAAAAAAGAAACTCAAGAAGTTGAGGTCATTGCTTGCTAGAGACTGATCAGAGTTCGAACTATAAAGTTCCGAGTGAGTACTCCATTTGATCTCCCTGTAACTGATAATTTATCACAGCTTGTGCCCAAGTCGATTGAGCTTGAACCAAGCTCGTCTGAGTGGTGATGAGATCAATGAAATTCGCAGAACCCACTTCGTATCTGCCGGTCATCACTTCATAAGCTTTGGTAGCGGCTGCGAGGCCTTTTCGAGAAGACTCGAGTTGACTAAAAGCGGCTCTGTATTGTCCATAAGCTTGTCTTACCTCCGAGATGACTTGGAGCTTTCGATCTTCGAAATCAATTTCGCTATTATTTGAGATCACATTCATTTTTTGAGTTGCCAGTCGAGTCACAAAACGATCGAAAAGACCCCAGGAGAGAGTGAGGCCAATGGTGTAATTGCTTTGAGTTCCCAATTGACTCCAAGGGCTTCCTTGATACGTGGGGACAGAGGGAACCCCATCTACATCCTGTTGAAAAAGAGTTTTTCCGCTTGAGTAAAGGTTAAAACCCAAATCGATTCGAGGATAGTATCCGCTCCTGGCTTGCACGACGCCCCATTGAGTAGCTGAAAGAGTGGATTCGGAGGCTTTCAAATCTGTACGTTGATCCAAGGCTAGGTTCACTAAATGAGCTTCGTTATCATATTTAGAATTGAAGAACTCTTTGAGATTCGGAGGGCGGTCTAGAGTATAATCCAGAGCCGCATCAAGTCGGAGCTTTTGAATGAGCACTAATTGATCATTTCTGGCTTTAATTTTTGAATTGATGAGGTAAGTTTCGTCCGCACTCGTCTGTGCTTGCTGGCGAAACAGATCAGCTAAAGATTTTACCCCTACTTGAGTTTGCTCCTCCAGTAAAACTTGTCTTTGTTGAGAGACAGTCAGATTCTTTTGGGCGATTCCGACCACGTCCTGGTCCAAGATCACCTGGAAGTAGGATTGAGTGATGTCTAAGGTGATCTGTTGTTTAGCTCGAGCAAGGGAATACATGGACGCTCGCTTTTTTTCGATAGAAGACTTCAAACTAGAAAAATCCGATAAGCCGTTAAAAAGGTTGAGAGTGCTTGAAACCTGATAGGTAGCTCCCGAATTGCGGGTCACCACATCGGTAGGTGTCGCACTTGTGAAATAGATGTTTCCGGCTTGATAGCCATAAGTTCCAGATACACCTAAATTAGGTAAGAATTGAGCATAAGCTTGCAGAAGTTGGTCCCCTGTGTATTCAAAGTCGTTTCCGGCTTTGAGTGTCAGCGTTGAGTTGTGAATCGCTTGATCAATACTGGATTTGAGTGTGAGATCGATAGGATGTTCGGGAGTCTCAAGACTGGATTCACTCCTGCCAGGAAGTGGCTTTAAGTTCATAAGATCGCCTGCCGAAGGAATAACGGAAGGTGCAGCGGAAGGAATAGTAGAAGGAATAGCGGAAGGAGCAGTGATAGGTTCCCCCGCATAGGTAGACGGAGTCACCCTAAAAACTGCCATAAAAACCATCATAAAAACTGCTCTAAAAACCGTAATGTAGAGTGGATAAGTCTTCATTTTTTAATTTCCTGTAAAATCGGACGGACTTTCCCTCCTTCGGGAACGCTACCGATATTGAGGGCGACTAGCTCACCTTCGTTGACGCCGGATCGAATATCAATGATTCTCCCATCGTTGTTTGCTACCTCGACCTCCTTAAAATGAATGGTAGAGTCACTGGCAATGACAGGTACGAGCGATTTTTCATTGCGGAGAACAAAAGCTTCTACCGGTACCTGACGAAATACCGGGCGACTAATATTAAGAAGAACCTGTACATAACTTCCCGGAACAATCTCTCCTTTTGAGTTATCAACATCAATTTCGGTAAGAAGCATTCGTGTTTTCTCATCAAGGCTACCGGAAAGACGAGTGACAGTGGCTTTCAATTTAAAATCATTGCGATCTGTGAGGCTGATCGTCACAGGGTCACCTGGATGAACGAAATGGGCGTCTTTCTGATCTAGATAAACATAGATTCTCAATTGATTGATTTGTGAAACGGTGAGTACGGGCTGGGCGCTGGTTTGGGAGTTGGCAGCATTTTGCATGAGGGAGCCCGGATCGGCAAATCTCGCGGTAATTGTGCCTGGAAACGGGGCTCGAAGGATCTTGTAGCTTTTGGCGACTGCCATAGCTTCAAGTTTGGCTTGAGCAATTTCTGCGTCTGAATCCGACTGCTCAACTTCTTGCGCTGATACAAGATTCCGTTTTGCGAGCGTTTCCATTCGTTCCGCAATTCGATGTTTATTTTTAGCATCTGCGGCTGCGGCATTGTAGTCTTTGTCAGTTTCAGGTGAGTCGATGACGGCGAGTTGCTGATTCAAGCGAACCACATCGCCTTTGTCCACCAGGACTGACTTTAAGTAGCCACTGACCTTTGCATACAGTGTCGCTTCTCGAAAAGGTCGTGCTTCACCGATCACGGTTACCGTGTATTGGGGCTTGGATTCGACTACTTTTGTGGTCGCGACACGCGGTCCAGCTTTGATCTCAGTTTCTCGCGCAGAAGCTTCTCGTTTAACGACAATCCACTTCCAGCTACTCATGAGAACAATGATTGTCAAAGCGGCAGCGACAATTCTGAATGCTCCTTTTCGAAACTGGGGGGGCGCCGTTTTCGCTGATCGAATGGCTAAGCGATAGAATTTCTTGATTCCGTCGTCGGAAATTCTGAATTTAATCTCCATGGTTGATTCCTTCTCCTGCTTCTTTATGAAAGTTTTCATCTAAAAGATGTTTAGTGGGGAGTTCGGTTCGTAGGAGAGAGTAAACAACGGGTACTATAAATAAGGTAACCCAAGTAGCCACGATAAGACCTCCGATAACCGCACGACCCAAAGGGGCATTTTGTTCTCCGCCTTCTCCTAGTCCTAACGCTGCGGGAATCATTCCTATAGTCATCGCAAGTGCAGTCATGAGGACAGGGCGGAGGCGGGTGATTCCGGCTTCGAATGCAGCTTCAAGTGCATTGAGGTTCTTTTCAATTCGAACATCGTTTGCAAAGCTCACTAATAAAATTGAATTGGAGGCTGCAATGCCTACCGCCATAATTGCACCCATAAGAGATTCGACGTTAATGGTGGTGCCGGTGAGAAGGAGCATCCAGAGGATTCCCACCAGAGCCCCAGGAACCGCTATCATGACGATTAGAGGGTCCAGCCAAGATTGAAAGAGAATCACCATCAGCAGATAGACCAAGAAGATAGCCAAAATGATTCCCAACCCTAAGCTGCGGAAAGAGGTTCTCATAGTTTCCCCTTGCCCTCGTACATTGATTTTCATGCCGCCAGGGAGTTTTCCTAATGAGGAGATGGCACCTTCGATCGCACTTTGGACGGAGCCTAGATCTCTTCCTTCTACATTGGCAGTGATATTGAGAACTCTTTGAACATTTGAATGATTGATTTCATTCATAGTCGTAGCGCTATTCAGAGTGACTAAATTGCCTAGTCGTTGAGCTTGAGCATGAGGAAGAGTCAAAGGTGAAGGGAAACCCGAAGTTTTTGGGAGGGCTTGGGTAGCGGGAGTAATGGTAGTGCCTAGAATATCTCCTACGGTCGCTAGGTCTTCCAAGGGTGTTTTCACAACAACTGAATAATTAACACTATTGGCTGGATTTAAGAAAAAAGAAGGTGCTACCAGAGAGCTCGACGAGAGCGAAATTAACATGCTGTTGGAGATATCTCTTTGAGTGAGACCTAACTGCAAGGCACGAATCCGATCCACGTTGAGTTTGAGGGTAGGGTAGTCAAAAATCTGTTTAATATTCACGTCCGCGGTTCCAGGGATGACTTTTATTTTGTCGATTAACTGGAGTGCATATTTATAGGACTCATCAAAATTACGATCTTCCAATTGAACATCAATGGGAGCACTTAAACCGAAATTGAGGACCTGATTCACGATATCTGCGGACTGAAAGAAGAGGGTAGTTCCGGGAAATGTAAAATTCAAATCCTCTCGAATTTTCTTCATGTAGTTTGCAGTAGGGTGATGATTTTCGTGGAGAGCGATCAGGATTTCGCCGTCCATGCCACCGGTATTATCGGTAGGGACAAAGGCTAAGTTATAGAAAAGAGGAATTCCTATCATAGAGTTGATAGTCGCCAGTTCTTCTTGAGGAATAATCGCTCTAATGTGTTCTTCCGCTTGGGCAATGTTCCTTTCAGTTTCTTCAATACGGGTTCCCGGCGGAGATCTAAAGTGGAGCTTCATGAGTCCCGTGTCCGTCATGGGAAAGAAGTCCGTACCAATTAAGAAGGGGAGAGTTGAAGAGAGCAGTAGAAGCACCACGCCAATCAAGAGAACAAACCGCCTGTGCTCCAGGGAAATTTTAAGAAGTTTACTGTATTTCTTTTTGAAGCTCGAAAACTTTTTTTCAAATTTTCCAAAGAAACCACTTAGGTGAACTCCTTCTTCATGGTGTTTCTCGCTTGCCATGAGAAGGCGGGAAAGGATTGGAACGAGCGTTCTGGAAAGAATATATGACGCAATCATGGCATACACTACCGAGAGGGCCATAGGAGTGAATAGAAACTTTGCTGGACCGGTCAGGAGGACGACGGGGAAAAATACGATGCAGATGGCTAAGGTAGCCATAATGGCTGGGAGCGCAATTTGTTGAGCTCCAGTAAGAATTGCAACCGTGAGAGGGAGACCCAGGGCACGGTTCCGGTGGATATTTTCTACTTCGACAGTAGCGTCATCGACCAGCATACCAATCGCTAGGGAGAGTCCTCCCAGGGTCATAATGTTGATTGTATTTCCTGTGAGTTTGAGTCCAATAATAGACGCCAAGATACAAAGAGGAATAGACGTACACACGGTCACTACACTTCTCCAGCTCCCTAAGAAAATGAGGACCATAATCGAAACCAGGATGGATGAAATCAGAGCCTCGTGAAGGACGCTCTTAATTGCATTTCGGACGAAGACGGATTGATCGAAGTCGATTCGAAATTTGAACCCTTCGGGAGCCATGGCTTTGATTTCCGGCAGAAGTTTATACGCTGCACTCACCACATCGAGGGTCGAAGCATCTGATTTTTTTAAAATGTTGAGATAAGTTGCTCTTCTACTATTGACCCGAACGATGTTGGTTTGATCTACAAAACTGTCTGATACTTTAGCCACATCACCTAAAGTAATGGGAGCACCGTCTACGACTTTAATAGGAATTTTCCCAAATTCAGCAACTTTCGAAGGACTGGAGTTCAATGCTATATTGTATTCCATCTTACCAATGCGAGCCGTGCCAGCAGGAACGATAATATCAGAAGAGGTCAGCGCATTGGTGACGTCGTTCGTAGACACCCCCTTAGCGTTCAAGATCCCTGGATTGACATCGATGTTAATTTGCCGCCCTTTTCCACCATAGGGAGCGGGTACAGAGAGGCCAGGGACTGTGAAAAGTTTAAGTCGAACGAAATTTAACGCATAATCAAAAAGTCTTTCTTCGGGTATTGAATCACCGAAGATGGTCAATTGCGCTACGGGGACATTGGACGCGTTAAATTGGATAATGACGGGAGGCTGCATTCCGGGTGGCATGCTTCGAAGTGAGGTGGAAGAGACCGATGAAATTTGAGCGATGGCAGCTCCGATCTCGGTCCCAGGCTGAAAGTAGATTCTGAGGAGCCCGATGCCTGGGATAGATTCAGATTCAATTTTCGAGATCCCGTTGACGGTGGTGGTAATTCCGCGTTCACTCAGGAAGACGACTCTCTTTTCCATTTCTTCGGCCGAAAGTCCTGGATAGTTCCAGACCACCCCCACAACAGGGATGTCGATGACCGGGAAAATATCCACGAGCATGCTATTGATTGCCATCACACCGAGCAGAAGTATCAGAATTGCAGCTACTGCGATGGTATAAGGTCGGCGAAGTGCTAGGCGGACGATCCACATAAAGTTATCCTACTTTTTTGACCCAGTTCAATTCTTAGTCCTCACTATGATAGCTTCCTTTTTATTTTGTGGTCCAATATAGAGTAAGTCATTTACCTATATCTAAAAAGTATAGTAAGCATGTAGATATGGAGTTTCGACACTTGCGCTATTTTATCGCAGTTGCGGAAGAGCTCAGCTTTAGTAGAGCGGCAAAGAGGCTTCACATGGCCCAACCCCCGCTGAGTCAACAAATTAAGTCATTAGAAGAAGAAGTGGGCTTACAGCTATTCGATCGGAGTAGTCGTAAAATCAGAATGACCCTTGCGGGGAGAGACTTTCTTATAGACGCACGAAAAGTTTTTGGGAGTCTCGATAGTCTTCAGCAAAAATCGAAGTTGCGCTCTCAGGGAAGTTTAGGTCGAATTTCAATTGGGGTCATCCCCTCTGTGATTACTGCGAACTTTGCTGCGATGCTTCGATCTTTTCAAAAAGACAATCCCAATATTGAAATCTCTCTCATGGATCACCCATCCTTGCAGCAGATTGACTCATTGCGCTCAGGGAGTCTTGATGTTGGATTTTTGAGGGTCAGCTCTTTCATTCCGGATTCTTTGGATTTTCACGTGATCAAACGCGAACCCATGAGACTCGCAGTGCCTCATCGACATTGGATGGCTCAAAAAAAAATTGTAGATTGGTTAGATCTGGCCAATGAAAATTTGATTTTGGTACGTCCAGAACTTGCCCCCGACTATTATGATGAATTTTATAGCCTCTGTCGCAAGGTGGGGTTTGAGCCGCGAATTCGGCAGTACGCAAATACTGTTGCGACTCAGTTTTGGTTAATTTCGGTAGGTCTTGGAATTGCGCCTATCTCGATTATGCCGGAAATGGTCAGTCGAGATGATCTTTCTTTCGTCGCTCTTCCTTCAGATGCTCCTATTTTTAAAACAGGTATGGTTTGGCGGCGAGGTGACCTCACTCCTTCTCTGAATCGATTTATGGAATATGTGCGAAAAAGCGGAGTGAATGCCTAGAGAATTTATGTAGCGCTCCATTGATAGCGTCATTGACTCCATCTGCCATCAGTGCGGTTTCAGGAATTTCGATGGGTTGGTCAGTTTTTGGAAGTCTTCGCATGACATTCAACTGGGATTGGACTTCCTTTTTCAAGTCATCAAGTTTACGAAGTCTTTCCGCGTCCCCGAACTGAGAATACTCTTGATGAATCGACAACAGTTTTTGTAAACTCTTTCCTCCTTGATAGAGGCACCATCTTTCCCGACACTCCTCCATGAATGAAAGGATCTCATCCAAAGCCGCATTCATAGCCTTTTTATCAGCTTTCACAGACTTAGTTTGAATTTTTTTGTGGTGTCGTTCAAGTTCAGCCCGAGCTTTAGCCCGAGGTTCAGCTAGCAGCTTTTCTTCACGTTTGTTTTGATCTGCTTCAATCGCCTGTCTGAAGATCTCTGCCGCTCTAGGATCTAGGTGATCGAGTTCTTCAACTGCTTCTTGCCTCTCACTTGCTACCGTGCTCGTCAATTCATAAGGAGGTGCCACCGAGTCCCTATCGGCGTCCATGGCATAAGCGCTCATGGGTATCAGTCCACTGCCACAAATCACAAAGATAAATGCCGTAGTTATTCGATAAAATCTATTAAAATTCATAATCCAGTCCCTCAATCAATCGAGCACCGGTTAGAGGGGTGTTTTCTAGTTTTTTTTATCTTGTCGTCAACCTTAATTGAAAAGGTATCCCAAGTTTGTCACCTCCTTTACGAACGCCTATTTGGATGCTAGGAGTCAGAATGAAATTTTGGGGTGGGGGCAAAAAAGGAGAAGATCTTGTGCATCAAATCTTAAAGAAGAATTCGTGGACCTGTGCTCTCGTCCTATTTCAAATTTTTGCGGCGGTAATTACCTGCCGAGCGTGGGCACATGGCGGCGGAGGCGGAGGCGGACGCGGGTTCGGAGGTGGCGGTGGATTCCACGGCGGTGGTGCTGGATTCCACGGAGGTGGCGGTGGATTCCACGGAGGTGGCGGTGGGTTTCACGGAGGTGGCGGTGGGTTTCACGGAGGTGGCGGTGGATTTCACGGAGGTGGCGGTGGATTCCACGGAGGCATGGGATCTCACGGATTCTGGCGACCCGGCTTTGGATATTGGAACGCAGGCTGGGGCGGTCGGGGCTGGTATGGTCGCAGCGTTTACCCCTGGTTCTATCCTGGGTGGTATTATGGATGGTATGGAAGAAATTTATTGTTTGCAGGGTATCCATTTTACTTTGGTAGTGCCTACTATCGACCCTTTTATCTTCCAGCTAACTTTGTAGTCAACTCTCCAGTTGACCCGAATATGGGTGGCAACACGGATGCACCTCCTCCTTATAATTCTACGAATGGACAAGAGCCCGTCTTGCCTGCTCCTTCCCAAGAAGCAGTCAAAACCATTATCGAAAAAGGCTTCGAGTTTGCAAGCTCCCACGCCAGCACTTTCTGGAAATATTGTCGGGATTATCCTCAAGGCTATCCAGAAATTGATGCTTACTTTGACAAGTTTGCAATCCAAAAAAATCAAGATCTTTCCTTATTTCCAGATTCTGAATTAGAAGACACCCTCACTTGTGGCGACCAGTGTGTTTCGTTTTTTTGTTGTGGTGATGACGCGAGAGAGACCAAGAAGGCAACCCGGACTTCTAATATTAAAGAGGCCTATCGAAATAAAATGACTGAGGAATTATCCTCTACAGTCGGTTTTAATTTTAATGTGGCAAATTTAGAAATTGCTTGTAACGCCCTCTATGGAAGTATTTCAAAAACGTACAGCGATCGTCATCCCAATGATCCAACCGCTTTTGATTTCGCTCAGCTGGAAGTATTTTTCAGTCAGTTAGAGAGAACCCTAGACAGTAAACGACTCACTCGACTTCCCACAGCTAAATCCTCCGAGGTACCTCGGTTCATTTTACAGTAAACAGTATAATATGAGATCGCTTCCGGTTTCGGCCCTGGGTTGATGCCGGAAGCGATACTGCTACAAAATACCAGGGCTTTTTAAGATCGTGCTGAATTTAGGTTTACCGCTGGTAAAACCAATCCATTTTGCTAGCGTGGGTGATCTATGAAAACACTCAGCGAACAGCATGAAATCTCCACACCATTGACGACAGTAAACGACCTCGCTGCAGCGAGCCACGGTCACAAGGCAACCTTTGCGGCACTCACTCTGGGAGCGCTCGGGGTAGTTTTCGGTGATATTGGAACAAGTCCACTCTATACGCTCAAAGAATGCCTGGCTGCTGCCGGCGGCATCCATGCGGGTATAGAAGATCTTTACGGAATACTTTCATTGATGTTCTGGTCTTTGATCATGGTGGTTACGGTAAAGTATCTGACTTTTGTCATGCGAGCTGACAATGGTGGTGAGGGTGGGATCTTTGCATTGCTGGCCATTGTGCCAGAACGGTTTCGGGTCACCTCAGCTCGCAAAGGGGCAGTCACCGGAATGGCTCTACTGGCAGTGATTGGCGCGGCTCTCCTTTACGGCGACGGTGTGATCACACCTGCGATTTCAGTTCTTAGCGCGGTAGAGGGTCTCGCGATTGCCAGCCCTCGACTTTCACCGCTTGTCTTGCCTTTAACCTGTGCCATTCTCTTAGGACTTTTTTCAATTCAACGGCGAGGCACAGGTGACGTCGGCAAACTCTTCGGGCCGGTTATGGTCATTTGGTTCAGCACCTTGGCGGGTCTCGGGATTTTTCACATCAGTCAGCATCCCGAAATTCTCGCAGCCCTGCAGCCTCAGCATGGGGTGGCATTTTTTCTCCGCCATGGACTCCGCGGCGCCCTCATCCTTGGCTCCGTCGTATTAGTCGTGACTGGAGGAGAAGCCCTCTATGCAGACATGGGACACTTCGGAATTCGTCCGATTCGATGGGCATGGACAAGTCTTGTTTTGCCCTCCCTTTTGCTCTGCTATCTGGGACAGGGTGCTCTCCTTCTTGGCAACCCTAGTGCGGCGGAGAATCCCTTTTTCGCCATGGTACCTACGGGCCTACCGACTTACTTCCTGGTTCTACTCTCCAGTGCAGCTACCGTGATTGCTTCGCAGGCACTCATCTCTGGGGCATTCTCCTTAACACGTCAAGCGATGCTATTAGGTTATCTTCCGCGAGTGACTGTCAAGCACACGGCGTTTCACACCGAGGGGCAGATTTACATTCCTGAGGTGAATTGGTTGCTTGCCTTGGGATGCATCTTACTTGTGCTGACCTTCCGTGAGTCAGTCAAGTTGGCTGCCGCCTATGGAATTGCTGTTACCGGAACGATGGCCATTACGTCAGTGCTCTATTATATTGTTGCACGTCACACCTGGCGCTGGAGCGCATGGAAGGCCGGAGCTACGCTCGCACTTTTCTTGAGTTTTGATATCCCCTTTCTGGCTGCGAATCTTTTTAAGTTCTTTGATGGTGGGTACGTTCCGATGTTGATCGGTGCAACACTCATTGCAGGAATGCTGATTTGGAGCCATGGCCGTACCGCTCTGATGAAGCAATACGCACTCCGTTACTCGACCTTCGAGAATGCTAAGCCTCAGATTTCTCGTTCTGTCTCCTCGCGAGTCCCGGGAAGTGCCGTGTTCTTAGCTCACGATGCTGACCATGTGCCTCCCGTTCTTATGCATCACGTTGAGCGCAGTCATGCTTTGCATGAAACTGTTGTCTTACTTAACGTAAAAGAGGAGATTCGACCCGTGGTGCCAGATGAATCGCGGTTCACGGTGACCGCTTTAGAAGAGGGTTTCTACAAACTCTCCGTATCGTTTGGCTACATGGAGACACCCCTCCTGCTACCGGTACTTCGAAAGGTGGCTCAAACGGGTCAGATCCCGTTCGAGTTTGAGAATGCGACTTATTATATTGGTCACGAAACAATCGTTGCCAAAAATGGTGGAGTGCAGCGAGTACCTGAAGCGATTTTCTCTTACCTCAATCGTAATGCGGTTCACGAAGAAAGACGCTACGGAATGCCAACACAGCAAATCGTTGAAATTGGTACACAGATTGATTTATAAAAGGGCAGAGCGTTTCACCTGCCATGCGGATGCAATTTACCTGGACTACTCGAAAAACAGAATTACCGATGAGACCTTGCGGTTGCTTGTTCAACTCGCTGGCGAGAGTGGACTACGTGAACGCACGATCAATGGGGTGTTGAGCTCGGCTTAAATACCGTTCTTTCGATTGAACCGTTCCGTGCGATCCATGCTTCCGTTACAAGCGCCGGCGGGAATAGTCCGTGAGAAACCAAACCCGGAGTTGCTTCTAGCCAGGTCGCCAATTCAGCCGGATCAGCAAATTTTCCTAGGTAGTCAGCTATGATTCCACCATCTGGGCTCCGAGGGATGTCGCGAAGTTGGATGGGTTGAAGTCGGCGAAGAGTTGCCGAAAGTCCAAACGAGAGTAACTCGACAGGGACCGGGGCATGGAGCGCAGGGACTGGTTTTCTCGAGTCTGCGATGACGATGAACTGCGTTCCTGATGCTGCAACGATTTTTTCACGTGTATGGGCGGCACCAGCCCCCTTCACCAACCATCCATCTGGGGCGATCTGATCAGCGCCGTCGATCACGAGGTCGAGCTGATCGAGTTGATCAAAAGGCACAACGTTGAGACCGAGTTCGCGAGCGAGGTGCTCTGTGCGCGGTGAAGATGCGACACAGCGAATGGAGAGATGGCGTCGCGCCAAGGGAGGCAAAAGAAAGTCAACGGTTGAGCCGGTACCTAGACCGACAACCATTCCAGACTTTACAAAAGCTGCCGCCGCTTCAGCTACTAGCCGTTTTTCTTTTTCGATGCTCACTCTTTTTAAGCCCTCTTGATTTTGGAGAGGACGTGTTCCACCGCTTTGGCGAACCCCTCTTCGGTGTTGGATTCCGTGACCATGTCTGCGGTGTGCTTGACCTCCTCTGAAGCATTTCCCATAGCAATGCTGAAACCACTCTTCTTGAACATGAGCACGTCACTGGGCATGTCCCCGATGGTAATTGTCTGCGAAGGTGCAATTTTTAAATATACGCAGAGATCTTCAAGGACCGTCCCCTTGTTTGCTTGCGGGCTTGTTACGTCGACATAGTAAGGTTGAGATCGCGTGGCTGAGGCGAGTCCAGAAAGACTGTGCTGAAGATCCGTCTCGCAGCGAGCCACCTGGGAGTAATCTTCGCTCAGTCCGACTACTTTCAATACGTTCGTGAAACTATTTTCGTGGCTTTGTGTAACTAGGGGTGCGAACTGAACGGTAGATTGTTCGGTGCGGACTCGAGGGAGTTCTGGTCGGTGAATATACCAATTATTCTCTGTGTAGATCCACGCATCGTCGAGCCCATTTTGGAGGATGAGATCCACGGCTTTTTTCACAACGTCGGGAGAAAGCGGGCGTGTTTTTAAAATTTCAAAATCAGGCCTGATGATGGCACCGCCATTAAAAGCAGCGTAAGGGAACTGAATACGTATGAATACCGCCAGATGCTTCATCCCCAGTGGCGGACGACCACTGACAAAAGAGAACGCAATCCCATTTTTATGGAGGGCTTGAATGGCTTGAATTGTGCGCTCGGTTAGGAGTTTTTCAGGCGTCACTAGAGTGCCGTCTACATCTGCAAGCAATAGAGCGGGTTGTTGGAGTGTCATGGATTCCAATGTGCGAGAAAAGGGCCAAGTCGTGAGCTCTAGGTACGGTGTTTGCTGTTTTGATTTTAGGGTATTCATGGCTTATCAGGCAATTGAAAATTATGGAATGATCGGTAATATGCGGACCGTTGCATTGGTCGGAATTCATGGCTCGATCGACTGGTACTGCTATCCATATTTTGATTCTCCGAGCCTATTTGGTGCTCTTCTCGATGATCGAAAAGGGGGTAAGTTTTCAATTCTACCCAGGTGTTGTGAGCGACTACGGAACAAGCAATTCTACTGGCCAAATACCAATATTTTAGTGACCCGTTTCCTTTGCAGCGACGGCATTGCGGAAATCGAAGACTTTATGCCTGTTGGGCTCGATCCTCATTCTCCTTGGTATCACCATTTGTTTCGGAGAGTGAAATGTGTTCGTGGTTCGCTAGCTTTTTCACTCGAATGCACTCCTGCATTCGACTACGGACGAAAAGCTCACATTGCCAAAAAAGCTGGAGATGGTGTCACGTTCGTATCCGATGGATTAACCATGGGACTTTCCACAGACCTGCCCATTCGCATCATTGGAAGAGAAGGTGGAAGAGAAGGAGAAAATGAAGGAAAAAACGGAGGGGCTTACGCAGAGTTTGTCCTGAATGAAGGGGCGAGTCGGGTATTCATTTTCAAGGAGCTGAATGCTCATACTTGCGAATTACCGCCTTCAGACGATGAAGCTCAAGAGTTATTTGAAATCACTGTTTGCTTTTGGAGGAAGTGGCTTTCTGCGTGCACTTATCGTGGACGGTGGCGAGAGCAAGTCTATCGTTCGGCACTCGCATTGAAGCTGCTCACATTCGAACCCACCGGTGCAATCATTGCTTCCCCGACGACGAGTATTCCAGAAGTGATTGGAGGGACGCGAAACTGGGATTATCGTTATACGTGGATGAGGGATGCCGCTTTCACAGTTTATGCTTTTCTTCGTATTGGATTTAAAGAAGAAGCTACGAGATTTATGAGCTGGGTTCAAAACTATGCTTCGAGTTCTGGTAGTCCCACGAAACCCATGCCAGTAATGCTTTCCATCCGAGGTGAGAGGACGTTAGAAGAAAAGGTCCTTGCTCATTGGGAAGGTTATCGAGCCTCTTCGCCGGTGAGAATTGGCAACGGTGCTTATCAGCAAATTCAGAACGATATCTATGGCGAACTGGCGGATGCAGTTTACCTTTTCAATAAATACGTTTCCCCCATATCTTTTGATTTTTGGAATAAAATAAGAGCTCGAATGAACTGGATCTGCGAGAATTGGATGCAGCCTGATGAGGGAATCTGGGAAGTGCGGAAAATGCCGGAACACTTTGTCTACTCGAAGGTAATGAACTGGGTAGCTCTGGACCGTGCTATTCGCCTTGCTGAAAAGAGATCATTTCCTGCCGATATGGAAAAGTGGCATCGTGTCCGCGACCAGATTTACGAAGAGGTCATGTCCCGTGGGTGGCAAGCTGATGTGGGTTCATTCACACAGGCTTACGGCCGTTCGGAGCTAGACGCTTCTCTTCTGATTATGCCATTGGTGTTTTTTATGGCGCCCAATGACCCGCGGATGATTAAAACAATCGATGCTATCAGGAGGCCTCCGGCGAAAGGCGGGCTTTTCACGGATGGGCTCGTCTATCGATATCCACCTGGCCCAAAGTTCGATGGCCTACCCGGCGAAGAAGGGACATTCAATATGTGTTCATTTTGGCTCGTTGAGGCGTTGACCCGCGCTGGAGCCACAGATCCTGAGAGACTCGATGATGCTCGACTCCTCTTCGAGAGAATACTTGGTTTTGCAAATCATCTCGGTCTGTACTCTGAACAGACGGGTTCGCAGGGGGAGGCCTTGGGTAATTTTCCGCAAGCATTTACTCATTTGGCCCTCATTAGCGCAGCCTTTAATTTAGATCGAGTATTGGGAAGTCGCCCGTAAATTTTTCAGACACTTTGGATGGACTTAAGTTGTCAATCCATTGACCGATCAAGGCAATCCCTTCCTGATCTAGCTCATTGCTCCCCAGGGGGGGCATCCGATAAGCCGTCATCGTATTGAGGCGAACCCAGAGAATACTCGCTTCTTTTTTTCCAGGTCTTACCAGAACCCCATTGGGGATTCCCATCTCCCCGGAAACGGGCACCTGATCGATGAGGTTCATGGAGGCCACTGGGGTTTTAAAGCGAAAATCAATCTGAGGCCTGAATGGACTCCCGGGTTGATGACATTGAGAGCAATTGGTAGCGAAGTAGGACTTCACCCTGTTCTCTAGCGACTGATTCGTGGAGGATAAACTGAAATACTTCTTATAATTGGAGCCACTCTCTATTTTTGAAGAAAAGAAAGAACTCTGATTCCATTGATCGAGCTGATTGGCTGTACTTCCTGGTTTATTTAGATTGAGTTGTTCAGTTCTGACACCCAACACATAGCCCGTCCAGGAGTTGTGACACAAGACACACATCTGTCGACTTGGGAAAGTCCAAGTTTGTTTTACAGTGCCTCCGGGACTGCCAGGGCTGTAAACTTGATACGTTTTGGATGCAAAATTCGGTAATAAAACAGCATCTTTTTGATCATCCTGCCACTGATAGCTGTACCCGTCCCATTGGTCGTCCGCCGAATTGATCAGGAGCCGGGTTTCAACCCGAATCTGCTGAGTCGCGCTTGCCGGAAGATCAAATTCCTTCACCAGAACAGTGCCTATCGGAAACTTCCACGGATCTTCGGGTTGAAAGTCTATTTTTCCGGGAACAATAATCCATCTGCCCTTGCCGGCTCCGTCTGACCAGAGAGGAGAGTTTACAGTGTATTCAGTGACGGATTGACAGGGCGTGAGGTGAGTCAGGTCTTCAAAGATCCCGGCATCAGAAAGCTTCTGAGGCGGATGATCCGGCTGAAGCTGCAATGCACTAGAGCATTTCGCGTATGAAACAGAACTTACTACCGACAACTGCACTAGGAGCAAAATGGCGTAAGTTATTCTCATTGTGGTAAGATATATTCTATAAAATATTTCGATTGAGTCAATAGACCGTTCGGGTTTTATTACGAACTGTCATGCGACTTTTTAACGTTTCTAGTGGGGGCCTCTATAGGTCAACTTAGAAACATTATTGAACCAAATACTCGTAAAATAAAGACTGCCATCCGGGCCGGGGGTAATTGCCACGGGATTGGAAGTGACATTTTTTCCGAAGGAAGTCTCGTTTCCTGTGGCGGGATCTAGGAGATGAATCCAGTTATTGCAATAATCCATGAAAAAATATTTCCCGACATACTCACTGGGAAACTGCGGAATCACAGGATTATAAAAAGTTCCTCCCGTAATAGCACAACCGACTCTGTCATTGGTCTGAACGCCATGTGTGTAAGTGAAAATCGGGTTTGTAAATGCAGGATTCGAACTCATCCCTTCCGTCAGTGGCCAACCATAGTTTGCTCCCGGAGTCAGTTCATCGATCTCCTCCCACATTGCTTCTCCGACATCATTGACGAAAATTTTTCCGGTTCCTGGCTGCACGGAAAAGTTAAAAGGATTTCGAAAACCTAGGGCCCAAATCGACTGATTGATTCCCGTGGTTTGCGATACGTATGGATTGTCCGCCGGGATACTTCCGTCCCGATTGATCCGGAGCATTTTACCTAGTGTGGAAGTCAGTCTTTGAGCGTTGTCGATCATGGGCCAACCTGCGTTTTCACCCGAAGCGATATAGAGTTTTCCATCGAGTCCAAAATGAATTCCACCGGCGACGTGATAAATGGAGGTACCTCGATCATCCAGGTCGATCATCACAGTCTCGCTTCCCGGAGTCGCTACATCCCCATTGGCAGTGAACCGGCTCACTCGTCCATGCAGAGTAGGGCTTTTCGCGACATAGAAAACGTAGATATAAGAGTTCTTCACGAAATCAGGATCGAAAGCAATTCCGATCAGACCGTGCTCACCTTGGGAGTCCGTATCCACCGTGAGAAAGGGTTGGGTTAGCAAAGACCCGTCCTTGATCACTCTGAGTTGACCGGTTTTTTGGCTAACAAACAACCTCCCGTCTGGGGAAAATTCCAGCGCGGTCGGCTCGGTCACACCATCGGCTACGAGGGAAATCGCAAAGCCCGGAGGAAGCGTAGGATCTGCTAATGAATTAGGAATATTTATGAAAGAACACATCAAGAGCAGTAAAGCACTCAGTCTGAGCCCCATCCCTCGAACAGCTACGCCATTCCATTCCGCCATAAATAGGATCTCCCCCGTTGATTTTAGAGCCATTCAAGCACGAGAGCCGATTTCTTCCAAACAAATACTTTTGCTTTCAATCATTGAAAAGAGATTTGCGAGTCGAGTTTTGGAGCTCTATTTTGGAGCTAGATAAGTGCTGTGCTTCAGCACTTGCAAAAATTTAGGAAAAGCGTCTTTAATAATACTTATGAAACGCTCACCCAGCACTGGTCGGCAACTGTCGTTTGAAACGAAGCTCGAGAGCTGGGCTGAAGGAATGGATTATTGCGCTGTTCCAGTTCCGGCGAAAATCACTCAGGCCCTGGGGACTAAGGGCCCCGTCCTGGTCATGGCCAGGGTGAATCAATCAGAGCCCTTCAAAGTAAGCCTGTTTCCCGTCGGCGGAGGGCAGCACTATATCCGCATCAAATCCAAGGTTCGCAAAGAAACCAAAACCAAAACCGGCGATCGAGTGCGCGTGCGAATCACAGTCCTCGATCGGGCGGACGTCACTTATCCTAAAGACCTGCTCAGCGCCTTGCGGGCGGAAAGAATGACTGAGGACTTCAAATCCCTCCCTCCGGGTGAGCAGAATTTTATTCTCCGGCGCATCGACGACGCGGCCAAACCCGAAACTCGCGAAAAGAGGATCCAAGAAGCTGTCGCAGCGGCTCACCGCAGAAGAGAAAAGCGCGCGAATCGTACTAAAGTGCTTTAGGCGGCGACATCTGATCTGGCTGCGAATTAAAAAAAAGATTCTGGCATGTTTGAAACGCGAAGATTCAAATGCTTTCAATGATAGAATTCCTATAGAATTTGAAGTCATCCATTTCAGATTATCAAAGAGGAGAGAAAGCCATGTGTAACGAGAACAAAACGAGGGTGTGGACCGGAAGAGTACTCACGACGTTGGCGGCTTTGCCTTTCGTCTTCAGCTTCATTATGAAGTTCAGCGGCAGTCCTCAGGTGCTTCAGGGAGTCGCCCACATGGGCTGGCCCGAGACGAGGATACCCATGCTCGCCATCCTCGAGGGGATCTCGGTTCTCCTCTACTTGATTCCTCAGACGTCGATCCTAGGTGGCATCGTTCTCACTGGCTACCTCGGTGGTGCCATCGCCACCCATCTGAGAATCGGCGAGCCGGTTGGGTTGCACGTGGTGATCGGGCTTTTGATCTGGCTTGGCCTTTTTCTCCGCGAATCCAGGCTCCACGTCCTGCTGCCGATCCGTTCCAAGGATTTCACTTACGTGCGGGAGATCACGATCAACCGCACACAGGATCAGGTCTTCGCCTACCTCAAGCCGCTTAAGAACTTTCAAAGTTGGAATCCGTTTCTCAAGGCCGATCCCCAGGCGCGCTTGGAATATCAGGGCACGGATGGCCAGCCAGGCTTTGTCGCCTCCTGGGACGGTAATGCACAAATGGGTTCTGGCGAACAAGAGATCACGCATATCCTCGATGGCAAGAGGATCGACTTCGAGCTCCGCTTCAAGAAGCCTTTCCGGGCGACTCACCAGGCCTATTGGGCTGTCGAAGGCGTGGGAGCAAATCAGACGCGCGTCAAATGGGCAATGAGTGGAAAGACGCCGTTTCCAATGAGTCTCATCGGGCTTTTCATGAACTGCGACAAGATGATCGGCAAGGAATTCGACGGGGGCCTGAACAAGCTCAAGTCGATTCTAGAAGGGTAGCGCAAAAAGCCAGTCAAAGGCTCATGCTGCCTTCGACTGTTTCTGAACGCTCCTTATAAAATCAAGTAAGTCAGCGTTTACTCGCTCTTGATGTGTTGCAGTCAGTCCATGGGGTGCGCCAGGATAGTAGATGGCCTTTGCTCCTTTGATCAGCCTGGCGGATTTTTTCCCCGAATCCTTGACTGGGACAATCTGGTCGTCCTCACCCTGTAGGATCAGCGTTGGAATATTGAACTTCTTGAGGTCCTCGGTGAAATCGGTTTCTGAAAAAGCTTTGATGCATTCGTAGGAATTTTTGAGACCCGTTTGCATGCTCCAAAGCCAGAGTTGATCGAGCGTGCCTTGCGAGACATCGGAGCCCTGCCTGTTCGCTCCATAAAACGGCCGAGCCAGATCCTGATAAAATTTTGATGGATTTTTCAGGAGATCAGATCGCATCTTATCGAAAACTTCGATCGGCAATCCCTCTGGATTCGTCTCTGATTTGAGCATGATTGGAGGTACAGCTGAAAGGAGGACGGCTCCTGAAACGCGTTTGGACCCATGACGTCCAATATATCGGGCGACTTCACCACCTCCTGTGGAGTGACCCACTAAAACGACGTCGTTCAGGTCGAGTGCCTCAATCACTGCTCCGAGATCGTCAGCATAATTGTTCATGTCGTTCCCAAGCGAACTTTGACTCGAGCGCCCGTGGCCTCGTCGGTCGTGAGCCACTACACGAAAGCCATTTTGTGCAAGGAAAAACATTTGTCCGTCCCAGGCATCGGAATTGAGTGGCCAGCCGTGGGAGAAGGTGACGACCGGTCCAGTTCCCCAGTCCTTATAGTAGATTATTGTACCGTCTTTTGTGGTGATATTGCTCATAAATAGCCTCCTGATCAAGCTGCATACATAGTTTTTATAGATTCGTGTAATTTTTCAGACAACTATCTTCCCAGGCTTGGATCAATTAAAGCCAATCCTGTTTCTGGATCTAAACGCTTCAACAGAGTATTCGGACCCACTGAGGGCTCCCATCGCCGTGAAGTGGGCGCTCGTCACTTGATATTTTTCGGCAAACTCACTCAACCCGGAAAATGCCTCGTCTCCTTGTAATGAGGGCTCCTGCTATGAGTAATTGGGTTTTAATCCTCACTCATTTGTAGGATTCAATCATTGTGCCATAACGGTTCTGAGCCGGCCTAAGAAGTGGACGGGGGGGGAACTGTACACCTGCGGCGTAGATCGCTTTGCCCTTTGACTATTTGTAGACCTGCTCGGGCGTACACTCAGCATGTTCGGTAGGGTTTGACAGCGCAAGGGTCACAGGGCGTTCATTAGTCCTAGCAAGAACGAAGCCCCGATGAGCTGAATGGGTCGCCATACCGCAAATTTGCAAGGACTTATTCCTGTTTTAAGATCCGGGCTGGGCTAGCTTAGGATCAGGCAGCAGTTTAACTCTCTCTCATGAAAGGAACCTAAGGCGTCATGAAAGCAATTCAGATTCATCATTTCAACTCTGTTTCAGACTTAAATCCCAGGGAAGTAGAAAAACCGCAACCTAAAGAAGGCGAGGTCTTGATTAAAGTCGCCTTTGCTGCGGTCAATCCTAGTGATATAAAAAACTTCCAAGGCTCCATGACGAACACACGTCTACCTAGGATTATCGGTCGCGATTTCGCAGGAGAGATTGTTGAAGGCTCCATGCATCGAATCGGAGAGAAGGTCTGGGGTACTGGAGGCGACCTGGGTTTCGAGCGCGATGGAGCCTATGCTGAGTATGTGGTAGTTCCTGCTGACGCGGCGGTCCCACTCCCTAAGGATCTGGATCTAGCACAAGCCTCCACTCTAGGTGTGCCCTTTGTGACGGCTATGAGCGCGGTCGAAAAGTTCGGTTATAACCTCACTGGAAAAACTATTCTTCTTGTCGGAGGAACAGGCGCTGTAGGGTCAGCTGCCACCCAGATTGCAAGTCACCGCGGTGCTAAAGTGATTCGCACGACCCGCGGCGAAGTAGAGGTTCGGTCTCTCCCTAAGTTGCTTCAAAATGGAAGATTTATCGATGTCACTAAAACCCTTGATATTAAAAAAGAGATTATGAATATCACGGAGGGCGGAGGAGTTGATTTCGCCCTCAATATGGTAGGTGGCTCAACCTTTGAGCCGACATTAGAATCCCTCGCTGAATTTGGAAGTCTCGTTACAATCGCTTCAATCTCGGATCACCGAGTTTCGTTCAATCTTCTACAATTCTATCGTAAGCAACTCACCCATTATGGATTGAATACTCTTTATCTTACGTCTTCACAGTCTGGAGCGTTGCTCAAGAAGGTCGTAGCCGAAGTGGGGAGCAAGATGGTTCCGCTAGGGGGAGCAGAGATTTATTCCTTCCGTGATGCGCAGAGAGTCTTTGGTCAAATGATCGAAGGAAAGATCAAGAAACCTATTCTCGCTATGATAAGCACCGATGATTGACGAATTCGGAATGCCCGCTCGCCTCCTTCTTTTAGCAGCGATATTATTTGCTGCATTTGTAGCTCGGGACGTAATTTTGCTTGGGTTTTTCTCAATCGTCTTAGCTGTGCTCATCAGTTTTCCTGTCAATTTCATGAATCGATTTGTTTCTCGCGGCATTTCAGTTCTTCTAACTTTATTGGCGATGCTGGGAATCATTCTGGCTCTTGTGGTTCTTGCATCGTCTGTCGTTTCCCAACAAGTGGAACTTCTGAAAGATCAGGTTCCCACGGCTGCAAAAAAAGTGCGGCAATGGGTCGCTGGAGCTGAAGAGTCAGCCGGTGTGTTGAGCTCGGTTAAAAAAGCGACTTCCTCGCATGAAAAGTCCGAAAAGTCCCAAAAGTCTGAAGAACCTTCAAGCTCACACAGTGAGGTGATGAGTTCTGCAGCAAAGATTTCTACAAAGGCGTTCTCGATAGTGATCAATTTTGCAGAAGCAGTTTCAGCGATCATTCTTGTTACGATCCTTGCCCTGTTTCTTGTCTATGATCCTGAGGGATATCGTAAGGGTGTTCGTCTTTTCGTTCCGAAGCCTTATGAGAAAAATTTCGATGAAGTTTGGCGACGTATTTCGATTGGTCTAAAACATTGGGTTGGCGGGATTTTTATTGAAATGTTGATTATGGGAACATTTGCTGGCGTTGGACTTTGGATCGCTGGAATTGATGGTGCACTCGTATTGGGATTGTTGACGTTCCTGGCTACATTTATCCCGTATCTTGGAGCGGTTGTAAGTTCGGTTCCTGGTCTACTCATGGGACTTGCTAAATCTCCCCATCACTTGCTCTATGCAGCAGTTGTCTATTTGTGCGTGCACATCCTAGAGGGTTATATTGTGAGTCCATATGTCATGAAGCATGCTATTCAACTCAGGCCAGCGCTTCTGCTATTTTGGCAAGCCTTGATGGGAACTCTGTTTGGAATCATCGGAATCATTGTAGCAACTCCACTTCTCGCGTGTCTAAAAGCCTTGGTGGGTTATAGTTACGTGGAATGCAAGCTAGGAAAAGAGGCTCCCAGAGTTTGATCCATGACGGATTCTCCCATCCCCTTATTTTTAATGATAGGTGAAAAATAGACTCTGATTTTTTAAAATCTAAGCGAAGTCATCCATGAAGTTTCACTAGCTGCTTCTCTAGAAGGGGTTATATTAAGAAGAGCGGGTCCTAGAATTGAAAATATATCGCGGCTTCATAGGAAAACAGGACATTCGTTTAATGCCTAATTACTCTCAAGGGAAGGGGTTTTACATGAAAGATCGTTACTGGGTTTTGATTTTTGGAATATTAGCCTTGTCTGTTCTCCTAGGAGCAAAATCCAAGGTTCTTGCGGAAGTCACGACCCCTTCCCCTGAAAGCAAGTTAGACAGCACAAAAGAGAGTAAGATCGTCAAAAACACTGCCCAATGGCGAGAAAAGATGCTGGAACTTTATAAGACACTGGTCGAAATCACGACTGACACCAGTAGCGATCAAAGGTTCAATGCGCCGGAGAATAAAAGCCGGATCGAAAAGAATACTAAAAAACTAGCGGACCGAGCACATGACTTGTCAAAAAAAGGACTCTCCCCTGATGCCGATCCCACGGTCAAAATGATCTCGGAACAATTTCAAGATGAGACCAAGCGAGCCTATTGGGCTCTTAAATCCGGAAATCGCTCGTATGCAAGGGGAATTCTCAATCACGTTTCGAGCTACTGTATTGCCTGCCATACTCGAAATAATTCGGGTCCAAGTTTTTCTTCCCTTCCTCTAGAACCGACAGCAAAGAATCTTTATCCGATTGAACAGGGTCGATTCTATGCTGCTACGCGGCAGTACGATAGAGCCCTCGATCTTTTTCAAAAAATTGTTGATGACACTACTGCTCCGATCGAACGACCTTTGGAATGGGAACAAGCAGTCCGATACGGTCTTGCAATTTCAGTTAGGGTTAAGAAAGATCCTGATCAGGCCCGTGCCTTAGTCGAACGCGTGGTGGGTTCAAAGAAGGCACCCTTTTTCCTGAAGCAGGACGCTGTGAAGTGGAAAGACTCGATTGTGAAATGGAAAGAGGAGCTTCCCAGAAGAGCTCTGACAGAAGAAGGACTACATGCGGAAGCAATACAGCTCGTTGCTCAGGCCAGAGAGCTTCAGAAGTATCCGATGGATCATTCAGCCGATGTCCTCTATTTAAGGGCTACTGCGGTTATTCACGAGCTCCTTCAGAAGTTTCCTGATGGCAGGTACGGTCAGGATGCTTTGTTCATGGCTGGTATGTCTTATGACGTTCTAAGGCCTCTCAGTCTCGAAGATATCCACGAAGTCTATTATGAAGCTTGTATTAAAAAAGCTCCTCATACTCCAACTTCAGAGATTTGCTATCGAAGATATGAGCAAAGCATTTATGAAGGCTTTACTGGAAGTGTTGGGACATTCCTACCAGAGGATGTGAAACAGAAACTTCAACGATTGGAGAACCTGGCCCATCCCGAAAGTTCGTCGGAAATTAAGTTGGATTAGTTGTCCTTTATTTAGATACTTTAACTTCATTGACCAACGGACGTTTTTCCTCAAAATCCTTGACGTTCTGAAGAGTGGTTTCGGCAATGTTGGTTAAAGCTTCTTGAGTGAGGAAAGCCTGATGTGAAGTGATCAGGACGTTGGGAAAGGTTAACAGTCTAGCCAGAATATCATCTTGAAGAACCTGTTCTGACAAATCCTGAAAGAATACATTTTGGGACACGTACAACCTTGATCCCGAAATGTTCAGCCGCAGCTAGGTCTACTTGGTTAAATCCAGCTGTCCTCAAAGCTATAAGTTGCGTATTTCCAGATTTGAGGATCTTCAAGGTGGCTTCATTCAATTGGTCATTGGCGAAAGCACAAACAACCGGAAAGTCGGTTGCTAGTTTTGCTGTTTCTTGAGTGAGTCTGGGCTCAAAATAGATGAGCTCATGACCAAATTTTTCATTGATTCCATCAAAGACTTTCCTTTCAAAACGATGGGTATCAAATATGGCTACTTTCATTTTCGGGTCTTCCTTTTCAGTTCTTGTGTAAGACTTTCAATTTTCCTAATCTTTTTATAGAATTTATTCAGCACTTATACATAAGTATAACTATACTTGACTACACTTATACATAAGTATAAATTAGGTCAATGACGAGATCAATAGGTGATGCTGATAAACGCATGCTCACCGCTGGCCGAGAAATCGCAATTACCAAGGGACTTGGTGCGATTCGGGTTCGTGATGTTGTAAACAAAGCCAAAGTCAATATCGGCATGTTTCCTTATCACTTTAAGAACAGAAAGCGCTTTCTGGCTTTATTGCTGGAAGAAGTCTACGGCGAGTTCATGGAAAAAATTGGGAATGTTACCACCAGCGAGGGGGACAGTTTAGGCAAGCTCCGAGAAGTTTTGGTCGTGTTGGGCCTAGCTCTCTATGAAAACCGCTCCATCATGCTTTCCTTCCTACAGGATATTTTGAACGACGAGCGCACCGTGATTCGTTACGGCAGCAAGAATGTACCTCCTCACGCTCAAATTATAATGCGACTTCTTGAGGAGTGTCGCTCCAACGGATCTCTGGATTTTGAGGATGTCAGGCACGTGATTCCTCTTCTCATTGGTGCTTATGGTCTACCTGCCGTGGTGGTGGGAGTGTTGGATCGTGTGGGAACGCAATCTGAGATATTTGACGTAGGCACGGTCATGACAAGACCCAGCATTGAAGCGCGGATTGATATCGTTTTGCGAGGAATAGGAGCGAAGTTATGAGAGTACTTTTACTGCTGAGTTTTAGTCTATGGATCGCGACTTTTCCGGCAAGCGCGAGAGCTGACGAAATCGCACTGACTTTTCAGGAAGCGGAGTCGCTTGCGGTTCAAAACTCGAATACTCTCAAGGCGGTACATTCGGATTGGCAAGCGGCTGACTATCAGACGGCTGCTCAATTTCAGAGCCTTCTTCCTAGACTGAGCATCGTCGGAAACTACCAGTACGCCAATTATATTCCTCAAGTCTCTATTGGACCAGGACCGGCTATCCCCTTTGGCACGAACTCCACCTACAGTGTGGGCCCCGCTGTCTCATACACCGTTTGGGATGGACTCTCCTCTCGGCGCTTGTATCATTCGGCGTCACTTCTTGCCGAAGCTCGTGACCAAGACGTAAAGAGTGCTAAACGGCAAGTTCTTTTGTCTGTAAGGTCAGCCTATATTCAAGTTCAACTCGGAGTCGAGGAGTTACGACTTATTCAAGGGTCACTCGATCTAGCACGCGCACAAAATCGCGACGTTGATATTCGCTTCAAAGCTGGCTCGGCTACTCGACTGGATGTCGTGACATCTCAAAGGGCGGTTTTGAGCTTTGAAATTCAATTTAAGCAAAGACAGGCCAATTTGTCGCTTTCTTTACGGGATTTAATGACTCTCTTAGGTCGGCATGAATCCAAGATCTCTCTCGGCCTGGGCCACCGGGGACGCCTAATGTGGATTATGTGGTTCGCCTCGATCCTCTTTCAAAGTTGCTCGAAAGAGAAGGCCAGGAAAGATTTTCTGAAGCCGATTCTCTTTACCCGACCGTCCGCTCTCAAGAGCTTCAGGCAAAGGCTTATGAGCTTGCAGCAAAGAGTCAGTCGGGAAAGGAGGGGCCCACCATCCAAGTTTCGGGGGCGGTCAATTACAATCTACCGAGCCTTCCGAATCCTCCGAAATACTGGCAAGAGGCTGTGGGCGTTTCTTTGAGCTATGCCTTTGTTCTTTGGCGATCCAAGCCGCGCTCTCTCAGCTCAGCAGAGAAGTCAGGCTGAGGCAGCGGACTACCGCGCCAAAGGGGCCAAAGAAGATTTGGACCGTGACTTTAGCAAATCCCAGGAATTGCTCACGAGCCTCCAGGATCAGAGACAGCTTGCGTACAAAGATGTCGAGGAATCCGAAGAAGAAGCAAAACTCAACTATGTTTCTTATAAAGCAGGAAAGCTCAACTACGTGGACGTCCAGAATGCAAATAATCTAGCGCTTCAATCGAAAGTAGCAGCCACGCGTATTGACGCTCAGATTCTCAACCAAATCGAAACCCTCAAGTCCCTTTCAGGAGATAACCATGACAACTCAAAAAACTAACTCAAAGCCTCCGAGAACCCTGATTGCGATTGTCGTGGTCATTGTCATAGCAGGCGTTTTCGCGAAATTTACAGTGTTTGCGAAAACTTTTAGATATGCAGGCACAGTCGAGGCGACAAAGGTTGATCTCTCGTCGCAGGTTTCCTCGACCTTATCAAAAATCTATGTTCACGAGGGTGATCACATTAAAGAGAATCAACCTCTCGTGGAATTATCCTGTTCTGATATGAAAGTTGCTTCTGAACTGGCTCAAGTTAATTATGACCGGAACTTGAGGCTTTTGAAAGCAGGGACAGCCTCACAGGAAACTTTCGATCAGGTAAAAAATAAAAAGGAAGACGCTGACGTCAGACTTCAGTGGTGCAATCTTCAGTCTCCGATTTCAGGGAGTGTACTAAGCCGATATCATGAGCCGGGCGAGCTAGTCGTGTTTGGCACGAAGCTCCTGACGCTTGCGAACATCAAGGATGTTTGGGCCTATATCTACGTGCCTCAGCCCGATGTGTTTCATGTCAAGGCGGGATTGAAGGTGACGGCTCGCTTGCCAGAAATGCCGGGTCGAACTTTTATTGGGACAGTTGTGAAGGTCAATGATGAAGCCGAGTTCACCCCCAAGAATGTGCAAACTCGCTCCGAGAGAGAACGTCTGGTCTATGGCGTGAAAGTAAGCTTTCTGGGATCAAATGATGATGAAGTATTAAAGCCGGGGATGACCGTCGAGGTCGAGCTTCCCAAGGAATAACGAGTATGACAAGCGAAGCGGCGATCTCTATTCAAGTGCAGGGAGTTTCAAAGGCGTTTGGAAAGACCCAAGCTCTTTCCAACCTGACGCTCGACTTTGCAGCTTCAACCATGCATGGGGTGATCGGACCTGAAGGGGCGGGAAAGACTACGCTCATGAGAATAATTCTCAGTCTTCTCAAGCCGCAAACAGGTTCGGTCACGTTTCGTGCCGGAATAGAAATCAAGCATTTCGAAGAGGTGCGCCCAGCGATCGCATACATGCCCCAACAGCAAAGCCTTTACGCCGATCTTTCGATCGGCGAGCACTTAGAGTTCTTTCGAGCGCTCTATGGTATCAGAGGCGAGCTCTACAATGAACGTCGCGAGGAGCTTCTCAAGATCACTCGCCTAAGCGACTTCATTGATCGTCCCGCTGGAAAGCTCTCAGGAGGGATGTACAAGAAGCTTGGCCTGATTTGTGCGCTTCTCCGCTCCCCTCGTGTCATCATCCTGGATGAGCCGACCAATGGCGTTGACCCGATCAGTAGGCGAGAGTTCTGGGATCTTCTTTACCGACTTGGCGACCAAGGGATTTTGATTATCGTGACCACGGCCTACATGGATGAGGCCGAGCGATGCGCCGAGGTGCATTTGATCGAACAAGGTCAGTTTGTCGGAGAAGGAAAGCCAAGAGAGCTTCTTGCCCGAGAAGGAGCCCGCAGTTTTGATGAACTCTTTCTCAAAAGAGCCGGAGGAAGCGGCTTATGAAACGAGACACAGTGGTCGAGGTCAAGAACCTGACCGTGAAGTTCGGCGAATTCTCTGCGGTAGATGATGTCTCATTTTCGGTGGAAGTTGGAGAGATTTTTGGATTTTTGGGAGCAAACGGTGCCGGAAAAACTACGACGATCCGAGTGCTTTGCGGCCTACTCAAGCCCACCTCCGGCTACGTGCGAGTCGCGGGCGTCGGATTTGAGAGCGGGGAGAATCAGATCAAGTCGAAGGTCGGTTATATGTCTCAAAAATTCACCCTCTATAACGATATGACCGTTGAAGAGAACTTGAACTTCACGGCTGATTTGCGAAAGCTCGACAAGACCACCTATCTCGCTCGAAGGAAAGAGCTACTTGACATGGTGTCGTTTAGCTATCCCTTAAGCTCTAAGGTGGCAGATCTCTCCGGCGGTGTGAAGCAACAGGTGTCGTTAGCTGCGTCTCTCTTGCACAACCCGGACATCGTCTTCCTCGATGAGCCCACGGCTGGGGTCACTCCTGCGGCTCGTGCAAGGTTCTGGAATCTGATCCGAAAAGTTGCCGGAATCGGAAAAACCGTGTTCGTCACCACTCACTATATGGACGAAGCAGAGCAATGCGGGCGCATTGCCTTAATGCGGACAGGAAAGCTGATCGCGCTCGATACTTCGGCTAATTTGAAAAAAAGTGTTTTTCCTGAACCCATGCTGGAGCTAGAGCCCAAGGGAATCGTTAAATTCGAAGAAATCTCGAAGCTTCAGCACGACCCCATTTTTTCATACTTCGAAGCTTATGGACTTCGTTTTCACGCGTCGATTAGTGACCCGAAGGGCTGGGAGCAGAGCAAAAGAAAATACGAAAAAGATTTTATCATCACAGAAATCGCCCCCACCTTGGAGGATGTATTCATTCGATGCGTCGAAGGCAAGACGAACGCGGGCCAAAGGAGTACTTCGTGAGTGAGAAATTTGTTTTTGAGCGAGCACTGGCGATTGCAAAGAAAGAGGTATTTCACATCCTCCGTGATCCTTTCACGCTCATCCTAGCACTCGTTTTCCCTGTATTCACCATTCTCGTTTATGGATATTCAATTGACTTCAACTTAACCGATATTGGACTCGCAGTGAGCGACGCGGATCAGAGTCAGACCTCAAGGACGTTACTCAGTACATTCGGAAGCTCTGAGTACTTTATCTTAAATAACAGCGGCTCGCCCGCAGACGCGCTTCAAGAAGTGCAAGGCGAGCGCTCGAAAGCAACGATTATTATCCCTCCGCAATTTGAAAAAGAGGTGTTCGCGGGTCGAACGGGTCGTGTCCAGATACTTGTGGATGGGGCCGATAGCACAGCAGTCAGCTCGGTGCTTGGATATGTCGCTGCCATTCAGAGCACGGCCAATCGAGAAATCGCCGACTCATCAGCGGCCTCTCCCTACGAGCTGCGTACACGCTATATGTATAATCCTGAACTCAGCAGTAAGTGGTTCATTATTCCTGGTCTGATCGCGCTCGTGATGGCGATTCTTTCAATCATGCTCACGGCGCTCACGGTTGCGAGAGAATGGGAAAACGGTTCGATGGAGCTCCTACTCTCTACACCTGTTCTACCCATTGAAATTATTTTAGGAAAGCTCGCACCCTACGGAATCCTGGGCGTCATCGCGATCATCATGTCTTATGCCCTAGCCCGGACAGTGTTCGGTGTCCCCTTTATGGGAAGTATTCCAGTATTTGCACTGGGCTGTTGCATTTTTTTGGTCGCTTACCTTGCCCAAGGGCTACTGATTTCGGTGGTAACGCGAAATCAACAGGTCGCTACTCAAATGGCAATGGTCACGGGACTGCTTCCCTCTAACATGCTTTCGGGTTTTGTTTTCCCCATTGCAAGCATGCCACTCTTTTTTCGTTTGCTGACGATGATTTTCCCCGCTCGTTGGTTTATGCAGATCGCTCGCGAAAGTTTTCTGAGTGGCCCACCGGCAAGGGAACTTCTGATTCCACTCTTGGCGCTCTGTCTCATCGCAGCTGTCATGATTCGATTGGCGACTAAGCGTTTTAAGCGAGACCTGGAGCCTTGAGGAAAGAAATATGATCAATCAGACACTCAAAGGATTTATCCGAAAAGAACTAACGCAGAGTCTGCGCGACCCCAAGATGAGATTTTTTCTTTTCGTGGTGCCGGTCATTCAATTAACCCTATTTGGGTACGCTCTCTCCACTGAGGTCAAGAATATCCGGTTAGCCGCCCATTTTGATACAAAGGATTCCGTTCTTCGCGACATCTACGAGCGAAGTATTCAGAGCAAGTGGTTCATTCCAGCCAAGACTTCCCTGACTGATCCGGCTGAAATCATTCGAAGAGGGCAAGCCGACGCAGTCCTGGTGCCACCGCCTGGAGGCTTTACGAGCACACTCGGGCACGGCGATGCCCATCTTCAGCTTTTGATCAATGCCACCAATGCGACGCAAGCGGCAGCGGTAGAAAGCTACCTCACGGCGATCACGTCTCAGGTTGTCAAAGACGATCTCGGCAGCACGCAAGCAAAGCTCCCCATCCAATTCAACATTCGTGTCTTGTACAATCCGTCCTTGGATACGTCGATATTCATGGTGCCCGGAGTCTTATGCACGCTCATGGTGATGGCTTCTCTTACGCTTTGCATGGGTGCCATGACTCGCGAAAAAGAGACTGGCACTTTCGAGATGCTGATATCAGCTCCAGTGAGCACTTCTGAAATTATTTTTGGAAAGACAATCCCCTACGTCCTCTTGGGAATGTGCAATTTTCCTTTTACTCTCGCGGTTGCTGTCTTTGTATTCGGAGTCCCGCTCCGTGGGTCTTTAATTTTATTGATGACTGCCGCATTATTCTTCGTCTGTACCGCAGTGGCGATTGGCGCGCTCCTTTCATCTCTCTGTAAGAATCAGCAGCAGGCGAACTTAGCCAGCTTCTTATTTATGTTTCCGGCCATCATGTTTTCTGGGCTCATGTTTCCTACCGAAAACATACCGAAAGCTCTCAAGTTCTTGGCCTACATCGATCCATTGTCCCATTACCTGTCCATTCTAAGAAATATCATGCTGAAAGGCGGTGATCTCCAGTTTGTCTGGACGCACATCGCGTTTCTCACGGTGATCGGTGTGATAGCAGCATTTTTCAGCTTCAGGAGATTCGCAACAACATTGCAATAGGAGAGCAGATGATTCAAGTCACCAAGCTAGTAAACTAGCTCAAGAAATTGGGGAGGGTCGGAGGCCATCCTAATTCTAAGAAAACCAGCCACAAAGATTGTTCCATAATTTCTGAAATGTTATTTGGATAATTGTAGAAGCTGGTCTACTATTTTGCCAATACAGATCTGATCGAAAGCTTGATTGGCTATTTCCAAAGATCTTAATTGAATCTACCCATTATCTCGCAGATTTTGTGGGGGGTGCTTATAAAATTACCCGTGAAGAAGTTCTTTCAGGGGAAATTCTAAACGCCGATGAAACCCCTCATAAAATGCTGGAGGGAGATCCGAAGAAGAACTGGGGGCTCTGGGGATTTTTAAGTATGGATCGAGGAGTCTACTTTGAAATCAGAGATACTCGTGCTGGAGAAGTTGCTTCTGCCGTATTAGTTGATTCTATCTGCAAGTATCTCATGAGTGATGCCTATAGCGGCTATGGGAAAGCTCTCAGAGAGGCAAACGAAATCCGTAAAAAGAAGGGTCTGCTACCCATCCAGTGTCTTTATTGCAATGCCCATTCGATTCGTAAATTTAAGGAGGCGAGAGAAGTTTTAAAACAACAAGACCTAGAGGACCCTGAATGTGAGTGGTTTGTAGCTCAGTACAAAATAATTTATGATCTTAATGAAGAGTCCAAAAATCTCCATCCTGAGGGGGTGATGGACCTCCGCAGGAAAATGCTCCCGATCTTTGAGGAGATGAAAAAGCGAGCAGGACAAATTCAAAATAGCTACTCTTCAAAGAGTAAGATGGGAGGGGCAATCTCATACCTTCTAGATTATTATGATGAATTAACTTTATTCACCACTCAATGGGATCTCCCCATAGACAACAATATTCTTGAGCGTCAATTAAGAAATCCAGTTGTTGGAAGAAAAACGTGGCTGGGCACACACTCTAAGCGTGGCGCACAAACTGCGGCAGTACTATTCACTCTTGTCGAAAGCTGTAAAATGATCGGAGTAAATCCCAGAGAATATTTTAAGGTCCTCGTTGAAGATCTCCACCAGGGTAAAGGTCCCTTCTCCCCTTACCAATTCAAGACGCGTCAATCTCAAGCTAAAGCAGCTTAAATCAGCCCCTTTTTAAAATTTCTATTATAAAAAATCCATTTTTTACTTCCATGTGTGCGCTGCCGACGATCTACGAAAGAAAGCACGGGACGACCTGCCAAAAGCCACTCATTGTTTTTTTAGAAAACGAGGTCAGCACTCTCAAGCCTTTGCCAGCCTTATGCTACGGACGCGAGGAGGTGGCCTATCCAACAGTTAGGAAGGATGGATTTGTTCGCTTCGCCAACAAATATTACGCAGTGGCCGATGAGCACATAGGGAAAGACGTCGTGGTGATTGCCTCACCCACTCAGGTCTCCATTTATGATCGCGGGAGACTATTGGAACTCTACACTCGAATGACAGGGAAAGAATCTACCCATGCAATCAAAGACCACCTCAAAAATGCGCAATTTCAGAGATGGGAGCACCCCGATTTCAAGTTAGGGATCACCTGAATTTCATCGTAGGGATCACCCCTCGGAGCGAAGCGACGATTGTTACTGCGTCTCTTTAAGTTGATCAAGTTTTTTTGCTTTTATTCGTCTATAACTCTCGCCAGTAATTTTTATCTGAACAGCCATCCCCTCAATTCGGTCAATGATTGCTTCTGAGAGAACTGGATCTGGAAGAACCTCAGCCCAGTGTTCCAGGGGTAACTGAGTAGTGACAAGAGTGGATTTCCCATAGGATCTCTCTTCTAAGATCTCTCTCAAGTCTTCAGCCTCCAATGGATTAAATTTTCTAAGTCCAAAATCGTCAATAATGAGCAAGTCGGGCTTTGTGAGCTTTTCTTTGAATTTGAGATAGCTATGGGTACTTCTCGCAAGGATTTGTTGCTCTAGGAATGTGCTTGCCGACAGGAAGATCACCGTTTTTCCCAACTGACATGCTCTGAGTCCAATCGCTTGGGATAGATATGTTTTACCCACGCCAGTTTGCCCGATGAGGAGCAGTGGTCGGCCATCTTCGAGCCATTTCATAGAATGTAGTTCTTTTACCTGCGTTTTCGTAATACTTCTTTTGGCTGTGAAGTCAAAGTCTTCGAAGGATGCGGATCGCTTCAACTTGGAATTCTTGATTCGGCTCTCTATTTTCTTTTTGTTCCGATGGTCTGACTCTGCTTGAAGTAAGACATCTAAAAACTCTAAGTAACTCCACCCATCCTGAGTGCCATCTGTTAGGGTTTTCTCGAGTGTGTCTGCAATTCCATTTAACCTGAGCTCAGACAATAGTTGTCTGATTTGAGTTGGACTCATAATCATTATTCTCCTTATTTTATTGATTGCGGCAATATTAGGTTGCTACCTCAGACTTCGCATTTGCCTGGCGAAGCATGGGGTTTCCAGGCATTCTCTGGATATTAAAATCCTGAGCCTGAGAAAATTGGTGTTTCTTAAGACCATTGAGACATTCTCGGAAGTAGGTCACTCGGATTTTTTCAAAGCGTCTCATCTGCTGAATGGCATTTATAATTCGAGGTTCTGCCAATGCCCTTCCGGAGCTTTTGATCTCCTCCTGAGCAACCCTCAGAAGTCCCTGCACTCTTCTAATATTCCCAAGTGCATTTTCATTAAATAAGTCATCCACTAAAGACCTTAGATCTGAGTGAATAAATCTTGCTTGTGATAATAGATTCTGTGGCGTAGCTTCACGATATGCTTGTGAATTAGGAGGTAAATGATCATTTTGAATCACTCTTGAGGCATGTCTTCGGTGTCTGGCGTGGATGGCTAGTCTTTGATTTTCATAAAAAATCTCAACCTGATTCTGAGTTAACTTAACTCGTACCTCTTTTCCCCGATAAAGGTATGGCACTGAGTAAAATACTTGATCCACAGAAATGGTGGAATCAGGGTGGACTCTTGCTTTTGTCCATTCAATGGATTCAAATGGAGAATCAGGGAGAGCCTTCAGAGCCTTCTTTTCAAGAAGCTGCCAGCGCTCCAATCGAGAAGTTTTAAATCGTGTATGACTTCTTTCATTGATCTGCTTCACCACTTCAGAAAGTGCTCTGTTAATTTCATCAAGAGAGAAGAACGTGTGTCGTCTATAGTTCCACCTGAATAGTCTCATGATCAATTTCACAGCTCCTTCGACGATAGGCTTGTCCTTTGGGCGTCGGGGCCTTGCTGGAACAATTGCTGTTCCGTAATGAGTTGCCAATTCAGTATAAGCTGGATTCAGATCTGGATCATATCGGTGGGCTTTAATTACACCGTTCTTAAGGCAATCACAGACTGTAACGGCTGGGACACCCTGGAAGTGAGTGTACATTTTTTGATGGGCCAATAGCCAGTTTCGACTCTTTTCATCTTCAGAGGCCCAGGCAAACAAATACTGACTGAAAGCCAGTGCCCCGATAAAAATATGCGCATAATGAATCTCACCTTGAGAATTGATCCATTCAATCTTATCTCCGGCATAGTCCACCTCACATTGACTTCCGGGAGCGAAGTCCCTTAAGGTCACTGTTGCTTTGAGTAGGTGGGGAAACTTACGCTGCAGAGTCTTCCAGAAATTCGAATAACTCGTGACTGGGCTTGCCTTCTCCTCCCATATTCTTAGGAGTTCAAATCCTAGGGAAATTTCTTTAGCTATCTCTATCCAGTCTACAAGTTCAATCCAAAGTGGGCTTTTAGCTGGACTCGCTAATTCTTCATTAGGTTGATCCATTTGGGTTCTAAGATCTGCAACTAGTGTCCTCCGACACTTCAGAGCTCGCGCTATAAACTTGTTTGATTGTCCCTCTCTAATGAGTCTTTTAATATCCTCTACACGCGCCACAGTTAATCCTTTCCGGGCCATCAGTTCTCTCCTTTTTAATTGAAGAGGACTATACACCCGCCTGTTTTGGCGCTCCGAGGGGTGATCCCAATAGTGAAATCAGGGTGATCCCTACGATGAAATTGAGGTGATCCCTAACTTGAAATCGGGGTGATCCCTATAATGAAATTTTGCAAAAAGTCATGGCAAAAGCTTGAAGAGCAGAATAGAGGGCTGCTCTCACTAGCCAAAAAAATAGGGCAAAATACCGAAAAATTTGTTCGCGCAGCTCTCAGTCGTGGTGAGGGATTTGTCGATACTCGGGTCGTCTGGGGACTTCTATCGCTTGATAAAACTTATACGAAAGAAGCAATTGATCAGGCCGCAGGTATAGCCCTTGAAATGAACACCTTATCTTCGCGCCTAGTAGAGCGTCTGATTAAACTGACACTGCAGAAATCAAAAATTAAGGAAAGCCAAAACCCACCGCAACATCGGAGGGAAGTAGCTACCGCAAAGTTCATTCGCCCTATGAGTGTTTATACTGAACAACTCAAGAGCGGCATGAAATCAACCAGCACCTAAACTCAAGAAAGGGTAAATAAAAATGGATATCGAAACTATACGTTCACAACTTAAGAGTCTCAAGCTAGGCATCGCCGCAACAGAAATTGACACCGTACTGGCCAACCAAAAGAAGGCCGTGTCGTTGGGATGGCTGGGAGAACTCCTAGAGAGAGAGCTGGATGCTAGAAAAGAAAATGCTCTCAATTCCAGGATAAAAGCAGCAAAATTCCCAGAAGCTACAACTATTGATGGATTCGATTTTGCTTTTAATCCCGAGATTGATGAGACAGCGATCCGCCGTCTTGCAACTCTAGGGTTCATCCAGCAAAACCGAATCGCTCTTTTCTTGGGAAACGCTGGAACCGGGAAAACCCATCTAGCTATCGCTATCGGGATACTCGCGGCACGGACAGGGCATCGGGTTTACTGTAGCTCAGCTAAGCGACTCCAGGCCCAGATCATCGAGGCAAAAATGAAAAATTCCCTAGGCGATCTATTCAAAAAAATTCTCTCCTCAAAACTCTGGATCATCGATGATTGGGGCGTGGTCCATCATCCGAGAGAAGTTGCTGAGGAGATCTTTGATTTAATGGATCGCCGTAAGCACACCTCGGCCATGATTCTCACAAGTAATCGCGACGTTGAAGAGTGGCCTCAGGTCTTTGACGACCCTGTCGTCTCGAATATCACGATCGATCGAATCTTCGATCGAGCTGAAACAGTGATCTTCAAGGGGGAAAGCTACAGGCTGAAAGGAAAAATACAAATCAAGGATGTTGACCTCGAACCTACGAGGCATTAAAAGAAATGCTGAACCGGGGGGTCCAGATTGCTGGGACGAAGAGGGGTTCAATTACCTGGGACGGGACAGTTAGAGTAAAAGCCGCCTAAGATGCTTGACTTAAACCTAAAAAAAGACTGAGATAAATCGCGAATTTTGATATTTTTAAATTTTCCACAATAACTATTTCCTTAAAAAGCTAGGCTCGCAATTTTAGCAAGCGATGTAAATTATGCAGTAATTATTTAAAAAATCAATGTAAAAAGTCATCTGAATTAAGTTTAATGAAAATCCTTCGTACTGATGGCAATAAATTCCCAAAAATGCCTTACTACATTAGTTCTCGGAGAGCCACAGCAGGTCTACTCACGACCAATATTAGCTGGCTTTCTTGTGCTGCTCTTGCTTAGACGTGAGGAGTCTACTTGCGGCTTTTCGCACGCGTATTGCCTGCTTTTCATACTGGCTCTTGCCATTTGGAAACAACAAAGACTCCGGTGAAATGCCCAGTGCAGCTCCAATGAGCGTTGCGCGCTTTACTCCGATTTCAAGCTTGTTATTTTCTATGGCACTTAAATTAGACTCTGGGATTCCAGTTAGCCGTGATAACTCTTTCAGAGTTATACTAAAGTTATTGCGAAACGCCTTAATCGTACTTCCTGTAGTGCTATCTGTTGGGAGAAAATCCATTAAATCTTTTAACTTTTTCTCCATATGTTACTCCTTTTTCTTATAATTATGGTCTTTAGTAATTCGTACTATAATAACAGTCACAACTTGATCCTCAATTCGATAGATAATCCGACCTTTGTAACTAAAGCTGGATGATCTATAGCCTTCCCATTCTCCATATAAAGGATGATCGGCCCAAATGTCCGGTCTTTTTAATAAAGCTTCCGGTCCACCTTCTATAACAATTCTTCGCCACTCCTTGATTACTTCAAGGTCATCGCGGGTCAGGATTTTTCTCTGAAAGACCTCCGCAGCCTTATCTTCAACTTTTACTTGCCAGAGGCCTGAACCAAGTTTCATCTTACTAAAAAGAGTAACTTATTATTATTAGTAAGTCAAGGTTTATAGGGTATTATGAGACTTCGGTATCAGTTACTAAATCCATTTGATTTATCAAAAGGTTTAGAAAAGAAGCTGGAAGAGTTCTTTTATTTAGTTAAGAGAAAGAAGCTCTGGCAAGTTGCCTAAGGATTATAAGTCATTATTCCGGTGAGCTTTTCCCATAAGTCAATACGCACGCGAACAAAAACATTCAATAATATTAGTTATATACCTTCGTATCAGACAATAAATAGCTGTCACCAAGGAGCGAAGCGTTAAATAGAGTAAGTTTATCATGCTACCTCCTTGGCTGTTTTAATCTGTCTAATCCGTTCATAGAATTGGGAGAGTTTGAGCTCCATACCTTCAGCTAACTTAAATGGATTAAGTGATTCCTTTTCTGCTTTTAGAAGGCTCTTTTGTTCGTCTGAGAGGTATTTGCAAGTCATAAGTCTATCATAGGGGGTCTGAGGTGCTTCGAACTTTTTCATGATTTTAGATCCTATTCGGATTTTTTCTTTTAGTTTTTGAGAAGGAAGAAAAAAATTATGAAGAGGGTTCCAATACTCGGTATAAATTTCATTCATAAGCCCAACTAAGGTCACATCTTCCAATCGATCATAACCAAAGAGCTGACGAACATGAGTGTAATTTTTCTGCTCTACGTATGCGTTGTCATTCTTTCTATAGGGCCGAGAACGGGTAAAGGTAATTGACTTTCGTCCATAATCCGAGCTCATATAGTTTACAATTGGATTATTTAGGAATTCACTCCCAGAGTCCGTATTTACTGCTAATAATTCAAAGGGAAGCCTCTTCCTAATATCAATAAATGCATCGCGGACATCTAAGCCTTTTTTTGAAGGAAGTGCGCGAGTTTCTGTCCAAGTGGAAGCTATGTCTGTCAGTGTTAAAGTACTCAGAAATGGCCCAGCTGCTGACGATCCGCAGTGTGAAACTGTATCAGCTTGGGTAAATCCTGGGCGATCTACTTTGTAATCTAGGGTATTGATTGGAACGCTGTTTCTAATTGCTCGAATTCCAGAAGTGGTAGTGGAAAGGCCACGATTAACTTTATCCTTGAGGCGTAGAATAGCGATCATACGCTCTAAGGTCCCTTTGCTCATGAGTTCAAGCTTCATTCTTAACTCTATTGTAAAATCAGGATGCTCGTAACTTGGGAGCCAGTCCTTAAGTGCTGCTTTCATCCGTTCAGCAGAAATGCGCTCCATTCGAATCCATAGGGTCTTAATATGGGGTAGGAATATCTGGGGGTCATACTCTAGCGGCCTGCCTCGTCCATCGGAACCCAGTTTTGCCTCTCTTTCTAAGGATTTACGATTTAAGTAGCGAATAATTGTTTTGCGGTCTTTTCCAGTAATGAGGATCGCGTCGCTCAGTAGCTGAGTTTTTCTACCTTTGCCTGCATCCCAGTATGTTGTTTTTAAAGCGATGATGTATTCTAAGTAAGCCTGGTGACTCATTTGAATCGTCCTCCTTGACGATAGAAATTTAAGTAGTTCAGATGACTTAGATTCTATCACGGTGACGATTTTTGAAGTTGCCAGGCACTTCCGCCAAATCCCTACTTCAACCTTCAGTGACGGTATTTTTGCGGCGATTCGGATAACCATAAGATACTAAAAAAACGTCGAAGCGAGTTTGCTAATTAATTAACAATAGTGCATTAATGTGATCCACTATGAACCGTAATGAATTTATTCTATTTTCAGCTCTATTTCTTGCAGGATCTCCTTCCCTGGGTCTGGCTCAAGATCATTTAAGTGACCTACAAAAGGCCTTAAAATCTCAAGATAGAGAGCTTGTACAGGCTTTCCTACAATCATTAAGCCTTGAAGATCCAGAAACCCAGGCAATGCTCTCCAGAGCAGATGAAGACGGAAGATCTCCTCTCATTTCGGCTATTCGAGAAGGGCTGGGTTTTCCAATAATCCGCCGCCTTTTGAGCTTGGGTGCAGACGTGAATCAAGCTGATCGAGAAGGTAAAACCGCTTTAATTTATGCGGCAGAGAAAGGACATATGGGACTCGTGCAGGAGCTTCTCAATAAAGGCGCTAAGGTCGATCATGTAGATAGCTTTGGGTGGACGGCTTTAGGACAGGCACTAGTAGCAACAGCCAATGAACAAGATCAGTTTAAAGTGCTACAGCTTTTTCTAAAATCAGGTGCCAGTCTGAATAATTCTTTTCCTTCTGATTCTCAGGCGTATTCGAATACTTCGATTCATAACCAGCTTCAGGGGCGAACGATCCTAACATGGGCAATTGAATCTAAATCAATGCGATTGACAAGTTTAATTCTTCGTTCTCTAAAGAAGCAACAAGCCTGGGTGAACCAAAGGGATGGTCGCGGCAGAACACCCTTAATCCAGGCGGTGGAATCAGGCCAGTTTCAACTTGTAGAAGATCTTGTAAGTGACGGAGCCGATGCAACGATTCAAGACAATCTCGGTTGGACAGCGTTGAGCAAGCTTTTGGCGCAAGCCCGGAACCCTAAAGCATCTCAGCAGAGCTTTGGGCAAGAACAGATGAAATGGATGAAGGTATTTTTAGACCAAGGTAAGAAAGCCGATCAAATCTTTCCAGGAACAGAAGCAGCCTACTTAAATAAAAAGGAATTCCAGAAATTTCAAGGCCGTTCAATACTTGCATGGGCCGTAGAGAATGATCGCGCAGATGTGATTGCACTTTTGCTTGAGCAGGGTACAGACCTAGGCCCCTTGGAGCCACTCCTGATGTCCTCGATTGAACGGGGTAATCTAGAAATGTTGGCACTCGTGGTGGGCCAGGGTGTTGATCTTTGTCCGAAGCAGCCGTTAAATTTCAGCGGTCACACACCTTTGACCTTGGCAGCAGAAAAGGGAAAAGTTGAGGTTGTGAAGTTCATATTGAATTCTCTCTCGCACGCAGAAGATGCTTCGATATCTCTGAACGAGTGCGATCTAAATGGGATTGGTAAAGATGGAAGGACTGCATTGGGTTGGGCCGGAGCGAAGGCAAATTTAAATGTGGCTCAATTGATTATTCAAAAGGGAGAAGAGCAATTTTTTGGAGTATCGGAGTTAAGAAATATGCTGACAGCCGCGGGGACACCACAACTCAAAGGTAAATGGATCGAGTACTTCTCTGTTATCCAGTTATCAACTCGCTTAACAGATCTCTTGAATATAAAATCAGAGAGCGTTATCGCGTTTGAAGGTGAACAATTAGAAAATCAAAACCCTGGATTTCTTCCCAGCGTAGGTGCTCTCAAATCCTTGATGAATCAAAAAGCCAAGGAGCTTTACTACCAGGAACAAGAGCAAGAAATTCATAACCAGTCTCAAAGTGCGATGAAGATAGTTGAACCGAGAACAGATGAAGTGGGTGCCTCTAGTTCAAGCAATCTAAGCAAAATCTCACCTCATTCAGAAATAGCTTCGTGTATGGTTTGTTTGGATACGATCATGGTTGGAGATGAGCAGCCCTTTGGACCAGCCGGATGTTCGTGTAATATGATTTGTTCGAATTCTGAATGTACTGAATATTTCTGTAGCACGATAGTCAATCGTGATGGCGAAGACGTGAGTCGTTGTCCAGGCTGTAAAAGTCCTGTTTATTCAAAGTATTTAGTAGAGCATGGTGTAAGTGAAGAAGATGCAAAAAAGGTCCGCAATCGATGCGTCGATATTCTAAATTCACAGCAATTAGGTTGGAGATTTTGTCCGACAACGGGTTGTGCTGGAGGACGGGTAGTCCAACCTCACGAAAAATCTGCGTATTACTCTTGTATTCTGTGTGGCCATGAAGGTTGCATTAAGTGTGGAAGTGAGCACAAGGGTGATTGTGCGAATTATGAAAAAGAAATGAAAGAATTTGAAAACCTCTTACGTTTAGGAGCAATGGCTCCCCCGAAGAATAGACCTGCCGACCCAAATCACCCAGATTATATGAAGGGCCGTTTTCGCCCTTGTTATCACTGTGGAGTGATTACAGAGCGAGATGGAGGATGCTCACATATAACCTGTAAGAGATGCCGTGCTGAATGGGAATGGAACTGGGGGCCTTATGAAAGAGGTAAATTTACTATGACAGACCAGCTTCCAATGAAGTTTAAGCCGCTTAAGGCGCCACACTGGTAGAAGTTAAAATTTAATAAACGAAGTATTAGAGGATTTATGAAATTAATTAGGAATAAAAAAGTGAATAAAATTCGATTGTTTTTAGTGATTATAGCAGGTTTGGCTCTTCAATCCCTACCGGCAATAGCGGTAGAAAAGGTGTATTTCAAAACCCTAGATGGGGAAGCATTTGCCTGCGACAAGGCTAATTTAGAATTCCATATTGATCCAGAGGGAAGGCTGTCTGAAATTTGTAATTTTTCGTCAGAAATGGAATCTGGAGATGGGGAATCAGAGAGTACGGCGCTTGAATTAGACGTGAATGGAAAGCTATTTAAAAAGTATATTTTAGATATCATAAGACACGGAAAAGTTTCTTTTAAAAATAACGCCGATGCAGAAAATACTTTGACCATTTGCGAAAATCTCGGTTTAACATTAGCGGAAGAGCACGTTTGTAAATTTCTCAAGAGAAGGCCGCGCAAAAAGAACCAAGAATCTGACGTTCAAATGGCAGGCAGCAATCGTCATTCTACTCTGGCTAGCCTGGAATGCCCAGAAGGTTACGTAATGGTTCCTGGTAATGAATCTTATAATACTCCGGGTCAGGGTGAAGACTTCTGCGTGATGAAGTACGCAGCCTCTAACGGTGAAAACGGCAAAGCTGTTTCACGGCAAGGCGCAGCCCCGTGGGTAAATATTAATCAGGCTAATGCAGCGGCAGCCTGTTCAGCGAATGGAGAAGGCTACCATCTAATCACAAATGCTGAATGGATGACAATTGCCCGAGACATTGAAGCAAATGAAGTAAACTGGAATAATGGAGCAGGACCTGTTGGAACTGGAACATTGTCTAGAGGAAATAGCAATTCTAATGCAGCACTAATCCCAGGTACAGATGAGAGTTCAGTAGCTACTGATTGGACCCATAGAAGAACTCATATCTTGAGTACGGGAGAGATGATTTGGGATATGGCCGGAAATGTATGGCAATGGGTAGCAGATAATTTAACAACAAGAAGAGATAATTGGAAAGAATTTACTGATGTAGGTACGTTTCCATTACAGAGCGACATTAGGTCACTGTATGGACCTAGTGGTTTGTACGACTCAAATCACGGAACGGGAAAGATTTACATGTACGACGCAGGAGCCGTGCTTCGCGGGGGCGCCTGGAGCCACGGTACTGGCGCCGGCGTCTTTGCTGCGACTCTGGACAACTCCGCTACGAGCACGTACCCGGAACCTCGGATTTCGTTGCGCCGTGTCGGCTTCGGGTGCTCGCTAGCCATGGGTTAATTAGCCCTTGGTCATTGTCTTGTAGTTGTTTTTAGTGTTCCTGCCCGGAGGGCAGGCGGACAAAAAAAATTACAAAATAGCTGGAAATTTCTGGAAATAGCTGGAAATGGGCTCGTAAAACGAATGTGTCAGATTTCGAAATTTTAGCGATACGAATTGAAATTAAAAATGAAAGAAATTGGAAAAGTAGGTTTGTTATGAAGTCTTTGAGAACTAGAGCAGTTAAGTTAATCATGTTGAGTGGGTTTATTGTAAGCGGATTGTCTGCTTTTTCTTCGTCACTGCTGGCAGTGGAAAAAGTTTATTTTAGTACTTCGGACGGCGAGAAGTTTTGGTGTGATCGAGATAATTTAGAATTCCACATGGACCCAAATGGGAAATTATCCGAACTATGCAATTTCATGCTTGAGGATGGAGAACATGCTGGCCAGTCTGAAGCGACATCCCATGAATTAGATTTCAACGGCAGGTTATTCAAAGAATATATTTTAGATCTATTAAGAAGGGGTGAAGTATCATTCAAAGATAAGGCGGATGCCGAGAACACTTTGAGGATCTGTGAAAACCTAGGTCTTCCGGCGGCGGAGGAATATATTTGTAAGGTTCTAAAGAGAAAACCTCGCAGAGAATTGAAATCCCCTGATTCCAAAGACACCCGTGTCGCAAACGCACGATTACAAAATATCGATTGTCCAGAGGGCTATGTGATGGTTCCAGGCAATGAATCCTATAACACCCCGGGGCAAGGTGAAGACTTCTGCGTGATGAAGTACGCGGCCTCAAATTCAGGAAACAGAACGGCTGTATCAATACAAGGTGCAGCCCCATGGGTAAATATTAATCGGGCTGATGCCGCGACTGCATGTTTAGCGAATGGCGAAGGCTACCATTTAATCACAAATGCTGAGTGGATGACGATTGCCCGAGACATTGAAGCAAATGAAGTAAACTGGAATAATGGAGCAGGACCTGTTGGAACTGGAACATTGTCTAGAGGAAATAGCAATTCTAATGCGGCACTAGCGCCAGGTACAGATGAGAGTTCAGTAGCTACTAATTGGATTAATAGAAGAACTCATACCTTGAGTACGGGAGAGATGATTTGGGACATGGCCGGAAATGTATGGCAATGGGTATCTGATTCTCCCACTCTAGGTGGACAGTCTCAATGGCAAGAAATGTCAATTTTAGCCGATGCGAACCATCGATTACAGTTTGGACCTAGTGGAGGTTTTACTTCAGCTCAGGGTGTTGGCAAAATCGTCCCCGGTTCCGCAGGAGCCGTGCTTCGCGGGGGCGCCTGGAGCAGCGGTTCTGCTGGCGCCGGCGTCTTTGCTGCGTATCTGAGCCACTCCGCTACGTACACGAGCCGGTACTTCGGATTTCGTTGCGCCGTGTCGGCTTCGGGTGCTCGCTAGCCCTGGGTTAATTAGCCCTTGGTCATTGTCTTGTAGTTGTTTTTAAGGATTCCTGCCCGAAGGGCAGTCGGTTAAAAAAATTTACAAGATTGTTAGAAATTCCTGGAAGTAGCTAGAAATAGCTGGAAGTTGAAATAAACGTCAAAAACCGTCTGTATTATTTCTAATTTAAACGCTCACTGAATTAAAAACTCCGTAGGAGTGATTTTAAACCGTACTTGAGCGCAGGTTAAAAACTAGATTCGGACCCCCTAGAGAAAGTTTCCTTCCTCTAGGGTCAGCCCTAGCCTATTGCCCGAAGTGCCTTGGGGAAAAAATTTAAATATAGGCTTCGGATATCCTCAGACGACTGACTTGAAGCCCTTGGAGGCGGATTTGGCCGGACGGGGGCGGGATAGGGCAGGATTGGAGACTGGGAAATCCCACTTTCTTTTTCCTATAGGCTATGCATCTGCAATCAATTGGAAGCGCAGTGATTGAAAAAAACTGTGTAAACGTACGCACCGTTACTTTGGTCAGCTTTGCGAACTCCTTAATAAGCCATTGAGCCATCGGATCTACTCCTTGAGTTTGAGTCTAGGGGATGATGTTGCGTTATGGTCAATCACTATTGTGCAAGCGTCTGATAATGACGGGACAGCTGTCACTCGAATGAGGACTATGCTCCAAAGCTAAGCTACGTCTCCGAGTTGTTATCAAAGAAACGATTCGAGAGGAAATTGCTTCTCTTTCTAAGAAACTCAGTAAGCGAGTTAATGTGACCGAAGATCTGGAAGACTACAAGCGGGTTGAAGTTCACTTTGTTGTCGGCTATGGTTTGGCCAATGGTGAAATTCGAGCCTATTTAGTCTCCTTCAACGATACGGTGGTAACGCTCATCGACGAGATAGTAGACTATGCCGAGATATACCGGAAGAAGCACAAAATAAGGGTGGCGGTGTAGATACCACTATTTCGAAATCCCACATGGGCTGTACACATCAGAATCACAAAACAAGCCCACCAAAGCTCCAAAATACTGATTTGCGCTAACGCTTGCGACTGAGCTATTATTGTCCATCACGCCAGATTTCAGATGGACCCCGGCAATCCCGCCAACGCCACGAATTCCCCTGATCATCCCTGACGATTTCGAATTCCGAATAATCCCCTCGTTTAACCCGGCGATACCACCAACGTTATAGACCCCGGATACTTCTCCATCGAAAGAGGAGTCTTCAATGACCCACGAATTTCTCCCCACCAGGCCCCCAGCGTTCCAACTAGTCTGTCCAGCATCCGGGAATTCAATTTGAACCACGCCGGTGACATGAACATTCGATATGATTCCACCCCAGTTGGCTGAGGCAATCACTCCACCGCTGTCCTCAGTGCCATCTCCAATAATCTTAATGTGCTCGATGATCAGGTTCTTGATTTCGTCTCGATTTCCATTGAGGTCTTTGACGAGTTGACCAAAAAGTCCGTTGTCCTTGTATCCGTAGCCATGCTTGATCGTAATATTGGTCAGCTTGTGATTCGCTCCGTCAATGGAAGCAAAAGGGGCGATAGCGATAATTCGTAGATTTACCTCGTTGGAAAAATCGATGTCCGAAGTCAGTCTGAAAAATCGTTTGGCCCCCATGTCACCCTGAATTGTTTTGAATTGATCGACGGTGCAAATGAGGTATGGATTTTCTTTGGTTCCGTTGCCTCCGCCATATCCGTCAGAAGTTTTCAGATTGACCGCCTGGACATAGAGTTTTTTCAGAGCTTCCGTTGTTCAAAACGCCATTGTTTGAGCCCGTGTCTTGAGGTGATACACAGCTAGTTAAAGCGAGGCTCCAAAAAATTATTAATGCCCTTAGTTTAGTTTTCATTGTTTCCCCCTGGTTGAATTTGAGCGGTTGTAGAGTTTGAAAAAATCTGAAACTGTCTCCGATTCTATATTTTTCAGAATCCGTTTATTTTTTCAGACGGTTCGAAGCTTCATCCTGTAGCGCCTCCCCAGTTCCTTGAGACAGAGCAGGTTGGTCGCCATGATGAGAATTCGCAGGACTACCAGGCGAGAGCAAGGTGTTCCAGATCACGGTTGCCTGGGGAACTCGGAGCAATGCCTCCCGGCTCTTTTCGAGCTTCGATTTAAGCTCAATCAGGGTTTGGTCAATCCTGAGACCTAGAGTCAGACGCCGCGATCCAAAGAGCGAGTCTCGGAGGGCCGTTTTGGTCATGATTTCGCTTTCCAATTCGGCCACTGATTTCGAGTGAAAGGCGATCTGTGACCGCTGGGAGAAGGCGGTTTGGACGACCGAACTCGAAATAGCCCAGGCGCTGTACGAGTAGATCAGTAGGATCATGAGCTTGTAGAGGGCTCCCGTCCCTGTCGTTCGAGCTTTCATCAGGGCGAAGGCAAAGACGGCCCCCTCCAAGATGATTGCCTTGATATAGGCAGCTGCTTGGGTGCCATCTACAGCGGCGTAGAACCGGGCTGTCTCCGTTACCAAGTATCCCGTCATGGTGGCGACGAAAATCTGAAGTAGGAGAGTCCCCCAGGGGATTTGAAAAAGCTTCGACTCTCGATGATCCGAATTTTCAGGCTCTTTTCTCTTCGTTTTGAAAATCGGAATGACGTTCAGAATCGAATTCCGTTTAGGTTTGTACTTGGCTTTAACTTTCTTCAAAATTATCGGCCCGGTTTTTCTGATAATGCTCTTTGTTATAATTTCGTTTTTCTTGGTGGGTCATGCTTTCCTCGTGTTTTTGGAAGTGATCTTGCGAAAAGCATGAGAGCGCAACACGTTGCCTCCAGAGTCAAAAGAGCGTTGCTTTAAAGCCCTCCCTGCTCCATTTTCCAGAAAATGGGAAATCACGAAGCTTTTGACGACTGGACTGTCCCATCCCATTTTCTTCCAGGAACTTCGGGTAAAGGGCAACCAGACTTTGGATGACCTTTTCAGCAAAGCCACTCAACTCCGTTTGGACATGGGTAGATACTTAAGAGCGCCGAGTGGCGGATTCCATTTTGGTGGCCCATTCGTCCTGTTCCTGCTTTTCTCTCTCCTGCGCTTCTCTTTGTTTTTTCTCGTACTCTTGCTTGGCGGCCTCCTTTTCGGCTCTTTGGGCTTGGGCCTCTTTCAGGGCTTGTTCTCTTGAGCCAATTCTGGTACCGATTGAGATTCATCTCCCAATGGCCGTTGATCCAGACCATGGGGCTGTGGATTTTTCCTTCCTCGCCAGCCTTCCCGTTTCCATGGGCTTCGAGAAAGCTAACGACTGTTCCGCAAAGGTCGAAGAAGGGCTTTCCATGAGTGATAAAGAGTTCCTGAAAAATCTCTCTCTCTTTTTTGAGTTTCCAAATTTTCCGGATTTTTCGAAAGTCTCCCAGCGTGCACTCATGTCGTCAGGAAAGTCGGTTGCGTAAGAGAGAGATTCTTTCTTAGATTCTTGAATAAGATTCTTAGGCGGCTCGATTTCTGAATGATTTCCGACGCTTGATGCGCTGCTTGATGGGTTCGTTTGCCCCAGGTCAACCTGGGGTGATTTACCCTTTTTGTCACAGGGCGCATTACCCTGGGGTATGATTACCCTGGGTTTGTTTAACGTGGGTTCGATTACCCTTTCCGTGACTTCAAAATAGCTGTGATTCAGCGCCCAGAAATTCACTGTTTTGTGCGAGATTTTTTGAAGAACTGCTTTATTCAGGAGCTTCCTGAGAGCTGCGCGAAGATTGGAGCCGTCCATTCCTGTTTCGAGTTCAAACTCCTCGATGGTGATGGGGGCGAACATTTTTGGACTGACCTGAGCAATGGTCCGATCGTAGACGGTAAGGACGAGGGCGATGTCTACGAGCTTCAATCTGTGCTTGGTAGGGGCTCGTAAGACTCTCGACAGGCCATGCGCGAAGCGGCCCCAGCCTTCGGCGAGGTGTTGGGTTACCAGATTCGTTTGGGCATCGTGAGTCAGTAGACCCCCTTGGGTCACAGCTCCCTCGATCATCTTCTCTCTGCGCCGCTTGTGACGGCCAGCTAAGTGATCGTTCAAGTCGAAGCCTTGAGATTTTTCTGGGCCATTGGTCGGCTCTGCATGGGTAGAATCACTCTGAGTGGCATTACTCTGAGTATGTTTACCCTGGGTTAGATCTACGTGGGGAACTTCAACCTGGGTACAATTACCCTGAGTTAAGTTACCCTGAGTTTGTTTACTCCAGAGCCCGCTGCTTTCGATCGGTGCCGAAGTCCCTGCCGGATCTTGGGGTGGGAGGGAGGAATGAAGGTCTGAGTCTTCGGAAGGATCAGGGGTTTGCCGGGTTGAATATTGCCAATCGCATTTCGTAGAATAGATTTTCCGCTCATGATTGACCTCCTTGATTCGAATTGAGTCGCGTTGTGATTTCTCCAGCCAGCTTGAGATAATCTTCTGCACCCGAACTCATTGGAGCGTGATGGAAGATTGTGCGACCGAGGGCAGGGGCTTCCCGGAGTTTGACGGAGCGCCTGATCTTTGTCTGAAAGACTTGGTCACCGAAGCTTTCCTGGAGACTGTCGAACACATCGGAAGTGATCAGGGTGTTATCGCAGAGGGTGAGGAGAAAGCCGAGAACTGCCACAGTTAGATTTGTTCCCGCTTGAATTTCCCCGATCTCAGCGAGAAGAGATTTGATTCCCTGCAAAGCAAAAACGCCAGAATCTACAGGCACGATGACCCAGTCAGCTGCATTCAAAACGGAATTCATCAAAGGGCCGAAAGTAGGCGGTGAATCCAGCAAAACATAGGCATAGCGATCCCTGAGTTTTCTCAGACGTTGCGCCAGTCTCAACTCGCTGTTGGTCATGCCGACCATTTCGCGTTCGAGTTGGGACAGTAGAGGAGTGGCAGGAATCAAGTCGACTGATTGACCTTTGTAAATGGCTCCGTCATCTGCGAGAGAGCGGTCCTTGATCAGATCAGAAATGGAGACGTGTACCGTTTCCAGCTTGATCCCTGACGCCTGGGTGGCGTTGCCTTGTGGGTCGAAGTCGACGATGAGGATTCGATTTTCTGTTTGAGTGTGTTTTGGATTTTGTAAGGTGAGAGCGTGGGCCAGATTAACCGTGGTTGTGGTTTTTCCGACACCGCCTTTTTGATTTGCGATTGCAATGATTGGGTGGGTGCTGCTTTGCGGTTTCATTTTTTTCCCTATGGCCTTTGCTTGTTCGGTAACGCCATTTGTTGCTCTATTTGTGTTTGACAATTGGTCCGTATTCCGCGAGCATAAGGGAGTACGGACCAGGGGATTTCGGCCAAGAAAGCCCCGGTGGTTGGCGGATATCAGTCGTAAAGTTTGCAGCTCACAGACTGATTGCCGCGAAAGATTCTGAAAAAGCTCACCCTCAAAAAGTGAGCTTTTTCTATTTATGGGGGTTTGAAGTTGCTGGACATAGCTCGGCCCTCCTTTCCGAATCGTGTCTCAATGTGTGAGGAACACGATTTTAGAAGAGCCGCATCGTAGGAAAAAAATAGGAAGAAAATAGGAAATTCCCGAAATCTCGCGACTGATTGGGAAATGTCGAAGCTACGAAACTCTCGTAACTGCTTGAAACCTAACCCCCAGAAACGACAAAAGCTTTTTCGATTTCTCGAAAAAGCTTTGTAAATTTT